>JAGZZT010000014.1 GCA_018377235.1 Clostridium sp.
AAAATCAGAAAAACTTGGAACCAAATATAAAAAGAGCCCTTTTCATAGAATTGGGGCAGGATTTTAACAAATCCCACCCCAACCATTGACAAAGAGCCTTTATAATTTTCTGGATTTTACATTTTTAGTGTTTCGTTCTGCTTCTTTACTTGGAAAGCTGAGCCAAGCGTTCCTTCACCTGATCCATCATCTGAGTATATTTTTCAAGCTTTGCCTTTTCCTCAGCAATCTTAGCCTCCGGCGCACGGCTCACAAACTTCTCGTTGCCAAGCATTCCGTTGACGCGGGCAAGCTCCTTGGTCAGGCGCTCTTCCTCTTTCTTCAGTCTCTCGATCTCCTTGTCAATATCTACCAGTTCTGCAAACGGCATATAGATAGCTGCCTTCGGGATCACGGCAGACACGGCATCATCGACAATGCCTGTTTTATCCTTCTGGAGACAAACCTCGCTGGCATATCCGAGAGTTGCGAAGAATACCTTGCTGTGCTCAAAAATTCCAAGGAGAGACTCATCCTCAGAAACCACGTAAACCTTGGCCTTCTTGCTGGGCGGTACGTTCATGGAAGTGCGGACGTTTCTGATTCCGCGGACTGCTTCCTTAATCGTCTCCACCGCATTCTCCTCAGAAGCAAAATTCCACTCCTCTTTATAGACCGGCCAGGAAGAAATCATAATGGACGGCTCCTCCTCCTGAAGATTGCAGAAGATCTCCTCTGTGATGAACGGCATGTATGGGTGCAGAAGTTTTAAGGACTGAATCAGCACTGTCTTTAAAGTCCAGATAGCGGCCGCCTTCGTCGTATTCTCATCATTATAGAGACGCGGCTTCACCATCTCGATGTACCAATCGCAGAATTCCTCCCAGATAAAATCGTAAACCTTCTGAAGAGCGATTCCCAGCTCGAATTTGTCCATATTCTCTGTTACGTCTTTAGCCAGAGTGTTTACCTTGGAAAGAATCCAGCGATCTGCCATGGTCAGATCAGAGAGAGCTGCCTGGCTTTCCGGCGCCTTCTCCACATTCATCATAATGAAACGGGAAGCGTTCCATACTTTGTTGGCAAAGTTTCTGCTGGCCTCTACTCTCTCCCAGTAGAAGCGCATGTCGTTTCCAGGGGCATTGCCTGTCATCAGCGTCATTCTCAGGGCGTCTGCGCCGTACTTGTCGATTACCTCCAGCGGATCGATACCATTTCCTAAGGACTTGCTCATCTTACGTCCCTGGGAATCTCTTACAAGACCATGGATAAGAACAGTGTTAAACGGCTCCTTTCCTGTCTGCTCCAGACCGGAGAATACCATTCTGATTACCCAGAAGAAAATAATATCATAGCCTGTTACCAGCACGTCTGTAGGATAGAAATACTCGTACTCCGGCGTGCTCTTAGGCCAGCCCAGCGTAGAGAACGGCCACAGAGCGGAGGAGAACCAGGTATCCAGTGTATCCTCATCCTGAGTCATATGAACACAGCCGCACTTCGGACACTTCTCCGGCATAGTCTTGGAAACCACCATCTCGCCGCACTCGTCACAGTAGTAGGCCGGGATTCTGTGTCCCCACCACAGCTGTCTGGAAATACACCAGTCGCGGATCCCTTCCAGCCAGTGAAGATATGTCTTTCCAAAGCTCTCCGGAACAAATTTCAGTCTGCCTGACTTGATGGCCTCCACTGCTGGTTTCGCCATCTCGTCCATTCTCACAAACCACTGCGGCTTTACCATAGGCTCTACTGTTGTTCCGCAGCGGTCATGAGTTCCGACGTTATGGGAATGAGGAACCACCTTGACTAAAAGGCCCTGCTCCTTTAAATCCTCTACCATGGCCTTTCTGGCTTCGTAGCGGTCCATGCCGAAATACTTGCCTGGAGCGCTGATGGTAGCGTCATCATTCATAATGCAGAGTTCCGGCAGATTGTGGCGCTTTCCTACCTCAAAGTCATTCGGATCATGAGCCGGCGTAATCTTCACGCAGCCAGTTCCAAACTCCTTATCTACATACTCATCTGCCACAACAGGGATTTCCCTGTCTGTGAGCGGAAGCTTTAACATTTTTCCTACTAAGTCTTTGTACCGTTCGTCCTCAGGGTTTACCGCAACAGCCGTGTCTCCCAGAAGCGTCTCCGGACGGGTGGTGGCGATTTCTACAAACCGTCCCTCTTCCCCTGCGATAGGGTAATTAATATGCCAGAAGAAGCCGTCCTGCTCCTCGTGCTCTACCTCAGCATCGGAAATGGAGGTCTGACATACAGGACACCAGTTGATAATGCGGGAGCCCTTGTAAATGTATCCCTTCTCATAGAGCTTTGTGAAGACCTCAAGCACTGCGTCAGAGCAACCCTCGTCCATGGTGAAACGCTCTCTGTCCCAGTCGGCGGAGGAACCCAGCTTGTGCAGCTGATTTACGATTCTGCTTCCGTACTCTTCCTTCCACTCCCAGGCCTTCTCTAAGAAGCCCTCGCGGCCCAGGTCGTGTTTGTCAATACCCTGGCTCTTTAATTTATCGATTACCTTTACCTCTGTGGCGATAGCTGCATGGTCGGTTCCCGGCTGCCAGAGAGCCTCATAACCCTGCATTCTCTTATAGCGGATTAAAATATCCTGCATGGTATTGTCCAGAGCATGGCCCATATGAAGCTGGCCTGTAATGTTTGGCGGCGGCATTACGATAGTGAAAGGTTTCTTTCCCTCTCTTCTTCCCCTCTCTGCGTCTGCGTGGAAATATTTACTGTCCAGCCACTTCTGGTACAGGCGGGCTTCAATGTCCGCCGGATTATAGTTCTTTTCCAGTTCTTTCATCTTACGCTCTCCTTTTTTCTTATTATTCCTGTGCGCCTTTGCTTCTACATCTGTTTGCGCACAATCAGATACTCGTCGTTTATGTGGTAGTAGGGACACTGGAATTTCCGGTCTCCCAGAAAGGCCGCCATCTCGTCCTCGTCAAGGCTGGCCTCGCAGACATAGTATCCATAGTCTTCGTCATAGACGTAATTGCTGCAGGTCTCGCAGCTGGAGGCCTGACTCTTTTTTTCTGAATGGACTGACATTCCTTTCTCCCTTCCGGAAATCTACCGCAGGCAAAAAATCCTATTTTGTGATGTCATAAAAAATGCCCTTTACATGTCTCCATGCAAAGGGCGAATTACCGCGGTACCACCTTTATTCTGCCGCGCATACAGACAGCGGCAATCTCATCTGTTCTATAACGGGAACCCCCGCAGTCCTCTACTGTCTGTTTTTTCGTACAGCAGGCTTTCGTCTCCGTCAGACGTATCTTATGTTCACAAAAAACAGGTTCAAGGGCCGGGCTCAAAAGCTACCTTCAGCAGACCTTCCCCAAGCAGTCTCTCAGCCAGCGGACTGCTCTCTCTGACGGGCGGCTTCCTGCCTACTCCTCTTTTTCTCAGCCTTTTTTTATTCCATTCCTGATGTCAGCATACGCTGACCTCATACCTGTCTGAGAGATTTTTCAGACAGATATAAATAATATAGTAGGTTTGCCGGAAATTGTCAAGTAAAGGAACGGGGACACAGGGAAATTTTTTCTTGTTCCACTCAAAGTCACCGAAAAGAGATGTCCAGGAAAAAATTTTCTTGTTCCGCTTAAAGTCACCGAAAATTTTTTCCTGGACATAGACAAAGGGCAGTTACTGAATCCACACTCCGTTTGCGTCTACCTGGTAGCCGTCTGGCGTGGTTCCGTTTGTGAACAGAGATCCGTTTCCGTCTACATAATACCACTTTCCACCAGTCTCGATCCAGCGGCTTTTGGCCATACCTCCGCTGGGGCGGAAGAAATACCAGATTCCTCCAATCTGATACCAGTCATTGCTCACAATATAGGAATCCGGCTTAAAGCAGTAGATCTCCCCGTTAATCTCCATACACTCGTTGGCAGCATAGGAACCGTCGGCCTTGACAAAGCGCCATCCTCTGGAATCTTCTGACCAGCGAGGACTGGCAGATATGGAACCTCCCCCTGGCCCCTGCTGGCTTCCCGGACTTCCTCCCGGTCCCCCTGCTCCTGAACCAGTCCCGCCAGACTGAACCAGAGCAAAGCCATAGTCCAGCAGCGCTCTCGTATCGGTATAGTGCGTCTGGCGGCTCTTTAAGATAACAGCCACCAGCCTTGTTCCATTCCGCTCTGCACAGGTAACAAGCGTATTGCCAGCTAAGGAGGTATAGCCCGTTTTTCCTCCCACAATGCCGCTGTAATATTCGCTGCCCGCCGGATTAACCATCTTGTGTCCCATGGTCAGCTTTCGTACAGATGGAACGCTGGCCGTAGCCGGGAAATCATAATTGACAGTGGAAGCTATCTTACAAAGCGTTGGGTTAGAAAAGGCCGCGTCTGCAATCAAAGCCATATCCCTGGCTGTCGTATAATGGTTTGAATTGTTCAGGCCGTTAGGGTTGACGAAATGGGTATTCGTACAACCCAGGGACGCCGCTTTCTGATTCATCAGATCGGCAAACCCGCTGATACTGCCCGATACATGCTCTGCCAGTCCATTGGCAATTTCATTAGCCGATTTTAAAAGAAGGCCGTACAGGCACTGCTCCACTGTAAACTGATCGCCAGCCTTGACGCCCAGAGTCACAGCTCCTGACTCCAGATTCGTAACTGCCGTCTGTGAAAAAGTCACCGTATCGTTTAAATTGCAGTGTTCCAGCACAAGCAGAGCCGTCATAATCTTCGTAATGCTGGCCGGGTAATACCGGGTATCTGCATTTTTCTCGTAAAGCACCTGATACCGGGTAGCGTCATACAAAACCGCGCCCTCCGCCTTGATCTGGGGAACAGCCGCCTGGCTGGTTCCCTGGCTCTCTGTCTGGCTGTTGCTTTGAGCCGTCTGACTGTCTTTTTCCGTTGTCACAGTCCCGGAAAGCGACGGAAGCCTGGAGACTGAACCTGAATTTCCCGAACTGCTCCCCGGCCCTGCCGGTCCTGTCTCCTGCTGGCTGCTTCCCTGGACTGTCTGCCCTGACGCGGAGCCGTCCGGAGGAATCGGGGCTGCCTGCGCTGCACCTGAAAATATCAGACTGCACGCCATAGCAAAAGCCGTTGTCTGTTTCACATATATCTTCCATTTCTTTTGTCTCATAAATCTTCTCCCTGCATCCGCCATTATGTTAGAGCGGCTTTGTTTTGCTGCGTATACTCCGGCTCAGTTTTATATCGCTGCGCCAGACTTCATTCATTATACTTCATTTTTTCTCTCTGCACAATCAGCGGAAGCTGGAAAATTATTACAATTTTATTTCATTTCTATTTCCCTCAAGGACGGCATCTGTACCAAAAGACAGCAGGGCAAAAAAAGCGGGGGCTTTCCCATTCTGAGGAAAACCGCCCGCATTTGCCGCTACAGGTATTTCTTTCTTAAATCAGCCGGACTCTCTGCAGATAAATAAGCCGGAGCTACGTCAAAGACGGTTCTGCAGCCCTTCTGTCCCTCTTTGCTCATCTTGTAAGCGGCTCTGGCGTAGGCCACAATAACAGAAGAAGTAAATTCAGGATTGGAATCCAGCTTCAAACTGTACTCAATGATATGGCTGTGTTCCTTTTCCCAGCCTGTTTTTCCGCTTCTGAATACAAAACCGCCGTGGGGAAGCCCCTTATGATCCCTGTCGAGTTCTTCCTGGCTGATAAAGTGTACTGTCGTATCATACTCATCGAAATAATTCTTCATGGTCTTGATTGCCTGCTCAATGGCCGCCAGGTCAGCTCCCTCCTCAGCCACCACAAAACACTCTCTCGTATGCTTCTGTCTGGTAGTAAGCTCAGGGTTCTCTCCATTTCTCACAGCCTCCAGAGCACTCTCCACCGGGATGGTATACTGTCTGGCATCCTTTACGCCTGCAATCCGGCGGATCGCATCAGAATGGCCCTGGCTTACCCCCTTGCCCCAGAAGGTGTAATTGCTTCCCTCTGGAAGAATCGCTGTGGAATACAGGCGGTTTAAAGAAAACATTCCTGGATCCCAGCCTACGGAGATAATACCTACATGGCCGCTCTCAGAAGCCGCCTTGTCCACCGCCTCAAAATGCTGAGGAATATTTGCATGAGTATCAAAGCTGTCCACTACGTTAAACCACTTGGCAAAGGCAGGTGTCTGCACTGGCAGATCGGTTGCGCTTCCGCCGCAGAGAATCAGTACATCAATCTCATCCTTTAAATTCTCAGCCTCCTCTGCCCGGTATACCTTTGCGCTCTCTGTAAGAATCTTTACTGTCTCTGGGTCGCGCCTTGTAAATACTGCTTTCAGTTCCATGTCAGGATTCTGCTTCACTGCACACTCCACGCCTCGTCCTAAATTTCCATATCCAAGAATACCAATTCTAATGCTCATCTCATTCTCCTCTCCAGTAATTTAAACCTTTCCTGTTAGTTATTCATTTATAGAAAATAAATTTTCCTGAAAAATGATAAAAAGGGAGTGATAAAGCTCACTCCCTTGTAAGATGTGCATTATTATACATCACTTTTTTTATCTTTTCAAGACTTTTTTGCAAAATCAGCCAATTCCTCCGAATAAAATTCCCAGAACGTACACGCCAAGAGTCAGACCTACAAAAAGATAGCGTGTCACCGGCTCAAACCAGGAACCGAGCATTTTCTCTCTTCCCTTCTGCACCTGCTCCCTGGCAAAGCCTCTGGGGCATACCCAGAAAAACATCACAGCAGCTAACAGGGCGCCCAGAGGGATCATATAAATGGAAACTGCATCCATCCACATGCTGACTGCGTCTGCGCTCTCAATGAACACACCTACTGCCGCTGCAATGAACGCCACGCAGGCTACCGCCATCTTTCTGGACATCTGAAACTGTTCCTGAAGCGCCTCAATAGGCGTCTCAAACAGGTTCATCAGAGATGTAATGGCCGCAAACAACACAGCGATAAAGAAAATGACTGCAAACAGCCAGCCGGCCGGCATCTGGTTAAATACAGCCGGAAGGGTAATAAACATTAAAGGCGGTCCCGCCGTCACATCCAGCCCAAAGGCAAATACAGCCGGAATTACCACCATTCCTGCCAAAAGCGCGGCACAGGTGTCAAAAAAAGCTACATTTCTGGCGCAGGTCACCACATCGGCATCATCGCTTAAATAGCTTCCATATACAATAGTTCCTGAACCGGCCAGAGAAAGGGAGAAAAAGGCTTGTCCCAACGCATATACCCAGGTTTTCACATTGCCAAGCAGCTCCCATCTGGGGATAAACAGATATTTATATCCTTCCGCCGCTCCTGGAAGAGATGCCACCCGGAATAAAAGGATAAGGAAGAATACAAAAAACAAAGGCATCATAATCTTATTCATCTTTTCGATTCCGCCGGATACGCCAAACAGCATGATAAGGAAAGTCAGAGCCAGCCCCAGCATGTGCCAGCCTACACTTCCAAAACTGCCGGACAGGGAGGCAAAATAGGCTCCCATGTCCTCCACCTGTCCCAGTGTTCCGGAAACTGCCGCAAACAGATACTTTAAAAACCAGCCCACTACAACAGAGTAACCAATGGCGATTCCCAAAGAACCGATTACAGGGATCAGGCCAATCAGCCGTCCCCCTCTTTTGCCCCTCATCTCCATGGCTTTTCCGAAGGCGCCCGTAGGCCCTGTGCGCATCACGCGTCCAAAGGCCATTTCTCCCAGCACGCCGGAAAATCCCAGAAGAATAACAAAAATAAAATAAGGAATTAGGAAAGCCGCTCCCCCAAACGCTCCCGTCCGATAGGGAAACATCCATATATTTCCCATTCCCACCGCAGAACCGATGCAGGCCACAATAAAACCCAGCCTGGTTCGGAACTGATCTCTTGATTTCTTTTCCATACTCAGAATCCTTTCCTATGTTTTATCAGCATTCGTCCGCAAAGAGAACGTGCGGTTCACAGCCGCCGGCAAAACTTCCGGTTTCACTTATCTCTTGCTTTTGGCAGAACATGGAAAGACTTTCTCTCTTTCTAATCTTCCTGCTCTAAATCGTCAAAAATTTCGCTGTCATAAAATTCCCGAATCGTCATGTTAAAGCCTTCGGCAATCTTTTTAATATTCACAATGCCCGGATTTTTACTTCTTCCGTTCATGATACATTTTAAAGTGGACGGCGGCATCCCGGTTTTATAGGCCAAAGCGTATAAGGTCAGCCGTTCTCGTTTCCGAAGCTCCTCTATTCTCTTTACAGTTGCTTCACTAATCTGCATAAATTCAGCCTCCTTTTTTATTCTGGCCTTAGTTTATACAATATTCGCGAACAACTAGGACGATGAATCATCCTTTTAATAAAGAAACAAAAAAATTACATGACTGGCTGCATGATTGCCAAAAACTGGAATCGAATGCCCAAAATATAATCTAAAAACTGTCAATTCGTCAGATTTGCAGCTGCTCCAGCAATTTCTCAGCCTGAGATTCTCCCACTACGATTACGCCGTGTGCTTTTAAAAGGCTGGCGGTAATTCCATCTCCCTCTGTCAGTATTCCTGAAAAGGTTCCGTCATAGACGGCTCCGCTTCCGCAAGAGGGACTTCTCTCCTTTAGCACAGCCGCCTGACAGCCGTACTGTTTTGCCAGCATTAAAGCTTTTTCAGCCCCTTCCCTATACTCTGCGGTCACATCACGTCCATCGCGTGTTATGACTCGCGCGCCGTTTATTTCTGCTGGAACTCTGGGTGTAGGCAGACCTCCCATTACTTCCGGGCAGATGGGGATAAATTCTGCTCTTTTCTCCCGTTCCAGCCTGTTTTTCCATAAAATTACATCCTCATTTCGATTGGATCCTCCACTGTATTTGCAGTTTTCTCCCAGCAGGCAGGCGCTCACCAGAAATATTATTTTTCCCTGTCCGCCTTTTTCCTGCTGTACAGCCTTTCTGCTCTGCTTGTCCCCTTCCTTATGATGCAGCAAACTGGCTGTTGTACAGTTCATAATAAAATCCTCCCTTCTCCAGCAGTTCCTCATGATTTCCCTGCTCGATGATTTTTCCTTCCTTCATCACCAAAATCTGGTCTGCCCTGTGGATTGTGGAAAGCCTGTGAGCCACGATAAAGCTGGTACGCCCATCCATCATTCTGTCAAAAGCTTCCTGAATCATCAGCTCGGTTCTTGTGTCTATAGACGAGGTAGCCTCGTCTAAAATCAGCATTGGAGGCTGACACAGCATCACTCTGGCAATGCACAGAAGCTGCTTCTGCCCCTGAGAAAGACTGCCTCCATCCTCAGAAATAACTGTGTCGTAGCCCTCCGGCATTCTGGTGATAAAGCTGTGGGCATGGGCCTTTTTCGCCGCCTCCACAATTTCCTCCATGGAGGCATCCGGCCTTCCGTAGGCAATATTGTCCCGAATAGACGCTGTTTTCAGCCACGTCTCCTGAAGAACCATGCCGTAGGATGCCCGCAGACTCTTTCTGGTCATCTGCCTGATATCACAGCCGCTGACACAGATCGTTCCGCTGTCCGTATCGTAAAACCGCATCAAAAGGTTAATCACTGTGCTTTTTCCGCACCCGGTCGGACCCACAATGGCAATTTTCTTTCCTGGTTCAACTGTGAGATTCAGATCTTCTATCAGAGATGTATCCGGCTGGTAGGAGAATGCTACATGAGACAGCTCCACTCTTCCATCTGCCTTTTTAAGCTCCAAAGCCTTCTCTGCTTCCGGCGGCTGAGGCTCCTCGTCAATGAGGGCAAATACTCTGGCAGCTGAAGCAACAGCGTTTTGAAGTTCTGTAAGCACCCCTGAAATCTCATTAAATGGTTTTGTATACTGGTTTGCATAATTTAAAAAAGAGGTCAGCTGTCCCACGGTTAAAAGGCCGTGAATCGCTGCTGCCGCCCCTGCGATTCCCACACTTGCGTACACCAGACCATTTACAAACCGGGTAGCCGGATTAGTAATAGAAGAGAAGAAAGTCGCCCGGAGGCTGCAGCTTTCCAGGCGGCTGTTGATTTTATCAAACCGTTCCTCCGCCTTTCTCTCATAAGAAAAAGCCTGAACAACCTTCTCGTTTTCCACAATCTCATTAATTAAAGACGTTATCTCCCCTCTGGCTTCTGACTGCTCCTGAAACATGGTGAAAGTCTTTTTGGCAATGTATCCCGCCACAAGAAGAGAAAGGGGCGTTGCCAGAACCACTGCCAGGGCGATAAAGGAATTTACAGAAAACATAAATACCAGCGTTCCAAGAATCGTCAGTACACCAGAAAACAGCTGAGTAAAGCCCATTAAAAGTCCATCAGAAAACTGATCCACATCTGTGATAATCCGACTTAAAACATCGCCGTAGGGATGACCATCTATATATTTAAGCGGCAGAATCTCCAGGCGGCGGAAGGCCTTCTCCCTTACATCCATAGCAACCCGGCAGGTAATGTGGTTATTAATCGCGTTCATCACCCACTGAGCTGCTGCTGTAACTGCAATAACCAGTGTCATTTTTCCGAAAATACGAGCCAGGCCTTCAAAATCCACCTGACCTGCCCCTGCAATTAAGTCCACTGCCTCTCCAATCAAAATCGGAATATAGAGAGTCAGAGCCACAGTCACTGCTGACAGCACCAGAGAAAGCAGAACCATCCATCTGTAAGCGCCGATATGATCCAGCACTCTTTTTATCGTATCTGCCTTCGCTGCATCCTTTAAATTTTTTCTATTTTCTCTGTCTTTTTTCATTCTCGCCGTTTCCATCACTGCTCTGCCCCCTCTCCTGAAAGCTGAGACAGGCAGATTTCCCTGTACACAGAGCAATTTTCAAATAATTCCTCATGGCTTCCCTTCCCTGCCAGCTTTCCGTCATCCAGCACCAGAATCTGATCTGCATGGCGCAGGACGGAGGCTCTCTGGGATACAAGAAAAACTGTGGCTCCCCAGGTTCGCTCCCTGAGAGCTTTCCTCAATCTGGCATCTGTGGCAAAATCAAGAGCAGAGGAGCTGTCATCCAGAATTGAAATCTGCGGTTTTCTCACCAGTGCCCTGGCGATGGTAAGCCTCTGACGCTGTCCTCCGGACAGATTTTTTCCTTCCTGGAGAATCTGGGTATCCAGACCATTTTCCCTGGCCTTCACAATCTCCAAAGCCTGAGCAGTCTCCAGAGCCTCCTCTATCTCCTCATCGGAGGCATCTTCCTTTCCCCAGCGCATATTGTCTCGAATTGTCCCCTTAAACAGGACAGCCTTCTGAGGCACTACTCCTATTTGTCCCCTCAGTTTAGAGAGAGGCTGAGTTCTCACATCCGCTCCATTGACCAGAATCTCTCCCTCAGTTACATCGTAAAACCGTGGGATCAGATTCACCAGAGTGGATTTTCCAGCTCCTGTTCCTCCGATCACACCGATCGTCTCCCCTGGTCCAGCATTAAAGCTGATATTGGAAAGAGCAGCTTCTTTAGATCCCTGGTAAGTAAAACTTACATTCTGGAAAGAGACTCTGGGGACTCCAGGTGAAGAGACAGCTTTTTTTTCTGCTTTCCCCTGTTCTTTCTTCTGTTCTCCTGGGTCCGTAATGCTGCTTTCCATCTCAAGCACACCGTTGATGCGTCCCGCGCAGGCCAGCGCCTTTGTAATGGAAATAATCAAATTGGCCAGCTTGATCAGCTCCACCAGGATCTGGGACATATAGTTGACAAGAGCCACCACCTCTCCCTGAGAAATCCGTCCGCTGTCTACCTGTCTGGCTCCTGTATAAATCAGAACCACAACTGCCAGATTGACAATCACATAGGTCACAGGGTTTAAAAGAGCAGAAATCCGGCCTACAAAAATCTGGAACCGGATTAAAAGCCCTCCCTCCTTTTCAAAAGAGGCAGTCTCGTCCTGTTCTCTGTTAAAAGCCCGGATCACCCTGGCTCCTGTCAGATTCTCTCTGGTAATCTGCATCACCCGATCCAGCTGTCTCTGCACTTTTTTATAGAGAGGCATACTGATAAGCATAATGCCGAATACTACAATGGAAAGGAGGGGAATCGCCGCCGCAAAAATCAGCGCCGATTTCACATCAATGGTAAAAGCCATGAACATGGCTCCAAATACGATAAACGGAGAACGGAGAAACAGGCGGAGGGTCAGATTCACACCTGACTGCACCTGATTTACATCGCTTGTCATCCTGGTAATCAGCGTGGCCGTTCCCTGAGAGTCAATTTCCGAATAGGACAGGCTGTTAATGTGGTAAAACAGAGCTCTTCTGACTCCGGTTCCAAATCCTGCCGCTGCCTTTGCCGCAAAATACTGGGCTGTCAGAGAGCAGACAAGTCCTACCACTCCCAGAAGTACTAAAACAGCGCCCATCTTTAAAATGTAGGTCATATCCTGGTTTTTGATTCCCGTATCAATGATTTTAGCCATTACAATGGGAACCAAAAGCTCAAAGCTGGCCTCCAGCATCTTGAAAAGAGGCGCTGACACTGCCTCTTTTTTATAAGTGCTTAGATATCTCAGTAGCTTTTTCATTGTAATCCTCTTAATTTTCAAGAAAAGTTGTTATTTTTCCTCCCCCGTGATAATATGTTAGTAGAATCGAAACAAATGGAGAAATTTATGATCTATTTTCTGGTACACTGCAAACAGATATATGATAAATTCGTAAGGGATGAGATCACGGTGTATGCCGCTCAGGCATCCTTTTTTATTGTACTCTCCTCTGTTCCGTTTATCATTCTTCTTCTCACAGTGCTGCAGTTTGTTCCCGCCATACAGCAGTCCGATCTGCTCTACCTGCTGTCCCGTCTGCTTCCCATAGAGGTGCAGCCTCTGGTGTACACCATTATCGGTGAAATCTACTCCCATTCCTCTGCTGCTCTCCTCTCTGTATCCTCCATCGTTACTCTGTGGTCAGCCGCCAGAGGGATGCAGGGCATTGAGCGGGGACTGAACCGAATCACCGGCTGTCCGAAGCGGAGAGGCTATGTAGTCAGCCGCCTGATCAATTCCGGCTATACAATTGTGTTCATGGCTGTCTGCGTCATGTCTCTGGCGCTTCTGGTCTTTGGAACAGTTCTCCAGAATCTGGTGCTTCGGCTTCTGCCCTTTCTTCGCTTTCTGTCACCCTACCTGATCAGTCTGCGGTCCATTCTGTCTCTGATTATTCTGGCTGTGTTCTTCACAGGCCTCTATACCTTTCTCCCCTACGAGAAGATGAGGCTGAAAAACCAGCTTCCGGGAGCAGTATTCTCCACTGTGTGCTGGATTCTGTTTTCCTTCGCCTTCTCTCTCTATTTTAAATATTTTTCAAGATTCTCCACCATGTACGGAAGTCTTGCCAGCGTAGCTGTGCTGATGCTGTGGCTCTACTTCTGTATCTGCATTCTCTTTATGGGAGCGGAAATTAATTTCCACCTGTCGAGAATGGAGCATTTCCGCAGAAACCGGCATTCCTGACATAGAAATGCCGGTTTCTTCAAAATTTTCGCAGCTCTTCTATTTTCCGTACCGTTCTGTTAAATATTCTACATAGTAGTCTGGATTAAAATCCTCTCCTGTCGCGTCCTTTAAAAGCTGGCGGCTGGTTTTAAGCTTTCCATACTGATGGATATGTTCCCGAAGATACTCTCTGATTACATCCGCCTTTCCCTCTCTCAGAAGACCGTCAAAGTCCATCTCCTGCTTCATCCTATGATAAAGCTGGGCGCCGAAGGCATTGCCCAGAGCGTAGGATGGGAAATAACCGAAAGAGCCCTGAGACCAGTGGATATCCTGTAAAATACCCTCTCCATCATGTTTCGGACGAATTCCAAGATACTCCTCATATTTGTCATTCCACAGCTCTGGGAGACTGTCAATATCAGCGTTCTCCTCAATCATCAGCTTCTCTATCTCATATCTCACCAGAACGTGAAGGCAGTAAGAAAGTTCATCCGCTTCCGTCCGGATCAGACCTGGGATCGTCTTATTTACTGCTGCCAGAAAATCATCCAGACTCACATCCTTTAAAGGACTGCCGAATATCTCCTGAATCTTTCCATAAATAGGAACCCAGAAATTCCTGTTGCGCCCCATAATGTTCTCGAAAAATCTGGACTGAGATTCATGCATGCCCATGGATGCGCCCTGTCCAGCCGGCGTCTGGGTCAAATCATCTCTGATTCCCAGCTCATAGACAGCATGGCCTGACTCGTGGATCACAGAATAGATGGAGGAATCAATGCGATCCAGATAGTGGGTGGTAATTCTCACATCCTTATTGTGAAGGTTCGTGGTAAAGGGATGAGCGCTGACAGCCAGAATTCCTCTGTCAAAATCAAAGCCCACATACTCCGCCAGAAAACGCGCCGCCTTTTCCTGCTGCTCCTCTGTATATCCTGCACTTAAAAAGCTGCCGTCAACTGCTTCCGATCGCTTCGCAGAATCCTTTAAAAGAGGCACAATTCTTTCTTTTACAGTGCGGAAGAACTCGTCCAGCTCCTTCATGCCAAAATCCTTCTCATAATTGTTCAGCATAACGTCATAAAGCTTCTGTCCCTCTTTTGCCTGGTAAGAAGCAAAACGCTTCTGATATTCCACAATCTCTTTTAAAACAGGCGCAAACAGAGAGAAATCCTTCTTTGCTCTGGCGTCCGCCCAGATGCCAGTCGCTTTTGCCGTCAGCTCGGCAAAACTGCGGTACTCGTCAGCCGGAATTCTCTCCAGCTTTTCCACCTCTTCCTGAGTCTCCCTGACTATAGCCTGCTCTACCTCTGTTAGCTCAGCGATCTGTCCGCAGCAGTCCTTCAGAGCCTGTTTCAGCTCTTCTCCTGTCATAATATCAAGATACTGGCTAGAAAGAGAACCGATGACTGCGGCAGTTCTCTCAGCCGCCTCTTTCGGCGCAGCCGTTTCATTATCCCACTCAAACAGCACCATAGCAGTCTGAAGAGCCATGGCCTTTTCCATCTGTTTCTGTAATTTCTCAAATGACTGGTTCATTCCTTTACTCTCCTTTTCTTCCTTCCTGCCCCTTCGCGTGTCTCGCCGGGGCCTAAGTGGTATTATATGCCATTTTAATATAATTACCCGAATTTTTCAATCAAAACGAATTTCTATACTGAAGCAGAAAAGGCTGAAGCACACGTCTGTTCCATGTGCTTCAGCCCTCTGTCCATTGCTTTTAAAAGTACTTTTTTGACCCCCAAAGATTACTCTTCTTTAAATCCAGGTATTCATTATAGGCTTTTTCCAGAATCTGCTTTTCATTGGAAAACTTCAGCAGGTGGTAAGCCTCATAAAACTTATAGTAACCTGAATCCACAAAATACTCTTCCCGCTGTGGTTTACTGTAATAGCTGTCCGCCATCATCAGATACCAGTGAACATCCTTCTCCACCATATCCTGCGGAGTATTAAACGTGTACTGGCTCTTGCCGATATACTTGATAATCGACGCAGTGACGCCTGTCTCTTCCTTGACTTCTCTGAGGGCAGTTTCCTTAAACTCCTCCCCAGGCTCTACAGTTCCCTTCGGCAAAACCCATCCTTCATACTTGTTCTTATAATTCTTATACAAAACAAGAATTTTACCTCGAAAAATAACCACACCGCCGCAGCTCGTTGCCTCAATCATCGCAATCCCTCCTGGCGTTGTTATTACTGTTTAGTATACTGCTTTTTGGGACAATGTGCAAGACGGAGAGGAAAATCCCTACTGTTCTCCCACAGCCAGATCCACCGCCATTTTGATCACCAGAAGGGCCGCGATGCCAAGCATCATGGGGCGGATGAATTTTGTGCCTTTTTTAATGGCCATTCCGGCGCCCACATATCCGCCCAGCATTCCGAAGACAGACACGGGAATCGCCACGGTCCAGATCACTTTTCCCGCCAGGATATAGGACACCGAGGCGGCCAGAGTAGATGCCAGCAGAATGACCTTCGTATTTCCCGATGCGGTAATTAAATCGTATTTTAACAACTTGGTAAAGAGAATCATCACAACGGTTCCGGAGCCAGGCCCTAAAATCCCGTCATAAAGCCCCATCATAATCCCTGACAGCAGGCAGAGCCCTGTCCTCTTCCAGCCTGTGATCTCCGAAGTTCTGTTTATCTCAGGATAGTTTTTCTGGAAGAAAATCAAAGCCGCTACGGCCGGCATGGATGCTAAAATCATAATCTTAAGCGGCCGTTCCGGCAGGTGAAGCACAATCTGCGCTCCGCAGGTGGAGCAGGCAAAAGTTACTGCTCCCACAAAAAGAGCCGTTTTCATGTCAATCAGCCCGTTTTTTAAAAAGCGGATAGAGGAAGTAAAACTTCCCACCACACAGCCCACCTTGTTGCAGGCATAGGCGCTGTGTACCGGCATCCCTGTAAACAGATAAGCCGGCAGAGCTACCAGACCGCCGCCTCCTGAAACTGCGTCTACAAAGCTGGTGAAAAAGAATATAGGGCATAAAAACAGTATCATCTGAAGCTGTGTCATCAGTTTCTCCTATCCGGCACGGCAAATGTATGCACAAAAAACATTTTCGTAAGTCATTGTAAAGCAGACAAAACTGCAGGCTTTGCGACTGGCTGCGTTTTGTCTGAAAAATATCATATTACTGTTAATATTTGCATTTGCCGTGTCTATACTTTCTCCGCTACTGCAGAGGATTTTTCTCAAAATATTTATCCATGACCGCTCTGGCCACAGGTCCCGCCTGTTTTCCGCCGGATCCGCTCTCTTCTAAAAGCACGCAGACTGCGATCTTCGGATCCTCCACAGGCGCGTAGCCCACAAACCAGGCGTGAGTCTCTTTTCCTGTCTCAAATTCAGCGGATCCCGTCTTTCCCGCCGCTGTGTAGGGAGCGCCCCGAAGGGCGGATCCCGTCCCCTCTGTGACAACCGCAGTCATAAGATCGCCCAGGACAGAAGCGTCCTCGGAGCTCATAAGATTCCCATATGATTCTGGAAGAAATTTTTTTACTGTCTGTCCCCCGGCGTTTTCCACATGGTCAATCAGGTACGGCTTCATCAAAGTGCCCCCATTGGCAATCGCCGCTGTGATCATCAGGTTGTGCATAGGAGTAATCTGCGTCTTTCCCTGACCAATGGAGGTCTGAAGCCGTTCCCACTCGTCAGCTCCCTCTCCCATGACGAAAGAGCTTTCCTTGTAGGGAAGAGAAAGAGGCAGACTGCTGTTAAACAAAAGCTGGCTGGCAAGAGTGTTGAACTGCGTCAAATTCAGCCCCAGACCCATGGTGGAAAAGGCCCCATTGCAGGAATTGGCAAAAGCCAGCCTCAGATCCTGGCTGCCATGGGATTCTCCGTGATAGCAGCGGATCTGACACTCCCCCTGCTCCATCAGACCGTCACAGTCAAAATGGAACTGGCTCATTCCATCCGGATTTTCATGAAGATACTCCAGGGCCGTCACAATCTTAAAGGTAGAACCTGGGGAATAAAGGCCCTGAGTCGCGCGGTTTACCAGCTGTGCCTTGGTATTCTCCGGGGAGGTAAGCTCCGCCCACTGCTCGTCCACCGTATTGGCATTAAAGTTCGGCTGGGATACCATAGTCAGAATCTTTCCTGTATCAGGTTCCATGGCAATCACAGCCCCTCTCCTATTTCCCATGGCGTCGGAAGCCGTCTGCTGCAGATCGGAATCCAGAGTCGTAACCACGTTGTCTCCTATGTTTTTCTTTCCCTGCAGCTCATTGACCGTCTTTTCCACCAGATTGACATGTGAGGACAGCAGATAGAAATTGGCCAGAGCTTCGATTCCTGTTTTCCCATTTTTTCCAGAATAGCCCACAGAATGGACATAGAGATAATTGTAGGGATAGTACCGCTTCTCTGTGCCGTCCTCAGCCACCTGGGTCTCCGCCAGTACCTTTCCATCGCTGCTCAAAATCTTTCCTCTTACAATCCGGTCAGAAAAGCGATCCAGCCTGGCATTGTAGGAGCTGTTGATGACAGTTTCACTGTCCACCTGAAGAAACCAGCCCAGATAAAGGCACATGCCGATGAACAAAGCCGCAAAGGCATAGGTAATCCGCAGGATATTTTTATCTGCCTTCTCTCTGGCAGCCTCCCTAAGCTCCTGCTCCTTTGCGGCTTCAGAGCGTTTTCTGGAACGGGAAGCAGAAGCTTTCCCGTGTTTTTCAGGACTCGGATCATTCTTCTTCATCATAATCTTCCTCCTCTTCATTGCGTTTTAAAATATACAGTCCCTGAACCACGTTAAACACAATAAAGGTGCTGAGAATGGAGCTTCCGCCGTAGCTGACAAACGGCAGCGTCACTCCTGTGGAGGGAATAAATTTCGTCACTCCGCCAATGGTCAGAAACACCTGGACAATATATGTGGTTCCCAGCCCAAAGGCAATCAGCTTGTAAAATACGGCCTGCATTTTAGCGGCAATCATCATAAACTGCATAAAACAGCCCAGGCAGATGAGAATCAGGCAGATAGCATAGATACCTCCCATTTCCTCTGAAATGGCTGAAAAGACAAAATCCTTCTCCACCACCGGAATTTTAGATGGCATTCCCTGATAGAGTCCCATTCCGAACCATCCTCCTGTTCCAATGGCAAACAGTGACTGACTGATCTGATATCCTTTTCCCGAAATATCGCTCCAGGGATCCAGCCATGCCTCCACCCTGGTTCTCACATGTGAAAACAGATTGTAGGCAATCACAGCCGCCGCCGCTCCACTGCCTGCCCCCAGTCCCAGGTAAAGCCAGTTTCCCGTTGCCACAAACAGCATCAAAAGATAGGTAACAAAGAAAATCAGTGCGCTTCCCAGATCCTTGGACAGTACCAGCACCAGCACATGTGCCGCAGCCACAGCAGTCGTAATGGCTATCGTCCTGAAATCGACAGAGCGGTAAAACATAGTAGCCACAAAAAATACAAAGCTGATCTTTACAAATTCAGACGGCTGGAAAGAAAAGCTTCCAATATTAATAGAAAGCTGGGCTCCAAACGCCGTATTTCCCATGACACACACCACCAGAAGCAAAATCAGGCCTATGCTTCCGTACACCCACGGAATCTTGGAAAGCTGCCACGCCCGGTCCATGATAAACGGAATAATTATAGTGACAGCAGCAGCCACCGCCACAATGACAAACTGCCTTACCGCCCGATCCATGGAAATCCTGGTCAGTATAATAAAACTGGTAGATAAAAGCATACAAGCGTTGTTCAGCAGAAGTCTGGAAAGATTCCTGTAAAACAGACGGTACAGCCCCATATACAGAAAGAAAAACAGAAGCTGGGCTCCGAAAAACATCAGCGTCCTCTCATCCTCTGTGCGCAGATAAATAATAATGTACGCCAGAGTGTGGATTAACACCATCACCACATTCTGGAGGCGGCACAGCCGCCGTTTCCCCCATTCATCCCTGATTCCGAAAAACCGGAAATTGTAATAGGTGTAAATCGCAATTAAAAGTATCATCAGATACTTAGATACATTGGTAATCAGATTCGCCATAAAGTTTCACCTACTCCGCTCCACGCTTAAAATGACCTCTTGTAAACTCTCCTGACAACCCAGCAGGCTCTGTCCGCCTCTCTTCCAGATCAAATCCTTCTGAAAAAGCCTTTAACACCTCTCGGATTCGATCTGGCTGCTCTGTAGTAAAGGACAGGCGGAGGACAGACGGCCCCAGTCTCTCAATCAGGTTTCTGTCTGAGAGAAGAGACAGCGGGCTGGAATTGTAAATCGTATTGTAGCAGAACCGGCAGTGGTTCTTCACTGGAAACTCCTTTCCCTTGCGATCTTTCATCCACAGAAGTTCCTGTCTTCCCGTACATCTCTCCAGCGTCTTTTTCAGACACTGAGCTGTCACCATCATGGGAATATTCCCGTACACCATCAGCTCTCCCCCTCGGATCCCCTTTTCCTCCAGCTCTCTGCTGTTCAGTTCAAGAGGCGCTGTAAATCTGACATTTTCTCCTGGAAGCATCTGTCCCATCCACTCTTCTGAAAGATGGTTAAAGCTGTATAAGCCGTGATCAAAGACTGTGATTTTCGGAGAGAACACGCTCTCCCGCCTCCATCTGGCGATCAGCTCTGCTTCCTCCCAGGAGCGGATGACAGCTCCGTCAAAGCCAGCCTCAGAAAGCTCCATCAGATGAGCGTCAAAGTACCGTTTTGCCTCTGTTCTGTAAATATGAGGCAGTAAAATCAGGCATTCCTTCCCCCTCTCATGACAGCTTAAAACTGTCTTTTTCCAGCTTTCAGCCGGGAAGCCGGAAACATCAATAGAAATAATGTCCGTCTCCTGGAAGGACAGGGCTGTCTCCAGCCCTCCCGGCTCCTCCAGCGACACATGGAACAAAAACTTTTTTTGCTCGTTCTTAGTCCTGCTTCCGCATCCTGGCTCTCTGAAATCTCCCGTTTTCTGAAGCTCTGTCTCCTCTCCTTCCGTTTTCCCTTCTCCAGACGGCTCCTGTCTTCTAAAACGGCCAAGGATCTGCTGCTCCAGCTCTGCAAAGGCTCTTCTTCTCAGTTCATTCAGTTCCTGAACCGGGATAAAACAGTTCCCCTCTGTCTCCACCTGAAGGGACTTAAAATAAAACGGCGTATTCCCTGTCTTATTCAGCTGTTTTTCTATGCGATCCGTCCCCATAGGCTGATTCTTCGCAGTCTGAACGCAGCTTCCCAGAACTTCTGCCGCTGCAGTTTCTCCAAAACTGTCTGTCTGAACCCTGAGCCTTAACGGCTCTCCCTCTGCGGCTCTGGCCCAGCCTGAAACCGGTTCCTGAAGAGAGGCATTGACGTAAGTCTCGTCCAGGTAATCGTAGAGCGGACGGTTTTCCTCCCGAAATGCCGGTTTTTCCCTGAGAACCACCATATCCCTGCCGTTGTGCTCCCTGTAATAGCCCTCTGTCTGTCCGCCCCGGTCGAACAAGTCAAGCAGAATTTTCCTGTCCTTTGGATCCACCTGATATCCTTTCCGCCCGTATTTCATATACTGATCCACATATTTTCTGTAAATGGACACTACGCCGGCCGTATAGCGGGGGCTTTTCATCCTTCCCTCGATTTTCAGCGAAAATACTCCCGCTTCCAGAATATCCGGCAGAATGTCAAGACTGCACAGATCTTTAAGACTCAGCACATATTTTTCATTTTTTCCGTTCAGAATCTCATCCCCTCTTCTGACAGAAAACGGCAGACGGCAAGTCTGAGCGCACCGGCCTCTGTTTCCGCTTCTGCCTCCGATAAGGCTGCTGAAAAGGCACTGGCCGGAATAACAGTAGCAGAGAGCTCCGTGAACAAAACTCTCTATCTCAGCTCCTGTCTCTCTATAGATTTCCTCTATCTCCTCCAGAGAAAGTTCTCTGGCCGTCACAATCCTGGACGCCCCCATTCTTCCAATGAGAGCCGCTCCTGGCGCTCCCGTCACCGTCATCTGGGTGCTGGCATGGATATCCAGCTTCGGAAAATGCTTCTTGATAAAGGAAAACACACCCATATCCTGAACAATCACCGCGTCCAGCCCCTGCTCGTAGTAGGGCAGCAAATAGCTGTAAAGCTCCTTCATCTCCCGTTCTTTTACAAGGGTGTTAACTGTCATGTAAATTCTGCAGCCGTGAAGATGGGCATAGTCAATGGCTTCCCTCATCCTGTCTTCATCCAGATTATCCGCGTAAGCTCTGGCGCCAAACTTATTTCCTCCGATATAAACTGCGTCCGCTCCAGCCGCCACAGCAGCCTTCATGCTTTCAAAGGAGCCAGCTGGAGCCAGAATCTCTGCGCCTTTTTTTACTGCTGTTTTCCACCGCTGTTCTTGTTCCTGTTTTCTATTCTGGCTGTTCATTTTTATTCCTCTCATCTTACTTTTAAAAGGCTGATGCGCGCCATGCACATCAGCCTTTCGCCGCTGTTTCACTATCCTTCTAAGGAGACCTGAGCCTCTGTCCGGGCCAGGTCTTCTGCTTTCTCTTCCATCTCAGATTCCGTCAGTATCTTTTCTCTGTCTGGAACCCGCAGCAGCAGTTCCTGAAGCTGTCTTTTCAAATCTTCTGATTCCCGATGGAGGGTTTCCAGCTTCATCTGCGTGCTTACCAGCTCATGCTT
This sequence comes from Clostridium sp., assembly GCA_018377235.1. Classification (GTDB taxonomy): domain Bacteria; phylum Bacillota; class Clostridia; order Lachnospirales; family Lachnospiraceae; genus Otoolea. Next base: position 21,985 of record JAGZZT010000014.1, read on the forward strand.
CAAACTGTAGGTCTCCTTCTCCAAATTCTGGTTTTCATGTTCCAGACGGGCAGCATACTGCCTCTCCTTAAAATAATCGTCCGCCAAATTTAAGAAGGTCATCACAGACTTATAATCATCGCTCTGGCGCTGGAATCCTGGCTGGCGCTGAAGTCCCGACATCTTTTCATTAATATAACTGGCAACCTGCTGAAGATAGCTTTCTTCCTCAGCTCCGCCTAATGTGTAAATTTTTCCGTTAATCAAAACATCTGTATAGTTTTTGGAATCCATATTTTTCTCCATTTTCGTTTTCTTATTGCTTTTCATTTTCAGACATAGAATGTCACTTTCATTATACCTGAATTTTCTATAAAAACAATGATTTTCTTTGGATTCCTCTTTTTTCTAAGGCGTATTGCCAGACGGATTCATGGAAATCCCAAGATGACGGTAAGCCGCTTCCGCAGCTACTCTTCCTCTGGGCGTCCTATTAATCAATCCGTTCATCAGAAGATACGGCTCATAGACGTCCTCCAGAGTCCCCGCATCCTCTCCCAGACAGGCCGCCAGCGTTTCCAGTCCTACTGGACCGCCGGAAAACTTCTGAATCAAAGCGTTTAAAATCGCTCTGTCATTATTATCCAGGCCCAGCTTATCCACATCCAGAATATCCAGAGCAAAATCTGCTACTGCCTTGGTAATGACTCCATCATATTTCACCTGGGCAAAATCACGCACTCGTTTTAAGAGGCGGTTAGCAAGCCTCGGCGTTCCTCTGGAACGTCTGGCAATCTCAAAGGCTCCCTCCTCCTCGATATCCACCTGCATCACTCCGGCAGACCGCATGACGATTGTTTTCAGTTCCTGGGGAGTGTAAAAATCCATTTTCTGAATAATACCGAACCGGTCTCTGAGGGGCGCCGTCAAAAGTCCTGCTCTCGTCGTGGCGCCTACCAGAGTAAACTTAGGAAGTTCCAGACGGATAGAACGGGCGCTGGAGTCCTTGCCCAGCATAATATCAATGGCGTAGTCCTCCATCGCCGGATAGAGAACCTCTTCCACCTGGCGGTTCAGCCGGTGGATCTCGTCCACAAAAAGTACGTCCCCCTCAGACAGACCGTTTAAAATAGCGGCAATCTCCCCTGGCTTTTCAATAGCCGGGCCGGAGGTCACCTTCATGTGGACGCCCATCTCATTGGCGATAATGCCGCAGAGAGTTGTCTTTCCCAGTCCAGGCGGGCCGTAAAACAGAACGTGATCCAGAGGCTCGTTCCTGGATTTAGCGGCGTCAATAAAGATCTTCAATGTACCCTTGATTCTCTCCTGGCCGATGTACTCTTCCAGAAGCTGCGGTCTTAGGCTTGTCTCTATTTTCTTGTCCTCTTCCGTCACATCGGTTGTTATAATCCTTCTGCTCATATCTGCTTCCTTCGTCTCAATTAATTTCACTTCAGCCTTGCGGTGCGCAAATCTCGAATACTTCTCTTATCACATAAATGCCAGAAATTTGAGGGAAGCCTTCAGCACAGCCTCCGCATCCATATCCTCGTTCACTTCCACCTGCTTTACAGCTCTGGACGCTTCCAGATTGGAATAGCCCAAAGCTACCAGGGCATCCACAGCCTCTCTGGCCGCCTCGGCGCTGAAGGCGGAAGCTTCCGAGGGAACACGTCCGGCAGCAATATCTGACGAACCAGAGACAGAAGCCAGCATCTCCTCTGCATTCACCTTGTCCTTCAAATCCAGAATAATACGCTGGGCTGTCTTCGCCCCAATACCCGGTGCCCTGGAAATTGCCTTGGCATCTCCAGTCAGTATGGCAAGGCGCAGGTCATCTGGCCTCAGCGTTCCTAAAAGTCCCAGGGCCGCTTTAGGTCCAATGCCGTTTACTCCAATCAGCTGCCTGAACATCTCCCGATCCTGACGGTTTAAAAATCCGTACAGGCTCATAGCGTCCTCTCGAACCTGAAAATAGGTGTAAACCACAACCTCGTCCCCCAATGCCCCTAAGAGCTCCAGAGAGGAAGCAGGCATAAAAATTCTGTATCCAATGGAACCGGCCTCCACTACTGCCGCTCCGTCCATCTTCTCTGCCAAAGTTCCTTTAATATATGAAATCACTTTCTTCTCTCCTTTTATCCTCAACTTATCATACCATACAGTCTGTGCCAATGCAAGAAGTTTAATCGAACAAATATTCTCCTTTTCTCAAACTTTATCTTGTAAGCCTGTCCTCTTTTGTCATATAATAGTAGAAACTTTACCAGGAGGAACTCTATTGTGATTACCATAGAAAAATGTCTGGATCTGCCAAAGTCCTATCCCCTCTCCCGCATCGGAGAACCGGAACAGCTTCTGTTTTTTGATATTGAAACTACTGGTCTGTCCGCAGAGCGCTCAAAGCTCTATCTCATCGGCTGTGTCTCTTACAGGAAAGGGGCATGGCGCCTGATTCAGTGGTTTGCCGACACAGCAGACAGCGAACGCCAGCTGCTTCTGGCCTTTTTTGAATATTTGAAAGATTTTTCCTGTCTGGTTCATTTTAACGGAGACAGTTTCGATATTCCCTACCTGCAGAAACGGTGCGCCGCCCTGGGTCTCGACTGCAGTTTTTCCAATATGCCCAGCTTTGATATTTACAAAAAAATAAAGCCCTTTAAAAAACTTCTGGGCCTTGAAAATCTAAAGCAGAAAAGTATAGAGCGTTTCCTGGGAATCAACCGGGAAGACTGCTTTTCCGGCGGGCAGCTCATTGAAGTGTACGAAAATTATCTGAACTCCGGAAACCAGGATCTATACAGACTCCTGATGCTCCACAACGAGGAAGATCTGAAGGGAATGCCAGCCATTCTGCCCATTCTCTCCTACCCGGATTTTTTCCGGCTGCCTGTCACGCCTGCCGGCTGGAAAGAAATTCCCGTTACCGACGCTTTCGGAAATGAGGAACTGCTTCTCTGTCTGTTTTATGAAAGCCCGGTAAGCCTTCCCTCTCCTGTAGCGGCTGAGGCCTCCCCTTTTGTTCTGGAGGCAGATAAACATCGTCTGTGCTTGAAAATCTCTCTTTTTTACGGAGAAATGAAACGGTTTTATCCCAATTACAAAGACTATTACTACCTGATCTATGAAGACACTGCAGTCCACAAAAGTATTGGAGAGTATGTGGAGCGCTCTGCCAGAAAGAAGGCCACAGCTAAAACCTGCTACACCAAAACAAAGGGCCTGTTTCTGCCTCAGCCCTCCCCAGTCCTTCCAGAATATGTCAAAAGAGACTACTCCGACCGCCTCACCTATGTGCTCTGCAGCCGGGATCTTCTGGACAGTCTGTGCCCCTCTGTGTCTTCCGGATCGGATGAAAAGCCAGGCGCTCTCCTGCCCCTTCAGTATCTCAGTTCTGTCCTGAGCCTGTTCGGCCTCAACTCAGTCTGAAAATCCTTCTTTTTAGTAGACTCCCTGTCTCAGCAGGCGGCGGATATAAGCGAAGGTCTTTCTCTCCCCATGCTTTTTCAGCATCAGGAGCAGCCGTTCTAAAAGAGCCCGGGTCTCCGGGTGCATAACCAGATAGTCCTTTCCCCTGGCATAATACTCCCAGGGAGAGGCGTCTGTATAATCCTTTCCTTTATATACCTTGGAAGCTGCAATCCGATCCATCACCATTTCAATCACGTATTTAAGGGGCATTTTGTTTCCTATAAGCCCTCTGGCCTTATCCGGCGCAAAGTCAATCCAGTATTCAAAATGGTGCTTATTTCTTCCCTTGTGGTGAAGCCAGGCAGCAGAATAGCCAAGAACCTCCTTCTCCGCTGCATTTGGACTTCTCGTTCCCTGATAGTACAGAACTCCTGTCCGAAATTCTTCCCAGGAATACTTTGATAGATCATGGAGCAGTCCCTGTCTGTAAAGCCCTACCCGAAAGCAATTTTTCATCACCATGATTTTATGCTTTGTAATGGTCCGAAAATGGCCGACTGCATTGTGCAGGCTCATTCCCCTCATCCTCCTTTTTCATCCTTAACCTTTAGCTGGAAGGCGTCCTTTTACCGAACTCTTCCAGACCAAAAAACTACAGATAATTCTAGCACATTTGCCTTCCCGGCGCAAATGCCAATTCCTGCTGAGATTTGTTTTGATTTTTTTTGGCCAGATTCCGAAATGATTTGACACCCTTTTCAAACTATGATATTCTTGAAGCAGGCTTTTAATAGTCAAGCCTTAACATTTTTCATTTTCTTGGAGGTTTATTATGCACAAAGGTACAGTAAAGTGGTTCAATAACCAGAAGGGCTACGGATTTATCTGTGACGAGGAAGGCAACGATGTATTCGTTCACTATTCCGGTCTGAACATGGACGGTTTCAAATCCCTTGACGAGGGCGCTCAGGTAGAGTTCGAGGTAGTCAATGGAGCCAAGGGACCACAGGCTACTAATGTAACTAAGCTCTAATCATTATACCTCTTTCCAGTGTACCTGTTTCCAATCTATATATTTACACCTATATTTTGTGAATAAGCTATATTTGAATTAAGTAGATGATTTAAAAAAGGACTGTCAGTTTTCGCTGACAGTCCTTTTTTAATATATACTTTATCTTACCGTACCGCTTTATTCAGCAGCTCCTTCAGTTCCTCCACAGAAAAGGCATAGTTCCGGTTGCAGAAGTGACAGTTGACCTCGATCTCCTTTCCCTCGTCGATCATGTCCTGAATCTCCTTCTTGCCGATGCTGATGAGGGCCTTCTCTACCCGCTGTTTATCGCAGTTGCAGTAAAACTTCACCGGCATCTGGCCGAGAATCTCCAGCCCAAATTCCCCTAAGATATGTTCCAGAATCTGTTCCGGCGTTTTTCCCTCATCTAACAGAGCTGTAATAGGCTTCATTTCCTTCAGCTTTGCCTCCAGCTTGTCAATAATTTCATCAGAAGCTCCCGGAAGCAGCTGAATAATAAATCCGCCTGCCTGCCGCACAGTATTGTCCTTATTCATGAGAACGCCCAGTGCAACAGAGGACGGCGTCTGCTCGGAGGTCGCATAATAGTAAGTTAAATCCTCTGCTATTTCTCCGCTGATAAGGATAGTCTGGCCCACATAAGGCTCTTTTAATCCTATATCGCGAATGACGTTTAACACGCCGACTCCCAGTGCGCCGCCTACGTCCAGCTTTCCCTGAGCGTTTGGAGGCAGCATTACCTCTGGATGGAAGGCATAGCCCTTCACGTTGCCGCAGGCGTCCGCTGTCACTGTCAGGCCTCCGATAGGGCCGTCTCCCTCAGCCCGCAGAGTCAGGAGATCTTTCTCCCCTTTCATCATGCTACCCATCATAGCGCCGGCTGTTAAAAGTCTTCCCAATGCCGCTGTAGCTACTGGACTTGTATTGTGATTTTTTCTGGCTGTTTCAACTGTATCTCTGGAGGTAGCTGCAAAGGCGCGGATCTGGCCTTCTGCCGCCGTAGCTCTTACCATATAATCTGTCATTATTCTATTGTTCCTTTCTGCTGTCGTTTTTTATATTCTTGCCCCTCTCCCTGGCAATCACATAGATGCGCTCGCTGTTCTCTGATGGAGCGTTTCTCGTAAAGGCATCGTAGATGGCTGCAAGCTCCATCCCCGCCTCCTTCACAGCGGCTTTCACCTCGTCCAGGCTGTAGGCCTTCTGATAATGAGTCTCCTGATATTTTCGATAGAGGTCTTCCTCCTCCTGGATGAAAAGGCTTAAATTGTACTCATTGATCCCCGTCTCCTCGTCGAAATTATTATCCCAGATAAAGCTGCTCTCTTCCCTGTCTTCAGCAATCGTACACTGTCCCAAAATATCTCTGTACTTATGCTCTGTATTCAAATCGAAAATAAAAATACCGCCAGGATCCAGGTAATTATTAGCCAGCCGGAGAGTCTGAACCAAATCCTTTTTCTCCAGGAGATAGTTCATAGAGTCGCAGATACTGATAATCGCTCTCACTGTCCCATAAAGCTCAAACTCTCTCATATCCTGATTCAGATAGAGAATGTCTCTGCCAGACTCCATCCTTTTTTCCATGGCAATTTGAAGCATGTCCGGTGACAGATCGATTCCCGTCATATCATAGCCCTCTCTGGCCAGAATCTCGGTCAGACTGCCTGTCCCACATCCCAGATCCAGAACCAGGCCGTCATCGATCCCCTCTTCCCGGAGGAGTGAAATCACATAAGACGCCCACTCTTCGTAGGGAATATTATCCATAAACATATCGTAAACTGCTGCAAAGCTGGTGTATGATTCCAAAGTTATCCTCCTGCCTGTAAAGTTGTAGCTTTTTTACCTTTAAATCATAACAATATTTGTTATGAAAAGCAACCTGTTATTGATTATTGCAGATTTTTTGCGTATACTTATGATGCTGTCTGCAGGACTTTCTGCAGAGAAAACCTGCTTATGGCAGGATAAACAGCGTCTGCATATGCTGACGCTAAGATTGGAAGAATTGATTTATGAAAAACAGCTTTATTATTTCAGATATAAGACGTGATCTGACCCGGCGGCTGATTCTGCCGTTCCTGATAACAGCCGCCGCTCTATTTGTTCTCTCCCTGACTCCCAGAGAAAATATCTTCCGGCAGCGGCCTATGAACTATAAAAGCCGCTATGAAAATTTTTACAACCAGCTTCTCCCCTGCGTCCGCGTCAAGGCAGAAAAACTTCAATATACTGGACTGGACTATTTTGTCAGCAATTCAGTAAACGGACATTATTACTACACCCTGGTGGACGGCTTTTGTCAGTTCTATCTGCTGGACGCAAAAGCCGGGGAGCTTCCTTCGCCTTTCATTGACAGTCTGGACATTCACGGACGGCTGATTGAGCTTGATGAGCCTGAATATCAGGCTCTTTTGGAAACCATGGCAGAGGCTCTGGGATGGAAAACCAGTTCTCTCGAAGCAGTGACCTCCCCTTATGCAGTTTCCGCCCTTCCTTCTGCCTTCTATCTGAATTTCTTAGGACGGCTGGCGGCAAATCTCTGCCTGGTCTGCGGTCTGGCTGAACTGTTCTGGTCTCTGTTCTGTCTGGCTTTTCCTCTGTCCTCGCCTGCATTCCGATATATGGCAACTGGAGAAGAGGCTTTCCAAATAATTCAGAAAGCTGAGGCTTCGCTTCAGTCCTCCGCTGCCGGCGGATTTAAAAAAGCTGGAAAATTATTTCTGTTCCCATCTTTGCTTCTGTTTCTTGACGGAGCCGGAACCCGCCTGATTCCTGCGGAACAGATTGTGTGGACAGCTGTCAGAAAATCTCGTTCTTCCGTTTTTTTCTGCGTACTGGCATCCGATGGAAAGCATTTCCGTTTCCCATGCCCTTCCTATGAAAACGCCAGAGAGCTGGAGCTTAAGCTGCACTCTCAAAACCCTCATATCGCATCTGGAAAACGGCCTTCTTTCAGAAAAAAGCTAAAAAAAAGGCACAGACGCAAATGATATCGTCTGTGCTTTTTTGTTATTTATTCTTTCCGCAGCACTTCTTATACTTCTTTCCGCTGCCGCATGGGCACGGATCGTTCGGGTAAACCTTCTGCTCATTGCGGACAGTTCCGGAAGCCTTCTGGTCTCTGTAAAGCTCTTTTCTCTTTTCAGGAGTCAGAATTGCATCCCACTGCGGAAGGTTGTACAGCCACTCTGCTTTAGCCTCAACCATGTTCCAGTAGAGCTTCTCCGGATCAATCTCGATCTTTACTACTGTGTTCTCGTCCATAGTCTCGATCTGGTTCTCATAGCCCTTTAAGCTCTCGTTAATCCCGTCTAAAAAGCCTGTCATAATGAGAACCTCTGTATTGTACTTCTCTGCCAGCTCTTTAACGGTTCCCTCTACCACCTGGGCAGGGTTGGAAAGAATCTGCTCATAGATTCCCTTTTCAATTGCAAAATATCCGGACCACAGTTCTTCTCTTTTTTTATCATCGAGTCCGTCGCCGTATGCGAGGTTTCTCCAGTTTTCCAGTAATGTCATAATAACCGCTCCATTCTTTTTCTAATCAACCATTCTCGTCTCCTGGCTGCAAAAAGCTCTGGATACGGGAAAGTTCCCTATCAGTATATAACAAGTCCTGACATTTTGCAATGAATTTCGCTTTTACTCTTCAGATTCTGTATCCGTCCAGACGTGTGTTTTCCTGTATTCCTGGGGCAGACAAAAACTTTTAGCATCTGCCCTGTATATGTTCTTTATTTTTGTCCATAATAAAAGTATCAACAAAAGAGAAAGTTTTGAATACTTATCCTCCCCTTTTTAATACCTCGCTTGTTGGCCGAGTGCAGCAGGCGGGGTATTTTTTATTCCCCTGTCTTGTGGTTCCCAGTAATCGAATACTCTACCCACTCCCCTTTTCTTCAATCAGCTTCATAAGCTCCGCTTTGACGCAGTCAAACAAACGGTCTACCTCATCGTCATCTGCCTGCACCTTTCTGGCCAGAGACAGATCTCCTTTTACAAAGGCTTCCACGCTGTTCATTACCATGGAGACGGCCGCCATAGCCATCTGATTAATATGAACTCTGCTCTGAAGTCCGCTTCCTGCAATTCTCGGCACCAGCTCTGCGATATCGTCCGCCTGATCTCCAATCCGTTCCAGATCTGCAATCATCCTGAGAGCAGCCGATACGTTTCTGAGATCGTGGGCAATCGGCTGCTGGCGCAGAAGAAGCGTCATACAGCTGTTTTCAATCTCCCTCTCCATGTTGTTAATCTCGTCCTCAAGCCGATGTACCTGGGCTGCAAGCTCTGTGCTCCCTTCTCCTCCAAGAGCCCTGGCAGACAAGGAAATAGCTTCCTCGCACAATCCTCCCATTTTGATCAGCTGTTTTTCCAGATCGTTTAACTGTCTGTCGAAATTTGTTCTCATCAACCAAACCTCCCTGTAATGTAATCCTCTGTCCGCTTATCCTTGGGCATGGCGAACATTTCCCCGGTATTGCCGAACTCCACACACTCTCCCAGCAGAAAGAAAGCTGTTTGATCGGAAATTCTGGCAGCCTGCTGCATGTTGTGGGTGACAATAATAATCGTATATTTTTCCTTCAGTTCCATTGCCAGATCTTCGATCTTTGAGGTAGAGATGGGATCCAGGGCGGAGGTAGGCTCATCCATTAAAATGACCTCCGGCTCCACGGCCAGCGTTCTGGCAATACACAGCCTCTGCTGCTGTCCGCCGGAAAGTCCCATGGCGCTTTTATGCAGACGATCCTTCAGCTCGTCCCAGATAGCTGCCTGACGTAAACTTCTCTCCACAATCTCGTCCAGCTGATCTTTTTTCTTAATTCCAAAAAGCCTTGGGCCGTAGGCCACATTGTCATAAATGCTTTTGGGAAATGGATTGGGCTGCTGAAATACCATGCCAACTCTATGACGCAGGGTAATAGCATCCATTTCCTTAAAAATATCGGCTCCATCCAAACGGACGGTTCCATCAATCTTTACATTTTCCACCATGTCGTTCATCCGGTTAAGCGTCTTCAAAAAAGTAGATTTTCCACATCCGGACGGTCCGATAAAGGCTGTAATCTGATTGACATCTATTTTCATATTTATATTTTTCAGGGCATGAAATTCTCCATAGTGAAGGTTCAGTCCCGAGATATCAAATTTTACACTCGCTTCTGCCATGCTTGTTTCCTTTCTATGTAATCTGCTGTATACTGAATTTCTAAACTTTCTATTTCAAGCTCTCTCTAAACAGTTGATTATTCTGATTTTTTTAGTTTTCCTGACTATTTGTTGTTTTCCCTAAATTATTTCTACTCTCCCGCATGTTTCTTTTTCAGCCTGTGGCTCCACACATTAGCTCCGATACTGAATGCCAGCACCAGCAGCATCAGTACAGCGGAAGCACAGTTTGCCAGCGCTTTGTCCTGTCCATTGACCTGAAGGTTCCAAATCTGAATCGACAAGGTCTCCGCCGGGCGGAAAGGATTTAACGGGCAGGTAGGTGCAGACAGGTTCCAGTTGCCCCACTTCAGGGAGGTTCCGGATCCTGTGGTGTAAAGAAGAGCAGCCGCCTCCCCAAATCCTCTTCCTGCTGCCAGGATAACGCCTGTCATGATTCTCGGAAGACAGGCCGGCAAAAGCACATGGAAAATACTCTGCCACTTGGTAGCTCCCAGTCCCAGACTGGCATGGTAATATCCTGCCGGAAGTCCTTTAATGGCATCCTCCGTAGTAGTGGTAATCAGAGGAAGTGTCAAAATGGATACTGACAGCGCTCCTGCCATCAAACTCTTTCCCATTCCGAAGAAAACCAGGAACACCAGATATCCAAACAATCCCACAACAATAGAGGGAAGGGAAGACAGCGTCTCAATACACATTCTCAAAAACTTTGTCACAGCTCCCTCTCTGGCGTACATGGCCAGATAAATTCCGGCGCAGACGCCTAAAGGAACAGATACAGCAAGAGAGATAAATACAAGGTACACTGTGTTAAACAGCTGATTTCCAATACTTCCCTTCCTGGCAAACCGGAACATTTCCGGTGTTGCCCCCATCAGGCCTCCGATAATAACCTTTCCCGCAAAGGCTGCCAGCAGAGTGAAAAAGAAAATGGCAATAGCATAAAAAACTGCTGTCATAAAAGCGTCTACATTTCTGGCACGGGCAATTCTCTTTTCAGCCATATCTATTTTCCTCTCTTTCCGGCAGTTTTTCTGCCATCATCTTCTGTCTTTACCGCAGAGATACGGTGAATCAGAAAAATAAACAGCAGAGAAATTAAAAACAGCAGCAAAGCCATGGACCAAAGTGCCGATTTCATCTCTCCTCCCTCCATCGCATTTCCCATCTGAGCCGCTATCTCTGTGGTCAGCGTCTTCGTAGTTGAAAAAATACTGGCAGGAAGCGCTGTAGTCTGTCCGATTACCATAGCCACTGCCAAAGCTTCTCCGAATGCTCTGGCCAGTCCCAGAATGATACCTGAAATAATGCCTGGAGCCGCCGCAGGAATCACAATTTTATAAATGGTCTGCCATCTGGTAGAACCCAGGCCGTAGGCTGCCATGCGGCACTCCTTGGAAACTGCCTTCAAAGCGTCAGCAGATACGGTGGTAATCGTTGGGAAAATCATTACTGCCAGCACTATTCCCGCTGCCAGAATCGAGTGGCCTACCTGACGATCGAACACAGTTTTAATGGCTGGCACCAACACGGTAAGCCCTACCCATCCGTATACAACAGAAGGAATTCCTGCAAAAATTTCTACTACCGGGCGGTAAAACTTTTCTCCGAACTTCGGTGAAATATCTGTAATGAAAATAGCGGATCCCAGTGAGAAAGGGGCTGCAATCAGAAGCGCAAGGCCGCAGGTACACAGAGAGCCTGTCACAAAAATCAGCGCTCCTACCATTCCTCCGCCGTCTGAGTTGTCGGCTGGAGACCACTCGGCGGAGCCCAAGAACTCCCAAAGCGAATGGCCGTAGGTTAAAAATGTAGCAGATCCCTTATATACCAGGAAGCCTCCGATTCCGATTGTGAGAACAATCACAAATAAACCGCAGGCCGTCATCAGATCCCGCCAGAAATATTCCTTGGCAAACATGCTTTTTCCTTTTGTCCTATCCATAAATCCTCCTGGCCCGCCCAGCAGTCTCAGAACAAAATCTCAAAAAGGGAAAGCCAAAGGACGCTTCCCGGCTTTCCCCCTTTATCCTTATCTGCTGCAAAAGCTGGCGTTTTCTCTCTTAGTGCTCGGTTACTGTCATCTTTGAGGATACGCCGTAGCCTAATGTCTCCATCTGCTCGCCGTACTCGTCAGACATAATGTAGTCGATAAATGTCTTTGTCACCTGATCCGGCTCGCCCTTTGTGTACATGTGCTCATAGGTCCATACTGGATAATCTCCGCTGTATGTATTTTCGAGGGTCGGCTCCACCCCGTCGATTGCCAGAGTAGATACTCCTGCATCCCCTGTCAGGTAAGATAAGGCAACGTATCCAATGGCTCCCTCTGTATCTTTTACATTCTGAAGAAGAACACCGGAATCATCGGTTTCCATAGCCGCATTGGAAGCCTCCTCCTGGCCGTCCAGAGCATATTTCTGGAATGTTGCTCTTGTACCGGAAGATGTAGGACGAGTTACAAGTACAATCTCTTCATCTGGTCCTCCCACTTCACTCCAGTTCTTTGTCTCGCCTGTAAAAATGCTGATTAACTGCTCCTTTGTCAGGTCTGTCACGCCAGCCTCGTAAACATCGTTATTTACGATTGGGGCCATGGTAACAACACACACCTGGTGATCCACCAGCTCCGCTGCCTGCTCAGGCTCCAGCTTGTCTTCCGCCGGAACATCAGAGTTTCCAATATTGACTGTTCCCTCGGAAACCTGCTTTAAGCCCTCTCCGGAACCGCCGGCATCGATAGTGATAGCAATATTTGGATATTTTTCTGCGAACATATCTGCTGCATCGTCTACTAACGGCTTTAACGCAGAGGAACCTGCCGCTGTAATAGCTCCTGTCAGATCCTCGTCTGCCCCAGCAGCTTCTGTGTCTGCTTCTGTATTTGTTCCAGCTTCTGTACCGGCTGTTTTTGTTGTCTCCTTTGTGTCAGAGCCTGCGCATGCTGTCATGCTCACTGCCATAGCTCCTGCTGTCATAAGCGCAATCATTTTTCTCATACTTTTATTCTCCTCTTCTCTCACGGACTGATATTCCAGCCTCTGCGTGTTCTTTCCGTCTCAGCTTGGCTGTATCTTAACAGCGTTTATTTTTTATTTTCTTTTGTTCCCTTGGGAACAGCTATAGTATAGCTCTTCTTTTGTAAAATCTAAAACACTGCTTTTGTCAAAAGTTTGTGATATTTTTTCCTGTCCGTTTTACACAAATTTTTCATTTCTCTCTCTGAATTTCTTCTCTTTTCTCCCAAACTCCCTTCGAAATACAGGGAAACAGTTGAAATATCCAGCTTCCTATTATAAAATAGGTGCGGCTGCCGCCTGCAGAATTCATTTACGCGGCATCTGCCAGAAAAAATAAAGGAGAGAGACCTTACAATGAAGAAAAATGTACTTGTAGGACAGTCTGGAGGTCCTACTGCAGTAATCAATGCAAGTCTTTACGGAGTCATTACAGAGAGTCTGAAACACGGAGAGGAAATCGATGCAGTCTACGGCATGGTAAACGGAATCGAGGGATTCCTGGCTGACCATTATTTAGATTTATCCCATACACTTGGAAAAAAAGAGCTGGAGCTTTTAAAGCTGACTCCTGCCGCCTATCTTGGCTCCTGCCGTTTTAAGCTGCCGGAGGATTTGAATTCAGAGGTGTATCGAACCTTGTTCCGGAAATTTAACGCATTAAATATCGGATATTTTTTCTACATTGGCGGCAACGACTCCATGGATACTGTGAGCAAGCTGTCCCGTTATGCAGCTGCCGTAAAAAGCGATATCCGCTTCATCGGCGTTCCAAAAACTATTGACAACGATTTAATTATGACGGATCACACTCCCGGCTTCGGAAGCGCTGCCAAATATGCGGCCTCCATGGTGCGGGAAATCTCCCTGGATGCATCTGTCTACCAGCAGAAATCCGTCACTATCATAGAGCTGATGGGCCGTCATGCCGGATGGCTGACCGCCGCCGGCGTCCTGGCCAGAAAGCATGAAAACGACAACCCCCTTCTGATCTATCTGCCTGAGTCCGATTTTTCCCTGGAGCAGTTTACAGCGGATCTGGAGGCTGCCTTTAAGAAGAATCCTAATGTAGTTGTCTGTGTGTCTGAAGGCATCTCTGATGCCAGCGGAACCTTCATCTGCGAGTATTCCAATGAGGCGCAGATTGATACCTTCGGCCACAAAATGCTGACCGGGTGCGGAAAAATTTTGGAAAATTTCGTCCGTCAGCAGCTTCATGTGAAAGTGCGCTCTGTGGAGCTGAACGTATGTCAGCGCTGCTCCGGCATGACTGTCTCCGCAGCTGACATAGAAGAGGCGGCTATGGCAGGCTCTGCAGGTGTCTGCGCAGCCATACAGGGATCTACCGGCAAGATGGTTGCCTTTGTCAGGGAGCCGGGGGAAGAGTACCGCCTCTCCTGCACTCTGGCAGACGTTACCCAGGTCTGCAATCAGGAAAAGACCTTCCCCAGAGAGTGGATTACAGATAACGGTACCAATATCAGCCAGGAATTCCTGAACTATGCCCTTCCGCTCATCAAGGGAGAACCAGCCCGGATCATGGAAGACGGCCTCCCCGTATACCTATACCGCAGCTAGCGTCCGTGTGCAGGGAACAATCAACTTCATAAGAGAATAGCTGCGCTCTCTATACACTGACCCTGACAGAAAAAAAGAGGAAATGTTTTCTGCGGCCTGACAGCGCACCACAAAAAGAAGAGGAAACATTTTTCTGCTCCATTTGAAGTCGCAGAAAAATGTTTCCTCTTCTTTATATAACCTGACTACTCTTCTTCCCTTATCTCAGCCCCTTCATAGAAGAAGGTCAAAATATCTTCATAATCATTTCCCTCTCTGGCCATCTGCTGGGCGCCATTCTGGCTCATGCCTACGCCATGGCCGTAGCCTCCGCCCCATACGGTAAAGGTTCTAAGGCCGCTCTCCTCGTCTCTGGCCGTCTCGTCAATAGCAATATACGCACTTGGCATACTGCTCCATCCTGTCTGAGTTTTTCCATCGTTTTTACGGTAAACCAGAGATTCATCTCCCAGAGTGCTTCGGATCTGGCTTTCACCGCTGATGATTTTCTCACCCTCACTTCCATAGATTTTAAGCTTTTTGGCTATTCCTCCTGTCCCCCGCTCTGTAACAAAGACTGCCTGAATCTCGCCAATTCCGCTCACCTTTTTCTCCAAATCCCGGTTTGTAAACTTTGTCTCCCAGCGATACATAGGAAAAGAAGAATCATAAGTTTTTACCTGTTTATCCTTAATGAATTTCTCAAAGGTATCGTTATCCTGCAATTCCTTCATTACAGTTCTTTCGTCTGTCAGGGCTACCCCCTTCAGATATGGAACAGCACTCTGATCCGCTCCCCAAATAGTTCCATCTGTAGTGTGTCCGCAGGAGGTAGAGAAATAATAGGTTTCAGCCGCCTTATCTCCATAAAATACCATCTGGCCGCACGTTTCCTTAACTGCAGTGTCCGTCCTTTCGCTGGAAGCCGTATTGTTATAGACCTGATAATTTGTACTGTCGTCCACATGAGCTCCATATCTGCTGTAGGCATTGGCCTTAATCTGGCGGTACGCATAGGTTCTGGCGCAGACGGCCTGTGCCTTCAGCGCCTCCATCTCATAGGAGGACGGCATCTCGCTTGGAACCACCTTTGTCAGATAATCCTCCACGTCCAGATCGTTGAGAAGCAGCAGGCCTTCCTTCTCCTGACTGATCTCCAGGCTTCCCTGGTAGGACGGCGTGCCCTGTCCTCTCTCCAGGGTAGTCACATAGATAGACTGAGTCGGATCCTCTGGTTCAATAATAAACCTCCTGTCAGCTCGTCTCAGGCGCTCGTCTCCGTCAAAAATGGTAAACTTCTCTCCGGCTTCTACTGTAAACTCATAGTCGTCCAGAGTCACCTTCATGGGAACCTGGCATTTTAAAGTCACCGTATCGTGAAAGATAGACTTAAACCCTGTGTCCATGAGAAGCACCCTGATATTTCTGGCATCAAAGCTCTTTACTAAAAGTGCGGCACAGATCCTCTTATCCTCCACCACAAAATTCTGGATGTCATATCCCACTAAAATATCCTTTTTTCTGGCTTCCCGCACTGTTCCGTAGGTTTTGTATACCTTAAAGTCATCTGCAACGGCTACGTTTCCATAGCCCTCGATCTCAATGGCATTATCTCTGACCGCCAGTACCTTTCCCTGGATCACATCCTTTTTCAGGGAAAGCTTCTTAATCTTTCCTCCAGTAAGAGATACATCAGCTAAAACGCCGCCAGTCTCCTCCTTCACCGCTGATTCCAATGGAAAGACTCTCATAATATCTCCAATGTAGACCTCCATCTTTCCGTCTGACGGAACCAGCCAGGCATTTTTATAGATCACCTTATCAGAAATTTCCTTTTCCATACGGATAATATCTGTTCCCCGTACATACACCTGAATCTCCCTGTCAATACAGGAATCAAGAGACAGGCCCTCAAACTCCATGGCTCCCTCGCTTGTATAGGCAGTCCATGTTCCGGCTCCCTCCACGTTAGCCGGTGTTCCGTAAATCACAAGATTCTGTTTCTGGACCTTTCCCTCTGGATCCGCCTTTTTCAGGAAGGTCTCGTAGAACAGCCACCACTCCTCCTTGGGCATAGGCTCGTCATACTTTTTTCTGGAAATATTTAATGCCTTGGAAAGGCCCTTTTCCACCTTTTCAGCCGCAAAAGCCGCTTCCCCATAAGTCAGCGCTCCAGCGGCAAAATCCTCCATATTTTCTCCGTCAAGTGCTTCCGGCAGCTCTATGTATTCATTCCCAATCAGATAGTCCAGATACTTAACGTACCACTGTCCCTTGGCTGAGGCGGGAAAGAAGGATTCGTTCTCATCTGCCCACTCCTCGCAGACCTCCCGGTCTGTCATTCCCAGAGCCATGGCTTTCCCGGCTAAAGCCCTGGAAACATAGTTGCCGTTTTTATCTAGTGTCACAATCAGTATGATCAGCAGGACTACGGCAGCGGCAATGGCGCCGGTCCAGTAAAGCATTTTCTTTGACTTCATGGATTCTCCTATCCTCTGCTGCGGCATGTTCTTCTGCACAGCCGTACTATTCCTTCGACTTAATATAGGTCTTTTTCTCCTCGTCAATGTAATCAAGTCCTTCATAGTCTGCGGTCTTTAACGACAGTCTCTTCACCCGCAGGGAGTGGTTGACCGCCTTATTAACCAGATCATAGATAACAGCAAAGCCGGGAACTGCAATGATCATTCCCACAAATCCAAACAGGCCTCCAAAAATCAAAATGGAGAACAGCACCCAGAAGCTTGCGAGAC
The DNA here is from genome assembly GCA_018377235.1 of Clostridium sp. Lineage (GTDB taxonomy): Bacteria > Bacillota > Clostridia > Lachnospirales > Lachnospiraceae > Otoolea. The sequence continues at coordinate 38,919 of JAGZZT010000014.1, forward strand.
CAGTAGAATTTCCAAGGATCTTCGGCCCCAGAATATTCCCGTCAAACTGCTGCAGAACCAGAATCCAGATCAGAAGAACCAGGCACTGAATCGGACTTACCAGCAGCACTAAAATTCCGCTTGGAATCGCCCCGATAAACGGGCCAAAGAACGGAATCACATTTGTCACTCCCACAATCACACTGACAAGCAGAGCGTATGGAATATGGAGCAGACTCGTTCCCACAAAGCAGATCACGCCGATAATCAGGGAATCCAGAATTTTCCCAATAATAAAGCCGCCGAACATCCTGTGGACAAACCGCATCTCCTCGATCACATGGTTGGCCCAGCGGACGCTTAGACATCCATATACAATTTTTTTTGCCTGGGTAATCAGGTGATCCTTAATATTCAGCAGATAGACCATGACAATCAATCCAATCAGCCAGTTTTTTACAAAATTAAACAGTACAAACAGGCTGCTTGACACACCTGTCAAAAAATCCAGAAGACGCTTCATATCGAATCTTGTAAAGGCGTTCTGCAGCCATCCTTCCATCATTTCCACTGCTGTCTGAATATTTTGGATGACAATCGTCTCTATCTCCCGGTTATCAGCCAGCAGCTTCTGAATCCAGGCATACAGGTTCTGCAGATAGACTGGGAAAGATTCCTGAATTCCTCTTAAGCTGTCAATCACCTGCGGGATAATCAGCTGAATCAGTCCTGCCACAACAGCCAGAACCACAAACAGGCTGGCGATCGTTCCCATGGACTTGGCAATCGTCTGTCTATGCTTTGCGTTTTTCATCTTCGCAGGAAGAAATTTAAGTCCTGCCTTCGACACCCGGTTATAGACCGGACTGAGCAGATAGGCCAAAATTCCTCCGTAGATAATCGGGGATGCTATGGAGCGCAGCTTTCCCAGAAAGCCGCTTACATGCTTCCACTCTCTGATGCAATACCAGAATACAATGCACACAGCAATGACGCAGACAGCCGTAAGCCCCCAGTAAATATACCGCTTTGCGTTGTTGTCTTTCATAATCTAGTCATTCCTCCAAAAAATTACGCGAATTTCTGGTTTCTCTCCTGTACAGTATAGCGAACCTGACCTTCTTTTGCAAGAAACCCTCGTTAAATTTTTTTCATGCAGAATACTCTGCCTTCTGAATAAAGCAAAGAAAGCAGCGATTTCTCGCTGCTTTTTTCATTAGTAACCCCAAAATGCCGGCTCTTACCAAATTGACTCCTAGCCGCGCCAGGTGGGCAACCTCACTTAAACATCTGCCTTCCACTCAAGGAGGCCTGACATCCGTTTAAAAATATTGGAATCCCGTTATGTCAAATGTAGGTTCAAAAAAAGTAAGAGTTATCGAACATCCCAGGAATTACTTTCTTTTGTTGTAAGGTCATTATACAACACTTGGAACAGTTTTTCAAGTTCCATTTTTTCCTATCTTGTATGGCTGTGTCCTGTCAGGCGTTCTCCAGATTTTCCGGTCCGAAGCTCTCCGGCAGGAGCTGGCTTAAAGTATACTCCCGGTACTCAGCAGGCGACTTGGCTAACAGAATCACAAACTCATCAGGGCGGACGAATTCCCTCATCACCTGACGGCAGATTCCGCAGGGTGCACAGTAATCCTGAGGCGTTCCGTCCTTTCCTCCGACGATGGCAATGGCATTAAACTGCCGTTTTCCCTTGCTGACTGCTGCCGAAAACGCACTGCGCTCTGCGCAGATACCAGCCGGATAGGAAGCGTTTTCTACATTACAGCCTGTATAAATCTCTCCATCCCGGCATAAAAGCGCTGCCGCTACATGGAAATGAGAATAAGGCGCATAGGCGTCCGGAAGAGCCTGAAACGCCCATCCTATCAGTTCCTCTTTCTGTTTTTTAGAAATTTCCAGCGCTGCTGTATTACCACCGTGTTCCATTGTCCTTCCTCCTTAGTCTGAGCTGCTTTTTTCTCAATTATACTCCCAGCCCTGTCAGGGCGGCAAGGGAAATCTTGTCTTTTTCTCTGTTCTGTGCTACAGTCCTTAGTAACGGCCACAGGCGCTGCCGTGTATTTCACATTTCTTAAGTATCTTGAAGTAATCTCCCCATCTGCTTCGTTCTAAATCTGTGAAAGGCATCAGCAATAGTGTACAGGGAACGGAAGGAAAGGAGGCGGTTTTATCAATGCGGAAAAACAGCTGGAAGAATACATTGACCAGTATCAAAATCTGATTTTCTCTATCTGCTACAAATATACAGAAAATTATTTTGACGCAGAGGATTTGACCCAGGATACCTTCCTTTCTGCCTACAAGAGTATGGCTCTGTTTGACGGTGCTCACGCCAAGGCCTGGCTCTGCAAAATCGCAACCAACAAATGCCTGGACTGGATCAAGCGGGCAGGAAGGCGGACAGTTCCCACGGAGGACGAATACTTTTCTGTACTTCCTTCCTCTGATTCTCCAGAACGGGACTGTCTGGAGCAGGAAGTAAAGGAGCGGCTTTACCGCTGCTGCTGTTCCCTGAAGGAACCTTACCGTCAAGTCGCTCTGGACTACTATTATTATGAAATGGAAATCGGAGAGCTTGTGGAAAAGACCGGCAAACCTATAAAAACCCTTCAGACTCAGATCTACCGTGCCAAAGGAATGCTTCGAAAACTCTACGAAAAGGAGGAATTGTCCCATGACAAATAAACAGGAACAAAAAAGCGGACACATCGATCCAAGACGGTCTGTCACTTCCCTGAGCAGGGAGGAACTTGCCCATCTGTCCTCCTGCCGATTCTGCAGGCAGCAGATCGCCCTGCAGGCTGAGGAGCAGGAGCTTCTCACAGCACCCGCCAGAATGAAATCTGAGATCCTGTCTCAGCTAAACCGGCCAGAGGTACAGATCATCGCAAAGAGCAACCGAATTTCTAAAAAACTGGAGCTTCTTTACTTCAGTCTCAGAGTGGGAACCGCTGTTCTCTGCTCCTTAGCGCTTCTCTCCTTTGCCCCTGCCTTTCCTGAACCAGTACAGCCTGCTGGAGAAATCAGGCAGGAAGCAGCACAGGATTTGAATCGTCCTGACATTCTCTCTCGAAGCGGTGCGAAGAGAGGAGCCGTCTGGGAGGTATCCAGCTATTTCACAGAACAGCTTAACCGATTATTAAACCTGGAGGTGTTTAAATATGACAAAAAAGAAAGGTAAACTGATGACATTTCTCTGGTCTCTGATACCAGGGGCCGGGGAAATGTATCTGGGATTTTTTAAGACGGGAGTCAGCCTGATGGCTGCTTTTGTGCTCCTTTTGTCTCTGGCCGGTTTTCTTCAGCTGAACGTACTGAGTCTTCTGGCTCCTGTAGTCTGGTTTTACAGCTTTTTCCATTCCAACAACATCAACGCCCTGCCTGATGATGAATTCTATGCTCTGGAGGATGACTATCTCCTTCACATGGAAGATATTCAGAAAAACAGCCTGTTTTTCAAAACTCACCGGAAGTTTACAGCCGCCTGCCTGATCTGCTTCGGCATTTCTGTTCTGTGGAGCAACCTGTACCGGCTGCTGTTCTCCCACCTGCTGCCTGCCATAGCTCTGTCGGAACAGGCGGAAGAAATTTTGTACTCCCTGGCCAGCGCCATCCCTCAGTGCGTAGTGGCCATTGCAGTGATTGCAGCGGGTATCCTTCTCATTCGCAGCAAATCCAAGGATCTTAACGACGAGGCTTAACGGCGAGGCAGACGAAACGTCCCAGCCAGCTCCTGAATCTCATTAAGAAAACGGCAGGAGTGATATCCGTCTGCAGCCGCATGATGAAACGCGGCTCCCAGAGGCAGAAAAATTCTCCCATCTTTCTCATAATAGCGTCCAAAGAGTACCACTGGATAGAGCATCGGCGAATCGGAGTACGTATCGCTGGCATATCCGTCAAAGCTCAGCCAGGGCACACAGGATACCGGACAAAAATTGTCCGGTTTTCCCGGCTTTGGCTTAATTCCCTTCTGATCCCGATATGTTTCCATATCTCTTCTCACCGCATCGTAAAAGGTGTAAAAATCTTCATTATATTCTGTCCAGATATCGGAAAAAGTCTTGTCATCCTCATGAAAAATCGTATAGGAGGGATGACATTCATCCCAGTAGCCCAGACGTCCCCCCGCGTCTATCTGCATTCTCATCTCCCTGTTCTGATTGACTGCTTTCATAATAATATAGATAAAAACAGGATAAAATTTCAGCTTCTGCTCCTTCACCTGAGTCAGCAGCTCCGTAATATCTATCTGAACATTCAGATTATAGCGTACCTTCAGAAAATCCTTATAATAATGATAGTGTTCTCTACGCTCCCAGGTATCCATATCAATTAAATGAAACGCCATCCTTTTTCTCCCTTCCCCATCTTTTTTTCTTATCTTTCCAGAGTCTGTCCCAGTCCTTTTTTAAAGTTCTCCAGATTTCCAAGAAGCCTATGTTTCACCTCTTCCTCTGCAAATGACGCCCGGACTGCGTTCTCTGTCATCTGTAGCGTCTCCTCCTTTGTCACGCCGAACTGGCTGTGAAGCAGAAACAGCTCCTCTGTCATACTGGTTCCCGATACGGTCCTGTTGTCTGTATTCACTGTAACGGCAAGTCCCTGATCCAGGAAACGCCTGATAGGATAATCGCTCTTCTTTTCCACCGCTTTTGTCTGGAAATTACTGGTAGGACACATTTCTATGGCAATGCCTCTCTCTCTGCACAGTTCCTCTATCTCCTTTACCCCTGCCATGGCAATGCCGTGGCCGATACGGCGGGCTCCCATCAATACGCAGGTGCGGACGTTCTCTGCGCTGCCGCATTCTCCCGCATGAATCGTAAATGGAATCTCCATCTCTGAGGCCAGAGAAAACATCTTGCTGTGAAGCTCCGGCGGATAGGCTTTCTCGTCACCTGCCAGGTCGATGCCGCAGACACCATCTCCCATAAATTTTTCTGCCAGAGCCGGAATCTCCAGATTTTTCTCCAGTTCAAAATGGCGCATTCCACACAGCAGAATTCCAGTGTTCATTCCAAAATCTGATTCTGCCTTTTTCAGTCCATCTCTTACCGCTCTTACTACATCCTCCTGTGTAAATCCGTCATGAGCAGAAAAGGCCGGTGCAAAACGCAGTTCCTGATACACGGTTCCTTCCTCAAACGCTGTCTTCGCCGTGTCATAAGCCGCTGTATAGAGGGCGTCATAAGTCTGAAGGCAGGAAATTGGCAGAGAAAAACAGTCTAAATACTCCTTTAAGCTTCTGCAGTCTGACGGAACTGTCAGCACGGCAGCCAGCTCCTCCTCCGTTTCTGGAAGCAGAAGGCCAGCCTGCTGTCCCAGCCTTCTTACTGTATGCTGGGGCAGAGAACCATCCAGATGACAGTGAAGTTCTGCCTTGGGCAGTGCCCGAAACCAAGCCAGTTCTCTGCTTTCTGCTTCTGTGTATTTGTGATTCATCGAGATATCCTCCTGTCTCTTACGTATTATTTTTGTATTGTCTGCTGAATTTTACTTATCATACCATTTATTGTCTGACTGCACAAGCCGTTAAAACTGACGTTTTTTTCATTTTGCTGGTGCATTCTTTCTCAAAATACTTTATACTATGAAACAGCAGAGGGCTGCTGTCAGCAGATTTCTGCCATGAAGCAGCACCAAAATCAGGAGGACAGCTCATATATGGGAAAATTACCAGGACCTGGAACGGTTCTTCACGGATTTACAGTTCTTTCAAAAAATAATATTGAATGCTTTTCCGCTTCCACAACGGAGCTTTTTCACGAAACCAGCAGAGCCACTGTTCTCTGCATGGAAAATGAGGATCCAGAACTTGGATTCTCCATTATTTACAGAACGCCCCAGCTGGACGAGACAGATGCCTGCCATATGGCAGAGCATCTGGTTCTCTCATCCTGCCGAAAATACAGAAGCCGCGATATCTTTTTTGACATGGACAGCAAAAGCTATTCCACCTTTATGAACGGAATAACCGACACATGCTGTACTTGCTATCCTTTCTGCTCAGTCAGCCAGAAGCAGCTGATAAAGCTGATAGATGTAGCGCTGTGCTGTATGGAGGAGCCAGAAGCCCTGACAGAGCCTTTCTTTTTCGAGCGGGAGGCTCTGCGCTTAGAACTGAGGGAAGAAGACGCCCTTCTGGCTCTGTCCGGAACTGTCCTGGGTGAAGACTGGGCCCATCTGACCGATTTAGAGGAAAATGCCGACAGCCATACGGCCAGAACCCTCTATCCTGGCAGCCTTGCTTCCCGTCTTCCGGGGCGGGCTCATTTCCACTACTCAGAAATTTCCAGCGAGCAGACACTGCATGTTTTAAAAGAATATTATCAATATTCCAACTGTCTGATTCTCTTATACGGAAAGATGGACTTTGAAGCCGTTCTGGCCTTTCTCAACCAGGAACACCTGTCCAAATATCCGTCTCAAAGCAGCCCTGTTTCTGCCGCTGTTTTTCAGGAACCGGTTCTTCCCGGCTTTCGCAGCTCTGAAGAAAAAAGCCCCGCCTACCTGGAAAGCCGGGCAGGCGAGGCCTCTGTCATTGATTTTGCAGTGGATCTGTCCTCTGCTTCCAGCCTGGAGATGTTCTTCTGGGATCAGTTCGCCCAGCTCTTAGACAACAGCGCCTCGCCCCTCCATCAGGCGGCCAGAGCGCAGGGGCTGAACCACGTAATCCAGGTCTACGTAGACACGCTTCTTATTCATCCTGTCCTAAAATTCCGTCTTTTAAACGGAGACGCCGGACTAAAAGAAGCGTTCCTGTCTGTCATTCAAAGCTCTCTTCAGGAAATTGTTCTTCACGGTCTTTCAAAAGATCTCTGTCTGGCTTCTATCCGTGAAAACCGCATGACGGACAGCCTGACCAGAGAGGGAGTACACCTGAGCTGCCACGCTGCGGAAGAAATTGGGCGCTACTGGAGCCTGACAGGAAAAACAGATTATTTTCCGCTTTACGAACAGGCTTTTCAGAAATTTTCCTCCGACGCCCTGGGCGCTCAGTCTCTGATCCGGTCTATGGCCTCCAAGGCCTTCTCTCCTGCCTCCAGCGCCTTGACTGTCACCATTCCTTCCCCAGGTCTTGCGGAGCAGCTGGAACAGGAAAAAACAAACTATTTGAAGGAAAAAAAGGCTTCCATGAGCAATCAGGAAATCAAGGCTCTTCTTCTGCATTCCAGAGCCTTTTCCGCCTGGAATGAGAGAGAACGCACGAATCAGGATTTTCTGATTCATCCCAGCGAGCTTCCGGACCCTGCAGTATCGCCCTCTTTTTTCCGATCTGATTTCAATGGAATCGAAGGGTATTTCTCCCCTGTGTCCGAGGCTCTCTGCGCAGGTTTTCAGATCTATTTTGATCTGAGCTTTCTGAAGCGGGCTGACCTGCCGTTCCTGGCGCTGTATCAGCTTCTTTTGACTGAGCTGGATACTCCTTCCCATTCCTCAGCTGAACAAAAGCTGCTGGAACAGGAACTGCTCCATGACTGTACCTTTGACGAAGTATTTCCGGAGGAAGAGGCAGAACGGCACAGTCATCCAGCCCTCTCCGTCTTCTGGTACGGATTTCCCGAGGACTTTGAAAAAAGTCTCTCCTTCCTTTTGGAGATTATGGGGCAGGCTGACTATACAGACACTGCTTCTATCATCCGGACGCTGGAAAAATACACACCTGACTACGATCTGTCTCAGGGAGAAAACGCAGCTTCCCTCTCCTACGTGCTGGCGGAAAGCGCTCTTCGGAAAGACGCCCGTTTCCGGGCAGCCGCAAACAGTCAGGAAATTTATCTCTTTTTCAAAAATACCCTTCGCCGGCTGAAGGAAAACCCTGACCTCGGAAAAGAGATCTCCCTCCGACTGTCAGAAATTGCTGTGCGCCTTCTAAACAGGAGCAGAATAATATTTCTGGCAGCGGCCTCTGAAACAGAATTCCCTGCTATTCAAAGCGCTGCAAAGCAGCTCCTGGGCGCCCTTCCCCTGTCTCCCGTCTGCAGCTGTCCTGCTCCCTGCCAGGGTGAAAAACTTCTCCCCTCCCCGATTATGCGGGCAGCTGTTTCACTGGACTCCTCTTCCCAGGAAATCCGCCTGATTGGAGACTTTTCAAAGCAAAAGGCTTTTAGAGGGCGGTATCTGCCATTTTTAACAGCTTTAAGCGACAAATACTTAAAGCCTGCTCTCCGCTACAGAGGAGGCGCCTATGACTGCGGTATCGATGTTTCCCTGCCAAATGGATACTTCTCCCTCTGGTGTACAGCGGATCCGGGACTTGAGGATACGATCCGGCTGTTTCAGACAGCTGGCTCAGCATTAAAAGGCCTCCATCTGACTCAGGAGGAATTAAACGGCTACATTTTAAGCACCTTCTCTCAAGCACAGCCTCTCTCAGGGCCTCTGAACGCCGGAATGCGGGCCATGCGCCGTGAAATCGCGGGAGTCAGCTCAGAGGCTGTCAGAGAGCTTCTAAGTGATATTCCCCTTGCTTCTCTGGATGATCTGGAGCAGGCGGCTGATATAATACAGGATATCATTGACAAAGGCGCTCTGGGCGCTGCTGGCAGCCGAAGCGTCATAGACCGGGCTGCCGGGCTGTTCGATGCTGTGACGCATCTGTAGCTGAGCCTGGAGTCCTGTCTGCTGAATTTCAGTTCTCTGATAAGCCGCAAAAAGCCCCCGGCAGAAAAGGATTTCTCTTCTGCCGGGGGCTTCTCTTTTATTATATTCCTGTTTATGTTCTTAAAACTTTATCTGTAAAACTCGTGACCTCCGTGCTGTGTAATGTAAGTCAGATGGCCGTCAAACCAGCTTACGTTTGACGATGCGGAACGGCTTCTGTTCATGAAAAACAGCGCTCCGTCTGAGTAATCCTCTCCGGCCAAAGCCCGATCCACACAGTCTCTTGTCTGCTGCGTTACCTTGCATGTGTTGATCGTACCGTTAGACACCGGTGAAAACTGTGATCTCTGATAAACCACATCTCTGATGTTCCCCGGGAATCGGCTGCTCTTCACCCGGTTAATAATTACATTAGCTACAAGAATCTTTCCCTTGTCATCGCAGATTCCTGCTTCCGCCTGCACAATACGAAGAAGCACCTCGTAATCCTCGTCTGTATAGGAGATAACCGCGTTTTCACGCTTTCTTTCTTTTTCTCTCTCCTCTGCTTCCTTTTTTGCCTGCTGCGCCTGCATCAGAACCTCTTTTTCAATCGCTTCCACTTCCAGGGCATTCTGGGCAATATCATCCTGTATATTCTTTTCCAGCAGACTTCCTAAAAGATGCTGGCCCTGTTCGTTTGAAGCGGCAAGCTGGAATTCCATGCGGACTCCCGTTGCATTTCCTGTTTCTTCTGACGGCAGCTCGTCTGTCAAATCTTCGGATTCTTCGCTGTCCCCATACAGGGATATGGCAGCATTCTTACCCGCCCCCGAAAAATCTCCAGAGTTAAACATCACTACTGTCACTACTGCGGCTCCTGTGGTAAACACAGCTGCAGTCCGATACATTTTCTTAGTCATATTGACAGCCAGTGACTTTACAAACTGATACACCGTCTGAAGAAATGAGTAAATGTCTGGCATACACACTCCTCTTTCCTCTTCTCTGCCGGAAATCTGCTTCATGGCGTTATCCGGCCGTTTCCAGTGACGGGGCTAATTATATGGGAGCGGCACAGTAAATGTCAATAAGTGTTTTACATTTTTGTGACATCTGACACCAGTGTTTAAATATTTCTTAACATATTTGTAGGTTCATCACAAAATTTTTCCTGTTTTTTGTTGATTTTTTATAGGGTTTCCCGCTAGTCAAGTATTACAAATATTACAATTTTATTAATTTCTACGATAAGAAAAAATCGGGCTTTCGCAGGCTTTTAATTTTATGTCAACTTTTCTGCCTGCTATAAACCCGATTTTATCTCTTTTTCTGCCCCTAATCCTTTACCAGTGAAGCAAAGGAGGCTCCGATGTAGGCCGCCAGTTCCTCTGGATTTACCATAATCTGGACGCCTCTCATCCCTGCACTGACTGCAATTTTTTCAAATAAAACAGCCGTTTCTTCTATATAAGTGGGGAATTTCTTCTTCATTCCCACAGGCGAACAGCCGCCCCGGATATATCCGGTCAGCGGCAGCAACTCTTTCATATGAATCATTTCGACCTTTTTGTCACCGGCGGCCTTCGCCGTTTTCTTTAAATCCAGCTCTTCGTCCACAGGAATGCAGCATACCAGATACCCCGTTTTCTCACCTCTGAGAACCAGAGTCTTAAACATGGAATCATGGTCAGCGCCCATCATGTCCGCCGCATGGGTTCCTGACAGATCTGACTCATCCACCTGGTACTCTCCGGCCTCATATGCTATCCCTGCGGCATCTAAAAGCCGCATTACATTTGTCTTTGTCATGCCTGATTCCCCTGATTGATATAATTTACCAGGCCTCCGGCCTCGATAATTTTCTGCATAAAAGGAGGAAATGCCTGACCCTCGAAGCTTTTTCCTGTCGTCTTATCTGTAATAATTCCGCTGTCAAAGTCAATCTCCACCTCATGTCCCGCCTCAATGGAAGCCGCAGCCTCCGGACACTCAATAATCGGAAGTCCAATATTGATAGCGTTCCGATAAAAAATGCGGGCAAAAGTCTCTGCTATCACGCAGCTTACCCCGGCGCACTTAATAGCTAACGGCGCATGCTCTCTGGAGGATCCGCAGCCAAAATTTTTATTGGCTACAATGATATCTCCTGGCTTCACTTTTTTCACAAATTCTTTATCAATATCCTCCATACAGTGTTTGGCCAGCTCTGCCCCATCTGTAGCGTTCAGGTATCTGGCTGGAATAATTACGTCTGTATCTACATTATCTCCATACTTAAATACATGTCCCCGTGCCTTCATTTTAATTTCCTCCTGTCATTTCCTGGCTGCAGATCTCATCTGGTCCGCAGAGTCTGCCGGCTACGGCGCTGGCAGCGGCTACAGCCGGGCTGGCCAGGTACACTTCTGAATCCACATGGCCCATGCGGCCTACAAAATTCCGGTTAGTAGTAGAAACACATTTCTCTCCTGCTGCCAGAATACCCATGTAGCCTCCCAGGCAGGGACCGCAGGTCGGCGTGCTGACTACAGCTCCTGCCTCCACAAAGGTCTCCATCCAGCCTTCTCTGATACACTGAAGGTAAATGGCCTGCGTAGCTGGAATTACGATGCAGCGGACGCCCTTTTTCACCTTTCTTCCCTTTAAAATACCGGCGGCTGTCTTCATATCCTCCAGCCTTCCGTTAGTACAGGAGCCAATCACTACCTGATCAATCTCAATTTCTCCAGCCTCGTCGATAGTCCTGGTGTTTTCCGGAAGGTGCGGAAACGCCACAGTCGGCTTCAGCTCTGACAGGTCAATGCGGTACACAGACTCGTACTCTGCATCCTCATCTGCCTCATACACTTTAAACTCACGTTTAGAGTGTTCTCTCATGTATTCCCTGGCAGCTTCGTCCACCGGGAAAATCCCATTTTTCCCTCCTGCCTCAATCGCCATATTGCAGATGGTAAAGCGGTCGTCCATAGACAGATACTGAATTCCGTCTCCTGTAAATTCCATAGACTTATAGAGTGCGCCATCCACGCCGATCATTCCGATAATATGAAGAATAATGTCCTTTCCGCTGACCCACTTAGCCGGCTTTCCAGTCAGCTCAAACTGAATAGCAGAAGGAACCTTGAACCAGGCCTTCCCCGTCACCATGCCAGCAGCCATGTCCGTGCTTCCCACTCCTGTAGAAAAAGCTCCTAAAGCACCGTAGGTGCAGGTGTGGGAATCTGCTCCTATCACTGCATCTCCAGCCACTACCAGGCCTTTTTCCGGAAGCAAGGCGTGTTCAATCCCCATCTCTCCCACATCAAAATAGTTAGAAATCTCATGGCGGCAGGCAAAATCTCTGCAGCACTTACAGTTTTCCGCTGACTTAATATCCTTATTGGGAATAAAGTGATCCATCAATTTCCCAGAACTAAATCCAGCTCTGCTTCTATCAGCTGTCCAGCCTTTACCGACTCAAGGCCGGCATGGGCGGCCAGAATTTTCTGTGTCATCGTCATACCCATGTTTGTCTTCCTCCTTAGAGCTGTATTGCATTTTCCTCTGTCGGAAAATTTAGTATTTACATCATACCACAGGGACTGTTATAATACCAATATATATTGCGAATATGAACTATAAGGTTTAGTTATAGAGCAAAGATAACAGATATGAGGTAAGAGTATGGAACAGCATTTATCACAGTACAGGATCTTCTATGCCGTTGCTAAAACGGGTAATATTTCAAAGGCTGCAAAGGAACTTTTCATCAGCCAGCCGGCCATCAGCAAGGCTATCAGCAAGCTGGAGGAAAGTCTGGGGCTTCCCCTTTTCACCAGAAATTCCAGAGGCGTTCAGCTGACAGTGGAGGGCCAGGTGCTTTTCAGCCATGTGAGCAACGCCTTTGACACCTTGAACAGAGGAGAAAACGAACTGCGCCGAATCAAGGATTTCAATATCGGCCAGCTGAAAATCGGAGTCAGCAATACCCTCTGCAAGTACGTTCTGCTTCCGTATTTAAAGGAATTTGTGGAACAGAATCCTCACATTAAAATCACGATTGAAAGCCAGTCTACAGCCAAAACCGTCACCATGCTGGAACAGCAGCAGCTGGACATCGGTCTGGTAGCGGAACCTAAAAGCAAGCGAAACCTGAAGTTTCTGCCTGTCATGCAGATTAACGACGGCTTTATCTGCACGAAAAGCTATCTGGAAAATCTGTTTCTGAGAGAAGGGCGTGATACCGATATTTTTTCTGAAGGAACTGTCATGCTGTTAGACCGGAATAATATGTCAAGAGCCCATGTGGATGCCTGGTTTGCAGAAAATAACATTGAACCCCGCCACATCCTGGAAGCCACTACCATGGATCTGATCATCGAATTTGCCAAAATCGGCCTTGGCATCGGATGCGTGATCAAGGATTTCGTGAGGAAGGAGCTGGAAGAGGGAAGCCTCATCGAAATCCCCCTGGCGGCGCCTATCAGAAGAAGAACCATCGGTTTTTCTTACAATCCTTCCTATGTAACAAAAACTACCAGCCAATTCATCAAGTTCTGTATGCCGGAACAGAATTAAAAAGTCACTGCAATTGAAGGCACACAGTCAAAAACGGAGGCCGTTCTTCCATATCTGGAAGAAAACCTCCGTTTTTGAACACATTATCACACACATTCGCTTTTATTTTATTCTGTTCTTTCTGATCTTAGTTGTCGATCAGCTTGCTGCTGTCATTCCAGCTGTAAAGCTTTCTTAATTCCTGACCAGTTTTCTCCAGCTGATGAGCTGCCTCTCTCTTTCTCATGGCATTGAAATGCGGGCATCCCACCTGGTTCTCTAACAGCCAGTTCTTAGCAAAGGTTCCATCCTGAATATCAGTCAGAATCTGCTTCATCGCCTTCTTTGTCTCATCAGTCACAATCTTCGGTCCTGTAATGTAATCTCCGAATTCTGCTGTATTGGAGATAGAATATCTCATACCTGCAAAGCCGCTCTCATAGATTAAGTCTACAATCAGCTTCATCTCGTGGATACACTCAAAGTATGCGCTTTCCGGCTCATAACCAGCCTCCACCAGAGTCTCAAATCCAGCTTTCATCAGAGCTGTCACGCCGCCGCAGAGAACTGCCTGCTCACCAAACAGATCTGTTTCTGTCTCCTCGCGGAAGGTAGTCTGAAGTACGCCTGCTCTCGCGCCACCGATAGCTAAAGAATAAGCTAAGGCCAGGTCATGAGCTTTTCCTGTGTAATCCTGGGCAACTGCAATTAAACAGGGAACGCCTCTTCCAATCTGATACTCGCTTCTTACTGTATGGCCTGGTCCCTTTGGAGCAATCATTGTTACGTCAATGTTCTTCGGAGGCACAATCTGTCCGAAATGGATTGCAAAGCCGTGGGCAAACATCAGCATATTGCCTTCCTCCAGGTTCGGCTCAATGGATTCCTTGTACATCTTCGCCTGCTTCTCATCGTTGATTAAAACCATGATAATATCAGCCTTCTTGGCAGCCTCGGCAGCTGTGTAAACCTCGAAACCCGCAGCCTCTGCCTTAGCCCAGGAACTGCTTCCCTCGTACAGTCCGATAATTACATGGCAGCCAGATTCCTTTGCATTCAGGGCGTGGGCGTGTCCCTGGCTTCCATAGCCAATCACAGCGATTGTCTTTCCCTCTAATAATGATAAATTACAGTCCTCCTGATAATAAATCTTTGCCATTGTCGCTTCCTCCTTAGGGTGATAATTAAGAAATAAATACAGTATTCCGCCAGCCTGGCGTTATGGAAGATATCTCACATCCTCCGCTCCTCTTGAAAGTCCTGTCACTCCTGTTCTGGCCAGCTCTAAAATCTCGTAGTCTTCCAGCAGATTAATCATCGCATCCAGCTTCGACTGATCTCCCGTCAGCATCACTGTCACGGATTCTTTCCCCACATCCACTACAGAGGCACGGAAAATTTCGGCGATGGCGTTAATCGCCATACGCTCGTCAGCATTCGCCCTCACCTTTACCAGAATCAGCTCCCGGTAAACGGAATGGCCTGAACGAAGCTCCTTGATGTCATGAACATCCTCCAGCTTTCTGAGCTGCTTTTCAATCTGTTCCAGAATCTCCTGGTCTCCCAGGGAAACAACTGTCATTCTGGAATACTTGGGATCTGCTGTCTCGCCAACAGTGAGACTTTCAATGTTATAGCCGCGGCGGCTGAACAGCCCGGCCACACGGCTCAGTACACCTGCTGTATTGTCTACCAGCAGAGATAATACAATTCTGCTCATGCCCTTACCTGCCTTTTCTCCTCAAACGGCTTCTGTCTGCCTGCTGTCGCAACTATAGGCAAACCTCGCCGGGTTTATCAACAATAATAGCAATCAAACGGTCTTTTGTCAATTAATTAAAAGGAATAGGACCTATTACCTGAAGATATGGAACAGTTAAATTCTCTTATGCTTAAAAGCCATTTTCATCTCGCCTCCCACGCTGATAGAGGAACTGTCCTCCGGAATCTCATCTCTATGATACCATCCAGCCTCAGAAAGCTCGTCCTCCTGCAGACAAATCGTATCATCCCCGTCCAGTTCTGCAAAGAAGCCGATCATCTCTGTGTCTGTAAAAGCCCAGGGCTGACTCTTATAATAACGGATATTCTTAACCTTCAGTCCTACTTCCTCCATCACCTCCCGGCGCACCGTCTCCTCAAAAGTCTCACCGATCTCCACGAAGCCGGCAATCAGTGCATATCCACGGTAGGCCCTGCCCTTGTAGCGGGACATTAAAAGGCGGTCTCCATCTGTCACTGCTACAATTACAGCCGGGCAGATTTTCGGGTACTCTGTGTGGCCGCATTTCGTGCACACTAACGCCCGCTCTGTATCGCTGTCCTTTGTCCTGCTTCCACAGCAGCCGCAGAATTTCCGGCTCTCCTTCCAGCGAAACAGCTGAACTGCTGTAATAGCTGCGAAGGCCTGGTATTCCGGCTGCATAATCCGAAAATACGCCGTCCCCTGGAAGGAAAGACTTTTTCTGCTGTCTCCTTCCTGGTGCTCTTCCTGATTCTGCTCTTCTGCCAGCCTGAGCGCCGGATCTCCCTCCCTGCTTCTCACCATAAAATACGGTATCTCATCAATGGAAAACAGATATTCCGCCCTTTCAGAAAGCCCTGGAATCAGGCCTGCTTCTTCCGCCTGAGCCGCTGTCGTCAGCTCCAGGGCGTCTGGAGAAGGAAGCGTGTGAGCGGAAGCATAAATCTTCTCTCTGTAATCCTTCTTTTCTCCGTATTCCTGGTTCTCCTTTTTCTCCTGTTCTTCCCTGTTCTGAAGGAGAATCATTCCTCTGTGAATGTACAGCAGAAAGCTGTCCTTTGCAAGAACTGGCTGTTTAAACGAATTGTCATATCTATGCGGTAAAATGTCCTGTATCATAATTTCCTCCCATGTCTGTTGCTTTCTGTCTTCTGCCTGCGCTCTGTTTTTCTCTGGCACATGCCCAAACTGACAGGCTAAATCGGATGAAATTCCGGCTCCATGTGGCGAAAAGTACACAGGCTGTCAAAGCCCAGTTCCCGAAGCCTTCGTTTCACCTGCGGAAAATGTGCTCCCAGCTGTTCCGGTCTGTGGGCATCTGAACCCAAAGTAAGAATTCTTCCCCCCATAAGGCGGTACAGTCTTAAAATATCCTCTGACGGTGTCAGATCACCTATCTGGTAGCGAAAACTTGAGGTATTGACCTCAATGCCCTTTCCCTGGCGAATCACCTGGTCTAAAATTTCCTCCACAAAGGGACGGGATTCCTGAAATGGCCAATGCCCCTGCCTGTCATAGCGCAGTATCATATCCAGGTGTCCCAAAACGCTGTAGCCGTCAAACTGCCGGATTACCTTCAGAATTTCCCGGTAATAGCCTTCGTTGTACTCCCTCTGGCTCTTTCCCTTCTGATATGCCTGATTGTCAAATTCCAGATTATCTACCTGGTGGCAGGATAAAATAATGAAGTCAAAAGGCTCCTCCCTGATATCCTTCTGATACTCTGAGATCGTATGAGTCTGAACGCCGAACTCAGCGCCGTATCTCAGACGGATCCGTCCCTTACAGCGTTCCTGAAGGCAGACAAGCTCTGACCTTAAATCTCTGTATGGAAACCTTCCTGCCTCAGTTCTCACTCCGTAGTCTACGTGATCTGTAAAACACAGCTCCTCGATCCCAGCCTCTATAGCCGCTCTGACCTGATTTTCCATAGAAGTCTGACAATCCCAGCTGAAATCAGAGTGGACATGGTAATCTGCAAGCATTCTCTTCCCTCCTGCGGCTTTTCCCGCGCATCATCTTTCTTAGACTTTTCTCCTCGTATCCTACCACGAATCCTGGCGTTTCTCAATCCTGTTTTGAAGAATTTTCTACAGGTTTCCTGCAACTTCCTCCTCTGAATTTTGGAACTGCCGAGCGCTGCCACCGTCAGTCCCTTCCTTCTGTCTGGCGACATCCCGGACATTGCTGCAGTATGTTTATAGGCAAAAATAATGCAGAGACTAATAAGCCTCCGCATTATTTTTCTATTTCTGCCTGCCGCCCTTTTAGAGAAGCAGAAGGAACGCTCCAATTTCTCCAACAGGCATCTTTCGCCCTACTTTGTAGCAAAACGGTTCATAAAGAAGTCGGTAAAAGCAGCCAATTCCTCATCCTGTGAAACATAGACATACAGTTTTTCATCTTCCAGCCAGTCATAGGCATTGATACCAATGTACCCCTTTTTATCCGGGTAAATGATAAAAGCATCGGTAGGGTACTTATTCCGGTATGCTTTCAAAATTTCAGAACGGCGATAATAGGTCGGATCACCGCAGCCAGAAAGGTCAGGTACTGTGGGAACGGCCACGATCGTCTGACTTGCTTCGTTCCAGCCGACAATTAAATTGCCAATCTTTGTTTTACTGCCATGAACAAAGCCATAATTGAAACGGCTTACATCCTCTGTATAGCCGAAAATCAGTCTGTAATCGTTCCCATTTTCTACAGCCTGATTAAATAGCGTACGCATTTTCTTTGCATTCGCGCTGCTCTTTTCCATGTCAATCTGAGGACCTTTAAACAGCTTTCCAAACAATCCCATATTTTTTTCCTCCTAAATGTTTTGGTTTTAGTATCTATCCCGCAAAATAAGTATAAATATTTGAAACTGTTTTTATTTTGATTGAAATGAAATCCGTCTAAATATAAGGCCGGAACACAATATTCGGACGGATTTTCTATTCCTGTCGTTTAGGACGCTGGCGCTGTTTTCAATTTTTCCAGGGCATCGACAATAGCATTGATTTGAAAGTCAACTGTCTCATCAGCAGCTTCAGGAACAAACAGGGGAAGTGTGTCAGGAATCGCTCTGCGTACAACCATGACCGTTAAGCTTAAATTTGTAAATAGATTGATCCTTGCTGTGTCTGCCTTTATTCCAAATGTTTCTAAAATTTCTCCAAAAAGGCGGAGCTGTTTCTGACGGAACACCTGATAACTTTCCTGTGACAGACGTTTAAAAAGAAGCTGCTGTTCTTCAACCGTTAAAACAGCAATACCATTTTTTTCTCCATAGCAGCAGGCAAAGAGAAATTGTTTCACAGCGTCACGCCAGTTCAACGCAGGATCAGCCATCAGCTTTTGTACATATTCAATGATTTTAGGCTGCTGCAAGTACAGCGCTTCAACGACCAGATCTTCTTTCGCTGCGAAAAAAGAATAAAAGAAAGTTCGTGAAATCCCAACTTTTTTATATATCTGCTCCACGGTAGTATGCTGTATACCCTGTTTCGCCATCAATTCGAGGCCAACTCTGACAAGCTCCATTCTGATATGCTCTCTATCCTCCTCAGAATAAGCTACCTTTGGCATGTCATCCCCCTTTCCCGCAAAATAAAAACAGATTTCAAATTTTGTTTTTATTTTATCATATCAAATCGGACAATTCAAGAATGAACTGCCATAAAACCTGATTTTCCTTAAAATCAGTTATTTTTCACTCTGATCTTCAGCCTCCCGTTTCATCTGTCGGAATATAGGAATATAGTTCAAAAGGGTGAAAACCATCACTGCCATCATCGCAAGGATCAGGCCGTTTACCCAAACAAGCGGCAGGTGCGGTAAGAAAAACAGAGCCAGAAGCCCGGCAAAAAGGACAGCTGTGCACACCTTCCCAAACCACATGGCTCCATTGAGTTTTTTCCCTTTTTTCAGCAGGACAGCTCCCATGACAGCCATGTAGCCCTCCTTCACAATCAGCAGGAGAATCAGAGCCCACATAAGGGGATAGCGGGCCGCCAGACACAGAGCCAGCGCTCCATGGGTCATCTTGTCCGCCACCGGATCCAGCAATTTTCCCAATTCTGTCACCATGTTAAACTTTCGGGCTATCTTACCGTCAAACAGATCAGTAAGACTGGACAGCAGAACTACTGCCGAGGCCTCCAGATACATTCTCTTTCCTATGTATAAATAGCAGAACACGGGAATCATTAAAATGCGGAAATATCCCATCAAGTTGGGAATAGAAAAAATCTCCTTTTTGCTGAACTGTTTCATAGACTGCCTCTTTTCTGTTCTGACGTTTCATGTCTACCGCTCAATATATTGAATGGCAATGCATCCAGGTCCTCCCTGGGCTACAAATACAGGGCTCAAATCCATAATGTGAATTTCCAACCCTGCAAAGGCCTGACTGAGCGTCTCCCTGATTTTCTCTGCCTCCTGAAGAGCCGCAGCATGCACAACATAGGCGATATGCTTCTCGCAGACTCCAGCCTGTTTCATATACTCAATGATTCCTTTTACCGCAGCTGACATCGTCCGCTTTACAAAAAATTTATCAATCCTTTTTCCGTCTTCCGTCAGCTTCATAACTGGTTTCAGACGCAATACAGAACCCAGAGCGGCAGCCACCGGAGTCAGCCTGCCGCCCCGTCTCAGGAAAGAAAAATCCTGCGGAATTAAAAAGGATTCTGTGCGGGATGCAGCCCATTCCAGCCACTGAAGCATCTCTGCAAGACTCTTTCCATCCGCTTTCATTCTCTGAACCTTTTCTACCATATAGCGATGAGGGCCGCACAGAGTCCTGCTGTTAAATACTGTAATTCTCTCTCCATGCTCTACCATTCCCTTAGCGCTGCAGGCCCCCTGATAGGTGCCTGACAAACCATCTGCAATAGCGATGTTTAAAATCTCCGCCTCCGGATAGCGCTCATAGGCCTCCACCACATCTCCAATAGGGGGCTGGGAGGAACGAGGAACCTGTCCTTCTCCAATACGCCGGTAAAATTCATCCATATCTATCTGTAAATCTCTGCCTTCCATGTCTCCTATATGTACGCACAAGGGAACAACCTCAAAACCTGCTGCCTTCGCCTGCTCCTCTGTATACAGCACAGAAGAGTCTGTTATAATTTCCACCACGTCAAATCCCTCCAACCTAATATCTAGTTTTTAAAACCACTTATTATAGTTTGCAATATTTGTCGGAATTTGTCAATAGCACTGATAAGAAATACCATGAATATCACAACGCTGCATAAAAAATATCCGTCTTGAGGATAAAACCTCTCGATGGATATTTTTAGCATCAGCGTACAAAACAGGAGTCTTTTGAAAGTTTTAATATCTGGAATGAGGACGGCACTCAGTCCTCAAACAAAATATATTCTCTGGATGCAGGATTTACTTTTATAGAGATATTTTCAATGGCCTCCAGGCGATAGCTGGCAAAGCTCTTATTTTTTAAATCCTCAATCATCTGATCTTTCGCTTCCATCCAGGCAGGAAAGCTTGCATGGCTTCTCCAGTTTAAATCCAGGACCCCCTGCACGGCCTCCTGCGGTTTTGTCTCCTGCCTATTTTCTGAGCTGAGCCCATTTTCCTCCTCAAACTTCGTAAAATGGAGAAACGGCTCTGCCAAATCTGGATTGCAGGTAATTTCAAATCTCACTGTCCCCTCTGGAACCGATGGATCCTCCAAAAGTTCCAGCGTATCCCCCGAATAATAGCTGTACTGACTTGGGAAAATACGAACTGCGCCCATTTCTGGAGAGAAGGTATAGTCAAGGCTTGTTGTTGTCATCTTATCCTGCCCCAGAACGCGCTCTCCCAAGTATGTGAAAGAAGAATATTCTCCTATTGCCGTCCCTGTTCCAATTCCGCTTATCAGCACTCCGGCCAGAAATATTCCCAGCAAAATTTTCTGTATTCTACGCATAATTTTCTTCCTCCTCTTCCCGCATGGCAAAAATCTTCTCTCCGTTTTTCTCCCGTCTCCACAGAAGTGTCAGGCCTAAACCGGCCGCTGAAAACAGGCTGAGATTTACTCCCAGCATGCCGATAGCCGCTCCTGCCAGCGGGTATCCCTGGCACAGCAGCACCGTCAGCACTCCCAGGCTAAAAAGGCTGAGAAGGCCGAAACCGCTGCAGAGCAGAGCAAAGAAAATCCAGAATACGTTCCAGCTCACCTTAACACACCACAGAGCCGCGGTCCAGATATGGCGGAAGCACCAGAATATAATTCCCGCGCTCTGCGTAAACAGTCTGCAAAGAAAATTCCCGGTTTCTCTGCGCAGCCTGTTTATCTTCAGGTTCACAGAATTCATACGTCCGGAATCTGCCGTTTTGACCTCTCTGCCGTTCCTTTTTTCCCTCGTATCTTCTTCTCTGGAAGTAGCTGCCTTCTGCTTTCCCAAAATCCTGAAAAGCCAGGCCCTAAACCGTATCATCTGTCCCCTCACAGCCCTTCTTCCAGAATCCCACAGCTGAGCCAGATGGTTCCAGAGACTGATTTTTTCCCTTGTCTCCTTCTTTTTCTCCTCATTTTTCTCTGTTTCATAGTCAGCTCTCACATGATAGGCCTCCAGAATTTCTGCTGTCAGCTCCTTCCGGTTTCCAAACTCGGCAATCGCCTCCTCCTCTGTCAGCCCGCTCTGTACCTTCATATCAATATGCTGCTCATACTCGTCCATAATATCATTCAGTTCCGTTTCCTGAAGCACGGAAAGCGATGATCTAAGTTCTTCTAAAAATGTCTTCTTATTCATGTCTGCACTCCTTTAAAAACAATCCTACTCTCTCCGTCAGCTGATTCCATTCTGCCTCCAGGCTGTCACGATACAGAACGCCTGCTGCCGTCAAGTGATAATATTTACGCGGAGGTCCCTCTGTCGACTCTCGCAGGTATGTCTCAAAATACCGCTCGTTTGTCAGACGCTTCAAAAGAGGATAAATTGTACCTTCATTCACATCTACCACCTTCGACACCTCCTCCACCAGCTCGTAGCCGTACCGATCTCTGACTCGGACTGCCTCCAGAACAATCAGCTCCAGAACACCCTTTTTAAACTGTGCGTTCATATGTGTACTCTGCCTTTCTCTGGTACTGTTTATTTTATAATACTATATTATACCTACTACTATGTAATGTCAAGTAGTAGAAAATCTTTCTCATACTGTAGCGTCAGTACACAAAGGGCAATACTGTCAGAAATGCTCAGATTGACGATAACGCAGAAAACGGCACAATTATCCCGCTATGAGGCGTGTTGCCCCTTGCACACTGACGCTAAACACAGAATATATTCTATAAAAGAAAAAGAATGAAGGCCTTGGGAGTCTCCATTCCATTCTTTCTAAAATTCTATATACTTTCACTTTCTAAAGCTGGGCTGGTTTTTAATCAAAGCTGCCCCTGTTCTTCTTTCAAAAGTTCAAGGAAAACGCAGTTCAGAGCCTCCCAGTTATCATTTCTGTCATCCTTCATCTGATCTGCAAGCTGCTTTTGGCGGCGCAGCTCCTCTTCAATAAACTGCTGGACTGCCGCATTCTGCAGACAGCGCTCCCCCTCGCCGGAGGCCTGTTTGACTGCCAGTACTGTTTCCACCTCTTCCCGCAAGGTTTTTGGCAGTTCCTGCTTCATCAAATCACTGAATAAAACCGGCGCAGGTTCTCCATGCTCTTCAATAAATCTGGCTGCCAGCAGGGGTCTCAGCGCATAGAAATATTTTTTGTATTTCACATATTTTTCCTGCAATTCCTGATAATACGTCTTATTCGCTGTACCATAATAGTGGCATACTGCCGCCTTTTTAGAAAAATACTGCTTTGCCGCCTCATAAATCCTCTCCCAGGCAGAACTGTTCCGGTAGACAATGGGAGACTGGGCCCACTCAAACAAGGCAGCGTTTCCCCTCTGAAACTGGATCAAAGCCTTCTTTAAATCCCACCCATTGATATCTAACACTTCATCCAGCTGCCATTCTATGACGTCTTTCACCGGATCCAGCCGAAGATAATCCTCCCGCCTTCTCAGATAAATAAAGCGCACATCATAATCACTGTCCGGGGACGCAATTCCCCAGGCCCGGCTGCCTGATTCCACTGCAAGCAGAATGGAGACCCGTTCTTTCTCCTCAATCTCCCTGAGCTTTTCCCTAATTTCTTTTTGAATGTTCCGCTCCATCCTGCACCTCCAGAGCTTTCCGGTTCACATACTCCACAAATTCTTCCACCTGCTCCATATCGGGACAATCCGGCAAAATACTGTTCCTGGCGGCCTGGTTCAGACGCTCCTCATAATCTGTCAAGAGTTCATAAAACTCTGGCGCAAAGGTTTTGTCCTCCTTCTGAAAACCGCCGTTTCTAATCTTTAAAAGAAGCTCCTGCTCCTTGACCCGTTTTGTCCTTATCTCTCCTCTCTCTAAAATGTCAATGGCCATCATAAAGAGTCGGATCAGGTGCATGGCATGCTTATTCAGATGATTGTCATCTTTCTTTTTATTCCGTTTGCCAATTTTGTCATAATCCTTTACCACCTTATACATAATAGAGCACATAGTCTCATACTCCCGCAGAGGCAGATGTCTGTACTCTGCGTCCACGAAAATTTCTGTCTCCAAATCCGGTTTCTCTGATGGAGCAATGTAGAGATGAACGCTTCCCTGGGAAAATCGATCATACCTGCTTTGAAAATCTTCCAGTGCATGTTTCACTGAATTAAGTATGTGCTGCTCCCGCTCTCTCTGAGGTACGGAATCCCTGGCAATAGCATTCTGCAGACGGCGAAGCTGGGCGCTGGCATAGCCGCCGAAGGACTTGGCCGCCCTCTTAGACAGAAACATGCCGCGGTGCTCGAGAAGTTCTCTTCCCAAAGGCGACATAATAAGATACTGATCCTCGTCAAGCCCAAGAATCTCAATGGTATTCGGATTGCATTCCAGAAGAAGTTTTACAATCTTATTAAAAGAATAGACAACTGTATCCGTATACTGATCCTCATACTGTTCAAACTCTGTCAGTCCCAGCAGATCTGATGGAAGATTCAAAGTTATCCCTCGAAAATCAATATCGCTGGTCCCGCAGTTTGTCCCGTAGGCATAGCTTCCGCCCAGCCCCAGCAACATGATTCTGTCTCCCAGCCTGGGATTTTTCTTTAAAAATTCATATTCTTTCGTGTCTAAAAGTGCTCTGAAGTCCTTCTCTTCCATTGTCCTTCTCCCCATATTCAAAAATATTTATGTGAATTTTTCATTATATCTGTATTTTCATCTTATCATAGAATGAAATATGATTCTATCATAAACTATTAAAAAAGAGGACCTTTTCCTGCAGACTGCAAAAAAATGTCCTCTCCATCGTATTTCTATTTATTTTTCCGCTTTTTCGACAGAAATGACAGTTCCTGTAAACGCATCCACTGCGCTCAGTTCTCCTGTGTAGGTTACTGTTACCTTGTCGCCTTCCTTCACATCAGAAAGGCCCTTTGGCTTCTCGTCAAATGATAAAGAATAGGCATCTGCTCCGTCTACAATGGTAAACATGAAGTCCTTGATATCCTCGATTGTGCCTGTGACAGAAGAAGTCTCCGCATCTGTCTTGCCCTTCTCTGCAGACACGTCCGAAGTTTCCTCATTTTTTACTGTTTCTTCATTCTTTACCGCCCCTGTTTCAGTTTTAGAAGGTGCCGGCGCATTGGCTGGCTCCTTTGCTCCACATCCTGTGGCGAGAACCAGAGTCGTCATAATCATTGCTGCAATGTTTCTTTTCTTCATAATCGAACCTCCATAAATGAGAATATATTTCAGCGGCTCTTTCACAGCCGTTATATTCTTTAGATGGAAAAGTTCTGGAAAAAGTTGGGATAAAATTAAAAATTCCAGGAAATCAGATCCTTTTGTCTGCCTGTGGCTTTCTTTCCTCCATTATGCTTTGGTACAGCTCTCTCCCATATTCTCCTGCCAGGGCTTCGCAGATCTGCGCTCTCTCCTCAATCACAGGAACCTGAATATGGGCTTTGGCGTCCGCTGTCTGAAGAAGCATCAGCTTTTGAAACTCCTCAAAAGAAGCAGTTTTTAAATGACGCCTTAAATGTTTCTTTCTGAAGCTCACATGATCGTCATGAAACGCAACATAGTAAAACAGCCGTTTCTTTTCTGTTTCTGACAAAAACTCCCCATTCCACTCCATAGTTGGAACAATCTCCTGTTTAACAAGCTGCAGACTTTTCTCAGGATGCCCGTAGTAATGCATATTGATCCTTCCATCCTTTTCCCCTTTCGTCTGACTTTCTGGTTTTCCAATGTCATGCAGCAAAGCTCCCAAATACAGCATATCATCTTCCAGTCCCCGGGGCAGTCCCAGAACTGTGTGCAGGCTGTGCTGCCAGAGATCATACTGGTGAGTCCAGTTCTGCTGATCATAATCGATCATAATTTCTGCTGCCGGGATCAGAGCTAGAATTTCCTCCCGTTTCCTGTCAATCTCTTCTGCATTGTCCGCATTTTTCAATAAGGAACATAATTCTCTGATATCCATCTGTCTTTCCTCTATTTTAAGCATTCTTTCAAGGCATGTTCATAGTATTCCCATGTCTGCCTGTCAAAGCACACCATCTGAACCTCCATTCCCGGATGCGCTCTTAAAAATTCCACAATCGTTTCAACTGCAATAAAAGATGCTCTTTCCAGCGGAAAGTGGTAAATTCCTGTGCTGATAGACGGAAATGCCACGCTCCTGCACCCGTTCTCTGCCGCCAGACGCAGGCAGTTTTCGTAGCAGCTTTTTAAAAGCGCTTCCTCCCCTTTGCCTCCTCCGTTCCAGACCGGGCCCGGCGTGTGGATAATATATTTTGCCGGAAGGCGGTATCCCTTCGTAATTTTGGCCTGTCCTGTTTTACAGCCGTGAAGCATCCTGCACTCTGCCAGAAGCTCCGGGCCCGCCGCCCGGTGGATGGCTCCGTCTACTCCTCCTCCCCCCAGAAGACTTGTGTTGGCGGCGTTTACAATGGCATCTGCCTGCACTTTCGTAATATCACCTAAGGCTATTGTAAGCATTCTGCACTCCTCCTTTTCATATAGTAATATCTTTTATGGCGTTTATCACAGTTTCTAACCGCTCAACATAGTTCTTCCTGTCTGGACTTGCCACAAATCCGGCAGCCCCTATGAGTTCCAAAAGATCCTGCGCGCCATGCTCCAGCTTGTAGTCCTTTTCCTCCCGGTAAAGGGGAATGACCTGATAAAAATTCACTTCTTCTCCGTCAGGAAGCTGGCAGACGAATCCGTTCTCTTCTATATTCTGCGGATCTGTCAAAACAGCGGCGCAAAGCCTGGTGCCCTCTGTAAAGGGTTTTCTGTTATCTGTGGTACGTCCCCACCCCAGCCAGGTATCCGATGCAATAGGAAGGCGGGCCAGCGTCTTCAGCAGACGCACCGGCCAGTACCATTTCTCGTCCTTCATAGACTCCTGAGCCAGCTTCCAGTCAGACGGCAAGGCAATAGCCAGTTCCGCACGCTCCAGCTTATACTCCGCCAATTCCTCGGGTACGTTCATCCGGTGAGCTCCCATGCCCATAGTAACCAGGGTAAAATAATCTCGTTCCCCTTCCGGAGGAATCATACAGACGTCCACATGGATATCCGGAGATACCAGCTCATGAAATACGTTTTCAATGGTTCCAAAATATTTCTCAATATGGCGCTCCACTGCAGCTATCTCTTCTTCCGTATAAAACTCCTGGCCTTCATTTCCCTCTGACGACCAGAATGAATCCTCTATCTCCGTTCCATCCGGACGCAGGGAAAGCTGAAAATATTCCTCTGGCTCACATATCTGGTAGAGGAGGTCAATCTGACAGTTCAGTCCCACCAGAACTGTATTAAGCCTTGCCGCTCTGCCGTCCAGATGATTCCGCTCCAGCCACCGCCCGTCTGAAAGCCAGCTTTTTACCTGTCTCAGCCAGTCTGCATTCAGCTTGGACATACCCGCCTCGTTCATCTGGAAGATCAGAGCAATCGTACTGTCTTTCACCGTATAGGGAAACTGAGTAAAAGGCGCGTTGGGAACGTACTGCTCCGGCTTCGGGCCAAAAATCTCCCAGAAACGCTCCAATCCCTCCTCACTGACAGTAATGCAGGAAATGGATCTCTGTTTTTCGTCTGCATCCTTGTCCAGTCCCTGCTGCAGAGCCTGATCTGCGCCTGGATTGATCCAGTGGTATTCCATCCGCTCTAACGTCTCTCCGTCCTCAATCTCTTTCTTTAATGTCAAAAACTCATAGTCGCCTGGTTCCAGCAAAAGGCCGCGGGCTGCAGCCTCCAGCGCGCCTTCCCTGTCCCCAAAATGGGCTCTGAGCTTTCCCGCCTGCAGCCAGATCCACGGGTAATCCGGCTCTTCCTTTGTTCCCCGCTCCGCATAATCCAGGGCCTCCTCCAGCCGTCCGCAGTACGTCAACGCCACTGAATATCGGTAGTACCATGTGGCGCAGCCTTTGGCGTTTTTCTCAGAATCCGGCATCCACTGGGCCGCCTTGTAATAATACCGGTATTCATCCAGATTGCTGCAGGCAAAGGAATACCACAGGGCTATCTGCAGATCCTGGCGGGCCTGGCGCTCCGTAAATTTTCCTGTCTCCACGCCCCGTTTCACAAAGTCCTCCAGATACTGAAGCATTTTCCCAAAATACCCGGAAATACCGTCGTCAAACGCTTCCAGGTTTTCTATATCCTCTGCAGTAAGAAGAGATCCTGTCTCCGGATCGGTCTGCGGTTCTTTCTCCTGTTCCCACAGCCGCACTGCTCCCAGCCCCCTGCGGAATACATGGAAACCGCCGCAGGGCAGCTCTGTCCCGGCAAAAAAGTCCCTGGCCGCGTCCAGCACAGCCGAGAGATCCCAGGCAATAAAGTCCAGATATCCATAGTACAGGCCAGTGGCTCCTCCCAGAAAATCAGCCGCGTCGTCCCCCGTCTGGTCTCTGACCGCTTCCTGAAGCGCGTCCCGAAATTTCAAAATCTGTTCAGCCCTGTTTTCCCCTGAAAAGCCTTCCAGCGGAAAATATAAAAATCCAGCTGCAATTCCATCCATGTGATACTCGTCTGCCGTTTCGCTCTCCCCGCTCATATATTCGTTAATAAGAACGGGCAGACGGGCAGAACCGGCGCAGACGTCAAGCCGCCAGTCAGCCTCCGGATCCTCCACCGGCTTCATTTCATAGTCCACATAGCTGTTGTCCAGGTAACTCTCTGCGTCATCCCACAGACTGCACCCCATATCCAAAAGCGTCTGGGGAATCTCAGAAAGCAGGAAGGACGGTTCCTCCGGCAGCTGATCTGTTATATCTAAACTGCCGAGCAGCGCGACAGAAGATATTTCCCCCAGCGTCTGGTCAACGAGAGTGTACAAAATCCACCTTGCCCTGCTCTCATCCCTTCTCATCAGCGGAAGCAGCTTTTCACACCAGAGAGTCAGGAAAATCCGGCCGTCCTCCTCCTGTCTGGCCCATGCCTGCACATCCTCTGCCTGAATCTCTGCTTCTCCTGTCCGGAGGATAAACTCCTTTGACGGCTGACGCCCCACCAGAATATTCCAGTGCTCCCGGACTGACTCCGGCGCATGGCGTTTAAAATAAGCGAGAGGAAACAGGCTGGATCGGACGCCCTCCGCGCTGAGAATCAGCTCATATTTTTCCCCGTTAAAGCCCAGCTCAAAGGCAGGAGAATGGAAGGCCAGTTCCAGGGCAGCGCTGCATTCTTCCATCAGCTCCTCTCCCCTCTCCCGCATTGTATCAGAGTCCATAATCTCACGAAGATCCGCCTCAATCTCTGCAAAGGCGGCCCAGGCCTCCTCTGTCCTCTCCCTGAAATTTTTATCAAACCGGGGCAGAGCCAGACGGCTGCGGCAGTCTTCGATAAGCTCCTTCGTATCCTCATCCCCTGGACGGGCTGCCAGCGCCTGTTCAAAATAGCGCAGGGCAGACCCTTCCTGATCCAGATAATAATACGCATATCCCATCCGGAAATTCCAGTTGTGATCGCCTGCAAAGTATTCCGCATGAGGCTCCAGCAGGGCAATGGCCTTCTGAAACAATTCCTTTTCCCCAGGCTGCGCTGAATTGTTGTAGGCTCTGGCCAGCTCCGAATCCTCCTCCGGCGTGCGTTCCTCAGCCGGTATTTTTTCCAGGGCGTCTATTATTTTCTGAAATTCGTCGTTTTCATTCCACCTTTGGCACTGTTCCAGTACGCTCATATGGTCTCTCCTCCTTCTCCTGTTTCAAATATTTGGCGGGAATGCTCTTGGTCAGCCATACGCCATTGGCGGACTGCCAGAAGGTATATCCGTCACGACACATCTGTCCGGCGGCAACCAGATAAACGATGGGGTTCCCATGCCGGCGGCCCACCTTTTCTGCCGTTTCTATGTCAGAAGAAAGGTGAACGTACAGTCGGCTTCTGGAGAGTAGCCCCTGTTTCTCAATGGAGGCGGAAAACCGTTCAGCCGTTCCATGGTACAGCATTTCTGGCGGTACAGTCTCTGAGAGCTCTACATCCACCTGGATAGAGTGTCCCTGGTTTGCCCGAATCATCGTCCCGTCTTCATTGAAAGAATACCTCTGTTTTTCATCGCTCCTTACAATCTCGTCCAAAATATCCCGATCTATCGGATATCTCCTGGAAACGCCTGATAGAAGCTTATCCACATCAGCCCAGCCGTGGGCGTCTAATTCAATTCCGATTGTTTCCGGCTTGTGCCGTAAAATCAGACTGATATATTTACTGATTCTTTTGAGAGCAGAAACCGTTTCGTTCATAGCAATTCCTCTTTCTGTGTATTCCAGCCGTTCTCCCGTCAAGAGAGAACCCAGCCAAGCGCTAAATTGGCACATATAGCCCTCCCCGTATCCCTTCCGCCAGCCAATCGAATACCGCTCAATTTCCCAATGTGCCAGCCAGGGAGGGAATCATCAGTTTCTTATTCTGTAATTTCATAAAGATTTATCCTCCGTTTTCTAAAATTATTTTCTTTTACCGCACTTAGCGTCAGTGCACAAGGGGCAACACTCCTCATAGCGGGATAATTCTCTCCACTTGAGGTCGAAGAGTCAGAAATAGTTCAGATCGTATTGCCCTTTGTACACTGATGCTATCTTTTCGTAAGGAAAATAGCTTTATCTTTCATATCAGCTTCAAACTCTGTTTCCGATATACGAATAAATTCAGCTCCAACCGGAGCAGTCAAATATTTATAGACATCTTTGTCCAGTTCATGACACACGCTGCCAAGCGACATCATCACAATGTTTTTCACATCCGAAGTATAGTGTTCGTCTTCATTTCCTGCAAAAAATCTCCAGCCGCTGTCTGCCGGATTGTTTGGCTCAAATCTGCACATAAAGCCGACTTTCCAGCCTTCCTCTACAATTCTTCTGGAAACAAGTACGGCTTGATTCATGAGTGTGCACCTCTTTGCACATATTCTTTCCAGCGTTGTCATAAACAAACACCCTCACTGCTCCATCTCGATAAAGCAGGAGTTTTACCGCTCCCATTTTGGCTTCATCGTCATAAAACATCATAAAAGGCGGCAGTTTATCATTGACGTACCATTCAAATTCGGTTCCATCCTTACTATTCATAAAATAGACCGCTCCGTTTTCTTCCAAATCTCTTGATTTTACCTGCGGCAAATATTGTTCCCTATTCTGTTCCATAATGCTTTTAATTTCATCTAAAATCACATTCATAATATATACCTCTATTTCACATTGTCCATTGTAATTTATCTAACCCTTCTTGCAAGAAGCATCCCTCGCTTTCAGCTCGGTCAACTGGAATTATTAATTTGGAACCAGTCCTATAATGCCAACTACTATTGCATCAATAAACAGTATAAATGTTATCACACAAACAATTAAAATAGTCGCAATGACTTTAATAATAAGTTGTTGATTTCTTCTTAAATCACTCTTACTGACAATTCTTAGGGCAAAAATTAAAACAAAGATGACAATAAGAGAACTAATATTATAAATAACTATTGTGCCCATCTATGTATCCTCCCCATCAATTTTTATTTATACTATTCTTTTCTACTTCCATCTTCTTGAACTTACGTTCAAGAAGCATCCCTCGCTTTCAGCTCGGTCAATTCTAATTTCCCTGTATCTGTTCCCGCCTCATTCTTCCTAATAAAGCATTTTCTCCAGCGCATTATAATCATCTAAAAATTGAGCGTTATTCCATGTGCGTTTCGCTGTTTCCAGCATTTCAGCGGCACATGCATAATCGTTCCTGCCAATCGCCGCATAAATATCAAGTACAGCGATATTTCCTCCATAAGCCTTATGGTTTCGATAGGAGCGAAACACCTTCTGGCTGCTTTCATATAATTCCATTGCTTTATCATTTTTCTGCTGATAAAAATAACACAGGCAAAGATTCACACAGTAAACCAGCTTAAGTACACCAGCCAGCTTTTCATTCGATAAACTCTCCAGCAATTCAGCTGCCTTGTTATATTGTTTAAGTTCGCAATAGCCTGCTGACAAATTGATTGTAATCAGATTAATTGCAAAGCGGCCTTTTACATTGCAAAGCAAAGCCTCTGTTTCTGCAATGTATTTTTCCACACAGCCTTGTTTCAGCAGCGGTACCAGCGCATTCATTTTCTTCTGGCAGCAATAATTATAGCAGAAATTAAACATGGCAATACCAACAATTACAATTCCAGAAACAATCAAATAATATTTCCAAAATGATTGTTCCTGAATATGAAATGCTATTTTTACAGTCAGCAGCACCACTCCCAAGCAAATTCCTAAAATCATAATTTTAATATTTTTCTTCATCTGTCACCTCTTCTTCAGCAATAGCGTCAGTTTTCTGCTTTGCTTGGCTTCCCGACAATCTGGAAGCTGCCTATCCAAAGCGGAATGGAATAACCATATTAAGTAAAAATGCAAGAGGTATACTAATTGTTCCCATTAGCACAGAGCGCCTCAGTGTGTCCCTTCTCAAAACAGTAAGTCCAATAATAAAGACTGCCAATTCTAAAACAGAAAGTGCTTCAAAATATCCCCATCCATATACGAACGTCATGTTAAACAATACTGCTAAAATCAATATTGATAATATAAATGCCAGTTTGCTTTTCCCTTTCGCATACCAACAGATAAATGCCAGGAATGGAGAAATAATGGTAAAACCAAACCAAATCATAGCGTAGCTTCTTGGAAAAAAACCTGCGGCATAGTTTGAATACAAATAGTAACTTGCAACCATGCCGACGAAAAACGCTAAAACATTAATGCTTGCTCTTATTGCAGAATTACTATAAATAGAAATACACAGTGCAATCAATACCCAAATTGCAAAACGCCCCAAAAAATTATGGATATCTAATGTTTCATCTATTGCCATAAGCACACTTGGAAGTTCAGCTTGACGAAAATCCAAATATTTTGAAAAAGTCCCTAAAGCTATTCCAAGTGACAATACCGCTATGGTATTTATAATTTTTCTATTAACAGATATAGGATCTTCTGCACTCCTTATATCATTCAAAAATCTGTTCATAGGCATCTCCCCAGCTTCTATTTTTTTCTTTTTATTTAACTCCCCTATAAATGGGAAGTTATTATTGCAAATCGTCTTTTGATATTTCAATTGATGGATAGTGAGCTAAACTTGTCAAGTCAATATCTAACGGAACCTCATACTCCATATAAAGTAAAAACCTTGCGCCGAACTGCCGCAAAGACAGCTTGACGCAAGGCATAAAAAGGCCGCAAAAAGGAACTGCATCCGTGGCAGGATGTGGTTTCTTCTACAGACAATAGCATCTTTTTTCTGTTCAAACAAAATAATTGGGGGCTGTTTCCATGCTTGAACCATGAGCATACCTCTCTTACAGATATTTTTGACGATATTATACCATAAACCTATCTCATGGACAAGAATCGAAAAAGCCTTTATAAGAGTTCAAAAACAACGTCAATTATTACTTCAGCTCCAGTCCGTCCCGAAACGCATTTCCTACCTTCTCTCCAATCACCCTGTATGCATTATGCAACGGATCAAAGGTAATGGGCTGCAGCAATTTGGGATCGATGGTTCCGTCCTCGCCAAGAACGCTCTCGTCTGCGCTGACATTCACAATTTCTCCAACCAAACGGCAGGTTTCCGGATCGTAGCTGACCAGTCTGCATTCAATGGCCATGCGGAGCTCTTTAATAAGCGGGGCATCTACAAACTCTGACGGTTCTGCATGAAATCCCGCCTTTGCAAACTTGTCCGGCTCCTTGTTTCCAGACACAATTCCCACATAGTCGCATTCCTTCACATAAGGCGCCTCCGCCATGCTGACGGTAAATGCCTTTCTGGCAAGAATATTCTTTGTAGTTTTGTGATCCGCACTGACGCAGATAGAAATCTGAGTATCGTCGCTGATGCCTCCCCAGGCTGCGTTCATCACGTCAGGCGTACCGTCCTCCCCATAGGTTGCAATCATCAGCACCGGCTGCGGGTAAGTCCATGGTTTTGCTCCAAAATTTTTTCTCATTGCAGTCAATCCTCCTTTTCATTATTGTATTTATTATACCAGCTTCTGCAGTGTTTTGCCCTTGGCTTAAAAAAAAGAAGAAATCCCTTCAGCCTGTCCTGTACCTGGACGACTGACGCAAATTTCTTCTTTTTTGATTTGCAAATACAGATTAACAGCCGAAGACTCTTCCCCTACGCCTCGTCAATGGCCTTTCCGATATCATGGCGCATATATTTGTTGTCAAAGTCAATCCATTCTGTCGCATTATAGGCGTTGGCTCTGGCCTCTTTCAGATCTCTTCCTGTAGCAGTTACGCCCAAAACGCGGCCGCCGTTTGTGACGATTCCGCCGTCTTTGTCAAAGGCTGTCCCTGCATGGAATACATAATATCCATCCTTATCCCGGAAGTTTTCCAGTCCCCGGATAGGCAGTCCCTTCTCATACTTAACAGGATAACCGTCAGATGCCAGCACCACGCAGACTGCCGCATTGTCCTCGAACTCCAGCTCTATCTGATCCAGCGTGCCGTCCACGCAGGCCTCGAAGACTTCCACAATATCGTTTTTCATTCTCGGAAGCACCACCTGCGTCTCCGGATCTCCAAATCTGGCGTTGTACTCCAGCACCTTAGGGCCGTTTTCTGTCAGCATCAGGCCGAAGAAGATGATTCCCTTAAACTCTCTGCCTTCCTGCTTCATGGCATCTACTGTAGCCTGGTAAATGTGCTCTTTACAGAATTTATCTACCTCTTCTGTGTAGAAGGGGCTTGGTGAGAAGGTTCCCATACCGCCGGTATTCAGTCCCTGATCTCCGTCCTTAGCTCTCTTGTGATCCTGAGCTGAAGTCATAATCTTGATGGTATGTCCGTCTACGAAAGAGAGAACGGACACCTCCCGGCCTGTCATAAACTCCTCTACTACCATCTGATTTCCGGCAGTTCCGAACTTCTTGTCCATCATAATGCTCTTGACTCCCTCTTCTGCCTCCTCCCTGGTATTGCAGATGAGAACGCCCTTTCCAAGAGCCAGTCCGTCCGCCTTTAATACAATCGGCATGGAAGCTGTCTTTATGTACTCCAGAGCCATCTGTGGGTCATCGAAATTTTCATAGGAAGCTGTAGGAATTCCATATTTTTTCATTAAATCCTTGGAAAATGCCTTGGATCCCTCC
The DNA here is from genome assembly GCA_018377235.1 of Clostridium sp. Taxonomy (GTDB): domain Bacteria; phylum Bacillota; class Clostridia; order Lachnospirales; family Lachnospiraceae; genus Otoolea. The sequence continues at coordinate 73,474 of JAGZZT010000014.1, forward strand.
AAAATAGCCGCATTTTTTCTGGGACCGAAGATCTTAAGCCCTCTTTCCTCGAACACGTCTACGATTCCGCCCACCAGAGGATCGTCCATGCCGATAACTGTCAAATCGATCTGCTTCTCCTCGGCAAAGTCTGCCAGCTTTTCAAACTCCATGGCGCCAATGGGAACGCACCCTGCAATTTCTGCAATTCCTGCATTTCCCGGAGCGCAGTAGATCTTATCTGCTTTTGGACTCTGGGCAACTTTCCACGCAATCGCGTGCTCTCTTCCGCCGCTTCCCACGATCAAAATTTTCATATTTCTTCCCCTTCCAAACCTGATATTACCTGCTCTGCTGCCCTATCTCAATCTCTCCGTTCGCTATCATGTCAATGGCTCTTGGAAGCAAAATCCACTCTGCTTCCTCCATGACACGGCGCTGGAGAAGCTCCGGCGTATCGTCAGGCTTTACCTCTACTGGTTTCTGTAAAAGAATCGGTCCTGTATCTGTGCCCTCGTCTACAAAGTGAACTGTAGCTCCGGTTATCTTCACTCCTCGCTTTAAAGCTGCCTCGTGAACCTTCAGCCCATAATAGCCAACTCCGCAGAAGGATGGAATCAGAGACGGATGGATATTGATAATACGGTTTCTGTACTTCTGAATCATGGCCGCCGGAATCGCTACCAGAAAACCTGCCAGCACAATGAGATCCAGCTGGTATTCATTGACCTTATCGAGAAAGGCCATGTTAAACTGTTCCCTGTTCTCATAGTCCCGCGGTGAAACGCAGACTGCTTCAATCCCGTGGTTTCTGGCACGTTCAAGGGCATAGGCGTTCCTGTTATTGCTGATTACAACCTCAACCCTGGCATTTCTGATGCTCCCGTTATCAATGGAATCGAGAATAGCCTGCAAATTTGTGCCCCCGCCGGAAACCATAACTCCGACTCTTAGCATAAGGTTACTCCTTTTTCTCCGTTTTCAATGGATCCGATCACATACGGAGTATCTCCTGCTGCCTTGATCGCCTCCATAGCCTTCTCTGTATCTGCCGGATCAACTGCCACAATCATTCCGATTCCCATGTTGTAAGTGTTGTACATCATGTCCTCAGCAATGTCGCCTTTCTCAGCTAACATCTTAAAGATAGCCGGAACCTCATAGCTGTCCTTTTTGATCACTGCATGAGTTCCCTCTTTTAACATACGGGGCACGTTCTCCTGGAAGCCTCCGCCTGTGATATGGCTGCAGGCTTTTACAGTAATTCCTGCCTTTTTAAGGCTCTTTAACGCTTTTACATAGATTCTGGTTGGCATTAAAAGAGCCTCGCCAAGAGTCTTTCCAAGCTCGTCATAATATGTATTCAATCCCTCACGGGTCAGTTCCTTCTCAAATACCTTTCTGACTAAAGAGAATCCGTTGCTGTGAACGCCTGTGGAAGCCATGCCAATCAGCACGTCCCCTGCCTTTAAGTTCTCTCCTGTGATCATGTCCTTTCTGTCGCAGACACCTACTGCAAAACCTGCCAGATCGTAATCCTCCTCCGGCATCAGCCCTGGATGCTCTGCGGTCTCGCCTCCGATCAGAGCTGCCTCAGACTGCAAGCAGCCCTCTGCCACACCCTTTACGATATCCGCAATTTTTTCCGGATAATTCTTGCCGCAGGCGATATAATCCAGGAAAAATAACGGCTCTCCGCCTGCGCAGGCAATGTCGTTGACGCACATGGCTACCGCGTCGATTCCGATGGTATCGTGCTTATCCATAACAATGGCCAGCTTCACCTTGGTTCCGCAGCCATCGGTACCGGAAAGGAGTACAGGATCCTCCATATCCTTGAAAGCTGCTGCTGAAAAGGCTCCGGAAAAGCCGCCAAGACCTCCCATTACCTCAGGGCGCTTAGTTCCCTGAACATATTTTTTCATCAGCTCTACAGACTTATATCCAGCTTCAATATCAACTCCGGCGTTCTTATAATCCATTACGATTCTCCTCTTTCTGCTTTTCTGCATCTCTTCAGTTTCAGTGACTCTGAATTACTATTTCATTTGAGCTACATACTCCTTGTAGCCAATTCTGTCTAACTTCTCAGCCTTCTCCGCGACTTCATTTTTCATCTCCTCAGAGTATTTCTTTAATTTTTCAAGAAGCTCTGCATCGGATGCGGCCAGAATTTTGGCTGCCAGGATTCCAGCGTTCTTGCCGCCGTTAATTGCTACGGTAGCTACTGGAATTCCGGACGGCATCTGAACGATGGAGTACAGAGAATCCACTCCGCCAAGGTCTGAAGTTTTCATTGGCACTCCGATAACCGGCATGGGGAACAGAGCTGCGCACATGCCTGGCAGATGAGCAGCCTTTCCGGCTCCTGCGATGATTACCTTGTAACCTCTGGCCTCTGCAGACTTCGCATACTCGAAGAATACATCAGGCTCTCTGTGGGCGGAAATCACTGTCATCTCAAACTCAATGCCCATTTTCTCCAGAAAATCTGCCGCCTGCGCCATAACCGGCATATCTGAGTCGCTTCCCATTACAATTCCTACTTTTGCCATAGTGAATTCTCCTTTTCCTTGTATTTTAACATTAGAAATTCTAATATTTATCAAGTTTTATCTTAGTTTTACTAATTAATAATACCTGTTTTATTTTCCTCCGTCAAGACAGCTGTTTATGAAATATACTTATAAGCAGATATGACCACAGCTGTTTAACATCCTTCTACTGTCTCCAGAGGAGCGTTCAGTTCCTCCGTTCCAGGCAGAACAAATTTTCCGTCTTTTATAATGCAGACAGCACTGCCATCAGCCTTCACCGCTTCTACTGTGTCCAGCTCGGAGTAAGGGATCGTAATGTCTGTGTGGCATCCGAAGTAAGCTCTGGTGGGATCTTCCTTTCTCAAAATTGAAATTTCATTATCCCTGGCTACCGCTTCTTTTCCGTCTGGATTGTAGACAGGCACATCCTCAGACCAGCTGTAGCAGGTATCGCCTACCGCGAAGTGAGGCCCCGTCTTTTCGGCTATAAGAATCGGAAAACGGTCGGAAATTCCATATTTAATTCCCACCGCATAGGCGGTTGTATTTGTTCCCACTGCGAATTCTCCCATGGGCAGACTGTCATGGTTCTTTAAAATCACCTGCTTCACCAGCCTTCTGCACTCTTCTTCATCTGCAAAATTTTCACAGGTGTAATCTGCAGTTCTTCCGTTTTCAAAACGGATGCAGAGATTTTTAAACTGATAATCCCCAATATATACATTTCCCACAAACAGAGTGCCCTCTGTTCCCTGAAGAACAGGAGATGTAAATACCTCTCCTACCGGAATGTTCACATCTGCCACACAATTTTCAAACCGTGTTTCCTTCTCCGGGTTTTTCAGAGCCATCAGGCTGATCTTCAGATCTGTTTTGTTGTCTCCCTTTCCTGTGACTCTGGCATATTCCGCCTCGTCCAGAGCATCGATAATCGTCTGCTGAACCCGTTTATACAGTTCGTAGTCCAATGTGTTAATTCGGATTGTTTCCTCAAAAATCTCCTGGAACTGTTCTCCAATCTGGGGAATGGGGAAGGAGATAATGGTAAAGCTGGTTTCGTCTCCTGGGATATAGCCGTCTGCAATCTGCATAGACTCGTTTGCATAAGCGTGAACCAGCTTTTCCTGCTTTTCGCTGAGAGCGAATGCCTCTTTCTTATTTTCCGGCTGGAATCCCTCCTCGCCAAAGGTCTCTAACACTGCCGGACCGCCGTAAACAGCCGCCAGATTCTTATATTCCTCATAGGCCACCCGGAGTACGGAGAGCTTTCTTTCTTTAAAAGCCTTATCCATATACAGAGCGTTGTCATATCGGTGATCATATTCGTACTGGCGGTTAGGAGAAAAGCCGAAATAGCCGTTGGTTCTGGACGCCGCTCTGTTCATGGTTCCCACCGCAGCTCTCAGAAAGATGGGGGAAAGTCCCATGGCCTCAAAGTTTTCTGCCGCATACCGCATCATCCGCTCAAATCCCAGCGGGAAACGCAGCTGAACCGTCTGCTTTTTAGAAAGCTCTCTTCCCATCACCTCAAACCCTTTTTTATATCCTTCTGTAAAGGTATCGGCCATCTTCCTCACCGTCTCCTCAGGAAGCTGATTTAAAAAAGCGGAAATAGACCTCTCTGTGTCAGAAATATATTCTCCAAACTGATAGAGGTAGCGTTCGTCTCCCAAGTCCCAGTTCCTTATAATGTTTCCGGCAAAGTCCAGAGACGGATCAAGGGATTCCCGAATCCGATAGCTTAAGGTTACGTCACAATAATCGCTGACAAACCAGTACAGAACGGATTTTAATTCTTTCTCCTCTGGTTCCTCCCCCTCGAACAGATTGTAGACCTCGATAAATACCTCCTCCAGAATCGTCATATCCGTCAGTCTGCTCTCATAAGCGTAGACAATCATTCCACGAATCTCCGTGTAGAGGAAGGACAGATAGGTTCCGTACTTTTCTGTCAGCTCCTGGCAGGCATAAGCCGGATTGGCATAGCTTTCACCGTAATGTTCCGGCAGAATATCCTCATAAAGTCTGCGGTTCAGGCTGCGAAGCTCTGAAAGATCCGCCTTTAAAAGCTCTCCTGAAGCCTGACGTCTGAAAACCTCCTCGCACAGCAGAATAAATTCCGCCGTCTTCTTAAAATATCTGCCAAACTGCTCTCCTGTCGTATTCTCCAGAGGAATTTCCCGGATTCTGGCCGCCGCCAGCTCATGGCGCTCTCTCACTGCCTCGTTTTCCTCCCTGAATTTCTCTGCGTAGCAAACTCCCTTTTCGTAATTCATCCTGTTATCCTTTCAATCCAATTAAAATAAGCACAATCCAAAAAATTACAATCAGGCCGCTGATAGGGGCTCCTATCTTTGCCAATATATAGTTTTTTTCCTCCTCCTGAAACGAAGCCCAGCCATAAATTACGCCGAACACAGCGAACAGAAAGCTGGAAAAACAGACTGCAGTCCCTCCTACGGGAGTATTTCCCTGATTTCTGATGCTGATTCCAAGCCCGGTCAGACACAAAAACAGCGCCACAGCTGCCAGCCCCAGGCAGATAAATCCATTTTTTGCCATAGGCTTTTTAATATAGGAAATTTTTTTAGTTTTTTGAGCCATGAAAAGCCCTCCTTATCCATTTGAGTGCTGTCACGGATACATACCCAGCAGCCCCTCCTACCGTATTGAGAAACATATCGTCCACATCAAAGCTTCCCACCCGGAATATCAGCTGAATCGTTTCAATGGAAAGAGTCAAAAGAAAGCTTAAAAGCAGAGTGTTAAACCATTTTTCTCCCAGTCTTGAGATGATAGGCAGAATAAAACCAAAGGGCATAAAGCACACAATGTTTCCCATAATATTGATGAGAAAAGCCTTTGTTCCCACAAGCTCCCTGTAAGTGTAAAACCGCCGTATTTCCTTAAACAGCGTCAAATTATAATGATACTCTGTATACTCCGACCGCCCAAAGCCATCGGAAAAAAACATAAAATGAGTCAACATCAGAAGATAGCTGAAAAACAGGATCCAGCATATTTTCTGATGCGTTTTTTCTCTCTTCCACATAAATTCTCCAACCAACACCGCTCCGCTATTTACAAAAGAATCTCCCCCTGGATTCTGTATTTTCTTTTTCATGGTAAAAAGAGTGTTGCATCTGTATGTTTTCCTGCAACACTCTTCTGGTTAAGCATAAAGCTGTTTATCAAAATGTAATCTCTGATTTGCGTCTCAGAAGAGCCGCCCCGCTTACAATCGCCATAACGCCGGCTGCAAGCCCTGTCACAATCATCACGCTTCCAATCACAATGCTGCACGCGCCTGCATTGCGCATTGTCTTATAGACTTTTTCCATCCGACACTCTTCTCCTCACTGCCAACTGCAGACAGCCTATTTTGCTCCGTACTGCTCGTAGTAAGCGTCAATAGCCGCCTTAATCTGGTCGTCAATCACTACCTTGCCCTGGCACTCTCTGTTATACAGATGCTCTACCACGTCCTTCATGGAGACAATGGCGTTTGTAGGGAAACCATACAGATCCTTTACCTCCTCAAGGGCGCACTTTACACCGCCTTTGCCGACCTCCATGCGGTCTAAAGATACCATCAGTCCCACGATTTCCACGTCTGCTGCTCCCTTTACCTTCGGTACTGTCTCCTCCATGGATTTTCCTGAGGTTGTTACATCCTCAATCATAACGACACGGTCACCATCCTGCAGCTTGCTGCCTAAGAAGCTTCCCTTGTCTGCGCCGTGATCCTTCTCCTCCTTGCGGTCAGAACAGTAGCGGATCTCTTTTCCGTATAATTCGCTGTAGGCGATAGCTGTCACTACGCTTAACGGGATTCCCTTGTAGGCCGGTCCAAACAGCACATCGAAGTCATCTCCATATACGCTGTGGATCGCTCTGGCATAATACTCGCCCAGCTTCTTCAGCTGAGAACCTGTTACATAACCGCCTGCGTTCATAAAAAACGGAGATTTTCTGCCGCTCTTTAATGTAAATTCGCCAAACTTCAGCACCTGGCTCTCCACCATAAAATCAATAAATTCCTGCTTATAGCTTTCCATCTTTCTGAAACCTCCTGTATCTACAGGCTTCTGCCCTTGTCATTTTCTTCTGCCGCACTTTTAACGCGTCCTATTTTACAATGCCGATCAGGCTGTTGATATCCTCTACCTGATATTTCTTCATGTAGGCCTCCATACCCTCCACGATCTCCTGAGTCGCATAAGGATTATGGAAATTAGCGGTTCCCACCGATACGGCTGTAGCCCCTGCCATCATAAACTCAATAGCGTCATCCGCGCACATGATTCCGCCCATTCCGATGATCGGAAGGCTCACTGCATTAGCCACCTGATATACCATGCGGACAGCCACCGGCTTGATAGCCGGGCCTGACAGGCCGCCTGTCTTGTTGGCAACGGCAAAGGCCCGTCTGTGAATATCAATCTTCATGCCTGTCAGCGTATTAATCAGGGAGAGGACATCTGCTCCTCCCGCCTCAGCCGCCCTGGCCATCACTGTAATGTCTGTGACATTAGGGCTCAGCTTCATGATCACCGGCTGCTTCGCGTGGCGCTTCACCTCTCTGGTAATAGCCTCCACTGCCTTGGGATCCTGGCCAAAGGCAATTCCGCCCTCCTTGACGTTAGGGCAGGAAATGTTAATCTCCAGCATATCCACCGGCTGATCGGAAAGCTTCTCTACCACATCGATATAATCCTCTGTAGTCTTTCCGCAGACATTGACAATAATCTTGGTATCAAACTGCTTTAAATAGGGAATATCCCTCTTTGCAAACACGTCGAAGCCCGGATTCTGAAGTCCTACTGCATTGATCATGCCGCCATATGTCTCTGCGATACGGGGGGTGGGGTTTCCTGGCCACGGCACGTTTGCCACGCCCTTTGTCACCACTGCTCCCAGGCGGTTTAAATCCACCATCTCTCCATACTCTGCTCCAGAGCCGAAGGTTCCTGACGCTGTCATAACAGGATTCTTAAGCTCCACTCCAGCCAGATTTACCTTCATGTTCATTACAGCTCCACCTCCTCGGCCAAGAATACGGGACCATCCTTACAGATCCGCTTATTATGTACGTTTGTATGGTGATCCACATCCCTGGACTTGCAGACGCAGGCCAGGCAGGCGCCGATTCCGCAGGCCATCTTCTCCTCCAAAGAGATATAGCATCGGATATTATTCTCGGCCGCATACTCCTTCAGAGCGCGAAGCATAGGCGTAGGGCCGCAGGCGTACATTACATCTGCAGTCAGGCCATGCTCTCTAATTGCATCCAGTACATTTCCCTTCGTTCCCGCGCTTCCATCCTCTGTGGCCACATATACCTGGCCATAAGCTTCAAATTCATCCTTTAAGAAAAGATTTGCATCTCTGTATCCTAAAATCATCTGCTTTCCACAGTTTAACTGTTTGGCAAGCTCCAGCATAGGCGGAATTCCAATACCGCCTCCGATGAGGAATACCTTCTCTCCCTCCTGGGGAAATCCATTTCCCAGGGGTCCCATGATTTCAATGGAGTCTCCGGACTGGTAATGGGAAAATTCCTCTGTTCCAGCTCCTGCGATTCTGTATACAATGCGCAGACGGCCTTCTTCCTTATCAATTTCACAGATGCTGATTGGCCTCGGCAGAAGCCTGGAACCGTCCTTTGTGTAAACAGAAATAAACTGTCCCGGCTTCGCATCTAAAGCTGCCTTTGTGGTAATCCACATGCTGTAGATGTCCGGAGCCAGCATTTCCTGGCTGTATACAACAGCCGTTTCCTTAATCTGTGCCATTTCTCTCTCCTGTATCTGTATTCTGCTGTCTGTAGGTTATGCTTCCTGATGGAATACGCTACAGCACGCTGTTGATATCTGCAATCATGTCAATGACAGCCTGTCTGGACGCCTCGCCAAAATGCTCCGGCCCAAACTTTGCATATGTTTCCTTCTTATATGCGGCAATAATGCCTCTGGAAGAGTTGACAACAGCTCCCAGTCCATCCTCGTTGAAGCAGTATTTCAAATCCTCGGCTGTACCTCCCTGAGCGCCATAGCCCGGAACCAGGAAGTAGGTTCTCGGCATCAGCTTTCTGAGCACCTTGCTCATCTCCGGATAAGTAGCGCCCACTACAGCTCCCACGTTGCTGTAAGCTCCGTCCATGGAGGCGTCGCCCCACTCTACTACCTTCTCTGCTACCAACTCGTACAGCGGACGGCCGTCGATTAAACGATCCTGGAACTCTCCACTGGATGGATTGGAGGTCTTCACCAGCACAAAAATACCTCTATCGCACTGATTGCACACATCCACAAAAGGCTTCACGCCGTCTGTTCCAAGATATGGATTTACTGTAATGTATTCTGTATTAAAGCCGCTTAAAGTCTGGCTTCCCACCTGAACCGTTCCTAGGTGTCCTGTGGCATATGCTGCAGAAGTAGAACCGATGTCGCCTCTCTTTACATCTCCGATCACGATCAGGCCCTTCTCCTGGCAATATTTTACTGTCTTATCATAGGCTGCCAGTCCGGGAAGGCCGAACTGCTCATACATGGCAATCTGAGGCTTAACAGACGGAATCAGATCGCAAGTTGCGTCCACGATCTCCTTGTTGAACTGCCAAATAGCCTCCGCAGCTCCCTCCAGCGTCTCGCCAAACTCAGCGAACGCTTTCTTTGTCACATGCTCTGGAATATAGCTTAACATCGGATCCAGGCCAACGCAGATCGGAGCCTTTGTCTTCTGAATTTTTTCGATTAATTTACTTACCATCCTTATCCTCCTGTTTTTAAACACGCTCTGGTTTAATTCTAAACCATTTTATCATAAGTGCAGTAGGGGATCAAGTGGGGTTTTACGTCTCCCAGCCCCTCCTATTGCCTGATTGTCAGAGTCGCCACATACACGCCGTTTTTGTACGCTTTGGCCGCGAACTGCTCTTCTGTGGCCGTTTCCAACTCCAGCCATAGTTCCTCCGCAGTGATCATAATATGGGACAGCATAATTCCCACAGAAAAATCCCGGAGCAGGCCTGCTGCGGGAGCCAGGCTGCGGAAGCCCTGCAGAACGCCGGAATCCTTTCTGGAAAATACATAGATCCGGTCCGCATAGACAATGAAACGCCAGGGCTGAGAATTGAACGCGGAAGGAGCCAGTCTGGCGGCCTTCAGCACCGTTTTCATAGTCTCTCCTGCCTCCTCCTTAAACACACACAGCTCGTTTAGAGGAAGTCTCTTAGCCAATGAACTTTCCCGGAACAGCTTGCCCTCCGGATATCCGAAAGCTGCAACCATCACCTGGCGTTTTCCATCACTTCGTTTTTTCTTTACTATGCTTCCTCCCAGATAGCAGGTTCCCAGCCCTTTCATTGTCATGTAGAGGACAATCTGCTCCATCAGATAGCCTCCATTTCTTCCATATCCCTCTTCAGGTTCTGAATAAATAACAAAATACCAGGGCGCCTCCACCTTCCAGATTCCTTTAATCTGCGCTTTTCTGTCCCTATTGTCAATCATCTCAAAATCCACCTGGATTCTGTCATTTAATGGAGAAGCAGTTCTGGCAAACGCCAGAATCTGCTCCCTCAGTTTTTCTGTCACTTCCTTATTTGAATATTTCCGCACTGAATGGCGGACACCTATCGCCTCATACAGATTCATTCTCCCTTTTCCCTTTCCGCCTCTCCTCAAACCCTTTGTCTGCAGCGGCCTTAAATCATTCCTGAAATAAGCGGAACCACAATTACAGTCAGCACGCCGGCCACCGCTATGGCAAGGCTTGACATGGCGCCCTCCACTTCTCCAAGCTCCAATGCTCTGGCTGTTCCGATGGCGTGAGCCGATGTGCCAAGAGCCAGGCCCTTCGCCATGGGTTCCTCTATTTTAAGCAGCTGGAAAACCAGATCTGCTATAATATTTCCTATAATTCCTGTTACAATAATGCTCACAACAGTCAGCGTCACAATGCCTCCCGCCTCTTCGCTGACTCCCATGCCGATAGCTGTGGTAATAGACTTGGGAAGCAGGGTAACGTAGAGCTGATGATTCAGGCCAAAAGCCTTAGCCATCACAAGAATACTTCCTGCGCTTCCTAAAACACCCGTCAAAATGGACGCTCCCACTGCCAGTTTATTATTCAGCAAAAGCTCCAGCTGCTTATAGAGGGGAATCGCCAGACAAACTGTTGCCGGCGTCAGAAAATAGCTTAAATACTCTCCTCCCTTATTATAGGCTTCATAACTCACATGAAATACCTTTAAAAATAAAATAACGGCAATGATCGCCACCAAAAGGGGATTTAATATAGAAAGTCCCGTTTTTTTCTTCAGCCATACCCCAAACAGGTAGGCTCCCACACTGAGCAGCATACCAAAATACAGAGATGTTCCAGCTATTGATTCCATCTTATTCTTCCTGTCCTTCCTGCCTGTTTTTTCTGATAATGTGCTGAGCCGTCTTTCCTGTCACAGCCATGACAAAAATTGTAGACGCGGCGGTGATAACCGTCAGAGGAATCAGCACACTCTCCATTACGTCCCAGCTGTTCATCAATCCTACGCCTGCAGGAATAAACATAAGCGGCATAGTGTCAAGAAAAAATCCGCCCGGCTCCTCCACATCCTCCAGCTTCACAGCCTTCAAACACAGAGCCCCCAGAAGCAGGAACAGCCCATATACCCCGGATGGGATTGGAAGCGGAAGCAGGACATTGAGAAATTCCCCTATCATAGTGATGCCGAAAATGATTGTAATACCCTTGATGAATTTCATCTTCAGTCCTCCTTACTTTTGTAAACCCTTTTATTTTATCACTGTGATTTTCATCGCACAATAGAAAAAATTCTTATATTTTTGTTGAAATTCAGCCATTCTATGGACTATACTTATAAGAAAGGCTGGAAGAACGTCTGTTTCTCATAAAGGGAACGATGAAATGCTTTGAAATCAGGAAATCAGCAGATGAGGTATAACGATGGCGAGGCTTTCGCAGCGAGGTTTGCGCTAATTTCCGCCACAGAGCGAAATGTCTGAGCCGAAAACGCAGCCAGTTATATTCTATCTGCTGATTTCCCTTGTTCATACCACTTTTTCATTTTAGGAGATTTTTATGGATGTCATACGAACAGACCGGCTTTCTGCCAGACAGACAGACGCGATAAAAGAGCTTTTAAATGAATGCAGAGACTTGAATGGACAGACTCCTTTTTTTCCTTTTGAGGATGGAGATCTGTTTTATCTTCTTTTTACAGAAACTAACGATGAAGCTGATGACGAGACGGTCAGAAAAATTCAAAAAGAAGGCAGCGCTTTAAGTTCACGGAAATTGGTCTGCGCGGCGGCTTTAAGTTTTTTTGAAGATTCAGATGCTCCATACGCAGAGTGTTCTGCCTTCACCAGACCGGATTTCCGGCAGAAAGGTTATTTTTCTTTCCTCTTTGACGAATTGTCTCAGGATATTGAAGAGGTGGATCTCTATTTCCCTGTAAGTGTTTTAAATGAGGGAACCGCTGCTGCGCTGGAAGCCCTGGGAGCGGTTCATGACAGAGATGAATACCGGATGGAACTGGATCTGGAACACATACAGGCTCTTCCCGATGTTTCTTCTCAGGCATCGTCTGCATCGGAAGTCTGCAAAGATCCTGCCAGCTGTCTCTGTGCCCGGTGGGAAAAGCTGGGAAACAATTCCTTCCTCCTCTCCTTTTGCCAGAGCAATCGCGCAGTCGGCACCTGCTGCCTGTCCTTTTTTGAGGACAGCGTCTGTTTTTACAGCTTTGAAATAGAAGAAGGGCTTCGAGGCCGCGGACTGGGAAGAAAGGCTTTGTCTCTCACCCTCTCGCTTCTGAAAAGCGGGATCCCTCTCCCTGGCTGCGAACGGATCTTCCTTCATGTATCAGGACTTAACACGCCCGCCACAGCTCTGTACAGAAAAGCAGGATTTCGGATTAAGGAAAGTTTGTCGTATTATTTGTATTAGAAAGTGAACTGCCCATTGTCTAAAACCAATGGGCTTCCTGCTTCGCAGACCTCGTAACCTACTATCTCCACAGGCGTTAATTCGGGCAGTCCCTGCCCTATTATGTATTTCTTTTCTTATGCTAGTAAATACTTGTGTCTGCGGGGAAAAAGAAGCAGAGACAAAGAAAGAAACAAGTTTTTCAGTGACTTTAAGTGGAACAGGGAAAACTTGTTTCTTTCTTAAATACGCTTCTCTTATGTTCTCTTACACTACCTTCTCCCGGCCTTTATTGATATCATACTCCTTCATCTGCTCCCGATCTTCAATCTTCCGGCGGATTTCCAGCATTTTCCAGTCAGTTCCGGCAATAACTTCAGCGCATCTGCGCAAATCTTCTCCGATCTCAGCAGCTTCTTCCTCTGTCATCTCCTTCTTATATTTCAACTGATGATCCAGGCTGGCCCAGAAATCCATGGCAATGGTACGAATCTGAACCTCTGCCCGGATATACTGCTTGCAGTTGGAAAAAAATACAGGAACCTCCAGAATCATATGATAGCTTCTGTAACCATTTACCTTAGGACTTCTGATGTAATCCTTAATGGCAACCACCTTAATATCATCCTGTCTGGCTAACATCCGGCTGACATCATAGATATCATCGATAAAGGAGCAAATCACACGAACTCCTGCAATGTCATCCAGATTCTCCCTCATAGACTCCACTGTCACTGGCAGTCCTCTTCGCTTTAGCTTTTCAAAAATGCTCTGAGGCTTTTTGACTCTGGAGCGAATCATCTCAATGGGATTTCTCTGATTTCGCACAGAAAGCTCGTCATTCAGCACCTCCAGCTTTGTCTTAAGCTCTCGGATTGCACAGGAATACTTCATCATCTCATCCCTAAATTCTATCGCCTCGCCGATCAGGCTCTCCGGCACCTCCACCTCTCTCGGTCCGATCACAACGGACTGATTCAGCTCGCTGTTCGGATTCTGGTTAAAACTCATATCGCACACCTCTGGTTCGTCATTCTGTTGTTCTTTTACTATTATAGCTGAAAAGCATCCTGGAAACAATGAATCTTTCATTAATTTTACCTAAACTTCTGCGTGTCTTTTGGAAGAAACAGGAATTCACGAAAATTTCTGAAAATAATCCCAAAATCCAAACCCCGTGTTTACAAACGATTCCTTTAATGGTATGCTATCCATAGATAACACCAGATGGGAGGCAATTTATGAAAAACTTAGGTTATTACAACGGAACTTTCGGCCCTCTTGAGGAAATGACCATCCCCATGAACGACAGAGCAGGCTATTTCGGAGACGGCGTGTATGAGGCCACTCTGGCCAGAAATGGAAAAATTTTCGCCCTGGAGGATCACTTAAACCGATTCTACAACAGCGCCGGCTTAATCAGAATCCCGGTTCCCTACACCAGACAGGAATTGACCGATATTCTCTACTCTATGCTTGAAAAAATGGATGATTCTGAGATTCTTGTGTACTGGCAGCTGACCCGAGGAACAGCGATCCGAAACCATATCTTCCCTGACGCTTCTGTAAAACCAAATCTTTGGATCACTATGAAGCCGGGAAAGAACTCCAATCCGGATCGTGCGTTAAAGCTGACAGCCACTGAGGACACTCGTTTCCTTCACTGCAACATTAAGACTCTGAACCTTCTCCCTAATGTTATGGCAGCGCAGAAGGCTGAGGAAGCAGGCTGCGGAGAATGTATCTTCCACCGCGGTGACATTGTAACTGAGTGTGCCCACAGCAATGTTTCTATTCTGAAGGACGGCGTATTCATTACTCATCCTACTGATCACTACATCCTTCCGGGTATTTCCAGAATGCATCTGATTCAGGAGTGCAAGCGTCTGGGTATTCCGGTTGACGAGACTCCCTTTACCATGAAGGAGCTTTATGAGGCTGATGAAATTATTGTATCCAGTTCTACGAAGTTGATTGTACGGGCCTGCGAGCTGGAAGGAAAACCAGTAGGCGGAAAGGCTCCTGAGCTGTTTAAAAAACTGCAGGATGCATACCTGGAGCGTTTCCTGAGAGAAACTGCGAACTAATTTCCTGATACAGCAGAACTGATACCAGCAGCTGATATTATAAAAGGACATTTTCCCGTTTGAATCTTCATTCAGGAAAATGTCCTCTTTTTCTATTTCATGGAAAACTGCATCTTATAACATATGTTTTCTCGTTCGTCCTACATCTTTTCGATGATATCGGCGGCGCCGTCCAGCCATGGAGACTCTACATACTCGACTACGCCCTGATCTACGCTGTCTGCAATTTTCGGATCAATGGGAAGCTGAGCAAGCATGGGAATACCATACTCTTTAGCCACCTCCTCCGCTTTGCTCTCGCCAAATACAGAGATTCTGCGGCCGCAGTCCGGACAGAGCAGATAGCTCATATTTTCTACCAGACCAATGATCGGCACATTCATCTTCTTCGCCATATTGACTGCCTTCGCCACAATCATGGAAACCAGATCCTGCGGGGAAGTCACAATAATAATGCCGTCTAAGGGCAGAGACTGGAATACTGTAAGGGGTACATCGCCAGTTCCCGGAGGCATATCCACAAACATATAGTCAATATCCTTCCAGAGAGCCTGTCCCCAGAACTGCTTGATTACTCCGCCTACAATGGGACCTCTCCAGATAACCGGATCTGTCTCATGCTCTAAAATCAGGTTGGAGGAAAGCATCTGAATTCCTGTCTGGCTCTCGCAGGGAATCATCAGTTCATCCTCTGTCACGCCTACTGTCTCATGTACGCCAAATGCCTTGGGAATGGACGGGCCTGTGATATCTGCATCCAGAATCCCTACTCTGTGGTTTCTCGCCCGCATCTTGCATGCCATCAGGGAGGTGACAAGGGATTTTCCCACACCGCCCTTTCCGCTGACTACTCCAATGACCTTTTTAACTGTACTCTGCGGGTTTAACGGCTCTAAAAAGCTGGCCGGCTGTCTGCTGGCACAGTCGGCGCTGCAGCTGCCACAGTCATGATTACATTCGCTCATGTTGATTCTCCTCTCTTTATCCGCTTTATTTTTAAACACACTCCTGCAGTTTTATTCTTAGCAGAAAATCAATTCGATTATACCACGCTGCCAGCTGTTTGTCCCGTTCTTTTTCCAGTGCATAAAAGGCTTTGGAAAACTTTCCAGCGACTTAGGTGGAGCGCAGAAAGTTTTTCTCTCTTTTAATTGCCATTCCTATGCCTTCCCCGGGTTGCCAAATCGCCGGATTGCCCTCACCAGGCCGAAATCTTCCAGCTTTCTAGCTATAATATAGAAAAGAAATGAATCGATGGGCCACATCACCATGTTTTTCACAAATCTCGGTCCAATAAGGACAGACATTCCTTTTCCATACAGAATGCTCAAGCACCAGGTATTTAACCATACGTTGCAGATTAAGTCTACACAAAGCGTAACTGCCAGAACTCTGGAAAAGGTAAGGGGTCTTCGGTAAAGGAAGGTTCCGTAAATCAGCGCCGCCAGCATAGTAACCATGGTAAAACCTGGGAAAAAAGCACCGGTAGGCTTAGCTACGAACTTTACCAGATCCAGAAGACAGCCATAAACCACGCCGAGAACCGGCCCAAACAGATAGTAGACAAACTGATTAGCCACGCTTCCGAAGCCAATTTTCAGATATGGCCCAGCCTCGATGGTAAAATATCCCAGTACCACTGATACCGCCATGAACATGGCCGCCGTAGTCAGAGAACGCACATGCTTGACTTCCTTCCAGGACTGAGCATAGACTTCCGCCAGTTTCTTCATAAAAAATACCTCCTTTGCGCAGAATCTCGAACCGCACCAGGGAGGTAATTTCGCGCCGTCTTCCGTTTAGCGAAGCGGCATTGTATTCCGAGGATGCAGCGGGATGCGGGGAACCGACCGCAAAGAATTCTTTTACATAAATTCTTTTTCGTCCGGCTGGCAACTCCCTGTCCAGCCGGCACTTAACGCCTGATCCCCTACTCTGCTTTCTTGTTGTTTTGTACTTTCAGTATATCACACAGACGATACTTTTCAATCCCTTTATTCACAAACCATGCAATAAAAATTCCAAGGGCCGCGCCGCTTAACACATCGGTAGGAAAATGTACAAACAGGTACATTCTGGAAAGTCCGATCAAGATGGCAAAGGCAAAAAATGCCGCTCCCCATTTTCTGTCTGCAAAAAAAATACTGGCCGCTGTCTCAAACGCGGCCAGTGTATGGCCCGATGGAAAGGAATAATCATGAGGTACAGAAATTAGCAGCGGCACAGCAGTGTCTATCCAGCATGGTCTGGGCCTCATAACCAGATTTTTCAGACAGAGATTTCCCACAACCAGACCGCAAAGCAGGGACAAAAGCACTGCCAGCCCTGCTCTGCGAGTTTTGGGAATGAGAAAAAGCGCCGCTCCCAGCAGGATGAAAAACCAGCCCTTGTCTCCCAGATGGGTGAGCGCCTCCATCGCCTGATCCAGACCCGGGCTGCGAAATCCCTGAAGCCAGTACAAAATCTCAAACTCCATATCAAGCATTTTAACTCTCCTCAGTCTCTTTCTTGAATTCCCGGAAGGCCTTGTCCATCTCAATGTAATTACGTTTCAGAGAAACCGGCTTGCCGTCTCTGGTCAGGAAACAATGCCTGCTTTCTCCCACGCAGCGCACCTGCCCTGTCCCACAGTCTAAAACTGTGTATTCAATCGTCATCCTGATTCCATTGTATTCCTTCAGGTTTGTGATAATCCTTACTGTTTCCCCAAAGCGTGTCATGCTCTTATACTCACAGTGAATGGAAATCACCGGGCTGATTACGCCGGCTTCCTCCATGGCATCGTAACCCATCCCCATTTGCTCCATCATATGGACACGAGCTTCCTCAAACCAGCGGATATAGTTGGAATGGTGGATAATTCCCATCTGATCCGTCTCGTAATACTGTGTCTTGTGTTCATAAACTTCATATTTCATAGCCGCATCTCCTTTCCTAATCGCAGATCCATCGGCTTGTTGTCTCCGCCTGCGTCAGACTGCTTTTGCAGAAGAGCCTTCTTATTCCTATGTCATAAAGCAAAAGTGTGCGCATAGGCGCACACTTTTATACCCATATAAATGGAATTATTTCTCGCCGAGTCCGCTCTCGATAGCTGCGGAGAGAGCCTCCATAGCTGCCTCCTCGTCCTCGCCGTCGCAGATCAGGTTAATCTCTGTTCCGCACTTGATACCTGCTGCCATGACGTTCAGCACGCTCTTTGCAACGATTCTCTTTTCGCCGCATTCAATAATGACGTCACTTTTGAATTTCATCGCTGCCTGGGATAAAACTCCCGCTGGTCTTAAGTGCAGACCGGACGGATTCACAACTGTTAATTTCTTAGATAACATAAGCTCGTCTCCTCTACTGTTTCGTTTCCTTGGAGTGTCATAACTCCTCGTTTGATATAGAAAATTCTATTACAATTTCCCTTTTCTGTCAAGTAAACTTTATTCTGTATTTTTTCTGAAAGCCGCTCTGAAGCCTCTTGTTTTTTGTGCATTCCGCTCTATTATTTCTGTATTAAAATTTATTTTTTATACGTTTTGCCTACCCAATTATCTTCTGAGCGTAGTTGACAGAAGCCATAGCATCCCGGCAGTAGGCGTCTGCTCCTATCGATGCCGCGTACTCTTTAGTCAACACAGCTCCTCCTGCCATTATCCTGGCCCATGGCGCCTCTTTTCTCAGGAGGCAGATAGTTTCCTCCATGCTGGGAACCGTAGTAGTCATAAGAGCGCTGAGTCCCACCAGAGGAGCGTGACGTTTCACAGTCTCCTCCACTATCCTCTCCGGAGCTGCGTCCCGGCCTAAATCTACCACCTCATAGCTGTAATTCTCCAGGAGTACCTTCACAATATTTTTTCCAATGTCATGGATATCTCCCTTGACGGTAGCCAGAATAATGACTCCTTTTTTCTTCTGTGCCTGTCCCTTTCCCTTCATGGTTTCTTTGATTACCTCAAAAGCTGCCTTAGCTGCTTCCGCGCTCATTAAAAGCTGAGGCAGAAATACGGTTCCCTGCTCAAATCCTTTTCCCACAGAGTCCAAAGCCGGAATCATACAAAAATTAATTACATCCAGGGCATCGGCCTCCTTTAAAGCCAGAACCGCCTGTTCTGCTGCCTGCTCCTTCAAACCTCTGATTACGCTCTCTCTGAGAAGTTCCCTGGCGTCCCCAGCTGCCTTTTCCGGACTCTCCACAGCCTTTTCCGGTGCTGAAAGCGCAGTCTGCAAAGAAGTTTTACCATATCTTCCAATATAATCTGCACAGTTTTCATCAAATGCCGCAAGAGCCCGGAAACTGTGCAGAGAGCGCATCATAGCCTCAGAATTAGGGTTAATAATCGCCGCATTTAAGCCATTCATCAGAGCCATTGTGAAGAAGGAAGCGTTGATTATCTCCCTCTGAGGCAATCCGAAAGAAATATTCGACACACCGAGAATAGTCTTTCCTCTCAGCTCTGTCTTTACCCGGCGCACCGCCTCCAGAGTCGTCAGCGCTCCCTGCGAGTCTGAGCTGATGGTCATACAGAGAGGATCGATAATAATGTCCTTCTTCTGTATTCCATATTCCGCCGCCTTCCGGTAAATCCGCTCTGCTACTGCAAGCCGCTCGTCCGCCGTAGCCGGGATTCCATTCTCATCCAGGGTCAGAGCCACCACCACGCCGCCGTATTTCTTCACCAGAGGGAACACCGTCTCCATACTCTCACTCTTTCCATTTACGGAGTTGACAAGGGGCTTTCCGTTGTAAACCCTGAGCGCCCGCTCCAGGGCTCTGCCGTCTGCCGTATCAATCTGCAGCGGCAGGTCGATAATACTCTGCAGCTCCCGTACCGCCTCCTCCATCATGGCAGGCTCATCAATTTCCGGAAGTCCCACATTGACATCCAGAATCTGGGCGCCGTGCTCCTGCTGGAGCACTCCCTCCCTGAGAATATATTCCATATTGTGAGTCCGCAGCGCTTCCTTAAATTTAGACTTTCCTGTGGGATTGATACGTTCTCCGATCACTACCGGATCGGATCCGATCTCCACTGCCTGAGCATAGGAAGATACCACAGTTTCTGTCTTTGCTTCCGGAAGCTTCTGTTTCTTTCCTCTGCATCGTTTTATCAGCCTCTCAATATGGTCCGGCGTAGTCCCGCAGCAGCCTCCAGCTATGGAAACGCCCAGATCTACCAACTCCTCCATGGCCTCTGCAAACGCTTCCCCGTCAATGTCATAGACTGTTTTTCCGCCCTCGCTTCTGGGAAGCCCTGCATTTGGATTCACAATAACAGGAAGAGATGCATATTTTACGTATTCCTTCACGATTTCCTTCATTTCCACCGGTCCCAGGCCGCAGTTGACACCCAGAGCGTCTACTCCCATACCTTCTAACAGAGCGATGACGGATCGCGCTGTTCCTCCAGTCAGAAGCTTCCCTTTTCCATCGAAAATCACTGTGGCGAAAATGGGAATTCTGTTCTCTCCCTCCAGGCGTCCCAGACTCTCCAAAGCCTCCTTGGCTCCCAGAACTGCCGCCTTCAGCTCATAGCTGTCACTCATGGTCTCAATAAGAATCAAATCTGCTCCAGCCTGTATTCCTATCTCTGCCGCTTCCCGGTACATGGCAGCCGCTGTCTCAAACTCCAGATCCCCCATCGGCCTCAGCAGTCTTCCCGTAGGTCCCAGATCCAGAGCAATCCAGCCATGTCCCGCTTCCTGTACTGCCTGTCCGGCGTTTGCCACCGCCGCTTCAATTACCTTCTTCAGCGTAAACTCTGCATGATCGTTAAATTTCAGGCAGTTGGCTCCAAAAGTGTTCGTCTTCACCATGTCACATCCTGCGTTCAGGTAATCCCTGTGAATTTTCACTACCTCTTCCGGGTGAGTGATATTCCACGTTTCCGGCAGTTCTCCCGCCTTCAGGCCTGCAGCCTGCAGAAGGCTTCCCGTACCTCCGTCAAAATACAGAATTCTCTTTTCAAGCTCCTCTAAAATGGCAGTTCTTTCTGTTTTCTCCTGTTCCCCTCTGTCCATCTCTATTTCCTCGCATTCTCCAAATCTCATTCCTATATCTGCCGTCCTATATTTCACGATAAATGCAGTCTGTATTTTTGCAGGCCCTGCATTTTGTTTCAGCCGTCCCGGCCTTTGCCCTGGAGCACGCCGTTCCCTCTCTGATTCCGATCACAGCCGTCACAGATTTAGACGGCATCATGAGGAATCCCTCTGTCAGAGTAATTCCCACTGTCTTCTCAAGCTCCAGTGCTGCTGCAAAGTTCTCCTGGAAAGACAGCGGAAAATCTCCGTAGCCCGGGCTGAATCTTGGGCAAAGCGCCATTCCCTGTTTCCGGTATTCCTCCTCCAGCCAGCGGTTCTCCAGATTGCAGTAAGACTCTATCATGGCAGCTGAAGCGGCCTGCATAACGACGGCCCGGCCCATATCCAGAACACCGTATCTTCGAAGCAGAAAGTCTGCTCCAGCCCCCAGCGTTGCTCCAAACAGGAGCACAGCGCGGCATCCCTCAAGATTCCTCCCAAGATCCGTGCTTTTTACGCGAAAGCAGGAGAAACGAAGCTCCCCCTCCTCTGTAAGCTGGAGAGGATATTCCCTGCAAAAAAAGCGGGGCGAAAGTCTTGTGCACAGTTCCTGAATACAGTCCTCCATAAGCTCCATAGCTGCCTTATCCGGCGTATTTCCCCTGTACCCCAGATAGCGAAATGCCTCTCTCCGGCTGGTCTGCTCTGCAATCATTTTAATGAGTCCGCCATGTTCCTGAAGGCTTCCTTTCACCCTCTCCGCAGTGCTTCTTTCTTCTGTCATATCCGTCTCCTTCTGCATTCCTTAAAATTCCTCAAACCTCTCTCGGCCATTCTCTACAGAATTTCAGAAAGACTTGTCTTAATCTGCTCCGCCACATCCGGCTTATTCATGGAATAAACGTGAATTCCGTTGACATGATTGGCAATCAGGTCAATAATCTGCTCCGTAGCATAGGCGATTCCCGCCTGCTTCATAGCCGCCGGATTGTCCCCAAACCGGTCTACAATGGCCTTAAATCTGGCTGGAAGATAGGTTCCTGACATCTGACAGATACGTTTAATCTGTTTTGCATTAGTCACTGGCATAATTCCTGCAATGACCGGCACCGTAATGCCTCTCTCTCTAATCCGGTAGAGATAATTGTAAAGGATATTGTTGTCAAAAAACATCTGGGTAGTGACAAACTCACAGCCTGCCTCCACCTTCTCCTTCAGATGCTCAATATCTTCTGTCTTGTTGGCAGACTCCACATGTCCTTCCGGGTAGCAGGCGGCTCCAATGCAGAAATCCCTGTCAAACTCCCGGATATCCCGGATTAATTCAGAAGCGTACCTGTAGTCGTGGGCCAGGGGACCTCCCTCCGGAATGTCTCCCCTTAAAGCCAGCACGTTTTCTATTCCATGCTCCTTAAGGCCGCTGAGTACCCTGCGTACCTCTTCTCTGGTAGAGGAAACACAGGTCAGATGCGCCAGCGCGTTAATCCCCTGCTCCTTGATGCTGGACGCAATGTCCACTGTGTATTTGCTGGTTCCGCCGCCAGCTCCATAAGTAACGCTCATAAAGGCTGGCTGAAGCCTGGCAATTTTCAGCGCTGCCTTTTCTACGGAATCATAATTGTCCTGCACCTTGGGCGGAAATACTTCAAAAGAGAGAGTCGGTTTTTCCTGGGCTAATATGTCTTTAATTTTCATTTATTAACACCTCCGTCTGAATGCAGACAATTATTGTCTCTGCTTTCAGTATTTTTGATATTTTTCATCCAGTATAGCACAGGATTGATAATTTTTCTACAATCATTATTCCTTTTTTTGCATTTATGCTAAAATGAACCTTGGCAGAAAAAGGCTGTCCTGCTGGATATCGCTGTTATCCGTATGGGAAGCGATAAAACAGCCATGTATTTTTATTCAAAAGGGAGGAACAACAAACAATGAAGCACGAGACTGTAAAAGGCTTTCTGAGACGAAAGCAGATCAATATTTCGGTTCAGACTTACCTGATCGACGCCTTGGGAGCTATGGCCTTCGGCCTTTTCGCTTCCCTGTTAATCGGCACGATTTTCGGGACTCTGGGAGAAAAAACAGGAATTGAAATTTTTAATACTATTGCCGTCTACGCCAAGGGAGCTACGGGAGCTGCCCTGGGAGTGTCGATTTCCTATGCGCTTAAATCTCCCCAGCTTGTTATTTTCTCTGCAGCTACAGTCGGTATTGCGGGAAATGAGCTGGGCGGACCTGTTGGCGCCCTGGCAGCCTCTATTGTTGCCTCAGAACTTGGCAAGCTGGTTTCAAAGGAAACGCGAGTGGACATTCTTGTCACTCCGGGTGTCACTATCATCTCCGGTGTTCTGACCGCCCAGTTTGTCGGTCCCGGTGTCTCCGCCTTTATGACTGGTTTCGGAGATCTGGTAAAAACGGCCACCGTCATGCAGCCTCTGTTTATGGGCATTCTTGTATCTGCCCTGATCGGCATTGCTCTGACACTGCCCATCAGCAGCGCGGCGATCTGTATTATGCTGGGACTCGACGGCCTGGCGGGAGGCGCTGCTACTGCAGGCTGCTGCGCTCAGATGATTGGCTTCGCCGTGCTCAGTTACCGCGAAAATGGCTTCGGCGGCTTTTTAGCTCAGGGTCTGGGCACCTCCATGCTCCAGATGCCCAACATTGTCCGAAATCCTAAAATCTGGCTGGCTCCCACTCTGGCTTCCATGGTTACAGGACCTGTTTCCACCATGGTATTCAAGCTGGAAAATATTGCAGCCGGATCCGGTATGGGAACCTGTGGTCTGGTAGGTCCCATAGGTATCTACACTGCCATGCCAGAAGGTGGCATATCCATGTGGATCGGCATTCTTTTCGTCTGCTTTCTTCTTCCTGCCGTCCTGACGCTTCTCTTCGGCTGGTTCTTCCGCCGGATCGGCTGGATTAAAGAAGGCGACCTGAAGCTGGATCTGTAGTCAGAACATAATAAGAGGAAGGCAATGCGTTCCAGCGGCTTTCACTGGAACACATTGCCTTCCTCTTTTTTCTTTATCTTATATTACAGCGTATGATCCTCTTCCATCTGATACTTTTCCTTTGCCTCTTTCAGCCGTCTGAAGTAGGAACTCATCTCATCTGCCATGCCTGACAGCCGGTTTAACAGTGTGGAAAAGTCTTTTAACATCACATCATCCTGAAAATACGGATACACAATATCGTGATCCACCTCGCTCCAGCCCTCCTCAAAAAGGGTTCTGGCCTGCAGCTCCACATAGTATCCCTTATACTTCACAATGTAATGGATGGAACGGTAAATTCCGTCTGATTTAATGTCAATCAGATTTTTATCATATATTTTAGAATCTCCGATTCTCCGGTAGCTTTTCGGGCGCTCCGCAATATACCAGTGATCCGGATCCTCATCGAAATCCCTGAGTCTGTCCTCTACATAAATTTCAGGATTGTTTTCAAACTGACTGGTAATGTACTCATGGAAGCCTCTCCAGTCCTCCCGGTACAGAAAGAACACACGGATTCCAATCAGGTCCGTCAGGTATTTATAATAATTGGAGCTGTTAATCTCCCGGTAGCTCTCAAGGCTCTCATTTCTCTTTCTGATAATCTTCTCAATGAGATGGCCCGGATCCTTTAACCGGTAGCGGTAAGAATGAATACCGGCCCGTTCTGTATCATACAGGTACTGATCCAGAAAATCGCGGCTGACAGAGCGCAGCTCTGGTTCCAGGGCACAGTAGTGGCTGTAGATTTTCTCCAGTTCCTTGAAGCTGATATTGGCAGAACGGAATTCATTCTCCGCAATGTTATATTTCTTCAGAAATTCTTCTTTAATGAGCATTCTATCTCCTATCTCTCCTTAAATCCGGCTGTATGAAGGAACCGTGCAAAGGCCTCTCTGCCTTCCTTCGTACACTTATAAACGCCGGCGTCCTCTAATACCTTCTCGAACACCAGGCCCACCTCCTGCTTGAGGATTTCATCTACGTTTTCAGCCGTAACAGATGGATATTTAGGAAGGAATTCCTCTACCCAGTCCGCGTGCTTTTCGATCTCTGCGTCAGAGCGGATGTCTTTTCCAGAGATCATGTACTCTCCCAGCTTCGCCAGTTCTCCTTTCAGACGGGACGGGAGCACAGCCAGGCCCATAACCTCAATAAGACCAATATTTTCCTTCTTTATATGGTGAAGTTCCTGATGAGGATGGTAAACGCCCATAGGGAACTCCTCTGTAGTAATATTATTTCTGAGAACCAGATCCAGCTCAAACATATCGCCATTCTTTCTGGCAATCGGAGTGATGGTATTGTGCGGCTCTCCATCCGTTTCAGCGAAAATAAAGGCTTTCTCATCGGTATAGCCTCTCCAGCAGCGCAGCACCTGATCTCCCAGCTCGATTAATCGATCCGGATCCTTCGCCCTCGTTCTCAGCACAGACATAGGCCATTTCACGATGCCCGCCTCCACGTCCTCAAATCCCGGAATGGTAAAATACTGTTCAATCGGCGCCTTCGCCATGGCGAAGGTATAGTTTCCGCCCTGGAAATGATCGTGGGTGAGGATCGATCCTCCTACAATAGGAAGATCTGCGTTGGAGCCCAGGAAATAGTGCGGAAACTGCTTTACAAAATCAAACAGCTTCACAAAGGCAGCCCTGTCAATCTTCATAGGCGTGTGCTTTCCGTTAAACACGATACAGTGCTCATTATAATATACATACGGGGAGTACTGGAAACCCCAGTCGCTGTCATTGACTGTAATCGGGATAATACGGTGGTTGTTTCTGGCCGGGTGATTAGCCCGTCCGGCATAGCCTTCGTTCTCCATGCACAGCTGACACTTGGGATATCCGCTCTGCTTCATCAGCTTTGCTGCAGCGATAGCCTTGGGATCCTTTTCCGGCTTGGAGAGATTGACTGTAATATCCAGTACCCCGTACTTGGTGTCAGTGGTCCACTTCATGTCTCGGGCAATACGGTATCTGCGGATATAATCGGAGTCCTGGCTCAGTTTATAGTAATAGTCAGTAGCCTCTCTGGGAGACTTCTCATGGTAGATATCCCAAAATTTTGTGATAACCTCACTTGGACGGGGCATCAGGCAGTTCATCAGTCTGGTGTCAAACAGATCTCTGTACACAACACTGTCCTCAGCCAGCACGCCAGTCTCATGGGCATAGTCCAGAAGCTCCTTCAGCACAACTTCCAGATCAATGTGCTCCGGTTCTTTCTCCGGTTCCTCATACTCATCCAGTCCCATGACCTCTAAAATCTGATTTGTGGCATAAATTTTATCGCACTCTGCAATGAGACCTGTGCGAAGGCCATATGTTACCAGTTTGTGTACTGCTTCATAAATCATACCCGTATCTCCTTTATTTTAATATTTCTTGTCCGCTTTTCATTTTACTTCATCTGCCAGTGTTTGCCAACCCTGTTTTTAACGCTGAGGCTGTCCGTTGCTACAAAATCCGTCTCACTGCCGGACCAATCCGCTCTGTTACGATTCCACCTAACAGTCCTATTACAGCCCCGGCAGCGCTTCCAGCTGCCAGCAGAAACGGAAGATAATAAAATACCGCGCTGTTCTCTACCACAAGGGCGGCGATGATAAGCTGCCCCACGTTATGGCCTACTCCTCCGGCAATACTGACTCCAACCTGGCTGAACCATCCCGTTTTTCTGGCCAAAAGCATGAGAAAAAGGCTGAAAGCACCGCCTGCCAGGCTGTACACCATAGAAAACCCATTTCCGAATGTCAGCCCAGCCAGGACGATGCGGACCAGGGATATAAAAACCAGCTGCTGCAGATTTACCAGATAAAGCCCCACTATCGTCACTAGATTGGCCAGTCCCAGTTTCACCCCGGGAACGCCTATACTGATGGGAATCAATGTCTCCACATAGCTGAGAAGAAAGGCCAGGGCGATCAGCATTCCGCACAGGGCCGCCCTTCCTGTTTTCTGTTCTCTTCTTGACACGTTCTGCCTCCTTTGCTAGTATGTTAGACAGAAAACGATCGTTCTGCGCTTCTTTCTATTATATCTTCCGAGGCGCAAAGTACAAGAGGAAATGATAAAATGAACAGAGAACAGGCAAAGGGAGCCCTTGGGCTTTTAGCCGGGCTGGCACTTTTAGCCGGCTGTTTTTTTCTTGAAAAAAAAGACGCGGCCAGAGAGCCTATCACCCGCTCCGACTTCCTATTAAATACCTTCGTCACCATATCCATCTATGATTCAGACGATGAGTCCCTTTTAGATGAGGCAATGGACCTGTGCAGGGAATATGAAAACAGGTTCAGCAAAACTATTGAGGACAGTGAAATTTACCAGCTGAACCATCGACAGCCGGACGAAAATGTTTTTTCTCTCAGCGATGATACAGCGTCTCTTATTGAAGAAGGGCTTTTTTACAGCCGTCTGTCAGACGGGGCCTACGATCTGACAATAGAGCCTTTAAGCTCTCTCTGGGACTTTACTGGCGGACAGAACGTCATCCCGCCCCAGACGGATATTGATGCAGCTGTGTCAAGAGTAGGCTATGAGGATCTGCAGCTCGATGGAAACACCCTCACTTTCCTGTCGCCGGACACCGCTCTGGATCTGGGTTCCATTGCTAAAGGCTTCATTGCAGATCGCCTGAAGGAATATCTGGTCAGCCAGGGGGTGGAGAGCGCTATTATCAATCTGGGTGGAAACGTGCTCTGCATCGGCGCCCAGCCAAATGGCGATCCTTTCCGCATCGGTATCCAGAAGCCCTTTGCCAGCCACAGTGAAACGGTCGGCTTTGTGGAAATCGATGATGCCTCCGTGGTATCCTCCGGCGTCTATGAGCGCTGCTTCACAGTGGATGGTAAAAATTACCACCATCTTCTGAATCCTAAAACAGGGTATCCTTATGACAACGGCCTGATTTCCGTTGTCATTATCTGCCCGGAATCGGTGGACGGAGACGCTTTGAGTACAGCCTGTTTCTCCCTTGGCCTCGAAAAGGGTATAGAGCTTTTAGACTCCACCGAGGACGCGGCCGGCATTTTTATTACTGAAGACTATGAGCTGCATTTTTCCAAACGCGCAGCCGAGCTTTCTATCTATGACGAAGACGGAAAACCGATGAAAATCCGAAAATAAGAAAAAACTTGAAATGAGGTGACTGACTATGAATTCCAATCCATCTAAGGGAGGGCAGGAAACGTCTGGAAAGCGCTGGAAAAACCATGATTTAGTCCTGGTTCTGGCTGTTCTGGCAGCCGCAGCCCTTCTCTTCGTCGGAAGAAAGGTTTTTTTCTCAGAGTCCCCTGCCGTTGTCACAGTCAGCGTGGACGGGACAGAGATTATGACTCTTGATTTAAGCCAGGACAGCGATGAAATCATAGAAAGCCCCGGCGGCGGCACAAACCGCGTGGTGATTAAGGACGGTGCGGTTCATATGGAGGAAGCCTCCTGCCCGGACAAAGTCTGCATCAAGCAGGGGGCTGTTTCTGAGACAGGACAGTCCATTGTCTGTCTGCCAAACCGCGTCATTGTAACTGTCACAGGAACTGATTAATACCCACCAAAAGAGACTTAATAAGGAGACTTAATTATGAAATCATTTAAGAAAACATGGGCCTTTTTAAAGAGCTTTTCTCTTCAGCTGGCCCTCGCCGTTCTTCTGACGGCCGCCCTCACGCTGACAGGCTGTTCCGAAGGGAAAGGAAGTTCCCCGCAGGGAAGTTCTGCGCAGCCCCCCTCCCTTCAGTCTCAGGAACAAGGCCAGGCAGGTGAAGCCCCTGAAAACGCTCTGCCGTCTGACACCCAGGTTCACTTTATCGACGTAGGACAGGGCCTTTCTGTCCTGGTGGAATCAGACGGCCATTTTCTTTTATTTGACGGCGGAGACAGAAAAGCTTCCTCTCTTGTTGTCTCCTACTTAAAGGAGCAGGGAGTAGAAACTCTGGACTATGTGATTGCCTCCCACTATGATGCAGATCACTTAAACGGCGTGGTAGGCGCTCTGAACGCCTTTCAGGTATCCCAGGTGCTGGCGCCAGACTATGAGACGGATACTAAAGTGTTCCAGTCCTTCCAGTCTGTCATAAAGGAAAAGAATATTCCGCTCTCCCATCCGGCTCCTGGAGATACATTTACCCTGGGGAACACTTCCTTTATGGTTCTGGCTCCACAGAATAAAAGTTATCAGAACGCCAACGACTACTCTGTAGCTATCCGTCTGGCGGCGGGGGATGTAAGCTTCCTCATCACAGGAGACGCAGAGGTAGAAAGCGAAGCTGAAATGGTAAAATCCGGACTACCTCTGGAAAGTACGGTCTACGTGGCTGGCCATCACGGCAGCGCCAGCTCCAGCAGCTGGGATTTTCTTCAGAAAGCTGTTCCGGAATATGCGGTTATCAGCTGCGGAACAGGTAATTCCTATGGCCATCCCCATGTGGAGACCATGGAAAAGCTGGAATCCATGGAGATCCCCGTCTTCCGCACAGACAAGCAGGGAACCATCACAGCCTTCACAGACGGGACAGATCTTACCTGGTCGGCAGAGCCGTGCAGCGACTACTCCTCAGGAGATCCGGATGACACACCAGCCAGACCAGCCGGGTCGGATAAACCAGCTCAGCCAGATGGAGACACTCCGGATGAGACTGCCCCGGAAAATAGTTCCCACACCTATATTTTAAATACAAATTCCAAGCTGATCCATATGCCGGACTGCAAAAGTGCTGCAGATATGAGTGAGGCTAACAAGCAGATATGGTCTGGAGAGTCCTATGACAAATGCCTGGAAGAACACCCAGGCTACCGGGGATGTAAAAGCTGTGATCCCCGATAGACAAAGAGCAGCCAGAGCCTTTTACGGCCCTGGCTGCTCTTTTATGATATGGCTGACTACTACAGATAAAGTTTCTGCACAGACGGGTGCTGCCTTCTACTGCAGCGCCTCCAGATAGGACAGCG
This sequence comes from Clostridium sp., assembly GCA_018377235.1. Classification (GTDB taxonomy): domain Bacteria; phylum Bacillota; class Clostridia; order Lachnospirales; family Lachnospiraceae; genus Otoolea. Next base: position 102,990 of record JAGZZT010000014.1, read on the forward strand.
CCGCCTTCAGGCAGCCGTCCACACCAGCCAGGCCTGTATCCAGGCATAAATGATAATTCTGAGCCTTTCCCCAGGCGCTGCCTGTATAATACTGATAATAATCCCTTCTCTTCTCATCAATCTCACGGATACGGCGCTCGGTTCCTTTTCGATCTGAACCGCCCTCAGACTCCATAATCCGTGCTACTCTCCGATCCATCCTGGCATGAACGAAAAGGTTCACGCTGTCCTCCAGAATTCTGTCTGCGCAGCGCCCTACTATCACGCAGGGGCCGTGGGATGCCAGACGGCGGATCACGTTAGACTGAGCCACAAACAGCTGATCAGAAATCGGCACTTCATACAGGCTGGAGAGAGCCGTCGATCTCTCTCGGGCCAGATAGTCGGGAATCTCTATCCGCTCATCATACCTGCGGAAAGCCTCCTCTGCAATCTCCATATCATCAGCAGCCATGGAAATAACCTCCTTGTCATAGAAAGGAATTCCCAGAGCCTTTGCCAGCTTCACACCCAGCTCCCGGCCTCCGCTTCCAAATTCACGGCTCACTGTAATGACTTTGTTCATAACGTATCCCCCTCTCTGAAACTAGTAGTAAAATTACTTTTATTATAGCGTCTGACGGAGAATTTGTACACTGGATTTCTCTGTTTTTCCGAACACATGAAAATAAAATCGAAAAATCTTCGCAGGTCTGAACTATTCTCCCTTAATCCTGCACAAAAGAGTGGCTCATAATATAAAATTCTTCCTGGCTGGGCTGATAGCTCCGCTCCTTCGGTGCAAAGGTATCGTCATATTTTCTGGCCTCCTCCTCACTGATTTCCATGGCTGAACTGCCCTGATACATCCAGGTTCTTCCCTCCAGCGCTCCGGGAACCAGTTCCTTTACCATCATGGCCGCCGGATACAGACCTCCCTGTATGCTCACACTGAACTTCCTGCAGCTTTTAAAACCACAGCCTGCATAGTTGACCGGACTTCCAAATATCACAATTGCGTCATAGCCCAGATCCAGAGCTTTTCTGAAGGAATGCTCCATCATCATTTTTCCATATCCTCTTCTCTGGTATTTCGGAAGAATGCATACTGGACCAAAGGTTAAAATCTCTTTCCTTCTGCCATCTTCTCCTGTCAGAAAAGCCTTTGTGTACATGATATTTCCAATGACAGCACCGTTAAGCTCCAGCACAAAGTCCAGCTCTGGCATGAAATCCTCATGGTTCCGCATCACATGAACCAGATAATGCTCCACACACCCAGGCACATAGACATTATAAAAGGCCTCCCTCGTTATCTCCTCTACCCTTTCATAGTCTCCTTTTCTCTCGTTTCGAATTACAATACGCTCCATAGCTGTCCCTTTCTTTTCTTTCTCAATCAGCCTGCAGATGGAAAACAGATGCTTTCTTCGTATCTTCTTCGTATCTTGTTAAACAGGCTGAATCTGACTGATTTGCGTATATCTGCTTTTGATCTAGTCACGCATTTTCTGTCTCTTCTTTTCTGAAAACAGGAAAATAAATCCTGAACACAGTTCCCCGTCCCAGCTCGCTCTCCACAGTAATAGTTCCTCTGTGTTCCTCCACCATCCTATGAACCAGGTAAAGTCCCAGCCCTGTTCCCTCTCCCGACTTTCTGGTGGTGTAAAAAGGATCAAAAATCTGACTTTTTACCTCTTCGCTCATGCCGCATCCGGTGTCAGAGAAGGTCAGCTCGTAAAATTCCTGTTCTGATTTTCCGAAAAAGAAACGATTTTCTGTCATATGTCTCCCCTTTCTCACTACGCCGCTGACTGTCAGGCGGCCTCCTGACTCTCCCATAGCGTGAAAGGCGTTGGTGCATAAATTTAATACTATCTGGTGAATCTGTGTTTCATTTCCCCACATCCAGTAGGGTTCAAATACCAAATTCATGGAAATTTCTGTCTGAGACGGCTTTCCCGATTCCGCTACCAGCATAGCTTTAGCTGCCGTCTGACTGATCAAAAGCTCCTGAAAACTCTTCTTGGCGTTCTTCCCGCTGAAGGAGGAAATCTGACCGATAATTTCCTTGGCCTTCTCAGCAGAATTTAAAATTTCTGCAATATCGCCATAGTAGGGATTCTGCGGCTCCATTTCTGACAGCATCATAGCAGAATACCCCATAATCGGCGTCAGCAGATTGTTAAACTCATGGGCAATTCCTCCTGTCATGGTTCCAATCAGCTGAAGACGCTGCTGATGTGCCATTGCCTCCTCCCTTTGTCTCAGCTCCTCCAGCCTCTCATTAACCTCCTTCAGACGGGCATTTTCCTTTTCCACATTTTTCTGATGAAGAAACATCTTTCCAATCAGAAGCAAAAATAATCCAAAAAAGATTACAAGAAGCACTGCTGCAGCTACAATCCTCACAATGGCTTTCTGCATGGGAAGGGTAATATCTGCATAATCAATAACAGCGCTGACAATAAGAAAATCATCTCCTATTCTGGCCGGATCGTAGGCGGAAACCTTTTTCACAGGCCTGGGCGGATCTTCGATCCACCAATAGGAATTATAAATCTCTACCCCTCCCTTTCCCTGATTCTGATGTTCAATCAGACGGGTCAAGTCTGTAAAATCCAGATCTGGATACATTTCCATCCTGCCTGCAAGCACGTTCTGGCCAATCTGTTCCTCCACCTGATGCATAAGAATCAGCCCATCTGAAGATTTTACCATCACATACCCATTTTTGCCCATTTTTATGTCGGCAGCTGTTTTTTCGTAGATATCATTGAAGCTTAAAAGGCAGGAAAGCCTGTTTCCTTCCTGGGTCCGCTTGGAAAGCTTCAGATAGCACCAGCCATTTTCATCCTGCAGAATAGACACGGTTAAATCCGCCTCCTTCTCTGTCATAAAACTGGCTGTATGAAGCGTCAGAGGCTCCTGGTTCTCTGCCCAGCTCTCTACTCTCTGTTCAGCATTTTCCCATGCCATGCCTTCTACGCTTCCTTCTCTTCCCTCCATAAATTCCATAAGAAGCTGCGTCATCAGATTCTTATCTCCCTGTGCCGCAAGCCGTTCTGCCTCTTCAAAAAGGTCCAATCCTGTTTCCATCTCGAGATCTGACACCATCTCGTCCACAAATACTTCTATCTGCTTGGATACGCTCTCCGAAATAGAGCGCAGCTGTCCGCTCTGCATCTGAATCATAGTCTTCTGATTGTCAGAAATCATATTTCCCACTAAAGTCAGCAAAATAGCCGCTGCTGCCAGCACAATTCCTGCTGCTGCTGCCAGATCCCTTCCGCGCTTTTTGAATGAAACGCGGCTGAAAAAAGCCATCTGAAATCCCCCCCTTTTGCATAAATTGTAACAGCCGGAGATTTTCCTGTCAAATCTCCGGCTGAAACTGTGTTTTTCATTCTATGAGGTTTTCATTATTTTTCTTCTCTTTGTATCCTAGAGAATAGGCAGATATCCTGTCACAAGTCCCATTGCCATAAAGATAACAAAGATTCCAATGCACCACTTGAAAATATAACCCTGGTACTGTGCCAGTGTAATTTCTGTCTTGTCCATTAACAGGTAGATAAATGGTACAAGCGGGCTTAAGAAATGGAAAGCCTGTCCCATGAGGGCAGCAAAACCAATATTTAAGTCTGTAAATCCATATGCCTGAGCTGTAGCTGCTAACGGCGGAAGCACTCCATAGTAGAAGGCATCGTTATTTAACAGATATGTACCAGGTGCACTGATAACAGCGATAACAACGGCAAAGTATTTTGCCAGGGATTCCGGAATCACAGCTACCAGGAACTCTGCGATGGCATTGGACATACCTGCATCCTCCGGTCCGTTTAAGATTCCCATTAATACTCCTGCTCCCAAAACCATCATAACTACGTTGATCATGTCAGGAGCAATAGAACTGATGACATTTCTCTGTACCTTCTGGTTCGGATAATTTACTAACAGGGCAATGGCTGTTCCCACGCCAAAGAGGATAGCTGAGGAGGCAAGTCCCATAATAAGAGCGGCGATAATACCGGCTGTGAGCGCCAGATTAAAGAGAATGAGTTTCGGTCTCTTCCATGCCTTCTCGTCATCGGACAGTTCAACCTTTACTGCCTGATTTTCCACATCCTTGCTGACGCCCAGGCGTTTTCTCTCCTTTAATCCCAGGTAGTAGGATACTCCGATTACATAGATGGCAGATAAAGCCATTCCCGGTACTAACGGTCCTAAAATCTCTCCTGCATCCAGATTCATGACAGACATGACTCTGGCTGTCGGGCCGCCCCAGGGAATCAGATTCATAATACAGTTCTGAAGGATGATCAGGGTTGCCAGGTAAATTTTCTTAATCTTTAACCGCTCATAAATCGGAATCATTGCTGTACAGCAAATCATAACAGTTGTCGTTCCGTCTCCGTCCAGGGAAACAAAAGCAGCCAGTACTGCTGTTCCCACTAAAACCTTTAACGGATCTCCCTTGCACCAGGAAACAACCTTATCCACCATCGGATCGAACATTCCTGATGTCAGCATAATTCCAAAATACAGAATGGCGAAGGTCATCATGGCGAAGGTGCTGGCCACATCCTTGATTCCTGCCATGGCATACTCTAACGTATCCCATCCATATCCTGCCAGAAGTCCGAACACGATAGGGATTAGAATCAGTGACGTAAAGGGGCTTAATTTTTTTGCCATAATCAGTCCCATGAATACCACGATCATGGCAAAGCCCAGAAGCGCTAAATACATACTTTTTCCTCTCTCTCCTCTGCCGGCCTTTCCCTTTCCGGCAGAATTTATTTCTGGTTTTAAGTATATCGTCCTGTTCTTAATATCTCCTGAAAAAGTCTTAAAAAATGTTAAGATTTTCCCATATTTACACTTTTTAACAATATTTTAGCACATTCTTAGCGGCTATTTTTTGCATTTTCCTGTGTTTTATGCTAGCATCAGTGTACAAAGGGCAATACGGTCAGAATTTCTGACTCTTCGACCTCAAGCGGAGAGAATTGCGCTATGAGGCGTGTTGCTCCTTGTACACTGACGCTATCGTTAGTGAAGATAAAATTGGCAGTTGTCTGCCTGCCTCTGATGCAGATTTTAAAGTAATATAGAGAAACAGAGAGGAGGCCTCTTTTATGGCTGAAGAAAAGATACTGATCGCAGATGACGATCCTGCTGTCCGCCGGCTCTTAGTCCGTGTAGTAGAATCAAACGGCTTTCAAGCCGTCACTGCCTGCGATGGAACAGAAGCCGCCCACCTGGCTTCCAGGGAATCCTTTGCCCTGATTTTATTAGATATTATGATGAATGGAAACGACGACGGTTTTCACGCCATCAAACGGCTCCGGGAAGCAGGCAACACCACTCCCATCATGGTTTTGAGCGGAAGAACCGGTGATTTCGACACACTCTACGGTCTCGATATCGGAGCGGACGACTATGTGGCCAAGCCATTTAATCCTGTGATTCTGGGCGGCAAAATCAAAGCTCTGATCCGACGAAACCAGGCGGGGAAAGAAGAAAAGGCCAGCATAATCCATGCCGGTCCCTTTTCCTATAATACCATTACCATGGAGCTTTTTAAAAACGGGACTTTTATCCCCCTCTCCTCCAGAGAACATGTGCTGATGCGGCTGTTTTTGGCCCACCCAGGCCAGGTATTCACCAAGGAACAGCTCTATGAACTGGTCTGGAACCACTCAGCTGTAGACGATAATGTTATCATGGTCTATATCAGCCATTTAAGAAACAAAATCGAAGACAATTCCAAAAATCCCTGTTACATTAAAACGGTCTGGGGTATCGGGTACACCTTCTCCTGTCCCTCCCCCTCCGCATAAAATTTTTTCGTTTCCTGTCTGCTTTATTTTTCCCTGGAGAGAAGACTCCTCAGCCGCTCTGCGGCCTGTTTTGTGTTTTCTCTGGTGGAAAAAGCAGTCAGACGGAAATAGTTCTTTCCACAGGAGCCAAATCCCTCTCCTGGAGTTCCCACAATAGCGGCTTTTTCCAAAAGATAATCAAAAAATTCCCAGGAATCCATTCCAAACGGACATCTCATCCAGATGTAAGGTGAATGAGTTCCTCCTGTGTGCCAAATTCCAAGCTCCTCCAGCACATCAGTAATCAGCTTTGCATTCTCTCTGTAATACTCCAGATTAGCTTTCACCTGGCGCTCTCCTTCTGCCGTAAACACAGCTTCCGCTGCTCTCTGTACCACATAGGGAACCCCGTTAAATTTCGTAGTCTGGCGGCGCAGCCACAAACGGTTCAGCTGTTTCTGATTTCGCTCTAATGCCATGGGAATCACTGTGTATCCGCATCTTGTTCCTGTAAATCCCGCTTTTTTTGAAAAAGAAGCAAACTCTATGGCACAGGTCTCTGCCCCCTCAATTTCAAAAATACTGTGGGGCAGATCTCCATCCACAAAACATTCGTAAGCCGCGTCAAAAAGAATAACGCTTTCGTTTTCGTTTGCAAAATCCACCCACTTTTTCAACTGTTCTCTGTTGTAAACTGCTCCTGTCGGATTATTGGGGGAACATAGATAAATTAAATCGGCTGCTTTCTTCGCATCCGGCATGGGAAGAAAGCCATTTTCTTCTCCTGCTCTGGAGTAAATAATTTTTCTTCCATCCATCCTATTCGTATCCACATATACGGGATATACTGGATCTGTTACCAGAACGGTACAGGAAGTACTGAAAATGTCAAGGATATTGCCCAGATCACTTTTAGCTCCATCTGAAATGAAAATCTCATCTATGTCAAGCTGCACACAGAATTTCTTGTAATAATTCTGCACTGCCGTTCTTAAAAAATCATATCCCTGCTCAGGGCCATATCCCCGGAATGTTTCTGCCTGTCCCATTTCCAGAGAAGCTCTGCACAGAGCCTGTACGCACTCCTGGGGCAGGGGAAGTGTTACATCTCCAATTCCCATGCGTATGATTTCTGCCCCCGGGTGCTCTGTTTTATAATGGTTTACTCTCTTTGCAATTTCTGCAAACAAGTAACTCTCCTTTAGCTGTCCATAATTACGGTTGATTTCTGCTGCCATCGCGTGCTCCTTTCTGCCGTCTCTTTCTGCTTCTGACCGGCTTTCCTTCTAGTTTATTCTGTTCATATCTACCAGTTCTGTATTGTCTTCGTTATATCCGCTCATCAGGCAGTCTGCCAGTGCTGCCGCTGTATCAAGAGACGTCAGGCAGGGAATGCCTAAAAGGCAGGCTCTTCTCCTAATCCGTACACTGTCTCTGGCTGGTATCCTTCCCTTAGAGGATGTAGAGATAATATACTGAACTGCTCCGCTGTCTAAAATAGTCATACTGTTGTATTCACTGTTTTCGTCAATTTTAGGAACCATATTAACTGAAAAGCCGGCATCACGAAGCACCTTGTAATTTCCCTCTGTAGCATAAAGAGTAAATCCAAGGGAAGAAAATTTCCGGGCCAGAACAGGCAGTTCCTTTTTATCACTCCTTCTTACAGTAAAAAATACGCCTCCCTTGTGATACATTTTATATCCAGCGCCCAAAAGCCCTTTGTAAAGAGCCTCTTTCAGATCCCTGCCTACTCCCAGCACCTCTCCAGTGGACTTCATTTCCGGCCCCAGCTGAACGTCTACATCAATCAGCTTTTCAAATGAAAAAACAGGAACTTTTACTGCTGTACAGCTGGACTTTGGATATAGTCCAGTTCCGAATCCCAACTCAGCCAGCTTCTTTCCAAAACTCACCTTGACTGCCAGGTCTATCATAGGAACACCTGTCACTTTAGACAGATAAGGTACGGTACGGGAAGCTCTGGGATTGACTTCAATCATATAGATTTCCCCGTTTGCCACAATATACTGGACATTGACAATTCCAATCGCATTTAAGCCTCTGCAGAGCTTTTTAGTAATTTCTGCAATTTTCTCTTCTATTTCAGATGTCAGGTGAAGCGCCGGATAAATGGCGATACTGTCTCCAGAGTGAATTCCTGACCGCTCCACATGTTCCATAATCCCCGGAAGAAGCACGTCATTTCCATCATAAATCGCATCTACCTCAATTTCTGTTCCTTCCAGATATTTATCAATCAAAACTGGATTTTGAATATTCTGATCCAGAATGATCTTCATATATTCCTTCATATCCGCATCATCAAAAGCAATGATCATATTCTGTCCTCCCAGCACATAGGAAGGGCGCATTAGAACAGGATAGCCCAAATCAGCAGCAGCTGTCAAAGCTTCTTTCTCCGTCATCACAGTATGTCCCTTGGGCTTTGCAATATGAAGCTTCTTCAGCAATTCATCAAACCGTTCCCGATCCTCTGCCATATCAATACTGTCTGCGCAGGTTCCCAAAATCCGCACTCCCATTTTCCACAGATATCTGGTAAGCCGAATCGCTGTCTGCCCGCCAAAGGCCACTACTACGCCGTATGGTTTTTCCACTGTCAGAATATGTTCTGTGTCTTCTCTGGTCAGAGGTTCAAAATACAGTCGGTCTGCCGTATCAAAATCAGTCGATACAGTTTCCGGATTATTATTCACAATCACTACTTCGCAGCCTAGTTCTTTCAAAACCCGCACACAATGGACGCACGCATAGTCAAACTCAATTCCCTGGCCAATCCGAATCGGTCCGGAACCAAATACAACAACTGTCTTTTTCTGAGCATCTGTAAAAGAAGGCGCCTCGCTTTGGGTACCTTCTTCCATCTCCCCAAACACCGCGTAAAAATACGGAGTTTCTGCTTCAAACTCCCCGGCACAGGTATCCACCATCCTATACGCAGGGCTGACTTTTTCTTTCAGTGAAACGCCTGCCATAGCTTCAATAGATTCATCTAAAAATCCCAGGCGCTTTCCCTGGATATACTGAGCCCGTGTCACCGCTTTTCCGGAAATTTCATTTTCATAATCTGCAATGTGTTTAATTTTCCATAAAAACCAGCAGTCAATTTTCGTCACAGCATGAATGACATCCGGTTCTGTTCCTCTGCGCAAAGCCTCGTAAATGACAAACAGACGGCTGTCATCTGCAATGGAAAGATGCTCTGAAAGTTCCTGATCTGACAGATTTCTTACCCAGGAAAGAGACAGGGTTTCTGTAGAAAGCTCTGCTCCTCTCACCGCCTTCATAACCGCAGATTCAAAACTATCTGAAATCGCCATCACCTCGCCAGTAGCCTTCATCTGGGTTCCCAGCGTTCTTTTTGCATAGACAAATTTTTCAAACGGCCATTTGGGGAATTTAACAGCCACATAATCAAGAGCTGGCTCAAACGCAGCATACGTGGTCCCTGTCACTGCATTTTTAATCTCGTCCAGACAATAACCTACCGCGATTTTCGTAGAAACTTTAGCAATCGGATAGCCGGTTGCCTTAGAAGCCAGCGCTGATGAACGCGAAACTCTTGGATTTACCTCTATTACCGCATACTCAAACGAATCTGGATTTAATGCAAACTGGCAGTTGCAGCCTCCCTCGACTTTCAGTGAATCTATAATAGCAAGCGCGGCAGAGCGAAGCATCTGATACTCCCGATCCGCCAGAGTGACAGCTGGAGCTATAACAATGCTGTCTCCTGTATGAATTCCTACTGGATCAAAGTTTTCCATCGAGCAGACTGTAATACAGTTTCCTGCTCCGTCCCGGATCACTTCAAATTCAATTTCCTTCCATCCGGCAATGCACCTCTCTACTAAAATCTGCCCGATTGGCGACAAAGAAATGCCGTTTTGAGCAATTTCTGCTAAGGACTCTTCATTCTCTGCGATTCCTCCCCCTGTGCCTCCCAGTGTAAAAGCAGGGCGCACAATGACCGGATAGCCTATGTCCTTTGCAAACTGCAGAGCTTCCCCCACCTGTGTTACTACCTGAGACGGCACACATGGCTGGCCAATTGACTCCATAGTATCTTTAAACAGCTGTCTGTCTTCTGCTTTATCAATGGTTTCCCAAGAAGAGCCCAGCAGCCGGACGCCCTGCTCCTCTAAAAAGCCGCTATGAGCCAGCTGCATGCATAAAGTCAATCCCGTCTGTCCTCCCAGACCTGACAATATACTGTCCGGTTTTTCCTTCTTTATGATTCGCTTTATCGTTTCCAGAGTAAGCGGTTCTATATAAATCCTGTCAGCCATGATGTGATCTGTCATAATTGTAGCCGGATTTGAATTAACCAAAACAATTTCCAGCCCCTCCTCCTTCAAAGCCCGGCAGGCCTGGGCTCCTGCATAGTCAAACTCTGCTGCCTGGCCGATTACAATGGGGCCGGAACCGATCACAAGCACTTTTTTTATCTGCTGGTTTAAAGGCATAATCTTCCTCCTTTTGATTATCCGCAATATTTTTCTGCATTTCCGGTATCTGGCAAGTGTCTGTTACCTGCCAAGCATGGAAACAAATTCATCGAAGAGAAAATCTGTATCTTTCGGTCCCGCACAGGCCTCTGGGTGGAACTGAACCGAACATACAGGATATCCTTTGTAACGCAGCCCCTCATTGGTTCCGTCATTGACATTGATAAAAGAAGTTTCTGCAACAGATGGAGCCACGCTCCCTTCTTTTACCGCATATCCGTGGTTCTGAGAAGTAATGTAGATCTTCCCGGTTCTCATATCTTTTACCGGCTGATTGGCCCCCCTGTGTCCATACTTCATTTTTTCCGTCTGAAATCCATGAGCCAGGGCCAGCAGCTGATGTCCCATACAAATTCCCATCATAGGGATACCGCATATGGAAAGTTCCTTTAAATGTTCGATAATCTCCGGATTGTCAGACGGATCTCCCGGTCCATTCGTAAGAAAAATCCCATCTGGCTTATATTTCAGAATTTTCTCCGGAGCCGTTTGTGCCGGAAGCACCCACACATCGCAGTCCCTTTTCAAAAGAGATCGCAGGATATTATCTTTTCTTCCAAAATCCAGCATCACGATCAGTCTTCTGCTTTTTCCTGCTCGGAATAAAGTCGGTTCGTGAATGGTGACCTGGGTAATCGGATGGCTGCAGCGGAACAGACGGATTTTCTCCAGATCTGCTGAATCAGGGTTATCTGTAATGGCTCCATTCATAGTTCCGCGCTCTCTCAGCAGCCTGGTCAGTGTTCTTGTATCAATGCCATAAAGTCCGGGAATGTGATGTTCTCTGAGGTAGCTGTCCAAATCTCCTTCACAGCGAAAATTAGACGGATGACTGCACCACTCTCTGACAATATAGGCAGAAGGTCCGACTGTGCCGCTTTCCTGATCTTCCCGGATGATTCCATAATTTCCAATCAGAGGAAAGGTCTGAACCACAGCCTGCCCCTTATAGCTCTTGTCTGTCAGCGTTTCCATATATCCTGTCATAGCAGTAGTAAATACAATTTCCGCTGTTACTTCTCTGTCCGCTCCAAATGCCTTTCCTTTAAATACGGTTCCGTCCTCCAGTACAAGGTATCTGTTCATTCCTTCTCTCTCCTCTCTGACAGTCTGCGCTCAAACCTGTTTTTCTCTGTGTGTTCCGGCTGTCCTCCCGGATAACAGCCGGTAAAACACGCGCTGCAGATTCCCCGGCAGTTTTCTCCTGCAATCGTTTTCAAATCCTCGATTCTCAAGTATCCAAGACTATCTGCTCCTATCATTTCCCTGATTTCTTCTATCGTATGGCGGCAGGCAATCAAATTTTCTCTGGAGTCGATATCGGTTCCATAAAAGCAGGGATTCAGAAAAGGAGGCGCCGATACCCGCATATGAACCTCCTTGGCTCCTGCATTTTTCAGCAGTCTGATAATCTGCCGGCTGGTCGTTCCCCGAACGATAGAATCATCTACCAGAACAATCCGCTTTCCTCTGACCTCGTCTGAAATCGGATTCAGTTTCACCCTCACTTGATCCATACGGCTGTCCTGGCCCGGAGAGATGAAGGTTCTGGCAATATAACGGTTTTTAATAAATGCCATTCCATAGGGGATTCCTGCTGCCCTGGAATATCCCAGGGCGGCATCCAGACCGGAATCTGGTACTCCCGCCACTAAGTCCGCGTCTGCGGGACAGGATTCAGCCAGACATTCTCCGGCTCGTATTCTTGCATGATGTACAAACGTCTGATCGATGACAGAATCTGGACGGGCAAAATAAATATATTCAAACACACACAAAGACTGAGGATACTGTCCGCAATGCCGGGTAAGAGAGCGGACTCCCGTCTCGTCAAACACAAGAATCTCTCCTGGCTCCAACTCTCTGATAAATGCGGCTCCCACCGCCTCCAGCGCGCAGCTTTCTGAAGCCGTTATGTATGTGCCGTCCGGGCACTTCCCGTAGCAGAGCGGGCGGAAACCTCTCGGATCTCTCACCGCAATCATCTTAGACGGAGACATTACCACAAGAGAATAAGCCCCTTCCAGCTGATCCATAGCCTGATCGACAGCCGACTCAATGGATGGCGTTTTTAATCTTGCCTTTGTAATTACATAGGCAATTGTCTCTGTATCACTGGTTGTATGGAAGATCGCCCCTTCCATTTCCAGCTTCCTGCGCAGCTCCCAGGAATTTGTCAAATTTCCATTGTGTGCCAGAGCCATACGCCCCTTCATATGATTGACTTCAATCGGCTGGCAGTTAGCGCGGTTCGTGCCCCCTGTCGTTCCATATCTGACATGCCCTACTGCTATCCTTCCCTGTGGAAAACGCTTTAGCTCATCTTTTGAAAACACCTCCCCTACCAGCCCCAGATCCTTATGCGATGCAAACAGACCGTCATCATTAACAACAATTCCACAGCTTTCCTGCCCGCGATGCTGGAGAGAAAACAATCCATAGTAAACCATTGTTCCCACATCTTTTACCTCTGGGCTGTATACCCCAAATACCCCGCACTCTTCGCCTATCTTTTTCATGATTTTCCCTCCTTTTTCTCTTCCCGTCTTTTTAAAGCACTGACCACCAGGCCTTTAAACAGAGGGTGGGGACGATTCGGCCGGCTTTTGAATTCTGGATGAAACTGAACGCCCACATAGAAATTGTGTTCCGGCACTTCCACTGTCTCTACCAGAGAACCATCAGGAGACGTTCCGCTTATAAGCAGTCCTTTCTCTTCCAGAACTTTGCGGTACAGATTATTGAATTCATAACGGTGCCTGTGGCGTTCAGAAATCATCTCTTTTCTGTAGCACTGGTACATCCGGCTTCCTTCTTTCACACGGCATAAATACGCCCCCAGCCGAAGAGTTCCTCCCTTATCCGTCTCCTCGTTTTGGTCCGGCAGAAAATCAATCACCTTGCAGGGGGCATTCTCATCAAATTCCCTGGAAGAAGCGCCGGATATTCCACAGACGTTTCTGGCAAATTCGATTACCGCAATCTGCATGCCAAGGCAGATTCCAAGGTATGGAATCTGATTTTCTCTGCAGTATCTGGCCGCTTCAATCTTTCCTTCAATCCCCCTGGTTCCAAATCCTCCCGGCACGACAATTCCATCACAGGAGCCTATCAGCTGCTCTGCTGAAGCTTCTGTCACTGTCTCTGAATCAATCCAATGAATCTCAATTTTTGTCCCCAGATCATATCCTGCATGTCTCAGAGACTCTGCCACTGAAAGGTAAGCATCATGAAGCTGGACATATTTTCCCACAATTCCAATTGTCACTGTTTTAGTCCTGCCTTTGATTCTGGAAACCATTTCCTCCCAGTCTGACAGTTCTGGCTTTCCTGTCCTTAAATGAAGCTCTCTGCACACAATCTCAGAAAAGTTCATCTTTTCCAGCATGAGAGGCGCTTCGTAAAGAATAGGCAGTGTCAGATTTTCAAAAATACAGTCTTCTTTCACATTGCAAAACAGAGCAATTTTCCTGAAAATTTCAGGTTCCAGCGATTCGTCACAGCGAAGTACAATTAAATCAGGCTTGATCCCCATGCCCTGAAGTTCCCTGACAGAATGCTGAGTAGGTTTCGATTTGTGTTCATCACTTCCCTTTAAAAACGGCACCAAAGTGACATGGATATAAAGGCTGTTTTCCTTTCCAGCCTCCAGTCCCACCTGGCGGATAGCTTCTAAAAAAGGCTGGCTTTCGATATCGCCGGTAGTGCCTCCAATCTCTGTAATCACTACATCTGCATTCGTCTTCCTGCCAACCCTGTAAATAAATTCCTTAATTTCGTTTGTTATATGAGGGATCACCTGAACAGTCTCTCCCAGATACTCTCCCCTGCGCTCCTTATTCAGTACGTTCCAGTATACTTTTCCTGTAGTCAGATTTGAATACTGGTTTAAATCCTCATCTATAAAACGCTCATAATGGCCCAGATCCAGATCTGTTTCTGCTCCGTCTTCCGTCACATATACCTCGCCGTGCTGATAGGGGCTCATAGTTCCAGGATCCACGTTAATATAAGGATCCAGCTTCTGAGCCGCAATCTTTAATCCCCTGGATTTCAGCAGCCGTCCCAGAGAAGCAGCTGTAATTCCTTTTCCCAATCCGGATACAACTCCGCCAGTCACAAAAATGTATTTTGTCATCTCAGACTTCCTCCTCACATTGCTTTCTGTTACAAAGGTTTCAGAAAATAACTCCTTAAGAAACGGGATTCCTGCATAAAACAGAAAAGGCGCCGCCAGGGGTATTACTGCCCCTGAAACGAACGCCTTTGTTCCTTCCTGAATCCATCTGATCTTTTATTTTGGAATCATTTATACCGAAAATTTATTTTTTTGTCAAGCTTTTTTTCCTGTATATTTCTGGCTTACATCTGGTTAAATTTCTGTTAAAAATAGAATCTTTTCCAAAAAAATAATTGACAGGCTCCCTATTCTGCGTTATATTACCACACAAAAAAAGCGGCAAAGGCGCCGGCCAGTGGTCAAGGTGTCCTCTGCCGCTTTTTATTTATGAAAACACCTGCAGTTCGGAAAGGAGAATGTAGTATGACAAGACCAGATACACGATTCGGTTCCATGGTATTCGGAGATTCTGCCATGAAGGAACGCCTTCCTAAAAATGTTTACCTCCAGCTGTGCCGCACTATCCGCGATGGCAGAAGCCTGGATTCTGAAATTTCTGATGTTGTGGCCAATGCCATGAAAGACTGGGCCGTTGAACACGGAGCAACTCACTTTACCCACTGGTTCCAGCCCATGACTGGAATTACTGCTGAAAAACATGACAGCTTTATCACTCCCTTTTCAGGAAAAGAGCTGGTAAAAGGTGAGCCCGATGCCTCATCCTTCCCTAACGGCGGTCTCCGCTCTACTTTTGAGGCCAGAGGCTACACAGCCTGGGATCCTACCTCCTACGCCTTTATCAAGGATCGGGTGCTCTGTATTCCCACAGCCTTCTATTCTTACAGCGGAGAGGCTCTTGACAAAAAAACTCCTCTTCTTCGCAGTATGGAAACATTAAGCCGGCAGGCCGTCCGTATTCTTCATTTGTTTGGGGAAGAAGCTGAGTGGGTGCGTCCTACGATTGGAGCTGAGCAGGAATATTTCTTAATCGATGAAGACATTTTCCTGAAACGAAAAGATCTGATGATGACAGGCAGAACTCTGTTTGGAGCTATGGCTTCCAAAGGCCAGGAACTGGATGATCACTATTTCGGCGCCATAAAACCCCGTGTCCAGGCCTTTATGGACGAGCTCAATGATGAACTGTGGAAACTTGGCATTCTGGCCAAGACAGAGCACAATGAAGTAGCCCCTGCCCAGCATGAACTGGCTCCTGTCTATGTTACAGCCAATGCAGCCATTGATCAGAACCAGCTCACAATGGAAATGATGCAGAAAATCGCCCGACGCCACCATATGGTATGTCTTCTTCACGAGAAACCATTTGACGGTGTCAATGGAAGCGGCAAGCACAATAACTGGTCTATCTGCGACAGCTATGGAAATAATCTGCTGGAACCGGGAAATACGCCTCTGAGCAACGCCAGATTCCTCCTCTTTTTTACAGCCATTATCAAAGCGGTAGACGAGTATCAGGATCTGCTTCGTTTAAGCGTTGCTTCCGCTGGGAATGACCACCGGCTGGGCGCTAACGAAGCTCCTCCTGCCATTGTATCTATGTTCATTGGATCTGAACTGGAAGCTGTTCTCAGATCCATTGAGACGGATCTTCCTTACGAGTATTCCGAGGATACTGTTCCACTCCGAGTTGGAGCCCACGTCCTTCCAAAATTCCCGCGGGATACAACCGACCGGAACAGAACGTCTCCCTTCGCCTTTACGGGAAACAAATTTGAGTTCCGTATGCCTGGTTCTTCTGCCTCTCTGTCAGGGCCTAACATAGTACTCAATACAGCCGTAGCCGAGGAGCTGCGTCAGTTTGCCGTGGAACTTGAAAAAGCAGAAGATTTCGATTCTGCTCTTCACAGCCTTATTAAACGCACCATCAAAGAGCATAAACGTATTATCTTTAATGGAAACGGTTATGAAGACAGCTGGATAGAAGAAGCTGGAAGAAGAGGACTCTTAAATCTGAAGACAACTCCTGAAGCTGTTTCGCATTTTACAGATCCAAAAAATCTGGCATTGTTTTCCTCCCATCGTGTATTCAGTGCTTCTGAGGTATCCGCACGATGTGAAATTATGTTTGAAAACTATGTCAAAGTCCTGAACATTGAGGCTTTGACCATGATTGAAATGGCACGCAGAGATATTCTTCCAGCTGTCTCACGTTTTTCTGGTGAACTGGCTTCTTCTTCCCTAAAAAAGAAACAGCTGCTTTCCAGCATCTCTGCCTTTTATGAGGAAACTGCAGTATCTGAGCTTTCCCTTCTGGCAGACAAAACCTTTCAGGCAGTCTCCTCCCTTGAACAGGCGCTTTCCGATGCAAAAATGCAGAAAGAAGGAAAAGACGAAGCATTTTTCTTCTGCAGCCATGTTGTGCCAGCCATGGCAGAACTTCGGGAAACCGTCGACAAGATGGAAGTCTTAACAGACTCTCACAGATGGCCCTATCCATCTTATGGCGATATTATTTTCAGTGTAAAATAACAGGAGGATTTTTATCATGTGCTCAATTATATGCTACTGTAAACCCGGAGCGGATTCAGATAAGCTGGAGGCTCTCTTTGCCCGCTCCGAGGAGCGCGGCCCTGACGATACAAAAATCGAAGATACTGGCGCAGGACTGATCGGCTTTAAACGGCTGGCAATTATGGGGCCGACACCAGAGGGAATGCAGCCATTTGTACAAAACGGCAGTTATTCTGCCTGCAATGGTGAACTCTATGGCTTCAGACCGGTAAAGGAGGAATTGGAGAAAAAAGGGGTTCTATTTCAAAGCGGAAGCGACTGTGAACTTCTTCTTCCTCTGTACAAACAATATGGAACTGATCTATTTGCCCTCCTGGACGCAGAATTTGCGCTTGTTCTCTTTGATGCAGAGTCAAACTCCTTCATCGCTGCCAGGGATCCTTTCGGTATCCGTCCTCTCTTTTATGGATACGATGCAGACGGCTTCATCTGCTTTGCCAGCGAAGCCCGATGCCTTATCGGCCTGTGCCGGGAAATCCTCCCGTTTCCTCCTGGCCATTATTATCAAAATGGTGTTTTTACCTGTTATAGAGATGTCTCTTCGCCTTCAGAGGATACCATTTTTTCAGAGAAACGCCCTTCTCCTTTTCATCCAGAGAATGGGCTTCTATCCTCTCCCGAGGAAGGGCTTGATTCCATCTGTTCCAATATCCGAAATCTCCTGACAGAAGGAGTCAGAAAAAGGCTGGATGCCGATGTGCCCCTGGGCTTTCTTTTAAGCGGTGGTCTCGATTCTTCTCTTGTATGCGCCATATCCGCCAGGATTCTAAAAGAGCCAATCCGTACCTTTGCGATTGGAATGGAGGAAGACGCCATTGACTTAAAGTACGCCAGACAGGCGGCTCATTACATAGGAAGCATACACACAGAAATTATCATCAGCCGAAAAGATGTCTTAAATGCTGTGGAACCTGTAATTTCCATCCTGGGAACCTATGATATTACTACGATCCGGGCTTCTATTGGTATGTATCTTCTCTGCAAAGCGATACATGAGACCACTGATATCCGTGTTCTGATGACAGGGGAAATTTCTGACGAGCTGTTTGGATATAAATATACCGATTTTGCCCCCAGTCCGGAAGCATTTCAGCAGGAAAGCAAAAAACGGGTCAGAGAACTGTATATGTACGATGTGCTGAGGGCTGATCGATGTATCAGCGACAACTCTATGGAAGGCCGTGTTCCTTTTGGAGATCTTGCCTTTGCAGAATACGTTATGAGTATTGACCCTGAAAAAAAGATGAACCATTATGGAAAGGGCAAATATCTTCTCCGTCGGGCTTTTATGGACGAAAATCTTCTTCCTCCTGAGCTTCTGATGAGAGAAAAGGCCGCATTTTCCGATGCAGTAGGACATTCTATGGTAGATGATCTGAAAGAATATGCAGAACAGCTTTACACAGACAAAGAGTTTGCTCAAAAAGCTGCCTCATATTCTTACTGCCCTCCCTTTACGAAAGAATCTCTGTACTACAGAGAGGTCTTTGAACGCTTCTATCCAGGCCAGGCAGCCATGATTGCCGGATACTGGATGCCTAACAAGGACTGGGAGGGCTGTCAGGTAAACGATCCTTCTGCCCGTGTTCTATCCAATTATGGAGACAGCGGAAAATAGCAAAAATATGTTGGAGGGGAAGCCATATGACTACGGCTCCTCCTCCACCCCCGCATCTGTCAGCTGATTAATCATTTCCTCCATCTCCTCCAGATCACTGGAGATAAGCGGAATACTGCACTTTTCACAGGTATCAGTCAGAGCTGCAAAAATCCAGGGATTTCTCGCATAGATAGTTCTTGGCCTTCCATTTTTCATAATATAATTTAACAGAAAATGGAGAATTGCACTGACCTCGTTGTCCTCTGGCTCCAGTACCTGCATATTAAGGACTGCCTTCGTCCTCTTCTCCATTACAAGAAAGGCTCTGGGGAAAAACGGGCGATCATAGCCCTCCTCCATCACCTCTGCATTCATATAGAACAGATCCATACACAGCTCACTGATACTTCTTGGGCGGGCTTTTACAGCCTCAATCTGATCCATACTCCGAAGGCGGGCCAGAGGATATTTTCTTCTGCCAGAAGGAATCGGCGCAGAAGCTGTATGCCACTCTCCCTTCTCGCTGTCCTGGCTTCGCCAGAGAAATTCTCCTCTCTCAAACCGCACCTTGACCGCACCCTCTCTGACGTCCTTCACCGCCTCTTCCATACGATGAAATGACTCTGTTAAAGCCTGTATTTCATCTTCATCCGGTGTCCATGGCGCGTAGGCCTTCCGCCAAGAGAGAAAGCATGGCCATTTTCCCCGTCCTCTGAAGGTCAGACCCAGCTCTTTTATAATATCCCGCTGCTTCTGCGGCACATCTTCCCGATCACAAAGCTTAAAAGACAAACAGCGCTGCTCCCTGAGAGCGAAGGAAGCTAAAGCCTCCCCTCTGGTGCTCTCTGTCAAATCAAAATCTTCAAGTCCATCGTTTCCCGCATACACTGTCACGCCCCGGCTGTGAATCCCTCTCCCGGACACACTCATAAACAGCGGTTCCTTTTCCCCACTCTCCTGAATGACGATTACATCTGTATTCCAAAAATCCTCCCAGGGGGCCAGCTCCGTCACAGCGGCGGCAGCCTGGTAGAGAGCGTTCCATTGTTCCAGAGAAGCTTCCTGTTTCATCATTTATCCCTGTTTCCTTTCTGTCGTATATTTTCTGCAATACATCTATTATGACATAAAAAAAGACAGGGGACAAGATTTTGTGTCATTTTCTTCTCCTCTCCATCCTCCAGAAGTACCAGAAACCAGCGATATCGGCTAAAAACCAGCCGACAGGAACAGCCCACCAGATTCCCAGAAGTCCTATGGCAGGAATGGGGGAAAGCAGATACGCCAGAGCTACCCTTGTTCCTAAAGAAATGACTGTGAGAACAACAGATACACCAGCCCGGCCCAGGCCGCGGTAAAGTCCGTAGAGCAGGAACAGACAGCCGATTCCCACATAACAGGCCCCTTCAATATGAAGGTACTGAACCCCAATCCTTATGATTTCCGTTTCCTCAGGGCTGATAAAAATAGTCATCAGAGTTCCTGCAAAGCATACAATGACTGCCGAAATGACAAGGCAGAACAGGCCTGAACTTAATACGGCAGCCTTCAGCCCAGAACGAATCCGTTCTGTTTTTCCTGCTCCCTGGTTCTGGGCGATAAAAGTAGAAAAAGCATTTCCAAAATCCTGTACCGGCATATAAGCAAAGGAATCTATCTTCACCGCCGCCGCAAAGGCAGCCATTACTGTTACCCCATAACTGTTTACAAGCCCCTGCACCATAAGAATTCCGAAATTCATCACTGACTGCTGAGCGCAGGTTAGAATGGAATACCTGGATATTGTCTTTAAAATATTTTTATCCCGGTAAAAATGGCGTTTTCCTGGCAGCAGGTGAGGCATCTTTATACATACATAGCCTCCAATTCCCACGGCAGACAAAAGCTGGGCCAGAATCGTTGCCCAGGCTGCTCCTGCTGTTCCCATATGAAACTTCAAAATAAACACCAGATCTAAAGCAATATTTCCAAGAGCAGAGACCGCCAGAAACAAAAGAGGTACCACCGAATTTCCCAGAGACCGCAAAAGTGCGGCGAAATAATTGTACACAAAGGTAAACATGAGACCAGTAAAAATGACCTTCAGATATTCTCTTGTCTCTGTCAAAATATCAGATGGAATCCGGAGAATCTCCATCATAGGATCCAGAAAAGCCAGAGCAAGGAACTCTGCCAGAGCTGTAACAAGGCCAATAAACAGGAAGGACTGGACAAAGCTGTTTTTCATCCTCTCTGTGTCCCCCGCTCCGCAAAGCATGGAAAACAGGACTCCGCTTCCCATGCAGAGCCCCAGAATCACAGAAGTGAGAAAGGTCATTACCGTGTAAGAAGAACCTACTGCCGCCAGAGCGCCTGGTCCCAGAAAACGTCCCACAATCAGGGTATCTGCCACATTATAAAACTGCTGAAGCAGATTCCCGGCAATAAGCGGCAGCGCAAACATCCACATAGAGCGGGCCACCGGCCCTTCCGTCAGATCAATCCTTCCCCCAGCTGATATTCTCTGTTTCATTTTATTTTCACATCCTGTCTGTTTGAATTTCTTGCCCGTTTTGCGGGATTTCACTTTTGTGGAATACACTGACATTATCATATCAGAATTTCTGTCTGATGTCATTAATCATCATCATTTCAAATCTTGATACTGTTCAAATAGATCCTTTTATTGTATAATTATAATTAATAAGCTGCTCCTTCATCCTATTCTGACAATCGGCACAAAACTATGCAGAGGAAACAACGATATGGACAATGCACACGCATCTGATATACATTTGGGAACCAAACCGCTGGTTATTATCCTGACGGCTGTTATTCTTTCTGTTGTCATTATGGTCAGCCTGTTTGCTCTCTACTTTAATAAGGTCTACAACACCGTTCTGGAAAAGGATATCGAACAGATCGAGTGGACTTCCCATTATGTCACTAAGCTGATACATACAGAAATTCAGCACAGTGTAGATATTCTGCGTGCCAGTGAAGATATGTTCCACTCAAATGAATACTCTGGACTGGAAAATATGAGGAGCAGTCTGAGTGAAATCCGGGAAGGGCTTCATTTTCAAAAAATGGGAGCTGCAAATTTAGATGGAGAAAGCATGGACAACACAGGAGCCATCGGTCAGATAGATGATCCTGAGCTGTTGGAGAGCATAAAAAATGATGAAAGCTACATTTCTAATGTTCTGACTGCCTCAGATGATATGCTGATCGCTGTTCCCCTTCATCATGACGGACAAATCGTAGGGGCACTGTGGGGCCATTTGTCGATTTCCTCTATTGCCGAAAAAATTGAGATGGATAAGGAGATGCACCGGTATTTCCAGATTGTAGACGACAATGGAAACTATATCAGTCATTCTGGAAACGTCTATTCCTTTGCCGAAGATCTGAATATCTGGGAAGAAATGAAGCGATATACCTTTGCCGGAAATGTGACTGTAGAAAGTATCCGACAGGATATTCAGAATGGAAAATCAGGGTATTTTCACTTTTCTTATCAGGACCAGGGCAGATATGTGACTTACGAACCTCTGGGAATCAACAACTGGTATGTATTTTCTGTAGTAGTGGAAAGCTTTCTGGAAGATTATGCCGAAAATATAGAGAGAATTTTTGCATGGCTTCTGGCAGGCATCTCTGTCTGCGTTATCTCAGTTTTTGCAATTATCGGCCATTTTATCATACGTGTTATGAACACAATTAAGATACAAAATCGTCAGATGCAGGTGAAAAACTCCCTCCTTTCCATGATTTTGAAGAAAACTAATGACATACCTTTTGAAATTAATCTGGAACAAAATCTGCTTTTTCTCTATTATCATCTGGATGATTCAGATTTAGATTATCAGATTATTTCAGATTTTACCCCTGACCATCTTCTGGAGAAAGGATTAATCCGTCAGGAAGGCTACGCTTCTTACAAAACTTTTTATGAAACGGCTATGAGCGGCGGAAAAGTCGACCCTATTGTGATAGAAATCGATCTCAGCCACAAATGGGAATGGACCAAGGTTCATGCTCTCACCATTGACCGCGAACATATTATCGGATTTCTGGAAAATTACAATGAACAGATGAAACGCGAAATAGCTCTCAAGGAGCTTAATCAGAAACATCAGACTGATCCTCTGACAAATCTATACAGCCGCGAGGCTTTTATCCAGAAAACAGAGGATGCTCTGAGACACTATACCGCTGGCACTCAGGGGATCAGCGCGTTGTTTTTGCTGGATCTGGATCATTTTAAAGAGGTAAATGATAAGCTGGGGCATATGATGGGAGATCATGTTTTAGAGGAGACAGGACTCATCCTAAAATCCGTTATCCGCAGCACAGATCTGTCGGGACGCCTGGGTGGAGATGAATTTGTACTGTTTATTCAAAATGCTGCAGATATACATGGCTTAGAGCGCTGCGCCGAAAAGCTGGTCTCAGCTCTTAGGAGAACCTTTGAGAGAAACGGGCTCGCAGTATCTGCCAGCGTTTCCATTGGAATCGTCCCTGCCAGGGGCGGCGAATCCTTCTCCCAGCTTTATGAGGCCGCCGATAGGGCTTTATATGATGTCAAGCGGACTCATGGAAACGGATATAAATTTGCCAAAGTTCCCTCTGAAGTTCCCTTTATAAAGCCCTCTCTATAAATTTTTCCTTATACAAGTCAGTTAAAAACGGCGGGTTCTGAGCAAAACGCTCCTTCCCGCCGTCTTTTTTTCTGTCATTTCATCCTGCATCAGTCTGCAAGGGACAACACGCCTGCTTTATTCCAAATTCAGTTTTCGATCCAGCACAAATCCTGTTCCCAGCATCAGGATAGCAAGGCTGACAGCCTGAACGGCCAGCATTCCTAATCCCATCATATGAAGATTTCCTATTACGCTTTCAACCGTTTCAGAAAGATCCATCAAAAATAATCCGTTTCCCACAAGAAGCATTGCTGCAAAATTCATCACTGTGCTTACTGCCATGAACCAGACTACCGACCAGATAACCTTGTGATTTCTGGACATCTGGCCTAATGCCATAGCAAAATACAGTTCATAAATAGAGGCAAAAACTGCCACAATCAATCCCGCCAGCATCTCCAATGCAAAAAGTGCCATGTATACAAAAGCAGCTGGATCAGCCTTATAGCCCTCCGTCAAAAAAGCCCACATAAGAATCGGCAGTTCATAGAGTGCTCTGAAGAATTCAATGCCTCCAAACAATCCCATGGATAAAATTCCCACTATCATGGACAAAACAGTGACAGCAAAGGAGACGCAGGCCTTAGAAAAAATCAGTTTCCAGGTCTTCACCGGGAGAGTGAACATAAGATATCCCTCCTGCCTGAGCAGCCCTTTATAAAAACGCTGGATAATCATAACAGCTGTAAAAACCCCCATGACAGCTAAAACCAGCATGTAGAGCGTTAAAGCCGTTGTCTGCATAGTAGAAAACAGCGCCGATCGGTTAATCCACCCTCCCAGAATACTCTGAAAAAGAAGTCCGTTCACTGCTGCCAGCACCAGGGCAGCTCCGTAAATTGGGAGCATGGTTTTCATCATAGCCTTCCATTCATATTTTAAAAGCTTTCCAAACATAATACCGCCTTCCTTTCCTATCTGTCCCGCTTATCCGAGCTGTTTCCGCCTCCGTGTACAGCAAAAATCTCCCGGAACAGGTGATCCACTGATTTTCCTTCTGTTTCCCTTATTTCGTCCACACTGCTGTGGCGGACCAGACGGCCCTCCTTCAGAAAGACAGCCTCATCCAGCACCTTCTCCACATCTGCAATCAGATGGGTAGAAATAATGACAGACGCGTCCTCTGAGTAATTTGTAAGAATCGTCTGAAGAATATATTCTCTGGCTGCCGGATCCACTCCTCCTATCGGTTCGTCTAAGAGATACAGTCTGGCGTTCCGGCTCATGACCAGAATCAGCTGGACTTTCTCTTTATTTCCTTTTGAGAGCGTCTTCATCCTGGCTTTTTCGGAAATATTCAAATCCTTCAGCATGGCGGCCGCCTTCTGTCTGTCAAAGTCCTTATAAAAATCGGAAAACATATCCAGGAGATCCGACACCCGCATCCAGTCAGCAAAGTACGTCTGATCCGGCAGATATGATACTACAGCCTTTGTCTCAATGCCAAGTGTATTTCCCTCTATTTCCAGGCACCCTTCCTCCGGCTTCAGCAGTCCGTTTGCCAGCTTCATAAGAGTGGTTTTTCCCGATCCATTCGGTCCTAAAAGCCCGATAATTTTCCCGCTTTCTATGGTAAGATCTACATCCTTCAAGGCGTACCTGGTTCCAAATTTCTTTCCCAGCCCCTTGCAAACTAAAATTTCTCTGCTCATACTGTCCCCTCCTCCTTCATCGCGTCAAACAGCTCTTCTAATACGTGCTTAATCTCTTCCTTCGTATATCCCAGACTTCCCATCTGCTCTAAAAATCGGAGAGCCTGTTCTCTGGCCTGTCCGTTTCTGACCTTCTTAATCATCTCCATATCCTGTGTCACGCACCTTCCTGCTGTTCTGTTTGTGATAATCAGTCCCTGGCTCTCTAAATCAGCCATGGCTCTCTGCATCGTATTCGGATTCACCCCAGCCTGGGCTGCAAATTCCCGGACTGAGGGGAGCCGTTCCCCTGGCTCATAGGTTCCTGCCGCAATCTGAGCGGAAAGCTGCTCTGAAAGCTGTACCCAGATAGGCCTGTCATCCGTAATTTTCCATTCCATTCTTTCACCTCATTTTCTTCTTTTTGCAGGACTTCCCATCCTGCCGTGTCCGGCTATCTGTATTATTGTATTGTTGTATTAATTACTTAATACAGTTATACAATAAAAAAAGCCGGCTGTCAACCGGATTTTTAACAAATGCTGTAAAAAAGGAACGGAGAAAGGATTCGCGTCCCATCAAGGACACTAAAAAACTTCTCCGCTCCTATAACTATTGGATTTACCTCTCGTCCAGCAGCTTAATCAAACGGCTGGTTCCCAAACGATCTGCGCCCAGTTCAATAAATTTTTCTGCATCTGAAACGCTGGCAATTCCTCCTGCCGCCTTGACTTTCACTCTGCTTCCCACATGCTTTCTCATCAGTGCCACATCCTCAAAGGTAGCTCCGCCTGTGGAAAAGCCTGTGGAAGTTTTAATATACTCAGCTCCCGATTCTGTGACAACACGGCACAGTTCCACCTTCTCCTCCTCTGTCAGAAGACAGGTTTCAATGATAACCTTTAAGAGTTTTCCATGGCAGGCTTCCTTTACCGCCTTGATCTCAGCCAGAACGCCGTCAAAGTTTTTCTCCTTCACCATTCCCACATTGATCACCATATCAATCTCATCAGCACCGTTTTTCACTGCATCCTCTGTCTCGAAAACCTTTACAGCTGTAGTCATATAGCCGTTTGGAAATCCAATAACTGTGCAGACAGCCAGCCTGTCTCCCACGTAGTCCTTAGCCCTCTTTACAAAACTGGGAGGAATGCACACGGACGCTGTTCCATATTCCATTCCCTCATCGCACAGAGCCTTAATCTGCTCCCAGACAGCTGTCTGCTGAAGCAGTGTATGATCAAGGCGCTTTAAAATTTCCTGTTTTTCCATCTTCTTCTCCTGTTATTTCTGAATTTCTTCCAGTCTGGAAGAGCCAATTGTTCCCTCTGGCATAGCCACGCCGAAATTATCTGCAATCGTAGCTCCTATCACTGCAAAGGTATCATTTTCTTCCATCTCACCGCCGCAGGTCATGGATGGAGACCATGCGATGAACGGTACCTTTTCTCTTGTATGATCCGTGCCTGTATAAGTCGGATCGTTGCCGTGATCTGCCGTCAAAATAAGCAGATCGTCATCCTTCAAAAGAGGAAGCAGCTCTCCCAGCTTCTCATCAAATCTTTCCAGTTCCTCTGCATAGCCCTTTACATCTCTTCGGTGGCCCCACAGAGCATCGAAATCCACCAGATTGACAAAGCAGAGGCCTGTAAAATCCTTCTCTGCAATCTCTATCGTCTGCTCCATACCATGGACAGAACTCTTAGACTTGTTGGACTCTGTCAGCCCCTCTCCATCAAAAATATCAAAGATTTTCCCTACAGAGATTACATCATATCCCGCATCCTTCATGGCGTTTAAGGCTGTACGCCCATAAGGCTTTAAGGCGTAGTCGTGACGGTTGGCTGTACGCTTAAACTCGCCCTTTTTCTTTCCCACATAAGGTCTTGCAATGACGCGTCCTACTTTCCACTCATCTCTCATAGTCAGTTCTCTGGCAATCTCGCAGTAATGGTACAGAGTCTCCAGTCCCATCGTCTCCTCATTTCCGCAGATTTGAAGCACCGAATCTGCCGATGTGTAGACAATCAGATGGCCTGTGGCAATCTCCTCCTCTGCCAGCTCGTCTAAAATCTCTGTGCCGCTGGCGCTCTTATTTCCAATGATCGTCCTGCCGGTTCTCTTCTCCAGCTCATCAATCAGTTCCTTAGGAAAGCCTGTATCTGTAAAGGTCTGAAACGGCTTAGTAATGTGAAGTCCCATCATCTCCCAATGGCCGGTCATGGTGTCCTTTCCGCAGCTTTTCTCCCTCATTTTCATATATTTCCCCAGCGGGTGCTCCACCGGCGCGTTCTGCTTCATAGGATGAAGATTGGCCATACCCAGTTTTCTGAGGTTGGGAATTTCAAGACTCTCTGACTTTTCTGCAATATGTCCCAGAGTGTCCACTCCTATATCCCCATACTGTGCGGAATCCTCCATGGCTCCCACTCCCAGAGAATCCAGCACGATTGTGAAAATGCGCTTATATTTCTTATACTGTCCCATTCTAATTACTGCCTCCTTCTGTCTCTTCTTTCTGTCTTTGCAGTCTTTTCCCTGCCTATTTTTCCCTGTCAGCCTTAATCAGGCTGCGGATTGCCTCTACTGCCACACGGATCGGCGCTTCTGTATCGTGACAAATCTGATTTTCCATGCCCAGTTTCTCTCTCTCCTGGTTTCCTACCACCAGGAAGTTTGAGCCGCAGCGCACGCCCAGATGAGCGGCTACGATAAAGAGGGCAGCCGACTCCATCTCAGAAGCCTTGCAGCCCAGCCGCTTCCAGGCCTCCCACTTATTTAACAGCTCATAGCTGACCGGCATCCGCTCCGGATCATGCTGCCCGTAAAAAGCGTCTTTGCATTGAACGACTCCCGTGTGGTACGCAAACCCCAGCTTCTTTGCCGCTGCTGCCAGAGCATTAGCCACCTCCAGATCCGCTACCGCCGGAAATTCGATGGGCGCATACTCCTTACTGGTTCCCTCCATGCGGACTGCGCCTGTAGCGATGACAATGTCGCCTCCTTTTACATTCAGATCGATTCCTCCGCAGGTTCCCACCCGGACGAAGGTGTCGGCTCCGCACTGAACCAGCTCCTCCATAGCAATCGAGGCGGAAGGCCCTCCGATTCCAGTGGAGGTGACGCTTACCTTTTCTCCCTCAAGAGTTCCTGTATAGGTCACATACTCTCTGCTGTCAGCCACCAGAACCGGGTTATCAAAAAACTGGGCAATCTTCTGGCACCGTTTCGGGTCTCCCGGCAGGATCACATATCGGCCCACATCCCCTTTTCTAATCTGTAAATGATACATTAAACCGGCTTCTCCTGAATAATTCTGCATACGCTTCTCCTTTCGATTTTCCTATTGTATATGAAAACACTTGTTTCTGGCAACGACTTTCTGCCTGTATTTCGTTCTTCCTCCCAGGTTTTCTCTATTCTTTCGTGCTCTTCCAGGCCGACGCTGCCTTTTTTAAAAGTTCTTCCGCTCTGTCCATGCAGGATAAAAGTTCTTTTCGCTCCTCGCTCGTAAGCCGCGTAAGTCCTGAAGACTCTGCGAAAACCGGCGTTTCTTTTATCTTCTCTAACGCTTCAAGTGTCTTCTGATACGGCTCTGAAAACGCAGTCTCCTCGCAGCTCCAGTAAGGATCCCTGTCTATTCCCTCTCCAACGATCCAGAGCTTTTCTGCTTCCCCAGGAAGCTGGTTTCCCTCCTGATCTTCTGACAGCCACTGACCGCAGACCGCCTTTTTTCTGAGAGATGCCTCCGTCACTCCAGCATCCAGACAGCAGATCACAAATAAATTTCTGTTCTCGCATCCTCTTCTTAATGCCGGGTGGGCAAAGAGAAACGATTCCTGGCGTTCAAAAGAGGAAAGGCTTTTGCTTTCTTTCAATATCTCCCCTATTCCGCGGTTCACATCCTCTAAAAGACGTTTCCGAAAACTTCCGGCATCTTTTTTCTCCCAGCCGTCCAGCTCGCGCTCACGGCCTGTCTTATCTATTCCCAGAAACACCCGTCTGGCCTTTTGGGGATCTCTGTTAAAGACAGGAAGATGTTCCTCCCCCAGCAGACGGATCTGGCTGTCGTATTCTCCAAGAATTTCCTGATAAACCCGGTCAAAAAGTTTAAGCATCTTCTCCCTTTCATGGCTGGAGGACGCCGTAAAAAACAAGGTCAGGCATTTTACTTTCCGCCCTGCTCTTAAAAGTTTCAGCTGCGTTTCAAAGTGAAGCTTCACAGACAGACGGATTTTTTCTTCGACTGGACAGGTCTCTCCCTCCCGCTCTTCTGGCTGCTTTAAAAAACAGTTCTTAACTGCTCCCTGTTCCAGAGCAGACGCTCTTGCCAGGCTGAAAATCCTGTTTTCCCCGACTGCTGTCTTCGACTCAAAGCGCAGTGTAAACAGAGGATTCAGCCCTTCCAGTGCCTGAAACGCCTTAGAGCTTTCCTGAAGTTCTGAAACTCCTCCTTCTGATCCTGGTTCATCCAAAATCACCACTGGTCTTACAGCCCTTATATCGTCCCACAGCACCTGGCCATACTCGTCAGCAGCCCTCAGACGATTTGTCCCCCTGTTAAAGGTCTGAATATTCATAATGCAGACAGAAAGTCTCTTAGACTCTACCAGCCGTGTACTGACCTCCCTTAAATTTTCTCCGCGGCATGAAAAGCTGCATTCTGACAGGCTGGGATATCCGAGTTTTGAAAAACAATCTGAAAATTTTCTCACTGCTTCCGCCAGCTTAAGCCTGTCTGCCACAGACGGAACTGCCACAATAAATTTCAAAAGGCCGTAAACCCGATTCAATTCCAGCAGCGTCCGAAGAAGCACGAAGCTGCGTCCTTCTCCCTCCGGCATCTCCATGGAAATGTCCAGTCTCTCATCTCCCATCCGGCCTGTCTGAACAATACCATTTTCCCGCTGAATCCTCCTCATATTTTTCCACAGCAGTTCTCCTGCATTCACTGCCGGGTTCTTCACTGGAAGGCCAAAACCAGGAAGACAGATTCTGGCAGTATCATCCAGATGTCCCTTTTCTTCTGCCTGCTCCTCTCCGGTTTTTGAGTCTTCTGGTTTTCCCATTCCTGAATAGTCTGCTCCTGAATCCTCTGTGTCAAATGTTCCGCGAAACAGATGAACCACCGATTTTACTGCCTTTGTCTGCCAGGGGGCTTCCTTTCCTTTCACCGCTCTGTACCGTTTCATTCTTTCGCCTCCCTCCCCTAAATCTATTAAAATGATTATATCATTTTCAGGAAAAAATTGAAATCCGTATCCTTGCTTTTTACGTCTTTTTTGAAAAATCGAAAAAAATCAAAAAAGTGCTTGCATTTTTTTTAAAGTATGATATACTATCTAAGTCGACAGCGAGCGGCATAAAACAACATAGAAGGCCTGTTGGTCAAGCGGTCAAGACGACGCCCTCTCACGGCGTAAACCCGGGTTCAACCTTATATTTTCCTGCAGCGTTCTTCTATTTTTCCCACATTTCGTCATGCACCTTTGCAGTCTCTATCTCCTCCAGACTGTGAGACTCCGGACGCTTCTTTGACACGCCAACAGACAAAATTGCTTCCAGACGGTACTGCTCCGGAACATGGAGAAGCTTTCTGCAGAATTCTTCTGTGGTCATTCCATTCCTGGCAGTTCTAAGTCTGCCCTGAATCCAGCAGCTCCCCAGCCCCAGGCTGTCTGCCATCAAATGCATATTGCTCATCACAATGGAGCAGTCCTCTGTCCACACATCTGTTTTTTCAGGATCTGCAAACACCAAAATAGCGCATCCTGCCTTTTCCAGCATATTGGCAGCTCCCTCCCGGCATTGAATCAGC
The DNA here is from genome assembly GCA_018377235.1 of Clostridium sp. GTDB lineage: Bacteria > Bacillota > Clostridia > Lachnospirales > Lachnospiraceae > Otoolea. The sequence continues at coordinate 133,712 of JAGZZT010000014.1, forward strand.
TCTTTCAGTGTATCCCTATTTTGAACTGTCACAAGCTCCCATGGTTTTCTGCTGCGCCCGGATGGAGATAAAAGGCCTGCTGCTAAAATCTGTTCCAGATATTCTTTCGGAATCGGCTCTCCCGTATATTCTCTGACGCTTCTTCTGTGTTTCAGCATTTCCAGTAAGTCCATATTCGTTCCTCCTGTTTTCTTGACGTCAGTGAACAGAGTCGTCTCTCCTTCTCTCACACAGACGCTGTTTTTATATAGCAAAAAGAACCAGACTTTTTTCTGGTTCTTCCAAATGACCTGTCCGGGAATCGAACCCGGGTTTACGCCGTGAGAGGGCGTCGTCTTGACCGCTTGACCAACAGGCCTTCTATGTTGTTTTATGCCGCTCGCTTACCATACTTTCAAAAAAATGCAAGCACTTTTTTGATTTTTTTAAACTTTATTTTATTCTCCGAAATTCAGACAAAGTCGGAAGCTTTCCAGGCATTGACAAATCTGCTGGAAAGCTCCCCTCTCCTTTATAAAATCTCTGTCACCTGGTAATCCTGATCCTCTACCGCTTTTTTCAAGACATCGTCTGCCACCTCTGATGCCAGCCTCACAACGGCAGTTCCCTTTTCATGGCTGACCTGAGCGGTCTCTACCCCTGGAATGGCTTCCAGCGTCTTTTTTACTCTGGCCTCACAGTGTCCGCACATCATTCCCTCAATTTTCATTGTCTTTTCCATATCTTTTTTCTCCTTTTCTGCCTTATGGCGTTTTGTTTTCACCTTTTTATCCTTAGCCTCGTCTCTGATAGAAAGAAAATTCAGACGGAGCGCGTTTGAAACCACACAGAAGCTGGAAAGACTCATGGCAGCTGCCCCGAACATAGGATTCAGCTTCCATCCAAGCAAAGGAATAAAAAGACCTGCTGCCAGAGGAATTCCCACTGCATTGTAGAAAAATGCCCAGAACAGATTTTCGTGAATATTTCTCAAAGTTTTCCGGCTGAGTCGGATTGCCGCCGGCACATCACTTAACCGGCTCTTCATCAGAACTATGTCCGCCGCGTCGATTGCCACGTCTGTTCCGGCTCCAATGGCAATTCCCAGATCCGCTCTCGTCAGAGCTGGAGCATCATTAATTCCGTCTCCCACCATAGCTGTCTTTCCCTTTTCTTTCAAAGCGCGGATCACCGCCTCTTTACCATCTGGCAGGACACCTGCAATTACTTCATCCACTCCAGCCTGTCTGCCGATAGCTTCAGCTGTTTTTTCATTATCTCCTGTCAGCATGACTACGTGGATCCCCATCTTTTGGAGTTCTTCCACTGCCTGCGGACTATCCTCCTTTATCACATCAGCCACTGCAATGACACCGGCAAGCATTCCATTTTCTGCAAATAAAAGCGGTGTTTTACCCTGTTCTGCCAAAGTTTCAGCCTGCTGCTTCACTGACTCCGGAACTGCAGTCCTGCTGCTCATGAAGGAAAGACTTCCTCCCAGAAGCTTTCTGCCCTTTAAAGAGGCAGCAACGCCGCTTCCTACCAGCGCCTTGAACTCTTCCGTTTCCTCCAGCACCAGTCCCAGCTCCTCTGCCTTTCTTATCACCGCCCTGGCCAGAGGATGCTCGCTCCTCTTTTCAAGGGAGGCTGCCAATGTCAAAAGCTCCTCCTCCTTCACTCCGGGAGCAGTCAGCAGATCCGTCACATGAGGCTCTCCCATTGTGATGGTTCCCGTCTTATCCAGGGCAATAATCTCCGTCTTTCCTGCTTCTTCCAAAGCGGATGCAGTCTTAAACAGAATACCATTTTTAGCTCCCACACCGTTTCCTACCATAATTGCTACCGGAGTAGCAAGGCCCAGAGCACAGGGACAGCTGATAACAAGGACGGAAATTCCCCGAGCCAGGGCGAAACCAAAGCTCTGGCCTGCTGTCATCCACACTATTGCCGTTACAATGGAAATTCCAATCACTGCCGGCACAAAAATACCGGACACCCGGTCCGCGGCCTTGGCTACAGGAGCTTTCGTGGCAGCCGCATCGCTGACCATCTGGATAATCTGAGAGAAGGTGGTATCCTCGCCCACTCGGGATGCCTGACATCGGATAAAGCCAGACCGGTTCAAAGTAGCCGCAAACACCTTGTCACCAGCCGCTTTATCCACCGGAATGCTCTCTCCTGTCAGAGCCGACTCGTCCACTGCACTGTTTCCCTCCAGAATCACGCCGTCCACTGGAATATTTCCGCCTGGCCGGACCAAAAATACATCACCTTTCTCTACCTGGTCAATGGAAATTTCCATTTCCTCGCCATTTCGTAAAACCACCGCTGTCTTCGGCGCTATTTTCATAAGATTTTTCAGAGCGTCTGTTGTTTTTCCCTTGGAGCGGGCCTCCAGCATCTTTCCAACAGTAATCAAAGTCAGAATCATAGCTGTTGACTCAAAATAAAACTCATGCATATATTCCATGACGCCTGCCGTATCTCCCCGCAGCTGGGCGTCTGTCATGGCAAACAAAGCGTACACGCTGTAGAGAAAAGACGCGCCGGATCCCAGGGCTACCAGAGTATCCATGTTAGGCGCCCGATTCCACAGGCTCTTAAATCCGCTTATAAAAAATTTCTGGTTGATCACCATGACAATGCCCGCCAGCAGAAGCTGCATAAGGCCCACTGCCACATGATTTCCAGCCAGAATCTCCGGAAGCGGCCAGCCCCACATCATATGGCCCATAGAGACGTACATAAGCACAATCAGAAAGCCCAGAGAAGCAGCCAGGCGCTTTTTCAGAACAGGCGTTTCCCGATCTGCCAGAATGTCCTCCCCTGCCTGCCCAGCTCCGCCAGCTTTTTTCTCTCCAGCTCCGTCTTTTGCGAAAGCTCCATATCCTGCTGCCTCCACTGCCGCAATAATATCTTCAGGCTCCGCCGTACCTTCCACCCCCATAGAATGTGTCAGAAGGCTGACAGAACAAGAGGAAACACCCTCTACCTTTGACACAGCCTTCTCCACTCGGGCGCTGCAGGCCGCACAGCTCATACCAGTCACAACGTACTGTTTCATCTGTTTACCTCCTTTTTCTGAAGTTATTATAATACCCCGTATAGGTATTAGTCAAGAGGCAAATAAAAAACAGTCTTACACTTTCTCTAAACAGAGACGCTTTCTGAAAAATATCCGTTCAGGCAAAAGCTGTGATCCACAGGACCGCTTCCGGCACCCAGGTTCATCTGAGCAGACAATGCTCCCGACAGATATTCTTTAGCTCTTTTTACAGATTCCCTGAGCGAAAAACCCTTGGCCAGATTGGAGGCAATGGCGCTGGACAGAGTACATCCTGTGCCGTGGGTATTTAAAGTGTGAATCCTCTTTCCCATAAACCATTCTGCCTTTCCCGCTTCATAAAGAAGATCATCAGCGTCCTGAACGCTGTGTCCTCCCTTTAGAAGCACTGCACAGCCGTACTTCCTGCTGATATACTCCGCTGCCAGCTCCATATCCTTTCTGTCTGCAATTTTTTTCCCTGACAGAAGCTCTGCCTCTGGTATATTGGGAGTAACCAGCTGAGCCAAAGGAAACAGCTCTCTTGTAAGAGCCTCCACCGCATTCGGCTGAATCAGTCTGGAGCCGCTGGAAGAAACCATAACCGGGTCCGCCACCACATGCTCCGCCCTGTAAAACCGGAGACGTTCTGCAATCACCTGTATCAGCTCTTCTGAAACTGCCATCCCAATTTTGACCGCGTCTGGTCGGATGTCTTCAAACACTGCATCAAGCTGTTTTTTTAAAAAATCTGCATCCACTGTCAGAATACCTGATACCCCTATTGTATTCTGAGCTGTCAGGGCTGTGACAGCGCTCATTCCAAATACTCCGTTTATAATCATGGTTTTTAAATCTGCCTGGATTCCGGCTCCACCGCTGGAATCGCTTCCAGCAATAGTCAAAACTGTTTTCACCGATTCTCCTCCCTGTATTTCCCAATTTTCTGATCAATGGTCAAAATTTCCCCTTCCGGCTTGTAAATGACCTTAATATAAGAAATCACCTTCGCAGCTCCAGCGCGGACTGCTGTTTTCTGGCATTCTGCCGCCAGCTCCATCAGCTGTTCAAAACTTTCTCCCTCTATCACAGTTTCCAGCGGCCCTACCTCATAGCGAAGCCCTGTATTTTTAATGCAGGCAATCACCTCGTCCACAATTCTGCACACCTCCTCATCGCTTCCCACCTGAGGGAGTACCTGAATTGCAATACTTGCGCTCATTGTCATTCCTCCTCTTCCCAATTTTCTATTATCTCATCTGCCATAGCTTCCAGGTACTTTCTCTCTTCCTCTGTCTGGCATCTATCTTTGTCATATACCCCTACTACGTAAAATCCTGCCTTCTTCGCAGTTTCAGCCGCATACAGGGCGTCCTCATAGACAGCTGTATCCTCTGGCCGCGCTCCCATTTTTGCAGCCGCCTTCAGATAAATATCAGGACGTGTTTTTCCTGCGCCGATGTCCTCACATGAAAAAAATCCTTCAAAATAGTCGACTGATTCCAGACGCCTCAGGCAGGCCGCAATCAGCTCTGCCGATGTTGCAGAAGCCACGCACATCCTGACTCCTTTTGCTTTCAGCCTTTCCAGATAGGATTTCACTCCCAGTTTCAGCGAAATGTCCTCCCTATAATGACGATCCATCAGAGCGTTAATCTCCTCTGCCACAGAAGCCTCTGTCCCTGAAATGCCGCAGGTGCGGATAAAAAGATCTGCTGATTCCAGAACTGTCATGGTTTTAATCTGGTCTAAAAGGCCGTCCGGAAGCTCTGTCACTCCTCTGCTCCTTAAAAATTCTTCTGACAGGCCTTTCCACCATCCCATGGAATCGAGCAGAGTGCCATCTAAATCAAAAATCGCATACCTTTTATTCACAGCCACTGATCTCCTTTGCAAGAACCGCTAATTCTGCAGCAGCTTCCCCTGGGCGCTCTGCCCCAAACAGAGCAGATATTACAGCGATTCCATCTACTCCGCTTCCTGAAAGCTCCAGCACATTGGAGCGGTTGATTCCTCCAATAGCAACTACTGGTATGGACACAGAGGAAGAAATTTCCCGCAGTTTCTCAACTGAAAGATTTCTGGCATCTTTTTTCGTAGCAGTTCCGAACACAGCCCCCACTCCAATATAGTCAGCTCCGGCCTGTTCTGCCGCTCTGGCCTCTTCCACTGTCCCGGCAGAAATCCCCAGAATTCTTTCCAGCCCTATCATTGCCCTGATATCCCGCCCTTTTATGTCCGACTGGCCCACATGAACGCCATCAGCTCCGGCCTGAAGGGCTGTTTCCACACTGTCATTGACCACAAACGGAACACCGAACTGGGCACATAAGTTCTTTAACTCTACCGCTTCCTCCAAAAAGACCTCCTCATCCAGTTCCTTTTCACGAAGCTGAAGAAAGGTCGCTCCATTCTCTAAAATCTCTTTGCATACATCCGAAAGCCTTTCCCCCGGCTTTAACCAGGAGCGGTCCGTCACCCCATAGAGAAGCATGGACTGTCTGATCTGTTCCTTAGAAAATTTCATAGTTTATTCTCTCCTTAAACTGTTTTTCTGTTAAGTTAAAGACTGCGTCAATCAAATCATTGCGAAAGGATGCGTTTCCCGTCCCTTTCTCCAGTCTCTTCATATCTGCCAGCTCCCCACAGACTCCCATAACAGCGGCAGCCGCAAAGACCGCAGTAAAGCAGTCCTCCTGACATACCCCGCAGAAAGCTCCTATAAGAGCAGTCAGCATACATCCGCTTCCCGTTATCCGCGCCATCACAGGGCTTCCATTTCTTAAAACTGCTGTCCTTCTGCTGTCAGAAATCAGGTCCAGCTGTCCCGAGGCGGCAATAACGCTGTCTGTTTTCTCTGCCAGCTCCTTTGCCATCATTGAAGCGGCAGACAGATTTTCCTCTGTGATCTCATCAAAAGCTCCTGCATCCACTCCGCTTCCAAAGGACTGTTCTCCTGCCAGGAAACGGATCTCCGACGCATTTCCTCGAATCACAGAAAAATGTACGGCTCTCATAAGCCTCGCCGACTCAGCCCGGCGCAGGCTGGTTCCCCCTGCCGCCACCGGGTCAAATACCACTGGAATCCCATGAAAGTTCGCCGCCTTTCCCGCAGCCTCCATAGCGTCCGTATCCCCTATGGCCCCCAGATTGCAGACCAGCGCCTGAGCCGCAGTTACCGCCTCCGCTGCCTCCCTGATATCGTGAGCCATAGAGGGAGAGCCTCCAGCGGCTAAAATCATATTGGCACAGTCGTTAACTGTAACAAAATTTGTAATACACTGCACTAAGGGACGTTTCTCCTGCACCTGCCTGAAAGTCTCCCACGCCTCCTTTGTTAAATCCTCCATAACGGCTCCTTTCCCTCTGAAACTGCCTTTCTTGCCAAAAATGCGTCTCTTTTTTCTCTATTCCAGTTCCCTTTCCATCCGCTCCAGAACCTTACCTTTTTTTAGCATCAGCAGCACGGCCAGACCCATGGCGGCTCCTGTTACAGCTGAGGGCGTATAAAAGGGAATGTAGTAAAAGGGCGACTGGGCATCTAATCCATAAAACAGCTTCATAAGAGGATAGGAAGCCATGGCTCCCAGGCATCCTGTTCCAATTACCTCTCCCACAAACACAAAATAGATATTTTTTGTTTTTCTGTACAGAAGTCCTCCCAACACAGGGCCGAATACCGCTCCTGTCACTGCCTGTATGGTTCTGCCAGATATCATTCGCATTACGCCGCACAGAAACGCGCTGGCACATCCATACCACGGCCCCAGAAAAACCGCTGCCAGAACGTCCACAAAATGCTGAAACGGCGCCATCGAGGGAAAATATACAAATGTGTTCAGCACAAAGGCCAGGCAGGCAAACATTCCTGTCATTACAAGTTTTATTGTTCTGGTTTTCGCCCTGATTTCTGTTTTTACTGCATGATTCTGATTCATAAACTGCTTTCCTTTCCTTATAACACAAAAACGGAGACGCCTGAAAACGGCGTCTCCGAAAAAAGTTCATCCCTCTTGACTTCCTACGGCGGCATTATCCGCATCAGGTTAAAGGGTCGAAGTTTGATTACTTCCTCTCAGCCTGCTCCACAAGCTCCCCTGTATTTTTAATTGCACTATTATTATAATGCATGAAAGTAAAAATAAATCATGTATCTGGCTTTCAACTTACTATCTGATAAATCTGTCGGGCTTTTTACTAGAACTTGCCTTCCTTAGCTGCTTCCTCGATGGAAACAGGAAACCTTGATTTTTAGCCATTCTTTTATCAAAAGTATAGGAATATTCAAGAAGTAAACGACATTTCTACACCTTTTTATACACCGTTTCAC
>JAGZZT010000015.1 GCA_018377235.1 Clostridium sp.
CCGACATTGTTATGGGAAAAAGCTGACAGAGATGCATATCGACGACTGGATGATCGCAAGGCTTTTGGGGCATAAAACATTACAAAGTGTACATCATTACCGAAAGATTGGGAACAAGATAATGGCGGATGAAACGAGGGCAGTCAGAGAGAAAATCGATATGATTTTAATGGATGTGGTAAAGGAGTGGGATGGATATGAAATATGATAAGATGATAGCCGTTAATAAAGCTGAGAGTGAACAGAAAATAAAAAAGGCGATTCGGGCAATAGATGATATGGGTGCCAGAGGACTGCCGATTTCTGTAACAGAATTGGTTCGTTGGACAGGTTTATCAAGAGGATTTTTTTATAAGAATGAGCAAGTCCGTCAGAAACTGGAGGAAGCTATTAAACAGCCACGGCGGATAGATGTACAGCAGTCATCTGAAGAAAGAAATATTGCAGGTCATAATTTTCAAGAATTGAAGAAAGATTTTAACAGCTGTCAGTCAGAGAATCAAAGGTTAAAGGTTGAAAATGAGCAGCTTCTTCAAAAGTGTAGTATACTTCAAAAAGAGGTGAACACGCTGAAGAAACGGTTGGATCGAAAGGAAATTGCATTGTTAAAAAAACTATAAAGGTTGTGATTAAGGATGAAAGCAAATAAAATCATCGAAATGAGCCAGGAAAACAGCAGGCAAAAAGTAAAACTGGCAATGGATGAAATTCAAAGAATGCGTAATGAGGGCGAAAGGATTACAGTTTCCGGATTATGCAAAAGAACAGGTTTATCTAACTCGTTTTTTTACAGAAATCCAAAAATCAAAGAAGAAGTACATAAAGCTGTTGATATTCAAAATCAAAGCTATAAAATGAACATAGACGAAGTGGAACTCCTTGATGAGTATAAGGAAAAATTGTTAGCTATGAGAATCGAAATTATAAAGTTGAAAGCAGAAAATCAAAAGCTAAAATCAGAGTTAGATTTTTTGCGAATACAACAGGAAGGTGTGAGTGATGTTAAATGAAGTATGATAAAATCGTAGGGCTCAAGAAACAGCAAGAAAAAGAGAATTTAGAAACTATTCAGAGAGAGATTGATGCGATGCTTCGAAGAAAGGAGCGGATATCAATTACTGCATTGGCAAAATATGCAGGGGTGGATAGGAGCTATTTTTATAGAAATTTGCAGGCCAAACAAATGGTAGAAGATGCACAATTGAAGCAGGGAGAATGTTATAATCCTAAAAAGGCAATTTTTGATAGAGCAACTGAGGAAGTTAATAAACAGCTGAAAAGACAAATGATTTTATACAAGAGACGAATTAAAGAGCTAGAGCTGCAGATAGAATTACTAGAAGAGGAAAATCAGAATCCAAGAGCCTGCTTTTTTACTAAATTAAAAAGAAAAATAATTTACACATCGGAGTGATGTGAAAGATGTGAAAAGTATTTTCAAGCATTCCGGGGCAGGTACTGGATTTTATGGTCGTATTAATCGGCCTTGTCATTATTTTTAAGAACCAGATTAATAAGCTTCTGGAAACAATATTCAAGCAGATTAACAGCCAGTCAAAGGAGGTATACAGTTAGAAAACGGAGAAAGACTGAAGCAGAACAGATCCAGGCCAGCGTGACAGTCTTTCTGAGCATGACTTTAATCTGCATTGTTTCACTGATGTGCACTCTTCTCCAGTCAGCAAAGATGGCTGGTTCTGGCTGGTATCTGCAGACAGCATTAAATTCTTCCCTGGACTCCCTGATGAGCAAATATCATAGGGAGGCCTGGGAAATGTATCATATTTTTCTTTTGGAAACGGATAGAGAAGAAGAACTGAAAGAAGAGATATCTGAATATCTGGAACAGTATCTTTCTTCTGACACGGTATATGGAATGAAGAAAAAGAAACTGGAAGTAGCGGATACGGCAATGGTAACTGACAATAGAGGAGAGCCGCTGGAGGAGGAAATCGTAGATTATATGAAATATGGAATCTGGACAGCGGAAGGAAACGAAACAGATTTAGAGGAGCTGGCGGATACGATACGTTCGGCAGATGGGATTGCTGCAGTAAAAGAGGTTTACCAGATTAGCTCAGACCACGTTTTTCATCTGGAGGAGGCGTTGGAGGATATCCGCGAGTCTCTGGAAAAACAGAAAAATTATGAAGAAGAGGGGAAAAGAGAACTGGAAAACTGTCAGGGAAGAGCGTTTATTAAGACGGGAAAGAAGTTGGCTGGAGAGATGGAAAGAATGCCGGTTCTGGCAGAAAAATATGACAGGGCGGCAGCACTTTTGGAATCTGAGCTTGACGCTTCTGAACAGGAGGCAGAAAAGCAAAGGAAAAATATGGGGGAAGAGGAGTGGAAGCTTATTAAAGAACAGACAGATTCTTACCGTGCCTATACAGATAAAGAGGGGGAACGCAGAGGGGAGGTAGAGAGAATAAAGGCCCTGACAATGGAGAATAGAGGCATTGTGGATTCTGCCATAGAGATGGCGGAGGAAACACAGGACTATATTGATTCCTGGGAAGCTGATGACGAGGATGATGAGCTGGACGAGGAGGAATTGTGGGATAATGTGCTGTCTGTGTTTAACCGCTGCAAGATTACTGAACCCTCATATCAAAGAGGAATTGCAGATAAAAAACGTCTGAATATTCTTGAAAAGATCGGGAAAATGACGTCAAAGGATCTTCTGGATTTGACGCTTCCTGAAGGAATAAAACCGTCTGTCCGAAAAATGGATATGTCAGATTTCCCTTCTGGAGGAAATGAAGGATATGAAATGGGAATCAGGACGACAAAGGCAGGAGAATTGGCAGACAGAATGTTAGTCAGCGAATATGCAGCAGCGCATTTTCTGAAGTTTCAGGTGGGAGAGGAAAGTGAAGAGGAAAACCGCCTTTGTTATGAGCAGGAATATCTTTTAAACGGAAAAAAACGGGATCGGGATAACCTTCATCAGATGGTAAAAAAGCTGATAGGAGTGAGGGAAGGAATGAACCTTCTTCACATTTTAGGTGATAGTGAAAAGAGAAGTGAAGCAAGGCTTCTAGCAGCTTCGCTTACCGGTTCAGCTTCTGTTACTCCCATTGCAGATATTGTAGCATTTTTTATTATGGGAGTGTGGGCGTTTGCCGAATCGGTGGAGGATGTGAGAGCACTTTTGGAAGGAGAAAAGGTTCCGCTTATGAAAAACAGCAGCGACTGGAAACTGGATCTGGATGAATTGTTCCGTTTTGTGGATAAACAGGAGAAAATTCACAGTTCCGGTGGAAAAACTGGTTTAGACTATGGCCAGTATTTAAAAGGTTTTTTCCTGATTCAGAATCAGGCGCAGAGAAATGAGCGGATGCTGGATATGATACAGTATAATCTGTCCGGAAAACAGAAAAGCTTTCGTATGGGGCGGTGCGCAGTGGGAATGAATATTGAATGTACAGTGTCTGGCACTGCCTTTGATATCAGAAAAAATGCTCAGTACAGGTACTGACAGTTATCAGAATTCACACAATAAAAGGCCATTCTCCATGCCCCCTTCCGCTCTGAATGTTTAAAAGCCCTCTCCAGGTACATTGGCTGACAGATCAAAATTGACAATCCAGGTGTGCAGAGTACGGGAGGGGGTATGGAGAGTGGCCTTTAAAAAGAAAAAAAGAAACAGGAAAAAGAACAGGCAGGATGCAGCTCTTACAGTGGAGGCGGCTTTCAGCCTTACATTATTTATATTTTTTTCCATTTGCATGATGATGCCTATGGAAATGTTAAGAACCAGGCAGAAAGTGCAGACAGCGCTGGAGGCAGCAGGGCGCGATTTGAGCCAGTATGGATATATTTTGTACCGTCTGGACCATGGGGACGAAGGCATACTTGAAAAAAAGGAAACTTGGACAGATGAAATTCCTGATTTTATTGCAGGACTGACGGTGAAAACTTATCTGAAAGAAAAAATTCTGGATTTGGTGGGAGAAGAAAAATTGGAGTATTTAGTTATATCCCAGGCTGAGCTGATGGAAGATGGAGAGAATATTAAGCTGACGGCGGAATACCGCCTGAAACTTCCTTTTTCTATTTTACGGTTAAGGGGAATTTCTGCTTTATCCCAAACTGTAAGGAGAGCCTGGATAGGAAGCGAAGGAGACCGATATTCAGAGGCAGAGAAGGAAAACAGCAGTGAAGAAATGGTATACATCGGTTCTTCCATGGGAAGGTATCATCGTTTAAGAACCTGCCATTATATTACAAATGATTTTACAGCTGTTTCTTATGAACAGGTAGGTGAACTTCGCAATCATTCTGGAGGAAAATACTGTGCCTGCAGCGTATGCGGCAGCGAAGAAAATCAAGGAACCGTTTACATTATGCCGAATGGTTCCAGCTATCACAGCCGGACAGATTGTCCGTCTGTGGTGAGTTATGTGAGAGAAGTTCCGCTGAGCGAGGTGAAATATTTAGGCGCGTGTTCATATTGTGGAGGAGGAAGAAACGAGTGAAGCTAGTATTTGCAGCTTTTTTATGCGCGTGTGCATGGGAGGACTTTAAAGAGAAAAAAATTTCAGTATTATTGTTGTGGGCGGCTGGTTCTGTGGCTGCTGCATGGATGGCAGGGTACTATATGATACTTTTAGACTGGACTGATATGAATGAAGCGTATTTATGGCTGATTATGCGGGGAACCGCCCTTATTCCCGGCGCCGTGCTTCTTGCATTGTCAGGAATCACGAAAGGAGCAATAGGAAAAGGAGATGGACTTTTCTTTCTTGTTTCAGGGATGTATCTGGGATTTTGGGACAATATAGCTCTGTTGTTTTGCGGTCTGCTGCTTTGCAGCTTCTGGGGAATGGGTATGTTTATATGGGGAATGTTTGGAAAAAAGAAGATAAAGAATATCAGGCTTCCTTTTTTACCGTTTTTGATTCCGGCTGCCGTAATTTTGACAGCTATTCAGAGAGGAACCATTTTATAGAATGCTGCAGCAGAAGACTGAAACAGCAGGTTTTAGGAAGTGGATAGATTTAGGAAAAAGAGGAAAACAGATTATATGAAAAAGCTGAAAAGAGAGCAGAGAGGAAAAGTAAAAAAGTGTTTGCCAGCCGGAGAGAAAAAGATAGACGCAGTGATTACAGTGGAAGCATCCTTTGTGATGGCGGTTGTCCTTTTCATCTGCGGAGCGCTGATTTCACAGGGGTTTTATGTGCATGAAAGAAATACAGGAATGCTGATTCTGATGGATGCATTAGAACAGACTCAAATGGGAAGAGAGAATCCGGATGCAGCAGAAGAAAATGGGCAATGGGCCAATCGGGCACTGAACTCTTATTATCGATGCAGCGGCTGCCATATTGAAATTGTGAGAAGAGGAAATAGTTTAACAGGCAATTTTAAATGCAGGAATGGAAAAACAGGAGGAAGTGTGCAAATGAAGCTGTTTGAGCCAGAACGCTTTTTGAGAATAGTGCGGGCAGGAGGAATATAGAATACCAGAAGCAGCTTTAAATACAGCATAAGAAAAAGCCGTGGGGGAAGGGGAGAAAATGGAAAAAGTAAAAGCTGGCTATCGCAGAGAGATGAATCATAATTACATGATTATAGAGGCTTTAAGCGCTGATCCGGAATGTTATGAGAGCAGAATGCTTTCTGGAAATACGATTGAAGGATTGTTAAAATTTCGCCAGAAGATAACAGAGACGGGACTGGAATTTTACTATGAAATCACATCAAAACAGCCTTTGTCGAGACTTTTAGAGGGAAGGCTGATTTCTTATGAAGAAATCAGAGAAATTTTGCTTTCAGCAGCCAGAATTTTGAGCCGGACAGAAGAATTTCTCTTAAAAGAGGAGCAGATTCTTTTAGAACCAGAGTTTATCTATGTGGAGCCAGAACATTTTTCATTATTTTTCTGTATTCTTCCAGGCTACAGCAGAAGCTTTCCAGAGGCATTTACAGGTTTACTGCAGTATGTTCTGGAAAAAGTAGATCACCAGGATCACAGGAGCGTTGTGCTGGCGTATGGGCTTTACCATGAAAGTTTAAAGGAAAATTATGGGATGGAGGATCTGCTGAGATACCTTGCCAGTGTTGAAAGCGGAAAGACAGAGTGGAGGGAAAAGGGAAAAAAACAGGTAAAAAATGAGAACGGGGGAGAGAAGGAACTGGAAACAGAGCCTTTGCAGGAAGAGCTGAATGATATTTGGAAGGAACCGGAAATTCCCCGTTTTGTCAGAGATGAACCAGAAAAATTTGTTTCAGAACGGCCTTTAAGCAGAACGGAAAACCCAAGAAAGAGAAACAAGAACTCGTTTAGTATTTTAAAGACAGTCGGTTTACTTCTTTTGATGGAGTCAGTCCTTTATTTTATGCAGGGAGAAGCCGGAATCAGGAGATATGGAGCTGTTCCGGTGATTGCTGCGGCAGTAGGCTATTTGATTTTGACAATCGTGCAGATGGCCAGAGGATCAGAATCTAAGGGAGAGAATGAACTGGAGGAGAGAACAGGGCAATGCAGAAAAAATGGGGAGGACCAGTATAAAACGCTGGAGAAAAGAGATATTTCCAGGCAGGAAAAGGCAGAAAAAGGGGAACAGGAAGAACTGGGTATCTTATTTCAATCTCTGGACGATGACATTTTACCAGAAGAATCAGTGTGGGAAGACAGGAATACACAGCTTTTAACAGGAACTTCAGAAAAAGAAAAACACTGCGCAGCCTTGGAGAGTTTGTCCAAGGACAGAAGCGATATAGAAATCCCATATGTTCCTTTTTTGATAGGAAAACATAAAGAAATGAATGACTGTATTTTAGATTATCCTACAGTCAGCCGGCTGCATTTAAGAATCGATCAGAAGGAGGAGGTTTATATCTTTACAGATATGAATTCAACTAATGGAACAATAGTAAACGGATACAAACTGGAAGCGAATGAAACGGTCAGCGTCAAGGAGGGAGACAGTATTCAGATTGCAGGATTAAGTTACAGGTTTCGGGAATTCAAATAAAAAGGGCTTTTTTATTCAATCTGGAATAGACATTCAATCTATGATATAATGAGTGAAAGAGAGTCAGAAAGATATAAAAAGGTTACCAGTTAAGTATGAATGTCTGTTTATGAAAGAGGACAGAGCCTGCTATGGAGCAATTAAAAAAGTTTTCATCTGTTAATACAGTGTTGATTGTCATTAATATAGTTCTTTTTCTAATTCCGGATTTTTTCGGATTTATTGTAAGAGGGGATGCTTTATTTGAAAAGGGAACAGTTATTCCACTTCTTGTGGCAGAAAAGAGGGAATATTACAGGCTGTTTACTTCAATATTCCTCCACTTTGATATACGGCATCTGCTTAATAATATGCTGGTTCTCTTTGTATTGGGAGAAAGGCTGGAGAGTTATCTGGGACATGTAAGATACCTGGTGTTTTATATACTTTGCGGAATCGGGGCGAATCTGATTTCTCTTCAGTTTTACTTAAAATCAGGAGATCTGTTTATTATGTCGGCAGGAGCGTCAGGAGCTATTTTTGGAGTAATAGGCGGGCTGATCTGGGTTGTTTATCAAAACAGGGGAAGCGCTGGAGATATTAGCAGCAGACAGCTGGTGCTTATGGCGGCTCTTTCCCTTTATCTTGGATTCAGCAGCACAGGAGTAAATAACGCAGCCCATGTAGGCGGTTTAGTGACAGGACTGATTCTGGGGATACCATTTTATATGTGGGCTGCCAGAGACAGAATAGATAGATGAAGCGTAAAGTAAGAAGCTTAAAAAAAGAAATAAGAAGGAGAGATTGAGATGAAAGACAAAGACTGTATTTTCTGCAAAATAGCAAACGGGGAGATTCCAGCATCTACAGTTTACGAAGATGAAGATTTTAGGGTGATCCTGGATCTTGGACCGGCATCAAAGGGACATGCGCTGATTCTTCCTAAGGAGCATTATCAGGATCTGTGCCATTTAGATGAGAAAACGGCGGCCAAAGTGCTTCCTTTAGCCGGAAAAATCGGCAGTGCAATGAAAACAGCATTAGGCTGTTCCGGCTTTAACGTAGTTCAGAATAATGGAGAAGCGGCAGGACAGACCGTATTCCATTTTCATGTGCATATTATTCCAAGATATGAAAATGGGCCGTCAATGGTCACATGGGAGCCTGGAAAGGCAGAGCAGGAGGAACTGGCAAAAATCAGCAGTATGCTGAAGGCAGAACTGGAGTCCTAAGCTGCAGAAAAAGGCTGGAAATAAAAAGCGGAGAAGCTTATAAGAAGGCTTCCCCGCCTAAAAGCTGAGTGTGAAAAAGCTGTGCCTCAGCTATGATTCTGTATATTCCTGAATCAGATTCATAATCGTTTCTACCGCGTTGTTTAATGTGCTTTTTTCCATTGTTTCGATAAAGGACATACGTTTTTTGTAGGTTTCAGAAACGGCCTGATACAGAGTATCAGATGTGAGAACTTCTTCCTCCAAAACTGTGCTGAAGCCCTGCTTTGCAAAAGAATTGGCATTTAAGATCTGATCTCCGCGGCTTGCGGCAGCAGAAAGCGGAATCAGGATATTGGGCTTTCTGAGAGCCAGAATTTCGCAGATGGAGTTTGCTCCAGCTCTGGAAATAATCAGATCAGCAGCAGCAAACAAATGGCGGAGAGGCTTGTCCACATATTCGTACTGTACATAGCCGGAGGTGCCAATCAGACTTTCATCCAGGTTTCCTTTTCCACAGATATGTATTACCTGAAATTGAGGAAGAAGCTTTGGCAGAATACTGCGGACTGCATGATTGACGGTAACTGAGCCAAGGCTTCCGCCGATAACCAGGATTACCGGGCGGTTTGCAGACAGGCCGGCATACTGCAGGCCAGAAAGCCGATCCCCTGTCAGCAGTTCTTCGCGGATAGGAGAACCAGAGAGTACAGCCTTGTCCTTTGGAAGGTAGTTTAGGGTTTCCGGAAAATTACAGCATACCTTTTGTGCGGCCGGAATACAAATTTTGTTAGCCAGGCCAGGAGTCATATCTGATTCATGGATAATAACAGGAATTTTATAGTGTTTTGCAGCCAGCACAACAGGTACAGAGACAAAGCCGCCTTTTGAGAAGACAATATCAGGCTTGTACTGCTTCATCAGCCGCTTCGCCTGACCATAACCCTTCAGGACGCGGAGAGGATCGGAAAAGTTTTTAACGTCGAAGTATCGTCTGAGTTTTCCGGAGGAGATTCCGTCATAGGGAATTCCGGCATTTTCAATCAGACGCCGCTCGATGCCATTGTAAGAGCCGATATAGTGAATGTCAAATTCTTCCTTGCGAAGAGAAGGAATGAGAGCCAGATTTGGAGTGACATGGCCGGCAGTTCCGCCGCCGGTCAAAACGATTTTTTTCATAGTATGCCTCCATAAAGTTAACAGTGAGAAATGGCAGAACCCCATTTCTTAAACCTATTATAATAGTAAACGCTGCAAGAAAAAAGTCAACCCCTGGAAAGCCTTCCAGGGATTGACAAAAACAGCGCCGCGTATAGGTGATGATGCTCCTGTAAACGAACGCCAGGCTTGCAGTGATAAAATACACAGTTGGACAGTCTTTACAGACTGGCTTTATATTGTTTTAAAGCACGGGCCAGCTGATCTGGACAAGAAGTAGGGCGGACACCGCAGTGGATGCCGTCAATACGGGAAATGGCCTCGTCAATGTCCATTCCTTCGATAAGGCGGGCCACTCCCTGAGTGTTTCCAGAGCATCCGCCAATAAAACGCACGTCTGTGATCTTATTATCTTTAACATCAAATTCAATGGCGCTGGAACAAACGCCGCAGGTTTTAAAAAGCATAAATAAGTCCTCCTCATAAATCGAAGCAATAAACTGATAAAATATTTGTATACTGACGCTACCAGCAGATTATAACCTTTTCTAAAAAGAATTGTCAAGAACTGGCAAATCCTCTATAATGTCAGAAGAAATAAAAGGCGAAAAGGAGGCAGAAATATGCTTGGAATTATAGGGGCGATGGACGAAGAAGTTGCAAAAATTAAAGAGGAAATGACACAGGTTCAGGTTACAAGGACAGCTGGAATGGATTTTTATGTGGGAAAGCTGTGCGGACACGATACAGTCGTAGTGAGATCTGGAATCGGAAAAGTAAATGCCGGAATGTGCACACAGATTCTGGCAGATCGGTTTCAGGCAGATGCTGTGATTAATACAGGAATTGCGGGTTCTCTGAAAAATGAAATTAATATTGGAGATATTGTGATT
Source organism: Clostridium sp. (assembly GCA_018377235.1). Lineage (GTDB taxonomy): Bacteria > Bacillota > Clostridia > Lachnospirales > Lachnospiraceae > Otoolea. The sequence continues at coordinate 10,225 of JAGZZT010000015.1, forward strand.
TCCACAGACGCGGTTCAGCACGACGTGGATGCCGGAGGATTTGGCTATCCGAAGGGACAGATTCCCCGGGTAGATACCTTTGCATTTAGAGCGGATGAGAAACTCTGCGCTCTGGCTCTGGACTGTAATAAGAGGGTAAATCCTGATATCCAGGCATTTAAGGGACGCGTAGTCAGCGGAGATCAGTTTATTTCTGATAAAGAAAAGAAAAAATGGCTTGCAGAAGAGTTTGACGCAAGCTGTACAGAGATGGAGGGAGCTGCTATTGCCCAGGCGGCATATTTGAATAACATTCCATATCTGGTAATCCGTGCAATTTCTGATAAGGCAGATGACAGCGCGGGTATGGACTATGCCGAATTTGAGGCTCAGGCTATCCGTCATTCTGTTAATTTGATTTTAGAAATGGCCAGATGCATGAATTAGTATCAGCAATACTGGAGGCAGGAGAATTCCAAAATGCTGAAAATGATCGACGAGATTCGTCCTTACAGAAGAAAAACTGATGAAAACCGATTTGAAAAATGGGAAAAATCCCAGAATTCTCTTATTTTATAAAGGAATTTGACGATCGAATTCAGGCTCCCCTATCTTTTCAAAGACAGCCTGGACGGCTATAATAAAAGCCATCTGGAAACATCTGGAGAAGAAAGGGGAGCTTTTTATGCTGGAAATGTTACAAACGGGAAAAGCATTATATGCGCTGGCAGCGATCGGAGCGATTGGAGCGATCAGCAAAATTATTACGCGCAGCCTCTACAAACGATTAATCCGTGAGACGGACAACATGGCGATGACAAAAAACAGGAATCTGAGAGTCCTGAAGCAGAAACTGGAAAATGCCTGCAGGCTGAATCAGAATATTGTGAATACAGAAGCCTATCTGGAGCGGCAGATGTACGGATTCCGTTTTATGAAGATTTCTCTTAACAGCTGGAATAATCTGTCGGCTCAGATGACAATCCTTGGAATTATGGCAGGAGGAGCGGCTTCTTTTGCGGCTTACTGGTACAGGCTGGATTCTTATTATATTGTGCTTTATGCATCAGCGGGGGCTTTTCTGGGTCTGGCTCTGGCTTTTTTGGACAGCAGCTTCAGTATTGGACTGAAACAGCAGCGCTTGGCTAACGCGCTTCTGGAATACACGGATAATTCTGTATTTGTAAGAGCATTCCGGGATAATACAGGGCAGGAGGAACGGCTTCAGGATTCGGTGAGACGCCTTCCAGTGAGAGAACTAAATACAGGCGAATTAGATGAGAGGGAGGCTATTATCCGTGAAAATGCCATTCGGGACGGTTTAATAAAAGAAGCAGTCAAAATTCCGGAAAGGCGGAGTGAGACGGAAAGCAAGATGTCTCTGTTTGCCGGAAAAAAGACGGACAAGCCGGCAGGTTTAAAGCGTCTGAAGTCTGAGAAGGCAGGACGAGGGAAAAAGCCAGAGGCTCTCATCGAGGAGAAAAATGCACTTTTTCAGAATCGGAAAGAAGATTTCCAGAATACTTCGGAAGTTAAGACTCCATCAGGAGAGGGAATCCGGGATATTGATTATTTAAAGCATAGTCTCGAGCAGATAGCAGCCAGCCGGGAACGCTCTAAGCAGCAGGAAGAATGGACAAAGAATCTGAATCAGGAAGAGATGAAGGCTCTGGGAGAACTGCTCCGCCAGTATTTGTCTGCGGAATCGTAAGACTGTGTCAGAGAATCATAACCTGGAGCCAGAACAAGGTTGATAAATTTATAACAGATTGCTATAATTAAGGTGAACCATGTGTACTATAGTCAGGCACAGAAGAAAAGGAGAGAACATAAGATGGGCAGAGAAGTAGCATTTGATTATTCCAAGGCAGCTCCCTTTGTAAAAGCAGAGGAGCTGGAAAACATGAAAAGCGCAGTTATGTGCGCCAGGGATGTACTTGTTGGCAAGTCAGGAGCGGGAAATGACTTTTTAGGCTGGATTGATCTGCCAGTTGATTATGATAAAGAAGAGTTTGCCAGAATCAAAAAGGCGGCTGAGAAGATCCAGAACGATTCAGACGTACTTTTAGTAGTGGGAATCGGCGGCTCCTATCTGGGTGCAAGAGCTGCGATTGAGTTTTTAAACCACAGTTTTTACAATGTGCTTCCGAAGGGAAAGAGAAAGACTCCTGAGATTTATTTTGTAGGAAACAGCATCAGCAGCAAGTACATTCAGGATCTGAAGGACGTTCTGGAAGGAAAAGATTTTTCTGTCAATATTATTTCCAAGTCAGGAACTACTACAGAGCCTGCTATCGCTTTCCGTGTATTTAAAAAAATGCTGATTGAGAAGTATGGAAAAGAGGAGGCTAATAAGAGAATTTATGCCACCACAGACCGTGCGAAGGGCGCGCTGAAGAACCTGGCAAATGAAGAGGGCTATGAGTCCTTCGTAGTTCCGGATGATGTAGGAGGCCGCTTTTCCGTACTCACAGCAGTGGGCCTGCTTCCAATCGCAGTCAGCGGAGCAGATATTGACAAGCTGATGGAGGGAGCTGCTAATGGAAGAAGAAAAGCCCTTGAGCTGCCTTATGAGGAAAACGGAGCTTTGCTTTATGCAGCAGTGAGAAATATTCTTCTGAGAAAAGGAAAACAGATAGAGATCGCAGCTAACTACGAGCCGAGCCTTCACTATGTTTCCGAGTGGTGGAAGCAGCTTTACGGCGAGAGCGAAGGAAAGGATCAGAGAGGCATTTTCCCGGCGGCAGTAGATCTGACAACAGACCTCCATTCCATGGGACAGTTTATTCAGGATGGAGCCAGAATTATGTTTGAAACTGTGCTGAATGTGGAAAGTTCTCCAGCAGAGGTCCTTCTGGAGAAAGAGGATGTAGACACAGACGGTATGAACTATCTGGCTGGAAAGAGTGTGGATTTTGTAAATAAGAGCGCGATGAACGGAACTATATTAGCTCATACAGATGGAAATGTGCCGAACCTTATGGTCAACATTCCAGAGCAGAATGAGTTCTGCCTGGGAGAGCTGTTCTACTTCTTTGAGTTTGCCTGTGGAATCAGCGGCTATCTGCTGGGAGTAAATCCGTTTAACCAGCCGGGAGTAGAGAGCTATAAGAGAAATATGTTTGCGCTTCTTGGAAAGCCAGGCTATGAGGAGGCCAGAGAGGAACTTTTAAAGAGACTGTAGCAGGCGGAGCGCAAAAGAGAGCAGGATTGTAAAAGCATAGAACTATAAAAGAGGGAGTTTTCCGGGCTTTGGTGAAAGCCCAGGGAAAATTCCCTCTTTTCAGTATATGCATCTGATGTCAGCATGTGTCAGAGCATGTAATTAAGCAAAATGCTCTGCCGCATACCGCAGAAGTTCTTCCCTGAAATCAGGATGAGCGATGGACGCCATTGCCTCTGCGCGCTCTTTCAGGGAAAGGCCTGAGAGCTTGGCTACGCCGAACTCAGTGGCTGCGTACTGAATCATGGTTCGTGGAGCAGAGACTGTGCTGCCTCCTGGAATAAATGGGACGATGTTGGACTTTAAGGTTCCGTCCTTTTTCTTATGGGTGGAAGCCAGGCAGATAAAGCCCTTTCCGCCCTCAGAGCGGAATGCGCCTTCCAGGAAATCCAGCTGTCCTCCTGTTCCTGATAGCTGACGGCTGCCAGCAGATTCTGCATTCTCCTGCCCCATAAGATCCAATTCTACCCCTCCGTTAATACTGATGACGTTTTTCATCCGGCTGATTCGTTCTGGGGAGTGGATGTAATCCACATCAGCCGGGCGGAACAGCTGCGGTTCCTCATCCAGCCACTGATAAAGCTCTTCTGATCCCATGGCCAGGTTCCAGGAAGAGTAGCCAGTATCAATTTCCTTGCATCTGTTGGTCAGTTTTCCGGCTTTGTGGAGAGCTAAAAATGCATCGCTGATCGTACCTGTATGACAGCCCAGATCTTTTCTGTCAGACTGAGCCAGCATATTTGCCACTGTAAAGGGAACTCCGCCTACGCCCAGAGAGAGAACGGCTCCGTCAGGAATTTCTTCAACTACGCGCTTTGCAATTTCGATGTCAGTGGCAGACGGATCGCGATAGGTGCGGACAGGAAGCGGTTCATGTTCACCCTCTACGATATAATCGGCCTCTGACAAGTGGACCCGGTGGGATCCGTCTACACCTTGGAGCCGGGGAAGACGCTCGTTGATTTCGAAGATAACGGTTCTGGCCTGCTCAAAAATAGTTCTCCATGCATAGTTAGAGATGCCAAGTCCGCAGAATCCGTCTTTATCTGGTCTGGAAACGGGGACAAAAGCCACATCTACCCGAATGTGCCTTCGGTAAAGTTCAGGCAGAGAACGGAGAATCATGGGAATAAACTGGCAGAGCCCGCGGCTTCTCAGCTTTCTCTCATAATCTCCAATATGCCAGCTGTAGTAAGTAAATGCGGACTGTTCTGGGTCGCATTCCACTACCTCGATTCTGGGCCGGATCACAAGGCCTCCTCGGATCTTTACGTCTTTCAGTTCATCCTTTCTGCCGGCCAGAGCTTTATCCATCAGCTCTGGAAATCCGGCTCCGAAGCCGTAATCTACCCAGTCACCAGATCGGACGGCTTTAGCTGCCGTCTCAGGGGTAACAAATCTGTTTCTGTAGTCATTTGCCATGGTATATCTTCCTTTCATGCCAGAGCCATTAGACAGTGCTTACTGTCCTGCGGGGACTGACGATCCTATTCTGTCTGCAGAAAAACTGCTTACCAAGTATATCATAGAAGCGTATTGGTGTGAACACCATCATGCGTTTGTCATAGAAGTTATCAGGTGCAAACTGCCGTCAGGCCTGCTGATTCCTCTGTCTGCTTAAAAATATGGCTTGCGAAACCGGCGGCTTCATGCGAAAATAGACAGTATAGGAAAATGGCTGCGGGCCAAAATAGATATTAGATACAGAAGGGAGACAGGGGATGTTCCGGCTTTGGGCTAAATTGTGGAAGGATAACAGAATGCAGAGAGACACAGTCATTGCCAATGGAGACTACTCCATGTCCAGAACTGCCATGGTGTTTGACGCTATGGAGAAGGTCTGCTATGAATTTGATTTAGGACAGCCAATCTGGCTTGAGGCTAATATAGAGGATTTTAAGCGCCATGATAAGACGCGGTTCTCAAAGGACAGCTTTGTGGAATCCATTGACTTTGATTATCTGGAAATACAGGTGATTGAAGAATAGAGTCAGGGCTTGGGAGAGAAAGTTCTGATCTGGAGAAGAGTACGAAAAAAGAGAAATAGGAAAAGGGAAGAGGAACTATATGGCACAGGCAATTACGGATTTTAAGGGATTTTTGTCAGATGCGAAGCAGATTGCCCTGGAGCTTTCTGACTTAGAGCAGTCTGAAGCGCAGGCAAAGCAGGAGGAGGAGAGACTGTTAAAGGCCCTTGAATCAGAAAAAAAGGCAGTTGCAGACAATATTAGCCTTACTGTGAAGCGGAGACGGGAAGAGATTAATAAAAGCTATGACAGTGAGATCGCCAATGCCCAGGATCGTCTGAAAAAGACCAGAGCCAGACGGGAAAAGGCGAAGAATCAGGGAATTAAGGAGCGGATCAAGGAGGAGACATCGGAGCTTCACCTTCACAACAGAGAGCTCAGAGTCAGGATGAAAACTTTATTTCAGAAGGAACACGTCCCGTCCTTCTGCCAGAGCGGTTTTTACTATGCGCTTTATTTTACCAGAGGATTTAAGGAGGCCCTGCTGCTTTTGATTTCCCTGGTTGTATGTTTTCTTGCTGTTCCATGCGGGATTTATTCCCTGCTTCCAGTGAAGAAGACCCTGTATCTGATCCTCATCTATTTTGCCTGTGTGATAGTGTTTGGGGGACTCTATACGATTGTGGGGAATATGACCAGGGGACATCACCAGCAGGCACTTCGGGAAGGCAGACAGATCCGAAATGTCATTCTTTCCAATAATAGAAAAATCCGTATTATTACTTCTTCTGTAAAGAGAGATAAGAATGAATCACTCTACAATCTGGAACGGTTTGACGATGAGATTTCTCAGCTGGAACAGGACATGGACGATATGCTGAAAAAGAAAAAGGATGCCTTAAATTCTTTTGAAAATGTGACACGGATGATTATTTCAGACGAGATTACGGAAAACAGCCGGGAAAAGCTGGAGCGCATGGAGGAACAATATGAGGATGCCGTGGGACAGCTGAAGTACGTCAGAACCATTCTGCAGGAGAAGCGGATGTACATGACAGATACTTATGAATCCTATCTGGGCCGGGAATTTTTGAATGTGGAAAAAATCGATGCGCTGAAGAGTCTTATTGAATCTGGGGAGGCCTCCAATATAAGCGAAGCTATAGAACTCTATAAAAAAGGGGAAGGTCCAGCTATCAGAAAATAAGTGAGAAGGGGAGAAGCCTTGCAGGGCTTCTCCTTTTAAGATCTGCCTGTCCGCATATTTTTGGAACATTCTGCCTATAATAGAATTGGAAATAGATCAATGAAAGCGACAGGCGGTTATGGAATGAAGATATTAGAATGGATGTCAGTGAAGGACAGCCGAAATATTTATTATTTTAATTCAGACAGGAATTTTAAGGCAGAGGATTTTGCCGGGCGCCTGTATCGGATGATTGAGGAAGAAAAGGCGCGTCAGGGGAAAAAGGGAGTAGTATTTCTCTGCATAGGGACGGACCGATCCACAGGCGACAGCCTGGGGCCGCTGATTGGCTACAAGCTTCGCAGCATGGAGATTTCCAGGGCATCAGTATTTGGGACACTAGAACGCCCGGTTCATGCTATGAATTTAGAGGGATATGCCCGTGTGATTAAAAACTGCTATCACGACTGTCTTGTGGTAGCGGTAGATGCCTCTGTGGGAAACAGGGAGCATGTGGGGTATTTGACTCTGGGAAAGGGAGCTTTAAGACCTGGTCTGGGAGTCAGCAAGGAGCTGGGAGCTGTGGGAGATATTTTTATTACTGGAATTGTAGGAGGATGCAGCGGCTATGATCCCCTGATGCTTCAGAGCGTACGCCTGTCTGTGGTCATGAGAATGGCGGACTGTATCAGCAGAAGTATAGAATTAGTATATAAAGAAGCGTATGCTCCAGATTACACAGATGATAAGAATTGTCGAAAAATTTTGGGATAATGCGGCGCTGATTTGACAAGTTTTTTACAGGCTCTGTGATATGATTGCCCGGATGGAAGCTGGCAGCGGCCCGGAAATGACCGGACTGCTGCCCCAAGCTGCCGCGGCCGGACAGGCCTTCGCGGCACGGAATAGACAAGCGGGGTGAATAAAATGGGAGATTTATACGAGCCATTATCGAAGCTGCCGAAAAATATCAGGCAGATAGGAGACAGAGATGATACAGTAAGGCTGTACATAGAAGATTATGTGAGCACTTATTTAAAACGCCTTTTTCCTTCCGGCGGGCAGGATCTAAGGGCGGGCCTGCTGCTTGGGACAGAGAGGACAGAGGACGGAGTCCCCTTCATTTTTGTGGACGGAGCCCTGGAAATGGAGGATGTGACGGCTGAGGGAGAAAAAGTAGAGTTTACAGAGGCGGCCTGGAAAAAGGCTTATCAAAGAATGGAGGAGTCCTTTCCCAGACGGACAGTGCAGGGATGGTTCCTGTGCGGAGCGCCTGGGTGTACGCTGAGTCCACTGAATTACTGGAAACAGCACGGACAGTATTTTAGTGAAAAGAACCAGCTGATGTATTTAAACAGCGGCCTGGAAGGAGACGAGTCTGTCTATATTACTTCGGATGACGGCTTTTACCGCCTGAAGGGCTACAGTATTTATTACGACAAAAATCAGATGATGCAGGATTATATGATCTGCAGGAAGGACGTAAAACGGGTAGAATCCGGAGCTGGCGACCGGGTGATCCGTGATTTCAGAGAGAGAATGGAGGACAGAAAGAAGGAAGCGGTCAGCCAGAGACATACAGTCAGAAATTTAGGGATTTTATGCAGTACCATGTCCATGGTGATTCTGGCTGGAGGCGTGGCTATGATGAATAATTATCAGAAAATGCAGGAAATGGAAACTGTGCTGGTGTCAGTGCTTCCAGAGGGAGCCAGGCCCTGGGATCCGGAGACAGGAGAGCGGGAGGAAAGCGTCCCTGTAGTTGTAGAGGAAATTAAGGGACGGATTTATCCAAAGACAGAGGAGGAATCGAATCGTCTGGTGGGAAGCAGTGCAGGCGGAGAAAAAGGAGAAGAAATCATTAAAATGGAGCCGGAGCCAGAAAAAACGGCAGAATTCCAGGAGGAAACGGGACAGAACACGAAAAAACAGGAAGCAGAAGACAGCACTCAGAAATCTGAAAGTCAGGAAACCGAACAGCAGGAAACGGAAAGCAAAAATCAGGAAACGGAAGGCCTGACAGCGAAGACACAGGAATCAGGAAGCCAGGGAGACGGAAATTCAGAAATCCAGTCTCAGGAAACGAAGGAGGAGGCAGCAGCTGTCCCTGTCACAGACAAAAAGCCAGGCGGAACGTATGCGGTGGCAGATGGGGAAACTCTATATGGAATATGTTTTAAGCTTTACGGAAACGTCAATCATGTGAAGGATATCTGTGCTCTCAATGGAATGACAGATATGAACCACGTGACAGCCGGACAGAAGCTCATTCTTCCAGCAGATGTTCCTATAGCAGAAGAAATGAAGGATTTAGTCGAAGAATAGCGTTTGCCGTCCAGGCAGTAAAAAATTTAGTGATATCTCCCACATTCTGTTGTATAATCGAAGATAGGATTGACAGAATGGGAGATAAGCAGATGAGTAATATGGACTCTATGGACAGAGAACAGAAAAAGAAACGGCTGCGCCAGAGAATGATTAGTTCCCCGGGCGGACAAAACCAGGGCGGCGGCCGCGGACTGGACGAGGAGGAGATCGTCAGGAACGCAGAAGCTCATACCAGAAAGAAGAGAATTCGCATTTTTATCATCCTGGCGGTGCTGATTCTGGCAGCCGCCGCAGCGTTTTATTATTATCTTTATGTACGCAGGTATGAGAGCTATCGTGTGGCATGGGAAAAGCAGGTTCCAGCCAGTGAGAACGGCTTCGCCGGATATGAGGCATTTGGAAGCAATGTACTGAAATACACCAAGGACGGCGCCTCCTATATTGACGCCAGAGGAAAGATTGTGTGGTCCATCAGCTACCAGATGAAATCGCCGGTCTGCTATGTGAACGGTTCCTATGCCGTAATTGCGGACAGGCAGGGAAATTCCCTTTACATATGTAATCAGGAAGGGCAGAGAGGCCAGGCGGAGACAACGCTTCCAATTCTGCGGGCTTCTATTTCAGCTCACGGCGTGACGGCGGTGCTTTTAGAGGACAGCACAGCCTCCTATATTTCTTTTTTTAAAGAGGATGGAAGCGAGCTGGACTGGCTCATAAAAACTGTCATGTCGAAGAGCGGATATCTGATGGATGTTTCTCTCTCACCAGAGGGAACTCAGGTTATGGTGTCCAATGTGTACCTCCAGGACGGAATCATGGGAAACCGAGTGGCGTTCTATAACTTTTCCGAATATGGAAAGAGCTATCCGGATCGTCTGGTAGGCGGTTTTGAGGAGATGAAGGACAGCGTGATTCCAAGAGTGCGCTTCCTTAACGAGGATCATGCCTGCGCTTTCGGAACCGGCCAGATTGGCTTCTTTTCTCTGGAAAATCAGACCTCTCCGGCTCTTTCAGCCCATATCAAGCTGGAGGAAGAGATAAAGAGCGTCTGCTATTCCGACAAATATGTAGGGGTGGTAGTGGAAAATCCGGAAGGAGAGTCCGACTACCGGCTGGATGTTTACAGTGAGGGAGGAAAACTGAAATTCAGCAAGCCTGTAAGCTTTCAGTATAAAGAGATAGATATTGACGGGGATATGGTAATTCTGTATAATGAGAATTCGTGTGAGATCTATAATATGTCTGGAAAATGCAGGTTTTCCGGCTCATTTGATTTCACATTTTCCGCTGTCCGGGCGGGAAGAATGGAGAACGAGCTTATTTTCACCGGAGGGGACACTGTCAGAAGCATCCGGCTGAAATAAACAATACACCTAAACACCAAATTTATTTTCAGGAGGTTATACAAATGAATCAGATTGATACTCTCTCTATCAACGCTGTCAGAATTTTAGCTGCCGATGCGATTCAGAAGGCAAATTCCGGTCACCCGGGCCTTCCGCTGGGCTGTGCGCCTATCGGCTACGAGCTCTGGGCTCATCATTTAAATTACAACCCATCCAATCCGGACTGGGCAAACAGGGATCGCTTTATTCTGTCCGGCGGCCATGGCTCCATGCTTCTGTACTCCCTTCTTCACCTGTTTAAGGTAGGAGACCTGACAAAGGAAGACCTGATGAATTTCCGTCAGGTAGGTTCTAAGACACCGGGACATCCAGAGTACGGCCATACAGTAGGAGTGGAGGCCACTACAGGACCTCTTGGCGCAGGTATGGGTATGGCAGTAGGCATGGCTATGGCAGAAGCTCATCTGGCCAGCGTATTCAATAAGGACGAGTACCCGGTGGTAGATCACTACACCTATGTGCTGGGCGGCGACGGCTGCATGATGGAGGGAATTTCCTCTGAGGCCTTTTCCCTGGCCGGAACACTGGGGCTGTCCAAGCTCATCGTACTCTACGATTCTAACAGGATTTCCATTGAGGGAAGCACTGATATCGCCTTTCGTGAGAATGTGGAGGAGCGTATGCGCGCCTTCGGCTTCCAGACAATTACAGTAGAAGACGGCAATAATATTGATTCTATCGCTATGGCGATTGAGGCTGCCAAGCAGGATACAGAGCGTCCGTCCTTCATTACTATTAAGACAGAGATCGGCTATGGCTGTCCGGCTAAACAGGGCAAGGCAAGCGCTCACGGCGAGCCTTTGGGAACGGAGAACGTAAAGGCTCTCAGAGAGAACTTAAACTGGCCTTATGAGGAGGCGTTCTTTGTACCAGAGGAGGTTTACAGACATTTCGACGAGCTGTCCGCCGAGAAGGCAGAGGCAGAGGCTGCATGGAATGTGATGTTCGCCGCTTACTGCGAGGAATATCCGGAGATGGAGGCACTGTGGAACCAGTATCACAACGGAACGGCTGAAGATCTGTTAAACGACGATTCCTACTGGACAGCACAGGAGAAGGCTGAAGCCACCCGCTCCCTGTCCGGGAAAATTATCAATGTATTAAAGGACAGACTTCCAAACCTGATCGGAGGAAGCGCGGATCTGGCTCCTTCCAATAAGACATACATGGATGGAAAGGGCGATTTCTCCAAGGAGGACAGAAGCGGAAGAAACCTTCACTTCGGAGTAAGAGAGCTGGCGATGGCTGCCATTGGAAACGGTATGGCTCTCCACGGCGGTTTAAAGCCGTATGTGGCTACTTTCTTCGTATTCAGCGATTATGTGAAGCCTATGGCCCGTCTTTCCGCGCTGATGGGAACTCCGCTTACCTATGTGTTCACTCACGATAGCATCGGAGTAGGAGAAGACGGCCCGACTCACGAGCCTATCGAGCAGCTGGCGGCTCTTCGGGCAATGCCGAACTTCCATGTATTCCGTCCCTGTGATGCCACAGAGACACAGGCTGCATGGTACAGCGCTGTTACCTCCAGAACCACACCGACAGCCCTGGTGCTCTCCCGGCAGAATCTGGAGCCAATGAAGGGCAGCAGCAAGGAGGCGTTAAAGGGCGGCTATGTGCTGGAGGACTGCGAGGGAACTCCAGACGCTATCCTGATTGCCACAGGTTCCGAAGTGGGACTGGCTGTAAAGGCAAAAGAAGAGCTTGAAAAGGACGGAATGAAGATCCGCGTGGTATCCATGCCGTGTATGGACCTCTTTGAGGAGCAGAGCGCCGAGTACAGAGAGTCCGTACTTCCGAAGGCAGTGAGAAAGAGAGTGGCTGTGGAGGCCCTTGGAAGCTTCGGATGGGAGAGATACACAGGCCTTGATGGCGCCATCGTCTCCATGAAGGGCTTCGGAGCCAGCGGCCCGGCGGCACAGCTGTTCGAGAAGTTCGGATTTACCGTTGAGAACGTGGTAAATACGGTGAAGAGCCTGTAGAATAATAGATAAAGAAAAGGACATTTTTCAGCTTTTTAATTTATGGAAGCAGGAGAATGTCCTTTTTAGTGTTTGAACAGAGTTTTCGGCAGTCAGCAGGAGAGTATGGCCTGCTGGCCTTTTTTATGAATTTTTCAAGTTTCCGATTTTAGTCCCAGATAAGTCTGGCGAATAACCTCGCCCAGGGCTGAGGTAGCCTTAGAGCGGTAGCCGCCAGCCGGATAGGTGAGCGCAAGATCCAGAAAGACTCCGTCTGGTCCGATCCGGAGATACTTTGCCGGCTCATGAGCCGGGATGCAGGAGCGGTAGGTAGCTGCCAGCCCCAGCCCGGCTCTGGCCATGGCGGCTGCCATGGGAGCGGAGATCTGAGAACTTGAAACATTTGGCTCTGTCCCTGATTTTAGAAGCTCTCTGCGAAGCATTTTTCCAAGAACCGTGCCAGGAGAACCGAGAATATAGGTGAAATCTTTTGTATCTCTCAGATCAATCCACTGTTCGCCGGGCATTTCTTCACATGGATGGGCGAAGGCCAGCACAGGATGGTTTACAGACGCTGCCAGGACGATTTCATCCTTCATCAGAAAATCACAGCTGTGTTTGATTTTTTCAGAGGGAGCTGCGATAAGGGCAATGTCCAGCAGGCCTTTTAAAATTCGATCCTCCAGATCCCAGCTGTCCAGTTCTGTGATTTCCACCTGGATCTGGGGATAGGAGGACTGAAAACGTTTCAGAACAGGAGGCAGAAGATAGGTCCCGCGAAAGGAGCTGATGCCGAACTCTACTTTTCCGCCTTTGAGCCCTTCAATATCCCACACCTCACTTTGCGCCAGCCGATAGTGATTTAAAATCTGCCTGGCATGGGAGATAAATACGCTTCCTGACGGAGTGGGCCGGACACCCCGGGAGGTTCGTACAAAAATAGGAGTTCCCAGTTCTGATTCATACAGGGAGAGAGCCTGGCTTAGACTTGACTGAGCCATAAACAGTTTTTCAGCAGCGGCAGAGATGCTGCCTGCGTCTGCAATTGTGATGATATACGTCAGTTCTTTCATGTCCATAAAGGAACCTCCACTTCCTTATCGGTTTTTTCGATATCTTATATAATAAAAATTACATTTCTCCGATATTATTTTCTAGTGTATAATAAAAAATATCTAAAAGCAATCCGGATTTGAAGATAAAATTATACAATGTGTCTTGTGACATGATGGAGGGAGAAAAAGATGAGCAGCAGTCTGATGAAAGGCGTGATCGATATGCACGTCCATTCTAACCCGGATTTACGGCTCAGAGCCTACGATGATTTTGAGCTGATGGAGGCTGGAATCAGAGTGGGAGCCAGGGGAATTGTAATTAAAACTCACCAGGGAAGCACGGCGGAGAGGGCGTATCTGTGCAACCGGTACAATGAGAGAATTCACGGAAAAACCAATGATTTTACTATGTTTGGAAGCATTACATTAAATCGTGTAGTAGGAGGAATCAACCCAAAAGCGGCAGAGGTAGCTTTAAAGCTGGGAGCAAAAGCTGTCTGGCTGCCAACACAGTCGGCCAGAAATCATATGGAAAAGGTGGGCCAGGATGCCAGCCAGTGTGCTGAGGTAGTGAAAGACGGAAAAATTGTGCCGGAGCTTTCAGATATCTTTCAGCTGGTGAAGGATTACGATGCTGTTCTTGGCACCGCCCACGTTTCTCCGAAAGAAGCGTTTATCGTTGTGGAGGAGGCCAGAAAGGCAGGCGTGAAAAAAATCGTCCTTACTCATCCTGAATGGTGGATCGTGGATATGAGCCTGGAGGATCAGCTTCGTATGGTGAAGGATTATGATGTGATTTTGGAGCGATGCTATGCCCAGAACATGGGAAACGGCCTTTATAAGAGCAATCTTGAAGAAAATCTGGTTATGGTAAAAGAAGCTGGATATAAAAATGTGATGGTATCCACAGATGGCGGACAGACGGAAAATCCTCACTGGGAGCTGGCTCTTGAAGAGTACATTCAGTTTCTTCTGGATGGAGGAATTCCGGAACAAGAGGTTTACTATATGACTCATACTATCCAGAGACAGCTTCTGGGAATCAGAGAGGAGGAATAACCATGCTCAGCATTATGCTTGTAGCCTCGATTGCCCTGGCAGTTGTTCTGGGATATAAAACACAGATTAACACAGGCTTTTTCTGTATGGCCTTTGCATATCTGTTAGGATGCTTCGGATTGGGAATGAGTACAAAGGAGCTGATTGCATGCTGGCCTACCAGCACCATGTTTGTGATTTTGAGCGTATCCCTGTTTTATAACTTTGCGGCAGTAAATGGAACTCTGGAAAAAATGTCGTCCCATCTGCTTTATATGTGCAGAAAGTTCCCGGGAATGCTGCCATTTGCCCTTTTTTTTGTGGCGGTAGCTCTTTCTGTAATGGGAGCTGCTTATTTTACGGTACTGGCGTTTCTGGCTCCAATTACCATGATAATCTGCGAAGAGGCCAAAATGGATAAGCTTACTGGAGCAGTAGCCATTAACTGCGGCGCTCTGGCAGGAGGAAACTTTTCAACTGCAGCTTTAGGCGTAGTTTTCAGAGGACTGATGGAAACTGCCTATGAGGCAGAGCCGTCTCTTGCAGCACCTGATTCTTTTACAGAGGAAATGAAAATTTTCGCATTTTCCATTGTATTTTCTCTGATTCTTATCAGCGTGTTCCGTTTCGGTTTCCGTTCCAACCGCGGAATCGGAAAAGGCGTTGTATTTGAAAAACCGGCTGCTTTTGAGAAAAATCAGAAGGTAACTTTATATTTAATGCTTGCCATGATGGCAGTAGTTCTTGTATTCCCGCTGTTAAAGCTGGCCCTTCCTCAGAATACTGTGATAAGCGCTGTCAGCGGAAAAATAGACGTAGGCCTGGTTGCTGTCTGCTTTGCAGTATTTGCTCTGCTTTTGAACCTGGCGCCTCAGAAGGAAGTGATTTCCCGTATTCCATGGAATACAATTTTGATGATAGCAGGAGCTGGAATGCTGATTGCCGTAGCAGTAAAAGCTGGAACGATAGAAGCCCTTTCTGCTTGGATTGGCTCTAATGTGCCGACTCCGATGGTTCCGTTAGCTTTCAGCTTTGTGGGAGCTTTTATGAGCTTCTTCAGCTCTACTACAGGAGTAGTAGCGCCTGCCCTGTTCCCATTAATTCCGCCTCTGGCGGCAGCCACAGGTTTAAACCCTGCAGCTCTTTTTGCATGCACGGTACTGGGTGCGCAGAGCAGCGCTATCAGCCCGTTTTCTTCTGGAGGAAGTCTGATTTTAGGTTCCGTGGGAAGCGAAGAGGACAGAAATCATCTGTTCAACCGTCTGCTCTTTATCGCCGTTCCGGTCAGCGTTATCTGCTGTGCTGTTTACAATCTGGCAGTAGCTGAACTTTTGTAAGAACAGAAGCAGATTCAGAGGATAACCCAAAAGCACCTTATGAAGGAGCTTAGTTTCAGTATATCATGATGCTGAGGTCAAAAATCCTTCTGCAGGCAGGTTTGAGAGGGATTTGCGGCCTTTTGACCCTGGCATCATATCTAAGTTAAAAGTCCAGGCCTCAGCAGACAGAAGGGAGATAGATGATGAAAAAGACAGTTACAGTATTCAGGGGAGACGGAATTGGTCCGGAATTGGTGGACAGCGTATTAAAAATTTTAGAGGCAGCAGACGCGCCGTTAAATTATGAGCTGTTTGATGTGGGAGAAAATGAGTGGAAGAGAAGCGGAAGCCTTCTTCCAGAGGCGGCATGCCGTTCTTTTGAAAGGACGAAGGTGCTGTTAAAATCTCCAATTACAACGCCGGTTGGAACAGGCTTTCGTTCTCTGAACGTAACACTCAGAGGAATGTACGATTTGTATGCCAATATCCGTCCGGTTCATTCCAACGCAGCAGTCCACACACCATTTCACAATGTAGACATTGTGATTTTCAGAGAAAATACAGAAGGACTTTATGTAGGACAGGAAGAAAAAATAGACGAGAACACAGTTCATGCCATTAAAATCGTTACCAGAAAGGCCAGCGAGCGGATTATCCGGGACGCCTTTGAATACGCGGTACTTCACGGCAGGAAAAAAGTAACCTGCGTCCATAAAGCGAATATTTTGAAACAGTCGGATGGAATGTTTCTGTCTGTGTTTCGGGAGACAGCCAGGGAGTATCCCCAGATTGAGGCAGACGATAAAATTATTGACAATACCTGTATGCAGCTGGTGATGAATCCAAATCAGTTCGATGTTATGGTAATGCAGAACCTGTACGGAGACATTATTTCAGACCTGTGCAGCGGTTTAATCGGAGGCCTGGGGCTGGTTCCGTCCAGCAATATTGGAAAAGATTATGCAATGTTTGAGGCGGTACATGGAAGCGCTCCTGATATTGCAGGAAAAAATCTGGCAAACCCAACTGCCTTTCTCTGGTCTGCCTGTATGATGCTGGAATACATCAGTGAAAATGAGTGTGCCGCCAGAATCAGAAACGCGGTGGATCAGGTACTTCAGGAGGGAACCTGCCTGACGAAGGATCTTCATGGAACTGCTTCCACAAGCGAGTATACAGAAGCAATTATTAGAAAACTTCAGAAATAGTTCTTGAGACGGAAAGCCAAGGATCTGCGTGCTGATACAGTGCCAGTCCCTTGGCTTTTTAGCATACTGTTTTCTGTGTCTGCCATATGACGGACGGAAACGAACCTTGCAAATAAAACAGGGTTCTTGTATACTGGAAAACAGAAGAAATTATATGCTGCAGATATAAATAAAGGAGCTTTTTAATGAAAAAAAAATGTATCGGAATCGACGTAGGAGGAACAACCGTAAAGCTGGGGCTGTTTGAGATGGACGGAACTTTGCTGGAGAAGTGGGAGATCCCAACCAGGAAGGAGAATGAAGGGGTGTTTATTCTTCCAGACGCCGCAGACTCTGTGAAGAGTAAACTTTCAGAGAGAGGTCTTGGCCTTTCCGACCTGGCCGGCGCTGGCCTGGGACTTCCAGGGCCGGTGATGCCAGACGGTTTTGTAGGCGTGTGCGTAAATCTGGGATGGAAGAATAAAAATCCTCAGAAGGAACTGAGTGCGCTCTTGGACGGAGTCCTTGTGCGGACAGGAAACGATGCTAATGTGGCTGCTCTGGGAGAGATGTGGCAGGGCGGAGGAAAGGGCTTTGAGGACATTGTTATGGTGACTCTGGGAACCGGCGTAGGCGGCGGTGTGATTCTGAATGGGAAAATTGTTTCCGGAAGGCATGGAATGGGCGGTGAGATCGGACATCTGCGCATCCGCGAGGGGGAGAAGGAGCCGTGCAACTGCGGCGGCTATGGCTGTCTGGAGCAGGTGGCCTCCGCTACTGGAATTGCCAGGGAGGCCAGAAGAGCCATGGAGCAGGATGGATCTGATACAGAAATGCGAAAATTTGGCAAGGATATTACCGCCAAGGATGTACTGGACTGCGCGAAGAGCGGGGATGCCATGGCCTGCCGCGTGATGGATACAGTATTTTACTATTTAGGCTGGGCCTTGTCCACTGTGGCTATGACTGTGGATCCGGAGGTGTTCGTCATCGGAGGGGGAGTATCCAGGGCAGGAAGCTTTCTGACAGATGGAATCAGGAAATATTTCGATCAGTTTACCACCCTCACTGATAAAAAGGCAGAAATTACTCTGGCTCAGCTGGGCAATGACGCTGGAATTTACGGGGCGGCGAGACTGATTCTGGACTAGAAAAAGGACGGAGATGGAATCTGATGGAGCTGGAAGAAGAACTCAGCTGAAAGCAGATGGGAGGCTGAAAACAGCCGCAGAACAATAACAGCCTGAAGAAATAGACTGAATAAATGAGGAGCCCCCGGTATCCGAAGATAACCGGGGGAATTATGAAAAATCTATGTGCAAATCGAATAAAAATAGGATTTGTACTCTTCGTTTTTTATATAAATAGTATAAAAAATGAATGTGAACAAAATATGAATAGCATATTAACAATGTATGAAACATAGGCGGAGGAAACCATATGAGCGACAGCAAAAAGCGAAAAACTATTGTCATCGGACATAAAAATCCAGATACGGATTCTATCTGTTCTGCCATCTGCTACGCCAATCTGAAACGTATCCTGACAGGAGAGAAATTTACCCCGGCCAGAGCCGGCCACGTCAATTCTGAGACACAGTATGTGCTGGATTATTTTGGGGTGGAAGCGCCCAAGCTTATTGAAAACGTGCGGACTCAGGTGAAGGACATAGAGATTCGGGAGACAGCGGGCGTCCAGAAAAACATTTCCCTGAAGAAAGCATGGAACCTGATGCAGGACAATACGGTGGTAACTCTGCCGGCTGTGACAGAGGACAACACTCTGGAGGGACTGATTACAGTAGGAGATATTACCCGTTCCTACATGAATGTTTATGACAGCAGTATCCTGTCCAAGGCCTGTACCCAGTATTCTAATATTTTAGAGACGCTGGAGGGAGCTTTGGTGGTAGGTGATGAGAACGCCTATTTTGATGAGGGAAAGGTGCTTGTGGCGGCTGCCAATCCTGACATGATGGAGTATTACATTGAGAAAAATGACCTGGTAATCCTGGGGAACCGCTATGAATCTCAGCTGTGTGCCATTGAAATGGAAGCCAGCTGCATTATTGTCTGTGAGGGAGCCGGGGTATCCATGACCATTAAAAAGCTGGCTCAGGAGCGGGGCTGCACCGTTCTCACCACCCCCTACGATACCTACACAGCAGCCCGCCTGATTAACCAGAGTATGCCTATCAGCTATTTCATGACAAAGGAGAATCTGATCACCTTCGGAACGGATGACTTTATCGATGATATCAGAGATGTGATGGCAAGCAAACGCCACCGTGATTTTCCGATTCTCGATAAGGATGGAAAGTACAAGGGCATGATTTCCAGGCGGAATCTCCTGGGAGCCAGGGGAAAGAACCTGATTTTAGTGGATCACAATGAGAGAAGCCAGGCGGTAGAGGGAATGGACAGCGCCAATGTGCTGGAAATTATCGATCATCACAGACTGGGAACTGTGGAGACCATGTCTCCGGTATTTTTCAGAAATCAGCCGTTAGGCTGCACAGGAACTATTATTTATCAGATGTACAATGAAAATAAGGTAGAGATCGACAAAAAGACAGCGGGACTTTTATGCAGCGCAATTATTTCTGATACGCTTTTGTTCCGTTCTCCTACCTGCACGCCTATGGATCAGGCGGCGGCTCTGAACCTGGCTCAGATCGCGGAAATTGACGCGGAGGAATTCGCAAAGGAAATGTTTGAAGCTGGAAGCAAGCTGAAGGGAAAGACAGATTCAGAGATTTTCTATCAGGATTTCAAGCGTTTTACAGCCGGAAAACTGACCTTCGGAGTAGGTCAGATTACCTCATTAAACGCAGAGGAACTCGAAAAACTGAAAGACAGGCTGTTAAAGTACATCGGAGAGGCCAGACAGGAGCAGAAAGTAGATATGATGTTCTTTATGATGACTAATATTTTAGAACAGTCTACAGATCTGATCTGCGATGGACAGGGCGCGGAGCAGCTGGCTGCGGCTGCTTTCCATTTAAAGGAGGCTGCAAACGTGGTGAGGCTGCCGGGAGTTGTTTCCAGAAAGAAGCAGCTGATTCCGGGGCTGATGATTGCCACAGAGCAGTAGAGAAAAGGAGAAGCTTATGTCAAAACAGGACTGGAAGCCGGGAAATATGCTGTATCCCGTACCGGTAATTATGGTGAGCTGTCAGAAGGAGGGAGAAAAGCCGAATATCATCACAGCGGCCTGGTGTGGGACCACCTGTTCCTCTCCGGCTATGCTGTACGTGTCCATCCGGCCGGATCGTTATTCTCACCACATTATCAAAGAGACAGGAGAGTTCGTGGCCAATCTGGTGACAGAGGATCTGACCTTTGCCACGGATTACTGTGGTGTGAAATCAGGCCGCGATACAGATAAATTTAAAGATATGAAGCTGACGCCGCTGGCTTCTAAAAAGGTCAGGTGTCCGGGCATCGCGGAGAGCCCAGTCAATCTGGAATGCCGGGTGACACAGGTTATTCCGCTGGGAAGCCACGATATGTTTCTGGCGGAGATCATCAACGTGACGGTGGACGAAAAATACATGGATGAGACAGGACGTTTCCATCTGAATGAGGCTGGTCTGGTATCCTACTCCCACGGAGAATATTTTAAATTAGGTAAAAAACTCGGAAAATTCGGATATTCCGTTCAAAAGAAAAAAGATGGGAAGAAAGCCGGAGAGAAGCCTGGAAGACAGACAGAAAAACAGGAAATTGAGCTGAAAAATAAAGCAAAAGCAGGGACTGGGCTGAAAAGCGGCGGGAAACAGAAAGCTGCGCTGAAAAATAAAGCAAAAACAGGAACTGTACGAAAAGATAAAGGAAAAGCAGGGACTGGCAGGAGAGACAAGAGATGAAAGAACAGAGAAAGGCGGACAACGTAACGCTGATTGGGATGCCGGCGGCTGGAAAAAGCACAGTGGGAGTGCTTTTGGCAAAGAGGCT
Organism: Clostridium sp.; assembly: GCA_018377235.1. Lineage (GTDB taxonomy): Bacteria > Bacillota > Clostridia > Lachnospirales > Lachnospiraceae > Otoolea. The sequence goes on from JAGZZT010000015.1 coordinate 30,830, forward strand.
GGGATATTCCTTTGTAGACGTGGATATTGTAATTCAGGAACAGGAAAAAAGGCTGTTAAAGGAGATCATCGCTCAGGAGGGAATGGATGGCTTCATGGCAGTGGAAAACCGTGTGAACGCGGCTCTTCAGGCAGAGCAGAGCGTCATCGCTCCAGGCGGCAGTGTAATCTATGGGGCGGAGGCCATGGCTCATTTAAAGGAAATCGGTCTGGTGGTTTATCTGAAAATCAGTTATGAGGAGCTGACAAAACGCCTGGGAAATATTGTAGACAGAGGCGTGGTCCTGAAGGAGGGGATGACGCTCAGAGATCTCTACGAGGAGCGGGCAGCCTACTTTGAGAGGTATGCGGACATTACCATAGACGAGGAGGGTAAGGACCTGGGCCAGGTGGTGGACGAGCTGAGACGGATTCTGGAGGAGCGCTTATCATGAAATCACTTGTTATTGCGGAAAAGCCCTCAGTAGGCAGAGACATTGCCCGTGTTCTGAACTGCAAAAAGAGCGGGGACGGCTGTCTGGAGGGAGAGAAATATGTAGTTACCTGGGCGCTGGGACATCTGGTGGAGCTGGCGGCGCCGGAGGCTTACAATAAGAAATATAAAGAATGGAAAATGGAGACTCTCCCCATGATGCCGCAGCCCTTTAAACTGGAGGTAATCGGAAAGACGGCGAAACAGTTTAATGCAGTAAAGCGCCAGCTGTTCAGAAATGATGTGAGGGACATTGTCATTGCCACAGACGCAGGCCGGGAGGGAGAGCTGGTCGCCAGATTTATTCTGATGAAGACAGGCTGTAAAAAGCCAATTAAACGGCTCTGGATTTCTTCTGTCACAGACAAGGCCATAAGGGACGGCTTTTCCAGGCTCAGGGACGGCAGAGAGTATAATAATCTTCGGGATGCTGCCATGTGCCGGGCAGAGGCAGACTGGCTGGTTGGCTTAAACGCTACCAGAGCCCTGACCTGTAAGTACAACGCCCAGCTGTCCTGCGGCCGCGTTCAGACGCCTACTCTGGCTATGATTGCGGGAAGAGAAGAGGAAATTCGGAATTTCAGGCCGAAATCCTACTATGGACTGACTGCCAGAACTGCCAATCCTTCTCTCACTCTGACCTGGCAGGATCAGAAGTCAGGCGGGATCAGAAGCTTTGACAGAGAGCGGATGGAAAAGCTTCTGAAGGCGCTGAGAGACCAGCCAGTGAAGATTGTGCAGGTGAAAAGAACGCCGAAAAAGACGATGGCTCCTTTACTCTATGATCTGACAGAGCTTCAGAGAGAGGCTAATAAGAGGTTCGGTTACTCTGCCAAAGAGACCTTAAATATCATGCAGAGGCTTTATGAGAATCATAAGGTACTCACTTATCCGAGAACAGATTCCAGGTATTTAAGCAGTGATGTGGCAGATACGCTCAGAGATCGTCTGGCGGCCTGCGGTACAGGCCCTTACAGAAAGCTGGCGGCTCGGCTGTCCAGGCAGACCTGGACAAAGAAGGCGGCCTTTATTAATGATGCCAAGGTGTCAGATCACCACGCCATTATCCCTACAGAGCAGTTTGTCCAGCTTCAGCATATGACAGCGGAGGAACGAAAAATTTATGATCTGGTTGTACGCCGTTTTCTGGCTGTTCTGCTCCCTGCAGCGGAGTATGACGAGACTGTCATTACTGCAGAAATAGGCGGTGAACGGTTTACAGCCAGGGGAAAGGTCATGCGCGTTCAGGGATGGCGGGAAGCATACGAGGAATCTGCAGGCACAGACAGCGGAACAGACAGTTCGTTCCTTTCTTTCGGATACCTGGATGACGAGACAGACGAAGAAGAGGAGAAAAACGGTGCTGCCAAAGTAAGGGAACAGACATTGCCAGAGGTGAAAGAAGGCATGGTGACTGCCGGGGCAGGGCTGACGTTGACAGAGGGAAAGACGAAGCCTCCTGCTCCGTTTAACGAGGCCACCCTTCTTTCCGCTATGGAAAATCCGGTGAAATATATGGAGTCCCACGATAAAGCTATGGCTAAAACTCTGGGAGAGACAGGGGGACTGGGAACTGTAGCCACCAGGGCGGATATTATTGAAAAACTCTTCTCAAGTTTCATGCTGGAGAAAAGGGGGAAGGATATTTTTCTGACCTCCAAGGCGAAACAGCTGTTAAAACTGGTTCCGGAGGATCTTCGGAAACCGGAGCTGACAGCAGAGTGGGAAATGAAGCTTTCTAAAATTGCAAAAGGAGAGCTTAAGCGGGATGCGTTTATGGGAGATATCTGCGCTTACACAGAAGAACTCATCGGGGAGATTAAAGGAGGAGAGGGAACCTTCCGTCACGATAATCTGACTAATACAAAATGTCCCCGCTGTGGAAAACGGATGCTCTCTGTTAAGGGAAAAAACAGCCAGATGCTGGTGTGCCAGGACAGAGAATGCGGTTACAGGGAAACTGTTTCCCGCACCTCCAACGCCAGATGTCCAAAGTGCCACAAGAAAATGGAGCTGAGAGGCAAGGGGGAGAATCAGACGTTCTCCTGCTCCTGCGGCTACAAGGAGAAGCTGTCAAACTTTAAGGAACGCCGCCAGAAGGAAGGCGCAGGCGTGACGAAGCGTGACGTGGCGAAGTATCTGAATAAGCAGAATCAGGAAGAGAAAATGGTGAATAATCCATTCGCAGAGGCGTTTAAGAATCTGGGGCTGGATAAATAGTAAACAGCAAAATCAGTTTCTTTCGAAAAGTTTACAAATCATTTTCGCAATCCTTAAACCTGCATTCCTCCTCTTGAATCTGGAAAAAATGTAAAATATAATGGCTGTATAAGATAAAACCTGATACAGCAGGACAAAATAAAAACAGATTCAGAGAGGGGGATTTATATGATACAGAAAACCAATCTTTCTTTTATGCATTTAATTTCAGGCATCTTGTTTCTGGTTATGATATTTTTCCAGATGACAGGTATGCAGGCGGCTTTCGGCCTGATGGCAGCCGCTGTCATTGTGTTTGAGCTTGGACTTATGGCTATGGAAAAAAGCGGAAGATTTATAGAAGGCAGAACCACAAGAGCAGAGCAGGCGCTCTACCTGGCAGCGGCGGTTATGATTATAGCCTGTATGATTTTTCAGTAGAGGACAGCGTAAACGTACAAAAGAACAGAGAATAAATAGAAAATGAAGAAGTCCGTCACATTTCAGGAGAAAAGGGATGTGGCGGGCTTTTTATTATGTAATTTAACTGAAAGGCAGATAGAGATTGCCAGTCCATAAGCACAGCTATATAATGAACATATGGTTTTCAGCTTTTCTAAAAGAGGAGGTGTGTTTATGAATTATGAAGGACAGATATGTCGGGCGCCTATGGAGAGAGGCGCATTTATGCTTCCGATGGTGGTGGGCTGCTCTTACAATGGCTGTAAGTTCTGTAACCTGTTCCGCCATCTGAAGTACAGAAAGCTGCCAGTGGAGCAGATAGAGGCAGAGCTCAGAAGAGTAAAGGAGTACGGCGGCAGCCCGAAGAGGATTTTTCTGGGAGACGGGAATGCCTTTGACCTTCCCATGGGGGAACTGTCGACTATTTTACAGCTTGTAAAATCGTATTTTCCTCAATGTGAAATGATCAATATGGATGCCACTGTGACGGGAATCCTGAAAAAGACCAGGGAGCAGCTGAAAGAGCTGTACAAACTGGGGGCGCGCCATCTTTATCTGGGGATTGAGACAGGCCTTAACGATGTGCTGTCGTTTATGAATAAGGATCACACACTGGAGGAGGCCTATGAGGCAATCGAGAGGCTGCAGGAAGCGGGGCTTATTTTTGATGCGCACATTATGTCAGGAGTGGCGGGAAAAGGACGGGGAGAGGAAAACGCTCTGGCTTTGGCAGAGTTTCTGAACAAAACCCATCCTGCCCATGTGGTGAACTTTTCCATGTTCCTCCATAAAGAGGTTTCCCTCTGCAGAGAGGTGGAGCGGGGCGCCTTTTCCCAGGCGGACGAGCTGGAGTGTCTGAGAGAGGAACTGAGTTTAATCGAGAGAGCAGGAACAGAGGAATATCCCATTTCCTACGACGGTTTTCATGATTTTATTGAATTTAGAGTACGCGGAATACTTCCCAGGGATCGGGAAAAGATGAGAGAGAAGCTTTGGGCGGCAATTCATCAGTATGAGCGGGAAAAACCGATATACAGTCTGGTTTATGGAGAATGCCCCAATATTATCAGGTGCGAGGGGAATGAGAGGATTTATTAAGATTGGCTAGGCTAGATTTAAATAATATGATAAGTAACAGCTTAAAGTCGTTGAAAATGTAAGAAAAATGTAATGCACAGTTTCACTACCTTGTGGTACAATATAGTAAAGCTACTATGTGCCGCAAGATAGTGAGACGAGGAGAACTTTATGTACGATAAGTCACAGCTGATGAGAGGGATTATGGAAGGCTGTATCCTTTCAATTATAGGACGGGAAAAGACATATGGTTACGGAATTGTAGAGCAGCTGAGAGAAAATGGTTTTTCGGAGGTGAAGGAGGGAACAATTTATCCGCTTTTGCTCCGCTTGGAAAAAAGAGGAATGATTGAGGCAGAATTTTTTCCCTCACCTATGGGTCCGGCCAGAAAATATTACAGTCTTACATCTGAAGGGAAGGAGCTTCTTCACGAGTTTTGTACTTGCTGGCGTCAGGTGGCAGATGCGGTGGAAAGAGTAATTGGTGAAGGGCAGCAGGCCGGAAAGGAGTCCTTATGACAATGACTTTGAGAAGCTTGAGAAAAGAAAACAGAAGAAGAATAGAAGAACTTGTTCCAGAAGACAGAGAACTCCTGTTTCAGATCAGAGAGTATTTTGAAATGCCGTCAATGGGAGCGGCGGACAGAGAAATTCTGATACGGGATTTAGTAGGGATGGCAGAAGAAGCAAGACTTAGAGGAGAGAACTTTTCGCAGGTGATGGGAGAAGAGAAGAAACACTGGTGCGAGAATCTGCGGGAAAGCTATGGCACTGTCCAGCCTATCGAAAAAGTTTTGTATTCTTTGAAAAGTACTTTTAGGATGGCGTCTCTGTATTGGATGTTTTTCATGGCATGGACAGAAGAAATGCGCCACACTGTTACATGGGGAAGGCTGCTAGCTTTGTCTGCTATTTTAATAATAGGATTTATTGAAGAATATTCAGGTGCAGAAAAGCGTAACTTTGCTTTTTATACTGAAAAAGAAAAGACTCAATCAGAGGCAAAGACCGGAATTTTTTGGCTGGGACTTATGGCAATGGCAGGATTGGCTGGCTATTTGCTACAGCCGCTTAACGTACCGGCTTTTCATTTTTCATGGGCCAGCTATATTGTATGGTGTGTTTTACTGGCTGCGTTCTTCTTGTTTTCTTTCATATATGATCGATGGATTAATTTGCCATTCTCCTTTCAATAAGCCAGGGCCTGCAGTGTGACAGACAGATTCAGAGCGTATCAGTGACGATAGCGAGGCTTTCGCAGCGAAGTTTGCGCTAATTTCCGCCGCCGAGCGAAGTGTTTGAGCCGTAAGGCGAGTTTTCGCGAACGGCGGATCATGGATGCGCGAACTGAGCCGAAAACGCAGCTGGTCACACATATGCTCTGAATCCGGCGGTATATGTACTTTCTGGGCTGTGAAGGGTTACAAAACTTCCGCCACAAAATAAACTTGTAACCATCTGTCAGATATGATATAAAGAAAAGGCAAATAAATTGACAACTAAGGATTTAAAGGAAAACGAAAATGAAACGGATTTCAATCATTGTTCCCTGCTTTAACGAGCAGGAGGCGCTGCCCTTGTTTCTTCAGGAGATTGACAGGGTATGCAAGGGGCTTTCTGAGTATGAATTCGAGTGGATTTTCGTGGATGATGGCTCTAAGGACGGAACTCTTGCCCTGCTGAAAGAGCGGGCGAAGGCAGACTGCCGGATTAAATATATTTCTTTTTCCAGAAATTTCGGCAAGGAGGCGGCCATTTATGCGGGGCTGGAGGCTGCAGAGGGGGATTACACTGCTATTATGGACGCGGATCTTCAGGATCCCCCCAGACTTCTGCCGGAAATGATAGAAGTATTAGAGTCCGGGGAATATGACAGCGCGGCTACGAGACGGGTGGACAGAAAGGGTGAACCTCCGATCCGCTCCTTTTTTGCCAGAATGTTTTACCGTCTGATCCGGAAGATTTCTGATATAGACATTGTGGACGGCGCCAGAGACTTCCGTCTGATGAACCGGAAAATGAAGGATGCTATTGTGTCCATGACAGAATACAACCGGTTTTCCAAGGGGATTTTCGGCTGGGTAGGCTTTCGCACCAAGTGGATTCCTTTTGAGAACGTGGAACGGGTGGCAGGGGAGACCAAGTGGTCGTTCTGGAAGCTTTTGATCTATTCCATAGAGGGGATCGTGGCCTTTACTACGCTTCCTCTCTCCATCGCAGCCTATCTGGGGCTGATTTTCTGTCTGGTGGCCTTTTTCATGGTACTGGTGGTGATCGCAAAGACGCTGATGTTCGGAGATCCGGTAGGAGGCTGGCCTTCTCTTGCCTGTATCATTCTGTTTGTGGGAGGAATTCAGCTGCTCTGTGCCGGTATTGTGGGAAAATATCTGGCAAAAATTTATCTGGAAGTGAAACACAGACCCCTCTATCTGACAGCTGAGGACAACTTAAACGATGATTTCAGAGAGAAGGGGGAGAAATAAATGGCGGTTCAATTTCTATCTTTTATCAGAGAAAACAGGGCGGGCGCTTTGCTGTCAGGGGCGGCCGCCCTCTGTACGTATGGGGCCTGGATGACAAGGCAGGATATTACTATTGATACAGAGATTATGATGGCAGATCCGGAAGCCATGATGAACTCCTGGCTGGGAATTAACCGGTTTGGCCTGGTATTTACCAAGCATCTTTTCGGCCAGACTGCGTTTCACCCTGTTTTCTCCCGTGTATTTACTGTGTTCTTTCTGTGGATAACTGCCATGGTTTTAGCATCTTCTGTGTATAAGTGGAGCGGAGAGCAGAAGCGGTTCCGGCTGTTTACGGCAATATTTCCTATTCTGTATGTGACAGCTCCCTGCTTTGCAGAGCAGTTCTATTTTGTACTTCAGTCGGCGGAGGTGGCTTTCGCTCTGCTTCTCTGTGCTTTGGCAGCCTGGGGAGCAGGAAAATTTGCCTTTTTTGGAGGGAAATGGTTCTGGGCTGCAGGATCCATATTTCTGATGGCTTGGGCTTTTGGAACATACCAGGCCATGGCAGCTGTGGAGACAGCTGTGATCGTGATCCTCTTTATGACTGTTTACCTGGGCAGAAATGGCAGGGAGCTGGACAAAAAGCGGTTTGGCTGGCTTCTGGCAGGCGTGAAGCTGGCGGTAATCTTTGTGATCGGATTTGTCCTTTATATGTCCGCCGCCTCAGCTGTCCGTACTCTGTCAGGGGGCAGCGAGGCTTATGTGGCAGATATGATGCACTGGAAAAAGGACGGCCTCAACGTCTGCCTTCACTCGATTGCAGGAGAACTCAGACGGGTGTTTGACTGTTACTATGCCATGTTCCGGCCAGAGTTCGGCTGGGCGGTTCTCTTATTTTTTATCTCGTCCCTGGTGTGGATGGAACGCAGAAAAAGGCCTGGAAAGCTGTGTTTCCTGGCAGCTGTATGTGTTTTTCTGATGTCTCCGTTTTTAATGACTATTGTGGCAGGGTATTATCAGCCTATCCGCGCCCATCTGGTATATCCCCTGGTATTCGCCTTTGCTCTCTCCTTTCTGACGGCTTTTCTCTGGCCAGAGGAAGAGGATCAAGAAGGAGAGAAAACAGGGGAAGGCGGATCGGACAAAGACAAAATGGACAAAGACAGTACGGGAAAAAGAGGCACAGAGGAGGGTATAGAGAAAAACAGAAGAGGAGCGGCTCAGTGGAGAAAAGGAGCCGCGTTTATAACGGCTGCTCTGTGTATTCTTATTTCCTGGAGCCAGGCAGAGGACGCATCTGCACTGTTTGAGACGATTCACCAGGTATCAGAACAGGATATCAGCCTTACCAGGGAAATCTATGAGAGGGCAAAGGAGACGGCAGAGCGGGAGAAAAGAGACATAGAGGACTGTGTGTTCATTTTTCTGGGGAAACGGGAAGCAGAGCTTCCTCTGGATGCCATGAGAGGGGACGTGATCGGCTGCTCCTTCTATCAGTGGGACGCACAGAGCTCTATGGGAGTTTCCAGGAGAATTTATGACCTGATGCAGGCATTAGAACTGCCATCAAAGGAACCAGTGCTTTCCAGATATCTGGATTCTCTTCCTTTTGCAGAAGAGATGTCCTGCTATCCGGAGGAGGGAAGCATTCGGATGGATGAAGATACGGTGATTGTAAAGCTGTCTGAATGATTAAATATACAAAAAAACCAGTAATTACATTATTTTCAAATTTTTCAAAATCATATATAATAGCTTTAAAACGAGTGTTTTTGGATGGATATAGAAAGGTTGTGCATACATGTTCCAGAAAAGGATTCTGACCAGAAGAGATAAATTCCTTCTCTTGTCTCTGATTCCTGTTTACTTTATTGTCTGCGGCTTTATTCTTCAGCCGTTTTCAGAGATCTGGCCGGGGATGGCTACGCTGATTAAGGAGCCGGACTTCCTGATTACTGACTACTTTGTGGTGGGAGGAGTGGGAGCCGCTTTCCTGAATGCAGGCGTTCTGACGCTTCTCAGTATTGCCCTTATCTACTTCCTGGATATGGAAATGGACGGACATACCATTACGTCTGTCTGCCTGATGTTTGGATTTTCATTGTTTGGAAAAAACCTGTTCAATATCTGGACGATTATGCTGGGCATCTGGCTCTATGCAAAATATCATAAAACGCACATGTCCCGGTATGTTTATGTGGGACTTTACGGAACCAGCTTATCTCCCATTATTACTCAGTTAATGCACATTGGAGATCTGCCGGTTGCAGCCAGATTTTTTCTGGCTCTTACAGCTGGAATCATAATTGGATTCGTGCTTCCGCCTCTGGCAGCCCAGGTTCATCACGCTCATCAGGGATATTCCCTCTATAATGTGGGCTTTGCCGGAGGCATTATTGCCACGGTTATTGTATCTCTTCTTAAATCTTTTGGAATTATAGTTGAAAGCCGGCTGATCTGGTACACAGGAAGTGATTTCCTGTTTTTTACCCTGCTTTCCATCCTTTTTCTCGGTATGGCTGCGGGAGCATTTTATTTCGGCGGGCGCGGTGCGGCGGAAGAATATGTGAAAATTCTCCACAGCTCCGGCCACGGCGGATCGGATTATCTGCGGGACAATGGCGGACCGGCCACAGTACTGAATATGGCGGTGAACGGCTTTATGGCTACACTTCTGGTGCTGATTGCAGGGGGAGATTTGAATGGGCCTACCATTGGAGGTATTTTTACTATTGTGGGATTCAGCTCCACAGGAAAGCACATTAGGAATATCTTTCCCATCATGGCCGGAGTGTATCTGGCTGGGCTTACCAAGAGGTGGAATATCAGCGATCCATCGCCAATGTTAGCATTTTTGTTCTCCACCACGCTGGCGCCCATATCAGGAGAGTTTGGGTGGCTGGCCGGACTTTTAGCAGGTTTTCTCCACTCCTCTGTGGCCTTAAATGTGGGAATTGTATACGGGGGAATGAATCTTTATAACAACGGCTTCGCCGGAGGACTGGTGGCTATTTTTATGGTTCCAGTCATCCAGTCTGTCAGAGACAGAAGAGCGAGGGCAAAGGAAGAGGAGGCTCTGGAATAGAGCCTCCTCTTTGCCGTTTTTTGTTTATTTTCTGTACCGTGCCAGGCAGGCGCAGACCTCCTGCCTTCTCGGGCGGGCAAAGCCGGACGCCGCGTAGCCGCCTCCCTTGCTTTTCTTTAAGAAGGAGGAAAAACCGTCCGTTTCCCACATGTCTTCCAGTTCATCCGCTATCTGGGCAACGCTTTTTACGCCGTCTGCCAGGACCGCACAGGCGTATCGGAGAATATAGGCCAGAGCCGCTGTCTGCTCAGAATCTGCGATCTGCTCTACATAGTGGAGATTTACTGTGTTTTTATCAATGGAGAAGGAATCTCTGTCAAAACATTTAATTTTTGCGTCAGCAAGATGTTTTCCATTGACACGGTAGGGGCGGGAAAGTTCTGGAAGCCGGAAGGCAGGGGCTTCTTCCTGAGCCTTTAATGGAGAAGGGAAGGCGTTTAACGTCTCTCTCACCTTGTCCGTAATATCCACAGGGCGGTAGCTGTCCATCTGGATGACCGTATCCGCGATGTGGAAAAATGCGCCGGAGCTTCCTGCTACCAAAATAGTGGAAATACCGGATTTCTCAAACAGCTGTCTGGCCCGTTCGATAAACGGCGTGATCGGTTCCTTTTTGCGATGGATGACGCGCTGCATCAGCTCGTCTCGGACCATAAAGTTGGCGGCGCAGGTGTCCTCGTCAATGAGAAAAGCCTGGCAGCCGGAGAACATTCCTTCTACAATACCGGCGGCCTGGGAAGTAGATCCGCTGGCATCTTCGGTGGTGAAATGGCAGGTGTCTTTTCCATTTGGAAGATCATTGATAAACAGGGAAATATCAGTATCTTCAATGTAGCGTCCGTCCTCCGCCCGCAGTTTGACGGCAGTGGAATCAGTGATTACATATTCTCGTCCATCCCCGGCGATATGGTTGTAGACTCCCGTTTCCAATGCTTTTAAAAGGGTGGACTTGCCATGGTATCCACCGCCTGCAATAAGGGTAATGCCCCGCGGAATGCCCATGCCGGAAATCAAACCTCTGTGAGGCAGATTAAGTTCCACCCGCAGAGATTCTGGAGACTGGAAGGCTACACAGCCTTTTAAGGGCAGATCAGAGACGCCGCTTTGTCTTGGAAGGATGGAGCCGTCCCCTATGAAGGCAGCCAGCTGAAGCCGTTCCAGCTCACTTCTAATAAACTCCTGGTCATCGGCCAGCTCTGCTCTTTTTTGTATCTCGTCAGATGGAAGAGAGGTGAAAACCAGAGATTTTCTGACGCAGGCTGGAATAAAATCGAAGAGAATTTTCTCCAGCTCTCTGGCGTTAATAGTGCGGCCGTTAGCCGGGAAACCAGCGTGAAAACGGAGCCAGATGCCGTCTTCACAGATTTCACAGGCTGTCCGGGACAGAATTTCCTGCCCGCAGCGAGTGACAGAAATCAGGCCGCTTTTGCCGGAACCCTTAGCCTGGAAATTAAAATGAGCGGTTTCCTTTCCAAACTGGCGTATCAGATAATCCTCAAGAGCTGTTTTCCTGGCGTCCGTGCCGTAGAGAGAAGCATCAAAGCCTGCCGTCCTGTGGGGGACGAACACGCTTAGATGAGAGGGAGAGGCGAAGGGATCTCCCTGCACATGGTCGATGGAAAGCTGAAAACCGGGGAAACGGTAGATTCCGGCTAAAGATTTATAGGCAGGGTAGCTTTTCCGGTCAATAGAGAGAAGGAGAGTCCGAAGCTCCTCAGAGGCTTTCAGCACTCGTGGCCTGCCTGGGGCGGAGACTCGTCCGCGTTCCCCTTCGTCTCCTCTGCGTCCGCCGCCGTTTCCGCCTCGGCGGCCTTTGTTTCTATAGGAATCATATGGAGTCATAGTCAAATACCTGTTCCTTTCTGTGTCATTTCGTTAAATATCAGTATATCATTCATTTGCAGGAGCGGGAAGACCTTCGCCACATTTCAATTTTCACAGATAGGGTGGGCGGATAGAAAAAAGTGTGATATAATGTACCACATCAGCAGGAAAGCAAGCGGCTGCGAAGCACAGCTGAATTTTGGAGTTATGGCAGGAGAGAACCTGCCGCAGGCAGCATTTGTTTTTCGCCGCGATAATGAGCAAACCGTCTGCGGAGCAGACAGAAAGCGCGAAGCGCGGGTTTGCGAGTAAAAGAACATGTCGGTCAAGCAGACATGATTCTGTGCCAGCATAATAGGGGGAAATTATTCACAGGAGGAAATTTTTAGGATGAGCAAAGGGTATTTTCATGTCTTTCACGATCCGGAGGACGGATTCATATCAGGAAAGGCGAAGGATGTGGCAAGAGACATGATCTCCAGAGGGGCGTTTAAGCCATATGGGTGGCTGGAAATTTTGGTTTGGACTGGACTTTCCATGTTTCTTTCAGTAGAGCTGTGTAATTATCTGAAGGTAGAAAGCGGAGCTGTCAAAATAGTTTTGTGGCCGCTTTTAGGCGTTTTGTTCTATCTGTTATCCAGAGGCGTGTTTTTCCTGTCTGCCTGGATAACATCCAGGAAAAATGCAGGAAATCCACAGTTTCGTCAGTCCTTCCGCCAGTATCTCTGGTTTGGAGAGGGAAGCATGTTTACAGAGTCTGATGATTCCAGAATGGATGTGTCCTATAAGAGAATTGAAAGTCTGGAGTGTGAGAACGGCCGTTTTATCCTGAATATGAAGGCAGGAAAAAGGATCATTCTGGAAAAGAAAAATTTCCTGGAAGGAAATCCAAACGATTTTGAATCATTTCTTCGAGGAAAAATGGCAGAGGAGGCATCCCTGGAGCTGAAAGAGGACGCACCGAGAGCGGAGGTTCTGGAGAGCGAGGAGGGGATTTACCGTCTGTATAAAGCGGCAGAGTGGAACCGGATTCAGTCTGGAAGAGAAAAATATCCAGTTAGTATGTATTTGATGGTATTTCTCTGTGTCAGTGCAGCATTCACTTTTATTAATATGACATTAAAGCAGATTACGCTGCCGTTTGGCGCTTATCTGGCCATCGAAGCTGTTCTCGCTGGTATCTGTGCCGCCCACTACTTCCTGAAGAATAAAGAAGCCAGAAGCGAGAAGTCTCTGAGAAAGGCAGCTGCCAAGGACTGGGGTAAAATCAGGACAAAAGCGGATGGAATGAAGAAAGAGCTGGTATTTTTTAAAAACGGGTTTAAGGTTCAGACAGAAGAATATATTACATCATATGATTATAGAAATCTGAATACCATGATTGTGTCAAAGGATACGATGGTGGTGTCAGGAGATGGATTTTCTTTTGTAGCCCTGATGGGAACAGAGACAGACGGATACTATGAAATGAGAAAGCTTATAGAAAGCGGATCAAGTCTGAAGGTTCAGGTAATGGAATAATATACAGCGTCAGTATACACGGGCGCAGCCTTTTATTTATGCACGAGGAAAAAATTTCGTTGATTTAATGCAATAAGAAATTTTTCCCCGTGCATATTTTTTCGCTGATTTTCAACAGAATGAAAAATTTTAATTAAAAAGAGCAGAAATTAGTTTTTCTCTGTTCTCTCATATACGATTTTACCGTCAAGGATAGTGGCGTCTACCTGTACCTTCGGCAGTTCCTCTGGCTCAATAGCGCAGGGATCCCGGTCCAAAATAACTAAATCGGCCAGCTTTCCTTCTGTTATAGAACCTTTTATTGTATCTTCAAATGCGGCATATGCTCCATTGATAGTGTAGAAACGAAGAGCCTCCATGACAGTGACTTTTTCATGGGGATTCCATGGAGCCAGTTCAGGATGATCCAGACATTTCCTGGTTACAATGGCGTAAATTCCGCAGAATACATTGGGCGTTTCTACAGGAATATCAGAGCTGGCGTTTAAGTTCACTCCCAGGTCTGTCAGGGTGCGCCAGGCGTGGCAGTATTTGGCCCGGCCGCCAAGGCGTTTCTCCATAATCGGAATATCAGTCGAGGTGGATGCAGGCTGGATGTTAATATTCAGCCCCAGCTCGGCGATTTTTTTATAAAGCTTCAGATTTCCTACCTGTCCATGCACCAGACGGTGTCGGTGGTTTTCTCGAGGAAATTCTTTTAAAACACGCTCATAGGCGTTCAGTACCTGCTCCAGGGCCCCGTCTCCAATTGTGTGGATACAAACCTGCATACCAGCACAATGAGCTTTTCTGATGTTATCATACAGCTCCTGATCGGTGTAATAGTAGATACCAGTTGTTCCAGGGGCATCGGAATAAGGCTCTTTCATTCCGGCAGTGCGGGCTCCCATGGTTCCGTCAGCCCACTGTTTCATCGGTCCAATGTGGTAAAAATCATGTCCCATTCCTGTTCTCAGGGGACATCTCTCTAAGAATTCATCTACTTCTTTTCCTGTAGGAAGAGAGATTTTCTGGTAGATACGGAGCGGAAGCGCATGCTCTTCGGCCAGTTCCTGATAAGCATGGTAAATATCCATAAAATCTCCTGGATAGCCCAGATCATAGGTATCTTCCGTATGTACGGTTGTAACTCCATAGCGGAGCATTTCTTCGCCGCCTCGGATAATGGCCTGCTTTAATTCTTTACGGGCTGATTCCGGATTTCTCTGCCGTTTAAACCATTCCAGAGCTGCTTCACGGATGACTCCGTTCGGTTCTCCGTCTTCACCTTTGTCAAATTGGCCGCCCGGAAGATAAGTATCTTTCGTAACATTCGCATCTGACAGAGCCAGGGAGTTTGCAATACCTACATGGCCGCAGGTGCGGATAATGAGAATGAGATGTCTGCTGGAAACCTGATCCAGATCTTCTTTGGTTGGAAATGCTCCTCCTGGAAAAAGATTCTGGTTCCATCCGCGGCCGAATACCCATTCACCTTCAGGGATCTGTTTTTCCTCAATGAAATGTTTGATTCTGCGGCACATTTCTTCACAGGAAGTACAGTTTTCCAGATTTACATAACGCAGAGAGTTTCCATAGCCAACCAGATGAGTATGTGTGTCATTAAAACCGGGAACGAGAGTACGCCCATTTAAATCGATAACCTGGGTATCCGGCCCCTGCCAGGCTTCTATCTCCTGATTGCTTCCAACCTTGGCGATTTTGTTTCCGGCAATCGCTACAGCTTCCTCCACTCTGCCGTCCATGGTGTAGACACGAGCATTTTTAAGGATCATTGTTGTTTGCGGCATAAATATTCCTCCTTAACTTAAAATCTATGCCTTATTATTGAGCAAATATTGTGCCAATGGAAAAGGAGCAGTTCATATGAGAAATTATCAGTTTATTTAAAAACGATGTTAAAAAGACGCAAAATTTTTTGCTATTTTTGAAGAAAGAATTTGCGCAGTGAAAAAAATTTTACGTTTTAATACAGGCAGTATTTTTCCATTTTATAGGAAAGCGTCTGACGGGAAATTTTTAAAAGCCGCGCTGCTTCTGTGACGCTGTCTGTTTTAGCGAGAATACGGCTGATGACTTCTTTTTCATAGGCTGCAGTATTTTCGGTCAAAGACAGAGCTTCGTCATAGAAGAATCCGGCTTTTTCCTGCTCCTTTTTGTCTGGAGCCTGTTCTTTTGCAGCTTCTGTATGCCGTTCGGGAAGAAAATTTCCCAGCTCTGAATCTTCCTGAAGAATATCAGGCAGATCCCCCATATTGATCATCGGGCTTTCACATAGATTAAAAGCGTATTCTAATGTGTTTTTCAGTTCTCTTACATTTCCCTTCCAGTTATAGTTCTGGAATGTCATTTTTACGAGAGCGCTTACTCCGCGGATCGATTTGCCCATTTTTCTATTAAAATAATTGATGAAATAGTCTGTCAGAATCATGACATCCGGTTTCCGGTCTCTTAAAGGAGGGATATCGATTCGAACTACGCAGATTCTGTAGAAAAGATCAGTTCTCATCAGGCCGGATCGGAGAACTTCTGCAGGGCTTTTATTCATGGCGCATATGATTCGTGTATGAAAACTGGTGCTTCTGGCGCTTCCGATCCTTCGTACCTGCTGTTCCTCAATAGCTTTCAGCAGCTTGGCCTGCATGGAAATATCCATAGAGTTAATTTCATCCAGGAATAAAGTTCCGCCGTCAGCCAGCTCAAAAAGCCCCTTTCTGTTTTCCGCTCCAGTAAAGCTTCCCTTTTCCACGCCAAAAAAAATTCCTTCCAGAAGAGATTCTGGAATAGCCGCGCAGTTTTGTGATATGAAAGGCTTCTTGGCCCGATAGGAGCAGGTGTGAAGGGATTGGGCAAAAAGCTCTTTTCCTGTACCTGTTTCTCCATAGAGGAGTACAGGAGAATCATTGTTTGCAATCAGAGCGCATCGTTCCTTTAAGGCGATCATAATGGGATCCTGTGAAATGATATCGTCCAGGGTATAGAGATCTCCCTGCTGTCGTTTGGGAAGGCCTTTTCCTTTCCTGTACTTGTCGTAAAAAATAGTGGAAGTCATGGCTCCGATTACTTCCTCACCCGCCAGAAGCGGGATAGTGGATGATACAATATCCAGCAGTTTTCCTTTGCAGGTATGTATGACCTGCCTTTCATCGAACCGCGGCTCCCCGCTTTCAATTACCCGCATAATAGAGCTGGTTTGATTATCCAGTTCCGGATATACATCTGTCACATGAATACCAATCACTTCTTCACATGCCAGAATTCCATCGTGGAACCATTTCATGTATTCTACATAACCATATTTGTCACAGACCATGACTCCGTCTGTGTCTTCATACAGCTCCCTGGCCTGAACCAGCGCGTTTGTAATCATCTAAAATATCTCCTCTCTTAATTGTTGACCGTGAAAGATTTTCTGAAAAATCATCTGTTTTTTCAGTGTAGCACAAAACTGCTCTTGTCGCAAATATTTTTGCATTCTACAAAACTGCGCAAAAATTTTGGCGTAAATTCCGGTTAAAAATGATACAATTCAAGAGAAAACGATGCATTTTCTTATCTTTTTGCGTAAAATCCCCTTATTATGTCTATGGCATGGAAATTGCTTATATAATAGGCATAGATTTACCGTACTAGACTTTAGAATGGGGGCTGATTTATGAAACTTTATCAAAACGGTATCATTCTTACCATGGATGCAGAAGGCAGCAGAGCTGAGGCAATGGTGGTAGAAGGAGACCATATCGTCCGCGTAGGAGGCGCAGACGAACTGGGGAAGGCATTCCCAGAGGCTGAGAGGGTGGACTTAAAAGGAAGAACGGTTATGCCTGGCTTCATTGAAGGCCATGTCCATCTGCTTAATTATGCATACAGTCTGACTAAAATTGACTGTGCTCCTCTTAAGTCCATTGAGGAGATGATCGAAGCAGGAAAGAAGTACATAAAAGAACGTCAGATTCCTGCTGGCAAATGGGTTCAGGGACGAGGATGGAATCAGACATTTTTCCAGGAAAAGAGAAATCCTACGATTGCAGATCTGGATGCGATCAGTACGGAGCATCCGATTGTGTTTACGAGAGTGTGCGAACATATGGTAGTGGCCAATTCGGCAGCGCTTTCTATGGCGGGAATTACAAAAGAAACAGAAAATCCAGAGGGAGGAGAGATTGAACACGACGAAAACGGCAATCTGACAGGGCTTTTAAAGGAGACGGCCCGCTATTTGATTTACCGTATGATTCCTGATAAATCCGTGGAGGAGATTAAGGAAATGCTGGTGAACGCTATTTCTATTGCTTCTTCTTTAGGACTTACCACGATGCATTCTGATGACTTTGAGACTTTCTCTGATAAAGACTGGAGAAAGGTGATGAGAGCATACAGAGAACTGGAGCAGGAAGGAAGGCTGAACATGAGAATCAGGGAACAGTGCCTTCTGCCTCAGATTGACAGGCTGAAAGAGTTTATTAAAGAGGAAATTGCAGAACGCCATGACACTCTTATGGTGCAGGCGGGTCCCTTAAAGCTTCTGACAGACGGTTCTCTCGGGGGAAGAAGCGCATATCTGCGCGCTCCATACTCTGATGCTCCGAATACACGGGGAATTGCCGTATTTACAAAGGATGAACTAAATGAGCTGGTAACGACAGCCCATGAGGCCAGGATGGGAGTTGTATGTCATGGTATTGGTGATGGAGCCATGGAAATGTGTATGGATGCATTTTTAAAGGCTCAGGAGAAACGGCCGGATCCAGATGCGAGATTTGGAATTATCCATCTCCAGATTACGCAGCCAGATATTTTGAAGAGATTTAAAGAACAGAACGTGATTGCCTATATGGAGCCCATATGTCTGAACAGCGATCTTCATATTACAGAAAGCCGCGTAGGGGCAGAACGTCTGCCGTCTACTTATAATTACAGAACACTGTGTGATATGGGAGTTATGTATACGATGAGTTCTGACTGCCCGGTAGATTCTTTAAACCCATTTGACAGTTTATTTGTGGGAGTCAACCGTTGTGATTACAATGGCTATCCGGAGGGGGGCTGGATGCCTGAGCAGAAGCTTACGGTAGAACAGATGCTTCGCGGCTTTACTATAAACGGAGCTTATGCTTCTTTTGAAGAGAATATAAAAGGATCGCTGGAAGATGGAAAACTGGCGGATTTTGTGATTCTCTCCCAGGATCCGACAAAGTGCGACGTCAAGAAGCTTCGTGATATCGTTGTAGAAGAGACTGTTCTGGGAGGACGCACAGTCTACCGGAAAAGATAAGTATTATTTTTAAGGAGGATGTTTATGAGTAAGAAAAACCCTGACCCTAACCCTAATGCGAATGGAAGTCAGACAGGAGAAGCCAGTATTGATTTCAGACCGTCTTTTGGAGCGGCAGTTATTTGTGTGCTGTCCCTGATTGTATTCATGGCAGTGTCCATTTTCTTCTTTGACCAGAAGATGCACGTAGCCATGATGGCGTCACTGGGAGTTACACTGCTGGTGCTGAAAATTGAGAAATGCCCATGGAGCAAGATTGAGAAGGCCATTATACGAGGCGGCGAACTGATGATTCCAACAGCTATGATTCTTTATAGTATCGGCGCGCTGATGGGAGCCTGGATTGCCAGCGGAACAGTACCTATGATTATTTATTGGGGACTTAAAATTATTTCCCCGTCTATGTTCTTAGCTACGGCGTGTCTGGCCTGTATGCTGACCTCTCTGGCAACTGGTTCTTCCTGGTCTGCCATCGGAACTGCCGGTGTGGCTCTGATGGGAGTGGGAATGGGATTGGGTGTGAATCCGGCTATGACAGCTGGAGCTATCGTTTCCGGAGCAGCTTTCGGCGATAAAATGTCACCTCTTTCCGATACTACCAACCTGGCTCCAGCTGTTGCTGAGGGCGATGTATTTGATCACATTAAAGCTATGTTTTTCACAACTGCCCCAAGTATTGTTATTGCTCTGGTTGTTTTCCTGGTACTGGGCTTTAAATTTTCCGGTACTGCAGAGAGCGACACCATCCAGGGAATTTTAACTGCTCTGAGTTCTAATTTTAATTTGAATCTGCTGACTCTGATTCCGCCGGTTTTAGTTATTACTCTGGCTGTTTTAAAGAAACCGGCATTTCCGATTCTCCTTATTTCCGGAGGTACGGCAGCTCTGATTGCAATGGTAGTTCAGGGATATTCTCTGGGAGAACTGTTCAGCATTATGGAAGGCGGATTTGTATCTGAGACGGGAAACCCTGACATTGACAGCCTTCTTTCACGAGGCGGACTCTTAAATATGAACTACACCTGTTCTCTGGGTATTATTGCTATGGTATACGGCGGTATTTTAGAGCACCTGGGCTTCCTGGAGGTATGTCTGGAGAAGATGAAATTTGTCAGCAAATCCGTGGGAACACTGGTCTGTTCCACAGTTGTCAGCTGTGTGCTCTTTAATATCATCACAGCCAGCCAGTATATGTCTATTATCCTTGGCGGACGTCTCTTTATCGGAGAGTTCAAGAAAAAGGATATGCTTCCGCAGACTCTGTCCAGATGTCTGGAGGACGGCGGAACTGTAACCTCCCTGATTGTGCCGTGGAACGTGGACGGCGCATTCGCAGGGGCAACCCTGGGAGTTCCGGTACTTTCCTTCCTGCCATTTGCCGTATTTAACTGGATTGTTCCGATTGTATCCATTACGTTCGGTTTCCTGGGTAAATTCCAGTGGAAGACAGGGGAGATTAAGTCAACCAGAACCTATCGGGATTCGATTGAGTCGTAAGAGAGGTATATTAGAATAGAAGAGGGAATGTTTCTGCGCTTCGATGTATAGATGCCAGAGAGGGAGTAAGTTTTCTGCGTTCCAGTGAAAGTCGCTGGAAAACTTCTTCCTCTCTGGTAAAGTACATGATGGGCGAAACATTCCCTCTTTTGTTTTGTAGAGAAATGATATGCATTAAAGAATGCAGGGAAATTTGCTTTTCTTTTATATCTTATCTTTCAGCGTCAGTGTACAAGGGACACTACGCCTCATCCAGCGCAAAACGCTTAAATACAATACTTCCGATAAATCCAGCGATAGATCCTCCTACTGCGCCGAGGGCCAGGGCCATTATCACCTTTCCAGGCGGGTTGAAGGCAAAGGGAGCCAACAGTCCCGGGATAGGGGATGCAGTTCCCGGCGCGTTGTTTATAATGCCAAGCATAGCGGCTGCGATTCCAGCCAGACCTCCGCCGAAAAAGTTCGATCCGTAGATGGGGATGGGATGGCGTGTAATAATGTGGGCCTGTGTTAATGGCTCCAGCATAACAGCTACGATATTGCTTGGCTTTCCCAGTTTTAACCGGGCGAAAATAATTCCATTGGTAAAGGAACCTCCGAAGCAGGCGATAGCTGCGATTCCCATGGGAAGCCCGGTCAGTCCCAGCATGGCGGTCAGAGCCATGGAACTAAGCGGAGAGGTGCAGATCATCTTGATAATTCCGCCTAAGAGGAATCCCATCAGGACAGGAGACTGATCTGTGGCTGCAGTAATAGTGTTTCCGATGTATCCCATAGCCGTGTTGACAATCGGATCAGTGAGAAAGGCGATGCCTCTGGCAACAGGAGCTAAGACCAGAGCACCCAGGATAGTATCAAGGCCTGCCGGAAGGTGCTTCTCGATGGCAGGAGCAATAAATCCAATCAGATATCCAACTACAAATCCTGGAAGAATGCTATATCCCCCGACAGCAACTCCAGCTACAACTGCAAACAGAGGATTTGCCCCCATTCCAATAGGAATCAGAATGGCAGATGCCACGCCCCCCAGACCTCCGGAGACAGAACCTACTTCTCCAAGAAATTCAATACCAAACAGATCTCCGGAAATGTATCTGTGAACTGCCTCTACCAGAAAGGTAGCTACAGCTGCATTTGCCAGACCGGACATGGCTGCGGAACCTTTGGGGGCTTTCATGCTGAACAGAGAAAAGCCGGCCAGAGTGATCAGCAGCAGCCCCATGCCTAGAAAAATAGTTGTCATACGTAATACCTCCATGCGTTTTTGTACAAAATGCCTTGTTTAAAAGCAGATAAAAAATATAATACTACAAAAATGTAGTGCTGAAAAGGGGTAAAGCAATAAAAAGCATGAATAAATTTGTAAAAATGTGAATAATACTGTAGAAATGTATACATTATGCACAAAAACTGGCGTGAGATCGTTTTTTTCGGTGGGAAAAGAAAAAATTCTTTTTAAAACACTAAAAATATCGAAAAAATCAGGCGCAGCAATCGGATATAAGAAATCGCGCCTGATTTTTAGAAGCTCTGCCCGCGGGCTGGAAATTTTTAGAAAATATCGTATTTTTTCATTTTTCGCCACAGTGTAGCCGGGCTGATACCAAGCTCTCGGGCTGTTTCCTTCCGGTTTCCTCTGTTTTTTTGGAGTGTTTCAGAAATTCTCTCTTTTTCACAGAGATCTATGGCTGAATCGAGAGAGGCAGAGCGGCAGGAATCTGTTCCTGAATGGATGGCGATGCTGGAAGTGCTGCTCTGTGAAGGGGTTTTATCTTTTTCACAGGGAGTATGAAGGCGGAGAATATTGACAATCTGCTCTTCTCCTATCGTATTACCATCGGATAACGTGATGATTCGTTCCAGAATATTAAACAGCTGCCTGATATTGCCGGGATAGGACTGAGCCTCTAAAAGCCGGACTGCCTCTGGAAGGAAGGTGACAGGATGGTTTTGTTTTTCGTTGTAGGACCTGATTAGAAGCGGAATGTCTCCGTTTCTTTCCCGCAGTGGGGGAAGGCGGAGTTCCAGCACATTCAGACGGTAGAGCAGATCTTCACGGAACAGTTTCTGACAGACAAGTTCTTCCAGATCCTTGTTGGTGGCGCTGATAATTCTGATGTCCACTGGAATGATTTTATCATCGCCCAGGCGGCAGACCTCCCTCTCCTGCAGAACGCGCAGCAGTTTGGCCTGAACATTCAAATCCATTTCTCCTATCTCGTCCAGAAATACGGTTCCTCTGTGGGCCATCTCGAAAATTCCCATTTTTCCTTCTTTGCTGGCTCCGGTGAAGGCGCCTTTCACATAACCGAACAGCTCGCTTTCCAGAAGAGACTGAGGCAGAGCTGCGCAGTTGATGGCTACAAAAGGTTCTCTGCAGCGTGAACTGGCATTGTGAATACTCTGGGCAAAAAGTTCTTTTCCAGTGCCAGTTTCTCCTGTAATCAGGACAGAACTCTGGGAGCGGGCATATTTTTTGGCCAACAGAATTGTTTCCTGGAAGACTGAGCTGCCTCCGATCATATCTTGGAAATGATTTTTAGCCGTATAGCCCCGCTTGCTCTGACTCAGACGCAGCCGTTTTTCAGCCATCTGAATGCTGCTCTCACTGGAGATAATAACTACGATGCTTTTCAGCCTTTTATTGACAATGACAGGAAGATATTCAGCCACATAGGTGTCGTTTCCTACATGCAGAATTTGTTCCGTTTTCGGCACAGTTCTGGATTCGGCCGGTGTTTTGTGATCTAAAGTCAGATAGAAGGCTGACTCTCCGGTAAACAGGAACTTTTCAACAGACAGAAGCATCTGATCCGCTCTGGCATTGGAAAAAAGAAGCTTTCCACGGGTATCGAAATTCATGACAGCATTGGAAATTCTGTTAATAGTAGTGGAAATAGTGGTGAGAAACTCGTCTTTCCGATCCATAGATGCCAGGATATTTAACGCGCTGTCAATGGCTTGAGAAATATTGGATGGATCTACCATTAGAGGAATATGGCGCAGTCCCATTTCCTGAATTTCAGAGATTGCCTGTTTGACGGAAAAGCCGCCGATTAAGGCCTTTGTTCCAGGCCGCAGATTTTTTTTCAACTCTTCTATAATTGTAGAAGGGGAGTTTGGCTCGATTAGCTGTACATCTAAACCAGAAATACGGCGAAAAGTCCTCATAATGTTCTGGGCTTTGTCGAACCCAATCATAGATACTTGTTCGGGAGGCGCGTCAGCTGCCTCGAAGGAACGGTAAATTTCCTCACAGAGATAGGGGACATTGATAACAGGAACGGAAACATGGCGCTCGATCAGTTTTGTATTTCGCCCTCGGCAAATGAAAATCCGGCTGCCTTCCCTAGCATATTGAAGAGCCAGTTTTAAGGTTTTCTCTCCTGTAGCTTCGGTGACAGAAATATGGTTTTCCAGGCGGCGTTCTGCAATCAGTTTTCTGGCAGTCTGGGCAAAGGTTTCGGAAGCCGCGAAAATGACGATATCAGCCGCCCGTCCTGCAGGCGCGGAGCTGGATGATTTCATGAGGTATCCCTCCTTAAAAGGTGTGTTAGTTTCATAAATGATAGAAAAATACGAATAAAAACTATCATTTATGAAATGAATTGTTAATAAAAGTATAGAAAAAAAGGAGAGATTTGTAAAGAGGCACAGGAAATAAAAGATAAAACACAAGTTTATTAATATTGGCATGTTGTTTGCTGTTATGTATATATAAAACATAATCAATAAATGATAATAGTCTGAATTATTAGACAGCAGAGAGAAAAGGGGGAATTGGATGATGGTTGGAATAGGAGTCTGGGCGTTTGTGATCTACATCGCAGTGATTGTTCTGTGGATGGTTGTACTGAAAAGAAATATTGCTGAAGCTATGGGAGTAGGACTGATTGCAGCTTCTTTGTTTAACGGACCGGCCAAAATAGTGCAGACTATTGTGAAAGCAGTGGCAGGGGCGGCAGGAGAAAGCTCTTTCCTGGCTACTATGCTGTTCCTTATTATGGCTGTGATCATGACAAAAACGGGAATTATCGGGAAGCTGGTGGAGCTTTTAAACTCGATAATTGGAAGAGTGAAGGGTGGAGCAGCTTATGTGTCTGTATGCGCCAGCTTTCTGTTTGGCCTCGTGTCTGGAAATGCTATCGCCAACTGCGCTACTGTAGGAGCAGTTACTGTGCCGTGGATGAAGGACAGCGGCTGGCCGAAACCGGTGGCAGCTACCATGAATGCAGGAAATGCAGGAATCGGCCAGTCTATGCCGTCTTGTTCTGCTATGTTTCTTCTGGTAGGATTGGCCGAGGTTTCGGCGGCAGTGACAGTAGCTGATGCTTATATAGCGGTTCTTTGTGCAGGTGCCTGGACGTTCCTTTATCGGCTTTTAAGAGTTTGGCTTTACGCCAGAAAATATGATGTGCAGCCAGTTCCTGCTTCTCAGATCAAGCCTTTTGGACAGTCGTTCAAAGATAACTGGACTTCTCTGCTGATGCTGTTAGGTATTGCTGTACCTCTTCTTCTCACTATGGGACCTGCAGCGGGAGCTTTGAAGGCAGTAGAGTCCTTTGGAAAAGATGGTGTATCTTCTATTAATATCGTATTGTGGGTTCCTATTGTAGTATGTATGATCTGTCTGGCAGTGGGACGAAAAAATCTGCCGAAGAAGGCCGGAGACTGGATAGAACTGATTAGAGGATGCCAGACTACATTTGCGACAGTAGGAGGAGTGCTTTTATTCGCTCTGGCAGCCAGCAACGTGCTCAGCATGGTGGGGTTTGATCAGGACTTAAAGATGATTTTAGAGTCTCTGCAGCTTCCGAATCTGATTATGATCATTTTGGCCTGTATTATGGTGGCTTTAGTAGCGGGGCCATTAAGTGCAGTAGCTACTACAGCGGCTGTTGGGCAGGTAGCGTATTCAATCTTTGTAGGGGCCGGAGCAGCTCCGATTGCAGCGGTAGCGGCCTTTATGATCTGTATTTCTACAGAAGGAGCGTCTCCGCCAAGTTCTTCTCCGATTTTTATTTCCTGCGGACTGGCGGGAGTAGAGGATCCAAGGGTGATTTTTAAGCCTTTAGTTTTTGACTATGTGCTTCCAATTCTGGGAGTAGCTGTGCTGGTAGCTCTGGGAATACTTCCGGTTCTTCACTGATAGAAGGTTGAAAAATGATAAAATAACATGAGAAACAGTTTGATGGGAGGAGAAAATATGAAACAGATAGAAAGAGTCCTTGACCTGCTCTGCATTTTATGTACAGCCGTATTCTTTGTGGCGTCTGCTATATTAGTGCTGGCTCAGGCCTTTGCCATAGTTACATTAAACGGTCCTTTGTCTGTTAGTCTGCTGGCTCAGATTTCCAAGCCTGCGGGGATTGTATCAGCCATTGCTACAGTGCTTGCTATTGTACTGGCCTATATGAGAGGACAGATGAAATCATAAGATTTTACGATCAAAAGAGGAGAAAAAATGCTGGATTTATTGATTATAAATGGACATGTTATAGACCCATACAGAGGCGTGGACGCTGTGGAGCCTGTAGCTGTTTACAATGGAAAAATTACAAAATATGAGGAAGGGGAACCGGCCCGTCATACGATTGACGCAGCCGGAAAGTATGTGTTTCCAGGGCTGATAGATTCTCATGCCCATATGTTTACAGAGGGAACGGAAATCGGGATTTATCCGGATTTGGCCTATCTGCCTACTGGAGTTACAAGCGCTGTAGACTGCTCAGCTGGAGTGGCCAATTACAGGTTGTTTCGTTCCTCAGTTATTGCCAGAAGTAAAGTGAGGATCAAGAGCTTTCTCCAGGTATGTTCCGCTGGGCTTGTCACGACCAGTTATCATGAATGTATTAATCCGGAATATTTTAATCCGGAGAAAATGGCTAGAATCTGCGATGAAAACAGGGATAATATTTTAGGACTCAAGATACGCCAGAGTGAGGAACTGGCAGAAGGGCTGGGGATCCAGCCGTTAATCGAGACGGTAAAGATTGCGGATAAAATCGGATGTCCGGTGGAAGTACACTGCACGAATATCCCTGTTCCCACCAGTGAGGTATTGAAGGTTTTAAGACCTGGAGATATTTTTGAGCATGTGTATCAGGGGATGAAAAATACTATTTTAGATGAGAATGGAATGCTCTATGGCTGTGTAAAGGAGGCCAGAGAGAGGGGAATTCTGTTCGACACGGCAGAGGGCAGAAAACACGGAGATTTTGACGTTATGCTGGCAGCCAGAAAACAGGGGTTTACGGCAGATTTCTGCAGTACAGATTTAGTGCTGGCCAGCATGTACCGCCGTTCTATTTTTTCGCTTCCCAATTTAATGTCCCGCTACATCGCCATGGGAATTCCGCTGGCTGAAACGGTAGAAATGGCCACTTCGGCCCCGGCTAGACTGATGAAGATGGATGGCGAGATTGGATGTCTGCGCGAAGACGCAAGGGCGGATATAGCCATCTTTGACTGGCTGTTCCTTCACCAGACCTGGAGAGATTGGAAGGGAGCCGCCTTTGAGGCGGATCGAGTGCTGAAGCCTCAGATGACTATTAAAGACGGAGATATTGTGTACTGCGCTCCGGAATTCCTGTACGAGGAGGAGTATAGGTAGACAGAGAATTTGGATATAGACAGGAGTAAAAAGTTCAAATTGATATATTTCAAAAATGAAATAAATATAGTTAATATATGAAATGCAAGTGAAATAAAAGATGAAACAAATCATTCGCATTTCAATTATAAAACAAGAAAAACAGAAAAATCAGAGATAATTATTCTCTGAACAAGTGTGAGAAAGCCTGCAGAAGAAAAAAATCTTTTGCAGGCTTTTTTTGCGGCACATTTCCAGAAGAGTGGAAAACGCCTGTAAAATAAGCAAAAAAACGGAAAAAATCGGGATGCCAGGAGTGTGGGATAGGATAAAAAATTTTGGTTTAAAACAATTTTGGCATACAAGTTGCTTATATAATAGGCAGAAAGTAAAAAAGAAATAGAGAGAAGCAGGAGGATAAAAAATGAGCTTTAAAATTTTACTTCCACAGCCGATTTTGGAGTCAGGAAGACAGTACCTTCTGGACAAGGGCTATGAGCTGGTAGACGGTACAGGCTTCGAAGAAGGGGATATTATCAGAGATATTAAGGGCTGTGATGGAATGATTGTCCGTACAGCTAAGATTACAAGGAAAATTTTGGAAGCGGCAGATAAGCTGAAAGTAATTGCCCGCCACGGCGCAGGCTTCGATGGCGTAGATTTAGAAGCAGCCAGGGAGAAGGGAATTGTCGTTCTTTACGCTCCAAGAGCCAACAGTGAGTCTGTGGCAGAGCTGGCAGTTTTTTATATGCTTCATTGTTCCAGAAACTTTAAGCTGGTTCAAAAGCTCTACAAAGACGATTACAGATTTGCAAAATTTAATGTAGAGAAGCACGAGTTAAACGGAAAGACATTGGGCCTTATCGGTGTAGGAAATATTGGCGGTCTGGTAGCAAAAAAAGCGGCTTTTGGTTTTAATATGAAGGTTCTGGCCTTTGATCCATATGCCAAGGAGCTTCCTGATTATATAGAGAAGGCGGGAAGCAGAGAGGAAGTATTCGAGAAGGCAGATTATGTGTCTCTCCACGTTCCGGCTACGCCTGAGACGGTTAACAGCGTAGGAGCGAAGGAATTTCAGTTGATGAAACCAACTGCCTTTTTAATCAATACATCCCGCGGAACAGTAGTAGATGAGGATGCTCTGATCCAGGCATTGAATGAAAAGCAGATTGCAGGAGCGGCGCTTGATGTATTGAAAAAGGAGCCGATTGAGAAGGATAATCCACTTTTGGAAATGGACAACGTGGTGACAGCACCTCATATCGGAGCAGCTACCAAGGAGGCGTCCGCCCGTTCCTCTTTAATTTGTGCGCAGGGAATTGATGACTTCCTGTCAGGCAGAAAACCGGAATTTGTAGTGCCGCCGATGAGAGATATGGTGAAATAAAAAAATAAAAATCAGAGGAAACAGAAAAATTTTAAAATTATATATAAAGGAGAATATAATTATGAGCGTAGGAAACAGAGTATTTTTAAAGAGAAATCTTCCAGCACCAGAGGTAGTGGAAGCATTCCGTGAGATTCCGGCTGCTAATGTAGCAGACACAATGGGACGTTCCTGTGCCCTTACAAGCGAAATTCATTTAATCAGCAGTCCGTCCAGACCGATGGTAGGAACAGCAGTGACAGTAAAGGCGCGCCCAGGCGACAACCTGATGCTTCATAAGGCTCTTGACATGGCCGGTGAAGGAGATGTTATCATTTTATCGAATGATGGTGACAGAACCCACTCTTTAATGGGTGAAATCATGGCAGTGTACGGAGCTCACACAAGAAAGATAGCAGGTATTGTGTTAGACGGACCGATCCGTGACATCGAGGAGCTTTCCCAGATGGATATGCCGTTATATGCGACAGGTTCTACGCCGGGCGGCCCATACAAGGAGGGACCAGGTGAGGTGAACGTGCCAATTTCCATTGGAAACATCGCGGTTATGCCGGGAGATATTATTTTAGGAGATAAGGATGGAGTGATTGTAATTCCAAGAAGGGATGCCCTGGAGATTTTGGAGGCAGCTAAGAAGTACGCGGCTCTCGATGCAGGAAAGGTAGAGGCGGCCAAAAATGGAAACGCTAAACGTCAGTGGGTAATCGATACCCTTGAGAAAAAGCAGGTAGAAATTATTGATGCGGTATACGGCGAGGAGTAGGGAAAAACAGGAAAAATAAAGGCTTTTTTATAAATCGTTTTACAGAAAGACAGAAGTGGGAGGGGAGAGAACCGTGGAACCGTCGACAATTACAATTATTATACTGATTTTAGCTGTTATTTCATTTCTGCTGGAGAAAATCCAGTTAATATGACAGTTATGCTGACTATGTGCGCCTTGGTTCTCACCGGCCTTGTGACGCCCCAGGAGGCTGTCAGCGGCTTTGCCAGCACCACGATTCTCATGCTGATTGGCGTTGTGATTGTGGGAAGCGCTCTGTTTGAGACAGGCGTATGCGACAAAGTGGCGGCTGTGGTGACCCGGTATGCGAAGACTGAGCGGCAGATGATTATGGCAATTTTAATTCTTGCCAGCATCATGTCCGCCGGCCTCAGCAACTCAGGAACAGTAGCAGTATTTATTCCAATAATTATGGGAATTACAGCTTCCACAGATTTTTCACGGTCAAAACTTATGATGGCTGCCTTTTTAGGTTCTATGGCAGGGGGCAGATTGACGCTGGTGGGAGACGCGGCTGTAAATGTGCTGATTGGGGATCAGATTAAAGCACTGGGACAGCCCTTTGGATTTTTCGAGATTTCCAAAATAGGAGTGCCGCTTACCATTATCATGCTGATTTACATGTATTTTATTGGATACAGATTCCTTCCGGAGCGGAATGAGTTTTCCGATGAGGACCAGATTTTCGAGGCAGGAGCCAAAAAGGACGTTCCCAGATGGAAGCAGATCGCGTCTGTAGCTGTGCTTCTGGCTGTTTTTGTGGGAATGATTTTCGAGAAGCAGACAGGAATTCCGTCCTACATGGTGGCTATTATGGGAGCGGTGGCGGATGTGCTTCTGGGAATTTTTACAGAAAAACAGGCCTACAATCTGGTAAGTATTAAAACTGTTATTTTATTAGGGGGAATGACGCCGTTAGCTATAGCCCTAAAAAACACAGGGGCGGCTCAGATTATGGCAGATATGCTCATCCGCCTGATTGGCGGTTCCACCAATGTATATTATATTACAATTGTTATTTTCATTCTTACCTGCGTGATGACCCAGTTTATGTCAAACGTGGTGACGATTACACTGCTGATGCCGATTATCATCGCTATTGCAGAGACGATAGGAGTGGTTCCATCGGCGCTTCTCATGGTATTGTGCATTGCATCTACCATGTCTATTCTGACGCCGATTGCCTGTCCGCCAGGAAATTTGATCTATGCTTATGGCGGATACAGGTTCTCTGATTACATTAAGAGCAACATTGGCCTGACACTGGTATTTCTTGCAGCCTGTATTGTGATGATTCCGCTGATTTGGCCTCTGTACGGTTAAAAAACAAAGGATGGAAGTTATGGATTTGATTTTAAAAAATGCCAGGGTGTTGGATTTGAAGGCAGGTGAGGAGCGTTTTCTGTGCGTTGGGATTAAAGATAAGCGGATTTGTTTTCTGGGGGAGGATATAGAAGCATCAGAGACAGAGCATATCATTGACATAAAAGGAGCTTATCTGATTCCTGGAATGATAGATTTTCACACGCATTTATTTACAGGAGGAAGCACTTTTGGTGTAAATGCAGATTTGCTGTTATCCTCTGGTGTTTCTATGGCGGTGGACATGGGGACAGCTGGAAGCGCAGGGTACGAAGCTTTCCGGCGGAATGATATTCTCCCAAGGACCATAAAAATTAAAAGTTTTATCAATCTTTCCCCAGTGGGACAGCCGGGAAGTGGGATCAGCGAGCCTTTAAACCGTGAGGCAGTGAAGGAGGAGAGCATAGAGCGGCTGGTAAAACAGTATCCTGAGGAAATTTTGGGGATAAAGGTCAGAATCAGTAAGGGGATTGTGGATAAGGAGGGTCTCGGCCCTCTGGATCACGCCCTGGAGCTGGGAGAACGCCTGGGACTGCCTGTCTGTGTTCACGCTACAGATCCGCCGGAGCAGACTAAAGAGATCGTGAGACGTCTCCGCTCAGGAGATATTTACAGCCACCTGTACCATAATAAGGGAATGACAATTCTTGATGAAAATGGCCGGGTATTTTCGGAATTTTACCAAGCCAGAAAACGGGGCGTCCTTTTAGAGGTAGGAAACGGGAGAATGAATTTCAGCTTTCCTGTGGCAGAACAGGCGTTGGAGCAGGGCTTATATCCTGATATTATAAGCAGCGATGCAACTGCCAGAACCTTTGCGGGTGTTCCTGATATGAAGGATCTGGCTTTTGTTATGTCTAAATTTTGGAACATGGGAATGGATCTTTCACAGATTTTCTTTTCTGTCACAGGGGCTCCGGCCAGGTGTCTCGGGTTAAAGAGGCGTGAAGACGGCAGAATTAAAATTGGAGACGAGGCTGATTTGACGGTATTGAGGGCTGTGAAGCAGAAAACTGTTTTTAAAGATTCCGAGGGAAACAGAAGAAACGGAGATCGGCTTTTGATCCCGGAGATAACGATTATAAATGGCCGAATTGTTTATTTCCAGGGACAGTCGGAATTTTTGTTTTGAATAGATAAAAAACTAAAAAATACAAAAATTTAAAATATTAATACAGAAGGGAAAAGTTTTTATGAGTTCTATGGCAATTGCATTGACGATACTGGCGGTTACCATTATTTTATTTATATGGGAACCGATTCCCATTATTGTAACGGCAATAGGAGCTTCCATCGCTTACGCCTACACAGGAATTATCACGGTAGAAGATATTTTTAAAGGTTACAACAGCAACACGATCGTTCTGCTGGCAGGGATGATGGTTCTTGGCTCAGCCCTGTTTCATACTGGAATTACTGATGTGATTGGTCAGAAAATGATTAAGATAACAGGAAAGAGCGAAAAAAATATTATTTTAGCTACTTTAGTGGTATCTTGCGCGTTAAGCGCCGTTTGCAGCAATATCGGTGTTATGACAGCGATGGCACCTCTGGTGACAGCCATGTGTATTGCTGCTGGTTTTGGGCCTTCCAAGGCACTGCTGGCACTGCTGTTTGGCGCTCAGTTTGGCGGTTTTGTGACTCTGGTAGGAGTAGGCTCTAATGCTTCCGCGGCCAGTGTCATGAGCGAATTAGGCTATGAACCCTTTGGATTCTTTAGCATTACTCCGTTTGGAATCGGAGTGTGTATTCTGGGAACTTTGTATTTTCTGTCAGCAGGGACAAAGCTGCTTCCTGATACAGGATATATTCCAGAATTTGCCAAGACAGAAAAAAAGGTTTTGGATAAGAAGAAAGCAGCGGTTGCAGCCATGACTATGCTCTGTGTGCTGGCTGTGATTGCAGCAAGCCCTAAGACGGTTCCTATGCATGTAGCCGCGGTGATAGGAGCTCTTATAGTGGTGGGAACGAAATGTATGAGTGTGCAGGACGCGGTGAGAGCTATTGACTGGAACTGTATGCTGTTAGTTGGTTCTCTCACAGCAATTTCTTCGGGAATACAGAACAGCGGAGCCGGAGACGCGGTAGCAAACCTGATTTTAAATATATTGGGAGAAAATCCAAGCACTTTTATGATTACAACTGTGATTTTCTTCGCTGCGGCAGTGCTGACTCAATTTATGTCCAATATTCCGACGATTTTATTGTTCCTTCCTATCGGACTTTCCATTGCCGAATCGATCGGCGTAAGTCCTTACCCGGTGGCAATGGTAGTGACATTAGCAGGAGCCGCTTCTTATGCAACGCCATTTGCAGCGCCGCAGAATATGATGACGGTAGGATGGACGAGATATAAATTTGTTGATTTCGTGAAAATTGGAATTCCTATGTTAATTATTACCTGGTTGGTAGTGGTGGCGCTGATTCCTGTTTTCCTGCCATACTAGGAAAAAACAGATAAGAAAAAGAAGAAGGTAAGATGTGTCCGCGCACAGAGGGAAGGATGCCCTGGTGCGCGGATATTTCTTCAATGAGAAAAGGAGAGAAAAGTGGGAAAAAATAGATTCGCACAGGGGGCTTATGACATTCATTTTCATACATCTCCTGATGTGGTGCAGAGGAAATGTACTGATATAGAGTTGGCTGAGAGAGCAAAGGCATCTGGAATGGCAGGATTTGTCATAAAAGGACATTTTGCAGATACGACAGGAAGGGCAGCTATTCTGAAGGAGCTGTATCCAGAGCTTAAAATCGCAGGTGGTATTACATTGAACCGCTCTGCCGGAGATCTGAATCCTCAAGCGGTAGAAAAGGCAGCACGGATGGGAGGAAAATTTGTATGGTTTCCTACGATTGATTCTCTGGAGTTTCAGAAATTCAAAAATCCAAACAAGGGAATCAGGGAGCTTTCGGATGGGCTGATTACGGTGTTTGATGGAAAAGGAGGTTTAAAGAAAGAGGTATATGAAATTTTAGATCTTTGTGCAGAATATGATCTGGTAGTAGGAACAGGTCATATGTCGGCAAAAGAAGGGCTGGCTGTAATTGGCGCTGGAAAGTCAGTTGGGGTAAAGCGAATGATTGTCACTCATGCAGACAATCCGGCTGATGTCTACTCAGTGGAACAGCAGAGAATGGCTGTTTCCATGGGAGCTTTTATAGAACACTGCTATTTTACTACCTATTACGGAAGAGTGTCAGCCAGTGAAATCTGCCGTCAGATAGAGGCAGTAGGAAGCCGCCATGTGATTCTGAGTACTGATTTAGGGCAGCCTCAGGGTCTTCACAGTGATGAAGGGCTGGAAGAATATGCAGATGTCCTTATGAGAGAAGGAATTTCTGAGGCTGCTGTCCGGGAAATGATGTGCGGAAATCCAGAAAAACTGGTATGGGGGTAAGAAAAGCAACCTGTATTTCCGCTTTACAAAGCCTCCCCCTTCCACTATAATAAAGCAAGGGAATGAAGTTCTCCCCTGGGAAACCAAAACCGCTGATAGAGCTGATGACTTCTGCGATAATCATCGCAGAAATTGTCAGCTTTTTTGTGGTGGTTTGCAAATTACTCTGTCATGCTCCCATGATGCGAAAAAGCGCTTGGCGCGGGAATGCTCCAGGCATATTTTTGTTTCTGACGTGAAAACTTTATTTCCAAAGAAAAAAATAAGGAGAAACGACTATGCTTACATCCCTGGCATTTATTTTTCTGGCTGGTCTGGCCATGGCCGGCATCTGCGGGAGACTGGGGCTGCCCCGAATCATCGGAATGCTGTTTACAGGCATTCTTCTGGGGCCGAATGTTTTCAATCTGCTGGATTCGTCTATTCTGCTGATTTCCCCGCAGCTTCGTCAGATAGCGCTGATCATTATTCTGTTAAAGGCGGGGCTTTCCCTGAATTTGTCGGATTTACGGCAGGTGGGACGTCCTGCGGTGCTGATGTCTTTTGTGCCGGCCAGTTTTGAGATTCTGGCTTTTCTCCTACTCGGTCCGTTTATTCTGGGGATTTCCCGCATAGAGGCGGCGCTGATAGGGTCTGTGCTGGCGGCTGTTTCACCGGCTGTGGTCATTCCAAGAATGGTACAGCTGATGGACGAGAAATATGGAACGAATAAGAGCATTCCCCAGATGATTATGGCCGGAGCCTCCTGTGACGATATTTTTGTTATTGTACTCTTTTCTGCCTTCCTGGGCATGGCTCAGGGGGGAACTGTCAGGGCAGCTGATTTTCTGGACATTCCCGTTTCCATTGCTCTGGGAATCCTTGTAGGATCAGGTTTTGGCTATGGGCTGAGTCTGTTCTTTGAGAGAGTCTATCAGAAAAAACGCTGTATCAGAAACAGTATGAAGACCGTCATTGTGCTGGGAATGTCTTTTCTTCTTATGTCTGTGGAGACCTGGCTTCAGGACGTTGTTTCTGTTTCCGGCCTTTTGGCTGTAGTCAGCATGGCATGTGTGATGAAAATCAAAAGTGTTCCGATTGTGGCAAAACGCCTGTCTGAAAAATTTGGAAAGTTATGGATTGCAGCTGAGGTTATGCTGTTTGTATTGGTAGGAGCGGCAGTGGATATCCGCTATACGCTGGGAGCAGGGACGGCGGCTGTGCTGATGATTGCCATTGCCCTGGCATTCCGGGCGGCAGGAGTGTGTCTCTGCCTGACAGGCACAAAACTGAATGGGAGAGAGCGTTTGTTTGGAATCATAGCCTATCTTCCCAAGGCCACAGTTCAGGCAGCTATCGGCTCCGTTCCTTTAGCGGCGGGGCTGCCCTGCGGCCAGCTGGTGCTGTCTGTGGCTGTGCTTTCCATTCTCATTACAGCGCCTCTGGGAGCAGTGGGAATGGATCTGACGTACAGAAAATTTTTGGAGAAGGAGAAAGAGGTATCATGAGCCTATCGTTTAAAGCTGTCATAGAATTTTTGAAAAAGGAGACCGTTCTGGCTGTCTCAGGCCTGCTGGCGCTTCTTTCCTGCTTTCTGGTAAGGCCGGATCAGGAGTATCTGAATTATTTTTCTTCCAATATGGGAACCATTATCGTCCTGTTCTGCCTGATGGCAGTGGTGGCTGGGCTCAGCGGCCTGGGAGTGTTCCGGTATGTGGGAGAACAGCTTCTGGAGAGGATTCAATCAGAGCGGGGCATCGTATTTCTGCTGGTTTTTCTGTGCTTTTTTGGAAGCATGTTTATCACCAACGACGTGGCTCTTATTACCTTTGTCCCCTTTGGCATTATGGTTCTGAAGATGGCCGGAATGACCGGGCGTCTGTGCCGTGTCGTCACGTTTATGACCATTGCCGCCAACCTGGGAAGTATGTTTACGCCTATGGGAAATCCGCAGAATTTATACCTTTACAGTGTTTCCGGAATGACTCTTTCAGCGTTTTTAAGGCTGATGCTGCCCCATACGGCGGCTGCGGCGCTTCTGCTGTGCCTGTGCGTCTTCTTTGGGGTGGGAAAGGAGAAAACCTGCGTTTCTATAACTGGACAGACAAAAAAGCCGGAGATTTCTGGAACAGTCTGTTACCTGCTTCAGAGACAGAAGCCTCTTTAGAAAAGTAGACTATTCTCTGCTCCTGACGTTCCTGTTTTTCTTTGTGTTTATCGGAAACATGAATCGCTTTCTGCCGTTCAGGGAATTTGTAGTCAATATGATTGCAGGCCATGAGAAAATGGCTGCCATTGGTATCAGCCAGGTTATCAGCAATGTACCAGCAGCGCTGCTTTTATCGAATTTCACCAATCAGTGGGCTCTGCTGATTATAGGGACAAATCTGGGAGGTCTGGGAACTCTCATCGCATCCATGGCCAGCCTGATTTCCTATAAGCAGGTGGCGGCCGAATATCCGGAGAAGAAGGGCCGTTATCTGGCGGTTTTTACCTGGTGGAATCTGCTGTTTCTGGCGGCGCTTGCGGGATTTACGTCTGCGTGTGGGTTATAGGCTGTATTTGTGTTTTCTAGTCCTCTTCTACTTCTTCCTCTGAACTGGCATTCTCTTCTTCAGCGGAAGCGTCCTGTTCCTGTTCAGTTGGTTCAGGTGCCTCGGAGTCCTGTTCCTGTTCAGTTGGTTCAGGTGCCTCGGAGTCCTGTTCCTGTTCAGTTGGTTCAGGGTTCCTGCTCAGCGGTTTCAGGTGTCTCGGAGTCCTGTTCCTGCTCAGCGGTTTCAGGTGTCTCGGAGTCCTGTTCCTGTTCAGTTGGTTCAGATGTCTCGGAGTCCTGTTCCTGCTCAGCGGTTTCAGGTGTCTCAGAATCTCCATCTTCTTTGAGTTCCTCTTCTTCAGAAGAGGATTTCTCTGCATTCTCCTTTTCTATTTCCTTTTCAGGTTTGTCAGAGCTTGTTTTATCCTGCTGGTCTGCCAGATATTTTCCAAGAGACAGCTCTTCTTTTGCTGCATTTTCAATATCCTGATTCGTTCCGTTTACGAATGTGACAGACTGGGATGGAAAGAGTGATTCCAGATGGCTGGCAAGGGCAGAACTGTCTTCGTTTTCGTCAGTCAGGGCATATCCGACCAGAATGCTGTCAGAGCCACAGGCAGAATAAAGCTCTTCTTTGGCATCATCTATTCTTTTTCCGCGAAGAGTACGAAGGACGCTGTCCGGAACAGATTGATCTGGTGATACGGCCTTGATGATCTGGAAGTTTCGATCCAGACTTAGCTGGATACTTCCTGCTCCGTCAAAGGATGCCTGGGCATAGGTTGTGACAGACAGCTGGGGAATGACCAGCGTGATGCACAGAATCAGCATGGCGGCAATGGAGGCAATCTTGAACAGTGTACTTTTCTGAACGGATGGAAGAAATAATAATGTTTTCTTTGAGCCCGATCCAGAGAAACCAGCACAGGCGTTCTTCTGATGGTAGAGATCTTCCGGAAGCACATAGATAGAATCGCCCACAGACAGCCCGTCTTTCTTTTTGATCCGGATGATGCCGCCTCCTTCTTCCATGGCAATGGCATAGGCAGCTTTTATTTCCATAACGATTGCTTTTTTATACATGTGCCTGCCTCCCGTCACGAATCCAATGCAGCAGCATGGAAAACTGTTTAATAAAGATCAACATAACGCCCAGAATAAAATAGCGGCTGCCTTTTACAACTTTTTCAGTGGTGCAGCAGAGCCTTGCCACATCCCTGACAGGCAGCTTTTTTTTCCTGTAGGTCGTATTGACAACAGATGGTTCCTGGCTGGAACGTTCAGCGATGGAAATGGCCCGTTCCCTGGTATCCTGATGCTTTGGGGAATGTTCAGCTAAATCTTCCAGAGTCAGATGAAAGTAGGACAGTTCTTGCGAAAAAAGAGAGATTTCTTCTTTTAGAATTTCCTGCCCCTGGCTGTCGTCCTCTGGTTTGGGAAATTCCTGCCCTTGTTCAAGCAGAGAGTCCAGAGAAATCGTGTCGGCCTGTTTTTGCTCTTTTTCCAGATAAGTGCAGAGCCTGCTCTGGATTACAAGGCCTGCAAAGGCCAGAAATGCGCCCCGTTCAGGCTCGTAACGTCTGACAGCTTCTGCAAAGGCAGACAGAGCAATGCTGAATTCATCGTCATTTTCAATCGATACATACCGCCCTGTTATCCTGCTGACAGTTCTAATTAAAAATGCCATATGGCGCTCGACCAGCGCATCGAGATTTTCGAGAGAAATCTCCTCGCTCTGTGTCAACGATATCACCCTCTTTTTTATATGATAAGGATATTATATCAGACAGAAGAGAGAAGAGAAAGAATATCAGGACATTTTCTGGCTGGCCAGAAGATTTACACTGTCAACGCCTGCTAAATGGAACAGCCCCTGAATCATTGAATCACTTTCTTCCACTGGAATCCGTACCTGGTAAACCAGCTCATAGGAGTCGGAAAGAATATTTTTGGCTTTTACTGTACTTTTGGCGCAGTCTTCCTTAACGATAGAATGAATGGAACTGATATCTGTATTGCTGCCGCGGATTACTAAGAGCATGTCTTCTAAAGCTGTACTATTTTTTCTTGATGCTAAAAGACAGACAGAAAGAATCAGGCTGCCTGTCAGGCCAATGAAATAATGTCCGGTAGAAGCGGACAGTCCGATGGCCATACTCCAGAAGATAAAGCCGATGTCACGGGGATCCCGGATATTGGTACGGAAACGGACGATGGACAGGGAGCCAAGCATTCCAAGAGACAGAGCCAGATTTGACTGGATCAGATCCATCAGAATAGTTGTAATAAGAGCAAGAGATACTAATGTGGCAGCAAATTTTGGTTCATAGGAAGCTGCTGTATTAGCAAAACGATAGGTAAGCCAGAGCACTGCACAGAGCAGCAGGGCAGAGGCCAGGCTGATCAGAATTTCTGCTGTGCCGGGTGTTGGCAGAACCGTTCCTAAAAGTTCATTGACAGTATCATTAAATTTTTCCATAATTGACCTCCAATTTTATTTTTTGTTATAGCTGCTTTCTGCACCATCCTCAGAGTCAGAAGATGTATCTTTTACTGTGGATATGCAGATGTTTCCATGGTCTGAGACAAAGTCAATGCCAAGCCCGTCACACTCAGAAAAGTAAGGGGTGACAAAGCAGCGTTCCAGACGTTTTTGTACCTGAGGGTTCAGAGAGTCCGGATTTTCCTTTTCGTTTCCAGTAATGAGAGCATACTGCGGTTTTACCTGATTTAAAAATGCCAGGGAGGAGGCGTCATTTTCTCCATGATGTCCAAGCTTCAGCACATTGGCTGATACTGGAAAACCAGAAGACAGAAGGGCAGCTTCCTCTTGCTGTTCTGCATCCCCCATCATCAGGAAACTGTTTGAACCGTGAGTCAGACGAAGGATAACGGAGTTGTTATTGGCGTTATCTAAAAATGGCCGTTCCGGAAGCCAGCATTGGACAGTTACATCGTTCAGAAGCAGCGTATCGCCGCAGGAAAGCTTCTGAACCTTTGTCCCATACTGTCTGGCCAGTCCTTCAGCGTCAATATCCTGGTAAGATACAGAATCGGTTTCAGACAGATAGAGCGTGTCGACTGGAAAAGAGGAAAGAAGGGATTCCAGTCCTCCGGCGTGATCCTTGTGCCCGTGGGAAAGAAAAATTCCATCCAGTTTGTCGACACCCTTTGTCCGAAGCAGACGCTCAATTTGGGGATAGTCCTTCTTCTTTCCGGTGTCAACCATATAATGTGTTCCATCAGAAGGAGACAGAAGAAAGGCATCTCCCTTTCCGATAGTGATAAAGGTTACTGTAAAACTTCCCTTTTCTTCTGGCGCTTCCGAAACAGGTGCAGAAGCGGGTGATTGACTAGTACAGCCGGCCAGCGGGAGCAGAAAAAGAATACAGAGGGTAAGACAAATCAGTTTGTGCTTCATTTATGCTACCTTTGTCTGCGGAGCCAGTACATTGACACCGTGGACTCCTTTCATGCTGCCAAGCTGAAGTAGCAGTTTCTCTTCTTCCGTGTGAGGAATACGAAGTTCATACACCAGCTCAAAAGAATCCTGAAACAGATTTTTTGCCTGCATTATACTTCCTGGAGTCTGGTTAAATACATTCTGGACAGAGGCCGCCTGTTCTTTTGCTCCGCGTACTACCATGGTTAGTACATCCTTTCTTCGGACAGTGTGCCCAAGGATCAGCATGACGGCGCTTAAAACAGCAGTTCCTGCAAGTCCTGTCAGAAATGCGCCAAGAGAAGAGGAAATTCCAATAGTAAGAGCCCAGAAAACAAAACCTAAATCTCTGGGATCTCTTGTGTTGGTGCGGATCCGGCAGATAGAGAGAGCGCCGAGAGCTCCCAGAGAAAAAAGCGGGTTGTTCTGAATCAGCGCCAGAAGGATGTCAGAAGACAGAGCCAGCATGAGAAGCGTGACATTGAAGGTATGATTGTAGGTTAAGGAATCATGGCACAGCCGGTAAACCAGCATCATGACAGCAGAAAGAGCCAGCACCGATAAAAGGCTTATCATAAGACTGGCTGCAGTCTGAATAAACGGGCTGCCTCCCAATGGAGTGTCGGATAATAAACGAAACAGCTTACTCATAAAATAAAACCTCCTTATTATACAGATAAATAGTAAATTTAAGCATAAAAGTATTTTAATATGGATCTGGAACTTCCAAATTTACTGGGCGGCTTTCGCGTCAGATCACACTGGGAAAGCGCGTCCTGAATCTGACGGAATAAAAAACGGTCATATTTGATTTCCAGAATCGTCTCATCTGCAGGCAGGGCTGACATAAAATTCAAATGATGGCTGAACAGGTCATAGCAGAAGGTACAGCACCGCAGATGATTATCCAGGGTAATCCTGGTATTAAAATCAGGATGTGTGAATGCCCGCCTGTCATATTCAATCAGGGAAACAGGGCGGTATAGTCTGGACGCCATTAAATTATAGGCATAGCGAGCCGTATCACTGTCATAATTCAGCAGAGCTCCGTAATCTTTGTTCAGAAGCCTTGCGGCATCCTCCCTGGAAATAATAACGCTTTCTTTCAGCTCCCGGCCAAAGCTTTTACGCTTTAATTCAAATTTAGCTGTTTTGTCATCCGGATGATAGACACGGAGACGAATTCTTTTTTTTTCGTCAGCATGGGCTTTTTTATCCAGATAATCTTCATTGCATATACTGTCAAAATATACGCTTCTCACTGTATAGCCGTTATATCCGCCGTAGGCATCCGGAGTGAGAAGCTGGCTCAAAGCGTCCAGCAGATAAAGGCGGTCTGGCAGGGAAATCAGGTATTTTACTTCCCTGCGGGAAACGGCCAGAGTATTGGTTTTTTTGTTCAAGACAGGTCACCTCTTTTCCTTTCACTACTAAATACAAGGGAAGATCTGGATTTGGGTACCATTTTTGGAAAAAAATAAAATTAATTCAGTCTGCCGTAAATTCGTGTTTTACTGACAGAAACGATTGGCCTGATATCAGTTGACAGAAAAATTCTATCGTGTATACTGACGCTATGTGATGTTATACCTGATTTAAAGGAAGCCAGAAGGACATATAATATGGAATGGAGAATACGCTTATGCAGCTCATGCTTATCAGCCACGACAGAAACACCATACGCGCTTTAAAAATTGCTCTCAGCGGAACAATAGAGGAGATTCTGCAGATTACCGCAGCCTACAGCCGGGATCAGGCTGTCTCTCAAATAAAAAGGGAACCGGCGGGACTGGTTATCTGCGACGCCGACATGCCGGGAAACGAGGGACTTGAAATTCTGAAGGAGCTTCGCGGCCAGAATTACCAAGGAGGCGTTATTTTAGTCAGCGCTTCCTGCAGCCCGGAGCTTACCAGAGAGGCTCTGCAGCTGGAGGCTGGTGATTTCCTTCTGAAGCCATTGGAAGAAAACAGGCTGAGAGACGCGGTGAAGGGAGTTCTGGCCAGGCAGAGAAAGCGTGAAGAGGAGGAGCTGAAAAAGGAGTATGGCGACTGCTGGATGGAAAATCATATGGCCATTAAGGAGCTGTTCTGGAAGGATGTGTGTCTGGGAAGAATCAGGAATGATCCGGAGGTCATCAGCAGGAAGGCTCATGGCTGTAATATACGCCTGGACGCCGACGCCCGCTATCGGATGGTTCTGATTACTATTAAAAATGTAGAGGAGGTACAGAGGCGCTGGGGCGAGGAACTGTGCCAGTCTGCCATTCAAAATCTGGCCAAGGGAGTGGTGAAGGGAAACGTCCAGACCAGCCAGGTCATTGTCATCTACACCAGAGTGGTAGTAATTTTAGATGAAAAAGAAGGAGAGCGTTTCCGGGAAATCGGGCCTGATCTGGTGGAGCGGTGCCGCGACATGTTCGGTGCCCAGATTTTGTGTTATGTCAGCGAGGATATTTTCTGCGAGGAGATGGAACAGACCTATTCCCGGCTTCTGCGTTTCAGCAAGGACGATGTGCTCTGTCAGGACAGCATTCAGTATGTGCCGCAAAAGGATGGAGAGAAGGAGGAGGGAGACAGGCGTCTGAAGGAGCGGATTATCCTGCCGTCCGATTGGGGAGAATTGATTTTGGCTGGCCAGACTGAGGGCCTGGTAGAGAAAATCCGCCGTTTTCTGGTGGAGCAGGCTAAGAAAAAGCGGCTGGATGAGATGAGCTTTCGGATTTTGCAGCAAGATATTCTGCAGATGTTTTTTGCCTGTATGGAGTACCGGGAAATCAAGGCACATCAGCTGTTTGAGGACAAAGAGGTTTATCAGCACTATAAAACCGCCTGTTTTTCTATTGACGATATGTGCCGCTGGATCCGCATGTGCATGGAGCTGATTACTCGCCTTTCTTTTCCAGACGGAAACGGCAGCGGGGCGGAACTGACGGGCCGGATCAAGGGGATGATCAAGGAAAATTTAAAGACAGGAATCACCCGGAAGGAGATTGCCAGAGAATTGAACCTGAATCCTGATTATGTAAACCGTATTTTCAAGAAAGAGACGGGCATGACAGTGAAGGAGTACGCCATTAAAAAGAGGATGAAGCAGGCGGAACATCTTTTAAAGAACTCTGATCTTCCAGTCAGCGGAATCGCCGCTGAGGTGGGTTACGATAATTTTTCCCACTTTATCCGCATGTTCCGCAAGGAGACGGGATATACCCCTAAACAGTATAAAAAGAGATTTCGCGAAGTATAAGTCTGAAAAATACAATAATATCGAAAAAATGCTATTTATGTCGAGAAATGAAAATATAAATAGCATTTTTTTATTGTATTTGTAAAATAGCAGAGATAAAAAAGTCGGAAAAGTGATAAAAATAGTCGGAAGAGAGAAAGACGCAGAGATGAAAATTCAATATAATTAAAAGGAAAAAAGCTTTATAGAGGTTTGGATCAGCAGATGGGAGGCAGATATGGCAGATATCAGTTCAAGGGTGCGTCTGGTAGTCAGTGACGTGGATGGGACTTTGGTTGGCGCGGATTGCGTCATGGGAGAAGGAATCAGACAGCTTGCACAGCTGCTTTCTGAACAGCACATCGCCTTTACACTGGCCAGCGGAAGACCGGTTGGAATGCTTGAGGATTACAGGAAAGCTCTTAATATTACACTTCCGGTGGTGGCGTCCAACGGAGCGGCAGGCCACGATGGAGAAAAATTTATCTGGGAAGAGCTTCTTCCGGCAGATGCGGTGAGACGCACAGTGGAGGAGGCGGACCGTATGGGGCTTGCTGTCTTCCTGACAGATGAGAACACAGAGGGAGTTTACCGGCAGAACGACTATATCCGCCGGAAATCTCAGGAAAGCGGTCTCTACAAACATCTGATCTGCCCGGAAGGGGACGAGTGGGACAGACTGAGGCTTCAGAAGCTTATGATTATTGATCCGGACAGCCCCGGCCGGTGCGATATGCTTCGCCCTCTTCTTGAGGAGGAAAAAAACAGAATTCACGTAGTCCGGTACGGCAGCCGCTGCTTTGAGGCCATGCCGGAAGGCTGCAGCAAGGGAACGGGAGTAAAACGGCTTGCCCGCTATCTGGGAATCAGCCGGGAGGAGATTCTGGTGATTGGAGATAACGCCAACGACCTGGACATGTTTTCAGCTGCAGGAATCAGAGCGGCCGTAGGAAACGCCGAGGAGGTTCTCAAGGAACAGGCTGATTATGTCTGTCAGGGGGAGACGGTTTACGGCGTGATCGAGGCGGTGAAGCGCTACTGTGAATCAGCTAATTGTGGAGGAAAAATGGAGTGAAAAAATCGGTTCTAAAAAAGGCGGAGCCTTACTTGTGGCTTTTGCCGGCATTTATTCTATTTGGTGTGTTTACCTTTTATCCGTTTCTGGTAACAGTGTTTAAGAGTCTTTTCATTGTGGACTCCTATGGAAATTTAAAACGGTTTGTAGGGCTTGAAAACTATGCCTATATTTTACAGGACGAGGTATTTATCAAG
Organism: Clostridium sp.; assembly: GCA_018377235.1. Taxonomy (GTDB): domain Bacteria; phylum Bacillota; class Clostridia; order Lachnospirales; family Lachnospiraceae; genus Otoolea. Next base: position 74,678 of record JAGZZT010000015.1, read on the forward strand.
TCTATCATAAATACCATTATTTTTACCCTGCTGACGGTTCCGATTTCCAAAATTCTGGGCCTTCTGCTGGCGCTTTTAGCCAATAAGAGAAGGAAAACGTCGGCCTTTTACGAGGCGTCCTTTGCCGTTCCCATGGCCATGGCCTCCTCGGTAACAGCCATGATTTTCCAGCTGCTTTTTGTGCCGAGCCTGGGATTCATCAACGGTGTATTTGGTCTGGATATTCAGTGGCTTAACGATCCCAAATTTGCCCTGCTGTCCATTGCCATCGTACAGATCTGGCTGTCTACAGGCTACGCGTTTATCTTTCTTTTATCAGCAGTCAGAGGGATCTCACAGGATATTATCGAGAGCGCGTCTTTAGAGGGAGCGACGCCTCTCCAGATGCTTTTAAAGATTTATCTGCCCCTTACCTCACCGACCATGTTTTACCTGATTATTACGGATATTTCCTTCAGCGTAATGATGATGAGTCTTTCCAACGTCCTTACAAACGGAGGACCGCAGAACTCTACTATTACCATGATGCAGTATATTTACAAACAGATTTCCGGTACGGCCAACTATACTAACGCCAACCCGGCGGCGATTATCGCCTTCCTGATCGCTTTTGCGGCTACTATGGCCGGTTTTGCGTGGGAGAAGAAAGGAGTACATTATCAATGAGAAAGAAGACCATGTATGACATACTGATTCAGGCGGTCTGTATTTTCTGCGCCCTGTTGATACTGTTTCCGATTCTTTACGCTGCCTCCGTATCTTTTATGGAGCAGAAGGACGTGCTGTCTTCCCCGCCGAATCTTCTGCCGCCTAAGCCTACGTTAGAAAACTATAAGACGGCGTTCTCCAGAACCATGCTGCTTCGCTACATGCTGAATTCCTTTATTGTAGCATCTGTCTGCAGCGTAGCCAGAATGGTGACTGCTACTATGGCTGCCTTTGCCTTCTCATTTTTTGAGTTTAAGGGAAAGAAGCTTTTATTTGCACTGACTATGGCTACCATCATGATTCCGCCGGATGTGCTGATTGTATCAAACTTTACTACCATCAGCCGTATGGGACTGATTAATACCTATGCTGGAATATGCTCGATTTTCCTGGTGTCAGCCACCAACATATTCCTGCTGCGCCAGTTTTATCTCTCCTTTGTCAAATCGTTAAAGGAGGCGGCCTATGTGGACGGCTGCGGCAACGTGAGATTTTTCCTCTGGGTGCTGCTTCCAGCCAGCAAGCCGATTATGGTAACAGTATTTCTCTCCTCCTTTGTCAGTGTGTGGAACCAGTATGTGTGGCCCATGCTTGTCACTAACAGGAACGAGATGCGTACTATCCAGGTGGGAATTACTATGTTAAAGGACAGGGAGTCCGCTATTTTCGGTCCGGTTATGGCCGGCGTTATTGTGGCTCTTCTGCCTACTGTGCTGCTGTTCCTGATTTTCCAGAGGAAAATCGTCAGCGGTATGATGAGCGGTTCTGTAAAGGAATAAAAAATTCAAATAAACTAGAAAACCTACACAAGGAGGACAAGAACATGAAATTAAAGAAAATGACAGTGGCTGCAGCCGCTGGGGTCATGGCATTGAGCCTGGCAGGCTGTGCAGGAGGATCCGGAGACGGAGCAGATAAGAATGCCGCAGTGGGAACGGTCAACGAGGACGGTACAAGAGAGGTTGTATTCTGGCATTCCATGGACGGCGTGTACGGAGAGATTACTCAGAAGCAGGTGGATCAGTTCAACGAGACCATTGGAAAGGAAAAGAAAATCCACGTAACTCCTGTATTCCAGAACTGGCCGGGAACAGAGGCGCTGACAGCCGCTATGTCCACGGATGATGTAGAAAATATGCCTGATGTGATTCAGCTGTACGGCGAGCATGTAAGCCTGGTAAGAGATTATGAGCGTCTTGTAACTGCTGAGGATATGCTGGCGGGAGAGGGCAATTCCGTTTCCAGGGAGGATTTGATTCCAAACGCAGTTTCTTCATTCTCTATTAACGGAAAGCTGGCTGGACTTCCGTGGAGTACGTCCACGCTGCTTCTTTACTACAACCAGGATTATCTGGATCAGATCGGAGCACAGGTTCCTCAGACCATTGACGAGATGGCTTCTATTTTAGGACAGTTAAAGGACGAGACTGATGCAGAGTATGGCTTAAATGTGAGAGTCAGCCTGTTTGAGCTGGGCAACTGGATTGCCACACAGGGAGAGGGAACCTATCTGGGAGACAACGAGAGCGGCCACAGCGACAAGATGAAGACAATGGCCTGCGAGGAGGCCCTTGACAAATATCTGGCCGAGTGGCAGAAGGTAGTGGACACAGGAGCCTACAAGCCGACCAATGATTCCATCAACGAGGAGTTCGCCCAGGGAATCAACGCCATGGCTATCATGAGCAGTTCCCGTATTCCGACCATCAAGGAACTGGTAGGCGACAGCTTTAACTGGGGCGTAGCTCAGATTCCGCTGGTATCTTCCGATGATATCGGAGGAGCTTACCCAAGCGGTTCCGGACTTTTCCTCTTAAACCGCGGCGACGAGGAGACGGTGAAGGCGGCATGGGAGTTCGAGCAGTACATGGTTTCTCCTGAAGCTCAGGCCATGTGGTTAGACGGAACCGGATATATCCCGGTTAATAAAAACAGCGCAGAGCTTGAAAGCTATCAGAATGCGATTGCCGAGACTCCTCAGTTAGCAGTTCCGGGAGAGGTTATGATGAAGGCCAACGAGGCGGTGCTGGCTCCGTTTGTGCCGAACTCTGATGCAGTGGACACAACGATCAAGGACGCCATGCTGATGTTCGGAAACGGACAGGCTTCTGCAGAGGATACAAAGACAGCGATCATCGATGGCTGCAACCAGATTTTCAGCGATTACTACCGTGCAAACGGAGAATAAAGCAGTACGTCAGATCAAAACAGCAGGAAAAGAGAGTATAAAAGCTTATTAAAAAGGTTAGGAATTAGAACAATATGACAGACAGAATAACCAGAAAAGTGATCATTGACACTGATCCCAGCGCGGATGACGCGATTGCCCTGATGTTAGCCATGGCTTCGCCGGAGCTGGAGATCCTGGGAATGACGGCTGCCTTCGGGGTCTGTGATTCAGCCAGAAGCATTAAGAATATTTTGAAGATCCAGACGCTTTGCGGCAGAGAGGAGATTCCGGCGGTACAGGGGGCAGAGATGCCCCTTGTTCGCCGCATGGAGTTTGACGATGCCTACTGCGGCTGTGACGGCCTGTCCCAGACCGGACTTCCGGAACCGGGGAAAAAGGCTGAGACAGGGGAGGCATGGCGTTTTATGGCGGAAGCAGTAAAACGCTTTCCTGGGGAGGTATCTATCATCTCCCTGGCGCCTATGACGAATCTGGCCCTGATGATTCAAAATGACCCAGCGGCGGCTAAAGCCGCCGCTGGGATCTACACCATAGCAGGAAGCTATGGCCTGAGGCCTGATTATGAAAATTTAAATCCCAGGCCTGAGTGGAATCTGGCTCAGGATCCAGAGGCGGCCGCAGCGGTATTTAGCTCTGGCATTCCCGTCATGGCGGCCGGCCTGGACGTGACAAGACGCCTTGACAATTCCATGATGGATTGGCTGCTGGCCAGAGCGGGAGAAAACGTGAAATCGAAGTTTTTAAGGCAGGCGGTGCAGTTTAACCTGGATCATGGTTTAGAGCCCTACAGCCTTTTGGTAGACAGCGCCGCTGTCTGTCTGGCTCTCTGCCCGGAGATAGCGAAAACGATTTCCGGACATGTAATGGTGGAGACCAGAGGAGAGTACACCACAGGGCAGACGATCTTTGGAAACAGCGGCAGATTTAAGAAACAGGGTTCCCCAGTACAGGCAGCCTGGGACTACGACTGGGAGAAACTTTTAAGTTTTCTTGAAAAACGAGTATTTTCTTGAAAAACGAAAAATTCAATTTTATTTAGAACATTTTTGTTACAGGCAGTCTTACGCCTCTGTCTTTTTAAGATGAAAAATGAAACATGGAAAGGTTTTAAAATATGAAATTATCCACATCCACCAATATCGTATTTGAGAGGCCGGATAAGAGTATTATGCCCATGGAGGATATGATGGAGCTGGCCTTTGCGGCAGGCTTCGATACCTTCGACATCAGCTTTTATGACTGGTCTCTGCCCCATTCCCCGTTTCTGACGGATCAGTGGGAGAAATGGCTGGCCCGCATTGAGAGAAAAAGGGACGAGCTGGGCGTTTTCTTCGGACAGTGCCACGCCTACACCTACAATTTTTGTGCGCCTATGACAGCCGCTGAGAGAGCCCGCCATGAGGAGCTGGTCGAGCGTTCCATCTATTGCTGCGCGGCTTTGGGATCCCCCCTCTGCGTAACTCACCCGGAGACGGATTTCGACAGCCCCGCCCTGGTGAAATCCTCCAAAGAGAAGAATACGGCTTATTTTCAGGAGCTTTTAAGAAAAACTGAGAAATATTCCATGGCCTTTGCTATCGAAAATATGTGCGACTACTCCATTGCCCCGAAGCGTAAATACTGCGCTACGCCGGAGGAGATGGTGGATTTCGTTACTTCCTTTAATGATGAGAGAATGGGAATCTGCTGGGATTTCGAGCACGCTGACATTATGAAGCAGGATCAGAGGCAGTCCCTGCTCTATATCGGAAAGCATTTAAAGGCCACCCATGTGTCAGACACCCACAGCATGACAGACCCGGATCTGATGCACGTGATGCCGCTGTTCGGCACAGTAAACTGGAAAGAAGTGGTGCAGACATTAAGGGAGATCGGCTACACCGGATATTTCAGCTTCGAGGCCAATAACTACGGAAATTATTTCCCTGATGAACTGCTCCCCACGGCCCTCCGCCTGGCCAGGGAAATCGGGGAGTACCTGATAAAGCTGTAAAAGGAAGAAGAGAAGAAGAGAAAGACACAGGAATCTTTCTTTTCTTCTTTTTTTTGCGGGAGGAGGCTGGCGTGAGGTGGATTTGCACAGCTGAAAACAGCTTGCTATGAAAAAACAGATATGGTATTTTGAGTATAGAAAAGGGAAGGATTTGATGAAACTGAATTGACCGAGCAAAGCGAGGGGATGCTTCTTGTCCGTAAGGGCAAGAAGATGGGAGCGGAAAAGAACAAGAAAATTGGAAGTTATGGAGGGAATGAATATGAAAAAGAAAGTTGTAATCCCAGTTATTGCAATGTTGGTTTTGATTTCTTTAGCAGCTATATTTTACTTTACTCCTAAAACATTTGGTAAGAATGTAAATCCGTCTGATGTAAATCACATCGAGGTGTTTGACGGTAATACAGGTGTTGGTTTCACTATTGATAATCCAGAAGATATTAAATACATTGTTGAGAATATTCAAAGCCATCAAATGAAAAAAGATGGAATTTCTTTTGGTAAAATGGGCTATGGTTTGAAAATCACTTGCGTTGATGATAATGATAAAGCTATCATTCCAGAAATCATTCTCAATAGTGATGACACAATTCGTAAAGACCCATTCTTTTACAAATGTGATGGTGGCTTGTGCTTTGATTATATAAAGGAAATTGAAAGCAGAACTAAAAAACAGAATTGGAGGTAGGATATGAAAAAAATCAGTATCGACGAAACGAAGCTTCCAGCCGTAATGGAAATTATTGAAAAGGCAGCGTTGCTCATGGACGAAAAAGACTGTGATAGCGATAAAGAAGCAAAAAAAGAGTTAGAGCAGCTGCAAAAGAATTTGAGAGAAGTTACTGGAAATAAGAAGATAAAAATTAATATCTTTCAAGCCTATTGGAGTTACACTGATTTAGAGACAATAGCACGCAGAGCTTTAATGTCCCCGCCAATGAAATCTAATTTAACAAATGAGCAACTCAAGGAAGTTGTTTTACATATTACAGATTTTGAGGAAGATGAAATGGATTGGTGGTTGGAATATCTGGAGATTAACACTGGCTTAGATAATCTTACTGACTATATTTTTTATCCGAATTTCTTCGGTTTGGAGTTAGACGCTACTTTGGAACAAATTGCTGATAAAATAATCGAAGATAGGAAATGAACTCAAATGAAACATAAGAACTCCTATGAAATTGGCTCAAATTTTAGAAGATGAAAAAAGTGTGCGTATGTTTAAGGATTATATGGATAAAAAATGGTATATAAAATGTTAAATTATATAATCTTATGTCCGTAACTTCCAGGCTGTAAAGGAGAATCAATGAAAAAAGTCACCGTATTTATAGCGATGAGTCTTGACGGGTATATCGCAGACAGTAGGGGCGGCGTGGATTGGCTGGCAGGCCAGGGCAATGACGATGATAGCGTTGACTCTTATTCAGAGTTTGTAAAAGAGATTGATACTGTAGTCATGGGCTGGAATACGTATCATCAAATTGTGACTGAGCTTTCACCGAGCGAATGGGTTTATTCTGATTTTACTGCTTATGTGGTAACTCATAACACGAAAGTATCCTCTGAAAGCATCCGTTTTGTCAATGACAGTCCCGCCCGTCTGGTAAAAAAATTACGGGCAGAGGAGGGAAAGGGGATCTGGATCTGCGGCGGGGCAGACTTGATCCAGCAGTTAGTCAGAGAAGACATAATTGACTGCTATTATATTACGGTTATTCCGACGATTTTAGGTTCCGGGATCCGGCTTTTTGGAGAAAATAACCGCGAAATTAAGCTGAAATTACTGAGGACACAATCGCACAACGGCATGACGGATTTGATCTACGAAAGAAGAATCGGGGAATGATTATATGTTAAACAAGAAAACAATTATGATTCATGTGCTGTCCCTGGGCGCGCTGTGTATAGGCTTTATTTTGTGCAGATATGTATTTTTCGATATTCATGGAATGAAGCAGTGGCCAGTTATATTGTCCGGTATGATTTACGATAAGTTTTCTGGTTCCTCTAAAAGGAAAATCAGTTAGATTATTTAACCTCCGGTTCCGGAATGCGTTTGGGAGGAAGAGACATGTTTGCGGATGACAGGCGTGAAGTATATCACTAACCTCTTGCGCCCTCACCAAATCTATGTTATACTCTAACCCGTTGCAAAGCCCACAAAAACAAGGTCTTACAGGGCTTTCCGCCGATTTCCGGCGTAAAATGAATCGAGTGTTCGCGACCTTCCACTCGTAAAACAAAACTAAAGGAGACAATTGAATATGAACGAGAGAAACAAGAAGTCTGTGTACCTGCTGACCTACAGCGCGGCCATTGCTGCCATTTACATTGCGCTGACTATGATGTTTATGCCTATCAGCTTCGGTCCGATCCAGTTCAGAATTTCGGAGGCGCTGTGCGTTCTTCCGTACTTTACTCCGGCGGCAGTTCCCGGCCTTTTTATTGGCTGTCTGCTGTCCAATCTTCTGGCAGGAGCCATGACCATGGATGTAATCTTTGGAAGTGTTGCCACTCTGATTGGAGCAGTTGGTTCCTACGCGCTCAGAAGAAGCCGTTTTATGGTTCTGCTTCCGCCTATTATTTCCAACGCGGTGATCATTCCATGGGTACTGCGGTATGCCTACGGCTCCACGGACTTGATTCCGGTAGCCATGGTGACAGTGGGAATCGGTGAGATTCTGGCTGTGGGAGTGCTGGGAAGCGTTTTAATCCGCGCTCTGGAGCGTTATAAGCATATGATTTTCAGGGGAGTGAGCGCAGTGTAGAGGCGTTTCACTGGCTTGACGGAGAAGAACTCAGATAGAATTCAGAGGAAGAAGCATTCCAGCCGCTTGGGCAGGACAAAGAGATTAAACTCATACAAAAAGCTGTAAAGGCCGGATTGGCTTTTACAGCTTTTCCTGTATCAGTTGACATTTTCCTGTAAAAGCAGTTAAATGAAAGAAACATTACAGTGTCAGCGTACACAGACGTTAATAACTATAATTAAAAAGGTGGAATGATCTATGTATCAAATTGATTTTAATAAACCGCAGCACATTTATTTTATGGGAATCGGAGGCATCAGCATGAGCGGACTGGCCGAGATCCTGATGGACGAGGGCTTTACGATCTCAGGCTCTGATTCAAAGGAAAGCGATCTGACAGAACATTTAAGAAGCAGAGGAGCCTCTGTGTACATTGGTCAGAAAGGGGAAAATATCGCAGCTGCCCAGGCGGAAGGCGGAGCAGTAGACGCAGTTGTTTACACAGCTGCCATTCACCCGGATAACCCGGAATTTCAGGCAGCGCAGCAGGCGGGTATTCCCATGATGTCCAGAGCAGTTCTCTTGGGAGAGATGATGCATAATTATAAGGAAGCGATTGCAGTGGCGGGAACCCACGGAAAGACCACCACAACCTCCATGCTGTCTGAGATTTTTATGGCAGCTCAGGCAGATCCGACAATCTCTGTAGGCGGTATTCTGCCGTCTATCGGGGGAAATATCCGGGTAGGCGGGCCGGAATTTTTCATCACGGAGGCCTGTGAGTATACCAACAGCTTTCTGGAGTTTTTCCCCACCATGGCGCTGATTTTAAACATTGAGGAGGATCATCTGGACTTTTTCAAGGATCTGGCTGATATCCGCCGCTCTTTTGCTCTCTTTGCAGAGAAGATTCCAGCTCAGGGAAGCGTCATTATTAACGGTGATATTGAAAACTGGCAGGAGATTGTAAAAAATGTCAAAGGAAAAGTAATTACAGTTGGAAAAGATAGGACGTGTACCTACAGCGCTGATTCCATTATCTATGACGAATTTGCAAGGCCGTCCTTTGAACTGTATGAAAACGGCGTAAGAAAGGACACTATAAGCCTTGGCGTAGGCGGCGAACACAATGTATACAATGCTCTCGCGGCTACTGCAGCAGCTCTTTCAGCAGGCATTTCTATGGAGGCGGTGAAGAGAGGACTTCTGAGCTTTACAGGAACCAGGAGACGTTTTGAGAAGAAGGGCGAGTTTAACGGAGTCACAGTCATTGACGATTATGCCCACCACCCTCAGGAGATTCAGGCAACTTTAAAGACAGCGGAAAATTATCCTCACAACCGTGTCTGGTGCGTATTCCAGCCTCACACCTACACCAGAACGAAGGCATTTTTAGATGAGTTTGCAGAGGCTCTTTCCATGGCGGATCGCGTGATTTTAGCTGACATTTATGCAGCCAGGGAGACAGATACGCTGGGCGTCAGCTCCAGGGACATTGCAGAAAAAATTGAGAAGCTTGGGAAAAAAGCCTGGTATTTTCCGACATTTTCAGAAATTGAAGAATTTCTTAAAAAGAACTGTGAACCAGGGGATTTGTTGATAACTATGGGGGCTGGAGACATTGTAACTGTGGGCGAGGAGCTGCTTTCTAAATAGTTATCCACATTATCCACATAGTTTTCAACATTTTATGTAAAGAGTCAGTGTGGATTTCTTGATTGACATAATAAAAGTTCCTATTGTATGAAAAACATTGAAAATTCAAGGTTTTCGACAGAAAGGGCCAAAAACAGCGCAGAAAGGACAGGGCATTGTCCACATTATCCACATTGTTCACATAGGTTTCTGGGGATAACTGGTGGATGTTTCAGGCGTAATTTAACAAGAAAACAGCGGGAGGAAAAGAGATGGGAAACTTCATAAGGAATTGTCTGGCTCATGGGGTGACTGTCGTCTCCAATGAATTTATAGACAGCTATATGACCAAAGCTAACGGAGAGTACGTGAAGGTCTATCTTTACATTTTGAGAAACGGCGGGAAGGCGGACAGTGTGGCTGCCATTGCCGATGCTCTGAATCACACAGAGGCGGATGTGCGCCGCGCCCTGGTCTACTGGGAGCAGGAGGGGGTCCTGGAGCTGGCAGATAACAGACAGGCTGCTTTGCCTGCCTCTGCTGTGGCGGCAGACAGCCAAGTAATGGAACGTAAAGCGGCGGGCAGGATTTCTGCAGGAGAAACGGAGAGCCGTCCGTCCCTGTTGTCTCCGGAACAGAACAGACCGGGAACTTCAGGAGATGTTTTCAGCCGTCTGGCGGGAAACGAAGAGTTTTCTCAGCTTCTCTATATTGCCCAGAAATATCTGAACAGGACTTTTACCCCTACAGACTGCGATGTATTTGCCCACCTTTACGGGGAGCTTCGTATGCCGGCAGAGCTTTTAGAGTACCTGGTAGAATCCTGCGCCCAAAATGGACATACCAGCATCCGCTATATTGAGAAGGTGGGGCTGAGCTGGCATGAGAGAGGGTTTAAGACGGCCGAGGAGGCGAAAAGCCAGTCCATGGGTTATAAAAAGGATATTTTTGCCGTGATGCGGGCTTTTGGTCTGTCCGGGAGAAATCCGGCAGACAGTGAAATTGATTTGATGGACAAATGGTTCGGAGCCTTTGGCTTTACCAGAGAGATCGTGGTGGAGGCCTGCAGCCGGACCATGGCGGCTATTCATAAACCCAGTTTTCAGTACGCAGACACTATTCTCACTGAATGGAGCCGGGCTGGAGTGAGAACCATGAAGGATGTGGAAAATGTGACGAGACTGCGGAAAGAAAAAAAGGCCAGAGAAGGAAAAGGCGGCGGTCAGACAGAGAGAAAGAGGACTGCAAACAGGTTCCACAATCTGGAGGAACACGGCTATAATTATGACGAGATGATCTGGAGCATGATCAATTCCGGAGACAGCGGAAACGATTCGGGACAGCCAAGGAGCACAGGAGGAAAACATGGCACTGAGTAATTCCCAGTATGATTCCATTATGCGTATTTATAACCAGACCCAGCTTCGTGAAAAGCGGGAGCTGGACAGGCGGCGGGAAGAGGTTTACCAGAAAATTCCCGCAGTAAAGGAGCTGAATGAGGAGATAACTTCTTCAGCGGTGAAAAGCGCCAGACAGCTTCTGGCCGGGGACGACAGGGCGGCCAAAGGGCTGAAGCAGCGGATTGCCGATCTGTGTGAAGAGCGGCAGGTGCTTCTCACTGCTTATGGTTATCCGGAGGACTACCTGGAACTTCACTATGAATGTCCGGTCTGCCGAGACACAGGGTATGTGGATGGCCGCAAGTGCAGCTGTTTTAAAAAGAGGGAGATTGCCCTTTTATACGATCAGTCCAATATCAGGGAGATTTTAAACAGGGAGAATTTCAGCGTATTCTCCTACGAATACTTCGACGATACGAAGCCAGATCCCAGAAGCAAAAAGACAGCCAGAGAATACATGAAGCAGGTGGTATCTCTTTGCAGGGCGTATGTGGAGCACTTTGGGGAAAATAAGGACAATCTGCTTTTTACAGGAAAGACGGGCCTTGGGAAGACCTTTTTAAGCAACTGCATCGCCAAGGAGCTGTTAGACCGGGGCTATTCGGTGGTCTACCTGCCGGCGGTAAAGATGTATGAGATTTTTTCAAAGGAGCGGTTTGATTACGATTCCACAGAGGAGGATCGGGACCGTTCCATGTACCTGCTGGACTGCGATCTTCTGATTATCGATGATCTAGGTACAGAGCTTGTAAATACCTTTACTACCTCTCAGCTGTTTTACTGCATTAACGAGAGGCTGAACCGGAAGAAGGGCACGATTATTTCCACCAATCTTCCTGTCAATGAGATGAGGGATGAATTTACAGATCGGGTAATGTCCAGGATTATCAGCCAGTATACGGTGATTCCCCTTTATGGAGAAGACATCCGGATTCGGAAAAAGCTTCTTGGGCGGGGTTGACTCAGGACAGGTTAAATGATATAAAGAAGAAGTATTTTACTGACACGTGGGAGGAGAAACATGCTGTACGAAGAGAAGATTATTGATACAATTCCTGTAGGGCCGCTGGGCCTGATTCCCCTGAAGAGCTGCAGAACCATGGGGGAAAAGGTTGACAAATATCTGGTTGACTGGCGCAGAGAGAGGGAGAGCGAGCACAAGTCGACAATTGCTTTTGCCGGTTATCAGAGAGATTCCTATATTATTTCTGCCAGCACACCCCGCTTCGGCTCCGGAGAGGGAAAGGGCGCTTTAAACGAGTCTGTTCGAGGAGACGATATCTATATTTTAGTAGATGTGTGCAATCACAATCTGACCTATTCTCTGAACGGAATGGTCAATCATATGTCCCCGGATGACCACTTCCAGGATTTGAAGAGAGTGATCGCCGCTGTAGGGGGAAAGGCCAGAAGAATTAATGTTATTATGCCGTTCCTCTATGAGAGCCGCCAGCACAAGCGTACAGGCAGAGAGTCCCTGGACTGCGCTCTGGCTCTGAAGGAGATCGTGGACATGGGTGTGGAAAATATTATTACTTTTGACGCTCATGACCCCAGAGTTCAGAATGCGATCCCGTTAAAGGGCTTTGAGACAGTCCAGCCGATTTATCAGTTTATCAAGCACTTGTTAAAGCATGAGAAGGAGCTTCAGATTGACAATGATCACATGATGGTCATCAGCCCGGATGAGGGCGGAATGCGCCGCGCCGTTTATTTTGCTAACGTGCTGGGACTTGATATGGGTATGTTCTACAAGCGCCGCGATTATACAAAGATTGTCAACGGCAGAAATCCTATCGTAGCTCATGAATTTCTGGGAAGCAGCGTAGAGGGCAAGGATGTTATCATTGTGGACGATATGATTTCCTCAGGAGAGAGTATGCTGGACGTGGCTAAGGAGTTAAAGAGAAGAAAGGCCAGAAAAGTTTTTGTCTGCGCTACTTTCGGCCTGTTTACAAATGGACTTCAGAAGTTTGACGAGTATTATGAGAACGGAGTTATCGACAGGGTTCTGACTACAAACCTGATTTATCAGTCAGCGGATCTGCTCTCCAGACCATACTATATTGATGTAGATATGAGCAAATACATTGCACTGATTATCGACAATTTAAACCATGACGCTTCCTTAAGCGAGCTGTTAAATCCAACGGGAAGAATCAACCGTCTGGTAGAGAAGTATAAGGCAGGCATCAGGGATTAGACTAAAAAATAAGAAGAGAACAAAGACCGCCGGGAGGAGGCAGCCGCCGTTTGGATGGCTGCCTTTTCACTTTTATGAAAAACCTGCTTTCAAAAGAAAGCAGTCTTCTGGACAAACAATTATTTTCAGAGAAGGGAGAAGGAAATGGAACAGAACATGATGAAGGCTCTTGTATTTCAGGGGATTGGAAAGCTGGAACTGGAAAAGCGTCCGGTTCCGGTGATACAGGAGCCGACAGATGCCATTGTACGGGTGACGCGTTCTACCATCTGTACCAGTGATCTGCATATCAGAAACGGAGCGGTTCCAAGGGCCAGAGAAGGCGTTATTCTGGGCCATGAGTTTGCTGGAGAGGTAGTGGAGACAGGTTCTGAGGTGAGGACCTTAAAGCCGGGGGACAGGGCCGCCGCCAACTGCGAAACCATCTGCGGGGAGTGCTGGTACTGCAGAAGGGGATTTGTCAATAACTGCGAGCAGGGAGGATGGATGTTAGGCTGTACCATAGACGGCTGCCAGGCGGAGTACGTGCGAGTACCTCTGGCGGATACCAGCCTTTATAAGATTCCGGACGGACTGACAGAGGAGCAGGCTCTTTTTACAGGCGATATTTTATCCAGCGGTTATTGGGGAGCTAAATTGTGTGAGATAAAGCCGGGGGACACAGTGGCTGTCATTGGAGCAGGCCCGGTAGGCATGTGCGCTGCTGAGTCGGCAGTCTATCTGGGAGCCAGGCAGGTGATTCTCATTGATCCAAATGAAGAGCGGCTGAAAACAGCCAGGGAAAATCATCTGGCAGCCGAATATCTGAACGTAACAGGAAAAGAGGCTTCGGAGGCTGTAAAACGCCTCACAGAGGGAAGGGGAGCCGATTCTGTGATTGAGGCAGCGGGAACCTCAGATTCCTTTACGCTGGCCTGGGAAGCGGCCCGCCCCAATGGGATTGTGGCTCTGGTGGCCATGTACGAGAAGGATCCGGTGCTTCCTCTGACCAGGATGTATGGGAAAAATCTGATTTTTAAGACAGGAGGAGTGGACGCTGCAGACTGCAGAGAGCTTTTAGAGCTGCTGAAGGCAGGAAAGCTTACCACAGATTTTCTGATTACCCACAGGGGTTCTCTGCCGCAGATTCTGGAAGGGTACGATACCTTTGAACACAAGAAGGACGGCTGTATTAAATGGGTGGTAACGGCAGATTAGAGGATATCTAAGCGATACATACAGCGAAAGCCCTGGAGGCGCACCTCCGGGGCTTTCATTCATATAAGCTGTTCACAGAACGGCTCTTTCTTAAATTTTTACTACATGGTGCCTGATGCCTTCTTCCTCCAGAATATCAATCTCTCTTCTGTGGCAGGTGAAGATGATGATCTGCCCTTTGTAGGCTTCCGAAAGCCATCGCAGAGCCTGTCTCAGCCTGTCATCGTCATAAAGGACAAAGCTGTCATCGAAAATAAGAGGCATGGAGTCTGTTCCATTCTGGATAAACCGGGCTGCCGCCAGGCGCAGAGCCAGGTAAATCTGATCGGCTGTGCCGCTGCTGACCTGTTCCAGAGGAATGAGCCTGCGTCTGGTGTTTAAAAAAGCGCCCAGATTTTCATCAATGCTCATGCTGGTGTAGAGACCTCCGGTAATGCCGCTTATCAGTTCAGACGCAGTTTTATTCAGGTAAAGGCCGAAGGAATCACGGATGGACATGGAAAGTTCCTTTAAGGTGTCCTGAGCCAGTTCGATAGCCGCGATTTCTTCTCGTACCCTGTCATTTTCCGCGATAATCTGGCGCAGGGCGGAAGCCTGATCTTTAAGCTCTGCCAGGTGCTCCAGCTTTTTTTCCAGCTCCCACTGAATTCTCTGCTGCTGTTCGATAATCTCAGAACATTGATTCTGCCTGCCCTGCAGCTGTTCTACATCGTCCATCTGCCTGCGCACCGTTTCCTCGGAGCGTGTAATCATGGAACAGAGATTTATGAAATCTGCCATTCTGGCTCTCAGAGATTCCATGGACTTATCGGAGATGGAGCCGTCTCCCAGATGGCGTCTGAAAATTTCAGACAGGTTGGAAGCGCACAGGGATGCGGTTTTTCTTTCCTGACGCAGTTTCAGGCGGAACAGCGCCGCTGCGAAGAAGGATACGGCCGATGCGCCGGCAGCTACGGCCCCGGAGAGAAGGGCATCGATGGTTTCTGGCATCCAGGGAAGAAACGAATTATCCGGTGCAAATCCCCACAGGAAGAAATAGCCGGCTCCGAGAAAGAGAAGAAGCCCCAGAAGTCCGAAAAACATGGAAAGTCCCCGGAACGATTTCTTTGCCGAGGCCGTTCCTGCCTCCAGATACTGGCGGTAGATATCTTCCGCGTGATTTAAGTAAGCGGAGACAGACTGGGCGTCTGTAAATTCAAATTCTGCCAGAGCCTCATGGCCTTTCTCAATCCGGCACAGCAGTTCCTCCCTTTCCGCCTGTTTTTTTTCAATAGCAGATTTTAAATCAGTCCGCTCTTTTGCATAGGAGCGAAGCTGATTTTCGTACTCAGGGGAGGAGATCTCCCGTTCTAAATTTCGGATTTCTCCCAACAGGGAGGTGTAGGTTTTAGCCGCCTCCGGCGTCAGCTGGTTCTCAAACTGTCTCTTCTGATTTTTCAGATAGGCGGTAGCCTTTGAGATATTTAAGGCCATGTTTCCAGAGGTGTTCATGTTGGCGATGTAATTTTTCAGCTCAGAGATCATGCCGCCTTCAGTAGCGCTTTTCAGCTGGCCGATGCTGATGGTGTTATTGTAGGCAGTCTCGCTGAGGCCGCACAGAATTTCATCCAGCAGAGCCTTAGAAGGCTCCACTTCCCGGCCTGCGGTTTCATTGATAATGATAAATTCTTTTTTATTTTTCTGAAAGCTCCGCTCGAATCGGTAGACAATACCGCCAGATTCCAGGCGCAGCTGCCCCTCATAAGTAGAACTGTTCTCCCAGGGCTCATATTTACTGTATAAATCATTTTTTGCTGCCCGTCCCCTCTGTCTCTCGATGCCGAAGAGCATTCCGCGGATAAAGGTGTGAATGGTGGATTTACCGGCTTCATTTTTTCCATAAACCAGGTTCACGCCATCCTCAAAGGAGACGAAGGTGTCGTGGAACTTGCCAAAGCCCTTGATATAAAGATCCAGAAAACGCATGGTTTAACTCCTTTCATCCGTAGTGAGCAGCAGGGCATGGATTCCATAGTAAAGAGCCTTTTTTTCTACCGGACTCATCTCCGGCTTCTGAAGCGCTCTGATATAGAAGCCAATCATATCGCTGGGGTGTTCTTCAAACAGAGCGCTGAAATCATACTGAGGCTCTGATTCATCTAAGATATCAGCAATTCTGTACCGCATCATCAAAGATTCTAAATCAAAGGAAATATCAGGATCCCTCATACCCTTTAACCGGAACCGGAAGATGTTTTCAGAACCGCGTTTTTCGATTTCCTGTGACATCCGCAGAAAGAGTTCTGTGTTGGTGGTATTGGGCGTCACGTTGACCATGAGAGGGATATACTGAAGCTTCGCCATAGGGATAAATTCCAGGTTGGTAATCCGAAGGCTCGTCTCACTGATTTCTCCATAGATAATGCCGTGGCGTCCCGTCTCCGTTTTATCCAGAGGCTCGGGGGATCCGCACCAGGCCATACGAAGACTCTGGGAGATTTCCGGCTTGTGGATATGACCCAGAGCGGCGTAGGAAAAGCCGGATTTGAGAAGCGCCTCCCTGTCGACAGGAACGTGCTTCGCGTCACCGCCATGGCCCAGCAAAATGTGAATCAGCCCGTCGTCAGGGGCTGAAATATCGTTTAATCTGGCCTCAGTGATCTCAGAGGTCCAATAAGAGAAGCCTGTTACCTCTGTGTGAAGATCCTCAAAATAGGCGGAAGAAAACTCTTCGTCTGACAGAAAAGTAACATTGGGAGCCCAGCTGAAGCTCAGAACAGCAGAGCTTTTCCGCACCCGGTCATGGTTTCCTGCTATTATCACTACCCGGACGTCTGGAATGGTAGAAAACAGGTAGTTGACTTCCTTTAAATCCTTTAAAAGCGGCTGCCGGTGGAACAGATCCCCGGCAATAAACAGAAAATCTACAGACAGTTCTCCAGCCTTTCCGATAATGGCAGCAAAAGTTTCCCGAATATCTCTGGCACGCTCTCTGCTCCAGGGCTTATCGCTGTCAGGGGCCATGCCCCAGTGGATATCTCCAGTATGAATAAATTTCAAGGCCTTATTCCTCCTTCCTGGGACAGTTTCTGAATGAAAAATCCAGAAAAAGAGCAGAAATTTTTCTGAATTTTTCATTCAGAAGAAAAGGGCTCTCAGGGAAGGCGTACCGCCGTCTTTGAGATGCCCTCATTGTGTTCGTGTTATGTTGTTGACTGAATGATTCTGACTATAACTCGCAGTTATTTACTGTTCTTGGGAATGGGATGACATCGCGGATGTTACCCATGCCTGTCAGGTACATTACGCAGCGCTCAAAGCCCAGGCCAAAGCCGGAATGGCGTACAGAGCCGTACTTTCTCAGATCCAGATAGAAGCCATAGTCCTCTTTCTTAAGCCCCAACTCCTCCATGCGGGCAACCAGCTTGTCGTAGTCATCCTCTCTCTGGCTTCCGCCGATGATCTCGCCGATTCCAGGAACAAGGCAGTCCATGGCGGCAACAGTTTTGCCGTCCTCGTTCATCTTCATATAGAAGGCCTTGATCTCCTTCGGATAATCGGTAACGAAAACAGGGCGTTTGAAGATTTTTTCTGTCAGGTAACGCTCATGCTCTGTCTGCAGGTCGCAGCCCCAGAATACCTTGTAGTCAAATTCATCGTTGTGCTCCTCTAAGAGCTTAACAGCTTCTGTGTAGGTCACATGGCCGAACTCAGAATTTAATACATGGTTCAGACGGTCTAACAGACCTTTGTCAATGAACTGGTTGAAGAAATTCATCTCCTCCGGAGCATGCTCAAGCACATAGCGGATTACATATTTTAACATGCTCTCAGCCAGAGCCATGTTATCGTCTAAGTCGGCGAAGGCCATTTCCGGCTCAATCATCCAGAACTCAGCTGCGTGGCGGGTAGTGTTGGAGTTTTCGGCGCGGAAGGTCGGTCCGAAGGTGTAAATGTTACGGAATGCCATAGCGTAGGTCTCGCCGTTTAGCTGGCCGCTTACAGTCAGATTCGTAGGCTTTCCGAAGAAATCCTGGGAAAAATCTACCTTTCCGTCCTCTGTCTTCGGCACGCTGTTTAAATCCATGGTAGTCACCTGGAACATCTCGCCGGCGCCCTCACAGTCGCTTCCTGTGATTAACGGAGTGTGCACATAAACGAAGTCTCTCTCCTGAAAATACTGGTGGATGGCATATGCGATAAGGGAACGTACGCGGAATACAGCCTGGAAAGTGTTTGTTCTGGGACGCAGATGGGAAATAGTTCTCAGATACTCAAGGCTGTGGCGTTTCTTCTGGAGCGGGTAATCCGGGGAGGACATTCCCTCAACGATAACCTCTGCTGCCTGAATCTCGAATGGCTGTTTCGCCTCAGGAGTAGCCACAAGAGTTCCCTTCACCAGGATGGCAGCGCCTACATTCAGCCTGCTGATCTCATTAAAGTTTTCCATATTGTCATGGTAAACAACCTGAAGTGTGTCAAAATAGCTTCCATCGCTTACTACGATAAATCCGAAAGTCTTAGAATCACGGATGCTTCTTACCCATCCGCCAATCTGGATTTCCTTTCCAAGGAATTTGTCTCTGTCCCTGTAAATCTCTCTTACGGTAATCAAATCCATAATCGTGCTCCTTTTTGTTTGATAAACGGCCCGGGCGAATATGAGAGGCCCGAGCCGTCAAATAGTTTCAAAATTAAACCGTTACTTTGTTTGATTATTTTCAAACAAATTTCCGATGTTGCCATTATACTGTATTTTTCTTGTGGATTCAAGGGGAAGCGCAGGATTTTTACGCATCGGGATCCCAGCGCAAAGGCTGAAAAATATAAGATACAGCTGAATTTGGTGTTTTCTGGTGATATGACACACAAAATGTCGGAAAATGTACAAAAAACAGATAAAATCATTTGGTAATTTGTGTACTTTTTATAAAAAGTATGGTATAATAAATGTTACAACATGAAAGCACACAAGCAAATATACATCAAGGGGTGATATCGTGATCAAAAAAGAAATGATAGCTATGCTTTTAGCAGGAGGACAAGGCAGCCGTCTCGGCGTGCTGACACAGAAAGTGGCGAAGCCGGCAGTTTCTTTTGGCGGGAAGTACAGAATTATTGACTTTCCTCTGAGCAACTGTATTAACTCAGGCGTAGATACGGTGGGAGTTCTGACCCAGTATCAGCCGCTGCGTTTAAACGCGCATATCGGAATTGGAATTCCGTGGGATCTTGATCGCAATGTGGGAGGCGTTACCGTTCTTCCGCCGTACGAGAGAAGCAAAGGAAGCGACTGGTATACAGGTACAGCCAACGCCATTTACCAGAATCTGGAGTATATGGAAAATTATAATCCTGATTATGTCCTTATTCTTTCCGGCGATCATATTTATAAGATGGACTATGAGGTAATGCTGGAGTATCACAAGGCAAATAATGCAGATATTACAATCGCTGCCATGCCGGTGCCGATTGAAGAAGCAAGCCGTTTCGGAATCCTGATCACAGATGAAAAAAACCGTATTACGGAATTTGAAGAAAAACCTGCGAACCCAAGGAGCAATCTGGCTTCCATGGGTATTTACATATTCAGCTGGCCGGTACTGAGAGATGCCTTAATCAAGCTTTCCGAAGAACCGGGATGCGATTTTGGAAAACATGTCATCCCTTACTGCTTTTCAGGCGGAAAGAGAGTGTTCGCCTACGAGTATAACGGATACTGGAAGGATGTGGGAACTCTGGGCTCCTACTGGGAGGCCAACATGGAACTGATCGACATCATCCCTGAGTTTAACCTGTATGAGGAGTACTGGAAGATTTATACAAAGAGCGATATTATTCCGCCGCAGTATACGGCGCCGGATTCCAGGATCGAGAGGAGTATTATCGGAGAGGGATCGGAAATTTACGGACAGGTAATTAACTCTGTTATTGGAGCTGGAGTTACTATTGGAAAGGATGCGGTGGTGAAGGATTCCATTGTAATGAAGGGAACCTCCATCGGAGAGGGCACTGTGGTAGATAAAGCGATCATTGCCGAGGATGTGTCCATTGGCGCTGGCTCAGAGATTGGCGTAGGCGAATATGCGCCCAGCAAATACGATCCGAAAGTTTATCAGTTCGATCTGGTGACCATAGGAGAGCGTTCTGTTATTCCGGATGGGGTAAAGGTGGGAAGAAATACTGCCATTTCTGGAGCGACAGACAGCTCAGATTACCACGACGGCGCACTTGAAAGCGGAGACTATATTATAAAGGCAGGTGGAGTACAATGAGAGCGATCGGTATTGTTTTAGCAGGCGGAAACAGCAAGAGAATGAGAGAGTTATCCAATAAGAGGGCCATCGCCGCTATGCCGGTGGCAGGAAGCTTCCGAAGCGTTGACTTTGTACTCAGCAATATGAGCAATTCTCATATTCAGAGCGTGGCAGTGCTGACTCAGTATAACTCCCGCTCCCTGAACGAGCATTTAAGTTCCTCCAAATGGTGGGATTTCGGAAGAAAACAGGGAGGCATGTACGTATTCACCCCTACCATCACGGCAGAGCACAGCGACTGGTACAGAGGAACGGCGGACGCTCTCTATCAGAACCTGGATTTCTTAAAGAAGAGCCACGAGCCTTATGTAGTTATCGCAGGCGGCGACTGTATTTACAAGCTGGATTATCATAAGGTGCTGGAATACCACATCGAGAAGAAGGCTGATATTACCGTTGTGTGCAAAGATATGGCTCCGGAGGAGGATGTCACCCGTTTCGGCCTGGTGAAGACAAACGATGAGGGACGGATTATCGATTTTGAGGAAAAGCCCATGTTAGCCACCTCCAATACGATTTCCTGCGGTATCTATGTGATCCGCAGACGCCAGCTCATCGAGCTTCTGGAGCGCTGTGCTTCTGAAGACAGATATGACTTTGTAACGGATATTCTGGTGCGCTATAAGAACTTAAAGCGCATCTATGCATATAAACTGGATTCCTACTGGAGCAACATCGCGTCTGTAGATTCCTATTATAAGACAAATATGGACTTCCTCAAACCGGAGGTAAGACATTATTTCTTCCGTGAATATCCGGAGATTTACTCCAAGGTGGACGATCTTCCGCCAGCTAAGTACAATCCTGGAGCAGAGGTGAAGAACAGTCTCGTTTCCAGCGGCTGTATCCTAAACGGAAGCGTGGAGAATTCTGTTCTCTTCAAAAAGGTTTATATTGGCAATAACTGCGTCATTAAAAATTCTATTATTTTGAACGACGTCTATATTGGAGACAACACAGTGATTGAAAACTGCATCGTGGAGAGCCGCGACACTATCCGGGCCAACACGACGCACATCGGAGCGCCGGATAACGTGAAGATCGTTATTGAGAAAAACGAGCGCTTCACCTTATAGGGACAGCACAAGGGGAGAGAGCAGTCCAGAATCGCGCAGTACGGAAGAGGGGTTATGTTATGCAGATTACAGACGTGAGAGTCAGACGGATTGAGAGAGAAGGAAGAATGAAGGCTATTGTATCGATTACCCTGGACAATGAATTTGTAGTCCATGATATTAAAGTAATCGATGGAGAGAAGGGCCTTTTTATTGCTATGCCGAGCCGCAGATCTACGGACGGAGAATACAGGGATATTGCTCATCCGATTAATTCTGAGACCAGGGATATGATTCAGAACATTGTTCTGGAGAAATATCAGGCCACGGCCAGCGAGCTGAGCGAGGATGAGGCGGCAGAACAGGCTTAGAGTGAAATAGTGATTCTGCTCAGAACGGCAGGGAGTATTCTGCTTCCTGCAAAACCAGGCAGAGGTTATTACAGAAAGAGACCGGCATCTTTGAAGGCGGCTTGAGATGATCTCAGGAATGCCTGATAAGACGTCGGTTTTTGTGTGCTATACTGGTTCTGCTCCAGCCAGCTTTAAGAATTCTGCCATCTCCCCGGTGATCCACTTGTCTTTATGATATACGATTTGACGCCAGACCTGCATGTGAAACCCTTTTACATTCAGAGCAGCCAGACTGCCCGCCTCAATATCACGGCGGACGGAAAAGAAGGGAAGCAGGGAAATGCCGGCGTTTTCCCGCAGCATATGGACGATGAAATCTGTATTTCCAATTTCCAGAAAAGGGCGGATCTGTTTTCCATAGGCAGCCAGATACTGATCTAAAATATGACGGTAGCTGGCTGCTTTTTCTGTGAGCAGAAAGGGGTGGGAAATGACTTCGTCCAGTTTGAGGCTGGAGCGGCCTGCCAGCGGATGGACAGACGAGGCCGCGAAGACAATATCCTCTGGTTTCTCAAGTACTTTAATCCATCTCCGATCGGAGATCCGTTTGTCAAGAAAGTATACAATATCCAACGAGTTGTCGTTGAGCTTGTCTAAAAGAGCTTTGGGAGAGTCGATCGCTACGCTGACATTCACCTTGGGAAAGCGCCGGTGGTACTCAGAAAGGATCGGTGGAAGCAGAGAGGAGCAGAGGGATTCGATGGTTCCCAGAGCCAGACTTCCTGTCAACTCTCTGGTATCAGAGAGGGAACATTTAATCTCCTCCAGATCTTTCATCAGGGTGACAGCGTACTGGTAGAACTGTTCTCCCCGCTCGGTCAGGCTGATCTGCTTGCCGATTCGGTCAAACAGGCGGACGCCCAGTTCTTCTTCCAGATTTTTGATTTGAATGGTAACAGTACCCTGGGAATAGTTCAGCTTTTTGGCTGCCTTTGAAAAGCTTTTCAGCTGCGCCGCCTGAAGAAAGGTGGCAATTTCACGAAATTCCATGTTTTCTCCTGTTTTTTCATCTTTTCTTCTTTCATCAGATGATAAAATAATAATTTAAAAATATTAAACGATTTCTTTAAAACCTTAAATTTTACATTCCAATACTCCTATACTATAATAGTTTTAAGAAGAGATCAAGAAAAAGAAAACGGAAAGTTTTTACGCGTTGTTAAAAGAGCAGGGAAAGTTTTCCATGCTCCACCAAAAGCTTAGTCGCAGGGAAACTTTCCTGTTTTTTAAGGGGCGCGACGATTATTGCTGGAAAATCCAACATAAAGAGGCAGTTAAAAGAAAAGTTAAAATAGAAATGAGAAAAGAGGGAAGGAAGTATGGAACGAACAGACAGCAGATATCAGGCTTATATGAATATTTTGAAGGAGGAGCTGATCCCGGCTATGGGGTGTACGGAGCCCATTGCTCTGGCCTATGGGGCGGCGGTAGCCAGGGAAGAATTAGGCGCGTTTCCAGAACGGGTGACAGTAGGAGTCAGCGGAAGTATTTTAAAAAATGTCAAGTCTGTGATTGTCCCTCATACAGGCCATATGAAGGGAATCGCGGCAGCGGCAGCGGCCGGAATTGTAGCCGGAGATGCGAAAAAGGAACTGGAGGTGATTTCCCAGGTATCAGAGGAACAGATAGAAGAAATCAGACAGTTTCTGGAGCGTACAGATATTCAGGTAGAACACATTGACAATGGCCTTATGTTTGAGATCTTGATTACCATGTACAGGGGGGAAGACTGGTCCAGAGTAAGAATTGCCAACTACCACACCAATGTAGTTCTTATTGAGAAAAACGGTGTGGTGAAAAAAGAAGTGAAGGTGGAGGGAGAGTCAGAGAAGGGACTGACGGATCGCTCCTGTCTTTCCATGGAGGGAATCTGGGATTTTATCAATACGGCAGAGCTGGATGATTTAAAGGAAGTTCTGCAGCTTCAGGCCAGCTATAACATGGCGATTGCCAGAGAAGGAATGATTCATTCCTATGGCGCCAATGTGGGAAAAAGCCTGGCTTCCTGCGTAGAAAGCCGAAAAGCGGATTCTGACACAGATATTTCAATTCTGGCCAGGGCGATGGCTGCCGCTGGCTCCGACGCCAGGATGGATGGCTGTGAGCTTCCGGTAGTGATTAATTCCGGAAGCGGAAACCAGGGGATCACCGTCTCTGTGCCAGTTCTTGTGTATGCGGAACGTCTGCACGCCGGGGAGGAGAGGACGTACCGGGCCTTAGCTCTGTCTAATTTAACGGCAATTTACCAGAAGACGCCGATTGGCCGTCTGTCCGCCTTCTGCGGAGCCGTCAGTGCGGGAGCCGGGGCAGGAGCAGGAATCGCCTACTTAAAGGGAGGAGATTTCGGGGCTGTGTGCCGGACAGTGAGCAACACTCTGGCTGTTACTCCGGGCATGATCTGCGATGGAGCCAAGCCGTCCTGTGCGGGAAAGATCGCTATGGCTGTGGAGGCGGGAATCATGGGATGCCGTATGAACGCTGATGGTGAGAAATTCCTCTGCGGAGATGGAATTGTCGGGGAGGATGCAGACGAGACTATCAGCAACACAGGAAGAGTTGCCAGAGAGGGAATGCGGGCTACCAACGATACCATTATAAAGATTATGATTGGGGACTAGCGGAAGAAAAAATTTCCTTATTTCTAGTGATTGACGTTTGGCTGGAGAATCCTTTTTCGATTTTCCGCTCTTGACAGGCGCCGTCCTGTCCGCTATAATAATCGGCATACAGAAAATGAAGAAAAGGCAGGTGTGTTGATGTCGGCAGGTTCTGAAAAGACCGAGAACAACTAATTTCATAGAGAAGGGAGATATACGCTCTATACGGGGATGTGCTTTGGCATATTCTTTGTTTCGCGTACCCCTTTTCCGGTAATTGCTACCGGTTGTTTCTGCCTGCAGACGGCTGTATACACTGAAATAGATGAATCTTATCGAAACGAATCAGGAGATTTGGGAGATGGGAGGCTCAGGACGTATCGCTCAGTTTGGCGATGCGTCCTTTTGGATTCATGGGAAATATTTCGATGAATCAAGACTGCCGAACGCGCATATCCGCGCGCTGGGAGCTTGGCCTATTCCAAAACGTTCTGGAACGCGCGCTGGAAAACGCGCGGGCTTTCTACGGATGAAGGACGAGATAAGAAAAGGAAAACGCAGGTTTTGTCTGAGTCAGGCAGAAGCTGCGTTTTCGCGTCTTTGGGAGATAATGGTTCGGAAAAAAGTGAGAGAAAGCAGATGGAGAAAAATAAGGCTGAAATCAGCCGGAAAGCTCTGAAAAGCGAAGAAAAAAGGAGAGAATTGCAAATGGCAGATACAGAAGCAGTATTAGAATTTAATAAAATAAAAGAAATATGGAAGGAACTGGCTCTGACTGAGTGGGCCAGAGAGCAGATTGACGAGGCCGGCCCGCTGATGGAGGAGACGAAGGTGCGGGCCAGACTGCGGGAGACGACGGAAGCCAGGAAAATGATGGAAGCTTACGGCCAGCCGCCTCTCGTGTCCCTGGAGGGCGTGAAGGAGTGGATGAAAACGGCGGAGATCGGAGGCTGTCTGACGCCGGATCAGCTGGAGGGAGTGGAGCGGGCGCTGGCGGCCGTTTCCAGAATGAAGCAGTATTTAAACAGGGGAAAGGCCGCAGGCATTTCCATGGCCTGGTACGAGGAAAATCTGGACAGCTGCGAGGAATTGAGAACGTCTATCCACGAACAGATCCGAAACGGCCGGGTGGACGATAACGCGTCTAAGCTTCTGAAATCCTGCCGCATGGATATGGAGCGAGAGGAGCGGGCCATGAGAGAAAAGGCCGACGCGGCCATCC
Organism: Clostridium sp.; assembly: GCA_018377235.1. Lineage (GTDB taxonomy): Bacteria > Bacillota > Clostridia > Lachnospirales > Lachnospiraceae > Otoolea. The sequence goes on from JAGZZT010000015.1 coordinate 100,344, forward strand.
GGGCCAACAAGGCATACATGGCCGACAGCTTCAGCACTATGAGAAACGGCCGCATGTGCATTCCTGTAAAGGCGGAGTTTAAAAACAGGATTAAGGGAACCATTATCGGACAGTCTGCCACAGGAAGCACCGTCTTCCTGGAGCCGGCCTCAGCGGCTCGCCACGCAGAAGCGCTGGAGCTGTTAAGGATTCAGGAGGAAAACGAGGTGTCCCGCATTCTTTATGTTCTGACAGGATTTGTGTACGACTGCCGGGAAATCATGGAACAGAACATCCGTACCATGGAAAAGCTGGATTTCATGTTTTCCAGAGGAAAGCTGAGTTTCCAGTACGACGGGACGGAGCCGTCCATCAACCTGGAAAGAAGAATTGTCCTGAAGGACGGACGCCACCCGCTGATGGAGAAAAGCGTCAGCGTCCCGCTGCAGTTTTCTATGGGAGAAGGAGTAAACGGAATCGTTATCACAGGGCCTAATACAGGCGGAAAGACCGTGGCCATCAAGACTGTGGCTCTAAACTGCATGATGGCCCAGTCAGGCCTTCACACGGCCTGCAGAGAGGCGGATATCTGCATGAATTCCAATTTTCTCTGCGACATTGGGGACGGGCAGAGCCTGTCGGAGAATCTCTCCACCTTTTCCGCTCACATCGCCAATGTGCTGGATATCCTGAAAAAGGCGGGAAAAGACAGCCTGGTAGTCATGGACGAGCTGGGCTCCGGCACGGATCCGGCGGAGGGCATGGGCATCGCCGTAGCGATTTTAGAGGAGCTGAAAAAGAGCGGCGCGCTGTTTCTGGCAACGACTCATTATCCGGAGGTAAAGCGGTACGCCGACAGGACGTCCGGCATTTTAAACGCCCGCATGACCTTTGACAAGGAGAGCTTAAAGCCCACCTACCAGCTGGTTATCGGAGAGGCAGGAGAAAGCTGCGCCTTCTACATTGCGGGAAAGATGGGAATGCCGGAGGAAATGCTTAAAAACGCGGCCAGAGCGGCCTATGGCTCAGAAGAACTTCCGGAAGCGCTAAGAAAACAGATTTCAGAAAACAGCCTGGCAAAGGAGAGAACGGGAGGAATCAGAAAGGCGAAAAAGACAGCCGGGACAGGGGCGAAAGCGCCAAAGTACCATCTGGGAGATAGCGTAATGGTGCTGCCAGATAAAAAGATCGGAATCGTCTGCCAGCCGGAGAATGAGAAAGGCGTCCTGCGGGTTCAGCTGCCCGGTAAGAAGATTTATATTAACCACAAGCGGGTGAAGCTCCATGTGCCCGCCGATCGGCTCTACCCTGAGGACTACGATTTTTCCATTATTTTCGATACGGTGGAGAACCGGAAGCTGCGCCATCAGGTAGAGCGGGGGAAGATGATAGAGGGGGAGATTGTGGAGGAGACAGTGTAAAAGAGCGGTAAAAGGGGAAGATGAGATAAGAAGAGACGAAAAAAGGGGCGGTTTGAACAATGGAAACCGTCCCGATTTGAAGCTGTGAATTGATTTTACCCTTCCATCTGCCTTCCCAGGAATCCGGCGGCTGTGGAGGCCAGCTTCAGCTCTGTCTCTGAAAATTTTGCCCGCGGCTCCCGGCTTAACAGGATGACGGAGCCAATGGCATCTCCCTCGCAGATAATCGGCACGATGACCTGCGCAGTGGCTCCCTCCGGTTCGTCTGGGGTAATGGGAATAAAGCCTCTGTCGTCTTTGCCTGCCGTCACAATTTGCCGCTCCCCGATCAGACCCTCCAGCTGGCGGCTGATGGATTTCTGGAGATAGTCCTTTCTGGAGCCGCCTGACACGGCAATGACCTGATCCCTGTCTGTGATGCAGACCATCAGGCCGGTACTCTGGGCCATAGCCTCCGCATACTGGGAAGAGAAGGCTGTCAGCTCCATCATGGGAGAATATTTTTTCAGGATAATTTCTCCCTCCCGATCTGTAAATATCTCCAGAGGTGTCCCCTCGCGAAGACGCAGAGTCCGCCGTATTTCCTTGGGGATGACAACCCGCCCTAAATCGTCGATTCTTCTTACAATTCCAGTCGCTTTCATATAAAAATCCTCCATTTAACATCGCTTTTCCTGATATCATCATTTCTGGAAATAGTATCTGTAGATGGAGGGATTTTATACATCTTTATTAGTGATCTGCGCAATGATATTTGCATGAGATAATGTATACATTCTGTTCATCTATTTTATAAACCAGCCTGTCTTTTTCGTTAATTCTCCGGCTCCAAAATCCGGCTAACTCGCCTAACAGTGGTTCAGGTTTTCCTAAACCGGAATTTCCGTTTCTGCAGATATCTTCAATGAGTTTGTTGATTTTTTTCAAGGTTTTTTTGTCCTCGGTCTGCCAGTAGATGTAATCAGTCCAGCCGTTTTGGGTAAACACTTTATTCATTTGTGGTAACCTCGATGAGCTCTTTTACCTGATAGAAACCGTCTTCCAGCTGTTTTTTGGACTCCATAAGCCATTTATAGTTGGTTTGGTTCCCCATAAGATGCATATTTTCAAGCATGTTGTTATAGGTCTTCTCTGATATCATTACGATATTTTTATTTTTTTTTCGGGTAACAATAAGCGTTTCAAAGTCGTCAGAGACTTTATCCATGCATTCTTTCATATGACCTCTTAATTCTGTATAATTAACTGCCAACATATAATCCCCTCCTCTAAGGATAAAACGTACAATTTTCTGTACTTATATTATAATATTCTGAAAGCTACGCTGTCAACACAAAAGGAGGTTTTTTCAGCTATTATTTCCTCTATGCGATACGCTTTCATTTTTTGAAAATAGTATGAGAAAAGAACAGAGATTTATACTATAATAAAGTTATTGCCGGAAAGGCCGGAAGGAGGAAGAAAGATGAACGGGAAGGAAACAGAAAACCTAAAGTCATTGAAGCAGTTCTATGGGGAAGAACGCTCAGATGCCTATACACTGGAGGACTTGAGAAACATCCTCCGTATTCTTCGCTCAGATGAGGGCTGCCCATGGGACAGGAAGCAGACCTTTGAAACCATGGTTCCCTGCGTTCTGGAGGAAGCCGGGGAGGTGGCCGAGGCCGTGAAAAATCAGGATATGGAGAACCTCTGCGAGGAGCTGGGAGACCTGCTGTTCCAGGTTGTGTTCTACTGCCAGATGGCAGAGGAACAGGGCCTTTTTACCTTCGAGGACGCGGCAGATGGAATCAGCCGGAAAATGGTCCGCAGGCATCCGAAAATCTTCGGAGGAGACCTTCTGGAAATGGACGGAAATGAGGGAGATTTATGGGAACAGATAAAACAGGCTGAAAAGGCAAAAAACCATAAAACAACTTGACAAAGCAGGTATAAATGTATATAAATGTAAGGTAAGTAATAAGCGGTTTTTGAAGGAGTAATATTGCTGTTTTGGCCGTTCAGGCTTCATGGCAAGTAGAAGCTCAGTATAAGAAGATGCAGGAGGAATAAATCAATGAACAAGACAGAGTTAATTGCAGCTGTAGCTGAGAAGGCAGAGATTTCCAAGAAGGACGCTGAGAAGGCAATCAAGGCTTTCACAGAGGCTGTTTCTGAGGAGTTAGTAAAAGGCGGCAAGATCCAGTTAGTTGGTTTTGGTACATTTGAAGTTTCTGAGAGAGCGGCAAGAGAGGGAAGAAACCCGAAGACAGGCGAGACTATGCCTATCGCAGCTTCCAAGACACCAAAGTTTAAGGCTGGAAAAGCATTAAAGGATATGGTAAACGCATAATCACATGAGATTAGATAAATTTTTAAAGGTTTCGCGTCTGATCAAACGCAGAACGGTGGCCAATGAGGCATGCGATGCAGGCCGTGTTCTGGTAGGCGGTAAGCCGGTTAAGGCGTCCTACGCTGTCAAGACAGGGGATATTATTGAGATCCAGTTTGGAGTTAAATCTGTCAAGGTCGAGGTGCTGGATGTAGCCGAGACGGTGCGCAAGGACGATGCGAAGGAACTTTACCGCTATTTATAGCATAAAGAGACAAACCTCCTAATATATTTAACAGTAGTTAAATATGTCAGGAGGTTTTTTGTATGGAAGAAAAGATAAGCCGCAGTCCCCACCGCCTGGATTTAATGAACCGGGGCAAGGGGAGCGTCACAGGGATTCAGGATGTTGTGGCTTTCGATGAAAACCAGATCGTGCTGGATACAGACATGGGGCTTCTGACAGTCAAAGGGAAAGGCCTTCATGTCAGCCGCCTGACGCTGGAGAAGGGCGAAGTCGATATAGAAGGGACGGTAGACAGTCTGGTTTACTCCTCAAACGAGACATATAGGAAACAGGGGGAATCCTTGTTTGCCAGGCTGTTTAAGTAGGCGGTCTGATATGGATACAATATACACAGAATTGTCCTGTATGGCAGCCGCCCTGGCAGCGGGAATCACACTGATGATAATTTATGATATGCTTCGGCTGTTTCGCCTGCTTGTCCATCACACCCCCATTTGGACAGGCCTGGAGGATCTGGCTTATTGGCTGGGAGCCGGATTTTTCTCCTTTTTTCTGCTTCGCAGCAGAAACGAGGGGGAAATTCGGGTTTATATGATTGCTTCTGTGCTGATAGGAATGGTTTTTTATGATAAAACGGCCAGCCATCTTTTGTTCACCCTATTGAAAAAGTTAAAAAAATATTTTAGAATGAAAGGGAAATAAAACGTAAGGAGATGGCCATATGCGCAGACAAGACAGAATAGCTGGAAAAAAGAAGAAAGAAAAAGCTGCCAACCGTCTGGCGCTTATGGGAATCACTCTGGTGGTGCTGAGCCTGGCTGCTACGGTTCATTTAAGCGGAATTTCCATGAAGGAGAAGGATCTCCAGTACCGTTTAAAGGAGGAGCAGCTCCAGAAGCAGAAGGACGAGGAGGAGCAGCGGGAAAAGGAACTGGAGGAATATCGGATTTACGTTCAGACAAAAGAATATATTGAGAAAGTTGCCAAGGAAAAGCTGGGATTAGTGAATAAAGACGAGATTCTGTTAAAACCGGAAAAATAGCGGAGAATCCTGTCGGAAAATTTTTTAGAAACCGCCTATGATTTGACAAATATTTCCCTCCGGCCTGTATATAATTATGTTCACGCAGGTCAGGAGGGATTTTTATGATTGGAAAGAAATTACATAGAGATATGGCGGAGGTCAACGTATATACAGCGAAACGGCTGAGGGAGATGGCCTGTTCCCTGAGCGGGCTGGCCAGAGCTTTTACAGACGAGGCCGGAGCCGGCAGGCGGCTGAGTTTCGACGAGGGGCTGGCGGCTATGCAGACAGCTGCCTCTATGGTATGCGGCGGCTGCAGTCGCTGCAACCTGTACGATACAGGAAAAAAGGAGGGCAGTTACTATCTGTATTACCTGATCCGTGCCTTTGAGCAGAAAGGCAGGGTAGACGGAGAGGACATGCCCCGCCTGTTTAATGAATCCTGCCGCAGGCAGGAGGAATATCTGAGCCAGCTGAATCGGAATCTGGGACGGGCAACCATGAATCTTACCTGGAAAAACAGATTTTTGGAGAGCCGGGATGCGGTAATTGTGCAGTTTCGGGAAATGGCATCTATTTTAGAGGAGTTTTCCGGCCAGATGGAGCGGGCCATGGATGTGACAGGAAGCTATGAAGATTCTGTCCGCTATTTGTTTCGCCGCCATCACATAAAAGTAGAAAATATGCTGATGCTGGAGTATGAGAATGAGCAGAAAGAGGCGTATCTTACCATGAGAACCATGGGAGGAAAATGCGTTACATCCAGAGATGCCTCAGATATATTGTCCAGGGCGGCGGGAGGCCGCAGGTGGAGTGTTTCCAGGGATACGAAAAGTATTGTTACCAAGAGGACAGATACCTTCCGGTTTGTGGAGGAGGGGAAATACCAGATGATCCACGGAGTATCCAGAGCTGTGCGCGGAGGAGAAACTGTATCAGGAGACAGCTTTACCTTCAGCGAAGGGCTTCCCCATCAGGTAATTATGAGCCTGTCTGATGGAATGGGAAGCGGAGCGGCTGCCCTGGCCGACAGCGCCAGGGTGGTGGAGCTGACAGAACAGCTTCTGGAGACAGGATTTTCTGCCAGAGCTGCATTAAAGCTTGTAAATACTGTGCTTCTGCTGGCAGGAATGGAACAGAATCCGGCTACGCTGGATTTATGCTGTGTCGACCTGTGTACAGGCGTTCTGGAAAGTATGAAACTGGGAGCAGTGGGAACTTTTTTCATAGGGCGCCAGGGCATCGAGATGATTGAATCAGGCAGCGTGCCTATGGGGGTTATGAATCCTGTGGAACCGGCTCTTGTTTCCAGAAAGCTGTGGGACAACGACAGGATTATCATGGTCAGCGATGGAGTGCTGGAAGCCCTTCCAGGGGAAGAAAAGGAGGAGACCTTCCGCCAGTATCTGGAGGAACTGGATCCAGGAAATCCTCAGGATATGGCGGACGAAATATTGAGTTTTGCTTTATCCTTTGCAGAGAAGCCGGCAGACGATATGACAGTTCTGGTGGGAGGCATTTTTGAAAAATAGGGGCGGCAGATAAGAAGCGGATGAGGGAACGGATGGGAAAATATATGTGAGGAGAAGAGGTACAGAGGAGGAAAGAGACAATGGGTTTGAAGGAAAAGGTATTATCCTATATCAGAACTCATCAGATGCTGGAGCCAGGGCAGAAGGTAGTGGTCGGTCTGTCCGGAGGAGCTGATTCTGTGTGTCTGCTGAGTCTTCTTGCAGACATCAGGGAGGAGTACCGGTTGGAGCTGAGAGCTGTTCATATCCACCACGGTCTTCGCGGCGGGGAAGCAGACAGGGATGCAGCGTTTTCGGAAGAGCTGTGCAGCAGGCTGGATGTTCCCTTTCACCTGGTGTTTGTAAATGTGAAGGAGACAGCGGAGAAAAAGCGCGTGTCGGAGGAGGAGGCGGGCCGGATTCTGCGGTATGAGGCATTTGCAAAAGAAGCAGGGCAATGGAGAAAAGAACTGCAGGAAAGCGGCAAAGCAGATCTTGACGGAAGCGTGAGGCCTGGAGAGATTAAGATGGCGGTGGCCCACCATGGGGATGACAGCGCGGAGACGATCCTTTACCAGCTTTTTCGCGGCAGCGGTCTTAAAGGGCTTTCCGGAATTCCGCCGGTGCGTGGTGATATTATCCGCCCTCTGCTCTGCGCAGAGAGAAAAGAGATCACGGACTATCTGGAAGAGAAGGGCCTTTCCTTTGTAACAGATTCTACCAATCTGGAAAATGATTACGCCAGAAATAAGATCAGAAACCAGCTGCTTCCCATGGCGATTCAGGAGATTAACCAGGGAGCTGCGGAGCACATCAGAAGAGCTGGGGAGCTGATAGGAGAGGCGGATCGTTTTTTTTCAGAGCGGGCGGACTGTATGCTGGAAACGCTTCTGGAAACAGAGAATCAGAAGACAGACCAGGGGAACTGTCAGGCAGTTCTTTCTGTTTCCGGGCTTCTCGCTCTCTCCCATATTGAGGCTTCCTATGTGGTGCGGGCAGTTTTTAAGAGGAAGCAATGGCCTCTCAGAGATATCACCTCCGGGCATATTGAATCGATTCTGACGCTTTTGAATGGGAGAACCGGTGCAGGAGCAGATTTACCGGAAGGACTTCGGGCAGAGCGCAGTTATGACAGACTGGTTTTCACACGGCTTCAGACAGGCCAGCCGGAAAAAAGTGCAGACATAAAGCTGCCGGCTCTTTTTATGGAGGTAACAGTCAGGGAAAACCAGGAGGAAATTCCTAAAAACCTGTATACGAAATGGTTTGACTATGATAGAATAAAAGATACGTTATCTGTCAGATACCGTCTTCCTGGTGATTACATTACCCTGAAGGGAGGAGGCAGAAAGAGCTTAAAATCCCTGTTTATTGACGAAAAGATTCCCAGAGAAAGGCGAGGGCGTATCCCGCTTTTAGCTGAGGGAAGTCATGTTTTATGGGTGATAGGGGGACGTATCAGCGAGTATTACAAGGTAACAGAGGAAACAAAGAGAATCTTAAAAGTACAAGTAGATGGAGGTATCAACTGTGGCTGACAATATCCGTGTTTTATTAACCGAAGAGGAAGTAAATAAAAGAATCAGCGAGGTGGCTGCTCAGATTAACAAAGATTATGCAGGACGTCCTGTTCACCTGATCTGTATTTTAAAAGGAGGCGTATTCTTTACCTGCGAGCTGGCAAAACGTCTTGATCTGTCAGTTTCCCTGGATTTCATGTCTGTGTCCAGCTATGGCTCAGGCACAGAGTCCAGCGGTATTGTGAAGATTGTCAAGGATCTGGACGAGCCGCTGGCAGGAAAGGATGTTATCATTGTAGAGGATATTATCGATTCCGGACGCACGCTGGCCTATCTGATCGAGGTACTCAAACAGCGCAATCCGAAGAGCATTGAGCTGTGTACTCTGTTAGATAAACCAGAGCGCAGAGTAAAGAAACAGGTTCAGGTGAAATACACTTGCTTTACTATTCCGGATGAGTTCGTAGTGGGTTATGGACTGGACTATGATCAGAAGTATAGAAATCTGCCGTACATTGGTGTGGTGGAAGTATAAGGAGGAGAACCGTTGAAACAGCGACAGCCAATGGGAGGATTTTTCCTCCTGATACTGGCACTGATGATGCTTGTGGTGATGTGGATGAGATCGCCGAACAACCCGCTGACAGCGCCGGCCATGACAGAGCAGGATGTCTATGTGGCTCTGGAAAATGGGACGATCACCAAGGCGAGAATCCGCCCTGATGCACAGAACAGCACAGGAAAGCTGCAGCTCTGGCTGAAATCAGGCGATATGGAAGAAGTCCACGTTCTGAATGTTTCAAGCTTTGCAGAGGAGTTCAGAGACGAGGGAATTCCCTATGAGGTGGAGGAGATACCGAAGGAGAACTATGCTCTGACGATTATCCTTCCTATTCTTCTGTCAGCGGGACTTCTGGCAGCATTTTTCATGTTTATGAATTTGAGAAATGCCGGAGGGGGCAATGCCAAAATGATGAATTTCGGCAGAAGCCGCGCCAGGATGAGCCGCGACAGCAAGGTAAACTTCACTAATGTAGCGGGGTTAAACGAGGAGAAGGAGGAGCTGGAGGAAATTGTAGATTTCCTGAAGGATCCTCAAAAATACACAGGAGTGGGCGCCAGAATTCCTAAGGGAGTGATTCTGGTGGGACCTCCCGGAACAGGAAAAACGCTGCTTGCCAAGGCGGTGGCCGGGGAGGCCAAGGTTCCCTTTTTCTCCATTTCTGGCTCTGACTTTGTGGAAATGTATGTCGGCGTCGGCGCGTCCCGCGTCCGCGATATGTTTGAGGAAGCCAAAAAAAATGCGCCCTGTATCGTGTTTATTGATGAGATCGATGCAGTAGCCCGCCAGAGAGGAACTGGTATGGGCGGCGGCCATGATGAGAGAGAACAGACCTTAAACCAGCTTCTGGTAGAGATGGACGGTTTCGGAGTCAACGAGGGAATAATTGTGATGGCAGCCACCAACCGGGTGGACATTCTGGATCCGGCTATTTTAAGACCTGGACGATTTGACCGCAAGGTTGTGGTGGGGAGACCAGATGTAAAGGGCCGCGAGGAAATTTTGGCGGTTCACACCAGGACGAAGCCATTAGGAGAAGATGTAGATCTTCACAGGGTGGCTCAGACTACCTCTGGCTTCACAGGAGCAGATCTGGAGAATCTGATGAACGAGGCGGCTATACACGCTGCCAGGGAAGGCAGAAAGTATCTGATTCAGAGCGATATTGACCGGGCATTTATTAAGGTGGGAATCGGGACCGAGAAGAAGAGCCGTGTCATGTCTGAGAAGGACAGGAAAATTACGGCGTTCCACGAGACGGGCCATGCGATTTTATTCCATGTACTGCCTGATGTAGGCCCAGTACACACGGTTTCCATTATTCCTACGGGAACGGGAGCAGGAGGCTATACCATGCCGCTGCCGGAGAGCGATGAGCAGTACATTACAAAGGGCCGGATGCTGCAGCAGATCATGGTTTCTCTGGGCGGGCGAATCGCAGAGGAACTCACCTTTGATGATATCACTGCGGGAGCATCCCAGGACATCAGACAGGCTACAGCTATTGCCAGAGCCATGGTGACAGAGTACGGTATGTCCGACCGGATTGGTATGATTGATTATGGCAGTAATGAAAACGAGGTCTTTATTGGAAGAGACTTAGCTCATGCCAGGACTTATGGCGAGGATGTGGCGGCTGCCATTGACCAGGAGATTAAACGAATTATTGACGAGTGCTATCAGAAGGCGAAAGAGATTATTTTAAGCCATAAAGAAGTGCTTATCCAGTGCAGCGAGCTGCTTCTGGAAAAAGAAAAGATTGGACAGGCGGAATTTGAAGAGCTGTTTAACCGGATTGAAAATAAAACAGACGGTCAGGCAGAGAACTAAAAGGATGCAGAAGGTCCTTAAAATGCCCGGACGGCGTCAGCTGAGTCCGGGCATTTGTGCGAAATAGAGGGAAGAATGGGCGGGAGAAAAGAAGAGCATTCGCGTTATGCACAAAAAAGCATTTGAAATTGATTCATGTTTGTGCACACTTATTTTATGCCTTATGATATTATAATAGACGTAACCCCCCCAATACATTATATAGTTTTTGCTACACCCCATAAAAACGAAATACCTTCTCCTAAAAAGGCCAGCTTACCCCGCTGGCCTTTTTACTTATCTGAAACAGGCAGGAGATTTTCTGTTTTTCTTGTGTAATGTCTGAAAATCAGATAAAATGAAAAAAGAAGGTGAGGGAGTGATGAGTGTGATTGATAAAGAAGCGCTGTTTTGTGATGAAACAGAGGATTACAGGAATCCCTATGAACCTGATGCTGGGGATACAGTCTGTCTGAGACTGAGGACGGCCAGGAACAATGCGGATTCTGTTTTTTATATAGAGCCGGATACTAAGATACGGCGGAGAATGAAGCGGGCTTTTACAGAGGGCTGCTTCGACTATTATGAGCTCTGTGTGCAGATCGATGAGGAGCCGGTTTCCTACTATTTTGAGATACGTCTGGGTGGGGAAATGTGCTTTTATAATCGTCTGGGGGCGGAGGAACAGGCGGAGGCTGCTTATGCGTTTAGAATTATTCCTGGTTTTCATGTGCCGGAGTGGGTGCAGGGAGCCGTTATGTATCAGATTTATGTAGATCGCTTCTGCAATGGAGATCCCACTAACGATGTGGAGACCAACGAATATATTTACATCGGAAGTCCGGTACAGAAGGCGGAAAGCTGGGACGAGCTTCCGGGAACCCTGGATGTGGGTCACTTTTACGGAGGCGATTTGCAGGGGATCTGGAATAAGCTGGACTATTTGAAAAGCCTGGGGGTAGAATGTATTTACTTGAATCCTGTTTTCGTATCGCCATCCAATCATAAGTATGACTGCCAGGACTATGAACATATTGACCCACACTATGGAGTGATAGAAGAGGACATGGATCTTCTGGTAGCGCCCGATGCCATGGATAATGATATGGCGGGCAAATATGCGGCCAGAACAGCGGACAGGATTAACTTAAAGGCCAGTGATGAATTTTTTGCGGAATTTATCGGTGCAGCCCACCAGAAGGGAATCAGAGTGATTATTGACGGGGTATTCAATCACTGCGGTTCTTTTAATAAATGGATGGATGCGGAGCTGATTTATCAGCACGAGGGAAATTATGAGCCAGGGGCGTATGTGTCGGCTGACAGTCCTTACTGCAGTTATTTCAGGTTTAATAATCTGGATGGCTGGCCTTTTAACGACAGCTATGATGGCTGGTGGGGTTTTTCTACCCTTCCGAAATTAAATTATGAAGAGTCGGAGGAACTGTGTCAGGCGGTGATGAGGGTGGCAGAAAAATGGGTTTCTCCTCCCTTTGGAGCAGATGGCTGGCGTCTTGACGTGGCCGCGGATTTGGGCCGCAGCAGTGAGTATAATCATCAGTTCTGGCAGAGGTTCCGGGATACGGTGAAGAGGGCTAACCCTCAGGCTGTGATTTTAGCAGAGCATTACGGAGATCCATCGCCTTGGCTGGATGGCAGTCAATGGGATACAGTAATGAATTATGATGCGTTTATGGAACCGGTTTCCTGGTTTTTGACGGGAATGGAGAAGCACAGCGATGAGTTTAACGAGGGGCTTTTAGGAAATGGAACAGCCTTTTTTGATATGATGCGCTACCATATGTGCCGGATGCAGCCTCAGTCCATTTACAGCGCTATGAATGAACTTTCCAACCACGATCACTCCCGGTTTATGACGAGAACGAACCGCAGGACGGGACGCCTGGATTCGGCAGGGTCTAAGGCAGCTTCAGAGGGAGTCAGCTATGGCACATTCAGGCAGGGAGTTGTCATGCTGATGACCTGGCCGGGGGCGCCTACGCTGTACTATGGGGACGAGACAGGCCTCTGTGGGTGGACGGATCCGGACTGCCGGAGAACGTATCCCTGGGGACGGGAAGATCAGGAACTGATTGAATTTCACAGATATATGTCCGGGATCCACAGACATTATCCGGCTTTTCGCAAAGGTTCTGTAAAGCGGCTTCTGGCAGAACAGGATCTGATTGCTTATGCCCGCATATCTGAGGGCTGGGAACCTGGCAGGACAGAACTGGAAAACGGCATGCTCAAACGGCAGAGAGAGAGCAGGGGAGTGACTGTTATCAATACATCTTCGGAGGAGAGAACCATTCAGATTCCTGTGTGGCAGGCTGGAATTACAGACAAAATGGAGCTTCGCCGCTGTATGCTCACCTATGAGGAAGGCTACAATGCAGGACAGGTGCTTTATCCGGTGAACAACGGAACACTGGAGCTCACGCTTCCTCCCAGGGGAGCAGCTGTTCTGGTGGCGGAGCGGAAGGCTTAGACGGATGTTCAGCAAGAATAATAATCCGAAATTATTTTTTGAAATATACTTGATTTTTTCGTCAAAATATGATACTATCTAATACGGTTACAAACCGTATGGATGGGTTCCCGAGTGGCCAAAGGGGGCAGACTGTAAATCTGTTGCGACACGCTTCGGTGGTTCGAATCCACCTCCATCCATTACAGTGCGAGGCGCTGTTTCTCGGAGTGGGAATCACTCATAAGAGATGCCGCAGTGGCGGAACTGGCAGACGCACAGGACTTAAAATCCTGCGAGGGTTAAACTTCGTACCGGTTCGATTCCGGTCTGCGGCATTGTGAAGAGTCTTGAGAAATCAAGGCTCTTTTTGCGTTCCAAAGAAATAAGGGAACTGTAAAATGATGCGTGTCGAAACAGGTCTGTTTTAGAAATCTGTTGTCTCTTCTCTATTAATTATTTTGTTTTCTTAAAAAGCTCCTTTAAAAATAGTCATAGATTTCAAACTTTGCTGCATACAATAAATAGCAAAGGAGTGATAGCATGTCTAATTATCAGCGGTTAATATCATATATTTATACATATGAGGGCGGCATGAAAGGCAAAAATGCAGGCTTTGCCAAGCTGGAGACAAGGAATAGCCAATGCCGGCTGACTGTAAATGTAAAAAAGGTTTTTCCGGGGGGAAGTCCTTTGGGGGTATACCTGCTGTCTGTGGATGGGGAGCAGAGAATTGGAACGCTGTTTTCCAGAAATGGAGCAGGAGAATTTCGTGCGCTTCTGAATGCTGACAAGATAGAGGGAAGCGGCAGGCCGTTGCGGGAGTTTTATGGTCTTTCTATCCACGAGGCTGAGAATGAACAACATTCTTATATCACCATTTGGGAAGATGTGAAGCTCAGGGCTGCCGAGGCAGCAGAGCCATCTTCTGAAAGCAGAGCCGAAAACTGCGAAGATGTTCTGACTGAGCGGATGGAGAGCAGGTTGCCTGGAACTGCGTTTGATAAGCTGGAGGAAAAAAATGTGAAAAATCAGCTGGCAGACAGCGGGGAGAAGGAGAACGAGCTAAAAAGCCAGGAAGGAGATAGAAAGAGGGAGAACAAGATATCGGAAAAAGAAGATGGAGAAATGGAAAAAGGAGAGGGGCAGGAGGAAGAGAAGAAAGAAGCATCTGAGGAACGGAAAACCGAAGGAGAAATGCAAAAGGGGCAGGAAATAGAGGTGAAAGAAGGGGAGGAGGAACAGGAGGCAGAACAGGAGCAGAGAGAAAAAGAGAAGGAAAAAGATACAGAGGAGAAGGAGGAAACAAAGGAGGAGCGGAAAGAGGAGAGAGTGCAGGAGAAACGAGAAAAGGGATGGACAGAAAAGCAGGATATAGAAGAGGTTGAGGGTGAGAGAGCAGAGAATCTGCAGACAGAAGACATGGATGGGCAGAGGAAAACGGGAATCAGAGACACTTTACTGTGTCAGAATTCACTGCAGTCGGAAAAACAGACGGCCGTTTTCACTTCGCCTGGAATGGAGGCGAGAGCTGACCGCCGAAGCGCCCATCCCCGTTCCCGCCGCAGGCCTGACGGCAGCATGAGTGCGAGAGAGTGGGCGGAAAGCCTGGCTGCTCAGGGCAGTCTAAAAAAAGCTGGCTGCGGAGTGGAACTCCCCTTAAAAGCAGGTGACAGAGCCTTCATTCCTATTCACGATCTGGACGATGGCTGCAGTCATCAGAGAATGTGGGCCAGATTGAGACGGAAATATCCTAAAATGCTGGCTTTTGACTATGAACCTGGCTGTGAAATTTTGACAATTAAGCCTCAGGATATTGGACTTCTTCCGCGAGAAGCCTGGATTTTCGGAAATAACAGCTTTTTGCTCCATGGTTATTACAGTTATCGCTATCTTATTCTGGCCAGATTGGAAAATCCTGACGGGGAGCCGAGATACCTTCTGGGTGTGCCTGGGCATTATTGTTCCAATGAGAAATATATGGCGTCCATGTTTGGTTTTCCTGATTTTATTATGTCAAAAAAACAGCCGTCCGGGGACGACTGTTTTGGGTACTGGTATACGGATGTACGAGTAGGAGATTAGAAAAGACGCCTAATCGATACCTCGCAGCTGGGCGATTTCTGCACAAGGGCGGACAATGTCCAGATAATGCAGAAGTTCTTCCTTGGAACAGGCGGAAAAACCTGGAGTGAGTACCTGCTCAGAATCACGGTAAGACTGCAGAAAGTAAGCACTGCAGCCTTTAATCCAATGGGAAATATCTATAAAGTCTTCCTCTGAGTGCAGTTCCCTGACCACAGTGGTGCGAAATTCGTAGGGGACAGTTCCGGAAAGCAGGAAGGAAATGCTTTCTTCGATATTTTCCAGATCAATCTCAGGCAAGCCGCAAACGCGGCCATAGTTTGAACGCCCGGCTTTGATATCCATAGCAGTATAGTCAATCAGGCCCTGTTCACAGAGATGTTTCAGCACATTTGGCTGGTAGCCGTTAGTATCCAGTTTCACTGCCAGCCCGATATTTTTTATTTTTCTGATAAAATCTTCCAGATCTGGATGCAAGGTAGGTTCTCCGCCTGTAATGCAGACGCCTTCCAAAATATTGGAGCGTTTTTTCAGAAATGCCAGTACGTCTGATTCGGAAAAGGGGTGCTCTGTGCAGCCATCCAGCAGATCGCTGTTGTGGCAGAAAGGGCAGCGGAAATTACAGCCGCCCAGAAAAATAGTGGAGGCTACATGGCCCGGATAATCGAGAAGAGTTGTTTTTTGCAGACCGCATATATTCATAGTAAAACCTCCGGTGGCTGTGCTGCTGACAGATAATATCTGACACTATTATATCACAAGTGCTGCTTAACTGCACTTTGTTTTTCTGCTATTGCCAGACTAAGGCCGGATGGGATATACTGAAAAGAGAATAAATGACAGGAGAACAAGATGAAAAAGCTGACAGAAGAGGAACGCTATATGCGGGAGGCTGTCCGGCAGGCCAGGAAAGCCTGGAAGCTGGAGGAGGTTCCCATCGGCTGCGTAATTGTACATGAAGGAAAAATAATAGGCAGAGGATATAACCGCAGAACCACTGACGGAAATGTGCTGGCTCATGCAGAGATTATCGCTATAAGGAAGGCGTGCCGCGCTATGGGAGACTGGCGTTTGGAGGACTGCACTATGTATGTTACTCTGGAGCCGTGCCCTATGTGCGCGGGAGCCATCGTTCAGGCAAGGATTCCGAAAGTAGTGATTGGGTGCATGAATCCAAAAGCCGGATGCGCCGGCTCTGTATTGGATCTGCTTCACGAGGACGGGTTTAACCACCAGGTGGAAACAGAGGTGGGAACTCTGGGAGAAGAGTGTTCTCAGATGCTTAAAGATTTTTTTCGAGAGCTGAGGGAGAAGGGAAAAGAGAGGAAGAAAAGGCAGAAAGAGGAGCAGCATTAAAAAATAACAGGCGCTGTTTTCGGGAAGTGTGAAAACAGCGCCTGTTGTACTCAGGCAGACAGCAGGACAGGCTCAGCCGGTGACTTTTTCAAAATCAGAGGCAGGGTGTTTACAGATTGGGCAGATAAAATCGTCCGGAAGAACATCCCCTTTATATTCATAACCGCAGATCCGGCATCGCCAGATGGTAACGCCTTTTTCGGTCTCTGGCTTTGGCTGGGGCTTAGGCTTAATGTGATTCTGATAATAGGTGTAGGTGGCAGACGGAATATCGCTTAAAACATCCATATCAGTTACCCCGGCAATGAACAGGGTGTGAGTTCCCAGATCCAGCGTCTTTTCAACCTGCGCGGAAATAAAGCCATTGGTGCCTTCTGTTACATAATAAATTCCGTTTTCGCTGCGGGCTGCATGCTCATAGCCGTCAAATTTATTGACATTACGGCCGGATTGGAAGCCAAACTGCTTGAAGATGGAGAAGTCTGCGGCTTCACTTAAAATAGAGACATTAAATTTTCCGGAAGCCAGAACCATATCATGGGTAAAATTACTCTTATTTACCGCAATGCTGATTCTGTTTGGTACGGCCGTTACCTGTCCGGCTGTATTAATGATACAGCCGTTATCCTTGCCGTCCAGACTGGAAGTCAGAACAAACAGGCCGTAAGTCAGATTAAACATGGTTTTGTCATTCATAGGCGTGCTCCTTTCAAACATGGTAATTCTGTATTTTTCTGAAAAGTATATGTATTTTTTATTATAGTATGAATAAGATTTAAAGTAAATGAAAATTTACCCAGCCAGCGCAATCGTACTGTCCATATTGACGGCCGGATTATGTATACATTTGTATGTTCCAGAAGCTACAGTAGCCTTGACAAAAGCGTTTCTGCCGTGTATACTGAATTAGCTGATAAATCATAATTATGTCATAAAGATTCCGCACAGCCGGGGAGTTAGCGGTGCCCTGTACCTGCAATCCGCTATAGCAGGGGTGATATTCTGCCTAGGGTGCTTATTTGCAGAGCTGCCCCTTGTAAGTGGCGTTGAAGTTTGGGTCTTGCGCAATGGGAATCCATGAACCGTGTCAGGGCAGGAATGCAGCAGCACTAAGTGGAAGCTCTCGTGTGCCGCGAGGGAGCCTGGGCCGAGTTAACTGCAAGGGTAACGTCTGTGAAGAGCATTCAAAGCAGAATGTGCGGATTAAAATAATAAAGAACTACTAATCTCTCCGGACATAGACCGGGGAGATTTTTGCGTTATGGGGAACAGCCCTCGCTGAGCAGTTCTGCTTTTAGGGAAGGATATATTTTCCGGTGACTTCAATTGGAACATGGAAAATATATCCTTCCCTCTTTATAAAACAGCGTATTTCCTAAGTTTTCCGTAAAGATTTTTTCCTTGCCCGCGAGAAAAGATTGTATTATAATTACAAAATGGGTATAGTGTAACCTGAAATACCTATGTTGAAAGCAAGCAGAAAGGGTGTGACATGATGAAACGAATTGGTATGCTTACCAGCGGCGGCGACTGCCAGAGCTTGAATGCCACCATGCGGGGCGTAGCGAAAGCGCTTTATAAGAAATACAATGATGAAGTGGAAATTGTAGGCTTTGAAGATGGATACAAGGGTCTGATGTACGCGGATTACCATATTATGAAGCCGTCTGATTTTTCCGGTATTCTGACACTGGGCGGAACCATTCTCGGGACCTCCAGACAGCCGTTTAAGCTGATGAGAACACCGGATGAGAACGGACTTGATAAAGTGGCGTCCATGAAGCACACCTATTATAAATTAAAGCTGGAGTGTCTTGTGGTTCTCGGAGGAAATGGAAGCCAGAAGACAGCCAATCTGCTCAGGGAAGAGGGACTGAATGTCATTCATCTTCCCAAGACCATTGACAACGACCTCTGGGGAACTGATATGACCTTCGGATTTGACAGCGCGGTTACTGTGGCAACCAATGCCATTGACTGCATCCATACCACGGCTGCTTCCCATGGACGCGTTTTTATTGTGGAAATTATGGGGCATAAGGTGGGCTGGCTGACTCTGTATGCAGGTATCGCCGGAGGCGCTGACATTATTCTCCTTCCGGAGATTCCCTACGATATTGATGTGGTGGTAGACGCTATTAAGAAAAGAACGAAAGCAGGAAAGAATTTTACCATACTGGCTGTGGCTGAGGGGGCTATTTCCAAGGAGGACGCCGCTCTTACCAAGAAGGAATTAAAGGAAAAGAAGAAGTCCAGCCCTGTCTATCCGTCTGTGGCCTACGAACTAGGGGCGAAGATTACAGAACGGACAGGCCAGGAGGTGCGGGTGACAGTGCCGGGTCATATGCAGAGAGGCGGAGAACCCACGCCGTGCGATCGTGTGCTGTCCACACGTCTGGGAGCGTCGGCTGCAGGCCTGATTGAGCGGGGCGAGTACGGCTATATGGTATCTATTAAGAATAACGAGATTGTTAAGGTGCCTCTGGCTGAAGCGGCAGGAAAGCTGAAAACCGTGGATCCATCCTGCGATATGATCCGGGATGCAAAGGCAATCGGCATCAGTTTCGGTGATGAGTAGAGCAAGGAGTTAATAGGCTATGTCATATACAGCCCTTTACCGGAAGTGGCGTCCTGCCTCCTTTGAGGATGTAAAGGGGCAGGATCACATTGTAAAAACATTAAAAAATCAGGTAGAGTCCGGCCGAATTGGTCATGCCTATCTGTTCTGCGGTACAAGGGGAACAGGAAAGACCAGTATCGCGAAAATCTTTGCCAGGGCGGTCAACTGTGAGCATCCGGCAGATGGAAGTCCGTGCAACGAATGTGAAACATGCAAGCGTATTAAAGAAGGCGCTTCTCTGAATGTAGTAGAGATCGATGCTGCTTCCAATAATGGCGTGGAGAATATACGGGAAATCAGAGAGCAGGTTCAGTATCCGCCTACAGAGGGAAAATATAGAGTTTACATTATTGATGAGGTTCATATGCTGTCCATTGGCGCTTTCAATGCGCTGCTAAAGACGCTGGAGGAGCCGCCGTCCTATGTGATCTTTATTCTCGCTACTACAGAGGTTCATAAGATTCCTATTACAATCCTGTCCAGATGCCAGAGATATGATTTTAAGAGGATTTCTCTGGACACCATTGCAGAACGCTTAAAGGAGCTGACAGAGGCAGAGCATATTAAGGCAGAGGAGCGGGCTCTGCGCTATGTAGCCAAGGCAGCGGACGGCTCTATGCGTGATGCTTTAAGCCTTTTAGACCAGTGCGCAGCGTTTCACTTTGGGGAGACTCTCACCTACGACAATGTGCTGGAGGTGCTGGGCGCTGTGGACAACAGTGTGTTTTCTCAGCTGTTTCGCGCGGCTGTGGAGGGGAGGACAAAGGATTGTATCAGAGCGATCGAGGAGATTGTGATTCAGGGAAGGGAGCTTTCGCAGTTCGTTACGGATTTCATCTGGTATCTGAGAAATCTTCTCATTGTCCAGTCTTCTGACGATGCAGAAAATATTCTGGACACGTCCATGGAAAATCTTCTTCTCTTAAAAGAGGAGGCGGCTCTGGCAGATGGGAATACGCTGATGCGCTACATCCGTATTTTTTCAGAGCTGTCAGGACAGATGCGTTATGCCAGCCAGAAAAGGGTGCTTTTGGAGATAGCATTTATCAAGCTGACAAAGCCTTCCATGGAGCAGAATCTGGACTCTGTGCTTCAGAGAATTTCTGAGCTGGAGGCCAGGCTGGCTCAGATTCCGTCTCCGGATGAGCTGGCCGCTCTGGCGTCCGCTGGACAAGTGTCTGCGGCCCGGGGAATGGCAGACGGAGCTCCGGCTTCAGAGGAAGCTGGTGAAAATATGGCTGAACCTGAGACTGTGGTGCTTCCGAAGGCCCAGTATGAGGATTTGATGACAGTTAAAGGCGACTGGGGAAAGCTTTCCAGGAAGCTTGGCGGCGCCATGCGGGTGGCCCTTCAGGGAACCTCGTTAAAACCGGCAGGCGAGGGGTGCCTGTCTATTGAGTTTACAGATATCAATAACTATAGTATTATGAATCAGGAGAATCGTCTGGCTCAGCTGAAAGAGCTGGTGGAGGCTGAGTACCATAGGACGATCGAATTTAAAACCCATCTTCGGGAGGCCTCGGCTCCTGTATCGACGATTTATGTAAGTGATGAGGATTTGAAAGTAATTCACGATGTGATAGAGATCGAGGACTGACAGACAGAGTGATGCAGTAATTTATTTCATTTATTTTTAGGAGGACAAACACCATGGCAAAACGTGGCGGTTTCCCGGGAGGAATGCCTGGGAATATGACAAATCTGATGAAGCAGGCGCAGAGAATGCAGCGCCAGATGGAGGAGACGACAAAGGAACTGGAGGAGAAGGAGTATACAGCTTCTTCTGGCGGCGGAGCTGTGACTGTAACCGTTTCCGGAAAGAAGGAGGTTGTTTCTGTAAAGCTTTCTGAAGAGGTTGTGGATCCGGATGATATCGAAATGCTGGAGGATCTGATTGTGGCGGCAACAAACGAGGCGTTCCGCCAGATGGAGGATGCCAGCGCGCAGGCTATGGCGAAGCTTACGGGCGGTCTCGGTGGTCTGGGAGGCGGCTTAGGCGGAGGCTTACCGTTCTAAGATGGATTACTACAGCAGTCAGATAACGAAACTAATAGAGGAGCTGTCGAAGCTTCCTGGCATTGGAAATAAATCAGCTCAGAGGCTGGCGTTTCATATTATTAATATGCCGGAGGAACAGGTGGAACGTCTTTCATCGGCAATTACAAGCGCCAAGAAAAATGTACGTTACTGCCGGGAGTGCTTTACTCTGACGGATAAGGAACTTTGTCCTATTTGCGAGAGCCAGAGGCGCGATCACAGCGTGATTATGGTGGTGGAAAATACAAGGGATTTAGCTGCTTATGAGAAAACGGGCAAATACGATGGCGTTTACCATGTTCTGCACGGGGCGATTTCCCCTATGTTAGGCATCGGCCCGGGAGATATTCGGCTGAAAGAGCTGATGGCCAGACTTCAGAGAGAAGAGGTAGAGGAAGTTATTATTGCTACTAATTCCAGTTTGGAAGGGGAAACCACGGCTATGTACATAAGCAAGCTGATTAAACCGACAGGCATTAAGGTAACGAGAATTGCCAGCGGAGTGCCGGTGGGCGGAGATTTGGAGTACATTGACGAGGTGACGCTGCTTCGGGCTCTGGAAGGCAGAACGGAGCTGTAACAGAGAACTGTAGATAGAAAATCTTCATGTAGAAAGGCCTGTCTGTCAGGCGTTAGGAGATGCAAAAGAGATGGATAAGTACGAGTTTAACATAAAGGTTGAACAGATTAAAAAGCTGGTAAATAAGGGCGATTATGAGACAGCTATGAAAATCGCCGATGGAATCGACTGGAGACGTGTCCGCAGCACCAGCCTGTTGGCGTCTATTTCTCAGGTATATGAGAGAAATGAGGAATATCAGGAGGCCAAGGATATCCTGCTTCTGGCTTTTGAGCGGGCGCCTATAGGAAAGGGCCTTCTGTTTAAGCTGACTGATCTGGCACTGAGAGAGGGCAATGTGTCTGAGGCAGAGGCATATTACAGAGAATTCTGCGAGCTGTGCGGAGAGGATCCCAGACAGAACCTTCTTCGCTATCTGATTCTGGAGGCAAAGCAGGCACCGCTGGAGCAGCTGATCGTTTCCCTGGAGCGTTACTGTCAGGACGAGCTGGATGAAAAATGGCTGTATAAGCTGGCAGAACTTTACCAGAAGGCTGGCAGGGAAGAGGACTGTGTTCGCATCTGTGATAAGCTGATGCTGCTCTTTGGCCTTGGAAAGTACGTAGATAAGGCTATGACTCTGAAGCAGAAGTATGCACCTTTAACTAAGTACCAGATGGATCTTGTGGAAAACAGGGAAAAGTATGAGGAAAAACTGAGAACTGTGGAGGAGGAATACAGCTCTGGCCGCCGTCATACGGATGAGGATGAGATAGAGGCAGATGAGGATTTTGACGAAGCGGAACCGGAGCGTGATTCTGAGATGGAGGAAGCGCGCAGGGCTTCTGCAGATTCCTCGCTCAGGGAAGCACAGGCAGAGCGGGATCTGGCCCGCGAAATTTCCAAGATTCCTCAGGAAGAGTACCATGCAGACGAGGAGGACGATCTGGGAGAAACAAGGGTTCTTACCGATATCAGAAGAGTGGGGAAAGAAGCTAAGGAGGACAGTTCAGAGGCTGTGAAGCAGACAGCGGCTGCAGCCGGCATCAGGGCTGTAAGAAGCGCACAGGCAAGACAGGAGGAGCGGGCAGAGGAGACTGCCAGAAGAGAGGAAGCGATTGCCAAAGCCTATGAGGAAGAAGAAGAAACGGTGATTGAGGACTGGGATTTAGAGCCAGTGGAAAATGATAGCAATCATCTGATGATCGAGGCAGAGGATTCGGAGAGCGGACTTTCCCTTGCCCTTGATTCCTTAAAGAAAATCCATAGAGAGCTGGGCACTAAGAATCCTGTGGCTAAGATCAGCGCTCAGAATTTAAATCGCAGAGGTATTTTTTCTGTGGCAGACCGTCTCAGCGGAAGAGATTTAATTATAGAGCGTGCGGCAGAACTGGATGAATTTTCTGTTCGTGATTTAAGTGAATTGATGGAGGCGGATAAAAGCGGCATGATCGTGGTTCTCATCGACACGCCGTCCAGAATGGAACGTCTTCACAATGAAAATCCTGGCCTGGCAGATAAATTTCAGTATATTGGCTGCAGGGCGCAGGAGAAGGCAGAAGATCCGGAGGAACAGGAAATTAAGAGAAGACAGGCGGCAGCGGCAGCAGAGGCAGCCCGCCGTCAGGCTGAATATGAGGCAGAACAGGAAAGAAAGCGTCTGGAGGAAGAAGAAAAACGGCGCAGGGAAGCGGAAGAACAGGCTCATCGGCAGGAGGAAGAACGCAGATTAGAGGCGGCCCGCCTCCAGGCAGAGCGCGAGGCACAGATGGAGCGCCAGCGTCTCCAGGAAGAGGATGACCATTATACTGAGCAGGCTTCCCGGAACGAGTATGCAGAGCTTGAGGAAGAAGATTATGATTCTTCGGATTTCTATGATAAGGATGGAAGAACTGTTCGCTCTCATGATGATAGTGAACGTGATATTCGTGATTACAGAGAACATGACGACTACAGCGAAGCGGATGATTTCCAAGGCAGCGGCGAGTTTGATAGGGAATATGAGGAGCGCGGTTCCTATCAGGAGGATGAATACCATGGAGAGGACGCCTATGAGGACTCCTGGGACAATGAAGAAAAAAATTCCGAGAGCTATGCTGATGGCGACGATGACAGGGAGATGGATGTAGAGGAGTTCGCACAGTATGCCTGCAAATATGCGTCAGAAATCGACTGCAGCATTTCGGGAAAGAGCATGCTTGCTCTTTATGAGCGTGCTGAGATGATGGAAGAGGACGGAGTCCCACTGACAAAAGAAAGTGCGGAGGATCTTATAGAGGAGGCGGCTGACCGGGCGGAGAAGCCGTCCTTTGGAGGTTTCTTCTCATCTAAATATGATAAGGATGGTCTCCTGATTCTGAAGGAGAAGCATTTTTTTGATTAAGAAAAATAGAGTACAGCGCCAGAGTATATAGGCGTTACACAGATTCAGGCCAGCCGTCCTAAGGGATGCCGCTGGCCTGAACTTATCGTCAGGGGTTTCTGGCGCTGAACTAAGCGCATAAAAAAGACTAAATTTTGAAAAAGCAAAGTACAGAAAAGAGATAATATGGAGGACAGAACGTGGATATCAAGTTGATTGCCCTTGATCTGGACGGAACGCTTTTGACTGAGGATAAACGGCTTTCAGAGAGAAACAGGAGAGCTTTGGAAGCCTGCATTCAAAAGGGAATTTACATTGTGCCCTGTACAGGCCGGACCTTTGAGGGAATTCCTGCCTCAGTCAGACAGATACAGGGGATACAGTATGCGATTTTGACTAATGGAGCGCAGATTCAAAATGCAGTGACAGGAGAGGTGATTGAACGCAGAGCGCTGGACTGGCAGAAGGCAGTTCAGATCATTGACAAAATAAGCGGCTATACTCTGATGTATGATACCTATGAAGATGGAAGAGGGAAAGCTGACAAGCGCTTTTTGGATGCGCTTGAATTTTATGAAATCCGCCCGGAGATCTGCGAATTAATCCGTAAAACAAGAGATCCTCTTTTGTCTCTAAGGGACTATTTGGATGAAAAGCATCCGTCTCTTGACAAGATGAATATTTATTTTAAAGGTTATGACAGGGAGACGAAGCAAAGGGTAAGGGAGGAACTTGCTGAAATAGAAGGGATTGCTGTTACTTCATCTATGCCAAACAATTTAGAGGTAAACGGAGAAGGCGCTTCTAAGGGAAACGCGATTCTGCTTCTGGCACAGCACCTAGGGCTTTCCCCCAGCCAGACCATGGCTTTCGGCGATGGGGAAAATGACTGCAGTATGATGCAGCTTGCAGGGATCGGTGTAGCAATGGACAATGGAAATCCAGAACTTAAACAGCAGGCTGATTTTATTGCACGTTCCAATGAAGAGGACGGGATAGCCAGAGTGATTGAGAAGCTTATTTTATAAAGAAAACAGATTAGCGTCAGTGTACAAAGGACGTGTTGGCTCTCGTACACTGACGCCGAACAAAAACAATACATACAGAGCAGAGAAAGGGAAAATCTATGCAGAACTGGTTAGCAATCGCAGCGGCTGTTTATCTGGCCGCTATGATTTTGATGGGACATCATAAGGGATTTATCAGAATGGCCGTTTCGGCCGTCTCCCTGATCATTACTCTGGCAGCAGTCAATATCGCTATGCCTCAGGTAACTTCCTATCTGAAACAGAATACAGAAGTGTACCAAACAATAGAAATTGCAATTGGAAATGCTATAGGGATAGACAATAGCGCTGACGAGGATACTCCGGCAGCTCAGCGGCAGAAAATAGAGACTCTAAAGCTTCCTGAGCGTTTAAAGGAAGGCCTTGTAGCAAACAACAATCATGAGGTCTACAATATGCTGGGAGCAGAGACCTTTTCGCGGTACGTGACAGGATACCTTGTTAACAATATGGTAAATTTGACAGTGTATATTCTTCTGTTTGCAGTCCTTTTCAGTACACTTCAAATTATTTCCAGATGCCTGGACATAGTGGCCAGACTTCCTGTGTTATATGGGGTCAATAAGCTGGCGGGAGCAGCGCTGGGAGCTTTGGAAGGTCTCGTCTTTTTATGGCTTTTATGTCTGCTGGCAACG
Source organism: Clostridium sp. (assembly GCA_018377235.1). Taxonomy (GTDB): domain Bacteria; phylum Bacillota; class Clostridia; order Lachnospirales; family Lachnospiraceae; genus Otoolea. Next base: position 125,919 of record JAGZZT010000015.1, read on the forward strand.
GCCTTCTCTACTGCAGAATGGGGGGCGAAGCTGATAGAGCTGATAGAGGAGAGCAGCTGGCTGTCTTACTTGTATGATCATAACCTGCTGATAACTCTGGCAGCATCTCTGATGAAAGGAATCCTGTAGAATTAGTGCAGAAGAGGATTGATATGGCTTTTGCCAGATAAAATACCGGGATATGTGGCTTGAAGCTGCATTTCCCGGTATTTGTATTCAGGAAAAATGTTCAAACAAAACATATTTTATATACAATACAAAAAATATAGAAAAAACACCTTGAAAAATAAAGGTTTTTCAAAACCACAAGATATGGAAAAAAAGAAAATAAAAGGATAGATATAGTGTTGAGGAAGAGAAAATGAAAATTGTTTAAAAAAATAAGAAAAATTCCCTTGACAACTCTTCGTTCAAGTGGTATATTTTAACCCAGCGCTGGCAAGTGCTGAAGCATCCGGCCTTTAAAACAAAGGTTTTCTGAGGGTTCCCTCAGAAGCAAAAGGATGAAAATAAAATCTTAAAAAACTTCAAAAAAGTGCTTGACACTGACGGGGAGTTGTGATAACATATAACGCGTCGCTGAGAGCGGCACGGAAGTTTGAGAGAACTTCAAAAAAATAAATTAAAAAAGTTGTTGACAAACACAACAAGTTATGATAAGATAAATGAGTTGCTGTTGAGAAACGACAACGAACCTTGAAAACTGAACAG
>JAGZZT010000016.1 GCA_018377235.1 Clostridium sp.
CTATCAGTCAATGCACGTCAACTATTGAAACCGCCGTGTACTGAACGGTATGCACGGTGGTGTGAGAGGACGGCGGTTAATCACCGCCTCCTACTCGATTCTATCGTTTATGCCAGTTAAAATAATGGATTTTAAATGCAAGAAAAATATGCTTTTAATAAACAGGATTGAATTTTACATGAAAATGAGCTGAATTCTGCTCAGAGAAAAGGGGAGAGGGATGGTATAATTGAAATAAAAATATAAACAAATGAAAGATGAGGAGAGGTGAAAGAATGGCGGATAAAATGTGCAGGGATGCGGATTTAATACTGTCAGAATTTTTGGCAAAAGCAGGGGAGGAAACCTCCCACCACCGAATGGTAGAGCAGGAGTTAAAGTGTGGTTACGGCTTATCTGGAGTCTGCTGCAGGCTTTGCTCTAATGGCCCATGCCGAATATCAAAGGCAAGGCCCAGGGGCGTCTGCGGGGCAGATGCAGATACCATTGCATCTAGGAATTTCCTCCGATCAGTGGCCGCAGGATCAGGCTGTTACATTCATGTGGTAGAAAACAGTGCAAAACGTCTTCTGGAGTTAGCCAGAACGACAGGAACGATTAAAGGAGTGAAGACTCTTGAACGCCTGTGCAAAGAGCTGCAGATTACCGGAAAAGATCCATGGGATCAAGCTGAGAAAGCTGCCTGCGCCATTCTTGCTGATCTCAGGAAACCTCAGGAGGAAAAAATGGAGCTCACAAAGAGGCTGGCTTACGGACCGCGTTTTCAGGTCTGGGAAAAGCTCGGACTTCTTCCAGGAGGAGCAAAGGATGAGATTTTTAATGCGATCGTCAAAACCTCCACAAATCTCAATTCAGATCCTGCAGACATGCTCATGCAGTGTTTAAGACTTGGAATTTCCACTGGACTTTACGGTCTGGTGCTGACAAATCTGTTAAACGATATTATTATGGGGGAGCCGGAAATTGGTTTTGATCCAGTAGGAATGCAGGTAATTGATCCAAATTGCATTAATATTATGATGACAGGCCATCAGCAGTCCATGTACAGAGGTCTGATGGAACTTCTCGAACGTCCTGAAATTACAGCTTTGGCAGTTCAGGCAGGAGCAAAAGGTGTGAAATTAGTAGGATGTACCTGCGTAGGGCAGGATTTTCAGGTGAGAAGCAGAAGCTGCGGGAATGTATTCTGCGGTCATGTGGGAAACAATTATACCAGCGAGGCAGTTCTTATGACCGGCTGTATCGATCTGGTTATATCAGAATTTAACTGTACGATTCCTGGAATTGAACCGATTTGTGACAGACTGGGAATTCCTATGCTCTGTCTGGATGATGTGGCGAAGAAGAAAAATGCAGAATACCTTCCGTATTCAGATGAAAATAAGGATGAGATCAGCTGCCGCATCGCAGCAGACGCCATTGTCTCTTATAAAAAAAGAACCGGAGGGAAAAATCGGGTAAATCCCATGTCTCATCACGGCTTCAAAGAGGCTGTTACAGGAGTCAGCGAGGTAAGCCTGAAACAGGTCTTAGGAGGTTCATGGAAGCCTTTGATTGATGCGATTGCCTCTGGCGCTGTGAAAGGAGTAGCAGCGGTAGTGGGATGTTCTAATCTGCGGGCAAAAGGCCATGATCTACTGACAGTAGAGATGACAAGGGAATTGATTAAAAAGGATATTTTGGTGCTCTCTGCCGGTTGTACCTGCGGAGGTCTGGAAAACTGTGGTTTAATGAGCAGAGAGGCTGCTTCTCTTGCTGGAGACAGCCTGAGAAAGGTGTGTGAGACAGTTGGTATTCCTCCTGTTTTAAATTTTGGTCCCTGCCTGGCTATTGGGAGAATCGAAACAGTTTCTTCTGAGCTGGCAGAAGCGCTAGGAGTGGATCTGCCTCAGCTTCCAGTAGTAGTTTCGGCTCCTCAGTGGCTGGAGGAGCAGGCTCTGGCAGATGGAGCATTTGCCCTGGCTCTGGGCTTCCATCTTCATCTGGGACTTCCGCCGTTTGTGACAGGCAGTCCTGTGATTACAGATGTTTTGATGAATCAGCTTGAAGCTCTGACAGGAGGAAAACTGATGATAGAGACGGAAAGCAAGGCGGCAGCAGAAGCGATTGAGAAGGTAATCTGTGAGAAAAGAAAGGGGCTGGGACTTTGATAAACTGCTGTGATAAAATGGGATATGTTCCTGTTGATTCAGATAATCCCTCAATAGAGAAACACGCAGATCTCTGCTCTGGCTGCGGCCATTGTCTTTCAGTATGCGCGGAAGAAATCGGACCGGCTTTTCGATGGCTTCAGGGAGACGATTTTTCCTGCATTAACTGTGGGCAGTGCGTTTCTGTCTGTCCGGAACAGGCACTTCAGGTGAAATCTCAGCTGCAATATGTGAAAGAAGCTGTGCATGATACAAACAAGATTGTAGTAATTTCCACGGCTCCGTCTGTCCGTGTCGGGCTGGGGGACGCCTTTGAATTTGCACCCGGGGCGTTTGTGGAAGGGCAGATGGTTTCTGCCCTGAAATGTCTTGGGGCTGATTATGTATACGATGTGACATTTTCAGCAGATTTAACTATCATGGAGGAAGGAACAGAATTTCTTAGACGTATTCTGTCAAAGAAGGGAGTGCTTCCCCAGTTTACAAGCTGCTGCCCGGCTTGGGTAAAGTATGCGGAAACTTTTCATCCGGAGCTTCTTGCGCATCTTTCTACTGCTAAAAGCCCTATTTCCATGCAGGGAGCTACCATAAAAACATATCTTGCTATGAAGATGGGACTTGATCCGGCTCAGATTGTAAGTGTTGCTGTAGCGCCATGTACAGCGAAAAAGTTTGAGATTACCCGTCCAGAGTTTGACAGCGCAGGCAAAGAACTTAACAGTCTGGGGCTCAGAGATAATGATTATGTTCTCACGACAAAGGAACTGGCCTGCTGGATCCGGGAAGAGGGACTGGATTTAAAGAAGCTGGAGTCCTCGGAGTTCGATCCATGGATGGGACGAGGCAGCGGAGCTGGATTGATTTTTGGAAATACGGGAGGAGTAATGGAGGCAGCTCTCAGAATGGCTTACAGTGTTTTGACAGGAAATGCTCCGTCAGAGCTGCTGCTTTCATATGAGCCAGTGCGGGGAATGAAGGAGTTTAAAACAGCAGAGGTTGAAATTGCCGGACGGAAAATTAAGACAGCGGTGATTTATGGGACGCAGGCAGCGGAACGCCATCTGCGCGAGGTGCTTTCGACCTGTCATTTTGTGGAGGTGATGACTTGTCCGGGCGGCTGCATCAGCGGAGCCGGTCAGCCGGAAAGAGGCGTTACTCCGCCACAGGACAGCCTGAGAGAGGCCAGAATCCAGTCTCTTTATCAGGCGGACAGAGAAAGTGAATGTAAATGTTCGGTGGATAATCCTGATATTCAGACTGTGTACAGAGAGTTTTATGACAAACCAATGGGAGAGAAGGCTGAGAGGCTGCTTCACACATCCTATTACAAGCGGTAGGAAATGCTGAGCTGGAGAGACTGAAGGCAGTAAAATTAAAAAATGAGTATAAAAAGAGCGGCGGTCTGAGAAAAGGTAAATCTCAGACTTGCCGCTGTTTTTGTCAATAGCATTTTTCCTGAAGCATAGCTTTGGCTACAGCTGTATCCTGCTTAGCCGTTCCTCCGGAAACTCCGACCGCTCCAATGCAGTTTTTTCCTGAAAAGACAGGAATACCGCCGCCAAACAGGCAGAACTGTCCGGGATGAGTATTTTGAAGACCATAAAGAGACTGGCCAGGAAGAATGGAGGCAGCCGCTTCCTCTGTGGAAATCTGTAGGGCCAGAGCAGTAAAAGCTTTAGCCTGAGCGATGGAAAGACTTGCCAGAAGAGAACCGTCCATACGATGCAGGGCAACCAGGTTTCCTCCTTCATCTACAACGGCAAGTACCATAGGAACCCCGATTTCAACCGCTTTTTTTTCGCCGATCGAAATCAGTTCTTTCGCGCGTTCCAGATTGAGCTGTTCTTTTCCGGCAGCTTTCAGAACAGCTTTTGCAAACAGCTTCAAATCTGCGCTGCAGCCAGAGATGTCTGGAACAGCGCTTTCAAACACGCCGTGGTTATCAGAATCATTCAAATAGAACACCTCCTATCTATTAAGCAGGATAACAGCACTGCGCAGACAGGATCATTACAGCAGATGTCTGTAGAGTTCCGGATCCGGGTGGGCAATAACGACACTGTCTAAAACCATTCCGGAATCTTCCGCAGATTTTATTCCTGCGTCAACAGAAGCTGTGACAGCAGATACGTCGCCTGTCATAGTGACGAAGGATTTTCCTCCAATGCCAGTTCCCAGCCGGATTTCAAGAAGAACGATATCAGCGGCTTTTGCCGCTGCATCAGCTGCCATAATAGCAGCCGTAACAGAGAAAAATTCCATAACGCCGAGCGCGTGCAGCCGCTCAGGCGCAGAAGACATATTGATGGCCTCCACTACCTGTGGGTGAATGCGGGGCAGAATCAGGCGATCAATGATATTAGAGGATGCAGCCGCCTGTCCTGCATCGAGAGCTGCCTCCACAGAAGATACTTCGCCAGTAATTAATATCTGATACTTGCCAGGACAGCTGGGACGGGCGGCAATCAGAGTAATATCAGCAGCCTTGATCATTTCATCGGCAGAGAGAATACCTTTTGAGATACTGTTTAATTCAAGAAAACCTATGGTAACCATGGGACGCCTCCTTTTTTGTGGTGGAAAACGGGCAGCAGCGTTTCATGCCGCTGTTTTGTCTGTTAGGATTCCTGCAGATAGGGCGGACATTCTGCCTTAATGACAACAAAGTGATCTGTCACCTGCCCGACAGTGCCGCCGATACTTGCATGAATTTGAGCACCTAGGCTGTTTTTCGGAACCTGTCCCAGCAGATCGCCTTCAGATACCTTCTGTCCAGGAACAACAACGGGAATGCAGACAGCTCCGATGTGCTGTGACAAAGGAATCTTGACAGATTCAGGATAAAGTTCACGACATTCATCTATCTTGAAGTCATAGTAGGCATCTATGCCAAGTCTTGCGGCAATCCGCCTGGAAGAGACGCGGCGGTACTCTCTTTCAGGAAGCTGATGTAGCGGCTCAGATGGCTTTTCATAGCGAAATCCCTGCTTGCGCAGAATTCCTTTCATGTAGATATTGATCTGTCTGGGATAAATCCCCATGGGGCAGGCATAATTTTCGCACAGTCCGCATTCACTGCAGATCATGGCCTGCTGTACATCATGATCCGATGTGAGTTCTTCCGGATTTTCACAGAAAGCAAGTTTTCTCATGATTAAATGAGGCTTTAAGGGATGGCCTGTGAGGAAACGTGGACACATCTGGGTACAGTAGGAACATTGAATACAGCTGGTTTTAGCAAGCTTTAACGAAAGGGATACAGGAATTGTTTTTTTTCGTATCAGAGCTGTATCCTTCGGAAGTACGATGAAACCGGAAGTAGTTTTCGTTACAACCAGTTCATCAGATTCTTCTTTGGTATAGAGTTTTCCCATCATTGGGCCGCCAACCAGAACATAATAGTTTTCCAGAGATGTCCCACCAGCCATGTTCAGACAATCTCTGAAAGAAGAACCAAGGGGAGCATGCACAATGACTGGTTCTTTTACGGAACCTGTTACGGTCAGGTATTTACGAGTAAAAGCCTGTCCCAGAGATGCCTGGTAAACAGCGTACATGGTAGCAGTATTAGAAATTACACAGCCCACGTCAAGGGGAATACCAGAAGGAGGAACTGTTCTCCCCGTTACATCACATACCATGATCTGTTCGTCGCCGGCAGGATAAAAGTTTTTTATAGGAAAGAGCTTTACAGGGGAGGAAGTCTTTCGTATCGCCTCAGAAAGAGCGTTGATTTCCTCGCGGTAAGTTTCTTTTAAGGCAATATAAATGTGAGAGGCGCCGGCCGCAGCACCAGCCATGGATGCAGCTGTCACAATTTCTTCCGCTTTATGTACCATCAGCCACCGATCAGTGCGCAGCAGCGGCTCACATTCAGCCGCATTGACAATCAGATATTCTACGTTACAGTCCAGCTTTTTGTGGGTAGGAAATCCCGCCCCTCCGCAGCCAACGATTCCGGCATCTTCAATTTGTTTTAGAAGCGTCATCAGGGAACCTCCTTACTAACTGCTCTGCAAAAAGACAGCAAGAGCATAGTTGAATATAAGTTTATTATACGAGGACAAAGACTGTTTCACAATTTACAGGAAAGACGAAAAAACGGTAAAATTAAAACATCAGAAAATGGGAAACAATAAAAAATAAAGTCTTAAAATTACCGAAAACAGGTCTGGTTTCTATAAAAAGAGTAAAAAGACACCATGTTAAAATAAAAAAGATATCAGAAGATAAAAAGCAGGCAGAAGGAAAGAAGGGGATAGTCAGAATGGAAATCAAACAGTGGAATGGAAGCCAGAACGATTTGATGCGGATCATTCAGGAATCAGTTCCAGGAAAACAGATCACAATGGCCCACATTATTGCCAGTCCGGATGAGGTGATTTATAAAAAACTGGGGCTGGATCCGAGAATTGATTACAATAAGGCGGCTATTGGCGTGCTGACCCAGACACCCAGTGAAACGGCGATTATTACAGCAGATTTGGCTTTGAAAGCAGCAGCCATAGAGATTGGCTTTATTGACAGGTTCAGCGGAACATTGATTATTACGGGGACAATATCAGATGTAAACATTGCATTTGAAAAGATTTTAGAGTACACGGAACGTGAACTGGGATTTACAGTCTGCCGGATTACGAAAGCATAAAAGCTTGAACAGATGCGGGAAACGTCCCTGTCTGGGGAGGTGAAGACGTGAAAAAAATTATGCTGGTAGGGAGGAGCGGAGCTGGAAAGACAACGCTTACTCAGGCGATGAAGGGGAAAAAGATCACGTATCATAAAACTCAGTATATCAATAATTACGATGTGATTATCGATACGCCGGGAGAATACGCGGAGAATAAGACGCTTGCCAGAGCGCTTGTAATTTATTCTTATGAAGCTGATGTAGTAGGGCTTTTGATGAGCGCAGTGGAGGATTATTCCCTTTACAGTCCCAATATTGTTTCACTGGCAACTCGCGATGTGATAGGAATTGTCACTCAGATTGATCGTGAAAACGCGAGAACAGACTTAGCAGCTATGTGGCTTGAACTGGCCGGATGCAAAAAAATTTTCTATGTCAATTCTATTGACGGAGAAGGCGTGGGAGATATTTTAGATTATCTCAGGGAGGATGGAGACGTGCTTCCGTGGGAGAAAGGAGGAAAGGAAAAACAATGAAAAAAGTACTGATGATTGCTGGAGATTTTACAGAAGATTATGAGGTAATGGTTCCCTATCAGACTCTTTCAGTGGCTGGCATTGGTGTAGATGTAGTGTGCCCGGGAAAGGAAAAGGGGGAAACTATTAAGACAGCAATTCACGATTTTGAAGGAGATCAGACTTATACTGAGAAACCGGGACACAATTTTACCCTGACTGCTTCATTTTCCTATCTCCGCCTGGAGGAGTATGACGGCCTGTTTTTAACAGGAGGGAGAGCGCCGGAATATCTGCGCCTGGATACCAGGGTGTTAGATATTACACGGTATTTTATGGAGCTTGAAAAACCGGTGGCTGCTATTTGCCATGGAGTCCAGATTCTCACAGCTGCCGGAATCGTGAAGGAAAGAAGACTAACTGCTTACCCTGCCGTAAAGCCGGAGGTGGAGATGGCAGGAGGAATCTTTGAAATGAGGGAGCCATGGGAGGCGGTGACAGATGGAAATCTTACGACTTCCCCTGCATGGCCGGGAAATCCGGAACTTTTAAAAAACTTTCTGATGCTTCTGGGAGTGAGGATTCTGGCGTAGCAGAATGAAATACAGAAAAGTGAAAAAGTCTGAATTTTACATAGAAACAGTTTTAAAAATGTACGTTGATTTTCTGTGCTTTATCGTATGATAGGGGTACGAGCGTCAGAGAGTTTAACTATCTCAAATCTATATAATGACAAGGAGGAAACTTATGATTTCAAGAGGTTTTTCAGAGCCGACAGACAGAGTCAAGAGACTCAAAAAAGCGATTGTGGACGCAATTCCATATGTTGAATCTGAGAGAGCAGTGCTGGTAACAGAGTCCTACAAAGAGACAGAAGGGCTGTCTCCGATTATGCGCCGCGCTAAGGCAGCAGAGAAGATTTTCAATAATCTTCCTGTTACAATCCATGAGGATGAACTCATTGTAGGAGCTATTACGAAGAACCTGCGTTCCACAGAAATCTGTCCAGAGTTTTCTTATGACTGGGTGGAGAAAGAGTTCGACACTATGGGAACCAGAATGGCCGATCCGTTCCAGATTCCGAAGGACACAGCCAACGAATTAAGAGAGGCTTTTAAATACTGGGAGGGCAAAACGACAAGCGCTCTGGCAGATTCCTATATGTCCCAGGAGACAAAGGACTGCATTGCCAACGGCGTGTTTACAGTAGGAAACTACTTTTACGGCGGCGTTGGACACGTATGCGTAGATTATGGCAAGGTTTTAAAGATTGGCTTTACGGGAATCATTAAACAGGCTCTCGATGCTATGAACGCTATGGATCTGATGGATCCGGAATATATTAAGAAGAAAAACTTCTATGAGGCTATCGTGATTACATACAGCGCGGCTATCAATTTTGCTCATCGCTATGCGGTAAAGGCCAGAGAGATGGCAGCCAGCTGTCCGGATCCAGTGAGAAAGGCAGAGCTTCTGCAGATTGCAGCTAACTGCGACAGAGTTCCGGAGAGAGGAGCTACAAACTTTTACGAGGCCTGCCAGGCATTCTGGTTTGTACAGATCCTGCTTCAGATTGAGGCAAACGGACACTCTATTTCCCCAGGACGCTTCGACCAGTATATGTATCCTTATCTGGCTATGGATAAGTCAATATCTAAAGAGTTCGCTCAGGAGTTAGTTGACTGTATCTGGGTAAAATTAAACGATGTAAACAAGACAAGAGACGAGATTTCCGCTCAGGCATTCGCAGGATACGCAGTATTCCAGAACCTGATTGTAGGAGGCCAGACAGAGGACGGACTGGACGCTACCAACGAGGTTTCCTATATGTGTATGGAAGCAGTTGCCCATGTAAAGCTTCCAGCTCCTTCTTTCTCTATCCGTGTTCATCAGAATACACCGGACGAATTCTTATACAGAGCATGTGAAGTAACACGTTTAGGACTGGGTGTTCCAGCTATGTACAACGATGAGGTTATTATCCCGGCACTTTGCAACAGAGGCGTTTCACTGGCAGATGCGAGAAGCTACTGCATCATCGGATGTGTAGAGCCTCAGTGCCCGCATAAGACAGAGGGTTGGCATGACGCAGCGTTCTTCAATATCGCAAAAGTTCTTGAGATTACATTAAATAATGGCAAGGTTGGCGATAAGCAGTTAGGCCCGCAGACAGGAGATATGACCTCTTTCCACAGCGTAGACGATATCTTCGCAGCATACAAAAAGCAGATGGAATACTTTGTATACCATCTGGCAGAGGCTGATAACTGTGTAGATTTTGCTCATGCTGAGAGAGCTCCGCTTCCATTCCTTTCCGCTCTGGTAGATGATTGTATCGGAAGAGGAAAGAGCGTTCAGGAGGGCGGTGCTATCTATAACTTTACAGGTCCGCAGGCTTTCGGCGTAGCTGATTCCGGCGATTCTATCTGCGCTATCAAGAAGCATGTATTTGAGAACAAGGAAGTTACCATGGAGCAGTTAAAAGAGGCTCTGGCAAATAACTTCGGATATGGATGTACAGCAGGCGCTCCGGCAGCAGCTCCGGCTGACGATGAGGCTAAGATTTATGAGGCAGTAAAGAGAATTCTGAGCAATAACGGTTCCATCAATATTGCAGAACTTCAGGCTCAGTTAAGCACAGGAACCTGTGGCTGGGAGAGCGGAAGACCTCAGTACGCAGCCGGAAATCCAGGCGCTGCAAATGAGCAGTACGCTCAGATCAAGAGAATTATGGAAAATACTCCATGGTTTGGAAATGATGATGATGAAGTAGATATGCTGGCCAGAAAATGCGGTCAGATTTATTCCTACGAGGTAGAAAAGTATAAGAACCCAAGAGGCGGCCAGTTCCAGGCAGGGTGCTATCCGGTATCTGCAAACGTATTATTTGGAAAAGACGTATTAGCGCTTCCAGACGGACGTTTAGCACATGCTCCTCTGGCAGACGGCGTTTCCCCAAGACAGGGTAAGGATACAAATGGTCCGACAGCCGCAGCTATGTCTGTTGCCAAGCTTGACCACGAGAATTATTCTAATGGTACTCTCTACAACCAGAAATTCCTTCCTTCCGCACTGGCAGGAGACGAGGGATTAAAGAGATTTGCCGCTATGGTCCGCACCTACTTTGATCACAAAGGAATGCACGTACAGTTCAATGTTATCGACAAGGAGACGCTGCTGGAGGCTCAGAGACATCCAGAAGAACACAAGGATCTGGTTGTCCGTGTAGCGGGATACAGCGCACAGTTTACTGTACTTGCAAAGGAAGTTCAGGACGATATCATCAGCCGTACCGAGCAGGCCTTCTAAATATAAAGAAAGAGGGGAGCCGTCATGGATTCTATTAATTACAATGTGTCAGGAACAGTCTTTGATATACAAAGATTTTCCCTCCACGATGGCCCGGGAATCAGGACGATTGTATTTTTAAAAGGCTGTCCCCTTTCCTGTAAATGGTGCAGTAATCCTGAGTCACAGAACATGAAGCCTGTGATCATGTACAAAAAAGAGGAGTGCCTTCACTGCGGACGCTGTGCTGCGGCCTGCAGCAGAAAGGCAATCAGCTTTGAAAACAAGGTTTTCATTGACCGTGAACTCTGTACTGGCTGCGGTGAATGCGCTAATGCTTGTCCGGCAGGTGCTCTGGTAGTGAAAGGCAGGACAATGACGGTACAGCAGCTGATCAGGGAACTGAAAAAGGATGCAACTACCTACAGGCGCTCCGGAGGGGGCATTACTCTCTCCGGAGGAGAGCCTCTCGTGCAGCATGAGTTTGCATCAGAGCTTCTCAGAGCCTGCAAAGCCCAGGGCTGGGATACAGCTGTTGAAACCACGGGAGCTGGCCTTTCAGAAGCTGTGGAGCAGGTAATCCCATATGTGGATACAGTCCTTCTCGATATTAAGCATCTTGATACAAAGAAGCACAGAAAGTTTACAGGAATCGGAAACGAACAGATTTTAAAAAACGCGGTCAGAATCAGCCAGATTTCAAATACAGTTGTTCGTGTTCCCGTAATTCCAGGCTTCAATTACTCGGAGGAAGAGATCCGGGAAATTGCAGAGTTTGCTAAAACACTGCGGGGAGTGAGGACGATTCATCTTTTGCCGTACCACACATTCGGCGAAAACAAATACGATCTGCTGGGACGCGAGTACGAGCTGGCAGATATTAAGCCTCTGAAACCTGAGGAGCTGGAACCTTTCAAAACCATGGTGGAGAAGGAAGGATTCCAGTGCATCATAGGCGGTTAAGAACAGATTAATGGAGGAATCAGAATGGATCAGCAGTTAATTGAAAAAGTAATGAAACAGGTATCTGACGAACTCGGAATTAAGACAGAGGAGTGCAGAACCGAGGCGCCTCAGGCAGTTGAGAGCGTTCAGAATATCGGTTTAACCGAGTTTGTAGGGACAGCTATGGGAGATACCATTGGACTTGTAATTGCAAGCGTAGATCCGATGTTAAAGGATGTCATGAATTTAGGAAAATTCCGTTCTATCGGAATTATCGGCGGAAGAACAGGAGCCGGCCCACAGATTTGGGCCGTAGATGAGGCGGTAAAGGCTACCAATACAGAGATCATTTCTGTAGAGCTTCCAAGAGATACAAAAGGAGGTGCCGGACACGGCAGCTTAATCTACATCGGTGCTGAGGATGTATCCGATGCCAGAAGAGCAGTAGAGATTGCGCTTCAGGTTCTTCCGAAATACTTCGGAGATGTGTATGGAAACGACGCCGGACATCTGGAGTTTCAGTATACAGCGAGAGCCAGCTACTGTCTGGAGAAAGCCCTTGGAGCTCCTGTAGGCAGAGCATTCGGTATGACATGTGCAGGCCCGGCAGCCATTGGAACCGTTCTTGCAGATATCGCAGTTAAGGCTGCTAACGTAGAGGTAGTGGGGTACACCTCCCCAGGCGCTGGAAGTCATTCCAACGAGGTAATTTTAACCTTTACAGGCGATTCCGGAGCAGTAAGACAGGCAGTTAAGGCTGCTATTGAGGCGGGCAAGAAGATGCTCGGTGCTCTTGGAGATGAACCGAAGCCTACAACAACCCCATACATCTAAAAAATCTTAATAAGAAATATTTCTGTAAAAAGACTTAAAAAACCAGAAATGAGGAGGTCTTTCTATGAATTCAGACGCATTAGGCATGGTGGAGACAAAAGGTCTCGTAGGCGCGATTGAGGCAGCGGACGCCATGGTAAAGGCAGCAAATGTAACATTAGTAGGATATGAAAAGATTGGTTCCGGTCTTGTAACCGTTATGGTGCGAGGAGACGTAGGAGCTGTGAAAGCTTCTGTAGATGCAGGCGCAGCCTCCGCAAGAGCAGTGGGAGAGGTAGTGTCCGTACACGTAATTCCGAGACCGCATACAGATGTAGAGAAGATTCTTCCGCATATGGACTAATCGTCAGTAAGGGGGTGCTGCAGAACCAGCTTCAGGTGGAATCCAGAGAAGGTTTTGCAGCACCTTCTGAAATGAGGTGGAAATGTGAATATCAGCGAAAAGCAGCTGCGTGATGCTATTATCCGGGCGATTGCCAAGATAGAGGCAGAGGAGGGACTTTTCTCAAAAAACAGAAAAAAACAGAAAATTTATATGGTCTGCGCCGGCGGCTGGGATGAGCGGTATCTGGAATTTCTGAAAACTGTGCAGCCGGAAGAGGAGACAGCAGTCCCGGTGCTGACAGAAGTGATGAGAGGACAGGAACACAGATTTTATGGGGAACATGGATGCAGAGACTGCATGTACCTGGATGGTACGATTCCTTCTGATTTAGTGGATGCGGTCACTGTGTTTCCTGTAGTTCCCAGAGATCTGATTTCCAAGACAGCTCTCGGTATCAGTGATACGCCTCAGACACAGTGGATTGTCTCCTGCATGGAAGCTGGAAGCAGAATCGTGTTTCTTACCTCTGGGCTTGTCCCCTTTACTGGGAGGGAGCCAAAGGCGTATGTAAACAGGATTCTTTCTTATTACAGAACTGTGCTGGAGTATGGTATTGAGCTTTCCAGCAGCTGCCAGACAAAGATCACTGTGTCAGCAGAGAAACAGGGTCAGGCTTTCCATTCTGCCGCAGTCTCTGATGAGAAAATAATTTATGGAACAGAGAGCATTAAGAAATCGGGAAAGAAGCGCGTAATTTCCGCTAAGGATGTAGAGCAGCTCCAGAGAGGCGGTGTCCTTTTGGTGGAGGAAGACGATATTATAACAGATTTGGCTAGAGACAGAGCCAGATTTTTACAAGTGACATTTAAGACAGCAGGACATTGAGGTGAAACGATATGAAGCAGGCGCTGGGACTGGTTGAGATTGCCGGACTGTGCATCGCCGTTACAGCGGCAGACGCTATGGTAAAATCGGCAAACGTAGAACTGGTGGAGCTGGAACCGGCTAAGGGCGGCGGCTATATGACAATTAAAGTAGTTGGAGACGTAGGCGCAGTCAACGCGGCGGTGATGGCAGGACGCCAGGTGGGGGAAGAGCATCAGAAGCTGGTAGCCTGGAAGGTGATTCCCCGTCCGTCTGACTTTGTGGAGGACGCATTTGTAAACCGCAGAGAAGAAAAAGCTGAAGTATCGGAGGCAGCTCCGAATGAGACAGACAGTTCTGAAGAAGATGGTATACAGAAACAGACTTCTGCAGAGATTCAGCCAGTAGAGCAGATGGGAGAACTGAAACAGGAGAAAACGGCAGAGCAGATGAAAGAGCTGAGTCAGGAAGCACAGCCAGAACAGGAGAAGCAGTCGGCAGAGATCTCTGTGGAGGAACAGAAAGAAGCTTCAGAGAAATCTGAAAAGGCTCTGGAAGACAGCAAGATGAAACGGCCTCCCAGAAGAACGCCAAGAAAGAAATAGAATATACGGCACTGAGCCGGCGAAAGGAACGTGAACAGAAATGAAACTGGCAAAGATTACAGGAACTGTGGTAGCAACGCGCAAGGATGAATCTCTGGTGGGTTACAAGCTGATGATTATCCGGCGGATTAACGGCCAGGGCGATTACATTGGCGAAGAAGAAGTGGCAGTTGACTATGTAGGCGCAGGGATCGGAGAGACTGTTCTCATTGGCCAGGGCTCGTCTGTCCGCGTGGATGAGAAGAAAAGACAGGCTGTGATTGACATGGCTATTATTGGAATTGTTGATAATATTGATATTTAATATCAAATTGTGAAGGAAAGGAGGGAAATCAGGATGAAAAGCAGTGTCTATTCCAGTGTAAGCGAAGCGGTAATGGCGGCCAGAGGAGCCTTTGGGCGGTACAGCGAACTGACTCTCAATGAGCGAAGTGAAATTTTAGAGACAGTAAAAGCAGCAGTGCGGCCTAAGATTACAGAGCTGGCCGAGATGACCGTGGCTGAGACAGGAATGGGAAATGTAGCTGATAAAATAGAAAAGCTGAAGCTGGCAGTAGAAAAAACGCCGGGCGTAGAGGATTTGATTACAGAGGTAAATACAGGTGATCACGGGATGACGCTTTATGAGCTGTCTGCATTTGGCGTTGTCTGCGCCGTTCATCCCTGTACGAATCCCTGTGCGACTTTGATCAGCAATACGATTGGAATTTTAGCGGCAGGGAACGCTGTAGTCCATTGCCCTCATCCGAGAGCAGTGAGAGTATCCCAGTATCTGACGGGAATTATCAGTGACGCAGTGCGGAGTATCTGCGGAATCGATAATCTGGTGGTGACAGTCAGCGAGAGTCTCATGGGTTCTACAAAAGAGATCATGAGCCATCCGGATGTGGATTTGATTGTATGCACAGGGGGAGCAGGACCTCTCCGACAGGCAATGTGTTCTGGAAAAAAGGTGATTGGAGCAGGTCCGGCAAATCCAGTAGCGATTGTGGATGAGACGGCTGATATTGAAAAGGCAGCCAGGGATATTGTACAGGGGGCGTCTTTTGATTATAACCTGATGTGTACCTCGGAAAAATCGATTGTGGCAGTAGAAGCAGCGGCAGAACAGTTGATTTCATATCTGGAGAGAAACGGAGTTTACTATACAAGAAACGCAGAGGAAATCGACAGGCTCTATTATACAGCTGTTACAGAGGACTTTGTCATCAATAAAAAGATGGAAGGACAGAGTGCAGAAACAATTCTGGAGGCGGCAAAAATTCCTCACAGAAAAGGAATTAAGCTGATTGTGGCAGAAACGGATCGAATGCATCCCTTTGCTACTCTGGAGCTGCTGATGCCATTGGTTCCCTTGATTCGAGTGAAAGATTTTGAACAGGCTCTGGATACAGCTCTTGATATTGAGCAGGGATACCGCCATACTGCCACTATTCATTCAGAATCCATCGAGCACATGAACCGGGCGGCTAAGAAGCTTCAGACAGCTGTATTTGTGAAAAATGGTCCCTCTCTTCTGGGAATCGGTTTTGACAAGGAAGGCCATACCAGCTTTACAATCGGAACCATCACAGGAGAAGGAACTACTTCGGCGAGACATTTCGCCAGAAGAAGACGCTGTACGCTTACCAGCGGATTTTCCATTCGCTAAAGGCAGGTGAAGATATGATACAGAAACAGGAGGACGACTATCTGGTTACATCAGAATCTGTGACAGAGGGACATCCTGATAAGGTGTGCGATCAGATTTCAGATGCAGTTCTGGACGCGTATCTGGTTCAGGATCCAAAGTCGAGGGTGGCGGTGGAAACTATGGTGTCAACCGATATGGCAGTTCTGGCCGGAGAGGTTACATCTAAGGGAACAGTAGATGTAGTGAAAACGGTCAGAGAAGTAATACGAAGCATTGGATACACAGAAAAGGGAAAAGGATTCGATGCTGATACCTGTATGATTTTTACAAATATTCACAATCAGTCTCCCGATATTTCCATGGGAGTAGGAAAGGGAACGGATGGTGAGAAGGAGATAATAGGCGGCGGAGATCAGGGTATTATGTACGGTTATGCATCAGATGAGACGGAGAATCTGATGCCTCTGCCCTGCAGTTTGGCGAACAGGCTGGCTATGCAGCTGGCGGCTGTCAGAAAGCAGGGAAAGGTCGATTTTTTGTATCCTGATGGAAAAAGCCAGGTGACCATGCGTTACCGGGCGGATGGAACTCCGGTTTCTATCGAAAGCATAGTCATTTCTGCACAGCACCATGAGGCAGTGCCCCAGAGCATTTTGGAAGCGGTGATACGCTGCCTTGTTATCGAACCGGTGATTGACAGAAAATGGCTGACAGATGAGACGAAGATACATATCAATCCCACTGGAAGATTTGTCATAGGAGGACCGGCAGGAGATACAGGACTGACTGGAAGAAAGATTATGGTGGATACCTACGGAACTATCGGAAAACACGGAGGCGGAGCTTTTTCAGGCAAGGATCCGACGAAGGTAGATCGCTCTGCAGCTTATATGGCCAGATATGTGGCGAAAAATATTGTAGCTGCCGGACTGGCAAAGCGCTGCGAGGTAGCCTTGGCTTATGTAATCGGGGGTATTGAGCCGGAGGCAGTGACTATTAATACTTTCGGCACTGGCAAGCTTTCCGATGCCGCTCTTTCCGCGCTGGTAGAAAACGTATTTTCCTTCCAGGTGGCGGACATTATTTCTCAGCTGGAACTGAGAAAGCCGCAGTTTCAAAAGACGGCGGCCTACGGCCACTTCGGTTGGGAAGATCAGGGCTTTAAATGGGAGGAAACCGATAAGGCCTGGATTTTAAAGCAGCTGTCCATATAGAATAAAAAAACAAAAAATAATAAATATTCAGAAAAATTTATCTGAAATATAGAAAGATCAGGAGGAGAACATTATGTCAAACGAAGCATTAGGAATGGTTGAGACAAAAGGATTAGTAGGAGCCATCGAGGCGGCAGATGCCATGACAAAGGCAGCTAATGTAGTTTTAATCGGATATGAGAAGATTGGTTCAGGACTTGTGACTGTTATGGTACGCGGTGATGTAGGAGCTGTAAAGGCTTCTGTAGATGCGGGAGCAGCAGCAGCCTCTAACGTAGGCCAGGTAGTATCCCAGCATGTAATTCCAAGACCTCATACAGATGTAGAGAAGATTCTTCCGAAGTCTTTATAATGAAAACAGGGCAGAGCACAGTTTCTGTTGAGTAATCTGCTTTGCCGGAACAGGGAAAAGGTGAAATCCATGGTTGATGAAAAACTTGTAAAGCTGATTACAGAGCGTGTTGTCGAAAAAATCAGGCAATATCATACATACAGAATTCCCATTGGAGTTTCCAACCGCCATGTCCACGTTACAAAGGAGGATTTAGAGATCCTTTATGGTCCAGGATATGAGCTGACTAAAAAAGGAGATTTAAAGCAGCCAGGTCAGTTTGCAGCCAATGAGACAGTTACAGTCAGGGGACCGAAAGGAGAGTTTAAAAATGTCAGGATTCTGGGACCGGTCAGAGGAAAAAGCCAGGTGGAAATTTCAAAAACAGACAGTTTCCGTCTGGGAATTAAACCGCCGGTCCGGGAATCAGGAGATTTAGCCGGAACTCCAGGAATTGAGCTGGTAGGTCCTAAGGGAACAGTTGCACTTCCGGAAGGAGCCATGGTAGCTCTGCGTCACATTCATATGACGCCTGAACAGGCTCAAGCCATGGGCGTGAAGGATAAGGATGTGGTAGAGGTGGAAACCTTCGGCGAGAGGCACGGCGTATTCGGAGATGTGCTGGTACGTGTGTCCGACCATTTTTCACTGGAAATGCATGTGGATATTGATGAGGCTAATGCGTGCGCGCTGAAGAACAATGATTATGTAATTCTGAAAAAACAAAATTAAAAACAGGGAAGAGGGGTTGTATGCTGGTAGAAAACAAGGTACTTGCAGAATTTGCAGAGCTGATACGAGAGAAAAAGGCAAGGCCGTTTTCAGGGAAGCTCAAAACAGGGGTGGATTTAGGAACTGCCAATATTGTAATTGCTGTGACGGATTCTGAAAACCGTCCTATAGCCGGAGCGTCAGCCCCTTCTCATGTGGTAAAGGATGGCATTGTTGTTGATTTCGTAGGAGCTATCCGGACGGTAAAGGAACTCAAGGCTCAGCTGGAGGAAGAGCTGGGGACGGCTCTGGAAGCAGCTGCGGCGGCCATCCCGCCTGGAATCATCGCAGGAAACGTCCGCTGTATCTCCAATGTTGTGGAGGGAGCGGGATTTGAGGTCACTAATGTAGTTGATGAGCCTACAGCGGCAGCCACCGTTCTGGGAATCACAGACGGAGCAGTGGTAGATGTAGGCGGAGGAACGACAGGAATCAGTATTTTGAAGGATGGAAAGGTGATCTTTACGGCAGACGAGGCTACAGGAGGAACTCACATGACGCTGGTTTTGGCCGGCTATTATGGGATTTCTCTGGAAGAGGCTGAGGCGCTGAAAAAAAATCCTGAAAAGGAAGCAGACGTATTTCCAGTAATTAAGCCGGTAGTAAGCAAAATGGCATCCATAGTAAAGCGTTTTCTGGAAGGCTATGAAACAGATAAGGTTTATGTGGTAGGCGGAGCCTGCTGTTTCAAGGAATTTGAGAGTGTATTTGAAAAAGAACTGGGAATTCCAACTGTAAAGACAAACGATACCCTGCTGGTCACACCTTTAGGCATTGCATGGAGCAGTAAGTAAGAGCAGGACAGACAAAGAAAAGAAGGTGTATAAGAACATGGAAATGGATATGAAAGTGATTGAGCAGCTGGTGGCTCAGGCATTGAAAGAGATGAAGGCTGAGGAGCCCGCTGCATTTGTAAAAAAGAAAGAAGAGACATATGGTGTATTTACTACCATGGATGAAGCGGTTGAAGCTTCTTCCAAGGCTCAGAAGACGCTTTTGTTCTCTAAAATAGAGGATCGTCAGAAATATGTAGATATTATCCGCGCCACTGTTTTAAAAAGGGAAAATTTAGAACTGATCTCCAGAATGGCTGTGGAGGAGACAGAGATTGGAAAATACGAACATAAATTGATCAAGAACCGCCTGGCAGCAGAAAAGACACCGGGAACAGAGGATTTGACAACAGAAGCTCAGACAGGAGATCATGGCCTTACTTTAGTAGAATACTGTCCGTTCGGTGTAATTGGAGCGATTACTCCTACTACAAATCCTACAGAGACAATCATCTGTAATTCAATCTCCATGATTGCAGGAGGAAACACAGTTGTATTCAGCCCTCATCCCAGAGCAAAAAAGGTTTCCCAGCTGTTAGTCAAGATGCTCAATAAGGCGCTGATGGAAGGCGGGGCTCCGGCGGATCTGATTACAATGGTAGAGGAACCGTCTATTGAAAATACAAACAGAATGATAGAACACCCAGGCGTTCGCCTGCTGGTAGCTACAGGAGGTCCGGCCATTGTAAAGAAGGTACTTTCTTCAGGCAAGAAAGCCATCGGAGCGGGAGCTGGAAATCCTCCGGTTGTAGTGGACGAGACAGCTGATATTGAAAAAGCAGCTAAGGATATTGTGGATGGCTGCAGTTTTGATAATAATGTACCCTGCATTGCTGAGAAAGAAGTGTTTGCTGTAGATTCCATCTGTGATTATTTGATTCAGAATATGAAGATGAACGGAGCGTATGAGATACGTGATGTGGAGACAATTGAGCGTCTGGATGCAATGGTAACAAACGAAAAGGGAGGCCCTAAGACTTCCTTTGTAGGAAAGAGCGCAAAATATATTCTGGACAAGATGGGAATCCCGGCAGATGACAGCGTGAAGGTTATTATTATGGAAGTGGGAAAGGAGCATCATCTGGTAACAGAGGAGATGATGATGCCGATTCTTCCGATTGTGCGTGTTTCAGATGTGGATACTGCGATTGAATACGCCCACGATGCAGAGCATGGAAACCGGCATACAGCGATGATGCATTCCAGAAATGTGGAGAAATTAAGTAAGATGGCAAAGCTTCTGGAGACAACTATTTTTGTGAAAAACGCTCCTTCCTACGCAGGTATCGGAGCAGGCGGAGAGGGACATGCAACCTTTACCATCGCTGGTCCCACAGGAGAGGGGCTAACCTCCGCCCGTTCCTTCTGCAGAAAACGCCGCTGCGTTATGTCCGATGCATTCAGCATCCGCTAAGGACGGAAAAAGAAGTCACAGAGGAGTGAACATATATGTCAAACGTATATATTAAAACAAAAATCCGTTCCGGCGAGACAGCCATGGACTATCTGAAAATTTATAAAAATAAGACGGTTTATATTGTCTGCGATAAGTTTATGGCTGAAAATGGAAGTGTAAATAAGGTAATAAGCGCAATTGATTCCAGCTGCCGGATAGAGATTTTCGATCAGGCGATTCCCGATCCCACCACAGAGGTGGTGGGAAACGGGCTGAACATGGGAGCCAGGGTACAGCCAGATGTTGTAATCGCTTTTGGAGGAGGTTCAGCCATTGATACAGCTAAGGGAATTATCTATTTTGGAATTAACGGAGGCCTGATGAAGAAACCAATCTTTGTCACGATTCCGACCACCAGCGGAACGGGTTCGGAAGTAACCAGCGCTACAGTTATTACAGACGTGGAAAATAAGTCAAAGCATCTGATTGCAGATGATGAAATATTAGCAGATGTGGCGCTCCTTGATCCGACACTGACTCTTTCAGTTCCTCCGGCTGTTACAGCGAACACGGGGATGGATGTTCTCACCCATGCGCTGGAGGCATATGTAGCCAAGGGGGCGAACGTATTTTCAGATGCTTTATCTGAAAAAGCGGTAGAACTGCTCTTAGACTCATTGCTTGTCTGCTATAAAGATGGAAAAAATCTGGAGGCCAGAAGTAAGATGCATGAGGCTTCTACACTAGCCGGCATGGCATTTAACACAGCGGGACTAGGGGTAAATCACAGTATTGCACATCAGCTGGGCGGAACTTTCCATATTCCCCATGGGCTGGCGAATGCCATGCTTCTTAACAGAGTCATAGACTACAATTGTGGAGATAAACAAGTGCTGGATAAATATGCGTCTATGGTTTATAAAGTAAAACTAGCCAGTATTACCACACCGCCGCAGGAGGCAGTGAAGATTCTGAAAGAAGTGATCTGCATGATGATGACTTCTATGAATATGGCTGATTCTGCAGAAAAAGCTGGAGTGGCCAGGGAAGATTACTTGTCTCAGCTGGACAATATGACAGAAAATGCTCTTAGAGATAACTGTTTAAAAACTACTCCACGAACAATAGGAGCAGGAGAGATTCGTCATATTCTTCTTCAGATCTGTTAATATTTTCTGAAATATGGTATTATCTTGACAAAGACTGCTATGCTTGAGCTCGTTTCAGAATGCAGTTGTATGGCAAAATGATATGATATGGATGGAAGGTAAGGGTTACAATGGAAGGATTTAATCAGGATACCAGTTTAAAACAGTTTGAAATAAATGGAGGCTCAGTATTTTCTCCGTCATCCAGATCTTCTGGAGAAAATGAACTAGATATTCTTCACCTGTTTGGAAAAGAAAAATTGGAAAACATTCAAAAAAGCCTCTCTAAGGCTACTGGCTTGGCATTTGTTACAGTAGATTACAGAGGAGAACCAATTACAGAAAGTACCAGTTTTTCTGATTTTTGCCGTATGGCCAGAAGCGATAGCCAGCTGAGCCTTCGCTGTAAATCATCAGATGCTTTCGGCTCTATTCAGGCGGCTGTCATGCAGAAGCCCAGTGTCTATTTTTGTCCTTGTGGTCTTCTCGAAGTGGCGATTCCTATTGTAGTGAGAGGTCACTATCTGGGAGGTTTTATTGGAGGGCAGATTCGGTGCAGCGATGCGCCGGAGGATATCAGCAGGCTTGAAAAAGTGATGACATCGGCATCTATTGGCGGGATTATTGAGGAAAATAGGAAACTTCTGGAGGAACTCCCGGAATATTCGTTTGAAAATTTCATGGATATTGTGAATCTGGTATTTCTAATTATTAATCAGCTGGGCGAAAATGAAATGCATCTTCAGATGCAGAGAGAGAAACAGCAGAAGCAGGTTGAAAAACTCTGTACCCTCAATCAGAAGCTGGCAGAAGAAAATGCACAGAAAGATTTAAGAATCCTGGATCTGGAAGCAGCACAGGATTCTGGAAGTATTTTGGATACGATGGTTTCTCTGATAAATCTGACTGTAATTGAGGAGGCACCAAGAACGGGAGAGCTGCTCAATCAGCTGATAGACTATGTGAAATATTCTTCTATGGAAAAGGGGACGTTTGTCAGTCTGTCAAGAGAGCTGGAACAGGCAGAGCGGTTCCTTTCTATGCAGAAGCAGAAGCTGGGAGAACGGCTGAATTTTTCAATTCAGGTTCCTAAAAATATGACTATGCAGAGAATCCCGTCAGACGTGCTGCTTCCATTCGTTAAAAGCGCAGTTTATTATGGTGTGATGATGAAAAAGGAAGGTGGAGAAGTAACTGTTAAAGGCTGCCTGAGCGGCGGGAAATGTGTGATAGAGGTAGAGGACAATGGCTTGGGGATGAATGAAGAAGAACTGCAGATAAACTTTGAGGCATTCAGTGACAGACATGAGGGCTACTATATCAGCCGGGGGAAAGACCATGCTCAGCTGAAAATGAAAAAGATTTTTGGTGACAGCTATGAAATTATAATAGAGAGCAGTAAAGGAAAAGGGCGCAGAACAGTGATCTGCTGGCCTGAAAATTTCAGTGAAAGGGTGGATTAGCTTATGTACCATGTCCTTTTGGCAGATAACGATATTCTGTCTCAGGAAGCGCTGAAAATAATGATTTCCAAAATAGACGGCTTTGAAGTTTCTTCTCTGGCAGACAGTGGAGAGGATGCAGTCCGTCTGTGCCAGGAGACGGCATATGACGTAGTATTTATCAATGCATTCCTACCAGGACTGACTGGAATTGAAGCAGCGCGCTTAATCCGCCAGTCTTCTCCATCTACGGCAGTTTACCTGATGACAGTTTACCCAGCCAGCATAGCTTTTTATGAGGAGATAAGAGAATGTGCCAGTGAGATTGTAGAAAAACCTATTTCTTTCCATCACTTGAATTCTCTTTTGGGCAATTTAAAGACAGGAAATGAAAGCTCTGTGCAGCCTTGTCTTAATCAACTGCTGTCCCTGGTAAAAAAGAGAGATTTTCCCAAGGTATACAGTCTTTGCAGACAGACAACAAAAGAAATTTATCAGATTTGCCAGAAAGATTCCAACCAGCTGTATAAGGTGTTTTCTTTCATTGGGCAAAGTCTTTTAAGCACAACAAAATTTTATGATGAAGAGAGTTATGATATAGGAGAGCTGTTTCCGTTGAATGAAGGCTTGATTGAGGAACCCATGATTACAGAATTATGGCTGTTTCGAGTGATGGATTATATTTTTCAGAAAAACAGCGTCAATCGTTATCCTCTTCTTCACAATGTATTTTTATATATTGAAAGCAATATAAAATCAGATATCAGTCTGAATAAAATAATTGAAAACTGTACTATCAGTCAGGGGTATCTGAGCCGTATCTTTAAGGAACAGTTTCAGGTCAGTGTAATGGAATACCTTCATATGAGAAAAATTTATCTTGCAAAGGGCTATTTTTATTTTACAGATGACAGTATTGCCGAGGTAGCTTTCCGTTTAGGATATAATGAAAGCAGCTATTTCAGCAAAGTGTTTAAGAAGTATGAAGATATGACGGTAAAACAGTATAAAGCACTGATATGCAAAAACCAGAAAGAGACGGTGGGCTGATAGGAGACAGAAGAAAAAATAGGAGGGGTTTCAGATGATGGCATATATCGCTGAATTTATCGGTACATTTCTGCTTATTCTTTTAGGCGATTCTGTAGTAGCAAACGTAACACTGAATAAATCAGGGATGAAGGGAGCAGGTTCTATTCAGATTACATTAGCGTGGGGACTTGCAGTTATGGTTCCTGCATTTATTTTCGGAGCTGCTTCTGGAGCACATTTCAATCCAGCTTTGACATTGGCTCTGGCTGTTGATGGAAGTTTTGCCTGGTCTATGGTTCCGGGTTATGTAATTGCTCAGTTTGCAGGTGCATTTTTAGGCGCCTGTGTGGTGTACATGATGTTTAAAGATCAGTTTGATGCAACTGCAGAGACAGGAACTAAGCTTGGCGTATTCTGTACAGGAGCGAGCATTCAGAACATTCCCAGGAACATTTTCTGTGAGGCTGTAGCTACCTTTGTTCTGGTATTTGCCATTAAAGGAGTGGGAAATGTAGCAGGGGCGGCTGATGTGGGATTAAATAATTTCCTGGTATTTGGAATCATCGTTTCTATCGGTATGTCCATGGGCGGTTTGACCGGCTATGCAATTAATCCGGCCAGAGATCTCGGTCCGCGTCTGGCACACGCAGTGTTGCCGATTCAGGGAAAAGGAGATTCTAACTGGGGATATGCAGTCGTTCCGCTTGTAGGCCCAGTGATCGGAGCTGTAGCAGCGGTTCTGCTGTTTGGCGTTCTTCCGTGGTAATAAAAAAGTTTTTTATATGGAGCCGCTGCATTATAGATGAAGTATCGTCTATGGTGCGGCGGTTTTTCTGTCGTTTCCGGTGATTTACCACACTGAGAAGAAGATTTATGGTATACTGATAACAATATGAAAGATATCTATTACAGCCCGGTTGATTTTGATATGAAATGACGAATTTGGAACAGGAAAAGAGGAGGAATGAAAAAGATATTACATAAGTATAGGTAAGCGCATGATATACTTACAGTGATAAATTTGAGCCCCCCTACATAAGCAAAAACAGAGGTAAAACAATGTCAATTGAAAATGTAAAATTATTTTTTGAAAAATATGGAATGGAGAACCGGATACAGGAATTCACCGTTTCCAGTGCAACGGTGGCTCTCGCTGCGGAGGCGCTGTATTGTGAGCCGTGCCGGATTGCAAAAACGCTCTCATTTAAGGTCAATAACAGTCCCATTCTGATTGTGACGGCAGGCGATACGAAAATAGATAATGCAAAATATAAGGCACAGTTTGGAGCGAAGGCGAAAATGCTGTCTCCAGAGGAAGTTTCAGTTCTAATTGGGCATTCCATAGGCGGTGTCTGCCCGTTTGCTGTGAATGATGATGTTACTGTATACCTTGATCAGTCGCTGAAAAGATTTCAAACAGTGTTTCCAGCTTGTGGAAGCAGCAACAGTGCCATTGAACTGACAATAGAGGAACTGGAAACATACTCAGGCTTTTCTGAGTGGGTTGATGTTTGTAAAGAGTGGGAATAGATAAAAAGACGGTCAGAACAATTTGTAAGAATATCGTAAAGACATTCTGATGCTCGATCTGGTATAATATTGTCAAATATTATACCGCGCCGGTTTGGGCGGGCACAGTGAAGCAAATACAAATTCAAACCGTGCGTATCCGCTGGAGGCTCATATCCGCTCTGTGGATATAGTATAATATGTCTACAACACTAAGCGTCATATCTCCCAAAGAAAGGGGGACACCATATGAAAGACCGAAAATTAAAGCCCGGAAAAGAGATGATTTTGATTTGTCTTGGGACAGCGAACCTGCTTTTGGCGGCAGGCGGACTTTTCTTTCTGACCGGAGAGAACAGGAGGCTTCTTCGCCAGGTACAGGATCTGCAGGTGAGAGTCAGCCAGATGGAGGGCAGTGTAACCGATACGGTTCGCGGGATTTCTTCGGAAATTCAGAGAGGCCAGGAGCGGGCCGACAGCTTTGTCGATCAGTTTCAGGTGACAGTCACCCCGAAGGATAGTCTGAGAGCAGAAGTTCATGTGACGGCAGATTTGAAGGAATACCGGGAAGGCGAGGAAGTTTATTTCGCGTGGGATGATGGGGAGCAGTCTGACAATCTTCCGGCGGCTCGATCTGGCGGCACGCAGTTTCAGGCAGAGGCAGAGGTGTCGGCGCTGACAGAGTCGGGAATCCTTAAGATCTATAAAAAAAGCGGGGAGAACCTGAGAGGGGAAACTCTGGAGTATGTGTCAGTAAAGGACGCCTGCTTTTTCCAGATGGATTGTTCTGGATTCCTGGGATGGAGCAGCCGGACTGGAAAGGCAGAGGTGGAACTTTCACCAGATGTTTCTCTGTTTGTAAACAGCATTCCGGTAGAACTTCAGTTAGTTAGGGCTGAAGCAAGGATCTATTCCGGGAAAAGTCTGCTGCACACTCAGATTCTTCTGGAAAAAGGGGAGACAGGCGGATCAGAGGGAGATACTGCCTGGACAGAAGGCACGGATAGTACCTATACGGCTTCCTGGAACATGAAGCTGAGTCCGGAGGCAGGGGACCGGATCGATCTTCGCATTGTTGCTGAGGATTCCAATGGAACCGTCTATTCGGCTGTTGCGGCCCGCGGGATTGTGCAGGAGGAAAACGGCCTTCTTTCTATCACAGAGGAGCCTTCTGACCAGACGCTGCACATAGAGCCGGAAGGTGAGAAGGCATGGCAGAGGCAGTGAGATTTGACATGGAAGAGCCATAAGGCGGCCGTGGAAATGCAGCGGAAATTGCCGTGGAAATTGCCGGGAAATCGTCCGGCAGAACCTTGACAGCCGTCTGCAAGTGTGTTAAATTAAGAACCATCAGTAAATGCAGGGAAGAGGAGCAGTAGGATGCAGGAACCATCAGAGAGCTGTCGGTAGGTGCGAGACAGTTGGAGAGGGCATCTGAACTCGCCTTGGAGCAGCCTGTTGAAGGGAACAGATAAAAGACAGTTGTCTGTATGCAGCCAGTTTGTCTGTGTCCTGAGTAGGCAGAGCCGGAAACCGCCCGTTATGCGGTGAGGAGAAAATGCCGTTAGAGTTTGCTGATTGGCCGGACGGTTCAGGGCAGCAGCCAGGCAGTTTCCCCCATAAGAGCATGCCATATGGCATGAAATAGAGTGGTACCGCGCGAGAGGATAAGCCTTGCGTCTCTATGCAGAATCAGCAGAGAGACGCAGGGCATTTTTTATTTCATAGAAATTCTGCATAGCAGAATTCGTTTTATGCTGCAGCAGCTTTTTGCTAAGATTCTGCGTATATAACAGAAGGAGGAAATTGAGATGGCACAGTACAACCATACCGCCATTGAGAAAAAGTGGCGGGAAAACTGGGCAAAGAACCCGATCAATGTAAATGATGGAAAAAAAGAAAAATATTACTGCCTGGATATGTTCCCATATCCATCTGGAAGCGGTCTTCATGTAGGTCACTGGAGAGGCTATGTAATCTCTGACGTTTGGAGCCGCTATCAGCTCCTCAAGGGCAAATATGTGATTCATCCTATGGGATGGGATGCATTCGGACTTCCGGCAGAGAACTATGCAATCAAGATGGGAGTGCATCCGGCTAAATCCACAGCTGAGAATATTAAGAACATTAAGCGTCAGATCGGTGAGATTGCCGCAATCTACGACTGGGATATGGAGGTCAACACGACAGATCCTAACTTCTACAAGTGGACTCAGTGGATTTTCGTGCAGATGTTTAAGAAAGGCCTCGCTTATGAGAAGGAGTTCCCCATCAACTGGTGTCCGTCCTGTAAGACAGGTCTTGCTAACGAGGAGGTTGTCAACGGCTGCTGCGAGCGCTGCGGCACTGCTGTTACGAAGAAAAACCTCCGCCAGTGGATGCTTAAAATTACTGCCTATGCAGAGCGTCTGTTAAATGATCTGGACAAGTTAGACTGGCCGGAGAAGGTTAAAAAGATGCAGAGTGAGTGGATTGGAAAATCCTACGGCGCAGAGGTAGATTTCCCGGTAGAGGGCAGAGAGGAAAAGATAACAGTCTACACCACCAGACCAGACACCCTTCACGGCGCTACATTTATGGTTCTGGCTCCGGAACATGCTCTGGCTAAGAGTCTGGCCACTGACGAGACAAGAGAAGCTGTAGAGAAATATATTTTTGAT
Organism: Clostridium sp.; assembly: GCA_018377235.1. GTDB lineage: Bacteria > Bacillota > Clostridia > Lachnospirales > Lachnospiraceae > Otoolea. Next base: position 28,126 of record JAGZZT010000016.1, read on the forward strand.
GCTTCTATGAAGTCCAATGTAGATCGACTTCAGGATAAGGAGAAGACTGGCGTATTTACAGGCTCTTATGCAGTAAATCCGTTAAATGGAGCTAAGGTTCCGATCTGGCTGTCTGATTATGTACTGGCTGATTATGGTACAGGCGCTATTATGTGCGTTCCGGCTCATGATGACCGTGACTTTGAGTTTGCCACTAAGTTTGGTATTCCGATTATCCAGGTTATTGCCAAGGATGGAAAAGAGATTGAGAACATGACCGAAGCCTATACAGAGGCAAGCGGAACCATGATCAATTCTGGGGAGTGGAACGGAATGGAGTCTTCTGTTCTGAAGAAAGAAGCTCCTGAGATGATTGAAAAAATGGGTATTGGCCGCAAGACGGTAAACTACAAGCTGCGTGACTGGGTATTCTCCCGCCAGAGATACTGGGGTGAGCCGATTCCGATTATCCACTGTCCGAAGTGCGGAAACGTGCCGGTTCCGGAGGATCAGCTTCCGCTTACTCTGCCGGAGGTAGATAGCTACCAGCCTACCGGTACAGGAGAATCTCCGCTGGCTGCTATTGACGAGTGGGTCAATACAACCTGCCCATGCTGCGGCGCCCCAGCTAAGAGAGAGACCAACACCATGCCTCAGTGGGCTGGTTCCTCCTGGTACTTCCTCCGCTATGTGGACAGCAAGAACAACGAAGCTCTTGTTTCCAAGGAGAAGGCAGACAAATACCTGCCGGTTGATATGTATATCGGCGGTGTAGAGCATGCGGTACTTCACCTTCTGTACTCCCGTTTCTACACTAAGTTCCTTCATGATATCGGTGTGGTTGACTTTGATGAGCCGTTTAAGAAGCTGTTCAACCAGGGAATGATCACAGGAAAGAACGGAATCAAGATGAGTAAGTCCAAGGGCAACGTAGTTTCCCCGGATGATCTGGTAAGAGATTATGGCTGTGATTCTTTAAGACTTTACGAGCTGTTCGTGGGACCGCCAGAGTTAGATGCTGAGTGGGATGACAGAGGAATCGAGGGAGTTTCCCGTTTCTTAAACCGTTTCTATAACCTGGTCATGACAAGTAAGGATAAGGATATTAAAGAAACTAAAGAAATGGTGAAGCTGCGCCATAAGCTGGTTTATGATATTGAGCAGAGATTTGAGCAGTTCAGCTTGAATACAGTTATTTCTGGATTTATGGAGTACAATAACAAGTTCATTGAGCTGGCGAAAAAGGAGGGCGGAATTGATAAGGAGACCTTAAAAACCTTCGTCACTCTGCTTGCACCATTCGCTCCTCACCTGGGTGAGGAACTCTGGAGAGAGCTGGGCGGTACAGACAGCGTATTCCACAGCACATGGCCAGAGTGCGATACAGAAGCTATGAAGGATGACGAGGTAGAGATTGCCGTGCAGATCAATGGAAAGACAAGAGGCGTGGTAGCCCTTCCGGCTGATGTAGATAAAGAAACCGCTCTGGCAGCAGGAAAAGAGGCAGTAAAAGATAAACTGACAGGAAACATTGTAAAAGAAATCTATGTGCCTGGAAAGATTATAAACATTGTCTGCAAATAACAATCAAAAGAGCCTTTCCCCTTATAAATCAAAGGGTTGAGGCTCTTTTCTATCTTCTGTGATACTAAAATGATACTATTTTATATTTTTTTTAATTTTTGACACGATGTTACTCTGGGTCGAAGGGAATAAATGAGAATTAGGCTTAATTCCTCGTATGTACTCATAATAATCACCGCCTTCCGTAAGGTCTCGGAATAGGTGAGAGCACATCCCCCAGCTACCTGGGTAAGTATATTATATGTCATGGTACAGCTGCACAAACAGGATACTTCCATTTTTTCTGTTACTTATAGGCTATTTTTCCTCTGGATAAAATAAGCCCCATTCATTTCTCAGCTTTGTCATGACAGACATTACATCGCATGTGTAGTCTAAATACATTTCATTTTTTATTCCTGATACAGCTTTTTCCATGTCAAGAACCTCGTAACGCAATGCGTGTTCAGTATGTCCGCAGGTAACCGTTTCCTGGTGCATATCCTTTGTATAAGTAATGGTGGCTTTATCTGCCCGGGGATACTCATAAATTTCGATATAGCCTTGATCGAAGGCGATCATACCTCTCTTGGGCTGTTTTGCGTGCAGGGTAAGGGTGGCTGAAGCCATTTCGCCGGCTGGATTCATCAGCAAAATTCCGGCCTGTTCGTCTACGCCGCTGGGGGCCAGGCGAACCTGAGATACTGCCTGATCAGGTGCGGCAGACATAAACCACCGGATAAAAGATAGGGCATACACGCCGATATCCAGCAGAGCTCCACCTGCCAGAGCAGGGTTAAAGAAACGGTTGGTCATATCATATTCTTTATAGCTTCCAAAATTCATTTGAACCATTTTAAGAGGTCCCAGGCATCCGCCTGATATGATTTCACGCAGTTTTTTATAGAGGGGCATATGATAGATAGTCATGGCTTCTGCCAGAATCAGATGATTTTTTTCTGCCAGCTTTTTTGCCTCTTCCAGTTCCGCGGAGTTTAGAGTGATCGATTTTTCGCACAAAACATGCTTTCCATGCTGCAGCGCTTCCCGTAAGTATTGAATATGAGTATTGTGCGGTGTGGAGATATAAATAATATCGGCCTGCTCATCTTCGAAGATGTCCTGAATGCTGTCATATACCTTAGGAATATTATATTTTTGAGCAAATTCAACCGCCTTGCTGTGGGTTCTGTTTGCAACGCCGTAGAGAGTTCGTCCTTCCTGCTGCATTGCCTCTGCCAGCTGATTTGCAATGACTCCGCATCCTAAGGATACCCAGTTATATGTTTTCATGTTTTGTTCTCCTCGCTGTAATGTCTTCCATAGGTTTTACGCTCTGCGCAGTTTCGCTTATAGCATATACATTTGTATTTCAAAAGTAAATACTATGTGGGAAAAATTTTAATTTTTCAGTTGAAACACTCTCTGCATACGCTGATTGAAAAGCGGAAAATTTCGTGTTAAAATATGAAAATAGATAAAATAACAAGTACAGAAGATAGAAAAATTACCTGAAAATGGTATGAGGAGGCAGAATGGAAGAGACATGCAGCAGCTGTTGCACGGGATTGATTAAGGAAGGACCGGAATTTAATCTTAGGTTCGCTGATTATGGCTGGTGTGCATATGACAGCATCAGTGAAGAACTGGTTCACCGGGCGAATTTGGAATATGAAGAGCACGGGATCGAGGCGGCGGAGAGGATTCTGATTGAGTATTATCAGAATGAAGCTCCGGATCAGATTGATCATATTCTGGATGCAGCTCCCTCTTTCGCTATGCGGGAGGGAATGATCCGCCAGTGCTTTGAGGATCACAGAGAAGGCAGATACTATGCCAGCGTTCCTCTTTCACTCATTATCATCGACGGAGCGGTCAATGACTACACAAAGAAAAAGGGATTTTTCACTGCAGCTACTACAGTGGATCCCTGGGACTGCCTGGTAGGATGTACCGAGGGCCTGACAAAGATTAAGCTGAACTTTAACCAAAACCGTTTAAAGACCAACAGCGATCCAATCTATATTCCTTATAGAAATGGAATTCTCCACGGGCGTGATATCAATTATGGAAATGAGTACGTTTCCTGTAAGTGCATTGCCCTCATGTTTGCCATCGCTGATTGGATGATACGGAAGACGGCCAGGGAGGAGGGACTGCTGCCGGAACTGGAGCTGTAGTGTATGAGAAAATCAGGACAGAAGAAAGGACGTCAAATGAGAAGAAAAAGTAAAAAAATAGCATTGACAGTGCTGGCAGCGGCTGTTATCTTATTGAATCCAGCAGGAGAAAAATTTTATGTCAGCGCTCAGGCTGCCCAGAGCCAGGCAGGGCAGCAGGGAAAAGCAGCTGCAGGGCCGGCTTTGGAGAGCGAAAGCGGGACTGAGACAGGGAAGGAAAAGACGAAAGGATTTGTAGGAATGGAGGTTTCCCAGGCTTCCTATGCGGAGCATCTGCCGGAACGGTTTGATGTGAATACGTTAAAGGCAGCAGAGGAAACGGATCACCTGATTCTTGCCGTGGGAGATGGGGCAGATCAGAGCAGTCTGACGCTGTGGTACTACGAGAGAGGAGAGGACGGCCGTCTTTCGGAGGTGTTTGGAACAAGGGGAACCTGTGGCCAGGCTGGAATTACGGCAGATAAGAAAGAGGGCGACAAGAAGACCCCAGCAGGGCTTTATTCCTTTTTGATGGCGTTTGGATTAAAAGATGATCCAGGCAGCCAGATTTCCTATCATAAGGTACAGGAGGGGGACTGCTTTGTAGATGATGTGGGAAGCAGATATTACAATCAATATGTGAGAGCAGGAGAGGCAGAGGCGGACTGGCGCTCTGCGGAAGTACTGAAAAATCAAGGCCCCTGCTATAATTATGCTCTGGTGCTGGATTATAACAAGGATCATGTTCCAGGAAGGGGTTCAGCGATTTTTCTCCACTGTCCCAAGGTAGTCAACGATACATACACAGCCGGATGCATTGGAATTCCGGAGGATTTGATGAAAACAGTCCTCATGCGTGCCGGGACAGATGCCAAGATTCTGATTGTGCCGGACAAGGCGGAACTGTCAGAGTATACAAAATAAGGAGAACAGAAGGACAAGGCGGAAAGGACACAATGTTAAACAGGACAGAACCTGTAGAAATTTTCTTCTATTTTTGCGGCCAGAGTTTCAGGTGAAAGCCCCCTAAGGGAGGCCGCGGTATCAATGCTGTGTTTTAATACGGCTTCAACATTATTCCAGGATGGAAGGAGATGCTTGTGAGAAAAGGAAGAGGTCTGTTCATAGGCCCACTTAACGGCAGAACAGCCGTCTGTTTCCACTAAAATTTTGTTTTCCGGAGCCAGAACGGCAGCTTTCTGGACAGACGGATTCCAGAACACATCAGGACCTATAGTGAAATAGCAGCCCAGATCCAGAAGTTCAGGAAGCCCTTCCTCGCCGGAATACCAATGGACCAGATAGACATTAGGATATTTTTGAATCAGACGTGCAATCTGCTTTTCCTGCCCTTTGGTATGGAGAATAACCGGTTTTTGCATGGAAGAGGCAAGCTCCAGCTGGGCGCAGAAGGCTTTTTCCTGGATGGAAAGGGGGACGCTGCACCAGACGCTGTCCATGCCGATTTCGCCGATGACAGAGGCTTTTAAAAGCCACGGTTCCATATGCTGAAAAGATATCTGGTCTGCATTCCAGGGGTGAAGGCCGAAGGTTGGACGTACGACGGAGGAGAGAACCGGATTGCCGGCCAGCTCCTCCAGTTTTTTTGCCTCGTCCGGGCAGGAGGCGCAGACGAGGGAGATAATGTTCTGTTTTTTTCTGAGCGCCAGTTCTTCTATGCTTCCTATATGGGCATGGGCGTCGTAAAGTGCAGTCATTGAGCTTCCTCCTGGTGTTTTTCTACAATTTTTTCATAGATGGTCTGACGCAGAGCCCCCTGGCTGTAGAGCCAGGAACGGGTTCTGTTTTTTTCTGGAATAACTGTTTCCCAGGTAATGCGGGCCGGAGAACCGTTTAAAATCAGAATTCGATCTGATAAGTAGATGGCCTCGTCCATATCGTGGGTGACCAGCAGGACTGTGCGGTTCAGCCGCTCTCGCATGGATAGAAGCCAGTCCTGCATTTCACCTCTGGTAATGACATCAAGGGCGCCAAAGGGTTCATCTAAAAGAAGAATATCAGCCCGGCACAGGGCAGTCCTGAGGAAGGCGGCTCTCTGACGCATGCCTCCGGACAGAGAATCTGGATATTTATACTCATATCCGGAAAGACCGAAAGCGGGAAAATGTTTCAGAGCCTCCTCCCGCGCTTCCTTTAAAGAACCATGGATCCGGCCATAGAGGCATACATTGTCCAGAATGTTTTTCCAGGGAAAAAGAAGATCATTCTGAGGCATGTAGGCAAAGTGTTCAGAAGGATCGGAAATGTCCCTGCCGTCTGCCATAAGGAAACCGGATTCTTTTTTTAGAACCCCCGTTAAGAGCTTTAAAATCGTAGATTTTCCACATCCGGAAGGACCCAGAATGCTTACAAACTCCCCCTCCCTGACAGAGAGGGAGAGGTGATCCAGCACTGGCTTATCCTCATAGGAAAAGCTTAAGTCAGAGATTTCTAATTTCATAGCGCTTCCTTTCCCGGCTATTTTGCCGCTCCCGGAAGAAATTCGTTGGTATAGCAGTCAGAGGCTGGAATGGTCTTGTCGATAACGCCATATTCTGCCATGAAATCCGTGTAGTTATCCCATGTTTCGTCGGACATAATGCCCCACACATCTGTATCTTCCATATATTTGCCGGCCAGAAATTCCTGAGATTTAGTGAGCATTTCCAGGGAGTAATCAGGTGCGTATTTGTGGAGGAGCTCAGCGCTTTCCTCTGGATGGCTGATGGCATACTGGTAGCCTTTTTCCGTAGCTTTCAAAAATTTCTTCACCATTTCCGGGCGCTGTTCCAGGGTGTCGTTTCCGGCAATAATCACAGGTGTGTAGTAGTCCAGACGGTCATCCAGTTCTCTTACAGGCATGTAGTTGATGGGGAAGTTGTTCATCTCACAGGTAATGTTGTCCCATCCCTCGAAAAACCACATAATATCTGCTTTATCTTCAAGCGCTGCAAAGCCGGATCCATCGGAGACTACCATATTTAATTTGGAAAAGTCAGCTCCTGCCTGGGTCATGACTGCCTCCAGTACAGCTGCTTCTCCAGGGCCGCCCCAGCCGGCATAGGTTTTTCCCTCGAAATCTCTGGGGGAAGTAATATTCTTATCAGCCGCAGTGACAAAACCGGAAGTGTTGTGCTGAATGAGAGCTGCGACAGCCTTGATGGGAAGCGGTTCTTCGGAGGTCAGGGCAATGGTGACGTCCTCCTGGTAACTGATTCCAAAGTCACCCTTTCCTACGGCAATGAGAGTGGCGGTAGCTCCCTCGGTAGGCTCCACAATATTGACGTTCAGCCCTTCCTCCTTGTAGTAGCCCAGCTCCAGAGCCGCGTACATACCTGTGTGGTTCGTGTTCGCTACATAGTCCAGGATGACAGTTACATCCTCCAGGTTTTCTTTAGAGGAAGCTGTCTGGGAAGAGTTTGCGCCTGCCTCCTTTGTTTCTGCTTCGGAAGCAGCTGCGCCCGGCTTGGAAGTATTGGAATGAGAGCAGGCGGTGAGAGAAAAAATGGCAAAAGCCGTCAGACAGAGAGTTGTTAAATGTCTCTTTTTCATAGTGATTCTCCTTGTAAAATAGTTTGTATGATATGGTTTAAGGTACGGTTTTTACTGACGCTTACGGACGGCTGGAAGGGGATGTGAGCCGCTTCACAAGCCATAGAGCTAAATTCATGCACAGACTTAAAAAGATAATGACCAGAACGCAGGCAAATACTTTGTCTAACATATATCCATTTTTAACTCGGAGCAGATAGTAGCCCAGCCCTTTCTGAGCGCCAATCCATTCTCCTACTACGGCGCCGCTGATGCTGTAGGTAGCGGCTACCTTCAGGCCGGAAATCAGGGAGGGAACGGCCGCTGGGATTTTTACCAGCCGGTAGACAGTCCATTTTCCGGCGCCGAAAGAACGGGCCAGATGCAGATACTCAGGATCCAACTGTGCCATACCGTCTGTGAAACTGACTGCAATGGGAAAAAAACACATGAGTACTACAGTCAGGATTTTTGGGGCCAGACCGAAGCCCAGGTAGATAATCAGGATCGGTGCCAGAACAATCATGGGAACGGTCTGAGTGACTACCAGAATTGGGTAGAGTATTTGTTTGACAGAGGAGAAGGCATCCATGAGAATTCCAAGGGCAGCTGCCAGTATCAGAGAAATTCCCATTCCTATAAGGGCCTCGGTTACTGTTATGACACTGTGGCTCAAAAGAGTAAGCCGATCGGAAAAAAGCGCTTTTAAAACCTCTGTAGGGGAAGGAAGGACATAAAGAGGAATCTGGAAGAGGCGCACAGATGCCTCCCAGAATATAAGAATCGCAGCCAGAGTAATAACAGGCGCAGCGCGTTTGGCATATGACATATAAAAAAAAGCTCCTTTCCGGCTGTCCTCCGGCTTCTCATAAAGAGCAGAAGAAGAACAGCATTGATTCAGGAGCTGGCAAAAAGAAACCCTGCCGGGTAATGGCAGGGCGAAAATACAGTATTATTTCCCTACGTTGGCATTATCCAAGTCAGGTTCTAGGTCGAAATTCGCAATTTCCTCTCAGCCTGTTTACAAGCTCCCTGTTGTATATATGAATCATTTGACAGCATTGATTTTAACATAGGAAGAAATATTTGTAAAGAAAATTGGAGATAATAACTCAGAGAAAAAATAAAAGAAAAGTCAGAAAACACTTGATTTTTAGCTTGAAATAAAATATAATAATAACAGTTACTAAGATTGAGAACAAGGAGGAAATAAAATGAGTCTGAAATTTTATGTCTGTAAGCATTGTGGAAATATTGTTACTTTTGTAAAGAACGCAGGGGTGCCTGTGATGTGCTGTGGCGAGAAGATGAGTGAGATTATCCCGGGAACCAGCGATGGCGCTCATGAGAAGCACGTTCCTGTAGTCGAGACAGATGGAAAGAAGATTACCGTAAAGGTAGGAGAGGTTGAGCACCCAATGTTAGAGGCTCACTGGATTCAGTGGATTGCTCTGGAAACTAAAAAGGGCAGCCAGATTAAGTATTTGAATCCAGGAGAGAAGCCGGAAGCGCAGTTCATCCTCAGTGAGGATGACGAGGCAGTAGCAGCCTACGAGTACTGCAACCTTCATGGCCTTTGGAAGAAGGAGATCTAAATAGGGGACGAAACTGCTTTCAGCGGCTTTTTGTAAATGAAGAGGGAGAAAATGTTTTCTGTGACTTTGATGGATCAGGAAAACATTTCCTCCCTCTTATTTGCCTATTTCTTTTTTCCTCCGATTTTTTTTGAGAGAGTCCGGAGCATCTCTACTCTTTTTTTCTCAGCTGAACTCATTTTTGCCGTCATGATAGACACCAGCAGATCAGTTTCCGCATCTGTAAACTGGAACTGGCTGGATCCGGCGGCCATACTCATAAAGAGGGGCATCAGCTTGTCTTTTGGGGTCTGCTCTACCGTTTCTGCCAGTTTTGTCAAATAGTTTAATTTTTCCGGATTCATATTTTTTAGTCTTGGATCCTGCTTCCAGGCTGCGTTCATAATTTATTAAATCCTTTCTTATACATTCTGAATGGTCTGCATGAGAAGCTGGGCTGTTTCCAGCTTTGACTGCTGCTCTGGGGGCAGCAGGTTTTTCAGATGCTCGATAGAAAAACGGGGGGGTTCCCGTCGAAGGCGGCCGGATGATTCGATACCGGAGGCTTCGGTACAGCCGGATTCGCTTTCTCCAGAACCAGCAGTTTTCACAGAATCATCTCCAGCAGATTCGCGGTAGGACTGATAGATTCTAGATCCCTGGAGGAAATTTACGATCAGATCGATAAATTCCTGTTCCTGAGGAGTTCCGTAAGGTTTCATGGCATTTAACATATCAAGCGGTGAGGAGGAAGCGTCTTCTTCCAGGGAGCAGATGCCTACCATGCCATCCTCTTTCTGCTCGAAGAGCTTCATCGTGCGTTCCAGTTCACTGAGCTTTACGATCATGGAAAAAAAGCGCTGCTCCGGCACATGTATGTAGGGAAGGGCGGCCTTGATCATCTGCAGGTGAGGGGAGGCAGTCAGATAATCTAAATCCGTCATTTTCAAATCAGATTCAGTTTTCATGGAAATAACCTCTTTTCGGGAATTCTTTTTTACCCCAATATATGCGGAACGGCCTGAAAACATGATACAGCATAAGTGAATATGCTGCATACGAGCTCTGACGCTGCACAGCCTGTTCTAAGGGGGCATATAATGAACTATATAGGAGGTTGAAGGAATGGGAATCCGTTTAATTATAGAAGGAAATGCAGCTTATGAAATTGACGAGGACTGTCTGGCCTGCAGACAGAAAAGCCAGGACGGTGTTTCGACAGAGACTTTCCGGGAAAACCAGCGGCAGAACGAGGATTTTTCCGATTGTCCTGAATAAAAATTTATGATAAAATTTAAATGGAAAATTAAGAATAGAAGAAACTATTTAAAATAGGAAAGAAACTCGGCGCAGAAGCCCGGAGGCCGGACAGGCTCCGGGCTTCTGTCCGGAACGATAAAAGGAGGATACCCTGTGATTCATTACAACCATTTTGTTATGGCAGAGAGTCTGGATGAGGCCTATGAACTGAATCGGAAAAAGTCAGCTGTGATCTGCGGCGGATTCTGCTGGCTGAGACTTCAGAACCGAATGGTTCAGACTCTGATCGATTTAAGCAGCCTGGGTCTTGATCAGATTGGAGAGACGGAGGAGGAATTTGAGATAGGCTCTATGGTCTCACTGAGACAGCTGGAAACTCACAGAGGATTTCAGACATGGACAAGGGGAGCGGGTGCAGACAGCCTGTGTCATATTGTGGGAACGCAGTTCAGAAACTGCGCTACTGTAGGAGGCAGTATCTATGGCCGTTTTGGTTTTTCAGACGTTCTGACGCTGTTTCTGGCTCTGGATGCCCAGGTGAAGCTTTTTAAAGGCGGTGTTCTTCCTCTTCGGGATTTTCTAGAACAGAAGGAGGATGGAGACATTCTGCTTTCTATTCTGGTAAAAAAGGGACAAGCCTTTGCCGCTTATGAGAGCATGCGGAATGAGGCAGTAGATTTTCCGGTTCTGACAGCGGCAGTCTGTCTCAGAGACGGCCGGTTTACGGTTTCTGTGGGCGCCAGACCGGGAAAGGCAAGAGTATTTTCAGTGCCAGAGACAGAACTTTCGGGAAAGGATGTTCAGAGAAATGAGGCTGTGAAAGCTCTGGCAGAAAAGTTCACTTATGGAACGAATATGAGAGCTTCTGCCGAATATAGAAAATACCTGGCAAATGTTCTCATTTCCAGATGTCTCAACCGAATCGAAACAGAAAGGAAGGAGGCTTAAAGGTTATGGAATTAAAGTGTATCATTAACGGACGCCCGGTGGCAGCCGAGGCAGCGGCCGATCTGTCCCTCCTCCAGTTTCTCAGAAAACAGGGATATAAAAGCGTAAAATGCGGCTGTGAGACTACAAACTGCGGTCTCTGTACGGTCTGGCTGGATGGAACGCCAGTGCTTTCCTGCGCTGTTCCTGCCATGCGGGTTCAGGGGCGTCATGTGACAACGCTGGAGGGACTTAGAGAAGAAGCGGAGGAATTCGGCCGATTCCTGGGGGAGCAGGGAGCGGAACAGTGTGGTTTCTGCTCACCAGGATTTATTATGAATGTCCTGGCCATGGAAAGAGAGTTTGAAGAAATTCCTTCCTCTGATGAGATTCGCAGATATCTGTCTGGAAATCTCTGCCGCTGCACCGGCTATGCTGGTCAGATGCGGGCGATCAGGAACTGGCTGGAATACAGAAAAAAGGAGAAGGGAGGGAAGTCCTCATGTTAAAATCAGTAAACCCAGAGCAGGAAACCAGACTGCCTGATTTCGGAAAGACAGTTTGCGGAGACAGGGAGGAAAGTTTAAGAAAGCAGGGCTTTGTTACCCGCCCGACCATGAAAAAAGATGCCATGGCTCTTGTGACGGGACGGCCGGTTTACACAGACGATCTGGCTCCTTCTGACTGCCTGATTGTGAAGGCACTCAGAAGTCCTCACGCTCACGCACTGGTAAAGGAAATCCATACAGAGCAGGCTGAAAAGTTGCCCGGCGTGGTGTGCGTGCTGACCTGGAAGGATTCTCCTCAGCTTCGTTTTACCCAGGCGGGGCAGACCTATCCGGAACCAAGCCCTTATGACAGATATATTATTGACAGAAGAGTCCGGTTTGCAGGAGACGTGTCTGCCATTGTAGCGGCCGAGACGGAAGAGGCGGCAGATAAGGCGTTGAAACTGATCCGGGTGGAGTACGAGGTTCTGACGCCTGTGTTGGATTTTCGGACGGCTAAGGACAATCCTGTGCTGGTTCACCCGGAGGAGGACTGGAAGGCTCTCTGTCCGGTGGGAGCGGACAATAAGAGAAATCTCTGCGCCAGCGGCGGCGAAGAGGAAGGCGATGTGGAGGGAACCTTTGAGCGCTGTGATCTGGTGATAGAACGGGCCTACCACACAAAGGCCAATAATCAGACGATGATGGAGACCTTCCGAAGCTATACCTTCCTGGATGCTTTCGGACGCCTGAACGTGGTTTCCTCCACTCAGATCCCTTTCCATATCAGAAGAATTTTAGCGAACGCCCTGGGAATCGAGAAATCCAGGGTACGGGTGGTGAAGCCTCGAATCGGAGGCGGTTTCGGCGCTAAGCAGACAGGCGTTTCCGAGATTTATCCGGCTCTTGTTACTATGAAGACAGGACGTCCGGCTAAAATGATATACTCCCGGCATGAATCTATGATAGCCGCATCTCCCCGTCATGAAATGGAAATCCGGGTGAAGATGGGCCTGTCTAAAGACGGAATTGTCAGGGCGGTGGATGTTTACACTCTTTCCAATACGGGAGCTTACGGAGAACACGGCCCCACAACGGTGGGACTGTCAGGCCATAAGTCTATTCCTATCTATACGCCGGAAGCGTTCCGCTTTACTTATGATGTGGTTTATACCAACCATCAGTCTTCTGGAGCCTACCGGGGATATGGAGCGACACAGGGACTTTTTGCCGTGGAGTCTGCCTTAAATGAAGCGGCTGATCTGCTGGGGATAGATCCTCTCGCCATCCGCAGGATGAATTTCCTGAAGGAGGGTCAGATGATGCCGGCCTACTATCATGAGCTGCTGGAGAGCTGTCATGTGGAGGAATGTATGAATCGGGCTGCCGAGATGATGAACTGGGATGAAAAGTTCCCCAGACGGGATATGGGAAATGGAAAAGTCCGCGGAGTGGGAGTCGGCATTTCCATGCAGGGATCCGGTATTTCCGGCGTGGATGTGGGAACTGTGTCCATCCGTCTGGCAGACAGCGGCCATTACAATATGATGCTCGGCGCGACAGATATGGGAACAGGCTGCGATACGATTTTAGCCCAGATTGCGGCGGATTGCCTGGAATGCGATGTGGATCAGATTGTGGTTTCCGGCGTGGACACAGATAATTCTCCTTACGATTCAGGTTCCTACGCTTCCAGTACCACATACATAACCGGTATGGCGGCTGTGCAGGCCTGCGGGCAGCTGAGGGAAAAGATTGTGAAAACAGGAGCGGATATGCTTGGAGCAGACCCGGAGCAGGCGGATTTTGACGGTGCGTTTGTCTATATACTGGGCGATGAGGAGAGGAAGGTTTCGCTGTCAGATATTTCCACCAGAAGTATGTGTGGAAACAATATGGCTCTGGAAGCCTCGGCGGCCCATTCTTCTCCTAAGTCTCCGCCTCCATTTATGTGCGGAATGGCTGAAGTGGAGGTCGATTTGGCCACGGGACAGATTGAGGTAGTGAATTACAAGGCAGTTGTGGACTGTGGAACAGTAGTGAATCCTCCTCTTGCCAGAGTCCAGGCGGAGGGCGGCATTGTCCAGGGTATTGGAATGGCGCTCTATGAGGATATCAATTATACAGAAAAAGGGCGGCTGAAGGAGAACTCCTTTATGCAGTATAAGATTCCGTCCAGACTGGAAATCCCGGATCTGGAGGTGGAATTTGAATCCAGCTATGAGCCGACAGGCCCATTTGGAGCTAAATCCATCGGAGAAGTGGTAATCAACACACCTGCGCCTGCCATTGCTCAGGCAGTTTACAATGCTACAGGCCTTCGATTCAGGGAACTTCCGATTACTCCTGAAAAGATTGTCAGGGGACTTGGAAAACTGGGATGATTTACTATATTCTTTTGGCTTCCGGACTGTCCAGACGGTTTCAGGGAGAGAATAAGCTGTTCTATCAGGTGGAGGGCCTGCCTATGTACCAGCGGGCCCTGTCCTGTGCCTGCCGCGTGAGAGAAGAATTGAAGGCAGAGCTGGGATGGGATGTGCAGATTCTGGTGGTGACTGCCTATGAGAAGATTGCTGTGGAAGCAGAAAGGGCATCAGCTCTTGCCGTCATAAACAGAGAGCCGGAGGCGGGGATTTCCTGCTCTGTCCGCCTGGGAATTCAGGCGGCGGATCCGGAGGAGGAAGACTGGCTTTTGTTTTCTGTCTGCGATCAGCCGTGGATGAAGGCAGCGGAAATAAAAGCCCTGATTATCCGGACTGCCTCCTCAGGCAAGGGAATAGGCGTCCTGTCTTACCAGAGGGAACCGGGCAATCCAGTTATGTTTCTGGGAAGCTATCGGAAAGAACTGGAAGTGCTTCAAGGAGACCGAGGGGGCAAGGCAGTGCTTAAAAAATATTTAGAAGACGTGTTTCTGACAGAGGTTTCAAGTCCCCAGAATCTTCTGGATGTGGATGTGAGACCTGCAGAGGGCAGTCTGTAATCTGCCCTGCCTGTCTGTTTTGTCTTTTGCACACTGACGCTACAGTTTCTTCATGGCCAGAACACTGTTCTGGTATTCTCCGGTGAATGTGACTTCGCGGCCGAACCAGGCTGGAGGAACAAACTGATTTGCTTCATCCTCAGAGGAGAATTCGACCTCTGCCAGAATCAGTCCCTGATAGGCGCCTTCGAATACATCCAGCTCAATCGTTAAATGAGAACCTGGCTCGCCTGCGTCCTTTGCAGGAATGAGATATCTCTTTTTTGTCAGTATAAGGCCGTCCGCTTTTTCCAGAAGGTGTGCGTAGGATTGAGCGTTTAAAGGCAGGTTGTACTCCTCTCTGGCCATTTTTCCCCGTGATTTATAGGTGAGATAGAAGGAATCCTCCTGTCTGCGGATTCGTACTACCGGATCTGTGGAGAGATAGGCCTGCTCAATCTGTAAAAACGGATAAGAGAGGCAGTCTTTTGGCATTTCATTTGCTTCAATCAGATATTTTCGTTCGATTTCCATGTGTTGATTCTCCTTTCAGCTGTTTTCTGACGATATTATACCATATCCGCAGGAAAATTTTCATTATCCTCTGCACCCGGCATGATGTCAGTAGATATTATGGAAAAAGAATGCTATAATATCGCCATATCGCCGGATATTTGATACAGACAGAGGAGGAAATGATATGTGGTCAATCAGCGAGGTGAAGCAGAGAGGCTGGAGGCAGATTGGGATGTATTACTGGCCGGCTTTTCTTCTGCTCATTTTATTTGGGATAGCTGCCCATTTTGAAAATTCCATGGATATCCATATGGAGCGGGTGATTCAGTGGATCGTTCAGGATGGCCTGATTCACGGCCTGCTCCACGGAGGTTTTTTACATGGCTTTGAACTGCCTGACTTTAGTCATGTGGCAGAGAGCTTTTTTTATGGGATTCTGGCATTGTCAGGGCTTGTGGGAATTGGTATCAGGATTTTTGTTGTCAATCCCATGGAAGTAGGCTGCAGGCGATTTTTTATGGAGAGCCGGGAACTTAACCGTTCAGCCGGAATGGACAGGCTCCTTTTTGCATTTGTGTCTGGAAGCTATCTGAATGTGGTGAAAATCATGTTTTTGAGGGATTTATTTATTTTCCTGTGGACGCTTGCGCTGATCGTGCCAGGATTTGTTAAAAGCTACGAGTACGCCATGATTCCATATATTTTGTCGGAAAATCCAGAGGCAGATCAGAGAGAAGTTTTTGCTGCTTCCAGGGAAATGATGGATGGCGAGAAGCTTCATCTTTTTATTTTCGGCCTGAGCTTTATCGGCTGGTATTTCCTGGGAAGCGTGACATTGGGACTGGGTCTTTTGTTTGCCGATCCCTATATCTGTGCGGCCGAGGCTGAAGTTTACAGCGAAGTCAGGAGAAGGACATCCCTGCCTCTGAACGGTTTCGGCAGTTCTGATTCCATGGACACGGGAGCCTGGTAGGAAGACTGAGCCTGACAAAAGATAGCGGTACAAAATTGACGAATAAAAAACAGACAAAAGGAGGATATGTGATGGCAGAAGTTTATGCATTTTTGGCAGACGGACTTGAAGAGGTAGAATGCCTGGCGGCAGTGGATGTGCTGATCCGCGGCGGAGTTTCAGTGAAATTGATTTCCATTTCAGATAAGAGAGAAGTGACAGGTTCCCACGGCTTTCGGATTACAGCCGATGCAGTTCTTGACGAGGTGGATTTAGACAGAGCCGATGTGTATTTTCTCCCGGGCGGCATGCCGGGAACGACACATTTGGGAAATTGTAAGAAGCTGTGTGACGCGCTTGTGAAGGCAGAAAAAGAGGGAAAGCGCCTGGCAGCTATCTGCGCAGCTCCCAGCGTGTTTGGAGAGCTGGGCCTCTTAAATGGAAAGAAGGCCACCTGCTATCCAGGCTTTGAAAAGAGCTTAAAGGGCGCGTCACATACGTTTCAGGGCGTTGTGACGGATGGGGCAGTGACTACGGCCAGGGGACTGGGCTACGCGCTGGATCTGGGGATCGAGCTTCTCAGTCTTCTTACGTCCAGAGAGAACGGCGAAGCAGTGAAAGCTGCCATCCAGTACGATCAGCATTAAGGCTGGAGAAATTCAGAAAAAACAGGGAAAAATATAAGAAAAACTCGTGAAAAGCCGTATTTTCTACTGGCGTTTACGTAATACATATGATATAATGCTATCTTGAAGTGTAACGCCCAGATGATACGGCGGTTCACATATATTAAAGGAGGAACCCTTACAATGAGTTTACAGGTAGAAAAATTAGAGAAAAACATGGCAAAACTTACAATCGAGGTGTCCGCTGAAGAGTTCGAGAAGGCGATGAAGGCAGCTTACAATCACAATAAAGGAAGATTTAACATTCCTGGTTTCAGACGCGGCAAGGCTCCGCAGGCCATGATTGAGAAAATGTACGGCGCAGGCATCTTCTACGAGGATGCTGCAAACGCAGTGATCGACATGTCCTACCCGAGAGAGCTGGAGGCATGTGAGGAGGAGATCGTTTCTTCTCCTGAGATCGAGGTTGTGCAGATTGAGAAGGGCAAGCCGTTCATCTATACAGCTACTGTCGCAGTAAAGCCTGAGGTGACATTAGGCGAGTACAAGGGAGTAGAGGTTGAGAAGACAGACGCTTCCGTAACAGACGAGGATGTAGAGAACGAGTTAAAGAACGTTCAGGACAGAAACTCCAGACTGGTTGCAGTGACAGATAGAGCAGTTGCTGACGGAGACCAGACAATCATCGATTTCAAGGGCTATGTAGACGGTAAGCCGTTTGCAGGCGGAGAGAGCCAGGATTACCCGCTTACTATTGGCTCCCACTCTTTCATCGACAACTTTGAGGAGCAGATGATCGGCATGAACATCGGCGAGACAAAGGAGCTTGAGGTTACTTTCCCGGAGGAGTACCATGCAAAAGAGCTGGCTGGAAAGCCTGCCAAGTTCGAGGTTAAGGTAAAAGAGATCAAGGTGAAAGAGCTTCCTGAGTTAAACGATGAATTCGCAAGCGAGGTTTCCGATTTCGAGACTCTGGCTGAGTACAAAGAGGACTTAAAGAAGACTCTTACAGAGAGAAAAGAAAAGACAGCAGCAGCTGAGAATGAGAACAAGGTAATCGACAAGGTTACAGACAACGCTCAGATGGATATTCCGGAGGCTATGATTAAGACACGCCTGCGCGGTATGTTCGATGACTATGCAAGAAGACTTCAGAGCCAGGGACTTGACATTAACCAGTATATGCAGTTCACAGGCATGACAAGAGAGAACATCATGGATCAGATGAAGCCGCAGGCAGTAAGACAGATCAAGACAGGTCTTGTTCTGGAGAAGATTGCAGAGGCTGAAAACATCCAGGTAGAGGAAGCAGCTATCGACGAGGAGATCGCAAAGATGGCAGAGGCTTACAAGATGGAGGCAGATAAGTTAAAGGGCCTTCTCGGTGAGCGCGAGCTTGAGCAGATGAAGAAGGATTTAGCTGTTAAGAAGGCAGTGGAACTTCTTGTAGCAGAGGCTAAGTTAGTTTAATCTGCAGAAGCTGAAAAAAGAAATTAAGACAGACGCAGAGCAGAGGGAGGCTGAAGATTTTTCGGCATCCCTATGCTTTTTGTCACAGCGACGGGGAAGATTTGCACAGCTGATCTTGCTCTGTCAGACAAGAATAGGAGGCATTATATGAGTTTAGTACCTTATGTCATTGAGTCCACCAGCCGGGGAGAGCGTTCCTATGACATTTTCTCCAGGCTTTTAAAGGAGCGCATCGTGTTCCTGGGCGAGGAGGTAACGGATGTGTCCGCCAGTCTGATTGTAGCGCAGCTCCTGTTTTTGGAGTCTGAAGATCCGAATAAGGATATCCATCTCTACATTAACAGCCCAGGCGGTTCCGTAACAGCAGGAATGGCTATTTACGATACGATGAACTATATTAAATGTGATGTTTCCACTATCTGTGTCGGAATGGCAGCCAGCATGGGAGCCTTTCTGTTAGCAGGAGGCGCTAAGGGTAAGAGACTGGCTCTTCCAAATGCGGAGGTTATGATTCATCAGCCTTCCGGCGGCGCCAGAGGCCAGGCGACAGAGATTCAGATCGTTGCTGAGAATATTCTCAGAACGAAGAAGAAGTTAAACGAGATTCTGGCAGCAAACACAGGCCAGCCTTACGAGGTGATTGAGAGGGATACGGACCGCGATAATTATATGACAGCAGAAGAGGCGCTGAAATATGGCCTGATCGACCGTGTCATCACAGGCCGCTGATTATGAAGAGAGAGAGTAGAGGTGGGCGAATGCCAGGCAGACAAGACGACAATATCAGATGTTCCTTCTGCGGGAAAACGCAGGATCAGGTACGAAAGATGATCGCTGGTTCCAACGGCGTATATATCTGTGACGACTGTATTGAACTGTGCGCGGAAATCCTGGAGGAGGAGCTGGGCGATGCAGACAATACGAAGGGCATTGATTTCAGCGGCATCAATCTGCTGAAGCCGAAGGAGATTAAGGAGTTTCTCGACGAGTACGTGGTAGGGCAGGAGGCAGCCAAGAAGGTGCTCTCCGTGGCTGTCTATAACCATTATAAGAGAATTACCTCCCAGGGCGCTCAGGAGGTGGATCTTCAGAAGAGCAATATTCTGATGCTGGGCCCGACCGGATCCGGCAAGACCTATCTGGCCAATACGCTGGCTAAAATCCTGAACGTGCCGTTCGCAGTCGCCGACGCCACGACACTGACAGAGGCCGGATATGTGGGCGAGGATGTGGAGAACATCCTGCTTAAAATTATCCAGGCAGCTGACTATGATATCAGCAAGGCTGAGTATGGTATTATCTACATTGATGAGATCGATAAGATTACAAAGAAATCAGAGAACGTGTCTATCACGAGAGACGTTTCCGGCGAGGGCGTTCAGCAGGCACTCTTAAAGATTCTGGAGGGAACGGTTGCCAGCGTGCCGCCTCAGGGAGGCAGAAAGCATCCGCAGCAGGAGCTTCTTCAGATTGATACCACAAATATTCTCTTTATCTGCGGAGGAGCCTTCGATGGGCTGGAGAAGATTGTGGAGAACCGTCTGGGAGCTGGCTCCATTGGCTTTGAAGTGGAGATTGCCGACAGACAGAGCTCTGATATCGACGAACTCTTAGCCCAGGTGATGCCGGAGGATCTGACGAAGTTTGGCCTGATTCCCGAATTTATCGGACGTGTGCCAGTGACTGTTCCGTTAAAGTCTCTGAATGAGGACGCATTAGTGGAGATTTTATCCAGGCCCAAGAATGCAATTGTGAAACAGTACCAGGCGCTGTTAGATCTGGACGGTGTAAAGCTGGAGTTTACAGATGATGCCCTGTATGCCATTGCCCATATGGCGGTGGAGAGGAAGACAGGAGCCAGAGGACTGCGCGCTATCATGGAATCCGTTATGATGGATATTATGTATGAGATTCCGTCAGACAGCAGCATCGGCATCTGCACTATCACCAAGGATGTGGTGGAAGGCAAATGTGGGCCAGAGATTGTATACAGAGAAAATACAGTACCCCGTAAATCATTTACCGGGCGCTTAAAGAAGGATAAGACAGGCGAGATTGCGTAAACGCAGGAATCGCAGTGTTGTTTTAGAAAAGGGGATCTGTGAAAGCTGCAGATCCCCTTTTGCAAAGAACAGAGATTTACGAAATCAGGAGAATTAAATGGAACATACACAACGGACGATACCTGTGGTGGCACTCCGCGGACTGACAGTGCTGCCGCAGATGATTATTAGTTTTGACATAAGCAGAAAGAAATCCATTGCAGCGGTGGAAAAGGCTATGGTGGGAGATCAGAAGATTCTTCTGGTGACCCAGAAGCGGACAGAAGAGATGAATCCACAGGCAGAGGATTTGTACCAGATGGGAACCATTGCCATGGTAAAGCAGTTGGTGAAGCTGCCAGGCGGAGTGATCCGGGTGATGGCTGAGGGGGAGGAGAGAGCGGAGCTTTTGTCCCTGAATGCTGACGGCTCTTACCTGGAAGGCGAGGCAGAAATCAGAACAACAGATGAGGAAAACCTGAGTCAGATCGAGCGGGAAGCCATGACTCGGATTGTGAAGGAAAAACTGGAGGAGTACGGCCGGGTGGATCAGACAGCCGCCAGAGAGATTCTGCCAAATCTGCTGGCAATCACAGAGCTGCCAGAACTGTTAAATCAGACTGCAGTCCAGTTTCCCTGGGAATTTACAGTAAAGCAGCAGGTGCTGGATCAGGTATATCTGACTGCCCAGTATGAGCAGATTGTGAGCATCCTTCTGACAGAAATCGAAGTATTTCAGGTGAAAAAGGAATTTCAGTCCAAGGTGAAGGCTGCCATTGACAAAAATCAGAAGGATTATATTCTGAGAGAGCAGATGCGGATTATCAGGGAGGAGCTGGGGGAAGATAACCCCGTGTCTGATGCTGATGAGCTGAAGGAAAAGCTTGCATCCATCAAGGCTGGCAAGGAGGTCAAGGACAGAATCGCCAAGGAGATTGAGCGGTTCAAGAGTATGCCGGGAGGAAGCCAGGATGCAAACGTGCTCAGAACTTACCTGGAAACTGTGCTGGAGCTTCCCTGGGATAAGGTGACGCGGGATAATAATGACCTGTGCCATGCAGAGGAGATACTGAATGAGGATCACTATGGACTTGAGAAGGTGAAGGAGCGTGTCCTGGAGTATCTGGCAGTCAGAATTCTGACGAAAAAGGGGACCAGTCCGATTATCTGCCTGGTGGGCCCTCCTGGTACAGGAAAGACATCTATTGCCAGATCTGTGGCCGGGGCTTTGGGGAAAAAGTATGTGCGAATCAGTCTGGGAGGCGTTCACGATGAAGCGGAAATCAGGGGACACAGGAAGACTTATGTGGGAGCCATGCCTGGCCGTATTGTAGAAGGGCTTAAGCAGGCAGGAGTGAAAAATCCCCTGATGCTGTTAGATGAGATTGACAAGGTCAGCAGCGACTATAAAGGCGACACCTCCTCTGCCCTGCTGGAGGTGTTAGACAGCGAGCAGAACGTAAAATTTCGGGATCATTATGTGGAAATTCCCGTAGATTTGTCAGAAGCTCTCTTCATTGCCACAGCTAATACGACTCAGACGATTCCAGGGCCTCTGTTAGACCGTATGGAGGTAATTGAAGTCAGCAGCTACACGGAGAATGAGAAGTTCCATATTGGAAAGAATTATCTGATTCCTAAGCAGATGGAACGCCATGGCCTGACAAAGAAGGATCTGTCTATTTCCGGAGCGGCTCTGGAAAAGATTATTCACAATTACACCAGAGAGGCAGGAGTCAGGAATCTGGAGAGAAGAATCGGTGATATCTGCAGAAAGGCAGCCAGAGAGATTCTGGAGGATCAGATGCGGGAAAAACGCCTTCAGAAGACAAAGTCTCTCAAAGCGGCGGAGCTTAAGCCCGAGAAGGCTGATAAGAAAGCCGGGAAAGAAGGCTCTGGACGTGAGAAGATGATCCGGGTTACAGAGAAAAATCTGGAGAAATATCTGGGACGTGAGAAGATTCAGTTTGAGGATGCCTGCGAGGAGGATCAGGTAGGGATTGTCCGTGGACTGGCCTGGACCAGCGTAGGCGGCGATACGCTGGAAATCGAGGTAAATGTCATGCCAGGAAAAGGAGCGCTTCAGCTGACAGGGCAAATGGGAGACGTGATGAAGGAGTCAGCTCAGACAGCTTTAAGCTATGTCCGCTCTGCGGCAGACAGCTATGGTGTAAAAAACAGCTATTTCGAGAAGCATGATATTCACATCCACATCCCGGAGGGAGCTGTACCCAAGGACGGGCCTTCCGCCGGAATTACCATGGCTACGGCTATGATGTCTGCTGTGACAAACCGTCTGGCATCAGCTAAGACTGCAATGACAGGAGAGATAACTCTGCGGGGACGCGTTCTGCCGATTGGAGGCCTGAAGGAGAAACTTTTAGCAGCCAGAATGGCTCATATGGAGAAGGTTTTAGTGCCGGCGAAAAACCGGCCGGATGTTGAAGAGCTGTCCAGGGAAATCACAAAGGGAATGGAGATTGTCTTTGTAAAGTCCATGGAGGAGGTTTTAGAAGAGGCGCTGCTTGGAACTGCTGAGAAAAAAGAAGATAAGAAAAATTGATTATCTTTTCAGAATGAGAGAGAAAAGGAAACAAAAATGGTTATTAAAAAAGTAGATTTGGAGACTGTCTGTGGTATTACCAGCAAGCTTCCGGCTAATACGCAGCCAGAGTTTGCCTTTGCCGGAAAGTCTAACGTAGGAAAATCCTCCCTGATTAATGCTCTGATGAATCGTAAGGCCTATGCCAGAACATCGGCCCAGCCGGGAAAAACTCAGACTATCAATTTTTACCATATTAACGATGCTTTTTACTATGTGGATCTGCCGGGCTATGGCTACGCCAGAGCCAATCAGGAGGTAAAGGCTAAATGGGGAAAGATGATAGAGAATTATCTCCACAAATCTCCCATGCTGAAATGCGTATTTCTGCTTATTGACATCCGCCATGATCCATCGGAGAACGATCGCCTGATGTACCAGTGGATTTTAGACCAGGGATACCGTCCAGTTATTATTGCTACGAAGGCGGATAAGCTGAAGAGAAGCCAGATTGCCAAGCATGTGAAAATGGTGAGGGAAGGCCTGTCTATGCAGCCGGAGGACGTTTTGATTCCGTTTTCTGCCGAGACGAAGCAGGGACGGGAAGAGATCTGGGATTATATTGAGAAAACTGCTGCGGAGGAAGAACAGCAGTGATTCACTTATTGCTGGGGATTATTTACCTGTCCTTTATAAGCCTGGGACTGCCTGATTCGCTTTTAGGCTCAGCCTGGCCTGTTATGTATCAGGGATTTTCAGTACCTGTGTCCTATGCAGGCGGGATTTCCGTGATTATTTCAGCAGGTACCATTTTCTCCAGCCTGCAGAGTGATCGGCTCACGAAACAGTTTGGGACAGGAACAGTTACAGCTGTCAGCGTGTTGATAACGGCTGTGTCTTTGCTGGGATTTTCTCTCAGCAATTCCTATCTGGAACTGTGCCTTTGGGCCGTTCCCTACGGTCTGGGCGCTGGAAGCGTGGACGCTTCCCTGAATAATTATGTAGCGCTTCACTATGCAGGCAGCCATATGAGCTGGCTGCACTGTATGTGGGGGGTGGGAGCTTCCCTGGGACCGTATATTATGGGGTATGTCCTGGCAGGCGGACAAAGCTGGAATATGGGATATCGCTGCATTGCCGTGCTCCAGTTCGCTCTGACAGCTGTTCTCGTGCTCAGCCTTCCGCTTTGGAAAAAGATGAAAATGTACAAAGGGGAGATGGCCGGCAGCCAGAAAGGGAATGGCAGAAGGCCCCTGTCTATCAGAGAGATTGTCAGAATTCCTGGCGCAGGAGAAGTTTTAGCGGCTTTTTTCTGCTACAGCGCTTTGGAGCAGACGGCAGGACTGTGGGCCGGAAGCTACCTGGTGCTGAGAAAAGGAATTTCAGCAGAGGCTGTATCGGGTTTTGTCAGCCTGTTTTTCCTGGGAATTACGGTGGGAAGAGCCCTTGGCGGCTTTCTAACGATGAGACTTGGAGATACGCGGATGATACGGCTGGGCGAAGCTGTGATTTTGTCGGGACTTCTGTGCCTGTTTCTGCCTTTTGGGAACAGAACTGCGGCGGCTGGTCTGGTTCTGACAGGACTGGGCTGCGCTCCTGTTTATCCATCCATTATTCACTCTACGCCAGAGCATTTTGGGGCGGATAAATCCCAGGCGGTAATCGGAGTGCAGATGGCCTTCGCCTATGTGGGAAGTCTCAGCATACCTCCGTTGTTCGGCCTGATTGCCGCTCACATAAGCGCTGCCTGGTTTCCAGCCTATCTGCTTATAATCCTGATTTTTATGACAGTCATGTATGAAAGAATGCTGCCTAAGGTGAGAAAGAACGGCAGAGGAGAATAAAAAAGTGTCTAAAAGAAACAGTTTCAAAGGACAGGGGGTCTGAAAAGAGGAATAGGCTCAAAAGCGAAAATGATTGAGAAAAAGAAAAAATGAATCAATCAAGAAATAACAGCCAGATGGAGAATCTCTTCTGTGGATTCTTAATCTGGCTGTTTTGAACATTTTATGGACGGCGCGTATTTTTTTCCTGCAGCTTTTTTATTTTCGAGCATTCCTCCGCCGCCCGGTGCAGGATGGCGAAGACGGCTGCAGGGAGAAAGAGAAAAAGATAACATTTCCTCTTGAATATCTGATACTGCCGCTGAGCCTGACTGAAATCGCCCCGGATAAGATCAGAAAGGCGTACAGAACCCGTCTGTCTGCGTTTTAGAAACATGGGCTTCCTCCTATGCCGGAATAAGCTAAGGCTTGACCGGTTTATCACTCATCAGGGATTTCATAATAAAGGAGTAAATCTCCTGACTTTTGCCTTTCCAGTGATTGCACATACTCTCAGCCTGTTCCTTGTCAGGCACAGATACGTCCAGGCTGATCAGGACATTTTTTCCCTCCCGCACTTCACAGTGAACAGTGTAATCCTGGTTGGTGGATTTATAGAAATCGGAGATAAATCCGGCCTCGTCTCTCATACGGAACTTGTTCTCCTTCAGGTATTCGTTCATATCCTCCACAATAGCAGGGGAGATCGTTTTTCCAAAGAAGTCCAGGGTATCTTCCCCCTCCTGAGTAATCTCGTAGCGGGTACTGTTGTGAACTGTTTCCTGGCGGATCAGACCTGCGTCCAGCAGGTCATTTAGGGCCTGCTGCAGCGTAAAGTAGCTTGTATAATCACGATCCAGAAAGAAGCTGGAAAGCTGGGCGTTTGTCAGCGGGAAATTTACCTGTTTCAGCATGTACAGATTCATCAGCTTGTATAATGTCATTGGTTCAGCTAACATGGCAAAACTCCTTTAAAGAAAACTGATCGGGGCAGGCTAACGGATATGCTCCTTGACAGCCTGGCTGACCACATCGGCCACTCTCGGATCAAAGGCGGCTGGAAGAATATTGACATCACTTAATTCCTCCTCAGACACCAGAGAAGCGATAGCCTCAGCTGCCGCTAATTTCATCTCCTCTGTAATAGCACAGGCCCGTCCCTCTAAGGCGCCTCGGAAAATGCCAGGGAAGATCAGGACGTTGTTTACCTGGTTCGGGAAATCGGAACGCCCTGTGCCTACTACTCTGGCGCCTGCCTCTCTGGCCAGATCCGGCATGATTTCAGGAACCGGATTCGCCATGGCGAAGAGGATAGCGTCATGATTCATGGAAGCGACCATCTCAGGCGTTACAATGCCGGGAGCAGAGACTCCTACAAAGATGTCGGCGCCCCTTAAGGCATCTGCTAAGCTGCCGGTGCGTTTTTCAAGGTTAGTCACCTTAGCCATCTTTTCCTGCATCCAGTTAAGTCCTTCCATACCCTCGCAGATCATACCGGCCTTATCGCATAAAATAATGTGTTTAAAGCCATATGTAAGCAGCAGTCTTGTGATGGCGATTCCCGCGCTGCCTGCGCCGTTTACCACTACCTGAGCGGTTTCTTTTTTCTTTCCCGTTACCTTTAAGGCGTTGATAATACCGGCCAGAACGACAATGGCAGTTCCATGCTGATCATCATGGAAGACCGGGATGGAGAGGCGCTCCTTTAAGCGCTCCTCAATTTCAAAACAACGGGGAGCTGAGATGTCCTCCAGGTTAATTCCGCCGAAGGCAGGAGCGATGCGGACAACCGTTTCAATAATTTCCTCTGTATCCTGGGTGTCCAGGCAGATGGGGAATGCATTGATTCCACCGAATTCCTTGAAAAGAACGGCCTTGCCCTCCATAACAGGCATAGCTGCCAGAGGCCCGATATTTCCAAGTCCCAGCACGGCGCTTCCGTCGGATACAACGGCTACTGTATTGGATTTAATCGTGTATGTGTAGGCTGCCTCCGGATTCTCTGCGATCACCTTACATGGCTCCGCTACGCCAGGCGTATAGGCCAGAGCTAAATCCTCGCGGCTTTTTACAGCTGCCTTGGAGACGGTCTCAATTTTTCCATTCCACTCCTCATGGAGCTTCAGAGCTTTTTCACTGTTTGTCATAATGCGATCCCTTTCTTTATTGAGATTTTATTCCTGATAATATCTATCATATCAAGTTTATTTTCTGAAATCAAGCCTTTGCCAAAAAGTCGATTTTATGTAGTGTAATTGAAAGGAAAGTATGATAAAATAGAAAACAGATTTTGGAAGCAATATGAATACTGCAGGTGAGAATGCTATGAGAGAACGAATCAACCGGCTGGCCATGGGCATTGTGGATACGGCGAAACCAAATGCAGTCTGGGAGCCGGATGCGATAGAAGAGACAATCAGAACGAATACAACAGTAAAGAGAGAGCTGCTTATTGGAACCGAGGGCGGAGGAAGCATTAAGGGGCTGGTCTATTCCACCAGCGACAGAGTCCGCGTTTTTGCGGATCATACATCCTTTGGCGGAGTCAGAAACAGGATTTCCTATGAGGTGGATACTTCTTTTATGGAGGCAGGTGACGAAATTGATGGAATGTTTCATCTGGTCACAAGCTGTGGAGAGATAGAAATTCCTTATGTTTTTTATGTGGATCTGGCTGCCTCAGGAAGCGTGCTGAGCGGTTTGAAGACGCCAAAGGACTTCGCCAGACTGGCGGGAAACGATGGAGACACTGCGCTGCGGCTTCTGGACTACCCAGATTTCCTGGAAGCGCCCTTTATGCAGGATCCTCATGTACGTGCGGTTTACGAGGGGTTAAAGGGCCATGGGAGCAGACAGTGCTTTCTTGAAGAGTTTTTAAATGGGCTTGGAGTGAAAGAGCCCTTCTGTATTTTTTTTGATGAAGAACAGAAAACTTACGAGAATCCGTCCGGCCACGTCCAGGACTCTATTGAGATTAAGAGCAGGGGATGGGGATACATCTGTCTGGAAGCAGAGGCAGACGGGGACTTTATCCACCTGTTAAAGAGAACTGTGACTCAGGAAGATTTTAAGAACGGGGTGTGCAGTCTGCCGTTCCAGATTTTGTCAGAAAATCTCCACGGAGGAAGAAATTACGGAGCTGTCTTTGTGACAGCTGCCGGGGAGAAGTATAAAATTCCCATTTCTGTGACTGCAGGGGGGGAGAGAGCCCAGAGGAGCATTTCCTTTAGAGAGGATTTGAAAAACTATATAGAGCTGCGGCTGCAGTATGAAGCTCTCTCCGAAACAGTTCCTGATCTGGACGGCGATGGAGAAGAGGGCCAGGAGGAGAATCAGCCCAGACAGACCGCGAAAAAGAAGAAAAAGGCGGAGGTTAAAGATGAAAGAACTCTCCGCCAGAGACGTCTGTCTTCCTCTATGGGGCGTCTGTTGTCCCAGATGAAAATTTCCTATGAAGATGTGTTCATCCGTTTGCTTGAGGCAGAGTATCTGCTGTCAACTGGCCGAAGAGATCGGGCACAGTCTCTGTTAGATTCTGTCAAGGAGCAGATTTTGGCAGAGCGGGATCTCCAGGTGATGAACTATTTTCTGTTCCAGTATATTCAGGTGTCACTGTCAGAGGATGAGGCGCAGAGGGATGCCTTTTTGAGGCTTCTGCGCCGCCATCTGGCAGCAGAACCAGGAAACTTCTATTTATACATGATGACCCTTCGACTGGATTCAGAGCTGGCAGCCAGCCCGGCTTCAGTTTATGCTGATTTGCGCAGACAGTTTAAAGAGGGATCTGCCAGCCCCTTCCTTTTCATGGAAGCCTGCAAAATTCTGGCGAGGGAACCAGAGTTTCTGCGGAATATGGATCCCTTTGAGTCCCATGTCATTTATTTTGGAGCCAGAAGAGGACTCCTCTCTGAAGAGACAGCCTTGGCGGCGGCGAAAGCTATTGACAGAAAAAAGGAATTCTGGCCATTCGGTCTTAAAATACTGACGGCTTTATATGAGCAGTACGCCAGTCAGGAAATTCTTGCTGCTGTCTGTGCCATGCTGATACGGGGAGGATGCCGTGAAAGCCGGTATTTCCCGTGGTATGAGAAGGGTGTGGAGGAAAAACTGGCCCTTACAAAGCTTTATGAGCATTATCTGTACTGTCTGCCAGAGGACTATGAAAAGCCCCTTTCCAGGGAAATGCTTCTCTACTTCTCCTATGGCAATGAGTTAAATGAAAAGGGAAAAGCCAGACTGTACAGAAATGTACTGGAATTTTACAGGGATGACGATTCTGTTTTCCGGTTTTATGAGAGGGAAATTGAAAAATTTGCCCTTTCCCAGCTGTTTGCAGGAAAAATCAGCAGAGATCTGGCAGTCATTTATCAAAATGTGATTTACCCGGATGTGGTGGATCGGCAGCTTGCTCAGGTGCTTCCGTCTGTTTTGAAGTCCAACTGTATCACAGTAAAGGATAAAAATATCCGATACGTAGTAGTGCGCCACGAGGAACTGACAGTGGAAGATGCCTACCCTCTGACAGGCCAGACTGCCTATGTGCCTCTGTTTTCCGGCAGGGACATTTTAATGTTCCAGGATGACGCGGGAAACAGGTTTATGAGCACTCCCTACGAGACGTCTGCGGCAATGGATGGGGAAGAGCTGGCTAAGAGATGTTTCCAGGTGTACCCGGAGCATCCCAGCCTGCTTTTAAATGCCTGTCAGAAGGTATTGGAGCAGGAGGAGAAGGGGAGAGAAGGGCAGGACGCTTCTATAACAGAAAGCGAGGAGAAGATTCTGTTAAAAGCACTTTCTGAGCCTTCTCTCCATCCTATTTACAGAAAGAAGATCATGTCTGCTCTGATCCGCTGCTATGTGGATATCCTGGCGCCGGGAGGACAGGGAAACAGGGAGAAAGCTGCTGCTTTTCTGCTGGCAGCGGACAAGGATTCCATGAGCTCCAGTGAGCGGGCACAGATTATGAAGGCTTTCATTGTACAGGGATATTATTCTGAGGCCTATGACATGCTGTGCCGATACGGGAGCGAACATCTGGGAACCGACGAGCTGAGGAAACTGGTTGTAAAAATGATTCTGGACAGTCTGATGCGGGAGGATCAGCGGCTGTTAAGCCTTTCTTTTCAGATTTTCCAGGAGGGGCAGGCAGAGAGTACCATATTAGATTACCTGTGCGAGTATTTTAACGGCACAGTAGATCAGATGTTCTGTATTCTGCTGGCAGGTATACGGGCTCAGGCAGATACTGCAGATATGGAGGAACGGCTGCTCTGCCAGATGCTTTTTACAGGATGTACGGAGAAGATGGATCGGGTGTTCGATCTGTATGCTTCCAGGAAGAAAACCAGAGAAATGATCGTAAAGGCTTATTTCACGGTAAAGTGCATCGAGTATTTCATGGAAGAAAAGCCGGCTCAGGACAAAGTGTTCGCTTATCTGGAAGGAGCGGTCTACAACAGTTCAGACAGGGATAAAATCCCTGACATTTATCTGCTGGCTCTGACGAAGTATTACTCCTCTCTTCCGTCTCTCAGCGGGGAGCAGGAGGAACTGTGCAGAACCATTACAGAGGTGCTTTTAGAGGCAGGTATGGAATTTGCCTATTTCAAGAATTTGTCCAGGTTTGCCTCTGTGCCTGAGAGACTTCTCGATAAAGAAATGATTGAATTCCACGGAGAGAAGGATTCAGATCCTGTACTGATGACGCGTGTGCTTCCAGAAGAGCAGGAGTTTGTCTGTGAGGAGATGAAAGAGGTCTACAAGGGCATATTTGTCCGTGAGAAGGTGGTTTTTGAAGGAGAAGTTCTGGAATATCAGATTTACAGGAAAAGGGGAGATGAGACTCCGGCAGTGTCAGGAAGCCTGGAGCGCAGAGAGCCCCCTGTGAAGCGGGAGGGAACTCGATTTGCGCTTCTCAATCAGATGAGTCTGAGTTTTGATATGCAGAATGAAAACACCCTTAGAAGCCAGATGGAGGAATATCTGACAGCAGATGCCGCCGCCTCTGCTCTATTTGGACTTCTGTAGCAGAAAAAGCCTGAACAGACAGGGAGAGGCAGATGTGGGAACTGGATACGATAAAGGAAGAGAAGAAAGGGGATTGCTGAGAAATGGACGGACTTGTACTGGGAGTCGATCTGTGCGATACCTGCACATCCATAACGGCTTTAGAGCCGGAACGGACATGGACGATAAAAACAGCAGTCTGTAAAAATAGACAGTCAGGGGAATGGTATGTGGGAGAGGAGGCTTCTGTCCGCGCCATGGCGGGAGACCCGTATTGGGACAGCCTCCTTTCCAGAGTTCACAGAGATGAGAAGGAAAACGACAGAGAAAATGGTGATACAGGGCTCAATCTGCTGAAGCAGTTTTTAAAAAAAGTTTTAGAGATTCCGAAAAAAGCCGCTGAGCAGGAGAGCGTAAGCCGCCTGGTCATTGCTCTGCGAAAGCCGGAGGTCAGGCTGATGGACAGTCTTCTCTACTGCGCCGATTATCTGGGAATTGACAGAAGCCGGGTCCATATTATCAGCCATACAGAGAGCTTTGTCTACTACGTTATGAGCCAGAAGAGAGATGTGTGGAGCAACCAGGTGGGAATGTTTGAGCTGTCTGAGGGCTGTGCCGGATATTATGAGCTGAAAACCCAGAGGGGCTCCAGAGGAATGATTGTTACTGCCGACAGAGAGGAGCTTCAGGAGGAAATCACACTGGAGTATTTAAAGAGACCAGAGGGAGCCGCCTCCGAGGATCAGTTTCTGGCAGCCTGCGCAGACAGAATTTTAGATAAGCGCCTGTTTTCAGCTGTGATCCTTACAGGAGACGGCTTTGCAACCACAGACTGGGCAGGCAGCTTTATGAGGAAAATCTGCTCCAAGAGAAGAGTGTTTGCCGAGTATGGCCTGTTTTCAAAGGGAGCCGCTTACCGGGGAGCAGATTATGAAAAGGAAAAAAGCGAATATCCGTTTATCTGTATCTGTGAGGGAAGACTTCAGCATACGATTTCCCTGCGTGTCCTGAGCAAAGGAAAGAATATGAACCTTGTTCTGGCAGCTGCGGGGGACAACTGGTATGAAGCCAGGAGTACAGTGGAATTGATTGCTGATGGAGAAGACCATCTGGAGTTTGTTATTTCATCTCTGGATCAGAGAAAAAAGAGGGTTGTACCTGTGCCGCTTCAGGATTTTCCCCTCAGAGAAAACAAGACAAACCGGATTCAGGTGACCATCGGATTTTCAGACGAGAGTACGATGATTATTATGGTAAAGGATAAAGGCTTTGGCGAGCTGTTTCCTGCTACGAAAGCCATGGTGAGACAAGAGGTGGTATTATGAGTTTAATACTATGCAGACAGGAGGAAGTAAAGCATCCCTTTTATATTGAAGCTTTGGGCGTCCATATCTGGTCTTCCCAGGAACTTTGCTATGTGATTTATAATTACCCTCTGCTGGCCATGGATCATTTTCTGGACGACAGGCTGACAGAGTTTATTGAGAAGGAACTCAGGATGACAGTTCTGGCGGCGAAGCTGGAAAATGGCCTGAGAACAGGCACAGATGAGGACGATCTGATTTTCATGTTCCTTGAGGAGTGTCATTTCTATAGTTCTAAGGAAATCACAGCGTTCAGGCAGAAGATCAGCGCCTATCGGAATATGGGTTCCCTGGAGTTTGCCAAGGCAACGGCAGATTATTATTACACTCTGCGCCAGTATGGCACGGCGCTGCGGGGGTACGAAAGGCTGCTGGACTGCCAGAGAAACAAGGCTGCTGACGATGAATTTCTGGGAAAGGTCTGGAACAATATGGGGGCTTGCTATGCGGGTCTGTTCTGGTTCGATAAGGCGATGCAGGCCTATGAGATGTCATGGAGCTACAGAAAAGATCCTGATACTGTAAAGAAGATGTATCATCTGACCCTTTTGAATCCAAAACTGTCTGTAAAGGCCAGATTCGGTACAGGGCTGCTGGAAAACAGGAAAGAGCAGTGGAAAGAAGAGTTTGACGAGGCGGTGAGCAAAGCCAGACATTCTGAGAGCGTAAGACGGGCAGAGGAACTGTTTAATCAGGAAAAAACAGCCCGCAGACAGGCAGAGGGAGAACTTTTGTCAAAGTGGAAGGCTGGCTACAGAGCGATGATATAGCGTAAGAGCAGATAGAACATAACAGAAAGATAAAAAGAGAGGCGGAAGGCTTCGCTTCGGCATAAAACTGCCGGAGTGAAACCTTCCACTTCTCTTTCTGCATATAGTGAATTCAGAAGGAAAAACTCTGTCAGGCGTTTTTCCTACTTTGACATCAGATGACCGATGTTTTTAATGAGAACTGAGACAGTCCCGTCTGGATTTGTGATAAATTCTACCCGGTCTGGATTCTGATATTCCTCCATGGGAATCGTGATCTCAATTCCTGTATCAGTAGTCAGATGCTGCCGCTGGAATTTTTTTACTGTCTGCTCATTTTTAGGCTGAACCGTCTCGTAGGACAGGTTGTATTTCTCCATTTTTTCATCGAAAGCAGTCTGCATCTCAGGACTGTCAGGAAATACCTTTTCCCGGAGGACTTCCACCTTGATGGCGCCTTCTTCCTCCAGCTCCTTATAGATTACATTTTTTATTTCCATCCTGCGTTCAGCATCATCGTCTCCGTAATATTTCCGGTTGACCTGCTCCACCGCTCTTGTGACAATATCTAATTTTGACTTCTGAGACAGAGGGGCGTGGCATTCCAGATACAGCTCGGAAAAATACAGGCGTTTTTCACCGTTTACCTCGTATTTTTTTTCCGTCACCAGCAGTTCTCCCGTTCCCAGATTCACGGCAAAGGCTTCGGAGAGCTTTTGCCCCTGGCCTGGGAGAAGAGCCTTCTGCATAATAATGCAGTTAGCGTTTTTTCCCTCCTGTTCCCGCGTCAGATGGGTGTAAGAGGTCTTGTAATTCATCTTTAAGAGAGCCAGATAATCGTTTCCCTCAGCTGAAAAAACAACTACTGCAATATCAGCTGGAGGAATATCAATATTGGCGTTCATAATGTCATAGAGAAGCTCAGCCAGCTGCTTGCTGGTCTCCACAAAGGTTTCCGGAGTGCACTGTTCCAGAAGCTGCTTGACAGGAGAGTCGTTTCCAAAGCGGCAGAGCTTCACATCGTCACTCTCCGTAAATTTTTCAATATGGGCTTTCAAAAAATCGGACAGATCTCCGGACAGATCGATAGGGCAGTCGGAGAGAACCGGCACTCCTACAGATGAGTCCAGGATATGTACGATTCCAGTTTTCATAATGATATCTTCTGATTTCATAGGAAAACTCCCCCCTTACTGATCGGCTTCTGCCTGCTCAGCCTCAGAAATTTGCGCCTCTCCAGCAGGGAAGGTTTCATTCACGCTTTCTGCCTGCTGAAGTTCTGCCTTAGCATCAGCCTGGGGGACTTCTGCTGAAGTCTCAGGCTGGCTGGAAGCTGCTTCAGGAGTTTCAGTCTGACTGGAAATTACTCCGCTGTCAGGAAGAACAAGCTCGTGAACTTCTGTCACACGCCGCACAGCGCCGTCCTCAGAATAGGAGAAGGACAGTTCTGCACCAGGCTGCATGAAAGGAAGCTTCTCATGCACGTCTACAAAGGCGGTATATACCTGGGAATCTCCCTCAAGAGTAAAGTAATAGCAGGTATTTCCAGACACAACCGCGCTGGCAAGGGAAGCAACCTCCAGGTTTAATGCCTTTCTGTAATTGCTCTTCGCTTCGTCAATGGTCTGTCCGGTTCCTACAATCTGGTACTGTTCTACATCGACAAAAGCATACATTTTAACAAGTCCGGCATTATCCTTCAGAGAGAGGAAATAGGTAGGACGATTAGAGATGTTTAACAGCAGAGGGAAAGTGGCCGTATAATTCAGATGCTGTACCTGTCCCTGGGCAGAAGCCATGGCAGAGGTTTCTGTCGCTCCTGGAACTGTATAAAATTTCGTTTCCTTGGTGCGGCAGTTGACCAGAACAAAACCGATGTTGGACTCATCGGCAGTCACGGAACTCATGCCTGTGTACAGATAGACATCATCGTTGATAGCCATATAATTGTAGCCGTAGGTGGTACGGCGCACATCCTTCTGACCGAAGACAGAGTTAATATATCCGTGCTGGAATTTACCATTGTCATCCAGCTGGCTAATCAGCAGTTCCGCATAGTAGAGCTGATCGACCCACTGAGGAACATCCTCTTTGGCATACCATTTACTTTCGCCGGTGACAGCATTGATCAAGATGGCTCCATCAATGTCCTTTCCATCCCACCAGCCAATCCGATAGGTAATAGTCGGAGCAATCCAGTAGGGGGTTCCGCTGTCGTCAATCTCGAAGGAGACTGTTTCAAATATTTTTGTTGGATATTTGAAACGGGCATAGCGGTAAATATTGCGGAAAAAATACTCGCTGGGGGAATATTTCATTCCATTTTCCAGCCATACCAGATTTGTCTCCTGAGTCACCATATCTACAGTCAGATAAGCAGGAAGTCCTTCCTGATGGTTAAAGAGCCACTTGACCGGATCTGCATAGCGGAGCGGAGTTACCCGGTACGGAGAACCTTTGTAGTTGATCTGGGTGTAATCGTCCTGAATCTCAAACTGGGAAACCAGCTCCGTCATCTCACCCAGCTTACGGCTGCCGAGACGGGAGGCAGTATCCTTGTCAACTACAGGAATCTGAGACATTTTAAGCTCGGATACATCCTGGGCGAAGTCTCCCTCCTCAATCGTAATCAGATCACGGTAGCGGGTAGCATTGAAGAACTGCAGTCCCAGAAGAGAAGCGACAGTCATGAGAATAATAATCAGACCAATGGCAATAAAACCATATTTTAAAGGTCTGCCAAGGCTGACGCTGCTTTTCTGGCTGCTGTTTCTGCGAAAAACGAACTGTCCCGTTTCCTCATCCTTTACCATCTGGACGCCCCGCCCGGATCCCAGAGTCTGAAGAAAATCCTTGGTGTAGGACAGAAAATTAACAACAAGAAAAATGAGAATGCAGAGAATCAGAAAGACAAGGAAATTCTTATCTTTCAAATTCACAGCCGGAAGCATGGAGTAGAACAGCAGAAACATCAGAGCTGCCGACACCAGAATCCGGAATACCATAGATGAAATATTTTTGGCTTTCATAGAGTCCTCCTTTGAAGTATGTAGAAACTATTTTATCATTTATGGAGAGAAAATCAAGGATATGAGGATGGATTTAGACAAATTTCATAAACAGAAGAAAAAACAGAGAAAAGCGCTGCGTTCCCATTTCCTGCCACAGGATCCTTTTTAGAGATATTGACCGTATTTTCAAATAGTGTTATAATCGACAGGAATATAAAGGAATCTTTCAAAAACCTGAAAATAGTTCTTACTGCCTGTTTGCATGATATATATAATAGGAAGAATCAGGTTTGAATCTGAAAGATGCCAAATGGAGAAAATCGTGAAACCTTCGTAAAGCTAATGGGGCATATGTAAGGCGGAAACGAGGTTATAAATGAGAGAAGCATTCGGAGTAAAAAATTATTTTTATTGCGGATATGGCGAAGCTATACCCAAAAACAGGAGAACAGACATGTGGTATGTGATTCAGACAATCACAGGGAAGGAAGAGGAGCTGGCCAGAGCTGTGAGCGCCTATCTCTCCCCAGCGTTGTGCGAAGCCTGTTTTACTGTAAAGAGAAGGTTTATCAAACGCCTGGGAGGGGAATGGGTAACGGTGAAGGAAATACTCTTTCCCTCCTATTTATTTTTAGAAACAAAGGAGCCGGAACAGCTTTTTTATGAGCTGAAGAAGATACCGGAGTATACAAGGCTGCTGGGCGATAATGACGGAAGCTTTATTCCTCTGGAAACAGAGGAGGAGGAGTTTTTAAAGAAAATCTGTCATAGAGAGGGCAGAGATATGGTCGCAGAGCTGACCGACCTGTATTTAGATGAAAAAGGGGAGATCCGGAAAGCAGACGGGCCTCTCCGATTTTTTTTAGACAAAATTGTAAGACTGAACCTGAGAAAACGGTTTGCAGTGACAGAGCTGACCATAGCGGGCAGAAAACAGACCGCTGTGTTTGGAATCAGGCCGAGGAGAGAAGAGCTTCAGAGATGAGGCTCTTTTTTGTGTGGAGAAAGCAGAGGAGGAATAGAAGATGAAGGTGCCATTTTCACCGCCTGATATTACCCAGGAGGAAATTAATGAGGCAGCAGAAGCATTAAAATCAGGGTGGATTACCACCGGTCCCAGAACTAAGGAATTTGAACGTCAGATTGCATCTTATGTGGGAACCGAGAAAGCAGTCTGCCTGAATTCTGCTACCGCCTGTATGGAGCTGACGCTTCGTCTGCTTGGAATAGGAGAGGGAGACGAGGTTATTACAAGCGCCTATACTTATACTGCCAGCGCCAGCGTGGTATGCCATGTGGGGGCAACACTGAAACTGATCGACACAGCGCCCGGTTCTTATGAGATGGATTATGAAAAGCTGGAAGAGGCTGTGACAGAGAAGACAAAAGCCATTATTCCAGTGGATCTGGCAGGGGTGATCTGCGATTATAACAGGATTTTTGAGATTGCAGAAAAGAAGAAGGCTTTGTTTCACGGAAATACAGACATCCAGAAAGCAATAGGAAGGATTGCTGTCATTGCCGATGCCGCCCATGCTCTCGGAGCATCGAAGGGCGAAAAAATGTGTGGACAATTTGCTGATTTTACCAGCTTTTCGTTTCATGCAGTTAAAAACCTTACTACAGCAGAGGGCGGAGCTGTGGTCTGGAAAGAAATTCCCGGCGTTGACAGCAGCTGGATTTATAATCAGTACCAGCTTCTTTCTCTGCACGGACAGAATAAGGATGCATTAGCTAAGACAAAGCTGGGAGCCTGGGAATATGACATTATAGGTCCCTATTATAAGTGCAACATGACGGATATTATGGCGGCCATTGGCCTAGTACAGATGAGACGGTATCCGGGGCTTTTAGAACGGAGAAAAGATATCATTGCCCGGTATGAAGAAGGCTTTGCAGATCTTCCAGTGGAAACTCTGAAACATGATGAGGGAGACTGCCATTCCAGCCGTCACTTGTATTTGATGAGGCTGACAGGAAAAGGCGTGGAGGAGCGGAACCGGCTGATTGAAAAGCTGGCAGAGAGAGGAATCGCCTCCAATGTCCATTATAAACCGCTGCCTATGCACACGGCTTATAAAAAGCTGGGATTTGATATTAAGAATTATCCCAATGCCTACCATATGTATGAAAATGAAATCACTCTGCCGCTGCATACCAGTCTGACCGACGAGCAGATAGACTATGTAATTCATACAGTACGGGAGCTTCTGCTTATGGACAGTTAAAATGACAGCGAAAAAATACATAGAAAAGGAAACAGGGGAAAATGAGCAGGCAGAGCGATAAAAAGAAAAGGCAGAAGAACGGAAAAAAACATGTTCTGTGGCGGAAATGGGAGGAGCTGCCGGATTTTATGAGAACAGAAGCAGTAAGGTCTTACTATGACAGCCTAAACCGTAAAAGAGGACAGCTGTTTCTAAAACGTATATTCGACTTTACAGTATCTTCCCTGATGCTGGCAGCGCTTTCTCCTGTGCTGGCCGTGCTGGCCGTTCTGATCCGGATGGATTCAGAAGGGCCTGTTTTTTACCGTCAGGAGCGGGTGACTCAGTATGGAAGAAAATTCCGTATTTATAAATTCCGCACCATGGTACAGGATGCAGATAAGAAAGGAAGTCTGGTGACAACTCAGGGAGACGCCAGAATCACGCATATGGGGAAAAAGCTGAGGGGCTGCCGTCTGGATGAGCTTCCCCAGCTTATTAATATCTGGAAGGGAGAAATGAGCTTTGTGGGAACCCGTCCGGAGGTAGTGAAATATGTGAAGCAGTACAGCGATGAAATGTATGCCACCCTTCTTCTGCCAGCAGGCGTCACTTCAGAGGCCAGCGTCAGGTTTAAGGACGAGGATGAAATAATTGCAGCCGGCACAGAAGCAGGCAGAAGTGCAGACGAGGTGTATGTAGAGGATGTGCTGGGGGAGAAGATGGAAATAAACCTGAAGGAACTGAAAGAGTTTTCAATGGCAGGGAATATGAAGACAATGATTCGGACGGTGAGGGCCGTAACAAAATAAAAGTCAAAGAACAATAAAGAAAAGGAGATAACATGAATAGAAAAATAGCAGTTGCAGGAACAGGATATGTTGGCCTATCGATTGCTACTTTACTTGCCCAGAATAACCATGTAACAGCAGTTGATATTCTTCCAGAGAAAGTACAACTGATTAATCAGAAGAAAAGTCCAATTCAGGATACGTATATAGAAAAATACTTAAAAGAGAAACGGTTGGATTTGACAGCGACTTTAGATGGTGTATCTGCATATAAAGAAGCAGAATTTGTTATTATTGCAGCTCCTACAAATTATGATAGCAGAAAAAATTTTTTTGATACTTCGGCAGTAGAAGAAGTTATTGAGCTTGTGATGCAGAGTAATCCTAAAGCAACGATGGTAATAAAATCAACAATTCCGGTAGGATATACTAAAAGCATACGACAAAAATATAAAACAGATAGAATCATGTTTAGCCCTGAATTTTTGAGGGAATCGAAGGCTTTGTATGATAACCTTTACCCATCTAGAATTATTGTAGGATGTGACAATAGCTGTCGAAAAGAAGCCGAAATATTTGCGCACCTTCTTCAAGAGGGAGCGGTTAAACAAGATATAGAAACATTATTTATGGGATTCACGGAGGCAGAAGCAGTAAAGCTATTTGCAAATACATATTTAGCGCTTCGTGTATCGTATTTTAATGAATTAGACACATATGCAGAAATGAAAGGATTGAATACACAAGATATTATCAATGGTGTATGTCTAGATCCACGTATAGGATCTCATTATAATAATCCTTCATTTGGATATGGAGGATATTGCTTGCCAAAAGATACAAAGCAGTTGCTGGCAAATTTTCAAAATGTCCCAGAAAAATTAATTGAGGCAATTGTAGAGAGTAATCGTACCAGAAAAGAGTTCATTGCAGACAGGGTTCTTATTAAAGCGGGGTATTATGGCTACGATGAAGATTTTGATTTTGATGCTGGGAAAGAAAAAAGAGTAGTAATCGGTGTGTATCGTTTAACGATGAAGAGCAATTCTGATAATTTTCGTCAAAGTTCGATTCAAGGTGTTATGAAACGAATTAAGGCAAAAGGAGCAGAAGTGATAGTGTATGAACCTACACTGGAAGGTGGAACTACTTTTTTTGGAAGTCTTGTAGTTAATGATTTAGAAAAATTTAAGAAGGAAAGTGATGCGATTATTGCAAATAGATATGATGATAGTTTAGACGATGTAAAAAATAAGGTTTATACAAGAGATTTATATAGACGGGATTAAATTTATGAAAAAAATATGGTTTGTGAGTGATAGTGAACCAATTCCGGAGCTGACTGGAAAGGGGAGATTGATGCGAGCAGGAAAACTAGCTCAGTATGCCGCAGAATTAGGAAATAAAGTGACATGGTGGTCATCTACTTGGCTTCACTATGAGGAAAGATTTTATTCCAATAAAGAAGAAAAGATAGATTTAAATGCTAATTTAAGGTTGCATTTATTACATGCAAAAAAGGCTTATGAAAAACATGTTTCTTTTGACAGAATTCAATATTGTAAAAATATTGCGAGAGAATTTAGAAAAGCAATAGAAAAAGAAGAAAAGCCAGATGTAATTCATTGTTCTTGGCCTTTAATAGAATTAGGATATGAATGTGTAAAATATGGAAGGAAGTATAATATACCAGTAGTGCTTGACATTAGAGACCTGTGGCCAGATATTTTTATACAGCCATTTCAAGGTTTGATGGAAAAGGCTGCACTATGCGGAATACACTTATTATATGGCAAAAAAACGCGGTATGCAATGAAATATGCTACACAGATAATTGGAGTAACAGAAGATGCAGTGTCGCTATCAAATAAGTGGGGAAGAAGTAGGAAAGAAATAGATCATGTATTAGTTCTGGCTTACCAAAAAAGAGCATATAAAGAATCTGAAATTCAACTAGCAGAAGCTATGTGGAATGAGTTAGGAATAACAAAAGGACAATTTGTTGTAATCTATATAGGTTCTATACATTTTCGAAATGCACAATTACGTCTTGTTATAGATGCTGCGAAACAGATTAATAATAAAAATGTTAAATTTGTCTTATGTGGAAAAGGACCAGATTATGAATTCGCTTTAAATGAAACAAAGGAATTAGATAATGTAGTTCTTCCAGGTTATAGAAACGACACGGAATTATATGTGTTGGGAAAACTGGCAAGCGCAGGTTTGCTTCCGTATTCCAATACACCTGACTTTATTAACGCACTTCCAAATAAATTGGGAGAATATCTTTATTATGGAATTCCAGTTTTTACAACTCTTCAAGGAGCCTCGAAAAAATTATTAGAAGAAAGTAATTGTGGCTTTTATTTTAATTCTTGCAAGGAGTTAATTCAAAAAATAGAACAATTGGAGAGCCAGGAGAAGGTATTTAAGCAGATGAAAGAGAATGCTCATAGTTTGTTTGAAAAGTCATTTGACGCAGATATGGTTTACAAAAATTATTGCGATGAGTTAATCAATATATAGGTAATTAATATGGAAAAGATAAAATATTTCATCCATCCGACAGCAATTGTAGATGAAGGTTCTATGATAGGAGATGGAACACGTATATGGCATTGGTGCCATATTATGAATGGAGTAAAAATAGGAGAACATTGCAATATAGGAGAAAATGCATTTATAGAAACAGGAGTAAAAATAGGCAACCATGTAAAAATAAAAAATAATGTTGCAATTTATACAGGCGTAATTTGCGAAGACAATGTTTTCTTAGGTCCAAACTGTGTATTTACTAATGTTGGAAATCCACGAAGTTTTATAGAAAGAAAATCCGAGTTTAAAAAAACAGTAATCCATAAAGGGGCAACAATTGGGGCGAATGCAACGATTGTTTGTGGTAATGATATTGGTGCATATGCTTTTGTAGGAGCAGGCTCTGTTGTAACAAAGACAATTCCTGATTACACTATGGTAATCGGAAATCCAGCACGTTTTTACGCTCATGTTTGTAAATGTGGCTGTAAATTAGATAAAAATTTATACTGTAAAGAATGTAAGTCATGGTATAGAGCTGATGATGAAGGAAATATTTATCCGATTGAAGTGGAGGAAGAATAATGGAAGTTCAATTAATGAATGTGCAGCGTCAGCATGAGGAACACCATACGGAATATGAAGAGGCAGCACTCAGAGTTTTGAGAAGTGGTGGCTATATTGGCGGAGAAGAGGTCAAGGCTTTTGAAGAAGAATTTGCATTATATGAAGGGGCAAAATATGGTATCTCCTGTGGAAATGGTACAGATGCTTTAGTAATTGCTTTACGGGCATTGGGAATAGGAGAGGGAGATGAAGTAATTACTGTATCTTGGACTTTTTTTGCAACAGCAGAAAGCATTGCAGCAGTTGGGGCAACACCAGTTTTTATTGATGTCTGCAAAGATACATACTGTATGGATCCAGAGATGATAGAAGCTGCAATTTCTGATAAAACAAAAGCAGTTTTGCCAGTGCACATGTATGGACAAAGTTGTGAAATGGATCGTATTAGAGAAATTTGTCAGAGACATAATTTGTATTTAATTGCCGATTGTGCACAGTCTGCGGGAACGCAATATAAAGGAAGCAGGAAAAATACACTAGGAGATGTATCCTGCTTTTCTTTTTTTCCAACTAAAAATTTGGGATGTGATGGTGATGGAGGAATGATCCTAACAGATGATGAAAATATTGCACGTGCATGCCGCTCCTTTAAACTCCATGGCTCAGGAAAAGATGGATTGGTTACTTTAAAGGCTGAATACGAACGAAAAGGCAGAAAAATTCCCAGTTCCATGCCAATCGGAGAGTCTAAATATTATAATTATTTAATTGGCTATAATTCAAGGCTGGATGCTATTCAGGCAGCTATTTTAAGAAAAAAATTAGTTTATTTAGATGAGTT
Source organism: Clostridium sp. (assembly GCA_018377235.1). GTDB lineage: Bacteria > Bacillota > Clostridia > Lachnospirales > Lachnospiraceae > Otoolea. Next base: position 70,611 of record JAGZZT010000016.1, read on the forward strand.
TATAGCTGGAAGAAGGAAAAATGCCATCAGATATAATAATGATTTGTCTGAAACAGATTATCAAATTCCATTTGAGCCAGAACATTCAATGCATTCTTATTATGTATATGTATTGAAGCATAAAGATGCATCAGAAATTATAGCGAAATTGAAAAAATCTGGTATACAGTGCGGAACATACTATCCTATACCGTTACACTTGCAGGGAGCATTTGCAGAATTAGGATATAAGGAGGGAAGTCTTCCGGTGACTGAGGAACTAAGCAGAACGACTTTTGCTATTCCAGTATTTCCAGAGCTTTATGAAGAGGAACAGGATTATATTATTAAAACGTTAAAAAATATACAAATTACACTGTAAAAGGGGAGAATATGAAATACGCATTAATTGGATGTGGACGCATTGCGACCAATCATATAAAGGCAGCATTAAATAATCAATTAGAAATTGCAGCAGTATGTGATATACAGCCAGATCATATAAAAAAGCTTCTGGAAAGGCATGGTTTATGGGCAGATGACTCTATAAAACACTATACAGACTATAAAGCCATGATTGCAGAAGTTCAGCCGGAGCTGGTAAGCATTGCAACAGAAAGCGGAATTCATGCAGAAATTGCCATTTTTTGTATTAAGCATGGAGTTCATGTGATTATTGAAAAACCAATGGCTATGAGTATGGCAGATGCTAATGAGATTATCCGTTTATCAGAGGAAAGGAACGTCAAGGTCAGTGCCTGCCACCAGAACCGATTTAATATTGCGGTACAGGAAATGCGTCAGGCTTTGGAGGCGGGAAGATTTGGAAAACTGTCCCATGGTTCCATCCATGTGCGATGGAATCGGAATCAGAATTATTATACACAGGCGCCCTGGAGAGGAACCTGGGCTCAGGATGGTGGCGCATTGATGAACCAGTGCATTCATGGAATTGACTTGTTGCGCTGGACATTTGGAGGAGAAGTCGAAGAAGTTTATGGTCAGACCCGCCAGCAGTTCCACGATTATCTGGAAGCGGAGGATGTAGGAATGGCAGTGGTGAAATTTAAGAATGGAGCCATTGCTACGATTGAAGGAACCACCAATGTATATCCCAAAAACTTGGAGGAAACTCTTTACATTTTTGGAGAAAAAGGAACTGTAAAAATCGGAGGAACTTCCACTAACAACATAGATGTGTGGGACTTTGCCGATGAAACGGAAGCAGATATGAAAAATAAAGGATTGGAAGAGGAGACCAACAATGTATATGGAAATGGTCACACAAGTCTGTTTGCAGATATGATCAATTCAATACAGAATGGCAAAAAACCTTATGTAGACGCATATGCAGGAAGAGATGCGTTAGAACTCGTGTTAGCTATTTATAAAAGCCAAAAAGAGGGAATCCCTGTTACACTTCCGCTGAGTGAATTTAGCAGTCTTGATATGGCAGGAGAGTTTTAAAATTTAATAGTTTTTAACATAGTAGGGAGAATGAGATGAAAATTTTGTTTTTAGCACCTGCTAGCAGTATTCATACAGTGCGGTGGGTTAATGCTTTAGCTCAAAAAGATGAAGTTTATTTGGTATCACTTCCGAATCACAAAATGATAGATGATGAGATAGATTTGAAAGTAAAAATTAATTATCTCCCTATCTCTGGTGGAAAGGGATATTATTTAAATGGAAATGCTTTGAAAAAATTCGCCAGACAACTAAACCCGGATATTGTAAATGTACATTATGCAAGTGGATATGGTACCTTAGCAAGAATTGCTCATCTCCCTAATATTATTTTATCTGTTTGGGGAAGTGATGTGTATGATTTTCCATATAGAAATAGAATTAATATGTACATAATCAAAAAAAATTTGTTGTATGCAAAACATATAGTATCAACAAGTGAAGCAATGAAAATACAAGTTTTAAATATTTTAGATAAAAAAATAGAGATTGATGTTGTACCATTTGGAGTAGATGTTAAAAAATTTAAATGTTGTAGAGAAAAGAGAAAAGATGATAAATTTATTTTCTGCGTTATAAAATCGCTGGAAAATATTTATGGAATAGATATTATAATAAAAGCATTTGACGCCTTTTTAAAAAGAAAAAATATTTATGATAAAAATATTGAATTGCATATATATGGAAAAGGGAGTGAGAAAGAAAATTTACAAGAACTTGGAAAACAGTACAAATGTGATTCTAGTATAAAATGGAAAGGATATATAAAAAATGAAAACCTGCCAAATGTTTTATCACAAGTAGATGTATTTTGTTCAGGAAGTAGAAAGGAAAGCTTTGGAGTGTCAACTATAGAGGCAATGGCTGCAGGAATTCCAGTTATAGCAACAGAAACAGATGGCTCAAAAGAGATCATATTAAACGATAAAACAGGGATATTAGTTCCGCAAGAATCCATAAAAGAAATGAGCGAAAAGATGGAATATTTATATGATAATTTTGATGCAAGAATAGAAATGGGTATAGAAGGAAGGAAAAGAGTTGAAACTCTTTATTGTTGGAGTAAAAATGTAGACAGAATGAATGAAATTTATGAAAGAGTAGAACAGGAGATAAAATGACAATAGGATTGTTTATATTGTATACACTTTCATTGTTTCCTGCCCTGTGTAAAATATCAATTTATGGAGCCAACATAAATCTTTTTGGCATGACGGCTATTGCCTTTCTGCCATTTTTAGGGATTCGTTTCTTGGCAGAAAAAAGTTTAATAACAAAATTGAAACATAAAAAAATAATTACTTTTTTAATTATATGGCTTTTGATTGATTTTATAAGTGTGTATAGAGCAATTAGTTTCAAGTCATGGATAAAATATAATTACTTTTTTATTGTTGGATTAGCTTTATCTATCTTAGTAGCATTTTGTTTTACTGAAAAAAAACATTATTACTATTTTTTGTGTATTACTAATACTTCCCTTTTGCTCCATAATCTAATTGGATGGATAGAAATTTTGACAGGTAAATATTTCTTTTTGAATTCACAAGAAATAGAAGAATCATATCAATTGGCGCATTATCCTGTATCAATGTTTGGTAATACAAATGATATGGCTATTTTTTTAGTAATAGCTATTTTTTTGGTTCTTATTCTAAATAACATAATAAAAACAAAGATAATAAAAACAATGAATGCTTTTTTGATTGCTTCATCGACTGTTTTGATATATGCATCACATTCTAGGGCATGTTGGTTAGCGCTGGCATTAGGAATGTTAATTTATCTTTTTTTAAATTTGCGTTACACGAGAAAAACATATTATGTTTTATTTTTCTTTGGATTTTCAGTTAGTATAGTTGTTTTATTTGTTGTATGCTATGTTTTGAATTCCTATCAAGTAACAGAATTGAACTCAATAGGAATGAGAATAAATCTAATAAAAAATGGCTTTACACTTTTACTAAACAGTTATGGACTAGGGGTTGGAAGTGGAAATATAGAGGTATTGATGTTAGAAACTACTATGCTTCCAACGGCTGGTATGAGCAATTTACATAACTGGTGGATAGAAGTTCTAGTTGCTTTTGGAGTATTCATTTTTTTTGTGTATTTATATGCATATGTAAAATGTTTAATGTATGAGTATAAAAGAATGATGATAAGCGATGATAAAAGAATGCGAAGAATACATGGATTAATCTTTACTCTTCTTATTGTATTTGCTATTGCATGTATATCATCTAGTAGTATAAATTCGTATGGCTGGATATGGATGCTGTATGGCTGTATTATTTCAATATATTATTATGGAAATAATAAATGTAGGAGAAGTGAATAATTGGAATTAATAAAAAAATTTATGCAATTTGCTTTGGGCAATGTGATTATACTTTTAATAGGTTTTATTACAACGCCAATTATTACACATCTAGTTTCTCCAGAAGAATTGGGAAAATATTCGCTATTTAATACTGTGGGAAATCTGTGTGTGTTATTGTGCATGATGGGAATTGATCAGGCTTTTATTCGATACTATTATGAAGAGAATGAAACGGGAAGAGTAAAATTATCTAAGATTTTTATGGTCTTTTGTGTGCTTAATACACTTGCAATTAGTGTTGTTTTTTTTATGTTAAAGACGCAAATAGCAAAGAGCCTTTTTGGAATAGACTCATATGTACCAGCAATAGTGTTAAGCGTGTTTGTTCTTTTTAATATTCTTTATAATATTGTATTATTGCAGCTTAGGATTCAGCAAAGGTTAAATATGTATAATTTTTTGCACACATTACAAAAAGCGGGATATTTAATTTTTTCTATTGTTGGATCTTGCGCAGGGGTATTTGGGCTAATATCAGCGGTGATTTTATCATATGGAATAGTAAGTTTAATGGGTTTTTTGTTAGAAAGGAAAATTTGGTTTTCAAAAAATTCTAAGCAAGTAAAGTTAAAACATAATATTAGAGAATTACTAATATTTGGCTTTCCTATTTTCTTTTCATCCATTATTGCATGGGTATTTCAAGCAACAGATAAAATTATGATAAAAGCATTTGCAGGATTTTCAGAGTTAGGGATTTATTCTAGCGCAGCAGAATTGATTATCATATTGAATGCTGTGCAATCTGCTTTTGCTACATTTTGGATTCCTGTAGCTTATGAACATTTTATTAAAGAACCAGATGATACTTGTTTTTTTACAACAGTAAATCAGATTATATCTTTTTTAATGTTTGTGTTAGCAATTATTTTAATTAGTTCTAAAGAGATACTAGGAGTTTTGCTGGGAGACAGTTATCAAAATGCAGCCTATGTATTTCCTTCTCTAGTTTTTATGCCTATTATGTATACAATATCAGAAACAACAGTGCTTGGAATAAATTTCAAGAAGAAAACGATATATCATATATGGATTTCAATAATTTCTGCAACAAGTAATATTATTTTGAATGTGCTATTAATTCCATTTTTTGGAGCTAAGGGAGCTGCAATGGCAACAGGATTAGCGTATTTTATTCATTGGGGAGGCAGAACATTTTTTTCATATAAATGCTTGAAGATTAATTATGGTATAAAAAAATTTTTAGTAGCATTTATGTTTATGTATGTGTTTGCTGTATATGCTTCATTTGCAGATAAGAATATAATTTTTATTGCTTTTGTGGTATTGTTACTTTTATGTCTTTTATATAGAAATGTAATTGTTAAGGCATTAATGATGAGGAAAAATTATGGATAGTTTAGAAAAAAAGATTGATTATGCAGTTGAGATATTTAATACTGTATATGAAGGAACTATTGATCGGGAACAAATGTTATATAAGCATTTTTCAAATCCATTTAAAGTAAAAGAGCCTATACAATTTTACGGAGAAAATGGAGTGGTTGCTGGTATGAATGCCTTTATGGGTACCTATTTCAAAGAAAATGGAAATATACATTTTTTATTGCAAAGCTGTGATACAGCAGTTTTGCCAGAATTTAGAGGAAAAGGTATTTTTACAAAACTTATAAATGAAAGAGAAAAGAACGATTCTGAGGCAGAATTTATTTTTGGATTACCCAATGAGAATTCATTTCCGGGATTTATCAAAATGGGATGGAAGGAAATCGCTAAATTTACAGTTCTCATAAAAATAATAAATCCAGGAAGCTTTTTGCTTGGAAGTGAAAAAAAAATAGGGAGAATTTTAGATGAGATATGGAATTTTATATTTTCTAGAATTCGTTTAAAAGAAGACGAGTATTGCCAGGTAAATGAAAACATTGTTTTTAATGTTGAAGAAATAGAATGTATTAATGCAGAAATAGAAAATGGTTTTTTAAGAAGTAATGAATTTTATAGATGGAAGACAAATCAATCTTCAAAAAAATTTAAAGTTATTAGACTAAAATCACAGGAGTCCTTAGCTGGGTTACTTATCTATCACACAAAAATGTTGCGAGGGAGGAAGTGTGTAGTAATAGATGATTGGTTCGCCAAAGGAAATAAAGAAGATAAGAAAAGAAAAATAAGAAATATGATGAATTTTATAAAGCAAGAAGGAAGTTTAATAGAGATACCATTTGTAAATGTATCTAGTAATGATTTTTGGATATGGAAAAAATTGAATTTTTGTCAAATTCCGTTTTATAAAAGAGCATCCTTGGTTATTTCACCTAGAGGAAAAGAGGTTGGATTTTTAAATACATGCTCATTTAAAAACATTGATACAGATACTATTTTGAATTAAAGGATTCTTATGTATACTATTAGATATATTAAAACATATGGATTAATAGGTTGTTTCTATAAAATATGGGATAAATTAATTAAATGTGAGCTTCCAAGGGGGCTTGGTTATTTTTTTGGTCATAGTTTTTGGAAGAAAACTATAATTGAGACATATGATGGCTCTGGACAAAGTGTTCATCCAGATATTATTGAATATAAAGAAAAGATATTTATGGCCTTTACACCGTATCCATTCGGTATAGATACATATGAAAATCCATGTGTTGCAATATGGAATAATAATCAATGGGAATTAATCCCTAGTGTTAATCCACTGATAAAAGAAAAAAACTTTGAATGGCATTTATCAGATCCATGTCTATTTGTTTATCAGAGATATTTGGTATTGATTTATCGAAGGACAGAAAAAATAAACTCTAAAAATAGTAGTCTGTTTATTTCTAAATCTTCCAATGGATGTAAATGGGAGAGTCCTAAAAGATTAAATTTACCATTAGGTAAAGATTATATTTCACCAGCTATAATTTATAGTAATCAAGTGCACTTAGTGTATATAGATACAGAAGAAGAAAATAATAAAGCTATGATATTATCAGGGGATTCGCTAGAATTTCAGGATAATGCTGAGGAGATTGTTCTACAAGGTTTTAGAGATGAAAAAATATGGCATATTGGTATTGCATCAGAAGAAAATTGGAATGAAAAATATGCACCAAATAAAAGATTTGATTGTTTAGTGACTACAATATCTAGGCAGGGAAAATATAAACTGCATTTTGGAAAATTATGTTTTCTTCAAAGTTGGGTTTTAAACCTAGAACATGAAATAAATCTAAAAGAACTAAAAGGACAGAGCGTGATTTATAAGTCTTCTTTTGCTACTATAAAAAATAAAAAATATATTTTGGTATCTTGGAAAAATAGTAAAGGCGTATGGAAAATTTCAGAATGCCCATTTGTGTAAATGGATGATGCTGACTTGAAAAAGTAAATTCCAGTGCAGAGGTAAATTCCACCAGACATTAGGGGGTGCGGACAAAAAGTTGGACTCTTGCACATCGTGATTAACGATGAAATACACAAAAGAACAAATAGCTACCGCATTACAGCTGCTGGGTTCTAC
>JAGZZT010000030.1 GCA_018377235.1 Clostridium sp.
TACTTTTACTGATAAATCAAACTGATTGTACTTCTTGCACATTTATGTAAGGAGTGAAATCATGGCAAAAGACCCTATTAAGAAAGCAGAAAACGGAACTTATTATTTTAGAGCAAACTTAGGTTTTCATCCAATTACCGGAAAACAGATTCAGAAATACAAAAGCGGATTCAAGACAAAAAAGGAAGCCAGAGAAGCATATTCAAAGCTTATGCTTACATCCACAGAGGAATTGACAGAAAAGAAACAGCAACTATCCTTTCAGCAGTTCATTGAGGAAACTTACCTGCCTTGGTATAAAACGCAGGTAAAGGAAAGCACCTATCTGAACCGCCGTTCTACCATCCAGAAACATTTTTCATACTTTTATAAAATGACGGTGGATGAGATAGAACCCATTAACGTCCAGAACTGGCAGCTTGAACTTGCAAAAGAATTTAGTCCAAACTATATCCGTATTGTACAGGGTATGCTCTCCATTGCCTTTGACAGAGCAGTTGTTCTCGGTCTTGCAAAGAAAAATCCGTCACGAATGATAGGAAACATCAAGAGCAAGAAAACAAAAGTGGATTTTTGGACACTGGATGAATTTCAAAAGGTAATTTCCCTGCTCTACAAGGGCGATTATTACGAACATTACCTTTTCATTTCATACTGGCTCCTGTTTATGACCGGAATGAGAATCGGAGAAGCCGCAGCCCTGCAATGGTCGGACATCAACTTTGAAACCGGACTTTTAAGTATCACAAAAACGCTGTACTATAAAACAATGGACGAATACAAATTTGTGGAACCAAAGACACAAGCCAGTATTCGCACTATCTATATTGACACAGATACCATCAAAGAATTAAAAGCATGGCAGGAAGTACAGCAAAAGGTTTTAAAGGACTGTGACCTTGTACTAAGCTATAATGGGATTCCCACCAGTAAGCACACCCTCCCACGGGCATTAGAAAAACTTGCTGGATTGGCAGGCGTACACCGTATCAAGATTCATGCACTCAGACATTCCCATGCTTCTCTGCTCATCAGTATGGGAGAAAATCCTTTATTGATTAAAGAACGTCTAGGGCATGAAAAGATACAGACCACGTTGGGAACCTACGGACATTTATATCCCAACACCAACGTGGAAGTTGCCAAAAAATTAACTGGCGTTCTCACTTATACTCCAGCAACAACCAGTGTTGCCGATTACACCAGCAATCAGCATACAGCAATCTATCACAGAGCAGTTGAATAAAAAAATGCAATCAAAATGCAATCCTAAAAGGAAAGAGCCTCAAAACCCTTGAAAATAAAGGCTTTGAAGCTCTGCTCCAACTATTCAAACTCAATTGTTGCCGGCGGCTTTCCTGTACAGTCATACATAACGCGGTTAACGCCTTTAACCTCGTTGACGATTCTGCTGGTTACTTTGCTCAGCACCTCCCACGGGATTTCTGCTGCTTCTGCAGTCATGAAATCGCTGGTGAGTACGGCACGCAGAGCAATGGCATAGTCATATGTTCTGCCATCTCCCATACATCCAACGGATCTCATATTTGTCAATGCAGCGAAATACTGGCCGAGATTCTTGGCGATACCTGCCTTATCAATCTCCTCACGGTAAATTGCATCTGCATCCTGTACAATCTTTACCTTCTCCGGTGTGATATCACCGATGATTCTTACGCCAAGACCTGGTCCCGGGAACGGCTGACGGAATACCAGATGCTCCGGAATGCCAAGCTCCAGTCCTGCCTTTCTTACCTCATCCTTGAACAGCATGCGAAGCGGCTCAATGATCTCCTTGAAATCCACATGCTCTGGAAGTCCTCCTACGTTGTGGTGGGACTTGATAACAGCAGACTTTCCAAGTCCAGACTCGATCACATCTGGGTAAATGGTTCCCTGAACTAAGAAGTCAACGGCTCCTATCTTCTTAGCTTCCTCTTCAAATACGCGGATAAACTCCTCGCCGATAATTTTTCTCTTTGTCTCCGGATCAGTCTCTCCTGCCAGCTTTGCATAGAAACGCTCCTGAGCATTCACGCGGACAAAGTTTAAATCATACGGGCCATTTGGTCCAAATACTGCCTCTACCTCGTCTCCCTCGTTCTTTCTTAAAAGACCATGGTCAACGAAAACGCAGGTCAGCTGTTTTCCAACTGCCTTTGCCATCATAACTGCCGCTACAGAAGAATCGACCCCACCGGATAATGCACAGAGTACGCGTCCAGAACCTACCTTCTCGCGAATTGCCTCAATGGAACTCTCCACGAAAGCATCCATCTTCCAGTCTCCCTTGCAGCCGCATACATTGTATACAAAGTTAGACAGCATCTTTGTGCCTTCCTGTGTATGCATAACTTCTGGATGCCACTGTACAGAATACCACTTCTTCTCTGGATATTCCATAGCAGCTACCGGACATACAGGAGTATGTGCTGTAACAGCGAAGCCTTCTGGAGCCTCCTCAATATAATCTGTATGGCTCATCCAGCAGATAGTCTTCTGTGAAACGCCTGTAAACAGCTTGGAGGCTGTATCTACGTCTACTTCTGTCTTTCCATACTCACTGACAGGAGCAGTAGCTACCTTTCCATTCAATAAATAAGCCATCAGCTGAGCGCCATAGCAGATACCTAAAACAGGAATACCCAGTTCAAAGATCTCTTTTGAACAGCGAGGAGAATCGTCCCCATATACACTGTTAGGTCCGCCGGTAAAAATGATTCCCTTTGGGTTCATCTCTTTAATTTTCTCAATCGGCATACTGTACGGATGTACTTCACAATATACGTTGCATTCTCTTACTCTTCTTGCAATTAACTGATTATACTGGCCGCCAAAATCCAGTACAATAATCATCTCTTTTTCCACGAGTATTCCTCCTATAATTCTTCACTGTTGTCGCAGTCTGCAAAAGGGGAAACTTCCGCAGTCTATTGTTATTATAAGCCACTCTCTCCTGCTTGGCAACAGGATTTTCTAAAACTGAAGAACCTTCTCTAAAGTTCCAGGACCTTTCTGATTCCTGTATAGGTTCCTTCCATAAACGATTCTCCTGCTGTGACATAGCCATTTGCCTCATAAAAACCGTTCAGCGGCTCATTTCCCAGCTGGCAGTCTAAACGGATTCCCTTTTTTCCATACGTTCTGGCATATTTCTTTATCAGCCTCAGAAACGCGGTGCCGGCCCCAGGCATTCCCGTTCTGGTAGCCAGATGATGAATGTAAAAATACTCTCTGCTTCCATCCTCCCATCTGTCATCTTCCTCCAGCAGCGCTGCCACTCCAGCTGTCTTTCCATCTTTCATAAGAAAAAACAGACATCCAGATCTGGCCTGTGCGCGGAAATATTCCTCCGAATAAACGTCCAGATATTCTTCATCGTTCCATTGCTTCAGCCCTATCTGATCCATCCAGTCGATCCTCTCCTGAAGTATCTGGATAAACTCTGGAATCTGCGACTCCTCTGTCTGCTTCATTTCATAGATACTGGCCGAACTTTCTTCTGTCTGTGATTTTATCGTTCTCATTTTGCTCCATTTTCCCAATATTTTTTCTCGCTGCTTTTCCGGCGTTTTCCTGTACGCCTCACCTTTCGCTCTGCTTAACTGCTTTTATTTCTTCTCTGTTTCTGCTGTCCCCATATTCAGGTATTTCTTCACATACTGTCCTGTGTAGGAAACGGGGTTTTCTGCCACCTGCTCCGGTGTTCCCTGGGCAATGACAGTTCCTCCTTTATCTCCTCCGTTTGGACCAATATCAATCAGATAGTCCGCCGTTTTAATCACATCCAGATTGTGTTCAATTACAACAACCGTATTGCCTCCGTCTGAAAGACGTCTGAGAATCTCGATCAGCTTGTGTACATCAGCAAAATGAAGGCCCGTAGTAGGCTCGTCTAAAATATAAATCGTTTTTCCTGTTCCCCGCTTGCTCAGCTCTGTGGCCAGCTTAATGCGCTGTGCCTCTCCTCCTGATAGCTGGGTGGACGGCTGTCCCAGGCGGACATAGGAAAGCCCCACATCGTTCAGAGTCTCTATTTTCCTGTAAATAGACGGCACATTTTCAAAGAAATGAAGCGCTTCCTCCACTGTCATATTCAGCACATCGTAAATGCTTTTCCCCTTATATTTAACCTCCAGGGTCTCTCTGTTATATCTCTTTCCGCCGCAGACCTCACAGGGCACATACACATCCGGCAGAAAATGCATCTCGATTTTAATAATTCCGTCTCCGCTGCAGGCCTCACACCGTCCGCCTTTTTTATTGAAACTGAATCTTCCTTTGTTGTAGCCCTTGGCCTTTGCATCCGGGGTAGAAGCAAACAGATCCCGGATCAGATCAAAAGCGCCTGTATAGGTAGCTGGATTGGAACGGGGTGTCCGTCCAATAGGCGACTGATCTATGGCAATAATCTTATCCAGCTGCTCCGTTCCCTGGATTTCCTTATGTTTGCCTGGAATCGTTCTGGCCCTGTTAAGCTTCTTTGCCAGAGCCTTATACAAAATCTCGTTTACCAGAGAACTTTTTCCTGAACCCGAAACTCCTGTCACACAGGTCATCACGCCCAGAGGAAATGAAACGTCAATATTCTTTAAGTTATTCTCTGCAGCTCCCTTTACGGTAATCCACCCTGTCGGCTTCCTGCGCTCTGATGGAACGGGAATCTTAATTCTGCCGCTCAGATAAGCTCCTGTAATGGACTCCTTACACTTCATGATCTGCTTTGCCGTACCTACAGCCACCACATTTCCACCATGTTCCCCTGCTCCAGGTCCGATATCCACAATACAGTCCGCTGCCAGCATGGTATCTTCATCGTGTTCTACCACCAGCACCGTGTTTCCTAAATCCCGGAGATGCAGAAGCGTCTTTAAGAGCTTATCATTATCCTTCTGGTGAAGTCCGATACTGGGCTCGTCCAGAATATAGGCAACGCCTACAAGTCCAGATCCAATCTGCGTCGCCAGACGGATTCTCTGAGCCTCTCCACCAGACAGTGTGCCAGTCGCTCTGGCTAAAGTCAGGTAATCCAGTCCCACATCGATCAGAAAACTGACTCTGGCCCTGATTTCTTTCAAAATCGGTGCTCCGATAGTCTCCTGCATGGAGGTCAGATTCAGTCCGTCAATGAACTCCCTGTATTTGACAATAGACATATTAGTAGCCTCGAAAATATTTTTCCCGCCTACCGTCACTGCCAGAGCCTCTTTCTTCAGTCTCTGGCCCTTGCAGACAGGACATGGCGTAATCCTCATATACGTCTCATATTCCGCCTTCATCGCATCGGAAAAAGTTTCCCTGTACTTTCGATTCATATTCTGAATCAGTCCCTCGAAAGCTACGTCATAAACGCCCTCTCCTCTCTGGCCTTTATAATGCACTTTCAAAATTTTGCCTCCGGTTCCGTGAATCAGAACGTCATGAATCTCCTTGGGATAATCCTGAAATGGCGTGTCCAGGCTGAAGTGGTATTCCTCCACCAGCGCGTCCAAAATCGCCCGGGTAAAACTGCCCTTGTCTGTACAGGACTGCCATCCCATGCCCACAATCGCCCCCTGGCTGATGCTCAGACTCTTATCTGGGATCAGTAAATCTTCGTCAAACTCCATCTTATAACCGAGTCCATAGCAGTCAGGGCAGGCACCGAAAGGATTATTGAAAGAAAAGCTTCTGGGTTCCACCTCGTCCACGCTGATTCCACAGTCAGGGCAGGCAAAATTCTGGCTGAAATTCATGGATTCCTGCTCAGGAATATCCACAGTCATCAATCCACCAGTCAGTTCCATCACCGTCTCAATAGAATCCGTCAAGCGCTTCTCAATTCCCGGCTTCACTACCAGACGATCCACCACAATCTCGATATTATGCTTAATATTTTTATCCAGCTTAATCTCCTCAGAAAGCTCATACAGGCTTCCATCAATCCTCACGCGGACATATCCGCCCTTTCTGGCGTGTTCCAGCACCTTCACATGCTCTCCCTTACGTCCTCGGACTACAGGTGCCAGCAGCTGAATTTTCGTTCTCTCCGGCATAGCCATAATCTGATCCACCATCTGATCAATCGTCTGTCTGTGAATCTCCCTGCCGCATCCCTCAATACTCTCCACATCCGGCTTCTCCATCTGCCCCAGAAACTGCCTTGCATAGGAAGACAGAGATTCCATATAGCGTCGCTGTCCCTCTGCATAAATCGTGTCAAAAGCCAGTGAAGATTTTCCTGAACCGGAAAGTCCTGTCAAAACCACCAGTTCATTTCTCGGAATATCTACTGATATATTTCTTAAATTGTGCTCATTCGCTCCTCGTATTTTAATATACTGCTTCGCCATACCATACTCCTCACTGACAAGTAATCTCTCTATCTTAAATAAGTTCCTCTAAACTGATTCCTTTTCTATCTTTTATAGCTTTTACTCATTTTATACAGACCTGCTGCCTGACACAGCGATTGCTGTATAGTCAGTATATCACATCTATTTTTATTTTGCAAACATTTGTTCGATTATTTTAGGCGTTTTTACCACCTCCAGTCATGAGCTTCATCTTCTTCCCACGCTCGACTTTGTACGGACTCTTTTTATTCACAGGCTCATAAAAATTAAACTTTCCTATAAGTTAAAAACAGCCAATACAGGGAACTGTCTTTTCCTGTACTGGCTGTCGTAAACTCTGTAAACATATATAAAGTGGAAATTATCTATTTTCATCTGAGGATTCTATGCTATCCTGTCCTGCCGGACATCCATTTTTTCTCTCTGAATCCTCACGGCCTTCTCTTTTCAGAATTTCCATGAATTCCTCACCTGTGATAGTCTCCTTCTCCAACAGATAAGCGGCCAGTTCATGGAGTTTCGCCTCATTTTCCTTCAAAATCTGGCAGGCCTTGTCATGAGCCTGGCGGACTGTGCCGATGACCTCCTCATCAATCCGCATCGCCGTGTGTTCAGAGCATGCCAGAGATGTGTCTCCACCCAGATACTGATTGCTGATCGTTTCCAAGGCGACCATTCCGAACTGTTCGCTCATTCCGAAACGGGTTACCATGGCGCGTGCAATTCTTGTCGCCTGCTCAATATCATTAGATGCACCTGTAGTAATAGAGTGGAAAATCAACTCCTCCGCCGCCCGGCCTCCTGTCAGCGTCACAATCTTATTAAACGCCTCGTCCCGGCTCATTAGAAATCTCTGATCCTCCTCAATCTGCATGGTGTATCCCAGGGCTCCGCTGGTTCTTGGAATAATTGTGATTTTATGCACTGGTGCAGAATGGCTCTGCATCGCCGCTACAAGAGCATGTCCGATTTCATGGTAAGACACAATCTTCTTCTCATTAACAGAGACCTCCGCATCCTTTCTCTGATAGCCAGCAATAACAACTTCCACGCTCTCTTCCAAATCCTGCTGAGAAACCATCCTTCTTCCCAGGCGGACTGCCCTCAAAGCCGCCTCATTGACAATATTGGCCAGATCTGCGCCGCTGGCGCCGCTGGTTGCTCGGGCAATCTCATTATAATCCACTGTCTCATCCATCTTCACGCCGCGGGCAGAAACCTTTAAAATTGCCTCCCTGCCCCTCATATCAGGCAGCTCTACAGGGATTCTTCTGTCAAAACGACCAGGCCGCAAAAGGGCTTTATCAAGAGAATCCGGCCTGTTTGTGGCAGCCAGAATTACAACTCCCTTCTGGCCGTCAAATCCGTCCATCTCCGTCAAAAGCTGGTTTAAGGTCTGCTCCCTCTCGTCATTGCCCCCTATATTTCCGTCCCTCTTTTTGCCAATCGTATCAATCTCATCGATAAATACAATACAAGGCGCTTTTTCATTGGCCTGTTTAAATAAATCCCTTACCTTCGCGGCTCCCATTCCCACAAACATCTCCACAAATTCCGATCCGGAAATAGAGAAAAACGGTACATGAGCCTCTCCGGCTACTGCCTTGGCAAGCAGCGTTTTTCCTGTTCCAGGAGGGCCTACTAACAGCGCGCCTTTGGGAAGAGTTGCTCCGATATCCGTATACTTCTGAGGATTATGAAGGAAATCCACAATCTCCTTTAAAGCTTCTTTAGCCTCTTCCTGCCCTGCTACGTCTGCAAACGTCTTTCCCGTCTCAGACTCCGCATAAATTTTGGCATTGGATTTTCCAAAAGTCATGGCATTGGGCCCGCCCATCCGCTTCATCATCGCCCGGCCCATCAGCTGTCCAATCAGCACAAGAATGACAAACGGGGCAATCCAGGTAAGCAGGAAATTCAAAAGCGGCGAGGCCTTAGTCTGAATTTCTGAGCTGTATCTGGCGTCTGTACCTGCCAGGCGTTCCGTAATATTATCCCCTGGCATCAGGCCTGTCTTATGGACAACCCCCTGGCTGTCACCTTTCAAGGTATACATAACCTCAGCATTAGTTGTCACATAGACTTCATCTACTTCCCCCGCATTCAGAGAAGTGAGAAATTCATCGTATCGCCCTTCCACTGTCTTATCCATAACAGAAGGGAATACAAAGATATTTAGAAGCATCAGCACCAGCATCACTATTCCGTAATAATACAGAAACGAGCGTCTGGGCGGCTTATTCTGATCAGAATCCATTTTTTCCATAAAATTCTTCTCCTCATTGTCTCTTTACATCATTGGCAAATTAGATATTTTTATACCTGCTGCCTGTTACACAGTTTACAATACAACTGCATTTTATATTTGTCAATATATTATTGTAAATATTTATTTACTTTTAATATTTATTGATTTAACATAAAAAATGTGTTATGATGTGAAAGAAATACATGTTCAGATTAACTTCAGGAGGCGTTTGTATGAATGATGAAAAGATTCGGACAGCCGGAATGCATTTTTTAGAATTTGCATTTACCTTTCTGACCTTTGCAAAGTGCCAGTATCAGTCAGCCAATCATATTAAAATCAATTCTCTCCCCTTTTTCACGCTGTCTATTCTGGCAAACTTAAAGGATGAGAACTATACCATGTCCGATCTGGCCGACAAACTCCAGATTACCAAACAGCAGCTTTCCAGGCTGATCAACGATTTGGAAGATAAAGGGCTGGTAGAGCGGATTCACGATACTGCTAACCGCCGCCGCGTCTACATCAGAATTTCTCCCTGCGGTCTGGAGGCAATGGACTGTTTAAAAGAAACAATGCTGGACAGTACCATTACCGCTCTGCATATTTATAATGAAGAAGAGCTGGAACAGCTGGACTCCTGTTTAAATACATTAATACCCTTAATGGAAAAATTTCATTTAAGTGAGTGTGATGAATAATTACAGATAATTATTTTTTCCTCTGTTCAATTATAAATGAATATTTAATCATTTCCTTCATACAGAAAAATCACTCAAATTATGTGTCTGCCAGACTCTGCAGGCACTTTTT
Source organism: Clostridium sp. (assembly GCA_018377235.1). GTDB lineage: Bacteria > Bacillota > Clostridia > Lachnospirales > Lachnospiraceae > Otoolea. Next base: position 9,397 of record JAGZZT010000030.1, read on the forward strand.
TCTGCACTGAAAATCCCCAATTTATCTATATTTAGCTTCTCTACCTTTCCATACTTTCCCTTATCCGAAGTATAATAGCCACGTAATGCAGTTAGGAATTTCGAAAAATATTAACTTCAAAAAGAAAAAAGGAGAGTG
>JAGZZT010000017.1 GCA_018377235.1 Clostridium sp.
CAGAAAAACTTGGAACCAAATATAAAAAGAGCCCTTTTCATAGAATTGGGGCAGGATTTTAACAAATCCCACCCCAACCATTGACAAAGAGCCAAAAATTTTAAAGGAGTATGAAATTATTATTTCTTCTGAACATATTTCAGGCAGTCGAGAGTTACAGCTACCAGGATGATGATACCTGAGAATACGAACTGAAGGTTTGTATCAATACCAAGAATGGTCAGGGAGTATGTCAGTGCAGTGAAGATAAATACACCGACAACTACGCCGGAAATCTTACCGATACCGCCGGTAAAGGATACGCCTCCTACTACGCAGGCTGCAATTGCATCCATCTCCCAGCCCTGTCCGTATGCAGCAGAACCTGAACCTACCATTCTGATACACTCCAGCCAGGAACCGAATCCATAAAGGATACCTGCCAGAATGAAAGCGCCTACTGTTACGCGGAATACGGAGATACCAGAAACAGCTGCTGCCTCTGCATTTCCGCCGACAGCATAGAGATTCTTACCAAAAGTTGTCTTGTTCCAAATAAACCATACAATTGCGATTGCTGCAACTGCCCAGAGAATAATGGTTGGGAAACCATTGATCTTTGGAATGATCATACCAGGAATGCTCTGATCAATCGCACCGAAGGATACACCCTTTGTAGAGTATGTTACAAGTCCGAAAATAACAAGCATGTTAGCCATGGTTGAAATGAACGGATGCATTTTAAATTTCGCTGTGAAGAAACCGGCAATCGTTGTGAAGAAGGTACATAACAGCACACACATAAATAATGCGAAAATAACTCTTACAGGAACCGGCATGGATGTGAAATCAAATACATGTCCGAACACCATACCTGTATTAATGCCCTGATGCATAACAATAGTTGCCGTTGTCATACCCATACCAACCATACGGCCTACAGAAAGGTCTGTACCTGCCAAGAGAATCAGGCCGGCAACGCCAAGAGCCAGGAACATTCTCGGAGACGCCTGCTGGAGAATATTCAGCACATTGTTGTAGGTAAGAAGCGGAACCCCTTTGATCATCGGAGTCAGAATACAGAGTCCGATAAATACCAGAATAATAGCAATGTAAAGACCATTCCTCAGGAAGAAGGCTCTGCGATTAAAGGTATACTTATAGTTCTCCCACTTCTCTGCTAATGACTCTGCAAATGTAAACTTGGACATACGAAGCAGATCGATTAAATGGTACTTATATGCAAAGGCAGCATGCCTTCTGTCTTTGATTTCCTGGAAATCCTTCTCCAGCTGCATCTTAGCGTCAAACAGCCTGTTCTTGTAAACATACTTTTCATCTTTAATTTCCTGATGGTCTGTAAGCTTAGAAAGAATACTCTGATGCTCTTTCTCCAGTTCAGCTACACGCTGACGGTACTTCTCCTGAGCCTGAACCTTCTGCAGCTTGCAGCTCTCAGCAACCGGCTGATAATACTCTTTATCGAAGTGAGCCTTAATATAAGCCTCAGCCTCAGCGATCAGCTTGGAAATCTCTGCTTTATGCTGAGACTCAACTGATTTTGCCTTCTCCAGGTCAGCCTGTGTCTGAGAAATTTTAGCAGCCTTCTCTTCTTTTGTTAAAATCTTATCTCTCTTGATTGTATCAATGTCATTCTGGAGATCCAGAACCCTGTCTGTTCCCTCTGCTCTGAGAGCGTCAATTTTCTTCTGAATATTGCCGACATACTCTTCTATCGGCTGGCGCAGAGCGTTTTCCTGCTCCGCCGTAAGTATCTTACTGTTTTCAATAGCCATGTCTACCAATCTCCCTTATTATAGGTATTTTGCGCTGAGTCTTAAAAGCTCTTCCTGATTTGTCTCCTTTGTGTTGACAATTCCGGACAGACGGCCGTTTGACATAACGCCAATTCGGTTTGTAATTCCAAGAATCTCCGGCATCTCAGAGGAAACAACAATAATTGTTTTGCCCTGCTTTGCCATTTTAATAATCAGCTCATATATCTCATACTTAGCGCCTACGTCAATTCCTCTGGTAGGCTCGTCCATCATGAAAATCTGAGGATTCCGCTCCAGCCATTTTCCGAAAATAACCTTCTGCTGATTACCTCCTGAAAGGCTTGAAATCATATCGTCAGGTCCCATACATTTCGTATGCATGATCTTGATTTCCTGAGCCGTAGCTTTCACCATCTTCTGATCAGAGAGAGCCGGTCCAACTTTATACTGGTTCAGGTTTGCGATTGTAGTGTTAAATGTAAGATCTCCTTTTAAGAAAAGTCCATTTGCCTTACGTTCCTCTGTAATCAGAGCGAAACCGTGATCAATCGCTTCCTTCGCACTGTTGAAATTCATCAGGTGGTTTCTAAAGTAGACACGCCCTGCTGCTCTTGTTCTAATACCAAACATCGTCTCCAGAAGCTCTGTACGTCCTGCTCCTACCAGACCGTACAGTCCGAAAATTTCTCCCTCCCGCACATCGAATGAAACGTCCTGCAGATAAGGCGCAAATTTTGTGGATAGATTCTGAACAGATAAGACAACATCCTTCGGAGTGTTGTCAACCACTGGGAAACGATTCTCCAGAGAACGGCCAACCATAGCTGCAATCAGCTCGTTCATATCTGTATCTTTAGAGTTCTTCGTCATAACCATCTTTCCATCACGAAGAACTGAAATTTCGTCGCAAATTTCAAAAATCTCATCCATCTTATGAGAAATGTAGATAAGGGAAATTCCCTGGTCTTTCAGCATTCTCATCATCTCGAACAGCTTGTCAACCTCCTGCACAGTAAGGGAGGAAGTCGGCTCATCGAGAACAATTACCTTTGAATTATAAGAGATAGCCTTTGCAATCTCGCACATCTGTCTCTGGGATACTGACATATTCCGCATCGGCTGCGTGAGATTAACTGTCATACCCAGCTTTCTGAAAAGTTCTGAGGCCTTCTTCTTCATCCGGCCCTCATCAATTACTCCCATAGAATTGACTGGATAGCGTCCGAGGAACAGATTATCAATTACGTTTCTCTCCAGACACTGATTCAATTCCTGGTGAACCATCGCAATACCATTTTCAAGAGCATCTTTCGGCCCGGAAAAGTTGATTTCCCTGCCGTCAAGGAAGATACTTCCCTCATCCTTTTGATATGTTCCGAAAAGGCACTTCATCATCGTCGACTTACCGGCGCCGTTCTCGCCCATAAGCCCCATAACAGTTCCCCGTTTCACATCCAGGTTGATATGATCGAGAACCCTGTTCCGGCCAAAGGACTTGCTCATACCACGGATTGATAAGACGATATCATCTTTCTTACCTGCCATTGTTTTTACTCCTGTATCTGTATTTGATTATTGTGTCTCCACAGCAATGTACCTGCATCCTTTTCCAGCGGCTCTGCCGCTCCAGGCAGGCATATTCGGCCTTAGAAAAGCATTGGGGAGAATTTCTTCTCCCCAATAGCCTGTACTTCCATATTTTCTGACTATTACTGATTCAGTAAAGCTGTATAAGAAGCTGCGTTATCTGTCTTAACCATGTTGATTGCAAACGCATCGTACTGACTTGGGTTTCCAAGACGGTTTGTGATATTGGACTCTGTCTGTCCGTCACCACCGATGTAATCAACCTTCAGGTTCAGAAGATCATCGTACTTCTCAAGAAGCGGCTGATAAGTAGAGCTTAAGAAGTTATCAGAAGCATTGTAGATGTTCAGCCATACAGATTTCTGAGGATGTGCGCTTGCATCCAGCTGCTTGGATACTGGCTCGTAAACCTTTGTAGAATCTGTGAAGTCCTGATAGTTATCAGCTGTAACTGCTACGTTTAATGCGTAGTAGGAACGCTCTTCCTCGTTGTATACGTATACGTCGTCAGAGAGAACATTGCCTGCCTCATCAGCTGTACCGATACCTGTATCAATATCTACGCCGTCAAGACCGTTACGAAGAACACGGAGTGTCAGGTAAGCCTGTACATCAGCATGCTGGCTGATAGTTCCGCCGTATCCCTCTGCAATAGCTGCTACTGCGTCGTTGTTTGCATCGTAACCAAATGTAGGAACCTTGTTGTCCTTGGACCATGCATTGAACATGGACATTCCCATACCGTCGTTATTGGAAGCGATAACATCAATTTCATCTCCAAAGGAAGATGCCCATGTACCGATGGAGTTTCCTGCTGTTGCAGCATCCCATGTAGCACCTGCAGAGTTCTTCATCTCCTGAGAAGCCAGCTCTCTTACAGTGTAGCTCTTTCCATTTACCTCAAGAGTGCCATCCTGAACAACTGTAGCTGTTCCGTCTGTATTAATACCTACAGGAGCGCTCTCAATGTTTCCGTCCTTCTCTACAGCAGTTCCAAGAGCCTTACGAACGCCTCTTGTACGTGCGATAGAATCGTTGTGTCCGATATCACCGATTGCAAGTACATATCCGATTACGCCGTCGCCGTTGCGGTCGATGGTATCGATATTCTTCTCAATGTACTCTTTAACCATAGTTCCCTGAAGTTCAGCACCCTGGTTTGCATCAAATCCTACATAATATGTAGCGTCATTGAAGCTGAGGGCGTTCATATCCAGCTCTCCTGTGGAGCTGTTGGATGGCTGACGGTTGAACCATACTAATGGTTTGTCCTTGTTTGCCACATCTGCTGTGTCCTTTGCAGCTGTGTCATCCTTTGCAGCCTCACCTGTCTCGCCTGCTGCCTGAGAAGCAGCTGCTGTAGTCTCCTTCTCCTCAGTGCCGCCGGAGCAGCCTGCCAGGCTGAAAGCCATTAAAGAAGCCATGGACAGTGCCAAAACTCTTTTTTTCATAGTTTCTTCCTCCCTTAAAATTATAAATGTGCTGTACCTCAATGTGCATTTCTGACACATCTTATGTTCTCTATTATAGTCCTTTTGGAGAAAAAGTACATAGAATATTCTACAATTTTTGTGTGATTTTCAATTATCTGGTGATTTTCACCGATGCAGCCGTCAGTTTTCCCAAATATCTGTTCTCTTTGAAATGTGCCTAATCAAATAAAAACAGAATTTTCTGGTATTCCTCCAGGAACATATTTTCTCTCGTAACAATGGTGGTCTCTGTATTGATCTGCTGTCCCTTTCCGCCCCGTCCGCTCAAAAGCTCCCAGGCCTTCTCTACCCCCAGATATCCCATAGCATAGGGATTCTGGACAATAAGGACATCCACTTCTCCTGTCTCCAGCATTCCTACTGATACCACGTTGCTGTCAAAAGCGGCCACAAAGGTTTTATTCTTTTTTCCTAAATCCCGGATGGCCCATCCCACGCCCAAACTGGTCCACTCATTAAACGTCATGACTACGTTGATCTCCGGATGTGCCTGAAGCAGCTCTCTGGTGGCGGATCTGGCCCCTTCCACTGTAGAGGCCACATTGATTGTTGTAATTTCTTTTATACGGCTGTGCTTCTCTGCTTCCTCACGAAAGCCCTGTTCTCTCTCCTGACCATTTGCCGTATGCTTATCGAAGTTTACGATACCTATGCAAAGTTCGCCTTCTGTTCCATCCAGAACGGCTCTGGCTGCCATCCGTCCCGCCTCTTTATTATCTGTTCCAATCCGCACTTTCACCGCGCTGCTGTTCACATCACTGTCAATGATCACGGAGGGCACGCCTTTTCCGGCAGCCCAGTCTACGATCTCTGCGTTTTTTTCATAATCTACAGCTGAGATAACCAGAGCATCTGCTCCATTCTTTACCGCATCACGTATCATCTCATTCTGGCTCTCATAGTCCTCCTCCGACTGAGCTCCGGCTGTCGTCAGGGCAATATTGTATTCCGTAGCAGCAGCTCCGGCCCCGGCGAAAACAGACTTAAAAAAAGAAGATTCTGTCGATTTTACAATCATAGCGACCTGATACCGTTCCTGTCCCCGGCGCTGCATGGCGGCAGCTCCGCCTGACAGCGCCGCAACTACGGCAAGCAGGAGCAGAAACGCCGTTTTCCTCTTTCTAGCGTGCTTCATATGAGTCCTCCTCCAGCTTTGGCATGCGGATGGAAACCTTCGTTCCCTCGTCCAGCTCACTTTCTATTTTCATTCCATACTGCTCTCCAAAGTAGATTTTTACCCTGTCATTGACATTTTTAATGCCGATTCCGCCTGTCTGTCCCTTTACTTCTTTGTGAAGAATACTCTCGCACTGCTCCTCTGTCATACCGACTCCGTTATCCTCTACCGTAAATACCACATCATTTCCATCCTCGAAAATCTTTATTTCGATAAAGCCTTCATCGATCATCCGGTTCAAGCCATGATAAATGGCATTTTCAATAATCGGCTGAAGCGTAATTTTATTGCAGTAGTAATGAAGGCAGCTTTCCTGTACCTCAAAACTATACTGGAACTGGTTCTTGTAGCGGAACTTTTGAATCTGGAGATAGCTCTTGGCATGCTCCACCTCTTTCTCCACCGGAATCAGCTCATGTCCCTTGCTGATGCTGATGCGAAACAGGCGTGCCAGCGCATTTACCATCTCCACCGCATCCTTAGTTCTGCCCTCCTCGCACATCCAGGCGATTGAATCCAGCGTATTGTAAAGAAAATGAGGGTTGATCTGAGCCTGCAGTGCACGAAGTTCTGTCTTTCTCAATACAATCTCTTCATTTCTCACCTGATTCATCAGCTCCTGGATCCGAATAACCAAATGTCCAAAAGCGTTAGAAAGGGACGTCACTTCCCGGCTTCCGTATACCGGTTCATAGGAAAAACCCTCTGCATTAGCCTCAAATTCTCCCATCGCCTTGTTCAGGCTGTGAATCGGCCGGGAAATATACCGGGACAGCACAATGCTGCTGACAATCGTGGCAGCCAGCACAATCAGAAGCAGGCCGGCAAGCAGCAGCAGGCAGTCCTTCAGCCTGTCCTCAATCAGCTCATCCACAAAACTGACTGCCACAATGCGCCAGCTGCTTCCCTGCCTGGTCCGGATCGTATAGATCAGGCCGTTTTCCTCATAACTGCCGTCTGCGCGAGCTGTCATTTTCTCTGTATTTTCCTCTTTCAGGCCGGCAAAAATCAGCTGCTGCTGAGGATGATAGATGATCGTACCATCCTGATCCATGATAAAGCAGTATCCGTGGCTTCCGACTCCTACTGCATCTACATAGCTGGCAATCTGAGAAAATCTGGAATCCAGAACTACAATCCTCTCTGTTCCATCTGATTCCCGGATTCTGGTAGAAATAGATACCACCCATGGGTATTCATTGAAAAGAAGACTTTCCACATGGGGCCTTGATATGACAATCTCCCCCATCTGCGGCATTTCCTCTTTGTGAAAAGAAAGATTAACGAGAGCATCCTTCTTGAATATCTTGCTCCCCGTCCAGGCTCCTGTCAATTCACCTGTTTCTGGATCGTAGCTGGTGATGGCTGTTACATCAGAACGGATATCTGCCATATGATTCAAATTTACATCACGGACCGGATCCTCCTCCGAAAAAAATCCCTCAATCAGCTTTAGGGATTTGCTGATATCATCCATATAGTTGTCTACAATTGTTTCTACCTGAACCGCCGCCTGATCGCTGGAAGTTTTTACATTCTGAATCATGGAAGCCCGATAGGTAGTAACAAACACTACAATTCCTGCCAAAAGGGAAAAAAACACCATAGACACTACCAGAATCGTCATGATTCCAGAACTGGTAAGCCCTCTCTCCCGCGTCTTGGCCTCTGCTGTCTTCTGCTTCTCTCCCCTTTTTCTGCTCATGCCTGCCTGTCCTCCTGATTAAGCTGGCGGCGCAGCATATTCGGCGACACCCCCTCATATTTTTTAAAGCAGTAGCTGAAATAATGCTGATCATTATATCCACAGGCCTCGGACACCTCTCTGATTTTCATGCTGGTATTGAGAAGCAGCGTCTTCGCAGCCTCCATTCTCTTCTGAGTTAAATAATCCACAAAACTTTTTCCTGTTCTTTTTTTGATCAGTGAGCTGAGATAATTAGGGCTGGCGCCAATCTCAGCGCTGGCTGACATCAAGGATAAGTCTGCCTTAAAATAATTATCTTCAATGTGCCGGATGGCCTTATCGCAGATATCCATGCTGCTCTTTGTTTTCTGCTCTGAAATCCGATCTCTGGCCGTCATGCAGAAGTTTACAAAATGCTCCGCCGCATCCTTTAAAGAACTGTCCAGAAATACCATCTGCTGCATAAATGGGTCCGACTTTAAAGCCGCTGCATCGGACTCAGCAGATACAGAATACATAATCCGGCAGACGCAGGACAGAATCTCTACCAGCATAAAATTAACTTTCTCTCTGGAATTATTCTCATCCCGCAGATGACCGAATACCTCCCACAGATATTCTTCCAGTTCCTCCCTGGAGCCGCCCCGTATTTTCTCCTCAATACTGGCTACTACCTTCATCACATAGTCCATGTCCACGCCGGAAAACGGTTCTTCATCTGTAATATACCGAACACCTCCCATTTTACTTCTGCTGGCATAGCGCATGGCGTTCACCGCGTCTCTGTAGCCCTCAGAAAGCTCCGTAAAGCCGCTCAAAATCCGGCTGGCTCCCACACTGCACTTCAAATTCAGAATACGGTCGGAGCTCTGAACAATATCATCTGCCAGAATATGCAGGTATTTGTCAAAGGATGCCGGCGTAGCCCACAGAACAGAGACAATCCTGTCCTCCAGGAAAAAGCTTTCATATTTAATATATTTTTTCAAAATACTGTCTACTGAATACACATGACTGTGATCAGTGCAGTTGACGCCTTTCTCGTCCCAGAAGGTAACCGATATAACCAGGTATCGGATATTTTCGCTTTCCGGCCGTATCATGCCGCAGGCCCTGGCCTGGACACAGAGCCGTTCCTCCCTCTCCGGGCTGAAATTTGTCTGAAAGCTGTCTAACAGCAGAGGAAGCAGAAATTCAGAAATTCCCAGTTCGTTTTTTCTTCTCTGTGCAAACTCCGAAAATAAATGGTCAATCTTCTGCTTAATCTGAATCAGATTCTCCGTCAAATCTGCCATAGAAATAGGTTTCAGCATATAACTGATGATATTGTACTGAATCGCCTGCTGGGCATAGGAAAAATCATCAAAGCCGCTCAAGAACGCAATCTGCGTTGCCGGGCGGACTTCTCTCACCTGCCTGGCCAGCTCCACGCCGGAAATAAACGGCATCCTGATATCTGTAAGCAGCAGATCCGGCTCCTTCTCGCTGACCATTTCTAAAGCTTCCACGCCATTTTCCGCCTCTCCCACTACCTGGAATCCGATCTCTTCCCAGTTAATCCTTCGGATTATCGCCTTTCTCAATTCCTCTTCATCGTCTGCAACTACTATTGTATACATAAATCCTCCGTTTTCTCACTGCATCTTTTGATATTTTACCATAGGCAGACTTGAAATTCCAGAGAAGGATTAAAAAGCCGCTCAAGGGATAAATGTTATTTTTTTATCAATCCATTTCCTCTTTTACAGCTTTTATGGTATACTTTTACCCAATTAACACAAACTTACAACTATATTTACAAGGAGAAGGATATGGAGCCACGAAATCTTACTTTACTGACAGACCTGTACGAGCTTACTATGATGCAAGGCTATTTTCATGAAAAGGACGCCAACGAAACCGTCATTTTCGATGCCTTCTACAGAAGCAATCCGGATGGAAACGGCTTTGCTGTCTGCGCAGGACTGGATCAGGTCATTGAATACGTTAAAAATCTCCATTTTTCAGAAGCAGATATTGAATATCTCAGAGGTGTAGGACTTTTTACAGAGGATTTCCTCGACTACCTGCGAAACTTTAAATTCACCGGCGATATTTACGCTATTCCCGAAGGCACGATCATATTCCCCAGAGAGCCGATTGTGAAAATAATTGCGCCAATTATGCAGGCCCAGCTGGTGGAAACGGCGATTTTAAATATCATCAACCATCAAAGTCTGATTGCAACTAAAACCTCCCGTGTCGTTCAGGCTGCTCAGGGAGACGGTATCATGGAATTCGGTCTCCGCAGGGCGCAGGGCCCTGACGCAGGAATTTACGGAGCCAGAGCCGCTATGATCGGCGGCTGCGTGGGTACCTCCAACGTGCTGGCCGGCCAGATGTTCGATGTTCCGGTGAAAGGAACGCACGCCCACAGCTGGATCATGAGCTTTCCAGACGAACTTACCGCTTTCAGAACCTACGCCAAGCTCTATCCTACTGCCTGCATTCTTCTGGTAGATACCTATGATACTTTAAACTCTGGTATTCCAAACGCCATCCGCGTCTTCACAGAGATGCGTGAGGCAGGTATTCCACTGAAAGGCTATGGCATCCGCTTAGACAGCGGTGATCTGGCTTATCTGTCTAAAAAAGCCAAAGCCATGCTGGATGCAGCCGGATTTACAGACGCCATTATCTCCGCATCCAACGACCTGGACGAGTATCTGATCGACAGTTTGAAAATTCAGGGCGCTGCCATCAACTCCTGGGGTGTGGGAACTAACCTGATCACCTCTAAGGACTGTCCGTCCTTCGGCGGAGTGTACAAACTGGCTGCTATTCTGGATCGGGAAACAGGCAAATTCATTCCTAAGATTAAGCTGTCCGAGAATACGGAAAAAGTAACAAATCCGGGAAATAAGACGATTTACAGAATTTACGATAAGGAAAACCACAAGATTATCGCTGATCTCATCTGTCTGGCAGACGAGGTCTATGACCAGAACAAGTCTCTTCTTCTCTTCGATCCTGTTGAGACCTGGAAAAAGACCCATCTCTCCCCAGGTTCCTATGAAATGAGGGAGCTGCTGGTTCCCGTCTTTAAAGACGGTGTCTGCGTTTACCAGTCTCCAAAGGTTATGGAAATCCGCGATTACTGCCGCCGGGAGCTGGACACACTCTGGGATGAATCAAGACGTCTGATCAACCCTCATGAGGTCCATGTGGATCTGTCCAATGAACTTTGGCACATGAAAAATCAGCTGCTGGACAGCTATCACTATAACCGGTAATATTTTAAAATTGCTGTACGCAAAAACTCCTTCCCAGACATTATTACAATGTTCAGGAAGGAGTTTACATCTAAAAACCTTTGTTTTACGCTATATTCTCTTATCTCTCGTCTGTATCCCAGTTGTGGTAGGTAGCCTGCACGTCATCATCGTCATCTAAGAGATCCAGCAGACGGTTCATCTTCTTAATAGACTCTTCGTCTGTAAGCTCTACCCAGGTCTGAGGAATCATGGTCACCTCAGCCTCCATCATGGGGATATTCTTAGCTTCCAGAGCCTCACGCACTGCAGAGAAATCCTCTGGGGAAGTGAGGATCTCATAGCTGTCCTCCTCCTCTGCGAAGTCCTCTGCGCCTGCGTCAAGAGCTTCCATCATCAGAGTGTCTGCGTCCAGCTCACACTCCTCCTTGTCGATAATGATCTGACCCTTCTTGTCGAACATAAAGGAAACGCTTCCCTGTGTTCCGATATTTCCGCCGCCCTTTGTGAAAGCGCTTCTCACGTTTGCTGCCGTACGGTTCTTATTGTCTGTCAGAGCAGTAACAATAACAGCCACTCCGTTAGGGCCGTAACCCTCGTAAGTCAGCTCCTCATAATTAACGGAGTTCGCGTCTCCTGCCGCCTTTTTGATTCCTCTGTCAATGGTATCGTTAGGCATGTTGTTGGCCTTTGCCTTGGCGATGACATCGCGCAGACGGCTGTTGTTAGCCGGATCTGCTCCGCCTTCCTTTACTGCAACTGCGATTTCACGTCCAATGACAGTGAAAATTTTTCCCTTTGCTGCATCGTTTTTCTCTTTTTTGTGCTTAATATTGGCAAATTTTGAATGTCCTGACATAATAACGCTCCTCTTTTTGAATCATATTCTTTATTTTTTACAGAATGCCGGTAAAGGCGTTCTTTTTGCTCAAAATCTTTTTTATTCTATCACTAAACCCAAAGCTTGGCAAGTGTTAAACCAGAGAATCACCAAGTCTACAGCTCTGCTGCCAGATTGCGAAGCCATTTCTTCTGCCGGTATCTCCAGTAGCCGAAAACCGCCTTATAGACCTCTTCCAGCATAACCATGGCATAGACGATGTCAATAGGAAACTTGAAAAACAGGCCGCCTAAAAAGGCCATGGGCACTCCGATCATCCACACGCCGGAGCAGTCTAATAAAAGACACATCTTAGTGTCACCGCCGCTTCGCAGGATACCTACCACCATAACGTAGTTGAACATCTTAAAGGGCATAAACAGGGCGAACACGATAATACAGCGGCTGACGCTTTCGGCAATCTCCGGCGTAATATTGTACACTCCGATAATCTGCCATCGGACAGCCACGCAGAAAACTGCTCCAAGAATAGTGACAATAAACTGGAGAATCAGAAAATTCTTTGCATACCGCTCCGCCCTCTTCAGCTTTCCGGCTCCCATCTCATTTCCCATGATTACAGCTGTAGCTGCGCTCAGTCCCTGGAACAGGACGGTGACAATATCCTGGATCGTTGTAGCAATAGTGATAGCGGCTACCGCATCGTTGCCCATCCGTCCATAAGCCAGAGAGTACAGAGTAGTCCCCAGTCCCCAGATAAACTCGTTGGCAATAACTGGAGATGTGGTGCCGAAAAACTGAGCAAGAAATTCTCTGGAGTAGCCAAACATTTCCTTAAACCTTGCAGCTACCGGCGCCTTCCCAAGGTAAACTACCAGAATAATGGACAGTGCCTCCGCCAGTCTGGCCATCAGGGTAGCCAAAGCCGCTCCCGCCGCTCCCATGGCCGGAGCTCCGAAATTGCCGTAAATAAAAGTGTAGTTAAAGAAAATATTAATAAAAATGGTGCAGCTGCTGATCACGACCGGTGCTTTCACCCGCCCTGTGGCTCTCAGCATGGCCACAAAAGTATTGCTGACAGCTGTGGCAGGATAAGACAGGGCCACAATCGTCAGATATCCGGCTCCCACCTGAATGGCGTCCTCGCTGGCTGTAAAAATTCGCATCACTGCCTCCGGACAGACGACTGCCGGCACGAGAAAGGCGATGGACGCGGCCACTGCCAGCGTCAAAGCCAGACCCACTACTTTTTTAATATTTTTTATATCTCCGTTTCCCCAGTACTGAGCCGCCAGCACGCCAGAGCCGCTGACAATTCCAAATACCAGGAGCGTGAATACAAAGAATACCTTATTAGCCAATCCGACAGCCGCTATGGCGGTGGCCCCCAGGGCTCCTATCATCATAGTGTCCACCAGGTTGACAATAGTATTCAGCATTCCCTGCATAGCCACGGGAAGAGCAATTCTCACTGCCTTTTTCAGAAAAATTCCATCCCTGGCCATCATTTTTACGTCATAAAACAATCCTTTTTCCATAAATTTTTGTTACTTTATCTCCCCTGGCCGTCCGCCTGCGTTCTTCCCGCTTCCTCCCTGCTGCGGACAGCCCTTACTGTATGAATCACTTTATTTTCTACAGAAATGACCTGGAACAGATAGCTTCCGTATGTCACCTCCGGTGTCTCTCCTTCTTTCGGCACGCGGTTCAGTCTGGAAATCAGGAAACCATTCAAGGTGTCAAAATTTTCATAGTCCTCCTCCTCAAATTCAATTCCCAGTTCCTTTCCTACATCCTCCAGAGGAGTCAGGCCATCGAAAATCAAGCTTCCATCGGCTTTTCTGGAAATCAGCTCCTCGTCCTCGTCGTACTCATCTAAAATATTGCCCACAATCTCTTCCAAAATATCCTCCATCGTGACGATTCCAGCTGTCTGGCCATACTCGTCCACCACAATTTCCATATGGATCTTCTGAGACTGCATCTCCTTAAACAGAAGATTAATGTTGCGGGTCTCTGGAATGAAATGAGGCGTTCTCAGCAGGCCCTCTACCTCATCCAGACGCTTGTCCAGGTTTTCTTCCTTCTGAGCGCAGGACAAAGTGTCTCGAAGGTGCAGAATTCCCTTAATATCATCGATATCTTCATCGTACACCGGAAATCTGGAATTGCTTCCCTCTGTAAGGATGTAGGCAACAGCCTCTCTGAGCGTCATGGAAACGCAAAGCGCCACTATCTGCTTTCTTCTGGTCATAATATCGCCGGCATCCTTATCTCCCAGCTCTACAATATTCGTGATCATCTCGGCTTCTCCAGCCTCCAGTACCCCCTGCTCATGGCCTTCGTTGACCATCAGCATGATATCTTCCTCTGTCACACTGTCATTCTTATCATGAAGACCGATTCCCAGAGGCTTCAAAATCAGCCATGACAGTCCGGATACCAGCCAGGCAAAAGGTTTAAACAACGTGACCATCACAGAAGAGACTCCTACATAACGGTAAGCCCATCGTTCCGGATGCTTGGAAGCGCACCTCTTAGGTATTACAATTCCAAGGCTGATAAGAGCTGCCAGAAGTATTACTGCCGCCGCTGCCGTAGCGGCAATCAGAGAAAGCCCCTCTCCCGTCTCACCAGTTTTATGTATCAGAAGCTCCAGCAGAGCGCCGGCCTCTTTTAAAATCACAGCTCCGGAAATCAGGCCGATTAAATTCGTTACGATCTGAACTGTTCCGATAAACTCTGCCGGCTGACTGATTACCTGCAGAAGTCTCTCTGCCTTCCGGTTTCCCTCCTGGGCTTCCTTCTCCAGCAATCCCGAATTCAAATGCTGGATAGCGGCTCCAAATCCATATAACACTGCATCCAGCAGAATAAATGCCGCAAAAATCAAAATGCTTACGGGCCAATACCCATCGTCCATAATAAAAAATACTCTCCTTTGTCTTCTTTTTTCATAAAGTAAAAAGGCAGAATATCAGGACTCTGCCTCTATTCTGCCACTATACCATCCTATTCTGTGTTCGTCAACCTTAACAACTTGGCAGTGTATGTATTTTCCTGCTGCCCAGCGCCGTTTTTTCGTTTAAAGCTCAAGGCTGACCATCAGAGCCTGATTCACCCGCCCCAGCAATTCCTCATCAATGTGACAGATCCTCTCTCTCAGTCTCTGCTTATCAATAGTACGCAGCTGCTCTAAGAGAATTACAGAATCTCTCACAATACCGCACCTCCTGGTATCCAGCTCCACATGGGTAGGAAGCTTCGCCTTGTTCATCTTGGAGGTAATAGCCGCACAGATTACAGTCGGGCTGTGCTTATTTCCAATATCGTTTTGTATAATCAATACCGGACGGATGCCTCCCTGCTCGGAACCCACCACCGGGCGCAAATCTGCATAATAAATATCTCCTCGTTTTATAATCAACTGTCTCACTCTCCGTTATTTCAGTTTATACCTCTAGTATTGCCCGTTTCCTGGAAGGTATTCAAAACTGCGGAAAGATTTATTTTCTCTCCCCCTTTTATTATATGGGAGCGTTCTGTTTCTGGTTCCCCCACGTATAAATACGGGGAACACGTTTTCCAATGAGACAGGGAAGTTCATAATGGAAGCCGCCGCTTACCTCAGCCAACTCCTCCATGGTGATTTCCTCCTGTCCATCACGGCCTACAAGAGTCACTTCATCCCATTTTTCTGCCTCCGGAATGTCTGTCACATCCGCCATAAACTGATCCATGCAGACGCGTCCCAGAATTCTGGCCCGTTTCCCCCGGATCAGTACTTCTCCCTTTCCAGACGCGCCTCTGGGGTAACCGTCCGCATAACCGGCACTGACAGTGGCGATTTTCATAGGACGATCCGCAGTAAAGGTTCCCCCGTAGCTCACCGATGTTCCCGGCAGAATCTCCTTAATATAAGTAATGCGGCTCTTAAATTCCATAGCCGGAAGCAGACGCACATGGCTGTGATCCACCTCCCCGGAAGGATACAGACCATACATGGCGATTCCAGCCCTGGCCCCATCCATCTCGGAACCCTTAGGCATACGGTGAAAATCTATAATTCCAGCGCTGTTTAAACAGTGGCAGAACAGCTTTTTCCTGCCTGGCTCCGTCTCCTCCAGAAGCTGTGATACTGCTGCAGAGAAAGTTCTGAATTCCTCGAACTGCCGCTCTGCCCACTTTTTGTCAAGCTCGTCGGCTCTTGCAAAATGAGTAAATATACCCTCTATCTCAATTCCTTTCATGCGGCTGATGCGTCCGATTTCCTCCAAAGCCTCCTTCCCTGGCTGAAAGCCGATCCGGCTCA
This sequence comes from Clostridium sp., assembly GCA_018377235.1. Classification (GTDB taxonomy): domain Bacteria; phylum Bacillota; class Clostridia; order Lachnospirales; family Lachnospiraceae; genus Otoolea. The sequence goes on from JAGZZT010000017.1 coordinate 16,106, forward strand.
TGCCCGTATCCACCGCCAAGTGAATTTTTCCGCGGATTCCAGCTTTTTCAGCTGTCTTTGAGAAAGCAGCCGCCATCTCCTCCTCGAAAATCACAGGGCGGATATCTGCCGCCAGAAGTTCGTAAAACCGTTCCCTGCACACGCTTCCCAGAACCAGAATCGGCTTGGAAATTCCTTCCCTCCTGAGATTTAAAGCCTCGTCCGCCGTAGCTGCAGCAAAGGCTGATACGTAGGGGTCGGCCGCTCCGGCAGTCTCTCCTGCCCCACAGCCGTAGCCATCGGCCTTTACTACACCGATCAGCTTCGTTCCGGCTGGAAGGCTCTCCTTCATCGACTTCATATTTTTCCGGATCCGATCCAGATGAACCAGAACGCAGACTCGGTCAAAATCGTTCTTCTCTCTGCCGTCTGTTACATTATCTTCTTTCTTCCACATACATTCTCTCCCCTTCTCACATCTGACAGGCAGTCCGCCAGATTCCTGGCCAGCATACCATTTTCCCCTGAGATCTTCTCCGCCGCCTCCCCAGCCAGGCCGTGAAGGTAAACGCCCAGGACAGCTGCCTGGCCTTCGTCCATGCCCATGGCAATCAAAGCTGCCAGAACTCCTGTCAAAACGTCTCCAGAGCCTGCTTTAGCCATAGCCGCGCAGCCGCTGCTGTTAATATAAACCGGCTCATCTTTTCTCACTACCACAGTGGCTGCGTCCTTCAGGACTGTGATAACCCCATATTTCTCACTGTAATCTTCTGCCGCTTTTGTCAAATCGGCCTGGATTTCTTCTATTTCCAGTCCAGAAAGTCTGGCCATCTCTCCTATATGAGGCGTTACCAGCACATTCTCTGTAAAATACTCTGACAGGGAAGGATTCTCCGCTGCGATATTCAGGCCGTCTGCATCCAACACAATGGGCACAAAGGCAGATAAGAGAACCTGCTGCACCAGACGCACTGCCCATGGCTCCTTTCCAAGCCCTGGTCCCAGCACGACCACGTCCGCCCAGCTGCATTCCCGCTCGATTTTGCCAGAAAACTGTTCTGGTTCTTCCAGCGCTTCCGTACAATCGTAGACGGACAGAACCGCTTCTGGAATAAGGGTCTGAAGAATTTCCCGATTTTCCGAAGGCGTCAAAATTTTCACAAGTCCTGCTCCCGTCCGATAGGCAGCAAGAGCACTTAAATATGCCGCCCCAGCCATGCCAGGCGATCCAGCCGCGATCAGAACATGTCCATAGGTTCCTTTATTGGACCAGGGCTTCCTCCTGGGAAGGAGCTCCAGATCCTCCGGTCCACAGGTCACATACCGTCTTCCTGAAAGATATTCTGCCGGGCAGGCAGGAAATCCTATATCCTTCACAGCCACACGTCCGCTGTACTCCCGGCCGGGGAACAGCGAAAGCCCCACCTTTTCAAAGCCAAAAGTAACTGTTAAATCCGCCTTGAGGGCAGTTCCCATCACCTTTCCCGTATTGGAATGAATACCTGAAGGAATGTCTACTGCCACAGTAAGGCGGGGTTTCATATCTTCGATCGTCTCGATCATATCCCGGTAGGCTCCCTCTACATTCCGTGAGAGACCTACGCCAAAAAGAGCGTCTACCGCCACCTGACAGGTCCCCGGAATAAAATCCTCCGCCTCCATGACGGACAGCCCCAGTTTTTCATTAATGGACAGCTGAAGCTTCAGCTCCTCTGTACGGTTTTCTTTCCTGCCCACTGCAGCGACTGTCACATGGTATCCCTTGAGAAAAAGCATCCGCCCGATAGCTGCCCCGTCTGCCCCGTTATTTCCTGTTCCGCAGGCAATCAGGATCTGATCTTCCTTTAAAAGCTCCGGCTCCATCTCCTCTGCTACAGAAAGAGCCGCCCGCTCCATCAGTACCAGAGACGGAATTCCTACCTCTTGTATGGCATATTGATCTATTGCCTTCATCTGCTCTCCCGTTACCAGCTGCCTCATCCCAATCTCCTCCTTCTCCTATTTATCAGTCCGCTCCCCCACTGCAAAAGCTGCCGCATATTCTGCAGTATTTGTAATGGACACATAAATCTGCTGAATAGACAGCTCCTCCGCCAGCTTTTGGGCTTCTCCATGAAGACGTACAAAAGGTTTTCCAAGACTGTCTCTCAGCACCTCGATCTCTCTGGGACCAAAGTTTCGAAATCCAGTCCCCAGCACCTTGGAAACCGCCTCTTTAACGGCAAAAGTGCCGGCCAGCCGGGAATAATTCTCCCCGGCCTGCTGGCACTCCTCCTGGGTATAAACACGCGTCAAGAAAGCCTCTTTTTCACAGGCCTTCCTGATCCGTGCTATTTCTATCATATCTGTTCCTACCCCTGCTATCATTTTACGTCTTTTCCCTTTGCCTGACTTTTTTCCCTCTCCTTCTGATCCTGCATACTGCATACCCGGTAGGACAGCCGCATCAGGCTCTCGGACAGATGGACATTCTCCACCACCACATCGTCGGGAACTACCAGATCGGTGTGGGCAAAATTCCAAATTGCCTTAATTCCCGCCTTTACAAGGCGGTCTGCAATCTCGGGCGCCTTGGACTTTGGAATCGTCAGAGCTGCAATCTGTACGTCGTTATCCTTAATAAACTGCTCCAGATCCTCAATCCCTCTTATCTCCACACCTCGAACCACAAGACCCACCAGCCTTGGATTTACATCGAACATTCCTTTAATCAGGAAACCCCGGCGTTCAAAATTCGTGTAGTTGGCAATAGCCTGTCCCAGGTTCCCAGCTCCTATAATAATCAGGTTGTGCTGCCTGTCAATGCCCAGAATTCTGGCAATCTCTGAATACAGATATTTTACATTATAACCATAACCCTGCTGCCCAAATCCGCCGAAATTGTTCAGGTCCTGGCGAATCTGCGAGGCAGTCACCTTCATCCTCACGCTCAGTTCGTTGGAAGAAATCCGTTCTACCCCCTCTTCCAGCAATTCCCCTAAATATCTATAATATCTGGGCAGCCTTGAAATAACCGCCTTAGAAATCTCTTTCTGCTCCACGGCTTTTCTTCACCTTCCTTTACTTTAACCTGGCTTTTTCCCGTATCGCTCCGTTCCTCAGGAAAATGCGTTATTTATTATTATAGCATATGACAAATTATTGTCAAATAAAAGTTCTTTGGATTTTCCAGCTGTCTTGCAAATATTTCTTTCTTATATTATACTTGTTGCAGGTTTTTGATTTTAGACATACAGGAGGACAACATGATTTTATCATGCAGTAATATTTCAAAAGCATTTGGAACGGATTCGATTTTAAAGCACGTATCTTTTCACATAGAAGAGCGGGAAAAAGCCGCCATTGTAGGAATTAACGGAGCCGGCAAATCTACTCTTCTGAAAATCATTGTGGGAGAGCTGGCTCCGGATGAGGGCTCCGTAGTTATCACAAAAGGGAAAACCCTGGGCTATCTGGCTCAGCACCAGGATCTGGAGAGCGGCCGCACTATTTATGACGAGCTTCTGGAGGTGAAACGGCCCATCATTGAAATGGAGGAGCGTCTGCGTACTCTGGAGGTGAACATGAAACGTTCCCAGGGAGACGAACTGGAAAACCTTTATCAGACTTACAGCCGGCTCAGCCACGAATTTGAACTGGCAAACGGCTACGCCTGGAAAAGCGAAATCACCGGCGTCCTAAAGGGACTTGGATTTCTGGAGGAAGAATTTTCAAAACCTGTCTCCACCCTCTCCGGCGGGCAGAAAACCCGGGTTTCCCTGGGAAAGCTTCTTTTATCCAAGCCGGATATTATTCTTCTGGACGAGCCGACCAACCACCTGGACATGGAATCCATTTCCTGGCTTGAAAACTATCTCCTGAATTATCAGGGAACTGTTATTATCGTGGCCCATGACCGATATTTCCTGGATCGTGTAGTGACAAAGGTGGTAGAACTGGACAACGGCACTTCTACTGTCTTCCAGGGCAATTATTCGGCCTACAGCGAAAAAAAAGCCATGCTGCGGGCCAGTATTCTGAAAGCCTACCTGAACCAGCAGCAGGAAATCAAACACCAGGAGGAAGTAATCACCAGGCTGCGCTCCTTTAATCGGGAAAAGTCTATCAAGCGGGCAGAGAGCCGTGAAAAGCTGCTAAATAAGATTGAGCGGATTGAAAAACCCACAGAAGTAAACGACGCCATGAACATTACGCTGGAACCTGATATTGTCAGCGGAAACGATGTGCTGACTGTCCGCGGCCTCACCAAAGGATTTGACGGGCATACTCTGTTTTCCGATGTAGACTTTGATATAAAACGGGGCGAGCGAATTGCTATCATAGGAAATAATGGAACGGGAAAAACCACCATTTTAAAAATTATCAACGGCATTCTAACCGCTGACGCCGGGGAAATTCGGCTGGGATCCAAAGTCCATATCGGATACTATGATCAGGAGCATCACGTACTCCACAATGAAAAAACTCTGTTTCAAGAGCTGTCGGACACCTATCCAAATATGAACAATACTCAGATCCGGAATGTGCTGGCTGCCTTTCTATTCACCGGAGACGATGTGTTTAAGCTGATCGGAGACCTCAGCGGCGGCGAGAAGGGGCGGGTCTCTCTGGCTAAGCTGATGCTTTCAGAGGCCAATTTCCTGATTCTGGACGAGCCGACTAACCACCTGGATATCACCTCCAAGGAGATCCTGGAAAATGCTCTGACTCATTACACCGGGACGGTTCTCTACGTTTCCCATGATCGCTATTTTATTAACAAGACAGCCACCAGAATCCTTGATCTGACTCACAATACTCTTGTGAATTATATTGGAAATTATGACTATTACCTGGAAAAACGCGACACTATGGAACAGCTGTTCTCTTCCAGTCCTGCAGATCCTGTAAAGTCTTTGGAAAGCGGATCCCCTTCCGCTTCCTTCGCAGCCTCCGGCCTGGTAAAGGCAGCCTCTCTTCCATGGTCCGGAGACAAGGATATCTCCCCCTCCGACATGGGAGATTCTTCTGGAAAGACGGACTGGAAGCAGCAGAAAGAGGAGCAGGCGCGTATCAGAAAACGCCAGAATGAACTGAAAAAGACAGAGGACGCTATCCACCAGTTAGAAACCCGGGATGGCGAAATCGATTCTCTTCTCTGCAGGGAAGACGTCTTCTCTGATGTGGCAAAGCTTATGGAATTGAACGCCGAAAAACAATCCATTGCCGGGCAGTTAGAAGAGCTTTATGAAAAATGGGAAGAGCTGGCTGAGGATTAAGTCTCAGCCAGCTCTTTTTCAGGATTCTTTTGAACTTTATGAAAATTTTCTCAGGACATATTTTCAGCTTTTCCCATATTAAATTCTATAATACCCATGTAACCAGGCGCTATGCTGTATTTAGGAAATACCAGCACAACCTCCCTGCTTTCATTAATATAAAACTGCGTTGTCTCGTCTACTGTAGTAAAGCCCTCTGCCATTCCGTCTCCATTGGGTTCAAAACCGAAAAACAGCTGATTTCCATCTGATGCCATGCGCTCTTCAATCTGGCGTACCACCTCTTTATTGCACCGCTCCACATAACCGCTTCCCAGAACGTCTTCCAGTGAGAGCAGACGGTCTTCCTTCAAATCCAGATTGTAGTAATACCGCTCCTCCAGAGCATTAACCCATCCTTTAAAGGTAATGAGCTCCAGGGAGAGAATGGTCTCGCTCTGATATTTTACCTCATAGTCCACAGACAGATCCATCTGGCGGTCAGCCCACTCCTCTTTTGTACCTCCAGCTGCGAAAAAGGCTTCTTTGTAGGCGGCGAATTCCTCTTTTCCCTCTGCGATATAGCTGTCCACAATCTTTTCAATCTGCTCATTTACACTTTTCGCTGTACCAGACTGGTTTCCTGAGCCGTCTGTATCTCCAGTCTCCACAATCGCCGGTATCTCCGCGTCAATATTGTAATCCTGATCTATTTGATGGTAAGAACGGACAGTCAGGACTTCTGCCAGAAATCCGATTCCCGGAATCTGCTTCATCGTCTCTGCAAAGGCCTGATTTGTATTTAGTCCAATGGTAAAAACAACAGCGGCTCCGGCTGCAGCGGCCGTTATTCTTGATGCCATTCTCCGTGGAAATCGGATGGTCTTATCTGTTCGTTTCTGTCTGTTTTCTTTATCTTCTTCTGGAACATCATCGCCTCTCTCCCCGCCTGATTCTTTTGTCTCTTTCTCTCTGCGCCTTTTTTCTGCCTCAGCAATGGACTGTCTCACAATTTGATCCAATTCTTCAGGAATCTCTATGCTATCGTATATGCTCTTTCCCTCTTCCGGTTTCATAGCGCTTCCTCCTTTAATCTTTTTTTCAGACGCTCCAGTGATGAATACAGCCTGTATTTTACTGTATTCAGGTTTACATCTGTAATCTCTGCAATCTGCTTCAGTGTTAAATCCTCATAGTAGTGGAGAATTACAACGGTACGTCCAGGATCCGGCAGGCTTCTCACCGCCTCGTATACTTCCCGTTCTCTGTCATAGGCCGGTTCTGTATAGGCCTGTTCAAATACCTTCCCGTCTGCTGAGAGTTCCTCCTTCTTTCTCCCTCTCAAAAGCTGAAGCGCCTCATTGACCACAATTTTGTAAAACCAAGTCTTGATTGCGTCTTGATTGCGAAGGGTATCGCATTTTTCAAGCCCCTTCAAAATTGCATTCTGCACCACATCCAGAGCAGCCTCTCTCTCTCCTACATAGCTGTAGGCCAGGCGGTAAAACCTGGTTTGGTTCTCTATAATGTAGGCAGTCACGCTGTCATATAGATTCTGTTCCATGCTCTCTGCCTTTCTAATTTCAATCACACCGGTTTCTGTATTTATTCCTTCTAGTATTACAGATGCAGGTCAAAACAAAAAAGTTGGAGGTCTTCCGCAAAATATACTGTTCTCTGCGAAAAACCTCCTGTTTTCTTTTTATCTTTTTGTTAAAGACGTCTCTATTTTGATCAGCTCACTGTGTTTTCCCCTGCAGGGACGGGTTCAGTTCGGGATCCAGAGCCGGTCCAAAGGCGCCTCCTGTATCCAGCTCTCCATCCTCCGTCATATCCCAAACAGAAGGACGCAGTCCCTCGAAATCAACACCCAGCATTTCATCCAATTCGTCACATAATTCAGGAACCAGCATCCGAAGTTCGCTGCGTATATCAGGATCACAATAATTTTCAAATAAAACGCCGAACCATGCCTCATAATTGTCCTCAAAATCATCCGGAAGACTGGAACCTGAGGAAATCTCCCCTGAGACAGCATACAGTTCTTCTGCTTTCTCCTTCTGTTCCTGACTGGGCTCAATCGCGCCGGCTATATACTCTCCAAAAGCCCTTGTCAAAGACTCCGGATCTGTAAATTTAATCTTCTTATACCGCTGATCTGTCTTATGGTATACATAACAGACACCCTCGTCAGTCATAGGCGCCTCCATATATCTCCGATCTGTATAATACATAAATTCCCAGCCGTCTGCCAGAAAACGATCCATCCACTTTCCGGGAATGTTTTCCAGAGCCTTTGTGATGGCTTCCTTCTCCCCATCAGAAGGCTTTCTCTTTCCCTGAACCTTCATATCATAGTCAGAATTCCGCAGCCCGTCGTCTCCATAATAAGCAGTTCCTATATACTGCCCTGCCGCCAGCTGACCATTTGAATGAAAATAATATTTATGGCCATCTACCATGCGCCAGCCATCATCATACAAAACGCCGTCTGAATCCAGCCAGTACCAGACTCCTCCAGCTTCCAGCCATCCTGTTTTTCTCGTTCCGTCTGAATCCAGGTAATACCATTCGCCATCCTCATGATTATAAGTCCAGCCTACAGCCATCCGCCCTGTATCTTCATTAAAATAATACCATTTTCCTTTAATTTTATTCCATCCTGCAGCCGGATATCCGTCCTCGTCCAGATAATACCAGCGCCCGTTCTGCAGCAGCCAGCTTTTCTCCAGAAAGGTTCCATCTTCCAGAAGATAACGGCTGTCCATATCATCTCCTGTCCACGTTCCTGGAATACTGTACTCTGAACTCTCCTGCTGCTGAGTCTGTTCTTCTTTCTGCGCCCCCAGGACGCAGTATGGAAAAGCCGCCGCCATCAGACACGCGATTCCTGCCGCTGCTGCTGTTTTCCTCAAGGCCGTATCCCCCTTCCTGCGCCGTCTCCTGCACGCTACCTTTATTTTAAACGAATCCCCCAGAAAAGTATAGCAAAAAATTCTTACATCATTTATACTAAAGTCAAAAGGAAGGTGATTTCATATGAATATACGACGCATACTGGCTCTGATCGGAGTTTTTCTTATTCTGCTGCTCTACGGTGCTTCCCTGGTGTTTGGTATCATCGGAAGCCCAAAAGCACTGGATCTTCTGCTGGCCGCTTTGTTCTGCACCATGGTCATTCCAGTCATGATCTACGGCTGCAGTATTCTCCTGAAAAATTCTGACCATGCTGGAAATGACAGGGATTTAAAATAGCCAAAATTAAGTCAAAAAGCCGCCCAGGCGAAGAGATTTTATTTTCTCTCTGCCCGGGCGGCTTCTTTTATGTTCAGACTTCTTCTCGTCTCAGCTGGAACAGCCTACTTTCTCACAATAATTTCGTCTCTTCCTGGTCCATTGGATACCATGGTAATCGGAACCTGGATTTCCTTCTCAATCGCTTCGATGTAAGCGCGGCAGTTCTCCGGCAGATCCTCGTAATTCTTAATTCCGCGGATATCACACTTCCATCCCGGAAGAGTCTTATATACAGGCTTTGCCTTCTCTAACTGACGCGTTGTCGGGAAGTCTGCTGTCACTTTTCCATCAATCTCATATCCTACGCAGATCTTCAGCTCATCTAAATAGCCCAGTACGTCTACAACAGTCAGAACAGCTTCTGTTGTTCCCTGGATACGGCAGCCGTAGCGTGTAGCCACTGCGTCAAACCAGCCTACTCGTCTCGGACGGCCTGTTGTAGCTCCGAATTCTCCCTTATCTCCGCCGCGGCGTCTTAACTCATCTGCCTCCTCGCCGAAGAGTTCGCTGACAAATGCACCTGCGCCTACTGCACTGGAGTATGCCTTTACGACAGTTGTGATATTTTTAATCTCATATGGCGGAATTCCTGCCCCGATAGCGCCGTATGCCGCCAGCGTGGAGGAAGAAGTTACCATTGGATAAATTCCGTGATCCGGATCCTTTAAGGAGCCTAACTGTCCCTCTAACAGAATATTCTTGCCTTCCTTAATCGCCTCATGCAGGAATGCGGAAACATCGCATACATAAGGCTCAACCATCTTTCTGTACTCTTTCATCTCCTCAAAGAGCTCATCAGGATTTAACAGAGGCTTATGATATAAATGCTCTAACAGTACGTTCTTTGTCTCACATACGCGCTTAATCTTATCGTACAGATACTCCTCGTCAAACAGTTCGCTGACCTGGAAGCCAATCTTAGCGTACTTATCAGAGTAAAACGGAGCGATTCCAGACTTTGTGGATCCGAAAGACTTGCCTCCCAGTCTCTCCTCCTCATACTCATCAAACAGCACGTGATAAGGCATCAGAATCTGCGCACGGTCAGAAACCAGAATCTTCGGCTGCGGAACGCCTTTTTTCTTAATATCTTCAATCTCATTGAATAAAAACGGAATATTTAACGCAACTCCGTTGCCGATAATGCTTGTTGTGTGATCGTAGAATACGCCGGATGGAAGCAGATGAAGCGCAAATCTTCCATAGTTATTGATAATAGTATGGCCTGCATTGCTTCCTCCCTGAAAACGGATGATGATATCAGATTCCTTGGCAAGCATATCGGTAATCTTGCCTTTACCCTCATCTCCCCAGTTTGCTCCAACGATTGCTCTTACCATGTACTTACTCCTCTCCGGATGCCGTCCTTTCTGTCCGAAACGGCTCTTTTCCATCCCCCTCTGGGGTGTCCTGTTCATTACTTACCTATTATATATGACTTCTTCACATAAGTAAAATCAATATTAATTATGAACCATATAATTTTTTCTTATGTTATTGTTTTCTGGACATGCCCTTTTTCTGATGGCGCCAGAGTCTCCAGCAGCTTCTTGGCAGCTGGAGAAAGAGGATTTTTCAATGAGGTGATAAGGCAGAAACTCCTTTTTGCCATAGAGTGTCTGAATTTTAATTCAAACACATCCCCTCTTTCCAGCGCCTCCCTGGCAAACTCCGACATCAGGCAGCCGATTCCCAGATTCCTCTTCACAAACTGCACAATCATATCGCTGGTAGCCAGTTCAAATTCCGGCTCCAGAGCCACGCCCTCTTTCTCCAGATACTGATCCATAAATCTTCTGGTACTGGTCTTCTTTTCCAGGAAAATACAGGGATAGTTTTTAAGCTCTCTATAGTCCAGCTCCCTGCCCTCCAGCTGTTCCCTAAATCTGCTTCCGGCAATAAAAATGTTTTCTATCTGCCTGACAGGGACCGCCCGCATTTCTGCCCTCCCTTCAAAGGGCGTGCTGACAATTCCAAAATCAATGCTTCCGTTTCCCAGGGCATCAATAGTCTCCGGTGTCGGTCCATTGGATACCATCACCTTGATCTTCGGATATTGTTCATGAAACTTCTCCAGATAAGGAAGCAGGTAAAACTGCAGCGTCATATCGCTGGCTCCGATCCGGATCACGCCGGTGTCAAGGCATTTCAGCTGCTTTAACATTTCTTCCCCGTCCCTGATACTCTCGATTCCCCGCTTCACGTAGCCGTAAAGCAGCTCTCCTTCCCTGGTAAGGCGCACTCCCTTAGGAGTCCGCAGAAAGAGCTTTGTTCCTAACTCCTGCTCCAGGTGCTTTACTGCCTGACTGACGGCAGGCTGAGAAATGCACAGAGCTTCCGCTGCCATGGTAATGCTTCCAGTTCCTGCTGTCTGATAAAATACCTTATAATACTCCAGGCTTATGTTCAATCTAACTCCTCCCTCTGGACATATTATGAAAGCTGTGTAAAACAGGGAAGAGAAGATACGTCTTTACCCTGCTGAAAACAGCCGGAACATATCTTCTCTTCCTTTTACAGTTATATATTGCCGTCTCGGGCTTTTTTGAACGCGCAGACTGCGCCTCCATGATTTAGACGTTAATCTCAGCCTTCACGCCCAGGATTTCTTTATTCTCCTCAAGAACAGGGCGGATTACCTCGTTCAGGAACTCCTCCACCTGCTCCTTGGCTCTTCCCGTATACCGAGACGGATCCATGGTCTTTTTCAGCTCGTCCAGAGTCAGGTTAAAAGCCGGATCTGCTGCAATCAGCTCTAACAGGTTGTTGTCCAGGCCTTTCTCCTTCACATTTTTTCCTGCCTCCATGGACAGGGTACGAATCTTCTCATGAAGCTCCTGTCTGTCTCCGCCTGCCTTGACAGCATCCATCATAATGTTCTCTGTAGCCATAAACGGAAGTTCAGACATGAGACGCTTTTCAATTACTTTCGGATATACGACGAGTCCGTCTACCACATTCAGGTAGAGATCCAGAATTCCATCGATGGCCAGGAAGCCCTCCGGAATACTGAGACGCTTGTTGGCAGAATCATCCAGAGTTCTCTCAAACCACTGGGTAGACGCCACCATCATAGGATTCATCATATCAGCCATCACATAGTTGGCCAGGGAGGCCATTCTCTCGCTTCTCATAGGATTTCTCTTGTAAGCCATAGCGGAAGATCCAATCTGATTCTTCTCAAACGGCTCTTCTACCTCTTTTAAATGCTGAAGAAGGCGGATATCGTTAGAGAACTTATGAGCGCTTTGAGCAATGCCTGCCAGCACGCTTAACACACGGCTGTCTACCTTTCTGGAATAGGTCTGTCCTGACACTGGGTAGCAGCCCTCGAAGCCCATCTTCTGGGCGATCTTTCTGTCTAACTGGCGGCATTTTTCATGGTCTCCGTCAAACAATTCCAGGAAGCTGGCCTGAGTTCCTGTTGTTCCCTTGGAGCCTAACAGACGGAGGGAGCCAATCAGATAGTCCAGATCGTCTAAATCCAGCTTCAGCTCCATCAGCCAAAGCGTCGCTCTCTTTCCTACTGTGGTCGGCTGAGCTGGCTGGAAATGGGTAAACGCCAGAGTCGGCTGAGCCTTGTAGCGGTCTGCAAACTTAGCCAGCTCATCCATCACATTGATCAGCTTCTTTCTCACCAGCTTCAGAGCATCTGCCATAATGATAATATCTGTATTGTCTCCAACATAGCAGGATGTAGCTCCCAGATGGATAATCCCTTTTGCCTTAGGGCACTGAACGCCGTAGGCGTATACATGGGACATAACATCGTGGCGGACCAGCTTCTCTCTCTCTTTTGCCACATCGAAATTAATATCATCCATATGTTCCTTCAGTTCGTCAATCTGTTCCTGTGTCACAGGGAGCCCCAGCTCGTTCTCCGCCTCTGCCAGAGCTACCCAGAGACGTCTCCAGGTACAAAATTTCTTCTCCGGAGAGAAAATATACTGCATTTCTCTGCTTGCATAGCGTTCAGAAAGAGGGCTTACATATCTGTCGTGCATAAATTTTACCTCGCCTTTTTATTTTTTCGTATTACTTTTCCGTTCCTGACAGCCTGTCTCTATTATAAGCTGTATAAATAAAATAACATCAATTCAGTAGAAATTATAATGCAATTTACTTTTAAAATCAACTAGAATCCATTCTCGCTTTTATTAGAATAATTAATAAGAGCTTTCCCTATAAATCGTTATCTCACCATCTTTGGGGCGGAATATAATTCCAAACTGCCTGTTTTCTATCCTCGTCTCCTGGGGCATCTGCACTTCTGCTTTCTGTCCTTCTGTTTTCTGCGTATTCTCTATCTCTAAAAGCTGCCCGCCCTGTTCTGCCAGAATGAGCAGTCCTCCTGCAGTTAAAACAATACAGCAGAGTAAAGCCAGACGCCTTGCCCGTACTGACTTCCTGTGTCTGCGCCTCATGTACTGGATACGGATGCGGCGCAGCCTTGTTTCATTCCGCCTTCCCCTGTTTCTTCTGTTTTTCATGTATCTTGCCTTCTGCGCCTCTCCATGGCAGTGCAGACAATCATTATCTTAACTATAACGAATTTTTCAGGGAATGTAAATAGAGAAATCAGACGGAATAAATGCTCTTTTTTAAGCCGTTAAAAAGGCATAAAGAAAAATTTTCCTGTTTCACTTATAGTCACCGAAAATTTTTCCTTATGCCTAAACAAAAAACTGCAGAAGTGTCCTGCTTATCTTATCTAGCGCTGTGATTGTTCTGCTCTGTATCCTGAACTCTCTGTTCCATGCCTTCCTCGGCTCTGGTCACGCCCTCTTCAATCCAATCGGCAGTATTTTCTGCCCCGTCTTTCAGATCGTTTCCGATGCCTTCCAGAACTCCTGTGCTCTCCTCAAAGCGCCGATCACCCTTTGTGCCGTCCTTTTCTGTTCCAGAAACAGAACCATCGGAAGGCCTTGCAGCAGAAGTTTCTGCTGTTGAAGGAACTCTCGATGCGTTAGTAGTATTCTTCACATCTTCCTTTGAGCCGCATGCAGTAAGAAACGCAAATACAGAGACCAGACAAATGGCTGCTAAAACCTGCTTATATTTTTTCATAATGACAACTCCTTTCTAATCCTAGTATGGACGGCCTAAAATGGAATTATGCAGGCGTTTGCAGCTATCATTTTAAATTTTTATGCTTATCAGCCAATCACATCTGCCATGGAGTACAGTCCGGCCGGCTTTCCTCCCAGAAATTTAGCCGCCTGAATCGCTCCCTTTGCAAAAATCGCTTTAGAATAAGCGGTATGGGTAAATGTAATGACCTCGTCTGTGCCGGCAAAAATCACATCGTGTTCTCCTACGATTGTACCGCCGCGGACAGACTGAATTCCAATTTCCCTGGAATCCCTGGGAACTCCTTCACTGAACCGATCGTATTTATAGTGGCAGACATTGTCCAGAGACTCGTTTACTGCGTCTGCCAAAGCTAAAGCCGTACCGCTGGGCGCGTCAATTTTTTTATTGTGATGCTTCTCCACGATCTCCACATCGAAGCCTGCCGGATACAGTACAGGCGCCGCCTCCTTTAACAGCTTTAACAGCGTATTAACGCCTAAAGACATATTGGCAGAGCGCAGCACCGGAGCCTTTTGGGATACCTCTGCCGCTTTCGCTGTCTGTGTCTCGGAAAGTCCTGTCGTACAGAGCACCACCGCCATGCCAGTGCGGGCGCAATAGTCTAACAATCCGTCCGCCGCTCTGGCAGAGGAAAAATCAATGATTACATCTGCCTCTTCCTTCACCTCGTCCAGACTTTTATAAACTGGATAAGGATAACTTCCCTGTTCTGAAATATCTACGCCTGCCACAATAGCAAGCTCCTTATCGTCCTTCACCAGATCTGTGATAACGCGTCCCATCGCTCCGCTGCAGCCGTGCATAACTGCTCTTACCATGACTCTTCCTCCTGTCTGTCTTCTCAAATGTCTTTTCTTCCCTGCGCCGTCTATGACGCTTTTCTCAGACTCCCCTGATTCTTAGAGAAGCCCGTAATTTTTCATAGCCTGAATCAGTCTCTCTCTATGCTCCGGCTCCATCTCCACTAATGGCTTCCTATAGCCTCCCACATTCTTTCCCAACAGATTCATGGCCTCCTTAACCGGGATCGGATTGACCTCACAGAACAGAGCATTGATTAACGGAATTGCCTGCAGCTGCAGCTTCATGCTCTCCTCCGCTTTGCCTTTAAAATACAGATCACACATATCGTGAACCTTTCTTGGGGCAATATTTGAAAGTACGGAAATTACGCCCTTGGCTCCCAGAGACAGCATAGGCACGGTCTGGTCATCGTTTCCAGAGTAAATATCCACCCATCCATTGGACAGGCTGGCAATTTTGGCAATATCAGAAAAGTTTCCGCTGGCCTCTTTCACGCCCACGATATTCTCCACGTTCTTGCAGAGCCATACAATGGTCTCCGGAGACAGATTTACGCCGGTACGGCTGGGAATATTGTAGAGAAGAGCTGGAATCTTTACAGCCTCTGCAATATCAGAAAAATGAACCTTCAATCCCTTCTCACTTGTCTTATTATAGTAAGGAGTCACTAAAAGGATTCCATCTGCCCCGGCTTCCTCCGCCGCCTGGGACAGGTATACGGAAGTATCCGTATAGTTGGAACCTGTTCCCGCGATAACAGGGATTCGCTTATCTACTGTATTGCAGACAAACTGAATTGCCCGGATATGCTCGTCGTGGCTCATGGTGGCAGACTCTCCTGTCGTGCCGCAGACTACGATACAGTCGGTGCCGCCGGCAATCTGCTCCTCTACCAGCTCCTCAAACTTAGAATAATTGATTTCTCCATTTTCCTTAAACGGTGTGACAATGGCCACGCCTGCTCCTTCAAAAATAGCCATAATAATTTCCTCCTCTGATCTTCGCCTTATAGGTCCGGCTTTCCTATGGATAGAATCTCATCTGTATGAATAAACCAAAGAAAAGGCTGGCACAACGGCCAGCCAAGATTTTGCTTTTGATTTCGCTTTCTTCTGTAGCTCCCCATCCTGCACAGATGACAGTCATATGGTTCTTCACCACATGCCCAGATCCAAACAGGCAGATCTGCATGAATCTTCGGCGTCGCTCCCTTTTATCGGCCTTCCCCTGTTCCTGCAACATCCAGCCGGTTACTTATGATTAACGCAACCTCTACTTTTATGTATTCTTTTATTTATGCTTATACTATCATTACTCTGCCGGATTGTCAATCTCTACATTCTCAATTTTAGAAATTGCGTCCACATAGCCAGTCAGCCCATCCGGAAAATTCTTCCCTGTAAGAATCAGGCTCATCTCCTCGTCTCTCAGGGAAAGCAGATGCTCAAATTCCTCCAGAGTCAGAATATCCTGATCGAGAATTCCCAGAATCTCATCGAGAATCAGAAGATCACATTCTCTGGTGGTAAGCACCTTTCTCGCAAAATTCAGGCCATTCTGAATGTTGATTTTCTCCTCTTTTTTCTGTTCCTCAGAAAGCTTCTCAAAATAGTCCCCCTGCTTTTCAAAGCGGAACACTTTCATGTCCGGCTCCAGGCACTTGAGTCCTTCGGAGACCTCCGCTGACAAACTCCCCTTGAGGAACTGGATCATAATTACCTTTTTATGTTTGGTCACCGCTACAACGCCCTTTCCCAAGGCCATGGTTGTCTTTCCAAAGCCAGGGCCGCAGATGACCTGGACACTTCCCTTCTCCATATCCTGCACCTCTTTGTGAAATGTTATAAAACTCAAACAGCCGCGTTATTTTACCACATTTTTCAAAGTTTTGCAAGTTTCACTGCAGGCTGCGCTCTACTGCGCCTGCTCTTCCTGATCCGGTCCGCACTCCAGCTTGCTGACAGAAACCTCGTAAGCCACCCGCTTTTCGCACTGAGTCTCGCTCAGTTTTTTCGTATATTCCCTGCTCTGGACACGTCCCCACACCCGTACTCTGGAACCTACGGCAAAGCCGGAAGCATAGCGGGCGTTTCTTCCCCAGGCAATGCAGGGAATATAATCAGACTTTCCGTATGGCCTGTTGACTGCCAAAAGCAGATCTGCAATCTCCCGTCCCAAAGGCGTCTTCCTGTAAATGGCTTCCTTGCATATGTATCCGTCCAGATAAATCTGATTGGTCTTCGTACAGTCTGTAAACTCTTCCAGGAAATTTAACTCTCTGACAAAAACGGAGAGTACAAGGCGGTTTTTCACTCCCTCGTGGCAGTTGTAGGAGCGGAACTGGCCGATGGCTTCCACCGTCTGTCCCCTGTAATCCTGCTTCACGTCTAACAGGCGTTCGGAAACCATCAGAGGAATCACGTCCACCTGATCGCTTAAACGGCTGACCGCCAGACTTACCAGATAAAAGCCCTCTCCAAATACCTCATGGCTGAATGTAAATTCAGAGACTACCTCTCCGATCACGCTTACCTTGTTGTTTTCAATCACTTTTTCTGACATTGTACTTCTCCTCTTCCTAATTCAAATTTCATATTCAGCTTGGCTGCTAATATAATATGTATGTGACGGGTTCCAAAGAAATACTCAAAAATGATACAAAAATTTCTACACAAAGTGACAAAGACAGGAAAAATCTATCAATTTTCTGATTTTTCCTGTCTTTTTTCCGCTGACAAGGTACTTTTTTGTCCTATCTAGCCTCTATTCTTTTCTGCCTCTTTTCTGCTGATCATAGCCCTCTTTCTCAGGGTAGGATCGAGAATCTTTTTGCGGATTCTAAGGCTTGTGGGCGTTACCTCCAGAAGCTCGTCTGTATCAATGAAGTCCAGACACTGCTCTAAACTCATCTCTCTCGGAGGAGTAAGTCTCAGCGCCTCGTCTGAGCTGGAGGAACGCGTATTGGTCAGCTTCTTCGTCTTGCAGACGTTCAGCTCAATATCCTCTGGTTTTGCACTCTGCCCCACGATCATTCCAGAGTATACCTTCACACCTGGGCCAATAAAGAGGGTTCCTCTCTCCTGGGCATTGAAAAGGCCGTAGGTTATGGACTCGCCAGCCTCAAAGGCAATCAGAGAGCCCTGCTTTCTGTAGGACAATTCTCCCTTAAACGGGCCGTATCCGTCAAAACTGGTGTTTAAAATACCATTTCCTTTCGTATCTGTCAGAAATTCTCCTCTGTAGCCGATCAGGCCTCTGGACGGAATGGAAAATTCCAGTCTTGTATAGCCGCCGCCGATAGGGCTCATGCCCTGAAGTTCTCCCTTGCGGCTGGTGAGCTTCTGGATCACTGCTCCTGTAAATTCCTCCGGGACGTCTACATATGCAATCTCCATAGGCTCCAGCTTTGTATTTCTCTCATCGTAGTGGTAGAGAACCTCTGCCTTGCTGACTGCAAACTCAAATCCCTCTCTTCTCATGTTCTCAATGAGCACAGACAGATGGAGCTCACCGCGGCCGGATACTTTAAAGCAGTCAGGAGAATCTGTTTCCTCTACTCTCAGGCTCACGTCTGTATTCAGCTCTCTGAACAGTCGTTCCCTGATGTGCCGGGAGGTAATATATTTTCCTTCCAGTCCCGCTAACGGGCTGTCATTTACCATAAAATCCATGGAAATCGTTGGCTCTGAAATTTTCTGGAACGGAATCGCCTCTGGCTTTTCCGGAGAACAAATCGTATCTCCGATGTGAATGTCAGAAATTCCGGAAATAGCTACGATAGCTCCGATTCCAGCCTCTGCTACCTCCACCTTATTCAGTCCCTCAAACTCATAAAGCTTTCCAATTTTAACCTTGCGGAACTTATCCGGCTCATGATGGTTTACAATGACGCAGTCCTGATTTACCTTCAGAGAACCATTGTCAATTTTTCCTACGCCGATACGTCCTACGTACTCATTGTAGTCAATGGTGCTGATAAGAACCTGTGTTTCAGCCTCCGGATCTCCCTCCGGAGCCGGGATATAGTCTAAAATCGTCTCAAACAGAGGAGACATATCTACCTCTGGATCATCCAGATTTTTCTTGGCGAAGCCAGAACGGGCGGAAGCGAACAGGAACGGGCAGTCCAGCTGCTCATCGGAAGCGTCCAGATCCATAAAGAGTTCCAAAATCTCATCGATTACATCGTCCGGTCTGGCCTCAGGACGGTCAATCTTATTTAAGCACACGATAACAGGAAGATTTAACTCCAGCGCCTTTCTAAGAACGAATTTTGTCTGAGGCATGGCTCCCTCATAAGCATCCACCACCAGGATTACGCCGTTTACCATCTTGAGCACACGCTCTACCTCTCCGCCAAAATCAGCATGACCTGGAGTATCGATAATATTAATCTTCACTCCCTTGTAGACTACTGCCGTATTTTTGGAGAGGATCGTAATTCCGCGTTCCCTCTCAATATCGTTGGAATCCATGACGCGGTCTACTACCTCCTGGTTGGCTCTGAACACGCCGCTCTGGCGCAGCAGCTGATCTACCAGCGTTGTCTTGCCATGGTCTACATGGGCAATAATCGCGATATTTCTGACATCTTCACGCTTTGTCTTCATAATAATCTATCTCTCTCTTTTCTTCTTATTTTTATACAACTTGGTATTTTATCATTAACCCCACTTAAGTTCAAGGTTATTTTACAGGAAAACAATCTCCTTTCCCAAAAGTCCATACCAGACCTGCTCTCCCGGCTCCATGATGCAGCGGCCGTTCGTTCCCTCTGTCAGCTTCTCCATCAGCGAATCCAGCTGCTCTGCCGGAACCAGCAAAGTCAGAACCACCTTGTCCGCATACTGGCTGTCCAGCGTGCTGATCTTCTCTTCGCCTAAAATATACTGAATCTTCCCAAGGCCTGTATAATCCGTTTCCACTGTCAGCTTCCGGGCCAGCTGTTTCTCCAGGATCTGACAATTCTGAAGCCCCTCCTTTACTGCCGCCGAGTAGGCTCTCACCAGCCCTCCGGTTCCCAGAAGCGTTCCCCCGAAATACCGGGTCACTACTGCGCAGCAGTTGTGGATATCTTCCCCTAACAGCACGTCCAGCATAGGGCGCCCTGCTGTTTGAGACGGCTCTCCATCATCATTGCACCGCATCTGCTCATGGTTTTCTCCAATCACAAAGGCCGTGCAGTTGTGAGTAGCATCCCAGTATTTTTTTCTCATCTCAGCGATAAAGGCTAACGCTTCCTCTTCTGAATTCACCGGCCGGATCGTTGCGATAAAGCGGGATTTCTTTTCTATAATCTCTCCTTCTCCAGCCTGGTAAAGAATTTTATAGCTTTTTTTCATGGAATCTCTCCCTATTACAATTTCTTTCTGTTTTTTTGAGTATATTATTAATTTGAACAGATTGCAACCAGAAAGATCGGTCCTATTTATGAGCGGGAAAATTTTTTCTTGTTCCACTGAAAGTCACCGAAAAAATTTTCCCGCTCATAAATGTTTCAGCAGTAATTATTAACAGGGGACGCTGTTCCGATAAAAACTGTGGGGTGGGCGATAACTGCGAGTCTTGAATTATCTGAAAACTTTTGTTATAATGATAAGCCAAAGGAGGCCTGGTATGAATTATGGCAGAAAAGAAACCAGACGGCAGATTGCAGCCGCTGGTTCCCGCAAAAAGAAATATACAAACCGTCTTTTCCTTTCCTTTTTTAAGGCGGCGCTTGTACTATGCCTGTTTATCTTTGTGACAGGCTTCAGCGCTGGAATCGGTATGTTTAAGGGCATCATTGACACAGCCCCTGATTTTAATGCTGAAAGCTTTGCCCCCAGCGGTTATTTTTCCACTATCTATGACTGTGAAGGTAATGTAACTGACACTCTGGTAGGCACGAACGCGAACCGCATCGAGGCTTCCTACGAAGAATTTCCGGAGGATCTGATCAACGCTTTTGTAGCAATCGAGGACTCCCGCTTCTGGCAGCACAGCGGGATTGATCTTCGTTCTATTACAAGAGCAGCAGTAGGCGTACTGACTAACAATTATCAGGGAGGAGCCAGCACCCTGACCCAGCAGCTGATCAAAAATACTGTCTTTAACGGCGGTATGGAGACAAGCTCCGGCGCCAGAATTGAACGAAAGATCCAGGAACAGTATCTGGCTCTCCAGCTCACTAAAAACGTAGATCGAAAAATTATTATTACAAATTATCTGAATACCATCAATCTTGGAAACAATACTCTGGGCGTCAAGGCTGCTGCTTTGCGCTATTTTAATAAGGATGTGTCAGAACTGACTCTGTCAGAATGCGCGGTCATTGCCGCTATCACGAAAAATCCTTCTCGTTTAAATCCTATTACAGGAGCCAAAGACAATGCAGAACGCCGGGCTACTATTCTTCAGGAGATGTACAATCAGGATTACATTACCAAAGAAGAGCAGGAGGAAGCTCTGGCTGACGATGTGTACTCCCGGATTCAAAATGTGGATCTGGCAAATAAAGAAAACGATACTCCCTACTCCTACTATACAGACGAGCTTATCGATCAGGTGACAGAGGCTCTGAAAAAGGAACTGGGATATACGGATACCCAGGCCAGCAACCTGCTGTTCAGCGGAGGTCTGAGCATTTATACGCCGCAGGATCCGAAGATGCAGGCCATTGTAGATGAGGAAATCAGCAATCCTGAAAATTATGCTCTGGCCCAGTACTCCATTGAATACCGCTTATCTGTCACTCATGCTGATGGAACCACCGAGCATTTCTCAGAGGGGCATATAAAAAATTATTTTACCGATACGCTGGGACAAGCCGGGTACACCGGACTCTTTGGCAGCGAGGAAGAAGCCAGCGCAGCTGTAGAACAGTACAAATCCTGGCTGATTAAGGAGGGAGACACCATCATTGGCGAATCTCTTTCCACCACTCTGCAGCCCCAGGCCTCCTTCGTGCTGATCGAGCAGTCTACCGGCGAGGTCAAGGCTATCAGCGGCGGCCGGGGCGAGAAGAAAGCCAATCGCACCTTAAACCGTGCTACGAATGCCAAACGTCAGCCTGGTTCAGCCTTCAAGGTAATCACCTCCTTCCTGCCTGCTGTGGACACCTGCGGCGCTACTCTCGGAAGCGTTTATTATGACGCTCCTTACTCAATCGGGGATAAAAGCTTCCGGAACTGGTACGCCAGCCGCGGCTACATGGGCTACCACAATATTCGTGAAGGAATCGCCTATTCCATGAATATCATTACTCTGAAATGCCTGGTAGATACAGTAACTCCTCAGCTGGGCGTGGAATATGCAAAGAAAATGGGAATTACTACCCTGGTACCGGAAGACGTTACCCCATCTCTGGGCCTGGGAGGTTTAACTTTAGGCGTTACCAACCTGGAAATGACAGCAGCCTTTGCCTCCATTGCCAATGACGGCGAATACAGAGAGCCTGTATTCTTTACAAAGATTCTGGATCATAACGGCAAGGTTCTCATTGACAATGAGCCGGAACCCAGAAGGGTGATGAAGGACTCCACCGCTTTCCTGATTACAGACGCTATGGCAGATTCTGTAGTAAGCCAAAGCCTCTATGCTACGCCTGGATCTCAGCCCAGCACCACCAGCGCGGCTGCTGCTGTTCCCGGAATGTCCACCTCCGGCAAGAGCGGTACGACTACCAGCAACAACGACCTGTGGTTTGTAGGCTTTACCCCTTACTACACAGCCGGAATCTGGTCCGGCTACGATAACAACGGAAGCATTACCGGCGGAACCTCTTATCACAAGGCTATCTGGAGAAACATCATGACACGGATCCATGAAGGACTTTCCGATCCAGGCTTCGTGCCGCCTGACAGTGTAGAAAAAGTGGAAATCTGCCGTAAATCAGGCAAGCTTCCTATTCCTGGCGTGTGCAGTTCGGATCCGAGAGGAGACGCCACCTACACAGAATATTTCGCCAAAGGAACCGCCCCTACTGAGACCTGTGACTGCCATGTCCGTGTTTCTGTCTGCGGCGTGTCAGGAGGGCGGCCTACAGCCTTCTGTCCAGAAAGTCAGCTTGTATCCAAAACTTTTATGGTCGTTCCGGATGAAGGCTATACAGACGATTCCAAGTATGCGATTCCCGGAACCTGCAGCGTACATTCCGGTTCCTCCACAATCATTGATCCGAACCCAGGAAGCGGAGGAGAGATTCCCTTTGGTCCCGGATATATTCCTAATTCCGGAGGCTCTTCCATAGAGCCGGGAGGAAATAATATTCCGATTGTACCGGCTGCTCCGGATTAAAAACCTTATACTGAATATTCATTCAAAATAGATTTCCTATATCACAAAAAAACCTGGAAAAGGATACTGAAACATCCTTTTCCAGGTTTTTTCTATCATTGTATTGTTCTCTTCTGATTTTTAATCTTTCATCTTAGGTTTAAACAGCAGAGCTCCCAGATATCCGAAAATCAGAGCTCCTGTAATTCCAGCAGCAGACGCCGTAAGGCCTCCCTTAAAGAGTCCCAACGCTCCCTCTGTCTCCAAACCTTCCTTTACGCCTTTCCACAAGGTATTTCCAAATCCTAAAAGCGGAACTGACGCTCCAGCTCCGGCCCACTCTGCAAACGGCTCATAGAGCCCCAGAAACCCCAGTACTGCTCCTGTCATTACAAGAATTACCATGATTCTTCCTGGCAGAAGCCTGGTCTTTTCCATGAGGACCTGTACAGCCGCACAGATGAAGCCGCCAACTACAAATGCTTTCAGATAGTCCACGTTATCTCCTTTCCTCACTCTCAATCACTACGCCGTGAGCAATTCCGGGGACGCTCTGTCCTTCGTTAAAGCTGATCTGCGACAGAAGCGCCCCTGTAGGAAGAAACAGCACCCGCTTCCATGTGCCATCCTGAATCTTTGGAAGAATATAAGAGCAGAACGTCACAGCCGCGCATCCACAGCCGCTTCCTCCGCTGTGTGTATCCTGAGAAACACTGTCAAAAATCTTCATTCCACAGTCCATATGAACGCCTCTCACATCGAATCCTGCCTGATCCAGAAAATCAAACAGGATTTTCTGTCCTACCATTCCAAGGTCTCCTGTGATAATTTTGTCATACCAGCCAGGATTCACATCCAAATCACGGAAATTCTGTAAAATAGTATCTACTGCCGCCACAGCCATAGCGCCTCCCATATTCATGGAATCGCGAAATTTCATATCTACAATCTTTCCGGTTGTGATCCCTGTAATCTTTGCAATAGGCCGAAAGCGTTTTTTCTCCTGGCTGAATCCTCTTTTCCCCACCATCACGGAACCGCATCCCGTCACGGTCCATGTAGTTGAAAACGGTCTCTGGTTTCCATAGGCCAGCGGAAAGCGGAACTGTCTTTCCGCACTGGCAAAATGGCTGGACGCCATGGCCATGGTACAATCGGCAAAACCTCCTGCCACCGTCATTGCGGCAAGCTCCAGCGCCTCTCCCATAGTGGAACAGGCTCCATAAAGACCGAACAGCGGAATCCCCAGCTCTGCTGTTCCGAAGGAAGTAGCTACAATCTGCCCCAGCAGATCTCCTCCAAACAGATACCGTATTTTTTCTTTTGAGATACCACTCTTTTCAATGTTCAGGAGAGCGGTTCTCCTCTGAAGCTCACTCTCCGCTGCCTCCCAGCTTGTCTGTCCAAACATGGGATCCGTCTCCACCTGATCAAAACAGGAGCCCAGCGGACCTTCTCCCTCCTTCTGCCCCGTAATAGCAGCGGCAGAATAGATACAGGGAGATTCGTCAAATATAATACTGGCTTTTCCCTTTTGCATAAAATCGTCCTCCTAAGCAGCATCTGACACTGTCTGCTCTTTTTATCCTGCCCGCAAAAGGAAATTTTATTCTGCCCAGCTCTCATTTAGAAATTTTTCCATGGCTTTTAAACTGTCTGGGAGAACAACCGAAATACCGTCTGAAATTTTGGAAAAAATACGAGTAGTCGTAATAACCCAGCTTTTTTGCGATGTCATTAGCCTTATTTCTGGGATCCTCCATCAGGCTTCTGGCTTTTTCCATCTTCGCCATAGTTACATAGGACACATATCCTCTCCCTGTTTCCTTTTTAAATTTTTTGCTGAAATAGGAATGGGACAGGCATAGCCTTTCGCAAATCACAGTAAGGGACAGCTCCTGCTCCAGATGGCTGTCAATAAAACGGATCGCCTCCTGGATGAAAGGGGAATACCGATCCATTTCCGTGCGAATCCTCTGAAGCTCTCTCAGGGTTGCTGCAGAAATATCATTTTCTTCCTCACCCAGGTCTTTTTCCCCTTTTCGCTCTCGTCTCAGCCGTTTCAGCACCCAGATGATTCCATTTTCCAGCTCCTCTGCCTGAACAGGCTTGGTCAGATAAAGAGCAGCCTCATACCGGATCGCCCTGCAGGCCTCTTCAAAATCCCTGCTGGCACTCACAATAATCACAAAAGGTCTCCTCTGGCTGTCCCTTTTTTCATAAAGAGTCTGGAGCAGATCTTCCCGCCGATGTTCCATATGCACGTCTGTAATGATCAGCTCAGGACGTTTCTCTTCCACGAGAAAAAGGCCCTCTTCCATGGTTCGGGCCATTCCATCTAATCTGCAGTTTAATTTCTGCCAGTCTATCTCCGTTCTGAGCAGCTCCAGGGTCTCCTTATCATCATCTACCACTATCACCGAGTGCATATCATCCTGTCCTTTATTCTAATTTCTGTCAGCCTGTCTGCCGGGTAAAGGAAACATTTCCACCCGGCAGACCTCAGGTACTATGATTTCAGGATTTCCAGAAGGAACCTTTTTATTCCTCTTCCTCCTTCATATTGTCCGGAGACAGAATGATCTGCTTCCATTCCTCCGGCTTTTTCTTCTGCATATGTTTTGCATAGAACATAAACGGAATTCCAAGGGCAAAATAAAGGCCTACTGCCAGCCATCCCCCTGCGTCCATGCTTTTGGCACAGGTGTAGATAACCCAAATAGTAAAAATGACGGAAAGCCATCCCAGCACAGTTCCATGCTTTACCTTATAAGGCCGTTCCCACTGAGGTTTCGTTTTTCTCAGCTTTAAGAAAGAAACGGAAACTCCAAAGTAAATAATTCCTGCTGAAAGACCTGTAATAGTGAAAATGTAATTGATCCATTTCTCAGGCGCAAAAACAGTAAAATAGAGAGACAGAATTCCTATTACCAGGTTAGCCTTCCACGGCTGTCCATGACGGTTAATCGCTGTAAACGTCTTGGAAAACTGTCCCTGCTTGGCTCCGCCATAAAGGGTTCTGGATGCGCTGAGCCAGAAGCCTGACAGAGTTGTAATGCAGGTAATAATTCCCATCACTACAATCACCAGTCCCAGCCAGTGCATTCCCAGCATATCCGCTACCCTAGGGTCCACAATGTCCGTCTGCTGCATCCATTCCCTGGATACAATTCCTCCAACTGCTACAATCGCCAGCCCATAAATCAGAAACGTCAGAAACATACTGGAAATAAAAGCAATTAGCAGCTTCTTTTTTGGTATGTTAGACTCCTCCACCAGCTGAGGAATCATATCAAATCCCTGAAATTTCATAATTAAAAGCCCCACGCCCATACTGTATCCGGCAAAGCCGGTGGGAAACCAGGGCTGTAAATTCTCAAAGCTCCACTGATCGCTGAAAATAAAGATGCAGGACGCGCAGATGGAAATAGCCAGAGTGCTCCAGAACATAATATTCTGAATTTTAGCTAAAAATTTAATTTCCAGGTTTGTCAAAAGAAACCAGATAATAATAATCCCGCCTGCTATCATCTTGATCTGAATAAAGTTAACAGGAAACAGATAGGACAGCATACTGGAAATTCCAAATGCTACTGACGGCATGGCCACAATGTACAAAAGCACTAAGGCCCAGCATGAAAACCAGCCTACATTCCAGCCGAAGGCATTGGAAATCCACACGTTTTCTCCCCCTGCGTAGGGCAGCATGCTGGTCATCTCAGAATAGATCAGGCACAGCGGAAGCACCAGAATGCAGCAGGTGAGAAGGGAAAAGACGGCTCCTGAGCCGGATATCTCAAACCAGTACTTAATTTCTACCATCCATGCGGCAATCATACCCCCGGCCGCCATGGCGATAATCTGCGACAAGCTCAATTCTTTTTTCAGTTTTTCTTTCATAGGCATCTCCCCCCGAAAGCCTTCTTCTCCACTCTATTTCGCTGTCTTTAATACCTCAATCGTTTCATCTGTGCTGAGTACATTGCAGTACAGAATATTCATAATTTTTAGCTCTGCATCATGCAGCTCCATGTCAGGGGCAGCACAGCAGTCCTCCACACAGATAATCTGAAAGCCCTGATCTGCCAGCACTCTGACGCTGGAGGCCACGCACTGATCCGTCACGATACCCGTCACAACCACTGTGTCAATCCCCATATTTCTCAACAGCTGTGTGTAGTTCGTTCCCAGAGAAACACTGTCTGTAGTCTTGTTTACCACGATGTCATCCGGCATCGGAGCCAGTTCATCTACCATCTCTGCCTCTCTCGTTCCCACCGGCACATGGATATTATTCCAGCCGTAGGTGCTCTGCACTCTGGCCCTGTCCTTTCCATTTTTCTTCAGACAGGCAATCCGTCCATATGTAACCTCCATGCTGTTTTCTCTGAAAAATTGGATCAGGCGCTTAGTGTTGGGAATTACCACCTGATCCAGGCGGTCATGGTAAGGAATCCACCTCTCCTCGTCCCCCGCTTCCTTTGCTTTTAAATAGTCCCCACAGTCCCTGTTTACGAATTCTTTCTGCATGTCAATAATCAGGAGCGCTGTCTTGCTGCGTTCCAGCTGCATATCAGGGACTTCCGTCATTCCCTGATAGTAAAAGGACACATACTTCTGGTTAATTTTCATACATTTACCTCCTTATAATTCACTTTTCTTTTAATAAAAGCATATTATATGGTATTTTTTCTCTTTTATCTATAAATGTAAAATTTCAACCAATAAAGAATAAAATATTACATGTTTTTCCCGGAACAGTTTTTTTACTCTTTCAGATATTACCATTTTATTGACTATATTTGCCATTTATAGGTCATATATTCACGTCAAATATGTCATTTTTTTATGATTTTTAAGAATTTTTCTATTATATATGGTTTCAAACAACAAAAAAAGAATGTTTTCCTATTATTATAAAATCATTGAAAACATTCCTTTTTTAAGGTTTCTCTGTAATTTTCGTTTCTTTCTTCTATGAAATCCCTATCATTTTTCCCAGCCAGCAGATTACCCCTAAAAGCCAGCTGCTGAAAAGCCCGTACAGAATCACCGGGCCGGCGATAGTAAAAATCTTGCATCCAATTCCAAATACCTGTCCCTCTGCCTTATACTCAATGGCTGGAGCCGCCACAGAGTTTGCAAAGCCTGTGATGGGAACCAACGCTCCCGCTCCTCCGAATTTTACAAGCTTCTGGTACAAGTTCAGACCTGTCAAAAAAGCGCTGGCTCCAATCAAAACAAGAAGCGTTAAACTTCCAGCTGCTTCCTTCTCGATTCCCTGAGCCTGAAAAGCGTTCAGCAGGAGCTGTCCCACTGTGCAGACTGCACCTCCTGTTACAAAGGCCCGGACCATATTCAGAGGCAGATTATGCTTCGGAGTAATTTCATCTACATATTTTCCGTATGCTTTTTTATCTACTTCCATATTTCACTTCTCCTTTTACTATATCCCTGTTAAACTGTCTGCGCTTGCCTTCAAAGTTCTGTTAAACTGTCTCACTGAGGCTAGCTCTGTGAAAACAGACAGAGCTGAAGAAGAGCGCCCGCCATTTTTCCCAAGGCAATCGAAAGGATCATATATTGAATGCCTACTGCTAAATGAAGACGCCGGTTTAAAACAGGCACTGCTTTTACCGTCTCTGCAAGAGACATAACAAGGCACCCGACAAATACGCCAAAGCTGAGACCTGCCGCTGTCATCAAAAGCTGTCCTGCGGCCTCTCCCACCAGTGGAATACGGACTGCCGGGACAGGAAACTCGATGAGATCCACTGCGTTTCCCAGAGCTCCGCCGCAGATTAAAAGCGTCTCGTACAGCATGATATGTTTTCTTGTCCTTGTCCTTGAAATCACTCTGGGAAAAACCCCGATCATGGCCAGAAACGCAAAGATTCCTGCGGCAATAACTCCTCCTGATGTGAATCCGGCAAAAGCCAGGAACCATGTTTTAAGTAACGTCATTTCCCGACTCCTTTCTTCCACTGTTCTGTATTAAGGTTTTATTGACATTGTCCTCATACAGACGCATTTCCACTTCCAGGGGCGTCGGATCCAGATTCAGCTTTGTCCTGGAAAAATGATTGAAGAATATGGTGACGCCTAAAGCCAGCCCTAACGAATAGGATAACTCCAGCACCGTCACGCCGTCTGGCTCCTTAAGCATCACCAGGGTATAAATTTCCTGAAATACATCCTTTACATTGGCATCATTATTAAAAGTCATAATGGCAAACATAGCTCCAAAAAAGCAAATCAGGCAGGCGGCAGCCGTCTTCATCCACTCCCAGAGATGGGAAGGCGCTTTATCTGGTTTATAGGAGATAATAAAATCTGTTTCCCCCAGGTTGGACACATCGGAGCCTGGAGATGTCTGCTGGATCTTTTCTATTACATCCAGCACGTTTCCGATGTAATTACACTCCTGGCTGTCCCGAATTGATGCTACCTTCACTGCCTTCACCCGGCTCATCACATGGGGATCGCTGCAGTAGACTTCTCCAATATCTGCCAGAAATATGTCTTTTTTATGCACCTGTGTGATTTGATTCAGGCTTATAAATACGGTCTGTCCCATCAGGCTGCCAGCTCCCCGGCGCTCTCCCCCGCCTCCACAAAGGTTCCGTGGGGTTCTGCATAAATGTGCATATCAAACAGGCAGAACCATACCACAGCCAGAATAAACATAACGCTGAGCAAGAGCAGGAGCACGCCTGCCTTTCCTTTTATAAAATTCATTGTCTCACATCCTTTTCTTCTTTTGCAGATTAGTATGGAGAAAATTTCTGTTTTTATTCAAAGCTTTCCCGCATTTTCTTTAAAATTTTCTTCTCCATCCTGGAAACCTGTACCTGCGAGATTCCCATGATATCTGCAATCTTTGTCTGGGTCTGATCATAAAAATATCGTCTTACAATCAGTTCCCTCTCCCGCTTTTCAAGAGAGCCCAACAGTTCCCGCAGGATAACGCGGTCCAGCGCTTCCTCATTTTCACGATTCTCATCGCTGAGCCGTTCCAAAAGAGATAAGCTGGTGTCCTCTCCGCCTGGCATCGGGGCATACAAAGATTCCACCTGCGCTCCTGCCTCCAGGGAAACGGCCACCTCCTCGCGGCTGGCTCCCACATCCTCTGCCAGTTCCTCTAAAGTCGGCTCCCTGCCCAGAGAACCTGACAGCTTCTGCCTGGACGCACTGACCCGTATTCCCATCTCCTTGATAGAACGGCTTACCTTTATCATACCGTCGTCCCGGAGAAACCTTTTAATCTCACCCATAATCAGTGGGACTGCATAGGTGGAAAATTTCACATCAAATGATGTATCAAAGTTATCGATGGCCTTCATAAGGCCAATACTTCCAATCTGAAACAGATCTTCTGTCTCGCAGCCTCTTCCCGCAAACCTGCGGACAATACTCCAGATCAGGCCTACGTTTTCCTCTACCAGAGCGTCTCTGGCCTCTTTATCCCCCTGGTGTGCCAGAGTAATGAGATGTATGGTTCTATCCTGTCTCTCTGCTCCCTCCATAGATTCACCTGCCAACTGTCTTTTTCATGATGACAGAAGTTCCCTGTCCCGGCTCCGACTCCACAATCACCTGATCCATAAAAGCTTCCATAAATGAAAATCCCATGCCAGAGCGCTCCCCAGACGGATCGGAGGTGTACATGGGCTCCATAGCCTTCCTGATATCCTCAATGCCAATTCCCTCATCCCGGACTGTTATTCTGGCCTCCCTGCCGCAGATCTCAATTTCTATGTAAATTGTTCCTTCTCTGCCTCCATATCCATGAATGACCGCATTGGTGACTGCCTCGGATACAGCTGTCTTAATATCGTCCATCTCTTCCACTGTGGGATCCAGCCGGCTTAAAAATACGGCTGCCGCCACTCTGGCAAATTCCTCATTTTCTGATCGGCTTTCAATTTCCATCCTCATTGTTTCTGTTTTTTCTGCGTCTCTTCTCATCTCCATTCCCTTCTGCATAACTCTCTCCTTTCCAGACAGCCCTCTATGGCCGCCTCCTTTGTATCGTATCCCTGCACCATGCCCGCTATTCCTCCTATAGACAGAATCCGCTTCACCTGGCGTCCCGCCCCATAGTAAGCAACGCTTCCTCTGCTTCCTTTCATCTGCTTATAACGATTTAGCAGTACACCGATGCCCGAACTGTCCATAAACTGCGTATCTGTAAAATCAAAAATCATTCTGGTCACATAATTTTCTGCCAAAATCAGATCTGTCTCATTTTTCAGCGCTGCGCAGTTGTGGTGGTCTACTTCCTTGGGAAGATGAATGACCAGCATCTGCTCTGACGCCTCATATGTAAAATCCTGTTCCATGCTTTTATCCTCCTTCTGCTATTTCTTTTCTTTCTATCGGTTCTCTCACTGCATCATATGAAAGTATCCCCCGGCATTCTTTTTTTATTCATACCATGTCAAAAAAATTTCTGACTGGCGGAAACAGGAAACCCGTTTCCGCTGATTTTCCATTTTAATGTCAAAAAAAGACACCACAAAAGAAGTTTCCATCTTCTGTAGTGTCTTTTTGATTCTTATGTTTTTTACTGCTGTTCTTCCTGTCCTCCGTCTGCGCTCTCTGCCTCAGATTCTTCTTCTGCCGACTGGCTTTCTGCTGCCGGATCTGCCTGCTGCTGGGATGCAGACTGCACATATGGAGCCAGCTCTGTCAGCTGGTTTCTGGATTTTTCCGCATACTCGGAATCTCCATACTGAGTGCTCACCTGAGTGAACAGCTCCACCGCCTTGGCGTAATCCTGCTTGGAACGGTAAATCATTCCCATGCTGAAGATCACCTTCGGGTTCTGCGGGCGGATTGTCAGACAGGTGCTGTAATAATTCAGCGCCTCATCCATTCTTCCTGCTGACCACATGGTGTAGGCCAGATCCTCCAGCGTCTGGTATCCGTTGGTCTCAATATCCTGCTTGATTCCATTGGCAATCTGAAGAACTGTTTCATCGGTGAAAATCGACGGGTTAAATCCTGGATACAGAGTTACCGCTCCTGTCAGATCCTCATTCCGGTAGGCCTGCAGCATTTTAACAAGAACAGCGTACTGATTCACCTGGCTGTCATTGCTGTTTAACGCCTCGTCCAGTTTCTGCTCCGCGGTTTCTTTATCGCTGTTGGCCTGCTCCATCTGGCTGTTTAAGCTGTCAATCTCCTCGTTTCTCTGATTAATCTTTTCCTCATATTTAAGTATTTCCTGATTGTGTTCATTATTCAGAGCCTTAATCTTAGTAGGCATAACCAGGAAAAAAATCACCATGGCTCCCAATGCCAGACCAGCCACAATATTCAGAATGGACTGCCATCCTGTATTCTCCTTGTAGGATGGCGGAATAATCACATCGTCGTCCTGCATCTTTTTATGGGAAAAAGCGTTTTTAAGCTTTCTCCTCTCCACATCAGCCCGGCCTGTCTTAGCCTTGACAATTGACATATACCAGGATGCTTTGGGGTTATTCTTGTCAATCTTTAAAACCTTCAGAAGAGACTTTCCCGCTTTCGTGTAGGTTCCGCGGCTCATATAGAGAGCTGCCAGAAGCAGGTGAGCCTTGATAAAGTTAGGATTTACCTCCACCACCTTCGTCAGCTGCAGTACCGCCAGGTCATCGTCTCCTGCCTGGGCCTGAGCCAGCGCCTGATTATACCGCTTTACATTCTGACTTACTGTATCCAGACGTTCCGGCTTTCTCTGAATCTGATCCAGATAATAGTCAGCCCGGTTATCCTGCTCCTTGAAATTCATGCTGATAACCCACTGAACCAGGGCATCTGACACCTCTCCCATCTCATAATAGATAAGTCCCAGAAGGTTTCTGCCGTCAATGTGGTATTTATTCAGCATCAGACACTTTTTCAGCGCCTCCACCGCCCCCGTCAGGTCGCGTATTTTCGCCCGCTCCAGCCCCAGATTATAAAAGCCGTTAGAGGCCAGACGGATTTTCTTTAACTGATCCATATCTTTTACCGCTCTTTCGCATGTTTAAGTACTTCCATCACAATATCCGACATATCAGTCAGATCACTTTTTACTATCGCTTCTCCGATGTCCTCCACTTCCAGACTGGGTTGAAAGCGGCTGATCTCCTCGTCAAAGTCAATCATAGTTCTATCCTCTTTCGTCATGACAATTCCTCCTTATCACATCTTTTATCTCTCCTATCAAATAAAGAGAACCTGCGCAGAATACCGCATCTTTCTCCCCTTTATCCTGCAGAGCGATCTCAAAGGCCTCCTCTGCTGATGGCCTGGCCGTCATAGGTATAGACAGCCCGGCCTCCCTGGCCGCCTCCTCTGCCGTCCTCTGGAGTGTCTCCACCTCAAGCCCTCTGCTTCCGGAAATGCGGGTCAGAACTGCAGCATCGGGGCGGAGCGTCTCAAACAGAAGACGCAGCATCATTTTATATTCCTTGTCAGAGGCTACAGCAAACAGAAGAATTTTCCTTTTTCCGAAAATCTGAGAGGCAGCCCTGGCAAAGGCCCTGATTCCGCCTTCATTATGAGCGCCGTCCAGGTACACGCCAGGAGCAATCTCCTCCATGCGGCCGGGCCAGGAGGCCTTCCTGATTCCCTCTGCAGCAGTCTCTCTGGAGATCCCCAGCCATTTGGCTGCATGGACTGCCAGCATGGCGTTTACTGCCTGATAGGGCGCGGCAAAAGGGATCTCAAGTCTCCCCTCTTCCTGGTTCAAAAACAGACGGCCGTTTTCTACTGTCTGCTGCCAGGAATCCTCCTCTCCCACTCCAAAGGCCGGGCTTTTTAAAAGCTGAGCCTGGCGTTCAATGACAGCGGCGGCCCGTTCGTCTGTCCTGTCATAAAATACAGGGACACCAGGCTTAATGATTCCTGCCTTTTCTCCTGCGATCTGCCCCACTGTATTTCCCAGATACTCCATATGATCCAGGCTGATGGAGGTGATCACACACACAGCCGGACACCGGACTGCATTGGTCGCGTCCAGCCTTCCTCCAAGTCCAGTCTCCACTACCGCCGTAAAGTCTCTCCGCTCCTTCATCATGGCCGCAAACATCAGAAATAAATACTCAAAATAAGACGGATGGCCGAAATTTTTCTCCTCCATCATGGGAAGGAGCCTTTTTATCTGCATAAACGCAGCGAGAAACTCCCCCTCTTCCACCGGTTTTCCATCAAAGGCAAACCGCTCCCTGACTGATACCAGATGCGGGGAAGTAAATACCGCCGTATGTTCTCCGGCTTCTCTGAGTATGGAGGACAAAAAAGCGCATACGGAACCCTTTCCATTGGTTCCAGCCACATGAACCAGCCTTATTCCGTCAAGAGAAAGCCCTGTTTCGTCTAAAATCTCTCTGAGTTCTTCTATGGAATGCTTCTTTTTTGTAAACTTAGGAATCCCATCGAGGTACTCCTCTGCCTCTTTCACAGTAAAGCCCCCCAGCTCTATGCTCATGATTTTTCTGTCCTTTCCGCCGCCATACCGCTGTCATTTTCAAACTGCTTGTCCTTCTGCAGGCTTTTGCTTTTCGTTCATCTCTCTATTATAATATAAGCTCGCTATTATGCAAGAAGTTTATTTCGGTAAATTTTCCGCTTTCTCGACAGAAAAAAACAGGGCAGACTTCTGTTCTGCCTGAAACGCTTCACAGAAGTCCGCCCAAAACGCCGTTTTCTTTATCCAGGCTTCGTAATCTTGACGCTACCTGTTTTTAAAAATATCTATCACTGCCTCCACAATCTTTACAATCACATTCCATATTCTGGCTAGTGGTCCTGGATCTGCCTCAGCGGAGGCCTCCAGATCCGCAGTATCATCATTGAATGCTTCATCGTCTATTTCCTCTGTTCTCAAAAGAATCTGAATGCTGTGAGGGGACGGATTCTTCCCAGAGGTAAAGGACACCAGTTCCTCATTGGGGTCCAAATTCAGAAAATTATTTTCCTCTTCGAATTTGTCCAGCTGTTCGTCCAGCGTATTTTTCATATTCCGGCTGGCCTCTCTCACCTGCTTTAAGCTTTCAATGGCTGTCAGGCTGTGGCTTAAAAGCTCCTGCATCCCTGCAATCGTGTGCTGCGTTCCTGCGTCCAGGGAATCTCCGGCAGCTGCCAGAGTATTATGAACCGTGCGCAGCACGCTCTCCGTGCTTCCCATGGCCTTTGTCAGACGATTCAGCAGTTCCTCTGTGGCTCCCAAAGCGTCCAGCATGGACGGTACATAACTGTCCATAGTATCAATCATCACTCTCGTATCATCCAGCAGATTTACCAGCTGGTCGGTACAGCTTCGAAGTTCCTTCACCACCCTGGCTGTATCCTCTCCAGCCTCAGAGATGGAGGAACAGAGACTGTTGATTTTCTGGATTAAAGCCCCTGCTTTCGCGATTGTCTCGTCCGAGCTTCCAAGCAGTTCCTTCACCATCTGGAGCAGAAGGCCGATATCTCCGGCATAGGAGGTTCCCGACACAGTCTGGAGACCTGCCTCCACCTGATCTGCATACTCCTCCAGCTCCTCGTCCTGCCACTCCTGCCATTCCTCGAAATCTGCATCATTGTCCCCGCCGGATCCAGGCTCTCCAGAAGGCCCTCTTTTCTCCGGATCCAAAAGAACGAGTCCCTCATCTGTGGAAAAAGCCTTAACGCTGGTATTTTCTGTCTCTTTTTCCGCCTTCTCCTCCTTAGCGCTGCTTTCCGTAGCCTTTCCAGCGCTTTCTGAGGCATCCTGTCCTTCAGTCTCTTTTAAAGAACCTCTGTCATAACGGAAAGAATCTGCTTCTTCAAGAGCTTCCTCCAGATTCTCCCAGTCTTCAAAGGCTGTCTGATATCTTCCGCCTGCTCCCTGTCCCAGCTGGCCAAGAGCTGCCAGAATCTGCTCCAGCTGTTCTGCTTTTTTCTGTATTTCCGCTGCAATCGCCTGCTGCTCTGCAGCTGTAATGCCGGATCCAATACTGTCGGAAGCGTTTTCCAGAGAGTGCTGCAGAGACTTTAATCCGCTGTATAGATCGTCCAACTCATCCTGCATATCCTCCATGGTATTGTAAATAGCCCGGGCGTTATCGTTAATATCCACCACCGCATTCTGAGCTGTCTCCAGATAAGGAATCAGATTCGATGTCTGCTCTGTCACAGACAGCAGATCGTCCAAAGCCTGGGCAGAACCGCTCTCTATGGCCGCTCTGCTCCCCGATAAAATCTGTCTGCCCTGGTCCAGCTGGCCAAGACCGTTCTGAACGGAAGAAACGCCTGTTCCCATAGACTCAAAAGCCTGCAGCATAGCATCATAGCTCTCGTAGAGAGCGTCTCCATTCTCTCTCCAGGTATCCTTCGCCTCCTTTAAGTCTGCAATGTGCTCAAAGGCACTGGCTGTGCCAGGAACCATCATCATCACAATCCCAGGACTTTCAAAGCTGTCGCTTCCAAGGCGTACTGTATAATCTCCCTCTTCTCCCGGAAGCGCCATAAAGACAGCAGCAGAATAACTTCCCACTGACTGAAGCTGTGAACCTGGCGCATCAATGCTGTAATATTTGCTCATATCAGCCGGAACCGCCACTGTCAGAATCATGTTGTTTCTAAAATAAGCTTTGGCCTTTTTATTGGGAACTGCCTTCACATGGATTTCCACAAGCCCGGAAGCTCCATTTAAGGCTTCAGGCTTTGTCTCCACGCCATTGAGCTTATATGAAATGTCAAAGGTCCAGGGAAGTTCTGTCTGAGTTTTCGGAAGGGTACACTGGTAATAAAACCTCTGATTTTTGTCAGGAAAGTTCCATGTAACGTTTCCATCTCCTATGGACGGCTCTGTGCTGTCCGTCATGTTTTCCACCTTTTCATAAACGCCGTAATCGGTATACTCCGTCACTCCGTTGGTACTGCAGCCCTTTACCACATTAATTTCCGTCGCTGAGCCATAGTAATCCAGATTTACATACATGGTCTCGTCCACCTGGACTCTGGGAGACGCTGCAGACGCTGGTACGGCGATGGCTGTGGACGCCGTCACTGCAGCCATGACGGATGCCAAAAGCCGTTTTCCCATCCGTTTTCCTGAGATTCTCACTCTACTCTTCATGGCCCGAAGCCTCCTTTTTCTGTGCCTTATTTTTTCTTCTCCTCCTGCCGAAGGCCTTTTTGATCCGTTCAAATTCATTATCCATTAAAATGTGGTCAAACAGAGCCAGAAAGGCCGGCATCAGCGTCAAAACTAAGACCATGCTCATCCAGGCTCCCCTGCCAATCAGATGGCCCAGATCTCCGATGGCCGCCACGCTGGAGATTTTATAAACCATATATCCTGCCACCGTCAGGATAGAGCCGGAGGTCAGCACCGCCGGTATGGTTCTCTTTAACGCCATAATTACCGCCTGCTTTTTCTCCGCCTCTTTGCGGCACTCCAGATAATTGCTGGTAGTTAAAATCGCATAGTCCACCGTAGCACCCAGCTGGATAGAGCTTACAATAATGTATCCCATAAAAATCAAAGTATCTCCCACTATGTAAGGTACAGCCATATTGATAAAGACCGCCACTTCAATAGGAATCATGATAATAATCGGTATAATCAGCGATTTAAAACTGAACATAACTACCAGAAATACGCCAATCAGGGACATTGTATTCACTCTGGCATAGTCTTTCGTAATAGTGCTCTCAATATCCTGAGTAGAGGGCGTCGTTCCCACCAGATAGGAATTCTCCGGATAATACCGTTTCATAATCGTCTGAATTTCATCGGAACACTGGTAGGCCAAAGGACTTTCCCCCTTGGTTTTCACATAAATCAGAATTCTGGCATAGTCCTCCTTGTGAAGCAGATCCGTCACAGACCTGGGCAGAAAGCTCTCTGGGATACCTGCCGGAAGCGTCCCTGCCATAGATGTGACTGACTTGGTGTAGGGCAGGTTTTCCACCTCATCAGAAAATGCTTTTTCCGTCACCATGGAGGTATTGGGAATCAGGGCAATCATCAGATTGCTCCTGCCAAATTTCCCATTAATCACCTGCTCATCCTCATAGACCTGCGTTCCCTCGCTGTCTCCCACCGATTCGTTTCCGAACAGAAAGGAATTCATTCCCTGGGCTGTGTATGCAGGAATAATAATCACTGCCACAAAAACCAGAACCGCCCAGCGGATTTTGTAGATTTTTCGGCTCAGTCCGTCAAAATCAGGCAGAAACGGCCTGTGAGCCGTTCGCTCAATCAGAGACATGGTCCGAAGAATCATGGCCGGCATGAACAGCACCACTGTAAACAGGCTGACCACAATTCCCTTAGCCAGCACAATCCCCATGTCAAATCCGATACTGAACTTCATAAACGCCAGCACGATAAAGCCCACTATAGTGGTCAGACTGCTGGCAAAAATGGAACGGAGCGCTTCGTCAATGGCGTTTCTCAATGCCTGCCTCTGCTCAATTCCCTTTTGTTTCTCCCTGGTGTAAGCATGAATCAGGAAAATGGAATAATCCATGGAAACTGCCAGCTGAAGCACAGCCGACACGCTGTCTGTCAGGAAAGAAATCCGGCCCAGAAAAATATTGGTTCCCTTGTTAATGACGATGGCCACTCCCATGATAGTCAGATAAAGTACCGGCTCAAACCAGGAATTAGTGGTAATGCACAAAATCAGAAAAATCATCAGAACACCCAGAGCGAGAATCATATTCATCTCTCTGCTGACGTTCTCCTCCAGAGATTTGTTCTGCACAGCAGGACCTGTAAAATACCCCTTATCCCCCAGAATCTCCATCATCTCGTCAATGGCCTCTGAGGTTTTTTTACTGGTATCTCCCTCCACAAAGGTTACATCCATCACCGCTGAACCATCCTTGTAATAGTCCGCAATATCATCGCTGTTAATGAAGCTGGAAGACGAGTAGACATCTGTACCCATATCCAGCCACAAAATCTGATCTACCCCGTCCACAGCTTCCAGCTCATCTTTGTAAAGCTTGGCCTGGTAAAGGTTTACATCCTCAATCATCACTCTGGCTGTCCCTGGATATCCAAATTTCTCTTCCATCAGATCCAGCCCTTGTTTCGACTGCACTGTATCTGGCAGATACTCCGTCAAGTCGTAATTGACCTCCACAAAGGGGGCTGCAATCACTGACAAAATGACCAGAAGGATAAACAGCTTCTCAATGGCCCTGTTTTTTTCCAGAATAAAATCAGGAAGGCTGAATTTTGGCTTTTCCCCTGCAGGCGCTCCCGAAAGCTGCATACCTTTTATTTTTAACGTCCTTATTATTTTTCGCATCATAATCAGAATCCCCTGCTTTACCATTCTATTTCATAAAGACAACCATATAGTAATCGCTTCCGTTTACTTCTGTATGGGCAATTCCCATTTCGCTGTAGTAATCCGGTCTGTCCTGCCGCTTCTTTGCGTCCTCCTGAATATCCTGGATTTTTTCTTCCGCCTCATCGGCTCCGTCCACATTTTTGATATAGATCTCCTTGTGACGGCGTCCGCTGTTGTACTGGATACTCTTCAGGTAATCAGTCAGTCCGCCTTCCTCCGGGATCTTTCCATTTCCATACCCCTTTTCTCTGGCCATGGCAAGTCGATGGGCTGCAATCTCTGTCAGTTTCCCGCTGATCTCATAGCTGGCATCCTTATCATAGTCCTTTTTGTCATCCTCATAATAATCTTCGTCCTCATCGCCGTCAAAGCTGTCCAGCTTCAGTTCATTTAAATTAGACGCCAGATTCTGGCAGGCTTCATTATAAAAGCCAATCTCAAAAGCGCCTCCTCCTGTATTTTTTTCTTTTTTAGCTGATTCCACACTTCCATCGCTGTGGAAGGAATAAACCGTTCCATTCTGTTCCATATGGCCTGTTTTCATGGCTCCGCTTTCTGTAAAATAATAATTTTTCCCGCCAATAGTGCGCCAGCCAGACGCCATAGAGCCAGAATCGTCCAGATAATACCAGGTATCTCCCTGAGAAAGCCATCCTGTCCGCATCCGTCCGCTGTCCTCAAACCAGTACCAGGAGCCGTCAATCAGCTGCCAGCCAGGCGCCGCGTCTGTGCCGTCTGCCTCTATGTACCGCCAGCCTGATTCATCGGATACCCAGCTGCCGCCCTCCGCTGCTGCAGCTGCCCCAGGAGCAGAAAGAGATAAAAAGGCCGCGGCCAGGCAGATATGGGATATGTATTTCTTGTTTCGTTTCATAGACATCTTCCTTTCAAATAATGCTGATAGCTGTCTTATTTTCAACAGCCGAGCTATAATAAACTATATTCTATTAATTGACATGTGTTGATTAATGATTTATAATAAATTATACTAACGAACGAAATCATTGACAATAAGCATATTTCTACACCTAGATTATTAATAGTCATATTTCTTATGTATGTTGATTAATATATGATTTTAGTGATTATTTCCAAAAACAAGCAGGATTTTAAAGGAGATTTTTATATGAAAGGAGAAACTCTTGATCGAAGAATCAGAAAAACACGGCGGGTAATCCGTCAGTGCCTTACTGAACTTTTGAAAACAAAACGGATTCAGGACATTACAGTACGCGAAATATCTGAAAAGGCCGATATTAACAGAGGAACCTTCTACCTCCATTACAGAGATATTTTCGACTTAATGGAGCAGATTGAAAACGAACTTCTGGAGGAGCTGGAAGATGTTCTGAATCATTTTAAAGCCTCAGATATTCTATCTAATCCAGCCCTTGTGTTCACCCGTGTCTTTCAGCTGGTTAAGGAGAACAGCGACATGGTTGGAATTCTGATCGGGCAGAACGGTGATATAAATTTTGTCAACCGGCTGAAGGATATTGTTCGTGAAAAATGCCTGAAAGACTGGATGGAGCTGTTCCGGCCCGGTGCAGACCGCAGCCAAAAGACCTCCTGCGGCTCTAAGAACACAGCGCTGGATGACTCAGCCTTTGAAGCCTACTACTCTTTCACTGTCACTGGCTGCATCGGCCTGGTGCAGTACTGGCTGGATTCCGGCCTGAAAGAAACGCCGGAGCAGCTGGCTGCTCTGGTAGAACAGATTATTTCCAAAGGACTTCGCATGTTTCAGCCGGAAGCATGCTTGTAGAGCGGCGGCATTTTCTGTAAAAACATCATTTTCCGCAAAAGCAGTGTAAAAAACCGGGCAGAGAAGCTGGCGTGTTACATCAGCCAGTCCCTCTGCCCGGTTTTTCTATCTGTATTTTTCCAGTTTTTATAATGGTTCTATACTGAATGTTGGGGTGTGCGAAAAAACACACTTCCAACATTCTTTTCGTTGTAATAAAATACATCTATAAGAAGCCTCCTAAACGCATTA
>JAGZZT010000018.1 GCA_018377235.1 Clostridium sp.
CCTGAGCCAGCTGAGAGAATTAAGAGGCTGGATGAAGGAAGCGGTGGAGCATTCCGTTGTGAACGTATGCGAGAACCGGGTGGACTTAGGGGCGGAAATCGGAGAGACACTGCTGGCCTTAATATCCGGGGTGTTAATGGGAATAGACAACGCCTTTAACGTTCCTACCGACACCATGGATGAATTCTTCAGCTCCCATGCCCTGGCCTACAACATAGGGAAAATACTGGGAAAAAGTGGAACGATTGCCATACTGTCCCTGTTAGCAGGCCTATTCCTGGGAGGAGGAGCGGCCGCCGCCGGAGGAGCCACCCTGGCTCTGGGTGGAGCGATGGTTGTGGTGTCGAGTTCTGTCATTGCCATTGAATGGAGCGCTCTGACTGCCGGAAGCCTGAGTCTGTCCGTTTCTGATCATTCATCGGGAAGTGAAGAGGTGGAAGAGGGGGAGAGTGAGAAAGAGCTACAGGCTGGAGATAAAACTCCAAAAGGGCGTGAATATACAAAACATGGTGCAGAAAGAGCTAATGAGAGAGGATTTGACTCTCAGAAGATTGATAGCATTATTGATAACAATTATAAGCATCGTACAAAAGAGATTGATAAGCTTACAGGAAAGATCACTTGGAGGTATCAAGATAAAAGAGGAAATACAGTAATTACAAATGAATGGGGAGATAAAATAGTTACAGTCTATTCTCATCCTACTTCAGTGAATGGTGGTAATTATATTCCTAAAAAGTGATACTGGGAGGTACTTATGGATATAGATTTTTTTAAATTATTTCAAGAATCTAAATCGCATTTAGAGTTAGGCATGAGTAAAGATATTCAAGCTTTTTTTGAAGGAAGAGGTGATGTAAAAAACTCTACTATAGAGATCAATGCAGAAGAAATAGTATTTATTAATATAGAACTATATAGTTTTTCAAGAAAATCAAGCAAAAAGTTATTTTTAGAATTTGTTAGTTTTGTAGGATACACAA
This sequence comes from Clostridium sp., assembly GCA_018377235.1. Lineage (GTDB taxonomy): Bacteria > Bacillota > Clostridia > Lachnospirales > Lachnospiraceae > Otoolea. Next base: position 984 of record JAGZZT010000018.1, read on the forward strand.
GTTATAATTTGTTTATTAATGAAAATGGAGAAAGCATAGATAGATATTTATATTTGACTAAAAGCTTAAATGTGGGGAGTGTAAAAATGAAAATAGAAATATCGTAAGCATTTCTAACCTACTGACACCATGGATGAAAAATAATGATACGGGACAGCCAATAGGGGAAACAGTGACACCTATACCAGATTAAGGAGAGAGTATATGAACGATATAACATGGCTTGAAGCAAGGTACCAACAGAATTGTAATGATTATTGGGAACATTCTTATGGAATTGAAATTGAAACATTAGATAACCCGGGATGGCATGTAAAAATTGACCTAAGCGAAACGGATTATGTTAATTTAAAGGCAGAGGAATTAAGAGAAGATACAGACGATGACAACTGGATTAGATGTTCAATTACTAACGGAATATTTAATGGGTATGGAGATTGTAAAAAACTAGGAGTAATTATACAAACTTTTAGAAGATGGGTTGAATACTAAAAAGAAGAAAGAATATTCGCCCGGCTTTGCCGGGCGATGTTCCTAGAGGTTATGCGTTTTCTAGCATAACCTTTTTAGTCTGTACACATTCAGTGCCCATGCCCTAGCCTACAACATAGGAAAAATACTGGGAAGAAGCGGAGCGATGGTTGTGGTGACAAGTTCTGCTATTGATATTGAATGGAGCGCTCTGACTGCCGGAAGCCTGAGTCTGTCCGCTTCTGATCATTCATCGGGAAGCGGAGAGGTGGAAGAGGGGGAGAGCGGAGTTGAATACAAAAAGCCAGTATCTGGAAAGCCGGGAAAAGAAGCGGCAAAAGATGTTCCAAGCTGGGCGAAAGGTAATAAATCATATAAAAATGAAAGCGGAAATGAGCTTGCAACACGGCTCATGGATGAAAAATATGGAAAAGGCAATTATCCTAAAGGCCCTGGTACTGAGTATAACAAAATAAGAAGGTGGGGAGATAGGGGCTTTGAATAGGATAGAACAGGGGGATTTTATGGAAAAAGTAGTTTATTTATTGCAACATAGTTATGAATTAGAAAATGGATGTGATGAGACAAAAGTATTAGGCATATTTTCTAGCCGACAAATGGCTGAAGAAGCTGTAGGAGCATATAGACAACTCCCGGGATTTAGAGATAAGAAAGAGGATTTTTATATTGACAAATATGAAGTAAATAAAAAATATTGGGGAGAAGGGTATATAGAAATTGTATAAATTTTTACCTAGCTTTGCCGGACGATATCCTAGAGGCGGGGTGGCGAAATTTCACCCAGTCTTTCATCCACACATATTTTTACCCTATTAAATTTGCATTTTGGACTGAAATGTGATGACGACTGGCAGGCCAATCATTATCTGCTGTCTCAGACCAGGCCGGAGAAGACGAAGTTTCCGATAGAAATCGTTTCTGGAACAGGACAATTCTACAAAGAGCAGTTGGATGTTAATGGTGTCACAATTGAGTATACATCATATGGAGTAAAGGATGGATTAATAAATGTTGGTACTTATTATCCAGTTCAGTAGGAGGTCTAATGGCATTAGAAAATAAAGAGTTGACAGAATGTGAAAAGAAGTGGATGGAATTAATCCTATCTAAAAATTTTTTGCATAGAGATGGGGTGATTAATCAGATTAATTATGCAAAGGTTATTCGGGAATATACGGACTACTATTTGGCTCTGAAATTTGACGTTGAGGAGGAAGTACAACCTGTTAGAATAAGGAATGGAGTTCCTGTTGAGATGAGAGTATATAAAAAAGATTGCATGCCAGTACAATTCTTATTGCATATTACTCGTGGATATGTTTCTGAATTGGAGATATTTAAAGCTGATTCTTCAAATATAAAAGCAGAGTCAAGTTTAGCAGACGGAGAAGTGGAAATTTTATTAAATCCAGAAGTAGTGTGTTAAAAGTGTTCGCCCGGCTTTGCCGGGCGATGTCCCTATAGGTTATGCGTTTTTCAGCATAACCTCTTTGATCTGTACGCATCCAGCTCCCATACCCTGGCCTACAATATAGGAAAAATACTGGGAAAAAGCGGAGCGATTCTAACCATATGGTTGGAGAAAATGGGACTCAAACATCAAGTAAGACAACTTGGAAACCAAATCAATTTTTGTGTTTTGCAGACGGGTTAAATTCTGCGCTGTCACAAAAATATAGTGGAAGAAAATTTGGAATCGTTATATCTGTAGATAATGAGATAATTGATTTAAGATTTCATACATATAGAGAAAAAGAAGGCTTATGGCTTGATAAGGATTTAAATAAATACGACAATCCTATTCTCTATTATATTTAGTTTTTTCGTTTTTTTTAAATGAGCCTTTCTGACCGTATTGCTCTTTGTACACTGACGCTATGGAGAGGGGTTAACATGTACTCTTTGGAAATTTAGTATGCGTTTTATTTATGCTTCAACACCTTAACAGTTTACTTGGAGGTATGTGCGGGTACTGATTGATGGATTATAATATCAACACAGGCTTTGACACGGAGTCCTATACCTACGCCGGAAGCAGCCGCCTGTCCCGGAATAATATCTGGAACGAGGCCAGGGACGTAAACCATGACGAGATGAGCAGCTGCCTGTATGACGGCCAGGGAAGCTTTGAGCGAAACGAGAACGAAAAGTAAATAGAGATTGTCAGGCCATGGGCTGTGCTATATAATAGCCATGCGGGAAACCACAGAGCCGGGCAGCTTACCCTCCTACATCGGAGGGGCTAACCCTCCAGACGAAAGAAAGGAGGGCCTGCCAATGTATGTTACATATTCTGACTTGATTCAGTTTTGTATCTTCATTGTTGCCCTTGTCAGTCTTTGCTATGAGATTTTCAAGGACAAAGGAAAATAGCCGCCAACTACCGCGAATAGTTGACGGCTGACCTTGTAAAAGGTTAATGCTTTAATATTCGGGGTAAGCCGCCTCTGTGGCTTCCCTTTTTCTTTACTATACCATACCAGGCAACAGGATACAAGGGGGGAAATATCGTACCTTGCCGGAATTGAAATGTTATAAAGTTATAAAATCAGCCACAAACAGGCTGTAATAAAAGAGGAAGCATTACGCCAAAATCTGGAATTTAAAATATCCAGATAAAGGAGTAATGCTTCCTCTTTTGCGGTCTGCCGAAACAGCATAAGCTTCTTATTTAGAAGCTTTTTTTCCCTCGTTTTTATCCTTGCTCTTATCTTTCTTGAATCTGGAGAAGAATCCTTTTTTCTTGGGAAGGGGCGGAATGCCGCCGCGCACGCTTTTGATCTCTGTGATGTAGAGACCGCTGATGACAACCTTAGCCTCTGTCTTGACAGGAAGCTGCAGGAAGACGCGCTCATCAGCAATGAGGGTTGTAACCTTTGGCCCGATTTTCGCTTTCACGATAGGGAACTTAGCCCGCTTCATGTACCACGGAACCTGATCCGTCACCATTTTTGGAAGACCGGAATCCTTGGCCTTCAGCTTTTTCTTATCAATTACTAATATGGAAACCACCTGCTTTGCAGCCTCCATCATGGACTGCTGTTCAACCTGGCGCTTTTCCATTTTCCGACCAAGGAAATAGAGCACAGCTAAAACAACGACTGCAATGACAAGAATCACCAACAGAACATTGAAAAAGACGTCCATAGAAGTACCTCCGTAAATTTGTCTCACGTCCCATTATATCATTCTGTCTTGGAAAAGGCAAGGAAAACGGACAGGCTGAACACGACAAACCCATGAATGAAAACTATTTTTTTGAGTCGCCGCAAAGCAGGCCAAAACTGCAGGCTCTTCGGCTGGCTGCGTTTTTCTCCTCCTTCTTCCTATTAAAAAGAAAAAATTCTCATCATCTGCTTGACATCTTGACAAGGCCATGATATTATGAAAAATGCACTATTGTGGTGTCGTGCGCCTATAGCTATATTTTAAACCTCATCGGAAAGCGTGCGAAACCCGCCATTAAACATAGAAAGAAAACAGGGGTGAAACGTCGAATGGAGAAAAGCAGAATGCGTCCGGCCAAAGCCGGTAAAGGTATCAGAATGAGCTTCTCTAGGCAGAAGGAAGTTCTGGAAATGCCAAACTTAATTGAAATTCAGAAAAACTCTTACCAGTGGTTCCTCGACGAGGGCTTACATGAAGTGTTTGATGATATTTCCCCGATCGCGGACTTTGCGGGCCATTTAAGTCTGGAATTTGTAGATTTTACGCTTTGTAAAGATGACATTAAATATACAATCGAAGAATGCAAGGAACGCGACGCGACTTACGCAGCACCTTTAAAGGTGAAAGTAAGGCTTTGCAACAAGGACAAGGACGAGATTAACGAACATGAGATTTTCATGGGTGATCTGCCGCTTATGACAGATACAGGTTCCTTCGTGATCAATGGAGCAGAGCGTGTTATCGTCAGCCAGTTAGTACGTTCCCCTGGTATTTACTATGGTATTGGACATGACAAGATCGGAACGGAGTTATACAGCTGTACGGTAATCCCGAACCGCGGCGCATGGCTGGAGTACGAAACCGATTCCAATGATATTTTCTACGTTCGTGTGGACAGAACCAGAAAGGTTCCTGTTACAGTCCTGATCCGTGCCTTAGGATATGGAACAAACGCAGAGATCATTGACCTGTTTGGTGATGAGTTAAAGCTTGAGAAGAGCTTTGAGAAGGATACTTCTGATAACTATCAGGATGGCCTTCTGGAATTATACAAGAAAATCCGTCCAGGCGAGCCGCTGTCTGTAGACAGCGCCGAGAGCCTTTTAAACAGCATGTTCTTCGATCCGAGAAGATATGACCTGGCTAAGGTGGGACGTTATAAATTTAATAAGAAGCTTCATTTTAAGAACCGTATTGCCGGACACACTCTGGCTGAGGATGTAATTGATATGTCCACAGGCGAGATTCTGGCTGAGAAGGGAACGGTTGTAGACAAGAAGAAGGCAGAGGAGATTCAGAACGCAGGCGTTCCGTTCGTATGGATTGCAGGCGAGAAGAAGAACCACAAGGTTCTCTCCAACATGATGGTGGATCTGGCTTCCTACGTTTCCTTTGACCCGGAGGAGATCGGGGTGACAGAGTTAGTATTCTACCCGGTTCTTCAGAATATTCTGGCAGAAAATGACGGAGCGGATGAGGAGACCTTAAAGGACGCCATCCGCAGAAATATCCACGAGCTGATTCCGAAGCATATCACAAAGGAAGACATCATTGCTTCCATTAACTACAATATGCATCTGGAAGGCGGAATCGGAACCCCGGACGATATCGACCATCTGGGCAACAGACGTATCCGCGCCGTGGGAGAGCTCTTACAGAACCAGTACCGTATCGGTCTTTCCAGAATGGAGAGAGTGGTTCGCGAGAGAATGACGACACAGGATATGGAGAGCATTTCTCCTCAGTCCTTAATTAATATCAAGCCGGTAACGGCTGCAGTGAAGGAGTTCTTCGGAAGCTCCCAGCTGTCTCAGTTCATGGATCAGAACAACCCGCTGTCTGAGCTGACTCATAAGAGACGTCTTTCAGCCTTAGGACCTGGCGGTCTTTCCAGAGACCGTGCCGGATTCGAGGTACGAGACGTTCACTATACGCACTATGGACGTATGTGCCCGATCGAGACGCCTGAGGGACCGAACATCGGTCTGATCAACTCCCTGGCTACCTACGCAAGGGTAAACCAGTACGGCTTTATTGAGGCTCCGTACCGCGTGGTAGACAAGACGGATCCGATGAATCCGGTGGTAACGGACGAGGTTGTTTACCTGACAGCTGACGAGGAGGATAACTTCGTAGTTGCACAGGCCAACGAGCCGTTAGATGAGGACGGACATTTCGTTCATAATAATGTATCCGGACGTTTCCGCGAGGAGACATCCGAGTTCCAGAAAAAGAGAATCGACCTGATGGACGTTTCCCCGAAGATGGTGTTCTCCGTGGCTACATCCATGATTCCATTCCTGCAGAACGACGATGCGAACCGAGCTCTGATGGGTTCCAACATGCAGCGTCAGGCCGTGCCGCTTCTGACTACAGAGGCTCCGGCAGTAGGTACAGGTATTGAAGGCAAGGCTGCCGTAGACTCTGGTGTCTGCGTAGTAGCGAAGAATGCCGGTGTGGTAGAGCGCTCCGCTTCCAATGAGATCATTGTAAAGCGAGACTCAGACGGACAGAAGGACGTATACCGCTTAACCAAGTTTACACGAAGCAACCAGTCCAACTGCTACAACCAGAAGCCGATTGTCTACAAGGGAGACCATGTAGAGGCCGGTGAGGTGATTGCAGACGGCGCTTCCACCTGCAATGGTGAGATTGCCCTTGGAAAGAACCCGTTAATCGGATTTATGACATGGGAGGGCTACAACTACGAGGATGCCGTTCTGTTAAGCGAGAGACTGGTTCAGGAGGATGTATATACTTCCGTTCATATCGAGGAGTACGAGGCAGAGGCCCGCGACACCAAGTTAGGACCGGAGGAGATTACAAGAGACGTTCCTGGCGTCGGCGAGGATGCGTTAAAGGATCTGGACGAGAGAGGAATTATCCGTATCGGAGCCGAGGTTCGTGCCGGAGATATTCTGGTAGGAAAGGTTACTCCGAAGGGAGAGACAGAGCTGACAGCAGAGGAGAGACTTCTGCGCGCTATCTTCGGCGAGAAGGCCAGAGAGGTCCGCGATACTTCCCTTAAGGTTCCTCATGGAGCTTACGGAATCATTGTGGACGCTAAAGTGTTCACAAGAGAGAACGGCGACGAGTTAAGCCCGGGCGTAAACGAGACAGTCCGCATTTACATTGCTCAGAAGAGAAAGATTTCTGTAGGCGATAAGATGGCCGGACGTCACGGAAACAAGGGTGTCGTTTCCCGCGTGCTTCCGGTTGAGGATATGCCGTTCCTTCCGAACGGACGTCCGCTGGATATCGTGCTGAACCCTCTGGGCGTGCCTTCACGTATGAATATCGGACAGGTTCTGGAGATCCACTTAAGCCTTGCAGCAAAGGCCCTTGGATTTAACGTATCCACTCCGATTTTCGACGGAGCAAATGAGACGGATATCGCAGATACCCTTGAGCTGGCAAATGATTATGTAAACAGCTCCTGGGAGGAGTTTGAAGAGAAATATAAGGACAAGGTAGATGAGAAGGTAATGGAGTACCTGGGAAGCCACTTAGAGCACAGAAAGCTCTGGAAGGGCGTTCCGTTAAGCCGCGACGGTAAGGTTCGCCTTCGTGACGGACGTACCGGCGAGTACTTTGACAGCCCGGTAACAATCGGACACATGCATTACTTAAAGCTTCATCACCTGGTTGACGATAAGATTCACGCCCGTTCTACCGGACCATACTCCCTGGTTACACAGCAGCCGCTGGGAGGAAAGGCACAGTTCGGCGGACAGCGTTTCGGAGAGATGGAGGTTTGGGCTCTGGAGGCGTACGGCGCATCCTACACCTTACAGGAGATCCTTACTGTTAAGTCTGACGATGTAGTGGGACGTGTGAAGACTTACGAGGCCATTATCAAGGGTGAAAACATTCCTGAGCCAGGCATTCCAGAGTCATTCAAGGTGCTCTTAAAGGAGCTTCAGTCCTTGGGTCTGGATGTGAGAGTGCTTCAGGAGGACGGCTCTGAGGTAGAGCTGACTGAAAATATCGATTACGGCGATACTGATATCCGTTCCATCCTTGAGGGGGACAGCAGAGAGTATTCTCAGAATGAGTCCTTCGAGAAGATGGGATATCAGAAGCAGGAATTCAAAGAGGACGGAGAGCTGACTTCTGTGGAATCCGAAAGCTTTTCAGACGACTATACGGATGACGATGTAAACGATCAGGATGATTCATATTCTGACGATGAAGAATAATAGAAGGGAGTACCGCTCATGCCAGAGACAAATGAAACTTATCAGCCATTGACATTTGATGCAATTAAGATCGGTTTGGCTTCTCCTGAGAAGATCTTAGAGTGGTCCCACGGCGAGGTTAAAAAGCCGGAAACGATCAACTACAGAACATTAAAGCCTGAGAAGGACGGACTGTTTTGTGAGAGGATCTTCGGACCGAGCAAGGACTGGGAGTGCCATTGCGGTAAATATAAAAAGATCAGATACAAGGGTGTTATCTGCGACAGATGCGGCGTTGAGGTTACGAAAGCCAGCGTCCGCAGGGAGCGTGTCGGCCACATTGCGCTGGCCGCTCCGGTCTCCCATATCTGGTATTTCAAGGGAATCCCAAGCCGCATGGGCTTAATCCTTGATATTTCCCCGAGAACACTGGAGAAGGTACTGTACTTTGCCTCCTACATTGTGCTGGATCCGGGAAAAACAAGCCTGCAGTTTAAGCAGGTGCTTTCTGAGAAGGAGTACCGCGATGCAGTGGAGAACTTCGGCTATGGAAATTTCCGTGTGGGAATGGGCGCCGAGGCTGTTCAGGAGCTTTTAAGAGGCATTGACCTGGAGAAGGACTCCGAGGATTTAAGAAAGCAGTTAAAGGATGCTACAGGACAGAAGAGAGCCAGAATCATCAAGAGACTGGAGGTCGTAGAGGCATTCAGAAATTCCGGAAATAAACCGGAGTGGATGATTATGACTGTAATTCCGGTAATTCCGCCGGATATCCGTCCGATGGTACAGTTAGACGGAGGCCGTTTCGCCACCTCTGACTTAAACGACTTATACAGAAGAATTATCAACAGAAACAATCGTTTGGCCAGACTTCTGGAGCTGGGCGCGCCTGATATTATCGTGAGAAACGAGAAGAGAATGCTTCAGGAGGCCGTAGATGCCCTGATCGATAACGGCCGCCGCGGCCGTCCTGTGACAGGACCTGGAAACAGAGCGCTCAAGTCTCTTTCCGATATGTTAAAGGGTAAGCAGGGACGTTTCCGTCAGAACCTTCTTGGAAAGCGAGTTGACTACTCTGGCCGTTCCGTTATCGTCGTTGGACCGGAATTGAAGATTTACCAGTGCGGTCTGCCGAAGGAGATGGCTATCGAGCTGTTCAAGCCGTTCGTTATGAAGGAACTGGTTGCCAAACAGTATGCTCCGAATATCAAGAACGCCAAGAAGATGGTAGAGCGTCTGCAGCCGGCTGTGTGGGATGTGTTAGAGGACGTTATTAAAGAGCATCCGGTTATGTTAAACCGTGCCCCTACACTGCACAGACTGGGAATCCAGGCTTTCGAGCCGATTCTGGTAGAGGGTAAGGCCATTAAGCTTCATCCGCTTGTATGTACTGCTTTCAATGCGGACTTCGACGGAGACCAGATGGCCGTTCATCTTCCTCTTTCCGTAGAGGCTCAGGCAGAGTGCCGTTTCCTGTTACTGTCTCCGAACAACCTGTTAAAGCCTTCTGACGGTGGTCCTGTGGCCGTTCCTTCTCAGGATATGGTTCTTGGTATTTATTACCTGACACAGGAGAGACCGGGCGTTAAAGGTGAGGGCATGGCCTTCAAGAACGTCAACGAGGCAATCCTGGCTTACGAGAACAAGGAGGTAACACTCCACTCCAAGGTTAAGGTGAGAATGACAAAACAGATGCCGGATGGAACTGTTAAGACAGGCATTGTAGAGTCTACAGTGGGCCGTTTCATTTTCAATGAGATTATCCCGCAGGATCTGGGCTTTGTGGACAGAAGCATTGAAGGCAACGAACTGAAACTGGAAGTTGACTTCCATGTAGGCAAGAAGCAGTTAAAGCAGATCCTTGAGAAGGTTATCAATACACACGGAGCTACCCAGACAGCGATTACTCTGGATGATATCAAGGCCATCGGCTACAAGTATTCTACAAGAGCAGCTATGACCGTATCTGTCTCCGATATGACTGTGCCGGCCAGCAAGCCGAAGCTGATTGCAGACGCTCAGGCTACAGTTGACAGAATCGCAAAGAACTTCCGCCGCGGTCTTATCACTGAGGAGGAGAGATATAAAGAGGTTATCGAGACCTGGAAGGCAACGGATGATCAGCTGACACACGACCTGCTGACAGGGCTGGACGCGTACAACAATATCTTCATGATGGCCGACTCCGGAGCCCGTGGTTCCGATAAGCAGATTAAGCAGCTGGCTGGTATGCGAGGCCTGATGGCGGATACAACAGGACACACTATCGAGCTTCCTATCAAGTCTAACTTCCGTGAAGGTCTTGACGTACTGGAGTACTTCATTTCCGCTCACGGCGCCCGTAAGGGACTTTCTGATACGGCTCTTCGTACAGCCGACTCTGGATACCTGACAAGACGTCTGGTTGACGTTTCCCAGGATCTGATTGTCCGTGAGGAAGACTGCTGCGCAAGCAGAGGCGAGATTCCGTATATGGAAATTAAGGGCTTCACAGATGGTCAGGAGACCATCGAGAGCCTCCAGGAGCGTATTACAGGACGCTTCATTGCCGAGGATATCGTAGATCCTGACACAGGAGAAATCGTTATTAAGGCTAACCACATGTGTACTCCGAAACGTGCAGCTGCTGTTATGAAGGTATTGGAGAAGCTTGGCAGGAATACTGTTAAGATCCGTACAGTATTAACATGTAAATCTCACATCGGTGTGTGTGCTAAGTGCTACGGCGCGAACATGGCTACCGGCCAGGCCGTTCAGGTGGGCGAGGCAGTCGGAATTATCGCTGCTCAGTCTATCGGTGAGCCTGGTACACAGCTGACTATGCGTACGTTCCATACAGGCGGCGTGGCCGGTGGAGATATCACACAGGGTCTTCCTCGTGTCGAGGAGCTTTTCGAGGCTCGTAAGCCGAAGGGACTTGCGATTATCGCAGAGTTCGGCGGCGTGGCTACCATTAAGGATACAAAGAAAAAGCGCGAGATCATTATCACAGATAATGAGACGGGCAATTCCAAGACCTACCTGATTCCTTACGGTTCCCGTATCAAGATTCAGGACGGCGCGGTATTAGAGGCTGGAGACGAGCTGACAGAGGGTAGTGTAAACCCGCATGACATCTTAAAGATCAAGGGTGTCCGTGCAGTGCAGGATTACATGATCCAGGAGGTTCAGCGAGTTTACCGTTTACAGGGTGTAGAGATCAACGATAAGCATATCGAGATGATCGTGCGCCAGATGTTAAAGAAGATTAAGATCGAGGAGAGCGGAGATTCTGACGTACTTCCGGGAACATCCATGGACGTTCTGGATTTCAACGATATGAACGATGCTCTGATCGCAGAGGGCAAGGAGCCGGCAATCGGCCGCCAGGTTATGCTGGGTATCACTAAGGCTTCTCTGGCAACCGATTCCTTCTTATCAGCCGCTTCCTTCCAGGAGACCACCAAGGTTCTGACAGAGGCCGCTATTAACGGCAAGGTAGATAACCTGATCGGTCTGAAGGAGAACGTAATCATCGGTAAGCTGATTCCGGCAGGAACCGGTATGAAGAGATACCGCACCATCAAGCTCAGCACAGACGGTGAGGAGCAGGTGAACGAGTCTGTTGAGGATGAGGAGATTCTGGACAATGAGTATCCAGAGAGCGGAGAGTTAGACGAGGCAGAGCAGATTGTTCTGAACGAGGACGACTTAAGCGAGGAATAAGATTAAAATAGTCCTGATTTGAAAGTTGGGATGCAATAATAACAACGAAAACGGGAAGCTTTCCGCACCCCACAGGGGCTGGCAGAAAGCTTCCTGTTTTTTGCGAAAACCCTTCACTAGATGCGCAAGGAAAAATTTTCGGTGACTTCAAGTGGAACAAGAAAAATTTTTCCTTGTGCCCCCGTTTTTCATTTCATCCCTGCTGATTTTATAAGGCTTTAATCAAGGTCTGCAAACAGTGGGGTGGAGAGATACCGCTCTCCTGTGTCTGGGAGCAGGACTACAATGGTTTTCCCCTCATTTTCAGGACGTTTGGCCAGCTCAGCGGCGGCCCAGGCGGCTGCGCCGGAGGAAATGCCTACCAGAATGCCTTCTTTGCGCCCAATAAGCCTTCCAGCGGCGTAGGCGTCCTCATTGGAAACCTGGATTACCTCATCGTAAACGGAGGTGTCCAGGACAGCGGGAACGAAGCCTGCTCCGATTCCCTGGATCCCGTGGGGGCCTGGCTGGCCGCCGGAAAGGACAGGAGAGGAGGCTGGCTCCACCGCCACGATTTTAACCTCCGGTTTTTTGGACTTCAGATAGGTTCCTACTCCTGTGACGGTTCCGCCGGTTCCCGCTCCTGCCACGAAAATGTCTACTTTTCCGTCCGTATCGCGGTAGATTTCAGGGCCGGTGGTGGCTATGTGAGCCGCTGGGTTAGCTGGATTCGTAAACTGGCCGGCAATGATGCTTCCGGGGATCTGAGCTGCCAGCTCCTCTGCCTTTTTGATAGCTCCGGCCATGCCCTTAGAGCCGTCGGAAAGTACCAGCTCCGCGCCGTAGGCCTTCATCAGCAGGCGCCGTTCTATGGACATGGTTTCTGGCATGACGATAATGACCCGCAGGCCCCTGGCAGCCGCTACAGAGGCCAGACCGATACCGGTGTTCCCGGAGGTAGGCTCAATAATCACAGTATCTTTTGTAAGCTTGCCCTGAGCTGCGGCATCATCTAACATAGACTTGGCTACTCTGTCTTTTACAGAGCCGGCCGGATTGAAAAATTCCAGCTTGGCCAACAGCCTGGCTTTCAGATTCAGCTCTCTTTCCAGGCCTGTCAGCTCCAGAAGAGGCGTATTTCCAATTAACTGTTCTGCAGATGTATAAATGTTTGCCATAATTGCGTCTCCTTTTCCTGCTTTTTTTAGTTGGCAGAATTATAGGGCTTTTTTTTGATATTGTCAATATGCAAGATGAAAACTGCTTTATGAAGAAAACTTTTCTTGTTTCATCTAAAGTCACCAAAAACAGAACCATGAGGAAAACTTTCCTTGTTCCATTTAAAGTTACCGAAAAGTTTTCCTCATGGATAGGTGGAAGAAGTAGAAGTTAAGTTTGCATTTCAGGCAAGATTTTCGTAAGAAAATAGATCATGCGTTTCGCACTGGATTATGTTAGAATGAAAATCAGGACTATAAAAATAGGAAAAGATAGAAAAAAATTAAAAAAACAGAACAGCAGCAGGAGGAACAGAAAGATGAGAAAACAAAACTTTATTTATGGCGCAGTCTGCGTTATGGCAGCTGCAGGGGTGCTCTGTCTGATCCCAGGTATATTAAACGGAGCAGGAAACAGGGGAAACCAGATTTCCTCAGAGACCGTTCAGACAGGGGAGGCGCTGACCTCAGAGACCAGGGAACAGGTGGAAACAACTATGGCCAACACATATGAGAGCCTTGGCATGAAGAAGGTTTCAGATACTGTGGTTGTGACGGCAGATGCGCTGCGCTATCGGAGCGCTCCGGACACTTCGGCGGATAATGTAAAGGGGACTCTTCCAGGAGGAACCAGACTGGATCGGATTTATGAGGGGAACGGCTGGAGCGTGGTAAGGACAGGGGGAGGGGAATATTATGTATCTTCTTCCTATGTAAAAAAGGATGACGGCTCTCAGGGGCAGAACGCGTCTCAGGAGCAGAAACAGGAGAGTGCAGGAGGGTCAGGCGGAGCGGCAGCTTCAGAAGGAGGACAAACTCTGTCTGTACAGGAAATAGGTCTGGATGGAAGCCTCCCTTATGCTGGATTTTCAAAGATTAATACTGGAAAAGCCGTACTTTACAAGAGTACAGCGCAGCACAGGAAAAATAAGACGATTGCAGTCAATGCAGGCCACGGCACAAACGGAGGCAGCAGTGTTAAAACTCAGTGCCACCCAGATGGAAGCCCCAAGGTTACAGGAGGAACTACTGCTTCCGGTGCTACCATGGCTGTAGCTGTATCCGGCGGCATGACTTTTGCAGACGGTACTGCAGAGGCCAAAGTGACTCTTCAGATGGCGAAGATTTTAAAGGATCGCCTGCTGGCGGAAGGCTACGATGTGCTGATGCTCAGGGATGGAGATGATGTGCAGCTGGATAATATAGCCAGATCTGTCCTTGCCAACCGGTATGCGGACTGTCATATTGCTCTTCACTGGGATTCTACATCAAACGATAAGGGCTGCTTTTATATGAGTGTTCCAAACAACGCTTCCTATCGGGCGATGGAGCCGGTAGCCTCCCACTGGCAGGATCACAATCGCCTGGGCGAGGCACTGACAGGCGGCCTGCGGGATGCGGGAAACAAGATTTTTTCCGGGGGATCCATGGAAATGGATCTGACTCAGACCTCCTACTCTACAGTCCCAAGCGTGGATATTGAGCTGGGGGATAAGAGTTCCAGCCATTCAGACGCTGCCTTAAACCAGCTGGCGGATGGTTTAGTCACAGGTATCAACCGCTTTTTTGACCAGTAGAGTCAGCGGATATAGAGAGTACTGTCCCATGTATTCTGATGTGAAGATAAGGGAATGAAAATTGCAGTTCATATTTCACATATCTCGTACATACCTTAGAAATAGCTAAAATGACGAGCAGGTATGGAGGGGTGAAGTTGAACGACAGGAATACAGAAGTTCTGGAACAGTATGATATGGAGATTTTCTCCATCAGGAGAGGGCGCGGAGCATGGATTTGCGAGACAGACAAGGGACTCAGGCTCCTTCGGGAGTACAAGGGAACCACAAAGAGGCTGGAGTTCGAGGAAGAGGTTTTAAATGTCCTCAAAGATGAAGGCATTCCCAGAGTAGATCAGTATATGAGAAACAAGGAAGGGGAGCTGCAGTCTGTCGGCCCGGACGGTCTCAGATACATTGTGAAGGAATGGTTTTCTGATGATGAGTGCGATATTAGGGATGAGAGCGAGGTGGTAAAGGCTGCCGTCCAGATTGCTAAGCTTCACCGGATTCTCCGGGGCATTCAGATAAAGGAGGAGTGGAACCTGGGATCTATTCTGGCAGAGCCTATGGAAGCAGAATTCAGACGACATAACCGGGAACTTCGGAAAGCCAGGGCTTTTATCAGCAGAAAACGAGGAAAATCAGACTTTGAACTCTGCGTGATTGGCAATTTCGCGCCGTTTTTAGAGCAGGCGCTGGAGGCTCAGAGAGGCCTTGAGAGGATGACTGAGGAGGGAAAGGAACCTCTTCATTATCTCTGCCATGGGGAGCTGAACCAGCACCATATTCTAATGGGAGAAAAGGATGCGGCCTTGATTGAGTTTAACCGGATGCATCTGGGAGTCCAGGCAGCGGATCTCTATCATTTTATCAGAAAAGCCATGGAAAAACACAGTTGGAATCCAGCTCTTGGCATGAGGCTTTTAGAGGCTTACGACCGGGTGCTTCCCATGGAGGCGGAGGAGCGGGAATACCTCTACTATTTATTTCTTTATCCGGAAAAATACTGGAAGCAGCTGAATTTCTATTACAATGCCAATAAGGCCTGGATTCCGGCCAGAAATGTGGAGAAGCTTCGGAGCCTGGAGGAGCAGCAGGAGGTTCGGAATCGATTTCTGGGGATGATCAGAAATTCATGAGAACTTATATGCTTTATTTTTCTGACAGAATATACTATAATTATGGAAAATAAGTGTTTCAAGAAATACAACGGCTGAATCAGGGCCGCAATGCAGAAATGGCGCAGGAGGAATTTTAGAATGAAAGATTACAAGGCGATCTATGAGGAATGGTTGGCTAATCCTTACTTTGATGAGGAAACGAAGAAGGAACTCAGAGCCATCAGCGCAGATGAGAAAGAAATTAAAGAGCGTTTCTACATGGATCTGGAGTTTGGAACAGCAGGCCTTCGAGGCGTCATTGGCGCTGGAATTAACCGTATGAATATCTACACAGTAAGGCGGGCGACTCAGGGACTGGCCGACTATATTTTAGAGCAGGGAGGCGCTGACAGAGGCGTTGCCATTGCCTATGATTCCCGCCGCATGTCCCCTGAGTTTTCTGATGAGGCGGCCCGTACTCTGGCAGCCAATGGGATTAAGGCGTACCGTTTTGAATCCCTGCGCCCTACGCCGGAGCTGTCCTTTGCAGTGAGAGAGCTGGGCTGTATCGCTGGAATCAACATTACAGCCAGCCACAATCCGCCGGAGTACAACGGATACAAGGTGTATTGGGAGGACGGCGCCCAGTTTACCCCGCCTCATGATAAAGGAGTGACGGAGAAGGTTATGGCTATCACAGATCTCTCTGCTGTCAAGACCATGAGCCGGGAGGAGGCCGAGGCCAGCGGCCTGTATGTGACTATCGGAGCTGAGATTGACGACAAGTACATTGCCCAGGTAAAGGCTCAGGTGGTGAACCAGGCGGCAATTGACAGAATGCAGGATCAGATTTCCATTGTCTATACTCCGCTTCACGGCACAGGGAATATTCCGGCCCGCCGGGTTATGAAGGAGCTGGGCTTTGAGCATGTGTACGTAGTGCCGGAGCAGGAGCTGCCGGACGGCGATTTCCCGACTGTAAGCTACCCGAATCCAGAGTCGGAGGAGGCCTTTGAGCTGGGACTTAAGCTGGCGAAGGAGAAGAATGCAGACTTGGTGCTGGCAACGGATCCAGATGCAGACCGTCTCGGCGTCTATGTAAAGGATGATAAATCAGGCGAGTATATTCCGCTGACAGGAAATATGTCGGGAGCCCTGCTTTGCGATTACGTGCTGAGCCAGAAGCAGGCAAACGGCCAGATCCCAGCGGACGGTCAGGTAGTAAAATCGATCGTTACGACTAATCTGGTAGACGCAGTGGCCGCTCACTACGGCGCAGAGCTGATTGAGGTGCTGACTGGTTTTAAGTGGATTGGAAAGCAGATTTTAAAGAATGAGCAGGAAGGAAAAGGAGCCTACCTGTTCGGCATGGAGGAGAGCTACGGCTGTCTGATTGGAAGCTACGCCAGAGATAAGGACGCCATTTCAGCTACAGCGGCTCTCTGTGAGGCAGCTGCCTACTACAAGGAAAAGGGCATGACTCTGTGGGATGCCATGATTGCCATGTACGAGAAGTACGGCTACTATAAGGACGCCGTTCAGGCCATCAGCTTAAAGGGGATTGAGGGGCTGGAGAAGATCCAGAAGATCATGGAGTATTTCAGAAACAACACTCCGGCAGAATTTGCCGGAAGCAAGGTTCTCTCTGTGAGAGATTACAAGGCAGATACCATCCGCGATGTGGCTTCCGGAGAGGTAAAGCCTACCGGCCTACCGTCCTCCAACGTGCTCTACTACGATCTGGAGGATCAGGCGTGGCTCTGTGTGCGCCCGTCTGGAACAGAGCCGAAGATTAAGTTTTATTATGGCGTAAAGGGAACTTCACTGGCAGATGCAGATGAGAAGTCTGAGAAGCTGGGACAGGCTGTTCGGAAGATAGTTGAGCCGATGCTGTAGGAGAAAATAACAGCTATTATCCCAGATTTGTCCATTGCGCTGCCGTTGCCCATACACGAGGAAAACTTTTCGGTGACTTCAAGTGGAACTAGAAAAGTTTTCCTCGTATATCTTTTCTATGTAAAATCCCTTGACAACTATAAAAAAATATGCTATTTTACTTAAGTATTGACTGCCTAAGACAGCAGGTGCCGTAAGGCATAAGGTAAAAACGCCTGCCGAGGAAACGTACACTTACTGATGTAAATTGTGCCTCTCTGTCTTGTGCAGGGAGGTTTTTTCTGTAAGACTCCTGGCGGTTCATACGACGAAAATAAAACAGGAGGTAAACCATTCATGGCAAAAGTTGAGTTAAAGCAGCCTATCGTTGCTGAGATTTCTGAGTTACTCAATGGTGCACAGTCCGCAGTAGTTGTTGATTACCGTGGATTAACTGTTGAGCAGGATACACAGCTTCGTAAGCAGTTAAGAGAAGCTGGTGTTACTTACAAGGTATACAAGAACACCATGATTCGCTTTGCTGCAAAGGGAACTGAGTTCGAAGCTTTAGAGCCGCATCTGGAAGGACCTACAGCATTAGCTGTATCCAAGGATGACGCTACTGCTCCGGCAAGAGTATTAGCTGAGTTTGCTAAGAAGGCAGACAAGTTACAGTTAAAGGCCGGTGTTGTAGAGGGCACATACTACGACGAGAAGGGAATCCAGCTTATCGCTACTATTCCGTCCAGAGAAATTCTTCTCGGAAAGTTACTGGGAAGCATCCAGTCCCCAATCGCAAACTTTGCTCGTGTTATCAACCAGATCGCAGAGGCAAAGGAGGCTTAATTTCTCATATGTCAGCGGCCGCATAGCCGCGTAGAGAAAGAGCCATCTGATTTTTCGCAGGAATCAGAAGACGCCGGAGAAGCCGGCAGAACTATATTTTAAAACATCAATAAACAGGAGGAAATTAAAATGGCAAAGTTAACAACAGCTGAGTTCATTGAGGCTATTAAAGAGTTATCCGTATTAGAGTTAAACGAGCTTGTAAAGGCTTGCGAGGAAGAGTTTGGTGTATCCGCAGCAGCAGGCGTTGTAGTTGCAGCAGCAGGCGGCGCAGGCGAGGCAGCTGAGGAGAAGACAGAGTTCGACGTAGAGCTGACAGAGGTTGGCGCTAACAAAGTTAAGGTTATCAAGGTTGTTCGTGAGGCTACAGGTCTTGGCTTAAAGGAAGCTAAGGAAGTAGTTGACGGCGCTCCGAAGGTAGTTAAGGCTGGCGTTTCCAAGGAAGAGGCTGAGGACCTTAAGACAAAGTTAGAGGCAGAGGGAGCAAAGATTACATTAAAGTAATTCATTGCCATTCTATACAAACTAAATGCATTACAAAGAAAAAGAGTCTGAGACGCATTGCGCGTTTCAGGCTCTTTTTATATAATAACATTAATTGACGATTAAAATATAGGGGGTTGCACAATGAATCTATCTGATACAATTAAAGCAAGAACTTCACTCCGGGTTTACGATGACAGAATGATATCAGATTCAGATCTGGATCAGATTTTGGAAGCGGCCTTTCTGGCCCCTACAGCTGGAAACCAGCAGCTATATTCTATCATTGTGATTAAGAGTCAGGAAACGAAGGACAAGCTGGTTAAAAGCTGCGATAATCAGCCGTTTATCGCTAAGGCTCCGGTACTCCTTCTTTTCATAGCGGATCAGCAGAAGTGGTTTGATTACTACAGATCAAAAGGATGCCAGGAGTTTGCAGAGAGGGAGGAAGAGCTTTCCTGGGAGGAACCAAATGAATCAGATCTGCTGCTCTCCATTGAGGATACCATGATTGCCGCTCAGAACGCGGTGCTGATGGCAGAGTCTCTGGGAATCGGATCCTGCTATATTGGAGATATTCTGGAAAACTATGAATATCACAGGGAACTGTTTCAGCTCCCGAAACACGCAGTTCCCATTTCCCTGTTGTGTCTGGGATACTACAGGGAAGGGCATAAGCGTGTGTATAGAAAGCGGTTTGACAGGAAATATGTAGCCTTTGAGGAGGTTTATAAGAAGCTGTCAGACGAGGAGCTGGAGGATATGTTTGCTGAAAAGGCATCCGGCTTTGTGAAGGGGCCGGCGGTTACAGCCGATAACTTTGCCCAGGCATTTTATAAGAGAAAAACAGGAGCCGCATTTTCCAGGGAAATGGCCAGATCTGTGAGAGCTATGCTGAAGTCCTATACAGGAACGCAGGAGGATGAGGCCTGAAGCCGGGCGTCTGCTGACAGCAGAAACAGGATCCAGAAAAGCAGAATATGGCAGAAGCACAGAAATATGGGCGCAGAACACAGCGCGCCGGATATCAGAGGCAGGGAGAACTAAATGAATACAAATCAGATGGACAAGAATCAGATAGAGACGAACCAGATGGGTACACAGAAATCAGAGGAACAGATCAGGCAGTTTCGGGAAGCCGTTTCCAGCGCATCCTGTCTTTTAATCGGCGTAGGAGGCGAGTGGGAAGCAGGAGAGAAGCGTTCCAGGCGGGAGCTTGAGGAGGCATATCAGGCTTTGTTTTCCCTGACAGAGGGAAAGGATTATTTTATTATTACTACTGTGACAGATGGATTGATCCGGAAGACAGCGCTGGATCAGGAACGGATTACAGCACCCTGTGGCAATGAGCGGTGGAAGCAGTGCAGCAAAGCCTGCACTAAGGATATCTGGGAGCCGGGAGAGATTCCAGACGGTATCTGCCCTCACTGCGGAGAGCCTCTGACGGGAAATACCATTTTTGCGGAAAATTACATTGAAGAAGGATATCTGCCTCAGTGGAAAGCTTACCAGGAGTGGCTGGGGAGAACTTTGAACAGGGAGCTTCTGGCAGTGGAGCTGGGCGAGGGTTTTTTGCTTCCTAAGCTGATTCGGTGGCCCTTTGAAAAGACGGTATTTTTTAACAAGAAGGCGCATATGTATCGTGTGAATGAAACCTTCGCTCAGGTGTCGGAAGATATCGGAGACAGGGCTGTCTCTGTGCGGGAAAATTCTGTGGATTTTGTGAAGAGGGCTGCAGGACTTTTCCGTTAAAGCCAGTGTACAGGAAGCATTATGTATTGCATCTGTAAGCGCTAAAAGAGAATCACTGAAAAAACTGTCTGGGAATCATTGTCTATTCTTCTGCTCTGTGTTAATATTTTAGAGTAGCGCCAGTGTACACATGTGCTGTCCCCTGCACAGCGGCGCTGTGAAAGTTACGAAAGAGAGGTAAAAACTGATGGGAGCAATCAGCAATGACTGGCTTGAGCCGCTGAACGCGGAATTTAAGAAGCCTTACTATAAAAAATTATATGACACAGTAAAGCATGAGTATGAGACGAGAGCTGTCTATCCGGACGCTAATGATATTTTTAATGCATTTGAATTTACGCCTCTTTCCAAGGTAAAGGCGGTGATTTTAGGACAGGATCCCTACCATGGATATGGTCAGGCGCATGGTCTCTGCTTTTCCGTCAAGCCAGGTGTGGACACCCCACCTTCCCTGGTAAATATTTACCAGGAACTCCACGACGATCTGGGCTGCTATGTGCCGAATAACGGATACCTGAAAAAATGGGCAGATCAGGGCGTAATGCTTCTGAATACTGTTCTGACAGTACGCGCTCATCAGGCTAATTCCCATCGGGGAATCGGCTGGGAGGAGTTTACAGACGCAGCTATCCGTGCTTTGAACACTCAGGATCGCCCGATTGTATTTATCCTGTGGGGCAGACCGGCGCAGGCGAAGAAAGCCATGCTCACCAATCCGAAGCATTTGATTTTAGAAGCGCCTCATCCCAGCCCATTGTCAGCTTATCGGGGTTTTTTCGGCAGCAGGCCTTTCAGCCGTACCAACGAATACCTGAAGGAAAATGGAATTGAGCCGATTGACTGGCAGATTGAAAATATTTAACGAGAGGGAAGAGTATGAATTTTTTTGAAATTTTAAAGGTTCTTGTACTGGGAATTGTGGAGGGGTTTACAGAGTGGCTTCCTATCAGCAGTACAGGACATATGATTCTGGTGGATGAGATTATCCATCTGAATGTCAGCGAGGCCTTCCGCGAGGTCTTTATGGTAGTGATTCAGCTGGGCGCTATTCTGGCAGTAGTGGTTTTGTACTTTCATAAGCTGAACCCGTTTTCACCCAGGAAGACTCAGAATCAGAAGCGGGCTACGATCCGCCTGTGGATGAAAATCGTGGTGGCCTGCATTCCGGCGGCAGTCATTGGACTCCCCTTTGACAATCTGTTAGATAAGCTGATGAATGGGTATGTGGTGTCTGCCATGCTGATTCTGTACGGCGTATTTTTTATTGTGCTGGAAAACAGAAACCGCGGTGTGAAGTTCAGGATTCAGAGAGTGACTCAGATCTCTTTCCAGACGGCAGCAGTCATCGGACTGTTTCAGGTATTGGCTATGGTTCCGGGAACCTCCCGTTCAGGCGCGACTATTCTGGGAGCGATGCTTTTAGGCTGCTCCAGAGGCGCTGCGGCAGAATTTTCCTTTTTCCTGGGAATTCCGGTTATGTTCGGAGCCAGCCTGCTTAAGATTGTCAAATTCATGATCGAGGGCGCTTCCTTCCAGATGTATGAGATTTTTTATCTGATTTTTGGAATGGCTGTGGCTTTTGGGGTATCTGTGTATTCCATTAAATTCCTGATGGAATATGTGAAGCAGCATGATTTCAAGTTTTTCGGATATTACAGGATTGTGCTGGGAATCATCGTGCTGTCCTACTTTGGAATTTCCGCTCTGGTAACGGCCGCATAAAAACTGAAAACTGTTATAAAAATGTGTACAGGGAGAAGCTTTCCGCTTGTTTCAGGGAAGCTTCTCCCTTTCTGCATAAAGGGAAATAGTACGTCTATCTGTCTGGCCAGTCCCGTATATATGAGACAGGGGGTGGAAGAAGTGAAACGATTTCACAGGCAGATATGGCTTTTTCTTTTGATAGCGGGACTTGATCTTCTGCTGGCTCTGAATCTGGCCAGACTGGCTGGAGGCTGGAAAGAAGCCAGCAGGGAAGGAAGATGGGAAGAGAAGAACGCGGCAGGGACAGAACAGGCGCTTCCTGTCTCAGAGGCAGGGAATGGGAAGTCTGGGACAGAGGAAGAGGAGGAACGAGAGAATCGGTTTCTGGCGCTCACCTTTGATGACGGCCCCCACCCGGTCTGCACAAAGGAGCTGTTAGATGGTTTGAAAGAGCGTAATGTGCAGGCCTCTTTTTTTCTTCTGGGGGAAAATATCCCAGGAAACGAAGAGCTGATCCGGCAGATGAAAGAGGATGGTCATTTGATTGGAACGCACTGTTACCGGCACGTAGATTTGACGAAGGAGGACGAAGAGACAGCCATTTCCATGATCCGCGAGACAAACGAGAAGATCGAAGCGGTGACAGGGGAGAAACCAGTTTACATAAGGCCTCCATATGGAAAATGGAACGGCCAGCTGGAAGATGCTCTTAATATGACTCCTGTGCTGTGGGATATTGATACTCTGGACTGGAAAAGCCAGAACAGCGGAAAAGTGCTGAGAGCCATTGAAAAGAATGCGGGAAAACATCAGATTGTGCTGATGCACGACATCTTTCCCACCACTGTGGACGCGGCTCTGGCGGCCATTGACACATTGGGGGAGCAGGGCTATACTTTTGTTACAGTAGACGAGCTTTTGATTGACTGACAAAGGAAATAAAGGGAAGGTGCGAACGCAGATGGATTTATTTGACTATATGAGAAGCAACACCATGGAGAAGGAGGCGCCTCTGGCTTCCAGGCTGAGACCCTCTACTCTGGACGAGGTAGTGGGGCAGAAGCACATTATTGGAAAGGATAAGCTGCTTTACCGGGCCATTAAGGCGGATAAGCTTGGATCCATTATTTTCTACGGGCCTCCGGGAACGGGAAAAACTACTCTGGCTAAGGTGATTGCCAATACTACAAGCGCCAGGTTTACCCAGATTAACGCCACTGTGGCGGGAAAAAAGGATATGGAAGAAGTGGTGAGGGAGGCAAAGGACGCCCTGGGCATGTACGGGCAGAGGACAATTCTCTTCGTGGACGAGATCCACCGCTTTAATAAGAGCCAGCAGGATTATCTGCTTCCTTTTGTGGAGGATGGGACTCTGCTTTTAATCGGAGCAACTACGGAAAACCCATATTTTGAGGTGAACGGCGCTCTCATTTCCCGCTCCCGGATTTTTGAACTGAAGCAGCTGGAAAAGGACGATATTAAAGAGCTTCTGCGGCGTGCGGTGACGGATTCTGAGAAGGGAATGGGCATGTACCGGGCTGTGCTGGAACCGGAGGCAGAGGAGTTTCTGGCCGATATGGCCAACGGAGATGCCAGGGCGGCTCTCAATGCGGTGGAACTGGGAATTCTCACTACAGAGCGCGGGGAGGATGGGCTGATTCACATTGACCTGGATGTGGCCCAGGAGTGCATTCAGAAGCGTGCGGTGCGCTATGATAAAGGAGGAGATAACCATTACGATACGATTTCCGCCTTTATTAAGAGCATGAGAGGCTCGGATCCGGACGCGGCTGTGTATTATCTGGCGCGGATGCTCTATGCGGGGGAGGATATCAAGTTTATTGCCAGAAGAATCATGATCTGCGCTTCCGAGGATGTGGGAAACGCAGATCCCATGGCTCTTACTGTAGCAGTCAGCGCCTCTCTGGCCGTGGAGCGGGTTGGAATGCCGGAGGCCCAGATTATTCTGTCAAACGCCGCCTCCTATGTGGCCTGCGCGCCGAAGAGCAATTCCGCCGTCAATGCCATTGAAGCGGCTATGAAGGCAGTTAAAACTCAGACCCTGATGCCGGTTCCGCCCCATCTGCAGGATCGCCACTACAACGGCGCGGCAGCCCTGGGGCGGGGGCTGGACTACAAGTACGCTCACGATTACCCCAATCATTATGTAAAACAGCAGTACCTGCCGGATGGCATGGAGGGCGCGGTATTCTACGAGCCGTCGGACAATGGATATGAGAAGGAGATCAAGGCGCGGCTGGCGTTTCTGCGGGGAAGTGAGGAGTAGGAAGAACGAGAGAGGAAACGCAGCCAGCCACTGAACCGGCAGATTCTGCTTATTGTCTTCCACATTTTGCAGAGGATTTGATTTACCTGTGCAGCTGTTATATAGAAACAGAGGGAAAGCCTGGCTCCAGCTTCACCGGAGCGGGAATGTTTTCCCTCTGTTTTTTATGTTTTTGCTATAAAAAAATGAACCGACTGCCAGTTTGGCTGCTCTTATAGACAGGTATACCAAAAAGGGAAGGAGATATCAGACAGTTGAAAGAGACGGAGCTTGTGAAACGGCTGATGGCCGGAGACAGGGAAGCATTTGACGCCCTGTATGAACTTTATAAGGATCAGGCATTCCGGACAGCCTGGT
Source organism: Clostridium sp. (assembly GCA_018377235.1). GTDB lineage: Bacteria > Bacillota > Clostridia > Lachnospirales > Lachnospiraceae > Otoolea. The sequence continues at coordinate 25,686 of JAGZZT010000018.1, forward strand.
TTTTATCAGGAAACAGGACTGATGCGGAAGACATTGTCCAAGATACCTTTGTGAAGGTGTATGTGAACATAGGGCAGCTCAAAAGTGCGGAAGGGTTCAGAAGCTGGTTTTACAGGATCCTGACAAGGACTGCATGGAAGCAGTCTGACAGCCGGAAGCGGGAATTTCCTGACGAGGAAATTTTAATCCACGCAGACATTGCTTCAGAGGCGGCTGGAGATGGAAATCCGGAGCAGATTTTTGAGAGGGAAGAGAGAAAAAAACTTAGAGCGATTGTGGACAGACTGGACGAAAAATACAGGACAACGCTGATTCTCTATTACTACAGCGAGTGTTCTACAAAGGCCATCGCGTCGATTATGGGATGCCTGGAAGGAACAGTCAAGTCCCGGCTGTTTTCTGCCAGACGGAAGGTGAAAACGGAACTGATGCGGGAAATGAAAAAGGAGGGAGCTGTCTATGAGCAGGAAGGAAGACGAAGCAATCAGGGAATTTTTTAAAGGAGAGGCAGAGCGCATGGCGGCTCCCGACTCGTTAAAAACGCGGATCGACCGGGAAATTGACAGAATTGAGAATGAAAGAATCAAGAAGAGAAAAGGTTCAGAGAAGGAGGCAGTGATTATGAAGTTTCAGAAAAGAAAAGTGGCCCTGGCGGCAGCAGTGATTGTGGCGATTGGAAGTATTACCTGTTATGCGACAGGAAAGATGACAGGTCTGATGGTGGGAAGCAGCCATCTGACAGAGGTATCAGAGTACAGTGGTCTTGATGCAGCAGAGGAAAAGGCAGGATTTGAGACGGGAATGCCGGAAACCTTTTCAAACGGCTATGCCTTTAAAAACGTCAATACAGGAGACGGCCAGGCGGTTGACGCGGAAGGCAGCGGCATACCTGGAACCCAGTATACAGATATTTTTATGACTTATGAGAAGGACGGAAGCGAGATTACAGCAAGCATTATGCCGGAGCTGAAAGAGGAGCCAGCAGAAGAGGCAGGAGACGCAGAGACGAAAACGCCGGAAGCGGCTGAGACCAGAGAGATCGGAGGCATTACAGTCAGCTACTATGAGACGACCATGAAGGTAGTTCCGCCGGATTATGAGCTGACAGAGCAGGATAAGAAGGATATGGAAAATCCAAATTTTGCGATTTCCTACGGCAGCGATCAGGTGTACGTTCAGAATGTGAGAACAGTGGACTGGAAAGCAGACGGAAAGGCTTACAATCTTCTCGATATGGAAGGAACTGTGGAGGCGGAAACTCTGTTTTCCATGGCGCAGGATGTGATCGAGGGAAAATAGAGAAGAAAAAATATAATAGGTATAGAAGCAGACAGAAAAAAGGAATAGACAGAGCAAAAAAATGCCCGCCGCAGGTTAAACACGCGGCGGGCAAAACTATTTCGTTCCATGCTGCTTCAGGACACTCTAATCTAAATACAATTCCGTTTTTTGACTGACTGGCGTTTCTGGAGAATTCAATTCTGAAACGTATCCAGCTGTATTCAGTTTAACTGCTTTTACAGTTTCGTCTGGCGTCAGTTCCAGTTCCAGAATTTTTGACTGGAGCACAGAAGAACCAATTTCCGTCTCATTTCCTTTGCTGCTGCAGTAATCAGAGGAGTATATGATGGTATAAGATGTTATCTCTCCCTGTTCAGCTGTCTCGATATGTTCGATTTCTGATGGATTTAATGTATCCCAGATACCTTTAAAAAACTGCTCCAAAGAGGGAGCCTGTTCCAGGGGAACCTCAACTGTAATATTATCATCTTCAGATGAAATGATTAAGGAAGCCCCATCTTCCGATGTTTCTGCTGTCTGATATGGCTTTGCAGAATTATCTGCAGACGAATCATAGATGGTTTCTTTATAATACAGTTTAGAATCCCGATGAGAAAAGTCAATATGACGTCCGACTGTTTCGCTTTCGTCTCCTATGTTCCATTCGGTATTGATAGTAAGAGAGCCAGACTCCGCCTTCATGATCTGAGTCCGGATGGAATTTAGATAATTGACAGTGTTTTGTTTCTCTGCATTTGGCGATGCAGACGAGCACCCTGCCATAAAGCAGAGAAGAGCGAGAACAAAAATATAAAAATTTATTTTCTTCATTTTACCTTACCTGAGAGTTATGATATACTGCTTTTTTAAGTAGAAACAAATAACTGCCTAAATTATATCATAGATAGCTGTATTGATAAATATTCCATTTAAAGCGGCATTTCAGGTCTCTTCTTATGCCCTTTAAAAAAGCTGTAAAAACAAAAGAACTATGGTATAATGTACCACAGCAGCAGAAAAACAAGCGCCAGCGAAGCAGGCATTTGTTTTTCTGCTGCTGTGGTAACGACAAAATGGGAGAGCTGCCGTCAGGCAGCGCCAGATGTGCGGAGCACAGCTGTATTTTGGAGTTAAGCGAGCAAACAGTCTGCGGAGCAGACAGAAAACGCGAAGCGTGAGTTTGCGAGTACAGGCAAGCGCCAGCGAAGCAGACATTTGCGCTGCTTTTAAAAGGAAGCTCTGCGGGTATACTGCAGAATAGACAGATATATCATAACGATAAAACAGAAAGGAATATTCCATTGAATAAACAGAATGAACCGGGTGTAAACGCCATCACCGTCAGGGATGTGACCAAGATTTACCGTCTGTATGACAAGCCCATCGACAGGCTGAAGGAATCCCTGAGCGTAACTCACAAAAATTATCACAAGGATTTTTATGCCCTTCAAAATCTCTCCTTCAATGTGAAGAAAGGAGAAACCGTTGGAATTATCGGAACCAACGGATCTGGAAAATCCACGATTTTAAAGATTATTACGGGAGTTCTCACCCCCACGTCAGGAGAAGTGCAGGTGGACGGAAAGATTTCCGCCCTTCTGGAGCTGGGAGCAGGCTTTAACCAGGACTACACAGGTATTGAAAACATTTATATGAACGGAACCATGATGGGCTTTTCCAAGAAGGAGATGGACGAGAAGCTTCCGGACATTCTGGAATTTGCCGATATCGGAGATTTCGTGTACCAGCCAGTGAAAACCTACTCCAGCGGTATGTTTGTCCGTCTGGCCTTTGCTCTCTCCATTAACGTGGAGCCGGAGATTCTGATTGTAGACGAGGCACTGTCTGTGGGGGACGTATTTTTCCAGTCCAAGTGCTACCGCCGGATGGACGAGCTGAGAAAGAATGGAACCACCATTGTCATGGTTACCCACGATATGGGAAGCGTTATCAAATACTGCGATAAGGTAGTGCTGTTAAACCGCGGAGAATTTGTGGCTGAAGGACCGGCTGGGAAGATGGTAGATCTTTATAAGAAGATTCTGGCGGGACAGCTGGATTCCCTGAACGAGGAGCTGGCCCAGATGAACGACTTTTCCGGGGAGGGCATTTCCGGTTCAGGAAAGGACGGACAGGAGATTTTGTCCGCTGCGGAAAGACAGAATGAATCTGGACAGAAACCAGGCCTGATGAAGGATAAGATTACGATCAACGGAAACAGGACGGAGTACGGGGACGGAAGAGCCGAGATCATTGACCTGGGACTGTGCGATGAGCGGGGGAATCTAACCAATCTTTTATTAAAGGGAGAAATGTTTACTATCAAGGAAAAAATCCGTTTTAACACAGATATCCAGGCTCCGATTTTCACCTACACTATCAAAGATAAAAAAGGCACGGATCTGTCAGGAACCAATACCATGTTTGAGGGAACAGATGTGAAGCCAGTGAAAAAGGGGGATATCTACGAGGTGTCCTTTACCCAGAAAATGACGCTTCAGGGAGGAGAATACCTCCTGTCCATGAGCTGCACCGGATTTGAGAACGGGGAACATGTGGTGTACCACCGCCTGTATGATGTAGCGAACATTACAGTTATTTCCAATAAAAACACAGTAGGCGTCTATGACATGGAGTCTCAGGTGGAGACAAAGCTTACCAGGGCCGAAAAGTAAAGGAGCTGAGAGTATGAAGGATTTAAACCAGAAATTAATTTCCCTTATAAGGGAATACGGGGACGACCGGACGGCAGCGCTGAAAAGCTGCATTGATCTGGACTGCTTTATGGCTCTTTCTCCTCTCAGAGAAAACCTTCTGGAGTGGTATGAGTTTCAGGCTGACGGGGAGCTTTTGCAGGCTGGAGCCGATTACGGCGCGCTGACAGGGCTTTTCAGAAGGCGCGTGAAAGAGGTAACTGTATGGGACGAGTCTGAAGACCAGAGAAACATTGTCAGGGAGCGGTTTCCGGAGAACTCTGAGGGGGCGCCTGTTTCCTGCGCCGACGGCTCGTTAAAAGATCTGATTCAAGCAGGAAAACAGTATGATTACGTCATCTGTGCCGGCGGCTTTAAGGAGCCTGAGACAGAGTGGGCAGAGCATTTAAGAGATCTTGTGAAACCCGGCGGAACGGTGATAGCCGCTGTCTGCAATCGGTTCGGCCTGAAATATCTGGCCGGCGGAAAGAGAGACGAGGTGAGTCTCACCAGAAGCCGCCTGTCCGCCCTGTTTCCTGGTTGCACTTTTTACTATCCTATGCCGGATTACCGGGTTCCCACTGTGATTTACTCAGACCGCTGCCTTCCATCGAAGGGGGAGCTGGCTGGAATTCATACGCTGTATGATTTTCCGGAGTATCCGTCCTTCAATGTGGGGGCTGAGTTTGAGGCTGCCTGTGAGGACGGCCAGTTCGCCAATTTTGCGGATTCCTTCCTCATCATCTGGAAAAAAGGAGAGTAGACCATGGCAGAAACCATTTATGTAAAATATAACGGAACGAGGCGGAGAAACTTTCAGATTAAGACGGCCATCCGGATGGAACAGGGAGAAAAAGTGGTAGACAAAACAGCTCTCTGCCCGGAGGGAGAGGCCCATATCCGTTCCTTTGAAGAAAAATACCGTCTGCTTTCTGAAGAGAGCGGGCGGCTGACTTTTTTAAAGCCTGAGATCAGAGACGGGGGACGGACAGCCCGGTTCGCCTTCCTGACAGGGGATACGCTTTCTAAGCGTCTGGGAGAGGCGGTTTCCCAGGCAGCAGGAGAGGCGGATCCAGACAGAAAAGAGCGGGTGAGCCAGGCAGTCAGGGCGGCTCTTGATACAGCGGTTTCCTGTCTTCCAGAGTATGTATCCGGTTTTACCGTGACGCCGGAATTTCTGGAGGTATTTGGACAGCCTGAATCCGGAGAAAAGGTAGAAATCCCTTCTTTTGATGAACAGAAAAAGTCCTTTGAGGAGACGTTTGGAGACAGTGAAACATCGTTTCGAACTGCCAATATAGACGCGCTGTTCGACAACATTATGATGTGCCGGAATCCTGAATATGAGGCAGGTGGGGAGGCTTCAGAGGAGATTCCGGCAGCACTGGATTATGAATGGGTATTCCAGTTTCCTATTCCGGTGAGTTTCTTAAAATACAGAGTTTTGTTTTACTTCTACGAGGATCACCGTCCGCTCCTTACAGAGCTTTTCCCCACCAGAGAGGATTTTCTCACAGAATTTTCTCTGAACAGAAAGCTGTTTTCTGTCTATGAGGCTATGGAGCGATCCTTCCAGAGCTATGTACACGGGGAAAACCAGAGGATTCTTCAGGAAAATTACTACGTTTCTGCTAAGACCATGAAAGAGCTGCGCCAGGCGGATCAGGAGATGGAACGGGTGAAAGACCGCCTCAGCCAGCTGAAGGCAGAGACCGCTCAGAAAGATATTGCCCTCAGAAAGGCACAGGAGGTTCAGCGCCTGACTAATAATCATGTAGCGAATCTGGAGACCATGATCGGGGATCTGCGCCGGGAAATCGAAGAGATGGGAAAAACTCTCTCCTATTTGAACCGCCATGAGGCCCTGATTTTCAAGGCCAGAAGAAAGGTGGGACAGGCCTTTAACAAGGCGGTTCCCAGAGGAACGGTGAAGAGAAAGAAACTGGGATATGTAAAAAATACAGTGCTTCACCCGGCTTCCAGCCTGAAACTGTATACTACTGAGGAGGGAAAGAACCGGATCAGGGGACACTTTGAGATTGGGGATGAATACTTGACTTATGGAAAACTGGTATTTCCGAAAGAGGAGAATCCAACGGTTTCCATTGTGATTCCTGTGTACAACCAGATCCACTACACTTATCTCTGTCTGGCATCGATTTTAGAGCACACGAAGGACGTGAGCTACGAGGTGATTATCGCGGACGACGTGTCCACAGACGCTACAGAGCATTTATCGGAGTTTGCCGAGAACCTGGTCATCCGCCGGAACAAGACAAACCAGGGCTTTTTAAGAAACTGCAACCAGGCGGCCGAGGCAGCCAGGGGAAAATATGTGATGTTCTTAAACAACGACACCCAGGTGACGGAGGGCTGGTTGAGCTCTCTGGTTCGCCTCATTGAGTCTGACGACACCATTGGAATGGTGGGCTCTAAGTTAGTGTATCCGGACGGAAGGCTTCAGGAGGCAGGCGGAATTATCTGGAGCGATGGATCCGGCTGGAATTACGGCCGTCTGGATGATCCGGACAAGGCGGAGTACAACTATGTCAAGGATGTGGATTACATTTCCGGAGCGGCTATTTTGTTGTCTGTGAAGCTGTGGAAGCAGATCGGCGGTTTCGACGAGCGATTTGCCCCGGCCTACTGCGAGGACTCTGACTTGGCTTTCGAGGTGAGAAAGGCAGGATACAGGGTGGTTTATCAGCCTCTTTCTAAAGTAATCCACTTTGAGGGCATTTCCAACGGTACGGACGTCAACGGCAGCGGTTTAAAACGGTACCAGGTGGAGAACAGCGAAAAACTGAAGGAAAAGTGGGCAGAAGAGTTTAAGAAGCAGTGCGTCAACACGGGAAATCCTAACCCCTTCCGGGCCAGAGAGCGCAGCCAGGGAAAGAAAATTATCCTGGTGGTGGATCACTATGTGCCTACCTTTGACCGGGATGCAGGCTCGAAAACAACCTTCCAGTACCTGAAGATGTTCCTGAAAAAGGGTTATGTGGTAAAGTTTTTAGGAGACAATTACCTGCACGAAGAGCCGTATTCCACCACCCTGCAGCAGATGGGAATCGAGATTCTCTATGGCCAGGAGTATGTAACAGGCATCTGGGACTGGCTGGACAAAAACGGCGGAGAGATTACGGCGGCTTATTTAAACAGACCCCACATTGCCACAAAATACGTAGATTATATTGCAGAACACACCAATATGAAGATTATCTTCTACGGCCACGATCTGCATTTCCTGAGAGAGTTCAGAGAATATGAGCTGACTGGGGATCCGGCGAAAAAACGTGATTCCGACTATTGGAAATCCATTGAATTTACCCTGATGCACAAGGCGGCGGTATCCTACTACCCATCTGAGGTGGAAATCGAGGCCATCCACGAGATTGATGATACGGTGAAGGCCAAGGCGATTACGGCCTATGTGTACGAGGACTTCCTGGATAACCTGAATCTGGACTTTGAGAAGAGGGAAGGCCTGCTGTTTGTGGGAGGCTTCGCCCATCCGCCGAACGCGGACGCTGTTCTGTGGTTTGCAAGAGAGGTATTCCCATTGATCAGGGAAAAAATACCTGTGAATTTCTACATTGTAGGCTCTAAGGTGACAGAGGAGATCAGAGCGCTTGAGCAGCCTGGAAACGGTATTATCGTGAAAGGCTTTGTCAGCGAGGAGGAGCTTTCAGAGCTTTACCGCACCTGCCGCCTGGTGGTGGTTCCTCTCCGGTACGGCGCAGGCGTCAAGGGCAAAGTGGTGGAGGCCATCTACAACGGAGCGCCCATTGTCACCACCTCTGTGGGAAGTGAGGGAATTCCGGGAGTGGAGGACGTGCTTTTAGTGGAGGATCAGCCCGAGGCTTTTGCCAATACAGTGGTTAAGACCTACAGCGATACAGAAAAGCTTAAAGAACTGTCAGAAAGAACTCAGAGCTATATCAGAGAACATTTCAGCATCGACGCGGCCTGGGAAGTAATCCGGGAGGATTTTGAGGGATGACAGAATGCAGAATGAATTGGCCAGCAGGACGGGGATTGAGCCGGGAGACAGTGAAGTTTATTGCCATTTTGACCATGACGGGAAATCATATTGCCATAGCTCTGCTGCCGCCGGGGCCTGTTCGGGATGTTTTAGTCAATGTGGGCTATTTTACGGCAGTTGCCATGTGTTTTTTTCTGGCGGAGGGCTTTCGGTATACCAGTTCTAAAAAGAGATATGGAGAACGGCTTCTGCTCTGCGGCATACTCTCCCAGGCGCCCTTTTTTCTGGCGTTCCGGTTTATGGCTTTTAACATGATGTTTACCCTTTTTCTCTGCTTTCTGCTTCTGGTGGTCAGAACCGATGAGCGGTTTGCAGGAAAGCGTCTGATTTTGGGGATTCTAATTGTTTTTGCCAGCGGTCTCTGCGACTGGCCGGTAATGGCGCCTCTGTTTACCTTGTTGTTCTGGAACGCAGGAGAGGACTGGGAGGCCAGAAAGAAGGCCTGCTGGTATGTGGTAATTCTGTACGCAGTTTTTACGTTTGTCAGCAGCTGCGGGATTCTTTACGGCCCTGTGGAAGCCCTGGTTCATACCCTTATCTCCTCTGCCGGTCCTGCCGCAGCCTGTCTTACGGTTCTTTTTCTCTATAATGGGAAGGAGACCAGCCGCGGGGAGCGGGCAGGAAAAGCGCAGAAATGGTTTTTCTATCTTTATTATCCGATTCACCTGCTTATTATCGGGCTGGTGAAAATGGCAGTGACAATTTAACATTTATAAGAAAAAGAAGCTTTCCAGTTCAGTATAGCTGACGGAGAGCTTCTTTTTTTGAAAACAGTTTACACTTTTTTTCCAAAACTTCTCTTTTGATTTTACTTAGAAATGATACGATAACAGTACGCTTCTGAAGGGAAAAACCTTCATAAATGGATGAGAAAGGGAAAGCTGAATGATTAAAACATATGTATTAGATACGAATGTATTAATTCAGGCTCCGGATGCTATGGAGCGTTTTGAAGAAAATCAGGTAGTTTTGCCGTTGGCTGTGCTGGAGGAACTGGATCATCTGAAAAACGCAGATGGGGAAAAGGGAGCCAATGCAAGGGCAGCAATTCGCTTATTAGAAAGGCTGAGACAGAATGGAGACCTGACAGAAGGCGTAGAACTTCCATCAGGAGGCAAATTAAAAATAGAAAAGAACTTTATTAATGAAGTACTTCCAGAAGATTTGCCGGAAGAGAAGATGGATAACAGAATTCTTAAAGTCTGCCAGGGGCTTTCAAAGACAGAGGAGGGGCAGGTTACCCTGGTGACAAAGGATCTTCTCCTTAGAATCAAGGCTCAGATTCTTGGAGTCAGAGCTGAGGACTTCGCTTCTGAGCAGGTCAGGGCTGATCGGGAACAATACCGGGGCAGAGCAGAGGTATATGTTCCGGAGGACTGGTTTAAGGAGTTTAAAAAGAAAGGAATCCCGCTTTCTGAAGTTTACCAGACAGATGAGAAGGGAAACCGTCTAAAGCTGGAATTATTTGAAAATGAATTTCTGATTTTGCGTAATGAACTAAATCCCGATAAAACACAGCTGGGCCGTGTTGAAAACGGAAAAATTAAAAAGTTAGAATACAGAAAGCAGAAGCCTTATGGAATTACACCCCGCAGTTCAGGTCAGTATTTTCTCCAGGAGGCATTGATGCAGCCGGCCTCATCGGCTCCCCTTGTTATAGTGAAAGGGATGGCAGGAACCAGCAAAACCTTTTATACACTGGCTGTAGGACTGGAAAAGCTGTTAAATCATCCAAGCGGCGAGTACAGGAGAATGCTGATCTGCCGTCCAAATGCCCAGTTTGACGATGACATTGGCTTCCTTCCAGGTGATGAGAAAGAAAAAATCTCTCCTCTTTTAAGGCCGGTAATGGATAATTTAGAGCAGCTGATTGATTCAGATGAAACAAACAGATATGACGATGAAAAAGAGCTGAAAGGGAAAATCGAGGAAATTTTTGACAGAGGTCTGATCCAGGCAGAAGCGCTGAATTTTATCAGAGGACGTTCCATTGTAAAGACGTATCTGATTATTGATGAAGCCCAGAATATGACACCCAGCCAGGCAAAGGGAATCATAACGAGAGCCGGTAAGGACACAAAGGTGATTCTTCTGGGAGATCCAAACCAGATTGACAGACCGTTTCTGGATGAAAGAACGAACGGTTTAAGCTATGCTTCTGAGCATATGAAGGGAAGTCCTCTCTGCTGGCAGATTACAATGGATGCCTCAGAGTGTGAACGCTCTTTACTGGCTATGGATGCGGTACAGAGAATGTGATAACGGAAAGACAGGAACTGAAAAACAGGAGAGAACAGAAATCAGATATGGAAAAGGAACTGACATACAAGCAGATTCGAAAAAATCAGGAGATTAACATTCTTTTAGAGAGAGGCAACGAAGTGCTGGGAAGCCTTGGTTATACAGATCATTCGGCTGCTCACGCTGCCAAGGTGGCAGATACAGCAGGACAAATTTTAGAGAAACTGGGGTACAGCAGCCGGGAAGCGGAGCTGAGCCGGATTGCAGGATATATGCACGATATTGGAAACAGTGTCAACCGCTGTGACCATGCCCACACAGGAGCAGTGCTGGGATGGCAGATTCTGCGGGAACTGGGGATGCCTCTGAAGGAGACAGCAGTAATTATGTCTGCAGTGGGAAATCACGATGAAAAAACAGGGACTGCTGTAGACCCGATTTCAGCGGCTCTGATTCTGGCAGATAAAACAGACGTACGCAGAAACAGAGTGAGAAATAAGGTAAAAGCATCCTTTGATGCCCATGACAGGGTCAATTATGCAGTGCTGTCCTCCAGTCTGGTGATCCAGAAGGAGAAGAAGGTGATTCAGATGGAGCTGGAGCTAGATGATTCCATGTGTTCGGTTATGGATTATTTTGAGATTTTTCTGGATAGGATGATTATGTGCCGGAGAGCAGCCGAGGTATTAGGCTGCAGATTCAAGCTGACAGCCAACGGAAGCAAGCTGTGTTAAAATATTTTTTCAGGAAACAAAAAGACAGAGCCGGAGAGGGCGTACGCCTTCCCAGGCTCTTCTTTTTTATAAGATATTAAGGATTTCGTAAGTCGTAAACATTTACTAACCAGTTCATATATGGTATATTACCTATAGTGCATAAGTCTGCCTAAAAGCAGGAAATACGCAGTGAACAAGGAAGTACAAGGAGAAAAATATGAAGGGAATCGTTTTAGCAGGCGGCTCAGGAACACGCCTGTATCCGCTTACAAAGGTAACATCAAAGCAGCTTCTGCCTATCTATGATAAGCCGATGATCTACTATCCGATCTCTGTGCTGATGAGCGCAGGAATCCGTGACATTCTGATCATCTCCACGCCAGAGGATACACCCCGGTTTCAGGAACTTTTAGGAGACGGACATCAGTTTGGAATCGATTTAAGCTATGCCGTTCAGCCAAGTCCGGACGGACTGGCTCAGGCTTTCATTATCGGAGAGGAGTTTATCGGTGATGATTCTGTGGCCATGATTCTGGGAGATAATATTTTCCAGGGACAGGGACTTCCAAAGCGCCTCAGAGCTGCTGCCTCTAAGGAGTCGGGAGCCACTGTGTTCGGCTATTATGTAGACGATCCGGAGCGTTTCGGAATCGTGGAATTTGATGAGAATGGAAAGGCAGTCTCCATCGAGGAGAAGCCGGAGAAGCCAAAGTCCAACTACTGTGTGACAGGCCTTTATTTCTATGACAATCGGGTAGTAGAGTTTGCCAAGAGCTTAAAGCCGTCTGCCAGAGGAGAGCTTGAGATCACAGATTTAAACCGCATTTACCTGGAGAAGGGCGAGCTGGACGTAATCCTGTTAGGCCAGGGCTTCACATGGCTGGACACAGGAACCCATGAGTCCTTAGTGGAGGCTACGAACTTTGTCAAGACAGTGGAGACTCACCAGCACAGGAAAATTGCCTGCCTGGAGGAGATTGCTTACTTAAATGGCTGGATCAGCCGGGATGATGTGATGGCCGCCTATGAGGTTTATAAGAAAAATCAGTATGGAAAGTATTTAAAGGACATTTTAGACGGAAAATATGTAGATAAGCTCCATCAGAATTAAAATAAAAACTGAAATTTCAGAAATTCAGAGAAAGTCAGACAGGAGAAACAGATATGAAAATTATTGTAACAGGCGGAGCCGGTTTTATCGGCGGAAATTTTGTACACCATATGGTAAATAAGTATCCGGATTATCAGATTATAAATCTGGATCTTTTAACTTACGCAGGAAACCTGGAGACCTTAAAGCCGGTAGAGGGAAAACCAAATTACAAGTTTGTAAAGGGCGATATCGCTGACCGTCAGTTTATCTTCCGCTTATTTGAGGAGGAGAAGCCGGACGTAGTAGTAAACTTTGCTGCAGAGAGCCATGTAGACCGCTCTATCACTGATCCGGAGAGTTTTGTCCGCACTAACGTAATGGGAACCACCACTCTGCTGGATGCCTGCAGAGAGTACGGAATTAAGCGCTACCATCAGGTATCCACCGACGAGGTGTATGGAGACCTGCCTTTAGACCGCCCGGATCTGTTTTTTACAGAGGAGACTCCAATTCACACGTCAAGTCCTTACTCCTCCTCCAAGGCTGCGGCGGATCTGTTTGTTCTGGCTTACCACAGAACCTACGGCCTTCCAGTAACTGTTTCCCGCTGCTCCAATAATTACGGCCCCTACCACTTCCCGGAGAAGCTGATTCCGCTTATGATCAGCCGCGCTCTGGCAGACGAGGAGCTGCCTGTTTACGGAGACGGCGCTAATGTCCGTGATTGGCTTCACGTATCCGACCACTGCGAGGCCATTGACCTGATTATCCATAAGGGCCGTGTAGGAGAGGTTTACAATATCGGAGGCCATAACGAGAGAACAAATCTGGAAGTAGTAAAAACCATCCTGAAAGCCCTCGATAAGCCGGAGAGCTTAATCAAGTATGTAAAGGATCGCCCAGGCCACGATCTCCGCTATGCCATCGATCCGACGAAGATAGAAACAGAGCTGGGCTGGGAGCCGAAGTACAATTTCGACACAGGAATTGCCCAGACCATCCAGTGGTATCTGGACAATCAGGACTGGTGGAAGCATATTATCAGCGGAGAATATCAGAACTATTTTGAAGAAATGTATGGAGACAGATTATAATGAAAGTATTGGTTACAGGGGTAAAGGGCCAGCTGGGCTACGACGTGGTAAACGAGCTGACAAAGAGAGGACATGAAGCGGTAGGCGTGGATGTGGAGGAGATGGATATTACAGACGGAGAAGCCTGCCGCCGGGTGATTACAGAGACAGCTCCAGACGCAGTCATTCACTGTGCCGCATATACTGCAGTAGACGCAGCTGAGGACAATGAGGATCTGTGCCGCCGGGTGAACGCAGACGGCACGCGGAACATCGCCCTGGTCTGCCGGGATCTGGACATTAAGATGATGTATATCAGCACAGACTATGTGTTTAACGGACAGGGCCTGCGCCCGTGGGAGCCGGACGATGAGAGAGAACCGTTAAACATATACGGCCAGACTAAATGCGAGGGCGAGATGGCGGTGGAGGAACTGGTGAAGAAGTTCTTCATTGTCCGCATTGCCTGGGTATTTGGCGTGAATGGAAAGAACTTCATCAAGACCATGCTGCGTCTGGGAGAGGAGAGGGGTGCTGTCAGCGTAGTGGACGACCAGATTGGATCGCCTACCTATACCTATGATTTGGCCAGACTTCTGGTGGATATGACGGAATCAGAGCATTACGGCCGCTATCACGCTACCAACGAGGGACTCTGCAGCTGGTATGAGTTTGCCTGCGAGATTTTTAAGCAGGCGGGCATGACAGAAGTGAAGGTGACGCCGGTAGACAGCTCTCAGTTCCCGGCTAAGGCAAAGCGTCCCATGAACAGCCGCATGGACAAGAGCAAGCTTGCCGCTAACGGTTTTGAACCGCTTCCGGCGTGGCAGGATGCCCTGGGCCGGTATCTGAAGGAGATTCTGTAGGCAGAATCAGACAGAACAGGGGCGGCAGAAAATAACGGGGAATATATCTAGTTGACATAAAACAGGAGGATAGGAAACATGGGAAAGTATTTTGGCACAGACGGATTCCGCGGCGAGGCAAACGTAACGCTGACAGTGGAGGACGCCTATAAGGTAGGTCGTTTCCTCGGCTGGTATTACGGAAAGAAGAAGCCAGAAGAGAAATGCCGGGTTGTAATTGGAAAGGATACGAGACGCAGCAGCTATATGTTTGAGTATTCGCTGGTAGCTGGTCTGACAGCTTCAGGAGCAGACGCGTACCTGCTCCATGTCACTACGACTCCCAGTGTTTCCTATGTGGTCCGCACAGAGGAATTCAGCTGCGGAATTATGATTTCCGCCAGCCACAATCCATTCTACGATAACGGAATTAAGGTCATTAACGAAAAGGGTGAAAAGCTGGAGGAGGACGTTATCACAGAGATTGAAAAGTATCTGGACGGCGAACTGGGAGAGATTCCCTACGCAGTCAGAGACCAGATTGGCCGTACCGTGGACTACGCGGCAGGCAGAAACCGCTACATCGGCTATCTGATTTCCATTGCTACTCGTTCCTTTAAGAATAAGAAAGTGGGACTGGACTGCGCCAACGGAAGCGCTTCTGCCATTGCCAAGAATGTGTTTGACGCTCTGGGCGCGGAAACTCATGTTATTCACAATAATCCGGACGGCGTAAATATCAACACAGGCTGTGGCTCCACCCATATTGAGGGACTGCAGAAATATGTGGTAGAGAATGGTCTGGATGTGGGATTTGCTTACGACGGAGATGCGGACAGATGCCTGGCTGTGGACGGCGAGGGAAATCTGGTGGACGGCGATAAGATCATATATATCTGCGGAAAATATATGAAGGAGCAGGGAAGCCTTGTAAATAATACGGTTGTCACCACGATTATGTCTAACTTCGGCCTTTACAAAGCCCTGGAGCGGGAAGGCATTGCCTTTGAGAAGACGGCGGTAGGCGACAAGTATGTGTATGAGAATATGTCCCAGAACGGCCACTGCCTGGGAGGTGAGCAGTCAGGGCACATTATTTTCAGCAAGCATGCTACCACAGGAGACGGAATCCTGACCTCTTTAAAGATTATGGAGGTTATGCTGGAGAAGAAGGAGAGCCTGAAAAAGCTGGCAGACGAGGTGGAGATCTATCCTCAGGTGCTTAAAAATGTGAGAGTTCATGACAAGAAGACAGCCCAGGATGATCCGGATGTCCAGGCAGAGGTTCAGAAGGTATCAGAGGCTCTGGGAGATACAGGACGGATTCTGCTGCGTCAGAGCGGCACAGAGCCTGTAGTCCGCGTGATGGTGGAGGCTGAATCTGACGCTGTCTGCGAGAAGTATGTGGATCAGGTTATCGAGGTAATGAAGGCCAAAGGCCACGTGATCTAGGAGTGAAACCATGCGGGAGCAGCTGACAAAGAAGGATATTGAAAAAATTCAGGAAGAGATTAACTATAGAAAGCTGGTAGTGAGGAAAGAAGCCATTGAGGCGGTGAAGGAGGCCAGAGCCCAGGGAGATCTGAGTGAAAACTTCGAGTATTATGCAGCTAAGAAGGATAAGAACAGAAATGAGAGCCGCATCCGCTATCTGGAGAACATGATCAAGAACGCCAGGGTAGTGTCCGACCAGTCCAGAGCGGACGAGGTGGGACTGAATGACACCGTTACCCTTTATTTTGAGGATGACGAGGAGGAGGACGTCTACCGTCTGGTGACCAGCATCCGGGGGAATTCTTTGGAAAACAGGATCAGTATCGAGTCGCCTCTGGGAAAGGCCATCCGAGGCTGCAAGGCCGGAGAGCGGGCCTATGTAGAGATAAACGACAAGGCCGGATATTATGTGGAAATCAGAAAAATTGAGAAGACGGGAGACGATGGAACAGACGCGATCAGGAGCTATTAGACTCCCCTATCTGCTGACGCTGCTCCTGGTAACAGTCTGCATGTATACAGGGTGCCTGCCAAACGGCCTGGCAGGCGCCCTGATTCTTCTGATGGTTCTGGGAGCAGGGCTTAACACGCTGGGAAATACTATTCCAGTGGTAAAGACCTATCTGGGAGGTTCGGTAGTCTGCATTTTGGGAGCGGCGGCTCTCCAGGCGGCAGGGATATTTCCCCAGGACGTTTATGAGATGGTGGACAGCTTTGTCAACGATCAGGGCTTTCTGATATTTTACATTTCTGCCCTGATTACGGGAAGCCTGTTTAATATTGACAGAGATCTTCTCATCCGGGCTACAGTAAAGCTGCTGCCCACAGCGTTAATCTCTCTGGCGGCAGGCGTTCTGACCACGGGAATCCTGGGACTTTTTATGGGACATTCCTTTCTGGAGGGAATTCTCTTCATCGGGATTCCCATGACAAGCGGCGGCATGACGGCAGGGGCGGTTCCCCTGTCCGGCATGTACGCCTCGGCTCTGGGAACAGATGCAGGGGAAATTCTTACTCGAATTGCCCCTGCTACAGTCCTTGGGAACTGTGTGGCTATTGTGTTTGGAGGACTGGCCAACAATCTGGGGGACAGAAAGCCGTCCCTTACTGGAAACGGCCGCCTGGTTAATGATGGAACGAAGACTCCGCAGCGGATTCCTATGAAACCGTCTATTCCACAGCTCTCGAAAGGTCTGATTATCTCGTTGGCATTTTATGAGCTGGGAGCTCTCTGTAATCATTTTATCAGCGTTGTTCCGGCCTATGCCTGGATGATTATAGCTGTAGTTATTGTCAAGGGTACTGGGATTTTGTCGGAGGAACTGGAGGACGCGGCCAGACAGTGGGGGCAGTTCGCCATTCACAGCTGGACGGCAGCGGCTCTGACGGGAATCGGAGTAACTCTGATTAATTTGAAAGCGGTTATGCAGACTATGACGCTTTTTTATTTCTTTACCATAGCGGCATCCGTGGCGGTGATCACCATGACGGCGGCTTTTGTGGGCCGCATGATGGGATTCTATCCCTTAGAGTCTGCTATTGCCGCCGGCATGTGCACCACTAATATGGGAGGTTCCGGAAACGTGGCTGTGCTAAGCAGTGCCAGGCGCATGGAGCTTCTCCCCTTCGCCCAGATCGTTACCCGATCCTGCGGCGCCCTGATGCTCACACTGGGAGGCGTGCTGGTGCAGATGGTGGGGTAGGAAGGAGAAGCGTCATTTTAATTTGTCAAAAAGTCTAAGATCAGGGAGCGGAGAAGATAGGAGCATGGAGCAGCTGAAAACAGGAAAAAAGCTCCAAAGAAGATATCCAGAATGCTAAGAAGTTCAAGGGGGAGAGTCAGCAGAGATAGTGTGATAAATGAATAGATAAACCAGTATGATTTAAAGTAGATAAACAAACAGAGCGGTATAAGCAGGAGATCAAGTCTTTTTTTGCTGACAGAAATAAACTGTTTCATAAAATGTCCTCCTTGTATACGAAGAAGAGGAAAACTTTTTAAGCGACTTTCATTGGAGCGTCAAAAAGTTTTTCCTCTTCTTTCTCATTTACCCTTTTCTCTGTCTTCTTTACGCAAAAGTCCCCACACAAAGCCAAGTGGAATCAGGCACAGCAGGCTGGCTTTTATTCCCAGCCACCTGCTTCCCAGAAAACCGCTGATGACGCCGAAGTGAAAGGACAGAAGCGTGCCGCCGAAGAAGGCGGCTTTTTTTAATTTCTCTCTGGCGTGTTCCGGATTGGACTTTCGATCCAGAATATATTCTGTCAGGGAGGAGAAAGTCTGTTTAATATTGTTAGTGGAAAATACGTTGGCAGACGCAAATCCGTCTGCGCCGGGAAACACACACCACTGGAGAGCTGCAGAAAAGAAAATAGGGTAGACAGCTAAAATGGGATTCATTTCTTCCGGGAAAAAGCTGATGACAGTGACAATGGCCATCTCTACAGCCAGGGCCAGGTATTTTAGATGTCTGCGGAGTTTTCGTTCCAGAAGAACGGACAGCACAATGGCAGATACAAATACCAGAAAGGCCCCCAGCCTGAGGAGGGCGTCATGAAAGTTATGCCCCAGGGCAGAGCGTATCAGTTCAATTAAATTGGCGGTCTGAGCGTTTCCAAAGACTGACATTCTGTTAAAGACCGCATAGGAACCGAGATAACCTCCGCAGACTGCCATCAGGAAATGGATGGGCAGGCCGTAGGAAACCTGCCCCTGTTCCAGCTTCAAAATAAGTTCCTCCTTTTAGGAAACAAGAGCCTCAACCTTTGCCTCTATCTCCTGCAGCTGTTCCTTAGTTGGAACATACTGGATGCGGATCTTGTCCATACAGATGTTAAAACCGCATTTTACAAGTTCTTCCTCTACCTGAGCGATACTCTGCCCGCCCCAGCCGTAAGAACCGAAGGCAAAGGCCTCTCGCTTTTTCGGGGAAAGTCCCTTCAGATAGCAGAGAAAAGCGGCCATATTCGGCATCATATTGTTATTTAAGGTTGGGGAACCTGCGGCAATATATTTGCAGTCCAGCACAAACGGAAGAATATTAGAGATATGTTCCGTCTTTAAATCTACCAGATAAACTGGCACCTGCTTACGAGCAAAGCCCTCTGTAATAGCCTGGGCTATCAGCTCTGTGGAGTGCCACATGCTGTCGAATACTACGAGAGCGCCGGTTTCAGGTGTTTTGGAGGCCCAGGTCTCATAGGCATCTAAAATGTCAGCCACATGGCTTCTCCAGATGACGCCGTGGCCTGGAATAATCATTTCAGGATTTAGCTCTTTTACAATTTTCCATGCGCCAGCTGCCTGAGAGCCATAGCACATCACAATATTTGCATAATACTTTTTAGCTTCAAACAGAGTGACAGCCAGATCTGCCTCGTCATCGAAGCGGCAGCTGGTGCAGTAGTGCTGTCCGAAGGCATCATTAGAGAAGAGAACCTTCTCTTCCGGGCACCATACAACCATGTTATCAGGCCAGTGGAGCATGGGAGTTGATACAAAGGACAGAGTTCTGGAACCGATATTCAGAGAATCGCCGCTCTTTACAGCCTGATAGGAATAATCTCCGTAATGGGCGGTCAGTCCCTTGATGCCGTTTGGCGCGCTGGTAATAACGGTGGCGTTGGGGCATACCTTTAAAAGTTCTGGAAGAGCGCCGGAATGATCCATCTCCACGTGATTAGATACAATATAGTCAATTTTAGCCGGATCAATTACATCTCTGATTCGCTCCAGCATTTCAGCGGCAAATGGAGCCTTTACCGTGTCGATCAGAGTGATTTTCTCATCTATAATCAGATAGGCATTGTAGGTAGCACCGCGGTTTGTCGTGTAGCCGTGGAAATTTCTGATATGCCAGTCAAGAGCGCCTACCCAGTAAATTCCTTCTTTTACCTGAACTGCTTTCATGGTTCATTCCTCCTTATATCAATACATGGTCTGAATTTTTCAAATGTACTATAATATACTTTTTCTTTGAATGCAACTGATTTTATACGCTGTAGAGCCTCAGACAGCGGCAGAACGAAAAAAAATACAATCTGGCATTGACAAAACTGTATCTACTATATACATTGTAGATATACAGAAAATACAATGGAACCAAAAATGAATCAGCAGAAAATTAAAAGATGGAAAAGTGATTTTCCAGAACAGGAGGCCGGAGAGTGAATATTGTGATCAGCAATTCTGGGGAAGTACCCATTTATGAGCAGATTGCCTCCCAGATAAAAAGCGCCATGATAGCTGGGGAGGTGAAGCCTGGGGAGCCCCTTCCATCGCTGAGGTTTTTGGCCAAGGAGCTGAGAGTCAGCGTGATTTCCACTAAGAGAGCATACGAAGAGCTGGAGCGGGAAGGATATATTACCTCAGTTCCGGGAAAGGGAAGCTTCGCCGCAGAGATCAACAGGGAGCTTCTGAGAGAAGAACAGTATAAGCGGCTTGAGGAACATTTAAACGAGGCTGTGGACGCCGCGCGAATGGCAGGGATTTCTCTGGGGGAGATGAAGGAGCTGCTGGAAACCCTGTACGAAGAATAGCGTCAGTGTACAAAGGGCGTGCTGCCCCTTGCACACTGACGCTAGGATTAGAATAAGAGAGAGGCATAGATGAAAGGCAGGAGGAGGCCGGATACGGGAAGAGATCTTCCAGTGTCCGGCTTTTTTCGCATGCAGAGGAAAAATAATTAGAAAACAGTTGACAAAGTCAGAAAAAGATAATATTATAAACATATGAACAATCGTTCATGCGTTTGAGCGAAATACGGGATACTGCAAAGCAAAACAGGGAACAGCATTCTGGTGATATGTCAAGAACTTTTTGAAAAAGATTTTGATATGTTTTTCAGAAAAAAGGGTAACTTTAACAGACCTTCGGATATGCTTTGCACA
>JAGZZT010000019.1 GCA_018377235.1 Clostridium sp.
CAAACTGGAGGATGATCTGTTGTCTGATATCATAGCCGGTTAACTGCCGGCTACCAAACGACTGAATTTGATTTTTGCGAAAAAATCTTGACACTATCAGATGGGACGCATAGAAACATTCATTGGATGTTTGGTTCAGTGTTATGTTTCACGTGAAACATAATTTCAAAGGTTCGGATTACTGGATAGGGTAAATATAGAATTAGAAATGGTGAAATAAAACAGAAAAATGAAATCTTTCAGGGGCAGGAAGTGCTTTGGCAGGATTAAGATGTTCTCGGCCATGTTTCACGTGAAACATGGCCGAGACAAAAACTGTTCGGAAGAAAGAAGTTAATTTTCCAGCAATCCTTCAAATTGCATTTGATAGTAGTGGGCATATAGGCCATTTTTCTTTAAAAGCTGCTGATGCGTGCCTCTTTCAGAAATTCCATTGCAGTCGACTACAATAATTTCGTCAGCATTCTGGATAGTAGAAAGTCGATGAGCGATAGTGATGGTAGTTCTGTTTTTAGCCAGTTCCTCCAGGCTTTTTTGAATGTGACGTTCGCTTTCGTTATCCAGAGCGCTGGTAGCTTCGTCTAAAATCAAAATAGGAGGATTTTTAAGAAAAACCCTGGCAATGGAAATCCTCTGCTTTTGGCCGCCGGACAGGCGGGTTCCCCGTTCTCCTACGAAGGTGTCATATCCGTCTGGAAGAGACTGAATGAAGCTGTGAATATTTGCCTTTTTTGCTGCATCGATAATCTCGTCCATGGAAGCGCTGGGCTTTCCATAAGCGATATTTTCCTTGACAGAACCACAGAACAGATAGACGTCCTGCTGCACAATGCCAATCTGGCTTCTTAAACTCTCGAGAGTCAGAGTTTTGATATCTGTTCCATCAATAAAAATTTGTCCCTCTGTTACGTCATAGAAACGGGGCAGAAGAGAGCAGATGGTAGTTTTTCCACCTCCTGACGGCCCCACCAGAGCAATTGATTTTCCTGATGGAATATGAAAGGAAACGTGAGACAGCACAGGTTCGTCATCCTGGTAGGAAAAGCTTACATTGTCATAGCGAACATCTCCCTGCACATCAGTCAGAGGAACTGCGTCTGGAAGATCTTTGATTTCAGGCTCTGTATCAATTACATCCAGAAAACGGCGGAAACCAGAAAAACCTTTCTGCATCATCTCTGTAAGCTCTACTAAAATTTGAATTGGACTGATAAAAATACCGATATACAGGGCGTACATAGCTAAATCAGATACGTGCAGTACGCCTTTGGAGATTAGGTATCCTCCCCATACCAGTGTTACCAGATACATCATTCCCTGAAAAAAGAGGTTAAAACTCATAAAACTGGCCATACAGTGATAGTTAGCATCTTTGGACATCAGAAAGTGATGATTGCTGCTTTTGAATTTTTCGCGCTCAACCTTTTCGTTGGCAAAGGACTGAACAACTCGGATCCCCGCCAGGGTGTCCTGAAGGCTTGCATTGACATCGCCGATTTTCTTTCTGTTATCCAGAAAGGTTGCCTGCATTTTCTTATTCTGTGCAAGAGAAAATAAGAGCATGCAGAAAACTAAAAATGCGAGAGGGAGAGCCAGCTGCCAGCTGATTAGGAACAGAAAAATAAAGGAGCCCACAATTTTAATAAGTGAGATAAATAGATTTTCCGGTCCGTGGTGAGCAAATTCAGCAATATCGAAGAGATCTGACACCAGTTTACTCATCATCTGCCCTGAATTATTCTCGTCATAATAGGAAAAAGACAGTTTTTCATAGTGATCAAAAAGTTGCTGGCGCATATCTCTTTCCATGTTAGCGCCCATCATGTGACCTTGATAGCAGACATAAAATTTGCACAGGCTTTGGACTGTGTACATGACAAAGAGACCGACACCAATGGGGGGAAGAGCTTTCAGAATCAGATTAGCTTCTCCTGCAAATAAAGAGCTGGTAAGACTGCGCAAAATCTGCGGATACAGAAGATCTATCATACTGATAATAGCTGCACAGACCAGGTCCAGGTAAAATAAAGTCTGGTAAGGCTTGTAATAATGGATAAATCGTCGTAATGTGTCCATATTTTTGTATACTCCCTTGTAATAGTAAATAAATAGGGTCCGCAGGACATGAAATAACTTTAAGTTATGGAAAATGAAATAACTATTCTTTTCCTCCTCGTAAGAGTTTAAACTTCCTCAGCTAAGGATTGATATCCAACGGATAAACTGACGTTTCTATTATAATGTACTGTCCGAGGTAAGGCAAGAAAAACACAGGGGAAATGTAGCGCAGGATAAAGTGAAAATAAGGCTGAAGTACAAAATGGAAATTCGGGTGTCGAGGTTTAAATTCAAGAATAAAACAGGATTAAAAGCCTGAAAATAACAAGGAAGTGAAATTGAGATAAAAAGGGAAGGAGAAAAAACAAAATGGGATGTGAATATATTTTCGCTCTTTTGAATAAGAAAGAAAAAATGAAGCTGAATAAATATGCAAAATATACAAGAAGAGAGGAATAGCGCCAGTGTACAAAGAGTAAGTACCCTGCTATGAGACTTATTGCCCCTTGTATACTGACGCTGAACATGTCCTGTAACTATAAACGGAGTGTTTTGCACAGTACAGGAATATAAAAACGTACTGTTCTTTGCATGACAGTAGGATAGACAGGCGGGAGCAGGAAAATAAATGGGGAAAGAAGCGGCTGAAAAGTCCGTCTTCTCGAAAATATCATCGACTTATTGAGCGGAATGTGGTAAAGTTAATACGTTGTTTAACGGGAATCTGGTTAAAAGGCGATCCCTAAATAACGCAAAGTCAGACAGAATAGGAATGAGAGCTATGAGACATTATATTGTGCTTGACCTGGAGTGGAATCAGAGCTCCGGAGGCAGAGAGACGTCTATGGATCGGCTCCCTTTTGAAATTATTGAGATTGGGGCGGTGAAGCTGGATGAAAATCTCAGAATCATATCGGAATTCAGCCGTCTGGTGCGCCCTCAAGTGTATAAAACGCTTCATTATAAAATATCAGAGGTTACACATCTTTCTGAGGAGAAGCTGGAGCAGCAGGGAGAGCGGTTTGAGACAGCCATGGAGGAATTCCTTTCCTGGTGCGGAACGGATTTCAGGCTTTGCACCTGGGGTTCTATGGACTTGACAGAGCTTCAGAGAAATATGGTGTATCACGGAATGGAACTCCCTTTTGGTAAACCGCTGTTTTATTATGATCTTCAGAAAATTTACGGTTTAATCCGGGGAGACGGGAGGCGTGAATCTCTGGATACGGCAGTGGAGGAGCTGAAAATTGAACAGGGGCGGCCGTTTCACAGAGCATTAGACGATGCCTGGTATACGGGGCTTGTAATGGGGAAAATGGATTTCTACAGCATGATGGAATACTTTTCCGTAGATTATTATCAGACGCCTGAAACGGAGGAGGAGGAACTGAGACTTAAGTTTCCTACCTATACGAAATTTGTTTCCCAAACCTGGGATACGAAGGAGGAGCTGCTGAAAGAAAAGCAGGTGACAGATGTGATGTGCTGCAAATGCCGGCGGCTTTTGAAAAAAAAGATACGCTGGTTTTCTGTAAATCAGAAGCAGTATTTTTGTCTGGCAGTTTGTCCGGAGCATGGATATGTGAAAGGAAAGCTGAGAATTAAAAAGTCCGAGGATGGAAGTGTGTTTGCCGTGCAGACGGTAAAGCTGACAGATGAGGCCGGGGTGAATCTGCTGATTAACCGCCGGGAAGAAGCGAAAAAGAAGCGTGCAGAGCGGGCGAAGGCTAAAAAAGAGATGAAAAAAAGAGAGGGAAGAGGATAGTGTTCCTGTTCTCTCTCTTTTTTGTTGTTTTATCGTTTCCACCAGCGGCGTTTTTTCAGGGAAAATCCTTTGTTTTTGCTGCGTGGGGAGCGATTAGAGTTTCCTGTTCCGGACAAAAGGGAGCCGGAACTGCCGTAAGACGGCCTAGAACGCCTGGAAGGACGGTGATCCGGTTCCAGAGGGATGGATAAACGACGATTTTTCATCATTTCATTGAATTCGTCCTCCGATACTCCGGATTCCTTTAACCGTTCCAAGCGTTTTTTGCGGCGCTCCAGACGTTCCTCTTCCTCCTGCTTTTTCCTTTTATTGAGATAGAAGGCGATGCCTCCCAGACTTGCGGCGGCTGTGAGAACCAGAAGTGCAGGAATCAGAACGGGAAGCAGTTTTTTAAAGGCATCCTTCTGGCTTTCGGCCTGTTCGGCATCCTTGGCCTTCGGGGCTTCTGCAAAACGGTTCTTTTCTGACTGTGCACCCCCATTTTTCTGGCTGTCAGCTTCTTTCTGGGGAACAGCTGATTCAGAAGAATCGGACGATTCACTGTCTTCTGAGGCGGAGGCACTTTCCTGAAAATCTGCCTGGGCAATCGTGTCAGGCACAATTTTTAACAGCTCTGCAGGAATGGGAGAGGCGCTGTCTTTTGCTTCCGTTCCGAGAGTCAGCCAGGCAGTACCGGCTTCATGATCGCCTAAAAAATAGTGAATTGCTGCAATCGCATTTTCTGGAGCATTCTCCGGCAGCTCAAAGGAGATCTGGGAGGTAGTTTCATCGAACTCCGCATTATTTGGAAGTACAATGCGGCTGTCCGTATCCACAGTCAGAGCGGGCGCCTGAGAGGTGGGAAGCCCTGCGATTGTTAGAGAACTGCTCAGCTGTTCCCATGAAGTATCATTTCCTGCCAGAGGCACAGAACGGAAATTCTGGAATCCAAAGTCTAAAAGCCTGCTGGTATCGGAATAAGTGGTTCCATTGCTGTGGAGCACTACGGTAATCAGTTCTGTATCATCCTGTCTGGCGCCAATGACAAGGGTGTTCAGTGCAATTGATGTATAGCCGGTTTTGCCTCCAATTACATCGGGACGGTATTCCGGGAAATTTTTTTTGATCATTTTATTTCCTGGTGAAACGCCCAGACCTTCCGGATTTCTTGCATTGGGCGGAAGCTCGTAGTAGGTAGTAGAGGCGATTTCGCGAAAGGTTTCGTTTTGAAACGCATATCTTGTGATGAGAGCCATGTCATAAGCGCTGACGTAATGATTTTCATCATTCAGGCCGCTGGGATTGGCAAAATGGGAGTCCACGCAGCCCAGTTCTTCTGCCTTTTCATTCATCAGCTCTGCAAATGCCTCTGTGGATCCTGCTGTGTGTTCTGCCAGGGCATTTGCAGACTCATTGGCTGATTTCAGCAGAAGGGCGTAGAGACAATCCTTTACAGTGGCTGTATCTCCCGTGTCATAGCCTGCCGAGGAGCTGTCTGCCTCCACATTGTAGACTGCATTTTTGGAAAAGGTTACTACCTCGTCCAGATCGCACCTCTCCAGCACAATGATGGAGGTCAGAACTTTGGTGATGCTGGCAGGAGCATAGGTTTCGTGGATATTTTTACCATAGAGCACAGTGCCGGACGCCGCGTCCATAACGATTCCCGCATCTGCTTCGATAGAGACGTTTTCAGGCCATTCTTCCGCTGCAGATGCTGTCTGAGACGGGATTGCCAAAGCCAGAAGAAGAGCAAGGCTTATGGCGGTTCCTCCTGCTTTTTTTCGCCGTTTTGCAGAACGGCGGATGCAAGCCAGGCAGATGAAAAACAGCGCCAGCGTTAAAAAGCTGAAGGTGAAGGCAATCCGGGCCGCAGTATCTGCAAAAAATGGTTCAGGTACGATATTAATCAGCAGATCCGTGGCAGGATCCAGAATCCACAGGTCATTGTCAAAAAAGATTTTGTGGAAAATGATAAAATATTTTGTGAAGTCTGTGGATATCAGGAGAGCCAGCCCGGCAGTCAAAAGAACAAAAATTCCTGTTCCAGTACAAACGGCTCTGGGGAGAATCCGTTTCACATCAGCTTTTATGATCAGTAGAAGCGCCAGACACAGCAGAGCCGTCACAATACAGGCGGTTCTCAGATGCAGAGCGCCGATAAACAGCTCTCTCACGTCCTCCATATGAGCGATTTCCCGCTCATTGAAAAAGGGCCGCAGATGACCGTCTACAGGGACAGAGATGTTCAGATCATCCCGCCCCTCTCCTCTCAGATACATCATCATTTCGTCTGTGACATAGAGCAAATCATTCATTTCCATAGATACAGTTTCAGGCACATGGTACATCGTATATTCCCGTTCAAAATAGCCAGGCGTCCAGTATACAACAGATTCTACTGATGTGATGAGAAAAATAATCATCAGACAGAAGGTACACAGGATTCCAGCCGCCCAGGCCAGAAAGTTTTTCTGTTTCATAAAATCTCCATTCTGCCTTTTAACGGGAACGCTAAAAGGCGGCGTAACTGTTCGAGACTCCTGTTCGAGTCCTGCGTCATACATAAGTATACCATTAATGACGCCTGACGCAAGCAGAGGAAAAAAATTTTATAAAACCGTAAAAAACCGATCGTTGAAAAGGATGGCAGGTTCGTGTATACTTCCTGTAATGAGTGAATGAAGGCCGAATTGGAGCGTAAATTCTGTCAATATTTGTCAAAGGGAGGAAACGGCAGAGTGGTAAAAGCAGTAATTTTTGATATGGACGGAGTCATTATAGACAGTGAAGAAAAGTATCTGAAGTATATTTATGAATTTGCCAGGGAGAAAAAACAGAATATACGGCTGGAGGAACTGTACGGCACAGTCGGTGCCACAAAAAAGGACTGCTGGGAGATTGTGGAGAGGGCGGTCGGAAATGGGCAGAACTGGGAAAGGCTGCGCCAGGAATATCACGAGCGGGGAATTTGGAAGCGGGCGTTTGAGGAGGTAGACTATAAGGCTATTTTCCGTTCCGAGGTTCTGGATGTGATGGACGAGCTGCAGAAAATGGGACTTAAGCTGGCAGTGGCTTCCTCTACAGGTATGGCTCAGGTAAAGCGCATTCTCACGATGAATCATGTGTGGGAGCGGCTGGAGACTGCAGTCAGCGGAGAGATGTTTAAGCGGAGCAAGCCGGATCCGGAAATTTATCTGTACACCGCAGCGGAGCTGGGCATGGATCCCTCTCAGTGTCTGGCGATAGAAGACTCCACAGTGGGAATTACAGCTGGTAAAGCAGCCGGGATGCGGGTGGCGGCGTTGATTGACGATCGCTTCGGCTTTGACAGGAGCCTGGCAGATAGGGAGATTTCAGATTTACGGGAAATTCCTGATCTGGTTCGCTGCCTGATGGGGATGGAAGCATAAATACAGAAGAAAAATCCGGTAAAATGGTGGGAAAATATGACGGAAAGGAGAATAAATTATTAAAAATTCATAAAAATTTCATCAGACTCTTGATTTTTGGAAAAAAGACACTATACTATGGTTATGTCATTTAGGAAGGGAGCGGACAGTTTCTTCCGTCCAATTTGGCAAGAGGATTTATATTTTATAACTTTGTTGTAAAATGAGGAGGAAAAAATATTATGAAGAAAACAGTTTTATTTGCAGCAGCAGCTTTAACAGCATTCGCATTAACAGCTTGCGGAAGCAAGGAGACAGCAACAGAGACAACAGCAGCATCCGTTGAGACAACAGCAGCAGCTGAGGAAGAGACAACAGCAGCAGCTGAGGAGGAGACAACAGAGGCAGCTGAGGAAGAGACAACAGAGGCAGCTGAAGAGGAGACAACAGAGGCAGCTGAGGAAGAGACAACAGAGGCAGCTGAAGAAGAGACAACAGAGGCAGTTGAAGAGGAGACAGAGGCTTAATTGAGCTATAGTCCCGTAAGATTGCATGTTTAATATTTGTGATGCAGGTCTGCCTGCAGTGCAGAGATTATACATATAGTTAAATTCACTCTTTCACGAGAATGGCCGTCGGATTTCCGGCGGCCATTTTCACATATATAAGAGGAAAAAGAAAAAAGGGAAACATTTTCGGTGACTTCCATTGGAACAAGAAAATGTTTCCCTTTTCTATGTACTATTGTTGTTAATCTGCAATCAGCTCCAAATATTCTTTGGATACATAGCCTTCCTGGCCTTCAAAGCTGATCTTGGCCCAGGTGTCATCATAGTCCTCGATATACTCGACTTCAGTTCCCGGAGCCAGCTGTCCCAGTTTGGATGCGCTGGTGGACGGCTCAGAACGGACATTCAGCGTATCGCCGGTCTTATACCGCTTTTCGGGAGCTGCAGACTCCGTCTCTTCCTCTGTACTGGGTTCTTCCAGAGTAGGAGCGATAGTTTCAACTTCAATGGAAGAAGTGGTCTCTGTACCATTCTGCTCTCCTGGATGAACCATACGGATAATGAAAATAAGAATAATAATAACCGCTACAGGAATGAAAATCTTGAGCAGGCTGCCTGGATCTATGGATGGACCTGAAGAACGGGGACGTCTGCGTCTTGCAGAGCCGCCTGTTCGGGAGCCGCTTCTGGACGGAGTGTGGGCTCCGCCTGTTCTGGAGGAGTGAGGACGGCTTTCAGAGGGAGCCTCTGCCCGTTCTTTTTCCTGGGAACGCGGAACTGGGCGCTTCTTTTTGCCTGTGAAATCGTTAGCAAAGGTGTAGATTTCCTGGGATAGAAGGTGGTAGGCCTGTCCCGCGTTGTATGCCAGATTGTCCTCTTCGTGAACCGCTTTATTTCCGATCATGCGGATCTTGTGGTAGTGTTCGCAGGTTGTTTTGTTAATAATCTCATGCTCGTAGAGAGCGTCGATCATGTCAATCAGGCTGGCTTCCATGATATCGAAACGCTCACAGAGACATTTCACCATAAATTCCAGAGTCTGTCTCGCTCTGATCATACATTCGTTATACCGTTTCTGCCCCAGCAGCCGTTCGGTTTCCTGAAAGCCTTTCTGTATGCGCTCCCAGCTGCTGGTATTTATATTGTCTGTGCTCATAAGACATCTCCTTTGCCGCTGAATTTTTATACTGTCATTATAATATAACTCGACATTTTCTGCACCATTATTTTCAAAAAAATTAAATTTGTAAGGAAATTGTTCGTTTATTGTCATAAAGTGTAAAAGCTTGCTGTTTTGAGAGGGGCTGTTTTGATGTCATAATGGATGAATGAATGGACAGGCTGCGTTTTCGCCGCAGCTATGTCTTGCAAGAGGAAGTGGGAAATGGTAAGATAGGGGCATACTGCAGAACAGACCAGGAGGAGACTATATGAGATTACGCCACATACCAGGGGCGGAGGAGGCTATTGAGCAGAGCCCTTATGTGATTCAGGAACCGAAAGAAATGAAGGGTAAGTGGGACAGCGTATTTGGAAACAAAAATCCGATTCACATTGAGGTTGGAATGGGAAAAGGGCGCTTCATTATGGAGCTGGCTCAGAAAAACCCACAGATTAATTATATCGGCATTGAGCGGTATTCTACCGTTTTATTAAAGGCGCTGCAGAAGCGAGAGCAGCTTCCTGTTTCTAATATCTGTTTTATGTGCATCGATGCTAAAGAGCTGGGAGAAATTTTCGAGAAGGGAGAGGTAGAAAAAATTTATCTGAACTTTTCGGATCCGTGGCCTAAGGATCGACATGCAAAGCGCAGACTGACATCTCCGCAGTTTATGGCTGTCTATGACCAGGTTTTGGCAGCAGACGGGGATGTAGAGTTTAAGACGGACAACAGAGGATTATTTGACTATTCGCTGGAGTCTATTCCGGAGGCGGGATGGAAAGTGAAGGAGCATACGTTTGACCTGCATCACAGCCCTATGGCAGAGGGGAATGTGATGACGGAGTATGAGGAGAAATTTTCCTCCAAAGGCCAGGCAATCTGCAAACTGACAGCTGTAAGGGCAGAAGGAGAGACGCAGAGAAGAGGAAACAAATAGAGGCGGATGACATAAAATAAGGAAAGAGACGCGGAAGAGGAGAAAAATGATGAAGAAAAAGCTGCTGCGCGCTCTTTCCAGGGCCACCTGCGATAAGGTTCAGCTGAACAGAACAGTGCTTCTGTGGAAAAAGCACCTGGAGGAGGCGGAAAAAGCTCTGGGGAAGCTGGGAAAAAAATAATGTTAAAAATTTTGTAAAAGATTCTATAAAAGAAACGAAAAAAGTATTGACTTTTTTTCTGTCTGGAGTTATACTAATTTGCGTGTTACGGAACAGGATTTAAAAATCTGTAATAAAAGAGAATATGCGCCTTTAGCTCAGTTGGTAGAGCAGTAGACTCTTAATCTATTTGTCCGGGGTTCGAGCCCCCGAAGGCGCACTGAGAAACTGATGAATAAGGATTCTCACAATTTAATATTTTATACGCGCCTTTAGCTCAGTTGGTAGAGCAGTAGACTCTTAATCTATTTGTCCGGGGTTCGAGCCCCCGAAGGCGCACTGGAAAGCACTGATTTTGACGACTGAGAGCGTTGGGGTCGGTGTTTTTTGTTGCAGAAAAATAAGGATAAATGACAAAGGAAGGAAAACTCTCAGTTTCCTTCCTTTTGTACACTGACGCTATTATACGCCCAGACGCATCTTCATCTGTTCTGGATTCGGACTGTAGCTGATGCAGGTTTCTCTGGTGATGAGTCCCAGCTGAAGATATTTCAGCAGGCTGCTGTCCAGACTTACCATGCCCTCCGCCATGCTGGTGGCGATGACATTCTGAATCTGATGGATTTTAGATTCGCGGATCATGCTCCGGATGGCTTCGTTGACAAACATGATTTCAAAGGCTGGGATCAGGGAGCCGTCAGCAGCCGGCACAAGCTGCTGTGATACAACGGCTTTTAATACCATGGCCAGCTGCACACGGATCTGCTGCTGGCCATCGGCAGGAAACACATCAATGATGCGGTCAATAGTGTTGGCCGCGCCGGTGGTGTGCAGGGTGGAAATCAGCAGATGGCCGGTTTCTGCAGCTGTCATAGCCGTCTGAATCGTCTCATAGTCTCTCATTTCTCCCAGAAGAATTACATCAGGAGCCTGACGGAGAGAGGCTCTTAAGCCGTCTACATAGGAAGCAGTATCATGGCCGATCTCCCGCTGAGTGACGACGGCTCTTTGATGATGGTGCAGATATTCGATGGGATCTTCCAGCGTGATAACGTGGGCGTTTCTGGTCTGGTTAATCCGGTCGATTATGCAGGCCAGGGTTGTGGACTTTCCGCTTCCAGCGGAGCCAGTTACAAGCACCATGCCCTTTTTCATGGAAGCAATGTTCAGGACTGTTTCCGGAATGTGAATATCCGCCGGATTCGGCAGGTCAAACCGGACGATTCGGATTACAGCCGCCAGAGAGCCTCTCTGCTTCATAACGCTTGCGCGGAAGCGGGATAATCCTACAATGGAGAAAGAGAAGTCATCGTCTCCCTGTTCCTGAATGCGGGTCATATCTCTGTTTCCGCTTATAGCGTAGATTTCCCGGATATAATTGTCCATTTCAGCCGGGAATACCTTTTCTTTTCCTACAGGCTCGATGCTGCCGTTTATTTTCATGGCCAGAGGCATTCCTGGAATCAGGAAAATGTCAGAGGCCTGTTTTTTTACGGCATCTTGAAAAAATTCTTTAATATCCATATTGAAACCTCTTTGCTTAACAACTCATTATGGCAGATTCTCTGCCTCTGTTTCTATGCTGTCAGGTCCTGTCCATACAGGCAGCCGTGTATCGATGACGTAGTCTTCACTGTTGAAAACGCGGGAGGAAACCAGATGCCCATCAGACAGCTGGTACTCAGCTGACAGAGCCTGTCCCTGAGACAGGGGGATAGTCAGAATTATGGTGCTGCCATCCTCAGATGCCGCAGTTTCCGCCCCCTCTGGGACGGCGCCAAACGCCAGAGCGTCAGAAATGTCCATTCCCCGTATGCTGTTGGCCCATGTCTGGGCTTTAGCATCAGCCTGATAGAATGCCTGTACCGATTCTGCCCGCCTCCTGGCAAAGGACAGGGATGCCTGCGCATCGCTGAGGCTCAAAAGGGAGAATACGGCCAGACACAGGATCAGGAGGATTAGAACAATGGAGGCGGTTCCGATATTAATTCTGCTGGTTTTTGCTGTTTCCTTCACTGTCAGCCTCCTCTCTGTCTGTCATATGGCTTCCCTCCAGTGTGTAAATCGTTTCCTGGGCAGGTTCTGAAATGTGGGTGTCTACCTGAATGGAGACATTTAAAAGCCCGTCGTCTGACTGGCTGGTGACATGCAGAACTGCATAGGTATCTTTGGGGAACGGGCCGTCCCCACCGGGAAGACGGTTATCGGGCTGTTTGGAAACAGGCTTCCAGGATTGATCCAGACAGACACTCCAGATTCCCTCTCTTTCAGAAAGGAAGGTCTGTTCCATTTCCTGCTCAGCGGCCATGACAGCCTCGTTTAAATCCTGAGCCTTCCGGCTCATGGTATCGGCCTTTGCGAAAGCCATGACGAAAATGCAGGCGGCTATGGCGAAAAAACCGCAGACCCACAGCATTTCCATCAGGAAGGCGTAGGAAGGCCGTTTATTTGTTACTGTGTATTTTGTGCGCAGCATTGGCCTCCTCCTTTACTCACTGCGGTCAGGCTGGATGTCAGCTGGTTTCGGCGTCTTTGAGCTGTCTAAAGGTTCATCGGCGGTTTCTTCTGTAACTCCCAGATAGGAAAAATCTCTGGCTGGAGCTTCTTCTGGAATTTCGCCCAGATAGGAGCTGTCACGGAAGTTTTCTGCTTCAGAATCTTCTGTCATAGGGGCTCCGTTCTGCAGAAGAGATTCGCCTGAGGCGCTCCTGAGCAGAATAGAGATAGTCCGTCCGCTTTCCGGCGAAGAACCGTCAGCGGATGCCTGGGAAATAGTCAAAAGGCGTTTTCCGTCCGGTTCGTCCAGAGAAAAGGAAAGTGTGGGACAAGCACAGATTTCCAGACCGTCTTCTACAGACAGGCCGCTGCCGCTGGGAGTGAAAAGTTCCCAAAGGCTGCCGTCCATGGTATAAATCCAGGTTTCATAGACAGTTCCGTCTGTCTGGGAGGCGAGAAGCAGGAAAGAGGTTCCGTCATCAGTCTCACCTACTGTTACGCCTCCGGTCTGGTCTGCCTGCCGGATTTTGTTTATCACGTAGCTGACTGCTGTATCCCGGTAAAAGGAATCGTTATCCCGCGTTCGGATATTTTCGTAGACGCGGCTTCCAATCAGGACTGTAAACACAGAGCAGAAGAGAAAAACGAAAAAGAGAAGCATGGAAAACAGGAAACCTGTCTTTCCTGAAGGTGGAGTCTGTTTTATCATGATTTTCCTCCCTTCTCCTGGCTCTCAGGCTCTGCGGGAAGTACGGTGATATCCGGCATTACATTGCTGGCCCAGCCATCGTAGAACACATGATACCGGTCTCTGTCAATGACGATGCCGTAGTGCTCCTCCAGGTATTCTATGCTGGGAGGATAGCGTCCTTCGATGGCATAGCATTGGACACAGGCTCTCTGGACGGCGTTCCTGAGAGATGCCAGGCTTTCCTCCTCGCTTTTGGACTCCATGGCCCTGACGCAGAAGAGGAAGAAATAAAGAATTGCAAAGAAGAGGAGGAAAGACAGCAGATATCCAGCGAATCCCCTCTTCTCTTTTTGAATTTGTACATGCAGCATAAGATCCCCCTGTTTATCCACTGTTTAACCAATGGAGGAAAGAATTCCGGCAAGAGGCAGCATGACGGACAGAAGCACAAGTCCTACCGCAATTGCCAGTACAGATACAATGGCGGGCTCAAGCCGCGCGATCAGGCTGTCGAGAGCATCGGAGGAGCGCTCGTCGTAATCTGCCTCCAGCTCCTTCATTACAGTTTCCAGCTGTCCGGCTCTGCTTCCAATGCGGATCATCTGCAGATCAAAGCCAGAGAACAGGCCGGAAGGCTCGATCGAGTCATAAAAGGCCTTTCCAGAAGCCAGTTCTTTTTCGCAGGCCTGGACTCCTGGAAGAACAGAATCATTGTCCACTAGAGAAGCAGCTATGCGGCAGCCTTCAGCCATATCCATGCCGCAGTGAAGCGTCATGGCCATAACGGAACAGAAACGGCGCAGAGCAGAAAGCCGGGCAATGCCTGAGCGTTTTTTGATTAGAGATAAAAGCCGGGCAGACAGGCTGTTTTCCTGTCCAGGCCGGCTGGTCAGCCGGATCACAGCGAACACTGCAATCAAAATAAATGCAAAGACAAGGGCTCCTCCGCTTAGAATTCCTCCAAACCGGATGGCAGTCTGGGCAGCAGGAGGAATCGATGTTCCCAGCTGTTCATAAACGCCGGAGAAGACAGGCATGACCTTTGTAAAAAGGATGAACAGGATCGCTAACAGCATAATAATCATGACAGCCGGGTAGGTAACAGCACGGCGCAGGTTTTCGCCCAGCCGGTATTCACGCTCATAAAAGCGGGACAGATGCTCCATGACAGCGTCCAGCGTTCCTGTACGCTCTCCCAGGAGCGTCATCTGAACCACATAAGCGGGAAAGCATGCAGCCTCAGCGACAGCCTGGCTGAAGGGAAAGCCCATGCGCAGCTTGTCGGACATAGCGGCAAGAACTTCCTTTTCTCTGGGAAGGGAAGCGTCCTCCGCCATGACAGAAAGTCCCTCATAAAGAGGAACCGCAGATTTCAAAAGAATGGAAATCTGCATGCAGAAGCCGGACAGCGCAAGTCCGGTAAACGGAACGGATTGTTTCATAGTCAATTCCTCATAAGGCCCTGCTCTGCAGGGCCGTCTTTCTCATGCGGGAAATAATAAACAATTAGTATTAACAGGCAGATATTATCTTAATAGGTAAATTTAGCCTGGTAGTTGGCCTGGTTGGAAATATAGCTGGAAATGGCTGCGTTTCCTTTTCCGCTGGAGGCGAAAGTAGGATCCATATAGCGCCAGCTGGTTCCATCAAAGTAAATGATATTGTCTACCCATCCCTGACCAGTCAGGTACACGCTTACCCAGGCATGGTAGGTTCCGCCGGTGTAGCCAATTACGAGTTTTGTAGGAATATCCAGGGAGCGAAGCATGGATGTCATTACAGCCGCATAGTCAAAGCAGATGCCCTTTCCGGAAGCCAGGGTGGCGTCAGGGATGGGCAGATAGCCGCTCTGAACGGATGCCGCTTTCTGGTAATCGTAGGAAATATGATCAACAGCATAGCGGTAAACAGCCTGCACTTTTGCCAGAGGATCTGAAATTCCGGCTGTCAGTTCAGCTGCCTTGGCTACAACAGCAGAGTTTTCATTAAAGTTGCAGAACTGATTTGGATACAGGAAAGGAGACTGGCTGTCTGCGATATTCGCTGTGACAGTCTGGCTCATTACCTGAGCATAGGAAGTTCCCTGAACCTGCTGAAATACTTTGACCGTATAGCTTCCGCTTCCCTCTGTCAGAGGGAAGACTTCATAGTTTCCAGCGGTATTCAGATCATAAGTATATTCAGTACCTTTGGAAATGCGTACCTTGATGCGGGACGTTCCGCCGCTGTATTTGACCATAATATAGCCCTGAGAGGCGTTGGATGCGTCAATTACAGCGCTGCCGTTTGAAAAGACGGACGTTCCGGAAGCCTGCGGAGTCCTCACCTGGGCAAAGACGGGAGCCGACAGGAGAGCGGCGGATAAAAGGCCCAGAATCAGAGCTTTTCTGCCCTGTTTCATACATCTTCTGAAGGAGCGTGACATTTTAAATGAAATCATAAATATTACCTCTTTTATGTCTGCGTTTTATCTGATGGAGCATATGACTCTGGCATCTATTCTGGAAGCATGCCATTTTCCTTTAAAACCCAGCGGGCCACCGCCTGGTTTGTATCAATCCAGGCGCCGCGGGCTATCATATAGCCAATCAGCTCTTTGAGCATATTGACGCGGCTGGCGCGGCCGATAAACTGAGGATGAAGTACAAAGTTAATCATTCTTCCTTCGTCTGCCAGAGTGTCGAATTCCTCTTTCCAGATTTCGAGCATTTCCCCGGGAGATTTAAGTTCATAGCGTTCCGGAGCGCTGTCGGTGTAGAAGTCGTAGGCCGTATCATCGAAGATGGAATCTTTGGGAACTTCCACCAGTGGGATTTTTACTCCGTCCAGCTCATGAATAAATGGACCGTCACTGTTGCGCCAGTTGGAGCTTGCGATATAACCCCGCTCTACAAAAAGACGCAGGCTGTAGTCGTGAATGACTCCGCCGGGAGCACGATGGCTGACCATCTGCTGGCCAGTCAATTGTTTGATGAGTTTTTCACACCGATCCATAGTGGCGTTCTCCTGCTCATAGGTAGTGGTGGAGAATTCTTCGTGAAAATAGCCGTGGAAGCCAATCTCATGGCCTCTTGCGGCGATTTCTTTTACCACTTCTGGATAGTTGTCTGCCACTACGCCCGGTACGAAGAAAGTTGCTTTCAGACCGAAGCTGTCTAACATATTTAAAATTCTGGGAACACCCTGGATAGGACCGTAGGCTCCTCTGGACAGATTTGTTATATGGTCGGCATTTCCATCGCCTCTGGTGGTCCACATGGTTTCTGCGTCCAGATCAAAGGCCAGCATAACGGCAATTCGTTTTTCATTTGGCCAGGAAATCTTCAGGTCACCGGAGAATTTGGCGGGGAATACCTTGTCAAAACGGCTGGAATCCATTTACAGCGCCTCCTTTCTCTGCTGTTCAGTGTCGGCACAGCTGTTTAACTGTCCGTTCTTGCTTAGGACATACCGGGCCGCTTCCTCGCAGGTGGTAATCCAGGCGCCGTGGCCTTTCATATAGGAAATAAAGTCTCCAACCATGGCGATGCGGCTGGCGCGGCCAATCATCTGGGGATGAAGTTTTAAGACAAAGATCTTGTCTCCCTCCTCAGCCAGACCATCAAATTCGGCTTTCCAGTTTCCAAACACTTCCCGGTTTGTATACATGGCGCGGACAGCTGGGTCGCTGAAGGTAAAATAATAATAGGTAAAATCATCCATCATGACATCGTTTGGAAGCTCTATCAGGGGGAGCGGTTTTCCGTCCTGCTCCCACAGGTATGCGTAGTCGCAGTCCTTCATAGAAGAACTGTAGAGGTATCCGCGTTCTGCCAGAAGCTCATGGGTGAAGGGGTGGATAATGCTTTCCGGCCCCCGGTGTCCCACTGGCCGTTTTCCTGTAATAGCCATCAAAGCGGCTTCGCTCTTTTCAAGAATGGACGTCTCTTCCTCGCGGGAAATGCCTCGGACCGACTCGTGAAGATAGCCATGGCAGGCCAGTTCATGGCCTCTCTCGTGGATTATGCGCACTTGTTCAGAATATTTTTCAGCGACAATACCTGGAACAAAAAAAGTGGATTTAATCTGGCAGGCATCCAGCATATCGAGACACCTTAAAAGTCCAGTGTGCGGTCCGTACTGGCCCCTGGAGAAATCGGTAAAGCCGATGGATGTCCCTTTTGACCCGGCTCTGGAAATCCTTAAAAATTCAGCGTCAAAATCAAAGGTAACCATGACAGCGATCCGCTTTCCGTCTGGCCAGCAGATGCCAGGGCCGTTGGTTTTTCCGTCAGTAAAAACAGACATAGGTTCCTCCTTTATAAAAAATGATTCAATCTGCATATATACTCAATACTGGAGAATTTGCAAAAAAATACTCTGTCTGCGAAAAAACGGAGTTCCAGAGGACGGAAAGGTTTGGCTTCACAACAGGAAAATAGACCTGAAGATCGTCTCTGAACCGCTCCAGTATTGAAAAAACTACTGAATAATTCTATTATACCACGGCAGGGACTGGATGGAAAGGATGGAATAAAAATGAAGAGAAAAAAGATAAAAAATGTCGGGGAATGAAAAAAATAATGAAAAAAGGAATTGCATAGAGTGCATATTTATGCTATTATAAGAACCAGTCAACCAAGAAACTGAAAAAGAGGAATGGAATGAGGAGAATGATTATGAGAAAGATAGCATTGACATTACTTACAGCGCTTACGGTCAGCGTTCTGGCGGGATGTTCAGGAAGCGGCACTCCGGCAGAGACTGCGGCAGCAGGTACAGAGGCAGCAGAGACTACAACGGCGGCAGAGGAGACTTCTGCAGGAGCAGAGGGAGAGGACGCGGAGGTTTCTGCGGACAATCCGTTTAACGGAAAAACAGTAAAGGTAGGCTGTTCTTCCACATTTGTACCGTTTGAATCCATTGAGATGGATGCTAAGGGAAATAAAACATATGTAGGAATGAACATTGATATTGTGACAGAGGTTGTGGAAAAGAACGGCGGAACAGTAGAATTCCAGGATATGCCGTTTAAGAGCCTGACAGCGGCAATTCAGGCAGGACAGATTGATTTCTGCAGCGGCGGTATGGCTCCGACAGAGGAAAGAAAGAAAACTCTTGATTTTTCTGAAATTTTCTTCTATCCGAGAAACGGAATCGTATACAGAGAAGGGGATAATTATACAACGCTTGACTCTCTGGAAGGAAAGACAGTTGCATATGTATTCGGAACTAACTACCAGCAGGTAGCCGAGAGTATCGAAGGTGTAAAGGCTGTTGGAATCCAGGGCAGCCCGGCCTGCATAGAGGAGGTTAAGAGCAAGAGAGCAGACGCATGTATCGTGGATGGTGCCGGAGCGGTAGAGTTCTTAAAGCAGAACACAGGGCTTGAGTTAAGCCTGTTAGATAAGAACGAGGCAGACTGTTTCGCCATTGGATTCCCGAAGGATTCTCCATACTATGAGACCTTTAACGAGACATTAAAGGAAATGATGGAGAGCGGAGAGCTGGACGAGATCATTGCAGAGCATTTAAGCGAGGAGTTTATCGCCGACTAGGCGGACTGCGGCAGGACGGATACCACGTCCTGCCGTTCGCTGTGC
The DNA here is from genome assembly GCA_018377235.1 of Clostridium sp. GTDB lineage: Bacteria > Bacillota > Clostridia > Lachnospirales > Lachnospiraceae > Otoolea. Next base: position 18,732 of record JAGZZT010000019.1, read on the forward strand.
GGGAGGATACGCCGCCAGAACAGTGATTAAAAGAAGAAACTGAATGGACAAGATAATTAAAAGAAATTTTAAAGGGAAATAAAAAACTGATACAGAAAGGATAACAGATATGAGCCTTGATTTTTCAAGCGTATGGCAGTACTGGCCGTTTTTGTGGCACGGAGCGGTTCTGACGCTTCAGATGACGTTTTTGTGTCTGATCTGCGGTTTTGTGCTGGGTGTCATTTTATCGTTAATTAAAATCAGCAAATGCGCGCCGCTTGTATGGTTTGGACGCTTTTACACCTCAATTTTCCGGGGAACTCCGCTGCTGGTGCAGCTGTGTATCGTACACTTTGGACTGCCCCAGCTTCTGGGAGTGACGTTCACAGCCGTTCAGTCGGGAATTTTAACCTTCTCTCTGAATTCGGCTGCCTATGTGTCTGAGATTTTCAGAGGAGGCATTCAGGCCATTGACAAGGGGCAGTACGAGGCGGCTGCGTCCCTGGGCGTCAGCTACCGGGATATGATGAAGGATATTATTCTTCCTCAGGCGGTGAAGCATGTGCTTCCAAGCCTTGTCAACGAGGCAGTAGCTCTTTTAAAGGAGACCTCTATTCTTTCCTACATCGGAGCGGTAGAGCTTTTAAGAGCGGCAGATCAGATCACAGTTATGACGTACAGGTTCTTTGAGCCGTACCTTGTGATTGCTTTAATTTACTATATATTTGTAATGGTTCTGTCCACACTGGCAGGCCGTCTGGAAAGGTGGGTGAACAGAAGTGATAGAGTTTCATAACGTACATAAGAGCTTTGGAAAACTGGAGGTCTTAAAGGGGATTGACTTTAAGATTGAGAAGGGACAGGTGGTAACTCTGATTGGTCCGTCCGGTTCGGGAAAGTCTACCATTCTGCGGTGTATTAACCTGCTTGAAAAGCCGGACAGCGGAACCGTGCTCATAGAGGGGCAGGATATTACGGAAAAGAAGGCTGACATTCAGAGAATCCGGAAGGATATTGGAATGGTATTCCAGCATTTTAATCTGTTCCCCCACATGACTGTGATGGAGAATATGATCTATGCTCCGGTTCGGGTAAATAAGCTGTCCAAAGAGGAAGCGAAGAAAAAGGCTATGGAGCTGCTGGGGCTGGTTGGACTGACGGAAAAGGCTGACGCATATCCTAACAAGCTGTCAGGCGGCCAGAAGCAGAGAATTGCCATTGCCAGAGCGCTGGCTATGGAACCGAAGATTATGCTGTTTGACGAGCCTACCAGCGCCCTGGATCCAGAGATGGTAAAGGAAGTTCTGGAGGTTATCAAAGGACTGGCTCATACGGGAATTACTATGGCGCTTGTCACACATGAGATGGGCTTTGCGAGAGAGGTTTCAGACAGGATATGCTTTATTGATGAAGGAAAAATACTGGAGGATACAACTCCGGAGGCATTTTTCTCCCAGCCGTCCACAGACAGGGCGAAAGCATTTTTAGATAAGGTACTGTAAAATGGGAAATACTAGAAGGAGCTGCCGGAAAACCGGACAGCTTCTTTTCATGTAAGGAAGGAAAAGCTTTTCTGGGAAAGAAAAGAGGACTGAAGAGAGAGAAGGGAAAAATAATGAGTAAAAAAAGCAGCAGTATGCTGACCGACTATCCGGGAAAGGCTCTTTTGCTTTTTGCGTTTCCCCTGATTTTGGGAAATTTGTTCCAGCAGTTTTATAATATTATGGATTCGGTCGTAGTGGGGAAATTTGTCAGCGAGAACGCGCTGGCTTCTGTGGGCGCCTCCTACGCGGTTACGAACGTGTTTATTGCCGTTGCCATCGGAGGAGGCATGGGAAGCTCGGTGATTATTTCCCAGTTTCTGGGAGCCGGACGGCTGACGAAGATGAAAACGGCTGTGTCCACGACGCTGATTTCCTTTCTGGTAATCAGCGCGGCGCTGGGGGCCTTCGGCCTTGCGTTTAACGACAGGATTTTGAGTCTGATGAACGTGCCGGACAATATTTTCGCGGATGCGGCTCTTTATCTGCGGATTTATTTCTGGGGACTGCCCTTTTTGTTCATGTACAACGTTCAGGCCTCGGTGTTCAACTCTCTGGGAGATTCCAGGACGCCTCTCAAGCTGCTGATTTTTTCATCTTTGCTGAATATTGTCCTGGATCTGCTGTTTGTCATTGAGTTCCACATGGCTGTGAGAGGCGTGGCTGTGGCGACCCTGATTGCCCAGGGGCTCTCGGCAGCGCTCTCCTTCCTTATTCTTATGAGGAAGCTGAGAGGATACAGGCAGGATGAAGAAGATTTCCGGTTCTACGACAGAGAGATGGCTGGGTCTATGACGAGGGTAGCTCTGCCCTCCATTCTTCAGCAGTCTATTGTCCAGCTGGGAATTCTATTGGTTCAGTCTGTAGTGAATACGTTCGGTTCTTCTGTGATTGCGGGATATTCGGCAGGGACGAGAATTGAATCCATTTCTATCGTGCCTATGCTGGCCATGGGAAACGCCATGTCTACCTTTACAGCTCAAAATATGGGAGCTGGAAATGAAAAACGGGTAAGAGAGGGATATAGAATCTGTTATTTGGCCCTGGCTGGTTTTGCAGCAGTGCTCTGCATTTTAACACAGGTATTTGGAGAGCTGTTTATTTCTGCTTTTTTGGATGCAGAGGCCAGCGCGGAGGCATTTTCTGTAGGAATAGCCTATGCGGGATTTGTCTCTTTCTTCTATATATTAATCGGTCTCAAGGCTACTACAGACGGCCTTTTGAGAGGCGCCGGAGATATGAAGGTATTTACTGCGGCCAACCTGGCTAATCTGGCTATCCGTGTCTTTGTGGCAAATTATTTCGCGCCGCGCTATGGGGTTCAGTTTGTCTGGTACGCCGTTCCTCTGGGCTGGGCCGCTAATTACCTGATTTCTTTTTTATGGTATCTCACAGGACACTGGAGCCGGATAAGGCTGGTGGAGAGGAAAAGATAGGGAGATATATGCACGGGGAAACTTTTCTTGTTCCACTTAAAGTTGCCGAAAATTTTCCTGGCGCATAAGAAGGCGGAAGGATGTTTATTGAAGCAGATTTGGCCTATGACAGAAACAAAAGCGTAATCTCAAAATAAAAAGGAAGAAAAGAAGCGTCAGAAGCATTTCTCTTCTTCCTTTTTTAGTCTTCAAATTTTAAACGGAACAGCCTACTCGGCTTCGCCTGCCTGTCCTTCCATAAGAATGACAGGAAACGCCACCTTAACCTTGAACAGATCTCCGTCAATGTAAATTTCAAAGGTTCCTCCCTGGAGCTGAGTCAGGCTTTGAGCGATGGACAGTCCAAGGCCGCTGCCCTCGGTGGTTCTGGCTACATCTCCGCGGACGAATCGCTCGGTAAGTTCTTCTGCATTGATATTTAAAGGATTGGCAGAGATATTTTTAATGGTAAACACAGCCATGGAATCTTCTTCAGCTACATCTACATAGATACGGCTGCCTTCCAGGGCGTATTTGAAGGCATTATTATAGAGGTTTTCCAGAACCCGCCACAGACGCCGTCCGTCCGCTTCAATCAGGAGTGTATGCTCCGGAGCGGATGTGATCAGATTCAGATGGCGGCTGGCGAATTTCTCTTCAAATTCACCGTTAGTCTGGTGAATCAGTTCAATAAAGTCCAGACGGCTGATTTCCAGCTTCAGATTTCCAGAGCTGGCTTTGGAGGCCTCCACCAGATCCTCTGTAAGATTCTTCAGCCGGTGGGATTTCTGTTCCAGCACATCCAAGTAGCGCAGGATTTTTTCATCCTGAATATTTTCCCTTTTAATCAAGTCTACATAATTAATAATGGAGGTTAAAGGTGTCTTAATGTCGTGAGAGACATTGGTAATCAAATCTGCCTTCAGCCGTTCGCTCTTTACCTTTTCCGACAGAGCGGCCTCTAACCCCTTGCTGGCGTTATTGAGATTTTCAGCAGTTTCCCGGATCTTTCCGGAAAACTGTGCTAAATCTACCTGATAGGAGGTTTCTCCGTCTGCCAGATGGCGGATCGCCAGGTCGATCTTGTCGCGATCTGCAGAACGGCGGAACATAATGTAAAAGATCCACAGATTCAGGCAGATCCACAGGGCTGCCAGCACTCCGATCATAATTTTAAGCGTCATAGAAAGAATATGCCACTTTAAATACAGGTATGCGGCGGTCAGGAGAAGAACCGTGCTGCAGATCAGATAGGCAGCGAAGGATGCAGTCAGCTGTCCGGCGAAGGTTTGTCCTGTAAAGAAAATGGACAGGCGCGTTCCCAACTTCCGAATCAGACTGTTCTTCCAGATAACCCCTGCTTTATACCGCCTGAGCAGGCTGAAGACAGCCAGCAGGGATCCTAAGTAGATAACAGCGGTGTAGAGTACTTTTTCTCCTACTGCCCAGGATTCTTCCGGAAGTGTCAGATGGAGTACCCGCACCAGAGTGTACCGGCATGCGAAGAGAGCCGCCCCAGTCATAAGGCACAGAAGCAGCATTCCCGTCTCTGTGCTGGTGTGATCAAAGGGAGCCAGAGAAGCTGATTTATCTCCATCTTCATGCTTTCCAGAAACGGATAGGAGATACAGAAGGGAGAAAGCTGCTGTAAGACCTCCCGCTGCCATTAGAGCGAAGCCCAGGAAGTAATAATTCTGCATTCTGACATAGTGGCGGTAATTGGCAGCATAAGCGTCATCAGCGGGATAGCTGGTATCCAGAGCTGCCAGAAGATAGTAGGTCTTTGTAGAATACGGATTATTGGCAGACAGGGCTGAAACAGTATCCAGGTCAATGGATTTAAAATTTGTGTCGTAAAACACAGAATTTCCCTGGAGACAGGCATACCGGCCGTAGTTTTTGACTGTTTCACGGTTCAGGCTTTTATCATTGGAAAAAGAGGTGATCCGCTTGGGATCTGACTCTGTATCCAGATATTCAATTTTAAAGTGAAGATTGCATGGCTGTTCAAAAAGCCTTTTATAGGTGGTGTAATACTGATTCAGGGTATTTAAAATTTCCAGAGAGATCTCTTCCAAGGAACAGTAGCGCATTCCTTCCTTTAAAGAAGTGTAGTATACATCCGGGCTGTTGGCAGACCATGCCACATATCCCTTTAAAGGCTTTCGATTTTCGTCCACCGCCACTGGCGTACATTGGAAATCCTCGTTCAGATAGTATCCTAAAGACTTCAGATATTTGATGATATCGTTCAGAGAAAAGGAACGCGTATCATTAGGTCCAAAGGTCATCTGCAGCATTTCCTTTGAAATGTCAATCGATCCTCCAGTGGCAAAGATTCCATGATATTCCATATATTGAAAAATATCAGACAGATCCTCATTGAAATACTGGGTAAATTCATCGGTGTCCTCATAGGAAATGCTGTGGATTCTGGTAATTCCCACGCCCAGGTTGTCATTCATGTACATGATTCCCACACCGATAAATGTCAGAGCCAGAAAGAGCAGATGGACAATGCAGGCCGCGATCTTACGCTGATATAAAGAAAGCTTTCGAATTGTCATAACGTCACCTACTGTTTTTCGATTTTATACCCTACACCCCAGACTACTTTCAGATACCGGGGTTCTCTGGGGTTAATTTCGATTTTTTCGCGGATATGGCGAATATGGACTGCCACTGTATTATCGGCTCCAATAGCCTCCTCGTTCCAGATTTCCTCGTAGATCTGGTCAATGGAAAATACTTTTCCAGCATTTTTGACCAGGAGAAGAAGGATGTTGTATTCGATGGGAGTCAGCTTAATCAGTTCTCCGTCTACGAATACCTCTTTGTTTTCATCATTGATCTGAAGACCGCCGCACTTGTATACACGGCTGTCTGTCTGAGTATTCATATTTCCCAGCTGGGTGTAACGGCGGAGCTGGGATTTGACACGAGCCACCAGTTCTAATGGGTTGAACGGTTTTGTGATGTAGTCGTCAGCCCCGATATTCAGTCCCAGAATCTTGTCAGAGTCCTCTGATTTGGCTGACAGAATGATAATCGGGATGCTGCTGGTCTCCCGGACTTTGAGAGTAGTCCTGATTCCGTCCAGACCGGGCATCATTACATCCACAATCATCAGATTGACTTCATTTGTCTTCAAAAGTTCCAGGGCTTCCAGACCGTCATAAGCCTTGATCACCTCAAAGCCCTCTCCGGTTAAATAGATATCAATCGCTTCGACAATCTGCTTGTCGTCGTCGCATACGAGAATTTTCTGCATTATGTAACCCTCCTATTTTAATAGATAGACTGCATAGCGTCCCTTGTACACTGGCACTATAAAAAATAAAGAAACATCATAGGTTAAGGAACCGCGAACTCCGTATCCTACGGATACTCCGTTTGCGTAGCGGCAGGAATCGCTCACAGAGCGATTCCTGCCTTCATTATACCTTCTGCCAGGGGAAATGGGTACTACTTTTTTCCTTGACAAACAACCTGCCATAGAATACACTAGCAATAGTTTGAATATCAAACAATTTCGTTTACTGAGTTAATGAAAGAAAGCAGACAGAAAAGCAGGAATCAGACATGACTACAAAAATCATTGGAATTGGCTCTTATGTGCCGGATACAGTTGTTACGAATCAGGATCTTATGAAGTTTCTCGATACAGATGATGCTTGGATCCGGGAGAGAACGGGAATCTGTGAGAGAAGGGTATCTAAGGATATGGGAACCTGCGGGCTGGCCATAGAGGCAGCCAAGCGGGCCATTGACGATGCAGGCATCGATCCGAAGGAGATTGACCTGATTGTGCTGGCCACTTCTTCCGGCGACCGGGCGTTTCCGGCGGGAGCGATGGATGTGCAGGCGGCCATAGGGGCTGTGAATGCAGTGGGCTTTGATATTACGGCAGCCTGCTCGGGATTTATTTTTGGTCTTCACATTGCCCACAGCTTTTTTGCATCAGGAATTTATAAGACGGCTCTTATCATCGGAGCGGAGACTTTAAGCAAGGTGGTGGACTGGACAGATCGGGGAACCTGTATTCTGTTCGGAGACGGAGCCGGAGCTGCGGTTGTCAGGGCGTCTGAGACAGGAATTATCAGAACCCTGATGGGAAGCGATGGGACAAAGGGATGGACTTTAGAGTGCCAGGCCAGAAATCTTGGAAACTGCTTAAACGGCATAAAGCCGGAGCTTGGTTTTATGAAGATGGACGGAAAAGAGGTTTTTAAGTTTGCAGTCCGTAAAGTACCGGAGATTGTAGCAAAAATTTTAGAGGATGCGCAGATCAATCCAGATGAGATTAAATACTTTGTTCTTCACCAGGCGAATTTCAGAATTCTGGAGGCTGCCTCCAGAAGGCTGAAGGTTCCCATGGACAGAATTCCGATTAATATTGACCGTTACGGCAACACTTCAGCTGCCTCTGTTCCGATTCTGTTAGACGAGCTGAAACGGGACGGAAAGCTTGAAAGAGGCGACAAGCTGGTGCTTGCAGGCTTCGGCGCAGGTATGACATGGGGAGCCACTTTGCTGGAGTGGTAGAATCAGTCTGTGGTTCAGAGGATTTTTTTCTTGCAACTTCCTGAAAATCAAATATAATAAAAGAAATGACAGCTGTAGGGCAGGATCCCAAAACGGCTTTCAGAAAATCTAAAACTTATCAAGTAAAGGAGACAAAAACTATGTTAGAAAAAATGAAAGAGATCATCGCAGAGCAGTTAAGCGTGGATGCAGAGTCCATTACAGAGGCTTCTTCCTTCAAAGATGATCTGGGAGCAGATTCCCTTGACTTATTCGAGTTAGTTATGGCTCTGGAGGATGAGTACTCCGTAGAGATCCCGGCTGAGGATTTACAGAACCTTTTAACAGTAGGTGATGTAATGAATTATTTAAAAGAAAAAGGTGTTGAGGCATAATGAAGACCAGAGTCACTGAACTTTTAGGGATTGAATGTCCAATCATCCAAGGCGGTATGGCCTGGGTGGCTGAGCATCATCTGGCTGCCGCTGTCTCTGAGGCGGGAGGATTGGGCCTGATCGGCGGAGCCAATGCTCCCGGCGAGGTGGTTCGCGAGGAAATCAGAAAAGCCAGAGAACTGACGAAAAAGCCCTTTGGCGTTAATGTCATGCTGATGAGCCCTCATGCCGACGATGTGGCGAAGGTTGTAGTTGAGGAAGGAATCAAGGTAGTCACTACAGGAGCCGGAAACCCTGGAAAATACATGGAAATGTGGAAGACAGCAGGAATTAAGGTAATTCCTGTTGTAGCTTCTGTTGCCCTGGCCAGAATGATGGAGAAGGGCGGAGCTGACGCTGTGATCGCAGAGGGCATGGAGTCCGGCGGACATATTGGAGAGGCAACTACCATGACTCTTGTTCCACAGGTTGCTGACGCGGTTTCCATCCCTGTCATCGCGGCAGGCGGAATCGGAGACGGACGCGGCATTGCGGCGGCATTTATGCTGGGCGCAGAAGCGGTTCAGATGGGAACACGCTTTGTTGTGGCGAAGGAGTCTATTGTGCATCCTGGTTATAAGGAGAGAATCATCAAGGCGAAGGATATTGATTCCACTGTTACAGGAAGAACCCATGGTCATCCTGTAAGGTGCTTAAGAAACCAGATGACAAGAGAGTATATTAAGCTGGAGCAGGAAGGCAAGTCCTTTGAGGAGCTGGAATACCTGACTCTGGGAACTCTCAGAAAGGCTGTCATGGAGGGAGACACGGTAAACGGAACCGTCATGGCAGGACAGATTGCAGGTATGATAAAGAAAGAGCAGACCTGTAAGGAAATGATCGATGAGATGATGGCGGAGGCCGGAAGGCTTCTGCACTGGTAGAAGGACATTTGTCCGGACGCCGGAGAATAGAGGATCGGCCCGTATGCAGAAAGTGACGGCAGGCGGGCCGTTTCCATAGGAATAAAAAGGAGCAGCGCTATGAGCAGAATTGCATTTATTTTCCCAGGTCAGGGCGCGCAGGTGTGCGGTATGGGCCAGGATTTCTATGAGCAGACAGAGACAGGAAGAAAGGTGTTCGACACAGCGTCCGAGATTCTCGGATTTTCTATGCCGGAGCTCTGCTTTGAGAAAAATGACAGACTGGACATCACAGAATATACACAGCCGGCCATGGTCACAGCCAGCCTTGCCATGATGAAGGTTCTCATGGAGCAGACGGGAATCAAGCCTGATGCGGCAGCAGGACTCAGTCTGGGCGAATATCCGGCAATGGCAGCGGCAGGCGTGATGTCTGTGGAGGATGCGATCCGCACAGTACGGGAAAGGGGAATCCTGATGCAGGAGGCAGTTCCGGCTGGAATCGGAGCTATGGCTGCCGTGCTTGCGATGGATGCAGAGGAGATTGAAAAGGTGATTGCGCCGATTGAAGGCGTTCAGATTGCCAACTATAACTGCCCGGGACAGATTGTAATTTCCGGAAAGAAGGAGGCAGTGGACGAGGCGTCAGAGAAGCTGAAGGAAGCAGGGGCAAAACGGGTGATTCCGTTAAATGTCAGCGGACCGTTCCACTCCAAAATGCTGACAGAGGCAGGAGAAAAGCTGGGAAAGGTTCTTGATACCATCGAGATTCATAAGCCGGTGATTCCTTACGCTGCCAACGTGACAGCAGAGTATGTGACAGAGGCAGAAGATGTAAAGCCTCTGCTTGAGAGACAGGTGTCCTCCTCCGTACGCTGGGAGCAGACAATGAGAATGATGCTGGCCGATGGAGTGGATACATTTATTGAAATCGGGCCTGGAAAGACGCTGGCCGGATTTATGAAGAAGATAGATAGAAGCGTCCGCGTGATTAATATAGAGAAACTGGAAGATATTGAGAAGGTAAGAGAGCTGTAGGCTCGCAGGGGAGACGCGGAAGCATCATGCCGCGTCCCTTTTACCCTCAGGCATACCGGAAGAAATTCCGAGGAAAGGTTGTAAAACTATGTTATTGGAAGGCAAAATTGCACTGGTAACCGGAGCGAGCCGCGGAATTGGCCGTCAGATCGCCCTGACACTGGCCAAGGAAGGCGCCGTGGTTATCGTAAACTACAATGGATCTGCTGCAAAGGCAGAGGAAGTGGTAAGGGAGATCACCGAGGCAGGCGGAACCGCCGAGGCCATTCAGTGCAGCGTCTCCGACTACGAAAAGACAGAAGAGATGATGAAGGACCTGATTGCCAGATATAAGAGAATCGATATTCTGGTGAATAATGCGGGCATCACGAAGGATAACCTGCTCATGAAGATGAACGAGGAGGAGTACGACGCAGTCCTGGACACCAACTTAAAGGGAACCTTTAACTGCATTAAGCACATTTCCAGACAGATGTTAAAGCAGAAGGGAGGCCGCATCATCAATATTTCCTCCGTTTCAGGCGTTATGGGAAATGCAGGGCAGGCCAACTACTGTGCGTCCAAGGCGGGCGTAATCGGACTGACAAAGTCAGTAGCCAGAGAGCTGGGAAGCCGCGGCATTACGGTAAATGCCATTGCTCCGGGCTTTATTGACACGGAAATGACAGCAGTTCTCCCAGAGGACGTAAAGAAGGCTATGGGAGATCAGATTCCTATGAAGAAATTCGGAAAGACAGAGGATGTGGCAAATCTGGCTGCATTTTTAGCTTCCGAGCAGGCAGGATACATCACAGGCCAGGTCATCAACGTAGATGGCGGCATGGCAATGTAGGAGGTAATATATGGCAAACAGAGTAGTGATTACCGGTATGGGTGTTATAAGCCCAATCGGAAATGATGTGGAGACATTTTGGAATTCCCTGAAGGAGAATAAGAGAGGCTTCGGAGAGATTACATATTTTGATACAACCGACTATAAGGTAAAGCTGGCCGCTCAGGTTAAAGATTTTGATCCGAAGCAGTACATGGATCCGAAAACGGCCAGGAGAATGGAGCCATTCTCTCAGTTCGCAGTGGCAGCGGCAGGACAGGCGTTAGCTCAGGCAGGCATTGACATGGAGAAGGAGGATCCTTTCCGCGTAGGAGTCAGCGTGGGATCCGGAATTGGAAGCCTTGGAGCTATGGAGAGAGAACACAAGAAGATGCTGGAGAAGGGACCGGGCCGTATTAACCCGCTTCTGGTTCCAATGATGATCTGCAACATGGCGGCAGGAAACGTGTCCATCCAGTACGGCTTAAAGGGCAAGTGCATTAACGTGGTAACTGCCTGTGCGACAGGAACCCACTCCATCGGAGAGGCATTCCGTTCCATTCAGTGCGGAGAGGCTGACGTGATGGTGGCAGGAGGCACAGAGGCCAGCATCACAGGCCTTGGAGTGGCAGGCTTTACGGCCCTGACTGCCCTTTCCACTAATACAGACCCGGCTACCTGTTCCCGTCCGTTTGACAAGAACAGAGACGGTTTCGTGATGGGCGAGGGAGCTGGAGTTGTTGTGTTAGAGTCCTTAGAGCATGCTCAGAAGAGAGGAGCCACTATTTTAGCAGAGCTGGCAGGCTACGGCGCAACCTGCGACGCTTACCACATCACCTCCCCGGCTGAGGACGGCAGCGGAGCTGCCAAGGCCATGGAGTATGCAATCAAGGACGCTGGTATTACACCAGAGCAGATTGATTATGTAAATGCCCACGGAACCAGCACTCACCACAATGATTTATTTGAGACAAAGGCCATCAAGCTGGCTTTAGGCGATCACGCTTACAAGGTAAAAGTAAATTCTACAAAATCCATGGTAGGCCACCTGTTAGGCGCTGCCGGCGGCGTAGAGCTGATCACCTGCGTGAAGTCTGTGATGGAGGATTATGTTCATGTAACCTCCGGCCTGTCTGAGTCAGAGCCAGAGTGCGATCTGGACTATACCAAGGGAGAAGGTGTCCACACAACTGTAAATTATGCAATTTCCAATTCCCTGGGTTTTGGCGGACATAACGCAAGCCTTGTGGTAAAGAAATTTGAGGCTTAATTCAGAGGAGGCAGAGATGGAAATTAAGGATATTGTGACGCTGATCGAGGCTGTTTCAAAAAATAATCTGACCAGCTTTGTACTGGAAGAGAACGGAACAAAGCTCTCTTTAAAGAGAGAGAAGGAGAGAGAGACAGTTGTAACGGCTGTTCCCGCTCCAGGCTTTGCTCCTGCTGCAGCTCCTGTGATGAGCCAGCCGGCTGTGGCTTTGCAGGTACCTGGCGCTTCCGAGGCCCTTGGCGCAGAAGCGCCTGCAGTGAATGCAGAGAGCGGAGACATCGCTTCCGGCAATACAGTAAGCTCCCCGCTGGTGGGAACCTTCTACGCATCCCCGTCTCCGGACGCAGAGCCGTTTGTGAAGACTGGCGACAGAGTAAAGAAGGGACAGGTTCTTGGCATTATTGAGGCCATGAAGCTGATGAATGAAATTGAAAGCGAGTACGATGGAGTAGTCGAGGCAGTGCTTGTAAACAACGAGGAGGTTGTAGAGTACGGCCAGCCGTTGTTCCGCATTAAATAATTCGGAGAAAGGGAAAGGTGTTTTCATGCTGGGAATTAAGGAAATTCAGGAGATTATCCCCCACAGACATCCGTTTCTTCTCATTGACTGTGTAGAGGAGATTCGCCCAGGTGAGGGAGCGGTAGGATATAAGTCAGTGACCTATAACGAGCCGTTTTTTGCAGGCCATTTTCCACAGGAGCCGGTTATGCCGGGGGTTCTTATCGTGGAAGCCCTGGCTCAGGTAGGCGCGGTAGCTATCCTGAGCGAGGAAGAGAACAAGGGCAAGGTAGCCTACTTCGGCGGAATTAACAGCGCTAAGTTCAGAAGAAAGGTAGTTCCAGGAGATCGTTTAAAGCTGGAATGCCAGATTATTAAGAGAAAAGGCCCGGTGGGAATCGGCAGCGCTACGGCGTCTGTGGACGGCAAGGTGGCAGTTTCCGCTGAGCTGACATTTATGATTGGATAGGTGACGAGTTTGTTTAACAAGATTTTAATTGCAAACCGCGGCGAGATCGCGGTGAGAATTATCCGTGCCTGCCGGGAAATGGGAATCAAAACGGTCGCTGTCTACTCAGAGGCAGACCGGGATTCTCTTCATACGCTGCTGGCGGACGAGGCCATCTGCATCGGCCCGGCTCCTTCCAGTGAAAGCTATCTGGATATGGAGCGGATTATTTCCGCCACCGTGGCCATGAAGGCAGACGCCATCCACCCTGGATTTGGCTTTCTCTCTGAAAATGCCCGGTTCGCGGATCTGTGCGAAAAGTGCAATATCCGCTTTATCGGTCCTTCTGCTGAAATTATTCACAGGATGGGCAATAAGTCCGAGGCGAGAAAGACCATGATGGAAGCTGGAGTTCCCGTAGTTCCAGGAAGCAAGGAGCCTGTTTATACTCCTGAAGAGGGACTTAAAATGGCCGAGGGAATTGGTTTTCCCGTTATGATTAAGGCGTCCTCAGGCGGCGGCGGAAAGGGTATGAGAATTTCCAGAAGCGCAGAGGATTTTGAGGCCAACTTTAACCAGGCTCAGATGGAGTCAGTGAAGGGCTTTTCTGACGATACCATGTATATCGAGAAGTACATTGAGCAGCCGAGGCATATTGAGTTCCAGATTTTAGCGGACAGCCATGGCCATGTGGTGCATCTGGGGGAGAGAGACTGCTCGATTCAGAGACGCCACCAGAAGGTGATCGAGGAGGCGCCGTCAGCGGCTATCTCCCCGGAGCTGAGAAAAAAGATGGGCGAGACGGCAGTGAAGGCTGCCAGAGCGGTTGGCTATGTGAACGCCGGAACGATTGAGTTCCTTTTAGATAAGCATAAGCAGTTTTACTTCATGGAGATGAATACCAGAATTCAGGTAGAGCATCCTGTGACAGAGGCTGTGACAGGCATTGACCTGATTAAGGAACAGATTCAGATCGCAGCGGGAGAGCCGTTAAGCTTTGCACAGGAAGATGTGGTCATCCGCGGCCATGCTATTGAGTGCAGAATTAATGCCGAAAATCCTGAGAAACATTTCATGCCCAGTCCTGGAACTATCACAGAGCTGCATCTGCCGGGGGGGAAGGGGATCAGGATCGATACCCATATTTATAACGGATACAAGGTTCCGCCCAACTATGATTCCATGCTGCTGAAGCTGATTTCTTATGACAATGACAGAGATGGAGCCATAGCCAAGATGCGCAGCGCCCTTGGGGAGATTGTCATTGAGGGAATTGACACGAACGTGGACTTCCAGTATGAGATATTAAACAGTGAAGCTTACCAGAAGGGAAGCATTGACACGGATTTTATTCCGAAGGAATTCCCATCCTACTGCAGGTAGGGGAGTTTTTTGACGGAAATGCTTCTGTCTGGGCTAAGCGCCCAGTGCAGTCTGAACAGAGGTGAGGATTCGGGGAAAGGGAGAGTGTTATATGCTGAAAGATATGTTTAAAAAGACATATACCTTGATTGATACAAAACATAAAAAGGCTTCTGAGGAGAGGGAGGGGGCTGTAAATGAGGGACAGCCCAATATCCCCCAGGGCCTCTGGCGCAAGTGCAACAAGTGCGGCCGTCCGATTTACACGGAGGATGTAAGGAACAACTACTACATCTGCCCTAAGTGCGACGGCTACTTCCGCGTCCACGCATACAGAAGAATCGAGATGACCATTGACAGCGGTTCCTTTGAAGAGTGGGACAGGGAGATGGAGTTTATCAATCCCTTAAATTTCCCTGGATATGAGAAAAAGGTTCAGGCAGTTCAGGAAAAGACGAATCTGAATGAGGCGGTTGTGACGGGACGGGGAACGATCCATGGACAGAAGACAGCGATTGCTGTCTGTGATTCCCGTTTCATTATGAGCAGCATGAGTCATAATGTAGGTGAGAAGATTGCCAGAGCTGTGGAGAGGGCCACGGCTTTAAGGCTTCCTATCATTATTTTCGCCTGTTCTGGGGGAGCCAGGATGCAGGAGGGACTTGTCTCCCTGATGCAGATGGAGAAAACCTCTGCAGCCTTAAAGCGTCACAGCGATGCGGGACTGTTATACATCAGCGTTTTGACGGATCCTACCACCGGCGGTGTGACGGCCAGCTTTGCCATGCTGGGAGATATTATTATCGCAGAGCCCAAGGCACTGATTGGCTTTGCAGGACAGAGGGTAATCGAGCAGACCATCCGGCAGAAGCTTCCGGAGGGCTTTCAGAGAGCAGAGTTCCAGCAGGATCACGGCTTTGTGGATCTGATTGTGGAGCGTCCGGAGATGAAGGATACCCTGTCCTATCTGCTTCGGTTCCATGCCAGCAGAAATCAGTGGAACTATAAGGGAGAAGGGCGCAGGGCCCAGACAGTCGAGAACGTGTCAGACAGGAAGAGCTGTCTGGAGGGAGGCGCGGCGCGGAGATTTCCGATTCTCTCAAATGGAGAATCTCTTGGAAAAGAGGCAGAGGCAGAACTTCTGGCCGCGGTGGAGAAGACTTTTGACAGAAAGAGCGCTGTGATTAAGAGGACTTCTGAGAAAGAATTCGAGGACATTTCAAACCGCCAGCTGAGCGCCTGGGATACGGTTCTCATTTCCAGAAGCGAGGACAGGCTGATTGCCAGTGATTATGTCGAGGAGCTGTTTGACGATTTTATCGAGCTTCACGGAGACAGGTATTTTGGGGATGATGGGGCTGTTATCGGAGGGATTGCTTCCTGGCACGGCATGCCTGTGACGGTAATTGCTCAGGAAAAGGGAAAGAGTACAAAAGATAACTTAAAGAGGAACTTTGGAATGCCCAATCCGGAGGGTTACAGAAAAGCTCTCAGGCTGATGAAGCAGGCGGAGAAGTTCGGACGTCCGATTATCTGCTTTGTGGATACACCAGGAGCATTCCCTGGTATTGAAGCGGAGGAGAGAGGACAGGGCGAGGCCATTGCCAGAAACCTGTTTGAGGCTTCTAACCTGACGGTTCCGGCTCTGTCCATTGTCGTAGGAGAGGGGGGCAGCGGAGGCGCCCTTGCCATGGCTGTGGGCAACGAGGTCTGGATGATGGAGAACGCTGTGTACTCTGTGCTTTCGCCGGAAGGATTTGCGGCCATTCTCTGGAAGGATGGAAAGAAGGCCAGCGACGCGGCCAAGGTAATGAAGATGACTGCCAAGGATCTTTATGAGCTGGGGCTGATTGAGTGTATTATTCCCGAGCCTGAGCCGGCTACCAAGGCTAATAAGGAGCAGATCTGCCGCGGACTGGACTGGAGGCTGGAGGAGTTTTTCCTGCGTTTCAGAGAGATGACAAGGGAGGAAGCAGTCTGCCAGAGGTATGACAGATTCCGGGCCTTTTAATCAGGTCATTTGACCCCAACATCATAGAAAGTAGGAGAACGAGGATGAATAGATTTAAACCGCTGAAAATAGGAAATCTGACAGCCAAACTTCCTGTAATTCAAGGAGGGATGGGAGTCGGCATCAGCCTTTCATCCCTGGCAGGAGCTGTGGCAAAGGCTGGAGGAGTGGGAATTATCTCCACTGCCCAGATTGGATTCAGGGATCCGGACTTTTATAAAAATTCTCAGGCGGCCAACTTAAAGGCTATGGAAACAGAGCTTAAAAAGGCCAGAGAAATTGCGCCGGATGGAATTTTAGGCTTCAATATTATGGTGGCTACAAAAAACTATGTGGAATACGTAAAGACAGCCGTTAAAACAGGGGCGGATATTATTATTTCCGGCGCAGGCCTTCCGGTTAATCTGCCGGAGTATGTGAAGGGAACGGCTACTAAGATTGCTCCTATTGTGTCCACTGTAAAATCTGCCAAGGTAATCTGTAAGCTCTGGGACAGAAACTACAAAACTGCGCCAGATCTGGTAGTGGTGGAGGGACCGCTGGCAGGCGGACATCTGGGCTTTTCCAGAGAGCAGCTGACAGAACTGGGAGCAGACACCGATCAGGTGTCAAAGACCTATCACAAGGCTGAATACGAGGAAGAAGTAAAGGGAATTATTGCTCTGGTAAAGGAGTACGGGGAAAAATACGGCAAGGAGATTCCTGTGGTAACAGCAGGCGGCGTCTATACCCATGAGGATGTGCGCCACTGTATCGAGGATCTGGGAGCGGACGGAGTCCAGGTAGGAACCAGATTCGTTACCACAGAGGAGTGCGACGCGCCGTTAGTCTATAAACAGGCGTATATTAACGCAAAGGAGGAGGATATCGTCATTACCAAGAGTCCGGTGGGAATGCCGGGACGGGCGATTATGAATCCGTTCCTGAAAAAGATGACGGCAGAGGGAGAGAAGGTGACCAGGTGCTTTCGGTGCCTGGAACACTGCGATCCGGCTAATATTCCTTACTGCATTACTCAGGCCCTGATCAACGCGGCTCAGGGAGACGAGGATCGCGCTCTGATTTTCTGCGGCAGCAATGCCTGCAGAGCTAAGAAGATTGAAACAGTAGAGGAAGTTATGAGAGATCTCTGCTGCGGCGCTTAGGGCAGTTCTATTTCCCGCCTTTCTGGCATAATGTTTGCCAGAAAGGTGGGATTTTTTTGTTGAATTTTTTATGGGCTGTGATGATGGCGGCGGGGCTCATTTGGGGAGCGTTTCACGGAACCCTTGCAGAGGTGACTAACGGCGCTCTGGAAGCGGCCAGGGAGGCAGTGACGCTAGGGATCACTATGCTGGGCGTTATGTCCTTCTGGACGGGAATTCTGGAAATTGGACGAAAATCCGGACTGATGGAGGCGCTGGCAGGAAAAATGTATCCTATTCTTCATGTGATGTTTCCACGTATCCCCAGAGATCACCCGGCTTTGGAGTCCATCTGCGCTAATGTGACAGCCAATCTTCTGGGCCTTGGCTGGGCTGCCACCCCAGCTGGGCTGAAGGCTATGGGGGATCTGGAGACGCTGGAGGAAGAGCGGCGCAGGAGAAAAGACAGCCTGGCGATGAAACAGGGCGAGGCTAATGACGAGATGTGCGCGTTTCTCATTATCAATATTTCCTCTCTTCAGCTGATTCCCATGACCATGATCGCTTACCGGGCCCAGTACGGATCCGCAAATCCGGCGGCAGTGACAGGGCCGGCACTTTTGGCCACAGGTGTGAGTACCCTGGCAGCGGTGGTGTTCTGCGCTATGAAAATGAGGGGTACCGGAACCAGGGAAAATCAGGTATAATGAAACTATACGCAGAACGGTATGGTAAGGCATACGAAGAGAGGAGAAACTGCCATGGGATTTGAGTTAAAAAAGTATACTGCGCCGGATTTTACAAAGGAGCCGTTTGTCTCAGCGCCGGACGCTGTGCTGGCTCCTGCTCCTAAGGATAAGACGGCGCCGGAAAACTACCACGCCACCACCATTTTCCCGGAGTATTTTAAGGTGGACGGAACCTGGCTGCTGGCAGAGGAGAGCCGGATGGACTGCGTGGCTGTCTATGAAAATGGAAGGATAGCGGTTCGGGAGTTTCGGACGTTAAAGCAGGGAGACCTTGTATTTGTAGGAAGGACAGAGGAGGCAGAAGAGGGAATTTTCGTCTGGACTCACGGTTTTGAGGAGCCGGGAACTCAGTCCAAAGAAGCTTTTGCTTTCCGCCAGGGCAGATCCAGGGAGACGGCTTTTTCCAAGGACTACGACCACATTTATGAGCTGCTAAAGCATGAGAAGGATCATGGATATGTAGTATGGGTGATGGGACCGGCCTGCGCTTTTGACTCCGACTCCAGGGAGGCCTTTTCCAAGCTGGTTATGAACGGCTATGTGGATGCTCTTCTGGCGGGCAATGCGCTGGCTACCCACGATTTAGAGGGCGCCTATAAGAAGACGGCTCTTGGCCAGGATATTTATACTCAGGAGAGTTTTCCAGGAGGACATTACAACCATATTGACACCATCAACAGGGTGAGATACCATGGCTCCATTCCGGAATTTATTGAGAAGGAGCATATTGACAATGGAATCATGTACAGCTGCGTGAAAAAGAGAGTGCCCTTTGTGCTGACAGGCTCTATCCGGGACGACGGCCCGCTGCCGGAGGTTTACGCCGATGTGTACGAGGGACAGTCTGCCATGAGGGAGTGCGTGAAAAAGGCCACCACTGTGATCTGTATGGCCACCACCCTCCACTCTATTGCGACAGGAAACATGACTCCCTCTTTCCGGGTAATGCCGGACGGAACTATCCGGCAGGTTTATTTCTACAGCGTAGATATCTCTGAGTTTGCAGTGAATAAGCTGGGAGATCGGGGAAGTCTTTCTGCTAAGAGCATTGTGACTAATGTTCAGGACTTTGTGGTAAATGTGAGCAAGGGACTGGGACTGTAAGGAGATGGGTTTCCAGCCCTGACAGAAGCAGTTAAGTTAGAAAAAAGAACGGAAGTTTTCACGCTCCACCAGGAGCTTAGTCGCTGAAAAACTTCCGTTCTTTTTATAGCCTCCTAATCAGCCGAGCAGAAAACGCAGCTGGTCACTGTACCTGTCGATTCTGTCATATAGATTTTCTGCCATATAGATTTGCAGGTTTGGGTAATTCTTTCTACTGCTGTCCAGCCAGCTGCTTTTCCCAGTCAGCTTCCTTAAACCCTACCAGAACGAAATCGTTTCCCACTACGATGGGGCGCTTTACCAGCATTCCGTCTGTGGCCAGGAGGGCGTACTGCTCCTCCTCGCTCATGCCGGGCAGCTTGTCCTTTAAGCCCATGGATTTATAGAGAAGGCCGCTGGTATTGAAGAACTTTTTTAATGGAAGTCCACTCATCTGATGCCATTTTTTAAGTTCTTCAGCAGAAGGATTCTGCTCCTTGATATGGCGATCCTCATAGGAGACTCCGGCTCCGTCCAGCCATTTTTTTGCCTTCTGGCAGGTAGTGCATTTCGGATATTCTACAAATAATACGCTCATACATTCATTCCTCCATGAAATAATTGATTAAAGATTAAAATAGTTTAGATCATATTATAGCTGTAAAGATACAACTTTACAATGAGGTATACAGAAAAGTCGCGATAAACGTGTGAATGCAGATTTTTCTAAAGTGACCATAAAACAGACAAAAACATCAGGATTTGCGGCTGGCTGCGTTTTCGGCTCAGTTCGCGCATCGTTTATCCGCCATTCGCGAAAACTTGCCTTACGGCTCAGACATTTCGCTCGATGGCGGAAATTAGTGCAAACTTCGCTGCGAAAGCCTCGCCATTATCGCCCAGCCTGATGCTATTTACTGTTGAAGCATTCTTGTGTTTACTGTGCAGAAAACGCAGTGAGCCCCTGCCAGGGACGATTCTGACTGGCTGAACAGCCGCTTTCTTCCCACAAATTTTAGAAAAACTTTCCGATTTCGCAAGAACCAATTCACAGATCCTACACAATCCCCCTGTATAATACCAGACATAAAACAAAAACAGACGGACGAAGGGCAGGAAAGAAAGAATCTGCCGGAGGCTCTTTGCATAGAATGGGAGTAAGGTCATTCAGGGAGCAGACTGTTGAAGGCAATTCTCTATCTCTCAGATTTTCTCGTTCCGGCTGTTCTGTTTTACATAATCGGCTTTGGAGTTCTTTCCAGACGTCCAGTATTTGATGATTTCATAGGGGGCGCAAGGGAAGGAATGAAAACAGTAGCCGGTATTCTCCCCACGCTGATCGGTTTAATGACAGCCGTGGGTGTCCTGAGAGCATCCGGATTCCTGGAGTTCCTTTCAGAAATATTGAAAGCTCCAGCAGGATTTCTCCATATTCCCGGAGAACTGATTCCACTTATCCTGGTACGCCTCGTGTCCAGCTCAGCTGCCACCGGGCTTCTTCTCGATATTTTCAGGACGCAGGGGCCAGATTCTCTTCTGGGAATGACGGCGTCTATTATGGAGAGCTGTACAGAGACTGTGTTTTATACGATGAGTGTATATTTTATGACAGCTAAGGTGACGAAAACCCGCTGGACTCTGGCGGGGGCTCTTATTTCTACGGCTGCAGGCATAGGAGCCAGTATTTTGATTGCCGGTTTTCTGGCATAAAATCGTTTTTCACTGTAAAATTTTATTGGCGCTAACAGTTGCCGGCAAAGTCCGTTTATTGTATAATCAGTGGGGAAATTTTGTTTTTAGAAGGCGAAGGGGAACACTGTGGACAATTACGAGACATTCAATGAGGTACTGGTGAGGCTGTTCCGCGACATTATGGATATTGAACAGAAGGCTATCATAACGCCGGAGTTTCGGAATATCACCAATAATGATATGCATGTCATTGAAGCCATCGGAATCGGGGCGCCTAAGAATATGTCCGCGATTGCCAGAGAGCTGTCCATTACAGTGGGGACTCTCACGATTGCCATGAACAGTCTGGTGAAAAAGGGGTACGTGGTGCGGACCAGGGGAAAGGAAGATCGGCGGATCGTCTACATTTCCCTGTCAGATAAGGGCCGCAGGGCTTATGAGCATCACGCAAAGTTTCACAGGCAGATGATCGACAGCATAAAAGAGGAACTGACGCCTCAGGAGCTGGACATTCTTTATCAGGCGCTTACCAAGCTGAACCGCTGGTTCAGGGAATTAAATCAATAAAATCAATGAATGAAAGAGGAGAACACGATGAAAAAATTAATGATTGCTTTAACTGGAATTTTGATGAGCGTATCGCTGGCAGCCTGCGCGCCTACAGACACATCCGGCCAGAATCAGGATAAACAGGCAGCAGAGGGACAGACCGTGGAGGCTTCCATTCCGGAGACAGAGCGGGAAATAGTGGAGAAGCTTCCGGACGCAGATGCGGCTCCGATGGCACAGGTCAGCATGTTTACTGTGAAGGAGAACCGCTCCGGCCTGAAGCAGAGCATGGACGCTATCGACTCTGAGGATGGAGAAACGATTGATCCGCAGCTTCTGGCAGATAAGATGGCTGAAAACGGAATTCTTGAGGAGGGAACCAAGGTGTTAAGCTTTTCCCAGGAAGGCTCTGTGATCAGCGTAGACCTTTCCGCTATGCCGAATCAGGACGACGTTCTGCAGCAGACGGCGGTTGCCAACACACTGCTTCAGAATTTTGAGGCTTCTGAGCTGAATCTGTCCGTAAATGGAGAAAAGCTCGGAACGATGGAGTTTAATAAGGGCTACAAGAACATGGGAAGCGAGAACTCTGCGGCAGAGACAGAAAAAGAGAACGCAGCAGAAAGCTCTCAGGAAACAGAGGCAGAATAACAGAAACCAGGAGAGAAGGGGAACATCACCCCTTCTTTTTTACTTCCATTTCAATTAACGTGACATAGTGATCCGTATTCTGGGAAGCCAGGCTGTCCAGGATACAATATTCATAGGAACCAGATACTGCTGAAAAGCCCATCCGTTCAAGCTCAGAAAAAAGAAGCTGATAGGCGCTGCCGCTTCCCGTATAGCGCCCTGTAAAGTAATAGCGGGCGTAGAGTCCGGGCGGCTTAGTCAGAGACAGGACGCCCTTACACTTTTTCTCCAGCGGAAGGAATACGTGAGAGGCCCGCAGGCAGTGTCCCCCCTTCAGCTCTTTCAGGGGGATGATAGCTCCCTGCTGGTAAAAGTAGGGGTAATGTTCCTGTTTCGCCTTTGTCATCAGCTTTTTGATGGCAATATTTTGAGCCATCAGATCTTCCTCATCTGTGCCTTTTCGGCGTTTGGGAAAGAAGACAGGCTCCACTGCCAGAAGTTCCGGCTTCTCATGGCAGATCAGGAAAACTCCCTCTTTTTTTGAGGTCAAATCCTCAAGGGTTTTCATTTTCCAGGAGAGCTGCTTTTCAATGGTCTGCAGCCTTTTTATTTTCTGGCGGATGCTTGCAAGCTGTTCTTCCATACGGGAGACGGCGTAGTCTCTGGTCCGCTGTTCCATAAAAGTTCTGATTTCATCTAAGGACAGGCCGATTTCCTTCAGCATAGAGATATTATCGAGAAAATCCAGCTGATCGGCGCTGTAATACCGGTATCCGTTGTCCGGATCTACATATTCTGGTTTTAAAATCCCTTTTTTATCATAAAAAAGAATCGTCTGCTTGGACAGGCCAGACAGCTTCGCCATCTCTCCAGCGGTAAAACGGTGCTTCATCATCATTAGTCCCTTTCTGCTTGACAATATAGTAACTATATCCTTTATACTGGTTTGTGTCAAGAAATCATTGAAAAGGAGCTGTTATCTATGAAAACGCCGCAGAGGGCACAGTTGAAGAAGGAAGCGTTTCGTTATGCAGGGCTGATGCTTGGAACAGCGGTTTTATCATTCGGACTTTATAATGTACACAGCCAGTCAGATATCACAGAGGGAGGTGTACTGGGGCTGCAGCTGCTGCTACAGAACTGGTTCGGAGTTTCTCCCAGCGTGATCGGCCCGGTTCTCGATCTGATCTGCTATCTTATTGGCTGGCGGATTTTAGGAGGCGCTTTTTTGAAAAATGCCATGGTATCTACGTTCAGCTATGGTTTCTTTTATTCAATCCATGAAAGAATGGGATATTTGCTTCCTGATTTAGGCCGCAGTCCGATTTTTGCAGCCATTGTGGGCGGACTTTTCGTGGGAATCGGCGTGGGGCTTGTAGTCAGGGCTGGAGGAGCCACGGGAGGCGACGACGTGCTGGCGCTGATTCTCAATAAGCTGGCAGGCGTGAAGCTGGAAAAGTGCTATTTTTTTACAGATTTTGTAGTGCTTGTACTATCCCTGAGCTATATTCCTGCGTTTAAGATTGTATGTTCGCTGCTTACCGTCACAATCTCTTCGTATATTATTGGAAAAATGTATCGGGGAGAGGAGAAAGAAGATTCGAGGGAGGAGACAGATTTGAAGCAGGCTGGCAGAGAAGAACTGGTATAGAAATTTTTGATAAGAGAATAGTGAATCCGGGAAATTTTCTGATATCTTCTTATGAAGCAAAGAAAATCTCCCGGATATTTTTATGGCTTTTTTGCTGTTTTACTGCGCTCCACAGGTGAGAAGCCACGTTTTAAAGTAGGGTTCCATTACGCGGAAGGAGGCTCCGTCCATATCCAGAATAAATTTGTGGAACTGAATGGGATCGTACCGCTCTCCTAATGTTTCTATAGCTGTTTCCCGCATTTTTACCATCTCCATGTATCCAGTGTAATACTGCAGATAATTGGCGGGATTGTCGGCAACGGCATAATAGATTTCCTCTACCACCTGGCCATCGGTGATACCATAGAGTTCTTCCAGAAATTTAGCCGTGCGTTCCTGACTCCATCCCTCGTAGTTGATATTAATATCAAGCAGTGCGTAGAGTCCCAGAGTAGCAGCCTGGTTATGTGCTAAAAGTTCGGAAAGCTCTGGGGAGAGACCATTGTCAAAGCGGTAGGAATAGATTTCCGCGTAGGTTCCCCAGCCTTCTGTGTAGCCGCCGCAGGCCAGAAGCCTTAGAAGCGGATCCTTCACATTCTGGTTGGCATAGACAGTCTGATAGAGGTGTCCCGGGTAACCCTCGTGGGCCAGAGTCGTGTACAGAGCTTCGGCAGAGGTCTGCTCTGATCCTCCGTTAATGTAGATGACATTGTGCTGCCAGCAGTCGATGGGAGCGGTCAGGTAGAAGGCGGGGCTTAAGGAAGCTTCTAACGCCTTAGGAACCTGATGAACTGTGTAATCAGCCTCTGGAAGAGCTGGAAAATCCTTCACAGCCTGAGTTTTCAGGGCATCTAAAATAGCGGCAGGTTCCGTCTGAGCGAAGGAATAGCTGGCAGACGCCTCAGAAAGCTCCGGGTGATTTTGCAGAAGAAGTGTCACCTGGGCTAAATCTTCACTCATATGTACCTGCACCTGCTGTTTCAGCTCTGGAACTGTATAGCCTGTGCCGGTGGAGGAGGCTGCAAGATATTCATAGTAGCGTTTTCCATCTGGGTATCCGCACAGTCCCATAGAATTAGAGCCGCGCCCTTTCAATTTTTCAAGCTCTCCGGCCAGCATCTGGTAGGCGGGAATAAAGTGCTCCTTCATAACCGTCAGATGACGTTTTTTGTACTCCTCCTTCTCCTCTGGAGTCAGGTCTTCAATGCTGTCCAGCTTGCTGTTAAAGGTTTCGTTTAAAAAGCTGTTCTCAGGCCGGATCATGTAGTCCTTGCAGGACTGGATGATCTGATTGAGCACCAGGTCACAGGGCGCCAGGCCCGCATCGGCCCGAACTTTCTCAAATTCAGCAATACTTTTGTAGTAGGAGTCAATCTGGGACATCAGATTCAGGTAATCCTCCACATCCTGCCTGTCGTAAAAGGCATACTCTGCAAACAGAATGGGAAGCTGAGCCTGGGTTCCGATGGTGGTGGATACAGGGCGGGAGTAAAGTTCCAGCCCCTTGGCCATCTGCTCCGTTTCCAGGTAGTCGTCAAGAGCCCGGTAGGTGAACAGCTGATCTGCTGTCAGAAGGGAGGGATCAAAGGCATGCAGCTCCTCGGACAGCTTTTCCATATCAGCAGAAACCTGCTGCAGGTATTCCAGAGAACATTCTCCAAGCTTCGGATCAGCTGTGGAAATGCCATAGTTTTCCGGGTCCTTCAGCATATAGTGGAGAGTCAGGCCGGATCCCTCCAGCTCGTCTTTAAATATCTGCCTTGTAAACGCATCAAATGCCGCCTGTACAGATTTTTCAGAGGAAGAGACGGCAGAGCTTTCCTTCTGAGATGCTTCAGTTTCTGACGCAGACTCCGGTGACGTCAGTGAGACACCGGTTTCTTCTGTTCCTGCGGCTGGGGGCCTTGAGCAGGAACTGAGCATGATAGAGAGAAGCATAGCCAGCAGGAAGCAGCAGTATTGTCGTTTCGCTTTCATCTTTTTATACCTCCATTTTGTTTCATTATAATTTATATTATGGCCAATTACAACTGATGAATATACTGGAGAAAGGAAGGCGCGCAAAGGCAGGAGCCGGGAAAATCCCCGGCTCCTGCCAAAGCTGTGGTGCGCCTGGCGGCGCACGTTTCTAACGGGTGAAAGTCCCGAATCCGCCCGGTAGCGGGAAGGATATAGCCAAAGGCAAGGGTGTCCATCGTGAG
>JAGZZT010000020.1 GCA_018377235.1 Clostridium sp.
ATAATGCGTTTAGGAGGCTTCTTATAGATGTATTTTATTACAACGAAAAGAATGTTGGAAGTGTGTTTTTTCGCACACCCCAACATTCAGTATAGAACCGAAAAAATCCCTTTTCAGACATCGGACAAAATATCTGAAAAAGGGATTTGTTTTCCTGATTATGACAATTTTTTATTTTTATTCTGCTGCTTCTGCAGAAGTCTCTGTCTCTGCCGGAACAGCCTCCTCTGTCTGGCCTGCATCTCCGTAGGAAGCGTACATAAAGTACCAATAGCCGTATGGGGAATGCCAGGTTCCCTGAAGCTCAGGTTTCTGAAGCCAGAAGTCATTCTGATATGCAACCGGAATCATGGCCATATCGTTTAATAAAAGCTGCTCTGCCTCATGCAGAAGCTGATAGTGCTCCTCTTTGTCCACTGTCTCTCTGGCGCTGGCAATGAGCGCATCATATTCCGGACTGTTGTATTTTCCGTCATTATTTCCGTTTGTGGACTCAAACAGGTTCAAAATATTGGACGGATCATCGTAATCATATACCCAGCCGTTTCTGGCAATGTCATAGTCTCCGTTTCTTCTGGTCGGAGTAAAAGAAGCCCACTCAATGATCTTGATATCTGTGTTGACTCCCAGTTCACTCCATGCGCTCTGGAGATACTCAGCCAGAGCCTTATTGTACCCTGCGTCATTTGTCATATACTCAATCGCCGGGAATCCTTCGCCATCTGGATAGCCTGCATCTGCCAGAAGCTCCTTCGCCTTGGCCAAATCGCTCTCAAAATCGTCTACATGGAAGAACTCGCCGTATTCTGCAATCGTGGTCTCCTGGAAGGAGGAACCTGTCTCTGCGTCGGAAACGCCTGGTCCAATAAAGTTGGAAGCTGGAGTGTACGTTCCCTGCATAATGGTATCCGCAATATACTGACGATCCAGAGCGAGGCTTAATGCCTGGCGGACTCTCACATCCTGGAAATACTCTCTGTCCAGATTCAGACTTACATAATACGTTCCCAGAAGCGGAGCTGTGTGGAACTCAGGATTCTCTCTGAGGTTTGGGATTTCCTCTGTCGGAACGTCCCTGCTGAACATAACCTCGTCCGCCTTGTAAGCGCTGTAGGCTGCGTTCATGTCCTCCATCAGAACGAACTTGATAGTATCTGCTGTCACTGCCTCTGCATTCCAGTAATTTTCATTTTTCTCCATAAGAATGTGGGATCCGGGAACCCACTCCTTGATCTTCATGGCGCCGTTGCACACATAGGTAGCCGGATCAATCGCCCAGGACTCGCCGTTTGCCTCGATTGTTGCCTGGCTGACCGGGCTTAATGCTGCAAATGCACAGATCTTGTCAAAGTATACGCACGGATAGGAAAGCTCTACCACAAAGGTCTGAGCGTCAGGGGCGGACACTGCCAGGGTATCCACATTTCCGTTCTCAGCTTCATCGTAGCCCTTTACCATGCACAGAAGATCATGGCCGTAGGGAGCGGCTGTCATCGGATCTGCCATTCTCTTAAAGGTATATACAAAATCCTCGGCTGTAAAGTCAGAGCCGTCGCTCCACTTCAATCCATCCCTTAAGTGGAACGTGTAGGTAAGGCCGTCTTCGGAAACCTCCCAGGTCTCTGCCATTCCGCCGATTACATTGTTGTCCCTGTCCATAGTTAAGAGAGGCTCAAATAAATGGATAATCATATTTGACGCATCAATAGCACTGTTTAACGCCGGATCCATAGTCTCCGGATCTGGTCCCAGCTGAACTACCAGGTTATTTCCTTCCTCTGTCACAGCGCCTGCATTTCCTGCGCCGTTATCCTTGCTTCCTCCGCAGCCGGACAGCACAGTTGTGGAAACCATGGCAGCTGCCAGGAGAAGTGCGAACTTCTTTTTCATAATGTCTTCCTCCTCAGGTCGTAAAAAATATTATAACATGAATTCACCTCCCTGCCGTACGGCAGAGAGGCAAACTGTTAAGCTTTTTAGTTGATTTTATCTAAGTGATGGCATGCCGCGTAATGTCCCTTGGAAACTTCTCTCCACTCCGGCGCCTTCTCAGCGCACAGCTCTGTGGCATAAGGGCATCTGGTCCGGAATGTACAGCCGCTTGGCGGATTAACCGGGCTCGGCACGTCTCCGCTGAGCACGATACGCTTGGACTTTCTGCTGGTCTCCGGATCTGCAATCGGAATCGCAGAAATCAGGCTCTTGGTGTATGGATGCACGCTGTGGAAGGTCAGCTCATAGCTGTCGGCCAACTCCACCAGCTTGCCCAGGTACATAACGCCGATGCGGTTGGAAATATGCTTCACGATAGACAGATCGTGGGCAATAAACAGGTAAGTTAAGCCCATCTCCTGCTGAAGCTCCTCAAACATATTTACTACCTGCGCCTGAATGGATACATCCAGAGCTGATACCGGCTCGTCACAGACGATGAACTCCGGATCTACCGCCAGGGCCCGGGCAATACCGACACGCTGTCTCTGTCCGCCGGAGAATTCGTGAGGATAGCGGTTGGCATGCTCAGAGTTTAAGCCTACACGCTCCAGCATACGGATAATTCTTTCCTGACGCTCCTTTTTATTGGAAGCCAGCTTGTGGATATCAATAGCTTCTCCCACAATATCGGCAACCGTCATACGGGGATCCAGACTGGCATAGGGATCCTGGAATACAATCTGCATCTTCCTGCGGTACGGAAGCATATTAACTTTTGTCTTATGGCCAAACTGAACCTCGCCCTTTTCATTTAAGACAGGCTGTCCGTTCTCATCAGTCAGCGGCACGTCCCCGCTGTCGAAAATAGTCGTTCCGTCATAAGTAATGCGGCCGCTGGTCGGCTCATAAAGGCGAAGCAGAGTACGTCCTGTAGTTGTCTTTCCGCAGCCGGACTCGCCTACCAGTCCCAGGGTTTCCCCCTTATTGATAAAGAACGAAACATCATCTACTGCCTTTACCACTTTTTTCTCGAAAAGCTTTCCGCTGGCAACAGGGAAATGCTGTTTTAAGTGCTCGATTTCAAGCAGCTTCTTGTTCTCCATTACTTGTCACCTCCCTGTGCCTTTAAAAACTCCTCCTTCTGCAGCAGCCAGCAGGCGCTGTAGTGGATGTCGGACAGATCTGTATACTCCGGCATCTGCTTTAAGCAGATTTTCATACAGGACTCGCACCGGGGCGCAAACGGGCATCCGGCAGGCGGGTTCAGCATATCGACTGGGGATCCTTCGATCGGAACAAGTCTTGTCTTCTCCTTCTCGTCCAGACGCGGAATGCTGCGCAGAAGTCCCTTGGTGTATTCGTGGGACGGACGGTAGAAAATATCGTCTGTGGTGCCGTACTCTACTACCTTTCCAGCGTACATAACAGCAATCTTGTCGCACATGCTGGCCACCACGCCCAGGTCGTGGGTGATCATGATAATCGCCATTCCCAGCTTCTGTTTGAGTTCCATCATCAGTTCCAGAATCTGAGCCTGAATGGTTACGTCGAGAGCTGTCGTTGGCTCGTCGGCAATCAAAAGCTTTGGTTCACAGGCTAATGCGATAGCAATCATGACACGCTGGCGCATACCGCCGGACAGCTCATGGGGATACTGCTTTAAGCGCTTCTCCGGCTCGTTGATTCCAACGAGAGTTAAAAGCTCTTTTGCCCTCTCTCTGGCCTCCTGCTTTGTCTTTTTAGTGTGAAGCAGAATCATCTCACAAATCTGATTTCCAATCGTGTAAACAGGATTTAAGCTGGTCATCGGATCCTGGAAAATCAGGGAAATCTCCTCTCCTCTGATCTTTCTCATCTGAGCCTCGTTCATCTGGTCGATCTGATGGCCGTTAAACTCAATACTTCCTCCAATCAGACGTCCTGGATAGGCAGTCAGGCCCATCAGACTGTAAGCTGTAACTGATTTTCCAGAACCAGACTCTCCTACAATGCCTAATACCTCCCCTTCCTTCAAGTGAAGAGAAACATCGTTTAACGCCTTGACTTCTCCGGCTGGAGTGAAGAAGGAAAGGCGCTCGTTTTTAATATTTACAAGATATTCACTCATGCTTATTTCCTCCTTAGTTCTTCAGCTTCGGATCAAAGGCGTCGCGCAGTCCATCACCTAACAGGTTAAAGCTCAGGATAATAATAGAAATCATCAGAGCCGGAGCAAACAGACGATAAGGATAGCTCTGCAGACCATTTAAGGCTGCGCTGGCAAGGCTTCCAAGAGACGGCATGGGGGCGTTTACACCCAGACCCAGGAAGCTTAAAAAGCTCTCTGTAAAGATGGAGGACGGGATCTGAAGAGTTGTCGTAACAATCAGAGTTCCGATACAGTTTGTCAGCAGGTGCTTCTTGATAATGCTTCCGCTGGAAGCTCCAAGCGCTCTCGCTGCCGTCACGTACTCCTGCTCCTTTAAAATCATAATCTGGCTTCGCACGATACGGGCCATACCAACCCAATACAGCAGGGCGAATACCACGAAAATACTGATTAAGTTTACACCGATCAGGCCGATCCATTCAAATCCCGGCTTCATGGCCAGCTCCTTTAGCGGATAGTTTAACACCGCTGCCAGGAGGATTACAATCAGAACATCGGGGACTGTGTATATGATATCCACAATACGCATCATCACCATGTCCACCCAGCCGCCGAAGAATCCGGCGATGGATCCGTACAGAGATCCGATTAACAGAATGATAGCGGAGGCTACCAGTCCGACAGTCAGAGATACGCGGCTTCCCATCATTACACGGATGGCGTAGTCTCGTCCCAGCTGATCGGTTCCTAAAATATGCGGGAATACCTTCTCCCCATTGGCAATCGCCTCCTGCTCTGCCTGAGAATACTCGAAAGGCGCAAGGCTGTTGCTTCCCTTAATCTGCTGCTCATATTTATAAGGATAAAACTGTGGTACAATAAATGAGAGAATAAAAATCAGAATAACCACAATAAGGCTTACCATGGCAATTTTATTCTTCTTAAAACGGCGCATGCCGTCTTTCCAGAAGCCTACGCTTTCTCTCATCACCACAAGGCTTTTCTTCTCATCCTCTCCTGCCGGGAGGAAGTCGTCTGCGTTGAGCTGAAATGACAGTTTATTCTTCTCCATAATTGCCTCCTCCCTACTTCAGTTTAATACGCGGGTCAATCAGAGTATACGCAATATCCACGATCACGTTCATTACGATAATCAGTACGGCCAGGAAAATGGTAGTACCCATGATCAGAGGATAATCGCGGCCTGTGATAGCACCGATGAACTCGGAACCAAGCCCTGGAATCGTAAAGATCTTCTCTACAATAAAGCTTCCTGTTACTGTATAAGCTAACAGCGGTCCTAAGTAGGTGACAACCGGAAGAATTGCGTTTCGCAGAGCATGCTTAAACACGCTCACCATCCATGAAACGCCCTTGGCTCTCGCTGTTCTCATATAGTCCTGCCCCAGTACGTCCAGCATGGAGGAGCGCATCAGACGGGCAATATAGGAGGATGGATAAAGAGCCAGAGAGATAACCGGCATGATATAGTGCTTCCAGGAAGTGAGTCCGTAGGTTGGAAGCAGTCCCAGCCAGTTGCTTAAAATCTGCATTAAAAGAGTACAGATTACGAAGCTTGGTATGGCGATTCCACAAGTAGTAAACAGAATAATAATGTTATCAATCATCTTTCCTCTATTGAAGGCCGCAATACTTCCCAGAGGAACGCCAATACAGACAGCCAGAAGAATTGCCATGCCTCCAATTTTGGCGGATACCGGGAACTTTGTCTCGATGATTGTATTAACTGTACGTCCTCTCTGCTTTACACTGGGGCCTAAGTCTCCGTGAAGCAGGTCTTTCATATAGATTACATACTGCTCCGGAAGAGGCTTGTCCAGTCCGTACTTTTCCATCATTGCCTCCTGAGCCTGAGGTGTCAAAGCCTTCTCAGCCATGAACGGACCTCCTGGAACCAGATTCATCAGGAAGAATGTAAGAGTAGCAACCAGCCAGGCTGTAACCACTGCCAGACCAATACGCTTTATAATGTATTTTGCCATCGCTTATCTCCTTTCCCGCAGTGCCCCATTAAAGCTGCAGAATAAAAAAAATCAGGACTATTATTCTGTGCAAAAACATATGTAGGCTATGTGCGGACATCTCTGCGTAAAGAAAAGGACTGCCGCAAAATAGGAACTCTGCGGCAGCCCCTTTTTGTTCGGAATTACATTCCCATCTGTTTTGCTACTTCATCAGCGAAATTCTCTTCCTTCTTCTCAAGGCCCTCGCCTGTCTCGAAACG
The DNA here is from genome assembly GCA_018377235.1 of Clostridium sp. Taxonomy (GTDB): domain Bacteria; phylum Bacillota; class Clostridia; order Lachnospirales; family Lachnospiraceae; genus Otoolea. Next base: position 6,270 of record JAGZZT010000020.1, read on the forward strand.
AACGAACTTCTTGATAGCTACCTTAGCACTGTTAGCCTTGGCAACCTGAGCAACGTACTGGGATACGGACTGCTTTCCATCCTCTGCCTTTACATATGTCTGATCTAATAAGCAGATTTCTTTTAACTCTTTGTTAATACGTCCCATAACCATGCCGCTGATGATCTTGTCATTAGCGTCCGGCTTCTCATTCTTAGCAGCTACTGTTAAGATCTCTTTCTCTTTCTCAATGTAGTCTGCGTCAACTTCGTCTCTGTTTGTGTATAATGGCTTTAAAGCTGCTGCCTGCATAGCTACGTTCTTAGCCATCTCTCTGATCTCATCATTTACAACGTCAGTCTCAACGTCTACTAAAACGCCGATCTTTCCGCCTGCATGGATGTAGGAAGCAACAAAGCCGTTTGCCTCTGTCAGCTTCTCAAATCTTCTGATCTTCATGTTCTCGCCGATGATGGAGATCTGAGAGGAAAGAGCCTCTGCAACTGTGAGGGACTCATCCTTCGCCCACTTCTCTGCCATGAAAGCGTCCATATCTGCTGCATCAGAAGCAAGAGCCTGCTCTGCTACGTCTGCTACATAATTCTGGAACTTCTCGTTCTTAGCAACGAAGTCTGTCTCAGCGTTTACCTCAACAACAACTGCTGCCTTCTCGTCAGCTGCAAGCTTTGTAGCAACAATACCCTCAGCTGCAATACGTCCTGCCTTCTTAGCTGCTCCGGCCAGTCCTTTTTCTCTTAAGAACTCTACTGCCTTGTCCATATCGCCGTCTGTAGCTGCAAGAGCCTTCTTGCAGTCCATCATTCCAGCGCCTGTCATTTCACGTAATTCCTTTACCATTGCGGCTGTAACTGCCATCTTACCATACCTCCATGTTTTTCCTAATCTAGGTGCAGGCTTCTTATCCTGCGGAAAAGTCCGCGGAGCCGGCAGCCTGTCCGGCCTTCTGCTTCGCGGATTTTCATTTATCTTGCTCTTAAATTAAGCCTCTGCTGTCTCCTCAGCATCCTCTCCCTCTGCAGGAGCCTCAGCCTCGCCCTGGTTAGCCTCGATAACAGCGTCTGCCATTCTGGACACGATAAGCTTAACAGCTCTGATAGCATCGTCGTTTCCTGGAATCACGTAATCAAGCTCCTCCGGATCACAGTTTGTGTCAACGATACCGATTAACGGAATACCAAGTGTGTGTGCCTCCTGTACGCAGATTCTCTCCTTCTTAGGATCTACTACAAAAATAGCGTCCGGAATTCTCTTCATCTCCTTGATACCGCCAAGGTTCTTCTCAAGCTTCTCCCACTCTTTCTTGAGAGCGATTACTTCCTTCTTAGGAAGAACATCAAATGTTCCATCCTCTGCCATAGTCTCGATCTCTTTTAAGCGGTTGATACGGCTCTGAATTGTCTTGAAGTTTGTCAGCATTCCGCCTAACCATCTCTCGTTCACATAGAACATTCCGCATCTCTCAGCCTCAACCTTGATAGCCTCCTGAGCCTGCTTCTTTGTACCTACGAAGAGGATTGTGCCGCCCTCAGCAGCGATGTCGGATACTGCCTTGTAAGCCTCGTCTACCTTGCCTACAGACTTCTGTAAGTCGATGATATGGATTCCGTTTCTCTCTGTGTAGATGTACGGAGCCATCTTAGGGTTCCATCTTCTTGTCTGATGGCCAAAGTGTACGCCAGCCTCAAGTAACTGCTTCATTGAAATAACGCTCATGTTTCTTTCCTCCATTTGGTTTTTCTTCCGCCGGCATCTTGTGCTCCCCCTGGGACCTGTTTTCAGGCACCGTCCTGGAGAATCCGCCGTGCGTGATTTTTCAACTTTTATACTATATCACAGGGTTTTCTTTTATGCAAGCACTTTATTGCGGGCCAGCTGCGTAAATCTGGCAAAGCCGCTGACAGAATCAACAGGATTAGTGATGATAGCAAGACTTTAGCAGCAAGGTTTGCGCTAATTTCCGCCGCCGAGCGAAGTGCTTGAGCCGTAAGGCGAGTTTCCGCGAACGGCGGATCATAAATGCGCGAACCGAGCAGAAAACGCAGCTGTTCACTAATCCTATTGATTCTGACTGAGTAAATCCTGATTTTCTTACGCCATATATTTCTCTGCAATCTCTTTCAGAGTCTCCCTGTGCTCTGGGAACCATTCTGCAAAGGTCTGTCCCGCCTTTTCTACGGTCTCTCCCACCTCTGCCATAAAAGCCGGAATGCTCTCCTCCAGCATAGCGCCCCAGTCCTCTCCGAAGCGTTCCTCACCCTGGACGTCGCTTCCGTTTACATGCAGATTGAACGCAGGCTTCGGAACCTTGTCAACCACCTTAACGCCACCTCGAAATCCCAGCGTTCCCACCTGATGTGTTCCGCAGGAAGACGGACATCCTGAAATATGGATTCTGGGAAGTGTCCTATCCCTGAAGCTGTGTTTTCTTGTCTCCTCCACAATGGCTTTCATAAGGTTCTGGGAATCTCTGACTCCCACCTGGCAGATAGAAGCTCCAATGCAGGCCACAGAGGTTTCAAACAGGTTTGCTGCGCTGTCCTTTAATACATCCAGCACCTTCAGAGCTTCTCTTGCTGTCAGATTGATGACAAACATGGACTCTTCCGGATCCAGACGCATTTCTACCTGATCCATATCCTTTACCGTCTCGTAGAGCTTCTTAAAAACAGATGGATCCGGGCATCCGGCAATTGGGTGAAATTCTACAGCAAAAAGTCCTTTCTGCTTCTGGGCCGTTACCCGGCGGCAGGAAAGAGCCGCCTTTTCCGCCTCTGTAAGCTGTCCCCAAAGCTCGGCTGCCTCTTTTTCCTTCTCTTCCAGATGCAGGGAAAACAGCTCCTCCTTCTTAAGCTTCAGCCCGTCTTTCTCCTGATCCATGACCTCTCTGAGCTTCTCCTGGTACGCCTTCACATACCCCTCTTTTCCCAGCTTGTCCTGCATATAGCGTGTTCTGGCCTTAGCTCTGTTTTCATAATCTCCATATGATGTGAAAGTATTCACCATAGCCTTAATATAATAAAGAATATCCTCCGGCTTCACTGCCTCTGCTACCAGGGCTCCCATCTTCGGGTTAGCGCCCAGTCCGCCTGCGCTGTACACATCAAATAAACCATCTTCTCTGGCTGCAAAGCCCAAATCACGGAAGGTAGCGTGAGGGCGGTTAGATGGTGAATTGGAAAAGCACACCTTCAGCTTTCTCGGAAGCTTTACTGTCTTGATAAATCCCATCAAATAATCTGCCGCCTTCAGCGCATAGGGAAGCACATCAAACCACTCGCCCTGCTCTACGCCGGAAAGAGGAGATACCATAATATTTCTTGGAAAGTCTCCCCCTCCTCCTCTCGTATTAATGCCCACGTCCAGGGCTTCCTCCATAATCCCGCAGACTGCCTTTCCATTTAAATTGTGAAGCTGAACGGTCTGGCAGGTAGTGAAATGTACCTTGTCTACCTGATATTTTTCAATACTGTCTCCGATAAATTTCAGCTGTTCCTTAGTTATACGTCCTCCGGAAAGACGAAGCCTGAGCATACTGGCCTCAGCGCCTCTCTGAGCATAGCTTCCAAAGCCTCCGGAGAAACCCTTGTAATCTTTTACGGATACTTCCTTATTATAAAACTGCTCTGTCACTGTCTTAAATTCTGCTAAATCCTGCTTCCACACTTCATTTTCCATTCGCTTGATTCTCCCTTTCAGTCCTGTCTCTGACTTTTCATTTTGACTGCAGCTGCTGTTTTCAGCCAGCTTTCTTGTTCTTTTTATAGTAACGGATTTAAAAAATAAAGTAAAATTATATTTCTTTATCTTTTCATAAGTATTTATTATTGTTATACTAATAGAATCAATATACAAGGGACAAGGAGGTATTTATGCTGGATAACCGGATTCACACGTTTTTAGCCGTGTGCCAGGAAATGAACTTTACCAGAGCAGCCAGAAAGCTCCATATTACTCAGCCCGCCGTCTCTCAGCACATTCAATATATTGAACGGTATTACGGCGTTCATGCATTCCGTTTTGAGGGAAAAAAACTTTTTCTCACTCCAGAAGGCAAGCTTCTCCGCTCTGCGCTCCTGACTATGAAAAATAATGAAGACAGCCTGAAAACTGCTCTGTGCGGCTCCGCCAGCCAGCTCCCTCCTCTACACCTGGGCGCTACCCTGACGGCTGGCAGCTTTCTTCTGGCAGCCCCTCTTGCGAGGCTGTTTCACCGATGGCCAGATCTGCCTCTCACTGTAACTGTAAAAAATACAGCTGAACTGCTGGCGCAAATTGATGATGGATCCCTGGATTTCGCACTGCTGGAAGGAAATTTTTCCAAGGCTTCCTACTCCTACCTGGTCTATCTAAGGGAACCTTTCATTCCCGTCTGCGGGCCAGGAATTCTCAGTCATATAAAACAGATGACAAATAAAAAGAACCTCCCTCTCTCCCTGGAACAGCTGACTAGCCAGAGGCTTCTGCTGCGGGAATCAGGTTCTGGAACCAGAATGATCCTGGAGCAGATTCTGGAAGAGCGGGGACTCTTTGTATCTGACTTTAAAAATACGGCTGAAATTGAAAATATGCAGGCAATTAAGGAGCTGGTAGCCGCTGACTGCGGCATTACCTTCCTCTATAAGAGTGCCGTCAGGAGAGAGCTGTGCGACGGCACTATCTGTGAAATTCCTATTGAAAACCTGTGGCTGGAACACGAAATCTCCGTGGTCTGGCAAAAAAACCGTCTTTTTGAAAAACGGGTTTCTGAAGTCATCGAAGAGGCCTTCGGCTCTGGAAGCGGGGAGAATTGAGTCTAAAAGGATTTCCCTCCCCGAAACTCCAAAGTCACCAAATCTCCTGGATGATATTCCCTCTCAAACTCCCTGACCAGGACTTCTCCATCCCCTATTTTCACAAAATACTGGGTGTAAAAGCCCATGTAATCCGATTTCACTACAGTGCCGGTTATCTGATGTCTGCTGCCTGAATCCAGCTTGTTTTTGGCCTTTTCAGTCTCCATGACCTCTGCTCTGTCTCCCTTTCCCAAAATCCTGATATCCTCAGGCCTGAAATAGAGGAAACTTCCATCCGGCATAACCGCCTTATCTGCTGTTCCCAGGAATTCCATGACAAACAGACTGGACGGATTCTGGTAAACTTCCTTGGGAGATCCCATCTGAATCAGATGTCCTCCCTCCATAATGGCAATTTTATCTGCCAGAGCCATGGCCTCCTCCTGGTCATGGGTTACAAATATCATGGTAATCCCTGTCTTTTTCTGCAGTTCCTTCAGCTCATCTCTCATACGGATCCGAAGCTTGGCATCCAGGTTGCTTAAAGGCTCATCCAGCAAAAGCACTTTGGGGTTTACTGTCATGGAGCGAGCCAGGGCTACTCTCTGCTGCTGCCCTCCGGAAAGCTCCTGAACAGAGGACATTGCCCGATCGGCTAATCCCACAATCTCCAGATACTCCTGCGCCCTCTGAGCCGCCTCCTTCTTTTTCATCCCCTGAAACTTCAGTCCGTACATCACGTTTTGAAGAGCCGTCATATGAGGAAACAGAGCGTAGGACTGAAATACTGTAGAGACAGGGCGTCTCTCAGGCGGAAGGCTGGTGATATCTTCTCCATCCAGATAAATCCGGCCCCTATCCGGAGCCAGAAATCCGCCAGCCATCCGAAGAGTAGTAGTTTTTCCACAGCCTGATGCCCCCAGCAGGCAGAGAATCTCTCCCTGTTCCATGGAAAGATTCAGCCCGGAGACTACCTCTTTCCCATCAAAGGATTTACTTAAATCTCTCATTTCCAGATACATGGCGCGCCTCCTCTTTTTTTATTTTTCTGGGCTTTTCCCGAAGGATAAGAGCCGATACACCGCCTGTCACGGCGATGGTAATCACAATGATCATGGAAGAAATCAGGGATGCTACCCCGTATTCTCCGGAATTGATTGCGTCAAACAGTGTATACACCGCCAGTTTGTGTCTGGCGCTGATTAAAAACATTACGGCTCCCGCTGTTGTCATGGCGCTGGAAAAGTTATAAATAAATCCTGTCACAAAGGTGCGTTTTAAATTCGGCATCACAATATCCTTTGTCACAAAAAAACGGCCCGCTCCCAGGTCTCTGGCAGCGTCCTCCACCCGGCTGTTCAGCTGAGCCAGAGAAGCGCTTGTCAGTTTCATCACCATGGGAAGCTGCTTAAATATCATGTTAAGTATGATAATCGCCGCTGTTCCCGTCATCTTCAGAGGTTCTCTGTTAAACACAAGGATATAGCCGATTCCAAAACAGGTTCCTGGAAGAAGGTAGGGCATGGTGGAAATAAAATCATAAAAACCCCTGAACCTTACCTTTCTCCGCTCCAGATAGTAGGCAAATAACATGGCGAACAGAGTTCCCGCCACTGCTGTAATCAGAGAGTACGCAACGCTCCTTGCCAGGCTTTCTATGTTATAGGTCAGAAGGCCGTTAAAATGATCCAGCGAGAAATAATAATTTCCTTTTTTCGACTTTAAAAAGCCTGTCAGGAAAATGCAGATATACTGCAGAGTCATCATTACGAAAAATAGAAAGGACAGACTCTGGACTCCCACCCCGAATAATCCGGTAAGAGGCAGGGGCAGTCCGCCCTTTGCCTGCCTCTGTCCATCCGCCGCTGTCATTCGTTCGGCCTGTTTCATCAGGATGCGGTACAGCAGAAAGGCCGCTACTGCTGGAAGAAGAAGCAGCATATTCATAGCTGAGGCCTTTTCCAGATCTGCATATCCTATCAGCTCCATGTAAATAGCAGAAGCCAGCGTATTGTATCTGCCTCCGATCACAGCGGGCGTTCCGAAGTCTGACACAGACCTGATAAAAGACAAAATAAAGCAGATTCCTGCCGCAGGCTTCAGCATAGGCAGAACAACCTGTCTCATGGTATGAGCTGGAGACGCCCCCAGATCCCTGGACGCCTCCAGAAGACGCAGATCCAGCTTTTCCAGAATTCCCACTGCGAACAGGGCGTTTAGAGAAGCAAAATGAATTGTCTGCATGATGATAATGCCCCACTTATTGTAAGGGCTTAACATCAGTCCAAGCAGGCGGTAGGTAATCCAGCCTCTTTTTCCAAACAGCTGAATATAAACCAGAGAAGAGATAAACGGAGGAGAAACCATGGTCATCAGAAGAATTCCCATGAAAATCCCCTTCAGTTTTCCTTTCATTGTCACAATGGAGAGAGCCACTGCAATTCCCAGAATTGTAGAAAAAATGGCGGCCAGCACACCTGTAAAAGCGCTGTGGCGGATAAGAACACCGTTTTCCCGGAACAGATTTTCATAAGCAGCTAAGCTTACGCTCTCCCCCAGATTCACGCTTTTAGCGGCAATCCCAAGGAGCGGCCACAGGACGAAAAGAAGAACAGACGCCGCCATAGCGAAGAATAACAGCCTGTCTGCGCAGAGTCCCAAGAAAGCCTTTCTGTCTTTCGTGCAGGAAAAAAGGGCATCTGAGCCAGATACCCTCTTTCCTATATTCTGTCTGTTCTTCATCTTCAGACTACTCATTTTCAGACTTATCGCCTGCCAGTTCGTCCCACTTGGCAAGGATCGTCTCTCTCTGGGAGCCAAATAAGGATAAATCCTCATCCATCAGAGATTCTACGTCAAAGGTAAGCTCTAAGCCTTCAATATCCGGCTTCACCATCTTAATTGTATCCTTATTGTCAATGTCAGCTACCATCTTCAGGTTCTCGTCGTCAGAATAAAACCACTCAATAAACTCCTTGGCTTCCTCTGCTCCCTCGGAGTTCTTAAATACAGCGACGCCCTCCGGTACATAAGGAATTCCGTCCTCTGGATAAACGGCAGTCATGTTCTGTTCCTCCTGCAGCTTGTCCACCTCGCGATCCATAGGAGCGATTCCAATGGCAAACTCGCCTGCCATAGTCTTTGTCAAAGGATCTTTTCCTCTCTTGGAGTAGTACTCAATGTTCTTGTTCAGCTCCTCAAAGTAATTCCATCCCTCTTCCTCTCCCTTTGCCTGAAGAATCGCGTTTACCACTGCATAGTTAGTTCCGGAAATAGCTGGATTGGACATGATAATTTCGCCCTGGTAGGCTGTATTTGTCAGATCGGCCCAGGACTTTGGAATCTCCAGGCCCTTCTCCTCAATAATATCGTTATTTACCACAAAGCCTACTACAGTAAGACCCTTTGCAAACCAGTAGTTGTCAGCGTCCTTGTACTCCGGAGCCAGATTAGCCGCCTCGTCAAAGTTCACCTGCTCTAACAGGCCGTCCTCCTTCGCTCCCATGAATGCGTCGATTCCGCCTCCGAACCAGAGATCTGCCATAGGAGTTCCCCCCTCAGCCTTAATCTTGGAAAGAACCTCTCCGGAAGACATAGATAACAGCTCTGTCTTGATTCCTGTCTCCTCTGTAAACTTGTCAAACAGCTTTACATAATCTTCGCTGGTGGCCACTACCTTTAAAGTTCCGTCCGCCTTTTTCTCCCCAGCCTCGGAAGTCTCCTTCTCCTCAGAAACCGCTGCAGAGGACTCCTGAACTTTTTCGCTCTCTGCAGATGCAGCTGTAGTCTCCTGACCGCTCTGAGAGCTGCATCCGGCCAGCATAAAAGCCGCCAGACCTGCTGTCATAATTCCTGCCAGACTTTTCTTTTTCATGTTGCATTTCCTCCTGATACTTATAACGCCAGCGTGTATTGGCGCGTACTGTGTAAAGCATTCTGCCTTGATTTCAACTACTTATACTACCGCCCTCTTCTTTTCCCGTCAACGCTTTCTCCCGCTTTTCCCCTGGTTTATAAAATTTTCTATAAATGCGTTTATTTATTGATTTTTTCTATTACTAGACTTCCTGTTCTTCCTTGACGCTCCTTCTCCTGTGCTGATACAATTTTTTTACAGAAGCCCGCAGTACATCCAATGTCTCAGCCACAGGCAGACAGCTTGAGAAACCGGACGAAACGCAGAGCGGGTACAGGGAGGTTACGAAATGTTTGTAGATCTTCATATGCATGAACGGACATTTTCAAAAGACAGCTTTTTAACGCTGAAGGAAATTGTGGAGATTGCCAAAGAGAAGGGGTTAGACGGCGTCTGCATTACGGATCATGATGATATTGGAATCAAGGAATACGCGGAACAGTATTCAAGGGAGACTGGATTTCCTATTTTTGTGGGATATGAATTTTACTCTCTCCAGGGCGACATCCTGGCTTTCGGAGCGCCTAAAGTTCCCTCTGAGCGCATCTCAGCCCAGGAATTTGTAGACTATGTAAAAAGCTTCGGAGGCGTCTGCATTGCCGCCCACCCCTTCCGGAACAATAACCGGGGGCTGGAGGAAAATCTTGCTTTAGTCAAAGGACTGGACGGCATCGAAGCCCTGAACGGAAGCACTCTTCCAGACGCTTGTAACAAGGCATTTTCCTACGCCAAAGAGCTGGGCATCCAGTGTACTGGCGCCAGCGACTGCCATGTGCCGTCCAAGGTAGGCATCTATGCTACCTGGCTTCCGGAAACTGTCTCTACTCTGGACGACTTTATCTCTGTGTTTAAAAAAGGCCAATGCCGCCCCGCCGTGTATCAGAACGGGGGATATGTGGTGGTAGATCAGGCGCAGTAGGAAAAACAACATTCAACCGTCTGGCTAAAAAACGGGAAGAACAAAAAAGGTTCCTTGCTCCAGCTGAAAGCCGCTGGAACCTTTCTGTTCTTCCCGTTTATTTTTACTTATTTCTTCATCTCTTCAATCGATTCAGACTGCAGAGGAATTTTTACATCATTCCCATTCCGCCTGCTCCGCCAGGAACAGCCGGTGTCTCTTCCTTGATGTTTGCAACTACAGATTCTGTAGTAAGCAGTGTGGAAGCCACGCTTGTAGCATTCTGGAGAGCACTTCTGGTAACCTTAGCCGGATCCAGAATACCTGCCTCTACCATGTCTACATACTTCTCATTGTATGCGTCAAAGCCCATTCCGACCTCAGACTCTCTTACTTTGTTAATGATAACAGAGCCTTCCAGACCTGCATTTGCTGCAATGTGGAACAGCGGAGCCTCAAGAGCCTTTAAGATAATGCGTCCGCCTGTCTTCTCATCGCCGTCCATAGCCTCAACGACCTTCTCCACTTCCTTCGTAGCGTGGATGTAAGCAGAACCGCCTCCTGCAATGATGCCTTCCTCAACAGCTGCCTTAGCTGCAGATAACGCATCCTCCATGCGCAGCTTAGCTTCCTTCATCTCTGTCTCAGTAGCAGCACCTACACGGATAACTGCAACACCGCCAGACAGCTTAGCCAGTCTCTCCTGTAATTTCTCTTTATCAAATTCAGAAGTAGTCTCCTCAATCTGAGCCTTAATCTGAGCGATTCTTGCAGAAATCTCATCCTTGTTTCCGCATCCATCCACAATGATTGTATTCTCTTTCTGAACTTTAACAGACTTTGCACGTCCCAGCATATCCATAGTTGTCTCTTTTAAATCAAGTCCAAGCTCCTCAGAGATCACCTGGCCGCCTGTCAGGATAGCAATATCCTTTAACATCTCTTTTCTTCTGTCACCATAGCCCGGAGCCTTAACGCCTACTACGCTGAAAGTTCCTCTTAACTTATTGACAATCAGGGTTGTCAGAGCCTCGCCCTCGATGTCCTCAGCGATGATTAACAGCTTAGCGCCTGCCTGAACTACCTGCTCTAACAGCGGAAGAATTTCCTGGATGTTGGAGATCTTCTTATCTGTAATTAAAATGTACGGATCGTCCAGATTAGCTTCCATCTTATCCATGTCTGTAGCCATGTAAGCGGAAACATAACCGCGGTCAAACTGCATACCTTCTACCAGGTCAAGCTCTGTCTTCATTGTCTTGGACTCTTCAATGGTAATAACGCCATCTTTGGAAACCTTCTCCATCGCGTCTGCTACCATCTCTCCTACCTCGTCATCAGCAGATGAGATAGCTGCTACTCTTGCAATATCAGCCTTGCCCTTTACTGTCTTAGACATATCTTTAATAGCCTCTACAGCTGCCTCAGTAGCCTTCTTCATGCCCTTTCTTAAAACAATCGGGTTAGCGCCTGCTGCCAGGTTCTTCATACCCTCATTGATCATAGCCTGAGCTAATACAGTTGCTGTAGTCGTACCGTCTCCTGCCACATCGTTTGTCTTAGTAGCAACTTCTTTAACCAGCTGCGCTCCCATATTCTCAAAGGCATCCTTTAACTCGATTTCCTTTGCGATAGTCACACCATCGTTTGTGATCAGCGGAGCGCCGAAAGATTTGTCAAGAACTACATTTCTTCCTTTCGGTCCTAATGTGACGCGTACTGTATCTGCTAACTGGTTTACACCTGATTCCAGTGCTTTTCTGGCCTCTACACCGTACTTAATTTCCTTTGCCATGGTTATCAACCTCCGATTTATTTGAATTTACTTTCTGCTGTTTTCTGATGTGCGTCCTAACCTCCTGGCTTACTCAATTACAGCCAGAATGTCGTTCTGCTTTACTACAACGTATTTTTCATCCTCTACCTCAACCTCTGTGCCAGAGTACTTGGAGTAGATGACCTTGTCGCCAACCTTAACCTGCATGGAAACTTCCTTACCGTCAACCACGCCGCCTGGTCCTACTGCGATAACCTCAGCCTGCTGCGGTTTTTCCTTTGCCTGACCTGGAAGCACAATACCGGACTTCGTAGTCTCCTCTGCGATCAACTGTTTTAAAACAACTCTGTCAAATAATGGTACTAATTTCATTACCGACTCCTCCTTACTGTTTGTAGTTTTTCTAAAATCGAATAGCGGAATACCCAGCCCTCTGCCGAGTTATTCCTGATACTGTCACCTGTAAATCTTTACCTTTTTCGCTTACAACACAAGTTATATCACGCTTTACTAGCACTGTCAAGTGTCGAGTGCTAATTTTTAGGAAATTTATATATTTTTTATTTTAGCCCTTCCAATCTCATCAAAACCATCCTGTTTTTTCCTATTATTATCTGATTTTTTCCCTAAAATCCATATTTTTCCTTTTCTTACTACAGTTTCCTCTTTAGTTTATTCTATTTTTCACAATTTATTCATCCTGAATCCCTTTATTTTTCCTCCAAATCGTATTACAATAAAGGGAAGTACGAAGCTCCCTTTTGAAGCTTCGTACTTCCCGCTACTCAAACGAAGTGCAGCGGAGTTTGAGGTTCTCATACATCAGCGGAACGGATCAAAAATACAATAAACTAAAAATGATATTAAAAGGAGTATACTATGGCAAAGAAACAGTTCGGAAAGCTTGCAGTTCTGGCCGCTCTGGCAGGAACTGCCGTTGGAATTACCTATTTTCTCAGATACAAATCCTTCCACGAAGAGCTGGAGGAGGACTTCCACGATTTTGAGGAAGATCTGGATGAATTTGACAGCAAAGAGGAGGAAGCTTCCCCAAAACGGAACTATGTTTCCCTGACACCTGAAAAGGCTGATTCGGCTGAAACTGAAGCCTCTTCTGTTTTCCAGGAAGACAGCCCGGAGAAAGCAGAGAACACCTCTGAATCAGAAAAAAATTCTGCCAAGGCGCAGGACGACTATCTGGATGGCGATATGGAGTTTTTAGATGACGATCCACTGGAAGATGAATCCATATTCGATGAAGGCGGCGTTCCAGGTGCTGCTTCGTCTTCCGCCACCACCATTGTGGAAGACGAAGAGCCGGAACAGTAATGGAAGGCGGTTAACTTTATGATTCAAAGCCTTATGCGCTCCCTGGATCTCCTGGAGGTTTTAAAGGGATCGGATCACAAAATATCCATCGCAGAGCTGTCTGAGCAGCTGGAGCTTCCTCCCAGCACAATCCATCGAATCCTCCAGACCTTTTGCGAAAAAAAATATGTTATAAGGGACGAGCACACCCATACCTACTGTCTGGGACCTGCTTTGATCTCCTTGGGCCGCGCCGCAGCCTCTAATGTGAGAATTCAGGACGCCGCTCTCCCCATTCTGAAAAATCTTTCCTATGTGACAAGAGAGGATTCCTATCTTGTCATTCAGGTAGGCGATAAAGGACTTGTCCTTGACAAGGTAGACGGCCCCAACCACCTGAAGGTAGTGGAGGAATTCGGATACGAGCTGGATCTTCACTGCGGAGCTATCCGGAAAGTCATTCTGGCCTATCAGAGTCCAGAATACCTGGACTACTATACCAGACAGGTTCTCGATCGCCCTGAGGCATTTCCACAGACCAGCCGAAGCGGCCTTCTGGCAGAACTTCGTGAAATCCGAGAGACAGGATTATCAGTCTCCCACGGCGAATACGTCCATGATGCCATTGGAATCGGAGCCCCTGTCTTTGGAATCAACGGCAGCGTCACTGCTTCCGTTGGAATTATTGCCCCCTACAGCCGGATTGCCGACAAGGTTCATCTGGAACACATGAAAGAGCAGGTACGCCACAGTGCGGCAGAGCTCTCCTACTATATGGGTCACACCTTTAAACATGTCTAAATTCTAACGCAAAAAGCCCCGCCGGTGGGTGTGGAAACCTCTGCCTGCGGGGAACTTTTTGTGTTCTTTTTATTCCGTTCTTTTATTTCAGCTGTTCCAGCGGAAAGGCTCTGCTGCGTCCAGCACAGCCCTTCCTCCAAAACCAGCAGAGAAAAGTCTCGTCAGACTTTCCCTGACCGTTACTGCTGTTTTTACTTTCTCATCTCAAGCACATCTGCAAAAGCCTGGATCGCTGTACGTGCCTGTCCAAAGTCGCGCATCTGCTGATCGATACCCAGCTTGATATGCGGAACATCTGCTGCCTGTAATGCTTTCTTCAGATATGGATACTCCATCTCCTCCGGATCGCAGAACTGCTGCATAAACAGAACCAGTCCCTGTGCTCCGCTCTCCTTAACCAGGTTAGCAACGAACTCGCCACGGCGGTTCTCGCTGGACTTTGGATCGTAGAGAAGAACCTCATAGTCAATATTTGCAAACTGCTGTGCCAGAGCCATCATTGGATCTGCATTCTCCGGAACATCTGTTCTGAAGGAACGGGACTCATGAGCTACGTCATCTGCTGCAATAGCGATGTTGTTCTCCTCGAAAGCTGCCAGCAGAGCCGGGTTGTCACAGATAATACCGGAAGTAACAACCTTAGTTCCCTGCCAGTCACAGACTGGAAGCTTCTCCAGCTCTGCGTTTAACTCGTTTAACTTAGCGATATACTCATCTTTTAACATAAAGTAGAATGCCTTTAATACGGCAGATCTCTTAGTTGGAGTGATTACATCGCAGTGTTCAGAAGCCAGCTTCACGAATTTGCGGCGTGCTGCACGGCTCTCGTTGTAAACCTTAATTGCATTCTGGATATCATCGTTTGTGATCTCTCTTCCTGCAATCTTCTCCAGCTCTTTCTTTACATGATTGTACTGATCCACTGTAAACTGAAGACCAAACTCCTCGAAACGGTTCTGAGGATGAGCTAAGAAGATAACAGACATCTTATCTCCCATAGCTACACGGAAGTTCTGGCTCATCGGACGAAGTGTGTCGCAGATAGTTGGTGTAATAATTCCGTCAAGGCCATCCATAGTTCCGTCTAACAGCATCTCAAGCGCTAACTGAGCGATTGTGCAGTAGAAGGTTGCACAGTACTCTTTTGCACGGCTGATAGTCTTTGTGTTGGATCCCCAGATTCCCATAGGAACAATGCCAGCGGCATAAACTAACTCCTCTGGAGCGTAGTATGGCAGAACGCCGACTACTTTCTTTCCCTGAGCCTTATATTCAGCAAGCTGCTGCTTTGGTGTGGCAGCTTTTACTTTAAATTCATCTAATAATGTATTGATACTCATTTGATTATGCCTCCTTTGCCTGCTTGTTTGCTTCCATTGCCTCTACCAGGCCCTGTACACGTGTCTCATACTGTGCGGCATTGAAGTTACGCGGATCTGCCTGGTCTCCGTCGAAGCCTGCGCATGGAACTCCCAGATCGTCTGTGAAGCGGCGCTGCATCTCTGCCATATATCCAGACCATGGCTTACAGCTTCTGTTGTAGTGAACCAGAACACCGTCTACCTTATTGTCACGGCAGATGCCCTCACGCCAGTCAACACCCTGCTCGATGCAGACAGAGTTCGGAGCCTTGTAGTAAGCGCGTGCCATCTCATCCATGCCATCGTAAACGAATCCAAACGCCGGTGCGTATACAACGGCTGTTACGTTTACTCCGTTTGCCTTCAGAGGCTTAAACAGTGCAGGCAGCTTCGGCCAGCATGGAATACCCTCGAACATAACGCGGTACTTCTCCGGGAATGGAGTAGTAGTCTCACCCTTCTTAACTGTCTCCTCAAGATCTTTTGCTAACAGCTCAAATGCCTCTGCAGTCTCTACGCGGGCACGTGCTGTAACAACGTCAGCCATATGGTTGAACAGGTCGAAACCGCTGTACGGAGCCGGCTTGTACTGTAAGTAATCACATACCTTTAACCAAGCCTTAGCAGTACGGTTAGCGTTTGCGCAGGCCTGCTCGAACTTCTTCTCGTCGAACTTCTTGCCTGTCAGCTCCTCTAACTGCTTGATAGCCTTGTCAAACTGAGCGCGCACGTATTTCACATTCTCATCGGCTACATGTACATCATTGTTGTAAGGAATATCTACCATGATAAGCGGAATATTGCACATACGGGCAATGTTCTCATACCATTTTGTCATACAGTTGCAGATGTTATTGCAGCAGAGAACGAAATCTGGCTGCGGAATACGCATCTGACGAATAGGAGAAATAGCTTCAAGACGTCTCTCCTTCTCCGGTCCGTCCGGAAGCTTCTCGATCTCAAGGAGATTGTCAAGCTGCAGGTATGGAGTCTGTGTCTTTGGATCCTTAACCGGCTTTCCATCCTCACCCATTACTACATTGCCGTCAGCATCCTTTAACGGCTTTCCTGTGCTCGGATCGATAATGTATTCACCTGTCTCAGGATCATACTTGCGGGATACACGGATACCTGCTGCATAAGCAAGGCTGATACGGCAGTAACCGCAGATATCATTATCATATCCCAGATCCTCTGCTGCCTGGCACATCAGCTCGCCGTAACGGTTTGCTGCAATACCAGCTGCCTGGTTCTCCGGGTACATAACATGAAGGTCAAATGCTGCTGCAAGCTCGCATGGGAACTTGGAAGAGGACCATCCTACTAACTCTCCTCTTGCCTTTGCCTCCCGCGCTTCTTTATGGACGTCGTCAACTACCTTGCGGAGGGCGAGTACGCCTGGACTAACTTGTTTTGCCATAATAATTATCCTCCATTCTTTCTGTGAAATTTATTTCTGACGTGCGGCTGCCTGATATGCATAAAGTGCGGCACCCAGCGCGCCATTATACTGTGTAAGTGGGGAAATGTGAATCTCACAGCCCAGCTCGTGCTTTAAAGCATTTACAACGCCGCTGTTCTGAGCCACGCCGCCTGTCATGACAACATCCGGCACAACTCCGATTCTGTGAGCAAGTCCCGTCACACGGTGAGCGACTGACTTGTGGATTCCGTTAATAATGTCACACTTATCGGTTCCCATGGCCAGCTGGCTGATAACCTCGCTCTCGGCGAAAACGGTGCAGGTGGAACTGATTCCGATTTCTTTCTTTGACATAGCTCCCAGCTTTCCCAGATCTTCTACCTTTACCTCCAGGACACGAGCCATTACATCTAAGAAACGGCCAGTTCCAGCTGCGCACTTGTCATTCATCTGAAAGTTTGTCATAGCTCCGTTATCGATGTGCAGAACCTTTACATCCTGACCGCCGATATCAATTACTGTGTGAACCTTGGGGAACAGGAAGGAAGCTCCCTTTGCATGGCAGGAAAGCTCACTCATCTGCTTTTTCGCGATGTCTGCCAAAGAATTGCGGCCGTAGCCCGTAGCCAGCGTATAATCCAGCTGATCCTTTGTCATTCCCGCATCTGCCAGGACTTCCTCGATAGCGCGGGCCGGACCGCTTGTTCCAGTACCCACATCCACCAGAGATTTTCCTACGATTTCTGTTCCGTCTTTTAAAATAATGCATTTAGACGCAGTAGAGCCTACGTCAATACCCATTGTGTAAATTGCCATAATGACCTCCAAATGTAGAAGGAGTTCGAACGGTTAGACTGCCCTGCTCATCTCCTCACATCATTTTAAGTATACCATATGTACTGTGAAAAAGCCAAAACTATTTAGTAGAACTGCATAAAACTATTCATATAACAGTAATGTTTAATTGTTTATACTGTTCTTTTTTTCCTAAAAAACACATAAAGAGCCATAACCACGATAAGTCAGGTAAAGGTTTCCAGTTCCTTTACCCGACTCTATCATGCTATCACTATCATTTATGCGCCCTGTTCAGGCTAATTTATTGTACGTTTCGTTGTGTTTTATTACTTCTTAAATGTCTCGAATTCACGGATTGCCCTTGGTGTGATCATCTGATGGAATGGGCAGATAGACTGTGGATTCTGGTAAGCAGCCTCTGTGAAGGCCTGGATGTACGGACGGATATCTGTCATGTCTACAATCTCGTCTACCATACCTGTCTTTGTGCAGTACTTCGGACGGGACTTCTCTGTATACATGTTGATCATATCGTTCATCTTGTCAATGATTGGCTGAAGCGGCTCGCCTGCCTTCTTAGCTTTTACAAGCTTTCTGGAGTACATAGCGTTTGCAGCTGTCTCACCTGGCATTACGTAGTACTCGCAAGCGCCTGTTCCTAAGGAGAATACGTTTGTATTGTTGCCCTGCGGTCCGCCCAGAACATAATGAGCAGCAGCGCTGGCCTTACGGATAGTAACCTCTAAGGACGGAAGCTTGGAGTTCTCAATGGAGTAGATTAAGGACTGTCCAAGACCAAGTAACTCAGCCTTCTCTGCCTCATCGCCTACATCGATACCTGTTGTATCCTGTAACCAGATTAACGGGATTCTGTCACGTGCGCACAGTGTCACGAACTCGTTCATCTTGATTAAGCCCTGACGATAGAGCTTTCCGCCGATACCTACAGAATTCTGCTTGTACTCCGGATAGTTCATCAGAAGACCCTGAACATTGGCAACTACACCTACTAAAAGGCCGTTCACCTTTGCCAGACCTGTAATCATCTCCGGGCCGTATCCCTTCTTGTACTCAGCGAACTCACTGTTATCGAAGAGACGTGCGATAACCTCGTACATATCATACGGACGCTTCTGATTCATCGGAACGATGCTGTAGAGATCCTCTGCCGGGAACTGAGGAGCCTTTGGTGTATCAACACGGAAGAACTCCAGATTGTAAGCCGGAAGGTAGCTGATGTACTTCTTGATTCCATCAATTACGCCTAAATCGTTCTCATAAACCTCACGGAAGAAGCCTGTCTCATCGTAGTGAATCGGCACAGAACCTGGGGCCGGAATATGCTGCTTGCTGTTCTCGATCTGAGCTGCAATGATACCCTCAGCTGTCTCCTCATCGATGAAGCCCTTCGGATTCATACCAGAGAGGATTCCAGCACCTCCGACTGCCATGTTAGCATCCTGATGTGCAATCAGAACAGTTGGAGAAATACTGTGGTATCCGCCGCCTGCCGGGTTTGTTCCGTAGATACCTACGATTACCGGAACGCCTAACTGGTTTAACTCGGAGTTTCGGAAGAATGGAGTACCGCCGCCGCGTCTGTTCGGGTATACCTTATCCTGGTTCGGGAACTCAACGCCGGAGCAGTTTAACAGGTATACTAACGGAAGGTGGAGCATTTTAGCTGTATCAGAAGCACGCAGAAGGTTCTCTGCCTGTCCTGGAACCCATGCTCCTGCCATCTTCTTGTTGTCAGATGCAACGATGTAAACCCACTTGCCGTCTACACGTCCAAGACCGTTTACAATGTTAGTTGTACCGAAACGGTTGTCCTCAGGATTAAAGAGGCTGTTTAACGGACACCATGTTCCTGCATCGATTAAAGCGTTGATACGCTGCATAGCAGATAACTGTCCGCGCTCGTTTAACTTCTCCTCAGAAGTGATACCAGCTGCCAGAACCTTCTCGATAGACTCGTGAATGTCCTGCTCAACAGCCTTTAAGCTCTCTTCATTCTCTGGATTCTGGTTTACCAGGCTCTTGCCAATGGTAGGCATATTCTGGAAATATCCAGGCATAGAATACATATTCATGTTGAATCTCCTATTCTTTTCAAATTATTTCAACTTCAGCTTCTATATTAGATTTGTTTTTGAAAGGGGTGTGCCTGGCGACACGCCCCTTTCTTCTCTTTTCATGCAGAACCCGGCTTATTTTGCCTCTGGCTCCTCCTTCGGAACCTGGATAAATGCCTGGCCTGGGTCGATCTCCTCACGGATCATCTTGATTACTTCCGGAGACGGAGGATCTAACTTCACTGCTCTGGATACGTCCAGATCAAAGCCTGTATTCTCGATGATATCTTCCGGTGAAGATGTCTCATAGTAACCTGCAAGGTACATTCTCTTTGTCTCTTCATCGAACTTTAAGATACCGCGGTCTGTAACAACCGCTAAAGGTCCGCGATTGCCCGGAAGGCCGAGTTTCTCACGTCCGCCAGGTCCGTCAATCCAGCCTGGGCTTGTAACATAATCAATCTTCTGCATGAATCTTCTCTTCTCATGCTGAATCATGATGATTGTGTTGTTGAATGTAGCGATTGCATTAGCACCGCCGGAACCTGTAAAACGTGTCTTCGGTGCATGGTAGTCACCGATACATGTGGAGTTTACGTTTCCGTATGGATCGATCTGAGCGCCGCCGATGAAAGCTACGATACGATCGTTGTCATGTAACCAGTCGTTTGTCTCAAATCCGATGAAACGGATGTTCGGCCACTGGCATCCGCAGTGAGCCATGAAACGAAGATCTCCTACAGAACGCGGAACCTCGATCGGGGAGCAGTCCATCAGACCAGACTCAACGATCAGGTTGCATTTAGGAGCAAATAAACGCTTTGCAACGGAAGCACCGATTAACGGAAGACCAGTACCTACGATTGCAATATTGTCATCTGTGATCTGCTGTGCAAGCGTAATAGCCTGCATCTCTTTATTTGTATACTTTGTGTAGTCAGCCATGATTAATCCTCCTTGCTTACATCTGTCGCATATCCAAAGCCATCAGATACTTTTAACTTAAGGAGACGATTTACACCGATCTTCTCAAGGAACTCTTCGTGATCCTTTACATCATAAACGTACTCGTTTAAGAATGCCTTGAAATCTTCCTCTGTCTTGCTGGCTGCGCCGTATGCTTTCAGGAAAGCGTTGTCATAATCATAGTAGCCGTAGCACTGTGTCGGGTATGCGCCGTAAGGAGCAACGCAGACAGCGTCAACTGCGAAGCAAGGGATCTTTGTCAGAGTCGGATCGCGGCGGATTACCTCGTTGCTTACTAACTCCTCGCAGGTAACGATAACCTTCTTTGCAGCGCAGGCGATATCTACATCGTGGAACTCATCGCCCAGCAGGATGCATGTTCCGTCTGGAGATGCCTTCTGAACGTGGATAACTGCTGTATCCAGCTTCGGAACAGGAAGGCATACAGTCTTCTCTCCTGGGTTGAATGGGTTATCCATGTACACAAATTTGTCGTTTGGCAGCTTGTCGATAGTCTGACGAACTTCTTTTGTAATCCCCCACTCATCAACCAGACCAGAACCAATCATGAAACGTACTGGTAAGAACGGAAGTCCTAAGGAAGATGCGTGAAGCATGTACATAATAGCATCCTGAGAGTAATCCTCATAGATTAACTCGCCAGCCTCGATTTTTTTACGGAAGCGACGGGAAACATTAGTAACACCGGAGTCAGCGGTATAGCAGTTGATATACGCTTTCACGCGATCCTCTCCAATCAGCATATCCCAGTCGGATCCTGCCGGACCTGCATATGCGATGAAGTCTTTCTTACCCTGGCGAAGGATCTCACGGATAGCAGCCATCGGTTTCTTGTTTGTTGTAAAGCCACCGAAGGAGATAGCGTCGCCATCTTCAACATACTTTGCAACTGCCTCTTGTAATGTCATTACTTTATTAGCCACAATAAAGCCTCCTTTATAATTTTTTGGTAAACACCATTGTTACCTTTTATATAGATAACCGCCCAGGCCGACGCGCAAAATTTGCGCCGTCCTGAACGTCATCTTTCGTATGGAACTTCCTAGCCAAAAATCAGCATGAAGAAACCAGCTGCAACTGCAGAGCCGATAACACCGGCTACGTTTGGTCCCATAGCATGCATTAACAGGAAGTTTGTTGGGTTCTCTTTGGAACCTACCGTCTGGGATACACGAGCTGCCATCGGAACGGCAGACACACCAGCAGAACCAATCAGAGGATTGATCTTTCCACCTGTTACAATATAGAGCAGTTTTCCTAAAAGCACACCGCCTACTGTAGCGAAGCAGAATGCAATCAGACCCATGACTACAATAGCGATTGTCTGCGGACGAAGGAAAATCTCACCGTTTGCAGTTGCTCCTACTGTTGTACCGAGCATGATAGTTACGATATTGCACAGTGCATTCTGAGCTGTGTCAGAAAGACGCTCTACTACTCCAGACTCACGGAACAGGTTTCCAAGCATCAGCATACCAAGAAGCGGTGCAACGGATGGAAGCAGCAGGGAGCAGAACAGTACAACGAATACTGGGAATACAATCTTTTCTACCTTGCTTACCTTGCGCAGCTGCTTCATAGCAGTAGCACGCTCTTTCTTTGTTGTTAAGAGCTTCATAATCGGCGGCTGAATCATAGGAATCAGAGCCATATAGGAATAAGCAGCAACAGCAATCGGGGCTACCAGATCCGGTGCCAGGTTATTAGCTACATAAATAGCAGTCGGGCCGTCTGCTCCACCGATAATACCAATGGCTGCTGCCTCGCCTACTGTGAAAAGGCCTGTTGCGTTAGCAAGCATAAACGCAATGTAAATACCCAGCTGAGCAGCAGCACCAAGCAGAAGGCTGACCGGGTTTGCAATCAGCGGACCAAAGTCAGTCATTGCACCTACTGCCATGAAAATCAGGCATGGGAAGAGACTGGACTTAACTCCCATGTAAATGATACGCAGAACACCCTGTGTATACCAAGGCTCTGCCTCCTTCATCAGGTCTGCCAGAGGCAGATTTGCAAGGAACATACCAAATGCGATAGGCAGAAGAAGAAGCGGCTCATACTGCTTCTTAATTGCCATATATAACAGGATAAAGGAAATCAGGAACATTACGCAGTTACGCCATGTCAGTGCAGCGAAACCGGACTGTGCCAGTAATTCCCCTAAAATTGAGAAAAAGTTCATCACGTACCTCCTAGTTCAGGATGACCATTGCAGCTCCAGTATCTACAGCATCACCTGTACTTACAAGGATCTGGCTGACAGTTCCGTCTGCCGGTGCAACGATCTCTGTTTCCATCTTCATAGCTTCCATGATCACTAACGGCTCGCCGAATTTCACAGCCTGTCCTACTGCCGCTTTTACGGAAAGAACCTTTCCTGGCATCGGAGCCTCTACTGTAGTTCCGCCTGCTGCTGGAGCTGGAGCCGGAGCTGCTGCCGGAGCCGGTGCTGCTGCTGGCGCAGGAGCTGCTGCCGGTGCCGGTGCTGGCGCTGGTGCTGCTGCTCTAGGAGCAGATGCTGCAAGTACCGGAGCTTTCGGAGCTGCTACGCCGTTACGATCCAGGGATTTGTACGCGTCAACTTTCTCTACCTCAACTTCGTATCTTTTTCCATTGATTGTAGCTACATATTTCATAATTACTTTTTCATCCTTTCACTTGAGAATTGCGTTCACTAATTCAGCGCTACAAGAGCTGTTCCTGTCTCAACCATATCACCATTCTTAACAAGGATAGAAGCGACTGTTCCGTCTGCCGGAGCTACAATCTCTGTCTCCATCTTCATAGCTTCCATGGTCAGAAGAACCTGTCCGTAGGATACTGCCTGTCCTGCTGCCACTTTAATGTCAAGAATCTTTCCTGGCATTGGAGCCTCTACATTTGTGCTTCCTGCTGCAGGTGCTGCTGCCGGTGCCGGTGCTGCTGCTGGCGCAGGAGCTGCCGCCGGGGCTGGTGCTGCTGCCGGGGCTGGTGCTGCCTCGCCGTAACGCGGAATCGGGCTGTAATCATCTACTCTTTCAAGCTCTACTTCATACTGTTTTCCGTTAAGTGTGGCTGTGTATTTCATTTACTAAACCTTCCTTTCATTCCCAATAGCGGACATTATCTGATTTCTTTTACGTCCACAATTTTAAACTCTTCCGGCGATAAATTCAGGTCTACTCCAATGGTAGCCATAAGTACCGCGAGTGTCTCCTTGTCTGCCTCATCTGAAACTGCCGGCTGAACCGGAGCAGCGGCTGGCTTCACCTCATCCTTGATAATTACGCGCAGAATCTTGGAAATGATGACAATGGCCAGGGCAAGTACAATCAGAGTGATAAAAACAACTGAAATTCCCAGAACAGATATAACAACTGACTCTGGAATGCTCATGGTTGACTGAGTCCACATATTCCTTAGCACCTCCTTTTTTAATTTTGAATTAGCTCCGCATTTCTTTGTGAAAAATTGTAGAAATAAAATTTATTCACCTTGCATTCCGCATTATGGAATGCGTTCCATTTTGGAAGCATAAAAAATCGGGGAACTATTACCCCTACTAACTCATATGCAAACAAAGCTCTTACAACAAGCTCTGTTTAATTAAATTATAACAGCGGCCTTCTGAAATGTCAACGGATGGTTTCATAAAAATTGCACAAAAACCCATATTTCTCTCTTCTTTTTCCTTGACAAAGAAAACACACCCTTCTTTTGTTTTGCCAGATTAAACTGGTAAACTATATAAAAAGCCGGAAACGAAGGCATTTTCTGCTCCTTTATCTCCGGCCTTTTATATTATTTTTCTGCTATTCTTCTATTTTGTAATCTTGAATGAGCTCTTCAGTGATACAATACGGTTAAATACCGGGTGCTCCGGCTCACTGTCTCTGCAGTCTACGCAGAAATAACCGTTTCTCACAAACTGGAAACTGTCGTAAGCCCTGGCATCCTTTAAGGATGGCTCCACATAGCATTCCTTTAAGACAGTCAGGGAGTTGGGATTCAGATTCAGGGTTCCGTCTGCATTCAGCTTGCCCTTCTCCTCATCTACCAGGTTTTCGTAAAGGCGGCACTCTGCCTGAACTGCCGTTTCTCTGGCTACCCAGTGAATGGTTCCCTTTACTTTTCTGCCGTCAGGTGCGTTTCCTCCCTTTGTCTCAGGATCGTAGGTACAGTGAACTGTTGTCACATTACCGTTCTCATCCTTCTCACAGCCAGTGCAGGTAACAAAATAAGCGTTCATCAGGCGAACCTCATTGCCTGGGAAGAGGCGGAAATATTTTTTCGGAGGCTCCTCCATAAAGTCTTCCCGCTCAATGTAAAGCTCTTTTCCAAATGGAATCACTCTGTCGCCCAGCTCTGGATTTTCCAGGTTGCATGGAGCAGTCAGCTCCTCCATCTGGCCCTCAGGATAATTGTCAATTACCAGCTTCACCGGATCTAAGACAGCCATCACTCTGGCCTTCTTTAACTTCAGATCCTCTCTCACGCAATACTCTAACATGGCGTAGTCGATGGAACTGTCTGCTTTGGAGACACCTGCCAGTTCTACAAATTTCCGGATAGATTCCGGTGTAAATCCTCTTCTTCTGAGAGCTGCAATAGAGACAAGACGCGGGTCATCCCATCCGTCTACAATCTTATCTTCCACCAGTTTCTTAATGTATCTCTTTCCTGTAATGACATTGGTCAGGTACATCTTGGCAAACTCAATCTGACGTGGCGGATTCTCGAACTCGCACTCTCTCACCACCCAGTCATACAGCGGACGGTGATCCTCAAACTCCAGCGTACAGATAGAATGTGTAATGTGCTCAATCGCATCCTCAATCGGATGTGCAAAATCGTACATAGGATAAATGCACCACTTATCTCCTGTGTTGTGATGAGTCATATGAGCCACCCGGTAGATAACTGGATCTCTCATATTGATATTTGGAGACGCCATATCAATCTTAGCGCGAAGTACCTTTTCCCCATCCTTATACACGCCGTTCTTCATGTTCTCAAACAGCTCAAGGTTCTCCTCTATACTTCTGTTTCTGTAGGGACTCTCTTTTCCAGGGGTATTAAAATCACCACGGTATTCACGGATCTGCTCTGCGCTTAAATCACAGACAAAAGCCTTGCCCTTTTTAATAAGAAGAACTGCGCACTCATACATCTTCTCAAAGTAGTCAGAAGCAAAAAAGAGTCTGTCCTCAAAGTCTGCTCCCAGCCACTTTACATCCTCAATAATGGACTGGACAAATTCTGTTTTCTCCTTCGTGGGGTTTGTGTCATCGAAGCGCAGGTTGAATTTGCCATGGTATTCCTCTGCCAGTCCGGAATTCAGGATAATGGACTTGGCGTGTCCAATGTGAAGGTATCCGTTCGGTTCCGGTGGAAATCTGGTCTGGACATGGTTGTAAACACCTTCAGCCAAATCTTTCTCAATCTCTCTCTCGATAAAATTTTTAGAAACGGCCTCTTTCTCCTCCGTTTCTGTCACTGTCTTTGTGTTTTCTTCCATCTCATTTCCTCCGTTATTCTTCTTGTTCATATATAATGATATTTTATCATACCATATTTTTTACGGAAGGAAAAGGGATTTTCAAAGTATAAATCTTTATTTTACGGAAATGCTAGTGTCAGTGTACAATGGACAGCACAGCCAGAAACGCTCTGTTCACCCAGCTTTTATCCTTCATCATCGCAAAACCAAAAGCTTCTCTTATTTGGGAATGGATTTCCCTCTTTTCAATTCAGAATAATTGTGATATTATTAACAATAGAGGGTTAGTTAAAACTACCTCATCATCTGTAAGCTTATACACCAAACACAGGAGGACTTCTTTTATGATGAGACATGATAATCGAAAAATTGCTCTGATCGGCACCGGAATGGTAGGAATGAGCTACGCCTATTCTCTGTTAAACCAGAATGTCTGCGATGAGCTGGTGCTGATTGATGTAAATAAAAAAAGAGCTATGGGAGAAGCCATGGATCTGAATCACGGTCTGGCCTTTTCCAGCTCTAATATGAAAATCTATGCCGGAAGCTATGATGACTGCACGGACGCTGATATTGTAGTTATATGCGCAGGAGTCGCCCAGAAGTCCGGAGAGACACGGCTGGATCTTTTAAAAAGAAATACAGAAGTGTTCCAGTCTATTATCGAGCCTGTTACCGCATCCGGCTTTAACGGTATTTTCCTGGTTGCCACCAATCCTGTAGATATTATGACAAAAATCACCTGCACGCTCTCAGGATTTAATCCAAGACGGGTTCTGGGAACAGGAACCACTCTCGATACTGCCCGCCTCCGCTATCTGGTGGGAGACTATCTGAAAGTGGATCCGAGAAACGTCCACGCCTATGTGATTGGAGAGCACGGCGACTCTGAATTCGTTCCGTGGAGCCAGGCCATGGTGGCTACGAAATCAATCCGGGAGCTGGTGAAAGAATCCCACGGCTCTATCTGTGAGCAGGATCTGGAAAAGATTTCCGAGGAGGTCCGAACCGCTGCCTATAAAATCATCGAGGCCAAAAACGCCACCTACTACGGCATCGGAATGGCTCTCACAAGAATTACAAAGGCTGTACTGGGCAATGAAAACAGCGTGATGACTGTCTCTGCTATGCTGAGGGGCGAGTACGGACAAAATGGCGTCTTCGTAGGAGTTCCCTGCATCATCAACCAGAATGGCATTCAGCGTGTGCTTCCCCTTTCTTTGGAGGAACATGAGCTGGAAAAACTTAACAGTTCCTGTGAAGTTCTAAAAGAATCTTACCACGCACTGGGAATGGAGTAGAGATACCGCACATATAGGCGGTGCAGTATACATTTCACGCCAAGATCCAGGCCTTCCGCCATTTCTGCAGATTTCTTATAATAGGAAGAAATAGTGTCAGTATCCAGGAGACGGCAAAAATTTAGTATAAAAAATCCCCGGTCACTGCTGTGATCGGGGATTTTTTGCCTCTTAGAAAATAGTTCCAATAGAAAGGAACAGCGGTGCAAATACAAGTGACACAATTGTCATCAGCTTGATTAAAATATTGATAGACGGACCAGAGGTATCCTTAAACGGATCACCGACTGTATCTCCGACTACGGCTGCCTTATGGGAATCGCTTCCCTTTCCGCCGTGAGTTCCGCTTTCAATGTACTTCTTCGCATTATCCCATGCGCCGCCTGCATTGGCCATAAAGATAGCCATCAGAACGCCTGTTACCAGAGAACCTGCCAACAGACCGCCCAGAGCGTCTGTTCCTAAAAGAAGGCCCATGGCAATCGGAACAACTACGGAAATCAGACCTGGAACTAACATCTCGTGAAGAGCTGCTGTAGTAGAAATACCTACGCAGGAAGTATAGTCAGGACGGCTCTCTCCCTTTAAGATACCTGGATCCTGGCGGAACTGACGTCTTACCTCTTCAATCATCTTGTAAGCTGCCTTGGAAACAGACTCCATAGTAATCGCAGAGAACAGGAATGGAAGCATACCGCCAATGAAAAGTCCAATGATAACCTTCGGATTCAAAATATCAATTGTTGTCAAATTAACTGCCTGTGCATAAGATACGAAAAGAGCCAGAGCTGTCAGAGCAGCAGAACCGATGGCAAAACCTTTTCCAATTGCTGCTGTTGTGTTGCCTACACTGTCTAACTTGTCAGTAATATTTCTTACGCTCTCATCCAGACCAGACATCTCTGCGATACCGCCTGCATTGTCTGCGATTGGACCGTAGGCGTCTACCGCAATAGTGCTTCCTGTCGTAGCCAGCATTCCGACTGCCGCCAGAGCGATTCCATAAAGTCCAGCTGTGGAATACGCGATAATGATGCCGATGGCAATAAAGAGAATCGGAACGACTGTAGATTTCATTCCTACTGCAAGTCCGGAAATAATGTTAGTAGCAGATCCTGTCTCAGACTGCTCTGCAATCTTCTTAACAGAATTGTACTTGTCAGAGGTGTAAATCTCTGTCGCCTGTCCAATGATAAATCCTACTGCAAGTCCGGAGATAATTGCAGCAGCCTCGTGCATACGGCCGAAGAACATGTTGCTCAGGACTAAAGATGCCGCAATTACAATAGCATAAGCTACATAGCTTCCAAGATTTAAGGATTTCTGAGGATCAGTTCCCTCTTTTCCCTTTACGAAGAAAGTTCCAATCATGGATGCGATAATTCCGATTCCTGCCAGAACCAGCGGGAAGAACGCTCCCTCCACCTGATATGCCACAACTCCCAGAGTAACAGCAGATACCAGAGAGCCTACATAAGACTCAAATAAGTCGGCTCCCATACCAGCTACGTCTCCTACGTTATCTCCTACGTTGTCAGCAATAACTGCCGGGTTTCTTGGATCGTCTTCCGGAATTCCAACCTCTACCTTACCTACCAGATCTGCGCCTACATCTGCCGCCTTTGTGTAGATTCCGCCTCCTACACGGGCAAATAATGCGATGGAAGATGCTCCCAGGCTGTAACCTGTCAGCACATTTACATCACCTGTAAAAAGATAAATTACACTGACTCCAAGAAGGCCAAGGCCTACTACGCACATTCCCATAACAGCGCCGCCCTTGTAGGCGATTCCGAGAGCCTTGCCCATGCCGCCCTCTTTTGCTCCGTTTGCCGTGCGCACGTTTGCGTCTGTGGCCACCTGCATGCCGAAATATCCAGCCATAGTAGAAAATGCAGCTCCCACTAAGAAGCACACTGCTGTAATCCAGTTTCCGATTCCCAGTCCGATGACAACAAACAGAACCAGGACAAACAGTACAAGGATTTTGTACTCAGCCTTTAAGAAGGCCTGAGCGCCTTCCTTGATTGCGCCGGAAATCTCTTTCATTCTGTCGTCTCCCGGCGACTGCTTTTTCACGCCTGACGCCAGAATCAGCGCAAATACCAGCGCTGCTGCTGCCGCTATCGGCGCCAGCCATACCAATTCATTCATCACTTTTTCCTCCCTTAAGTAATTGCTTCGCCCCGCGGAACCTGCGGAATCTTAATCTTTCCACGGAGTATTTGTTTTACAGCTATATCTGTAAAACAAAAAAATGCAAGTTCGGTATAACAACCTGCATTTATATAATAAAATAAGAATACTATTGAAATGCTGTTTCGTCAATATAATGACAAGATTTTAACGTGATTTGCAGCTATTTTTTTGTTTTTTTCTGAAATTTTATGCTTTTACTTTGTCTTCCTCTGCGTTTCCAGGCCCAGCTGCCTCCCCATGAGCTGTTCTGCTAAGTCTTCGTTAAGCTTAATCCTTCCTGATTGCAATTCTTAAAACTTTTTAGTAGAATACCTGTGTCGTCCGGCCAGAACCGATGCTCCGGACTTCTGTTTCACTCTTCCGGAAACCAGTTATCAAAATAAAAAGGAGTATTATTTGTGGACAATTTACCTGGACTATTGCTGATACAGGCAGGTCTCATCTTTCTCAACGCATTTTTTGCAGCAACTGAAATCGCAGTCATTTCTCTCAATCACGCTAAACTGAAAAAACTTCAGGAATCAGGCGACCGGACAGCTGGACGTCTCTTAGCCATGGCGGAAGAGCCATCCGGCTTTCTCTCTACCATACAGATTGGAATTACCCTGGCCGGTTTTCTGGGCAGCGCCTTTGCCGCCGAGAATTTTTCGGATCCCTTGACTCACTGGATTTATGACATTCTGGGGATTCAGGTTTTCTCTCCGGCGGCCCTGAATACTGTGTCCGTCATTTTCATTACCCTGATCCTCTCCTACTTTACCCTGATTTTTGGGGAGCTGGTTCCTAAACGGGCAGCCATGCAGAAGCCCTATGAGATCGCCAGATTTTCCTGCCGGATCGTAACTGCCATCGCTTTTCTGGCAAAACCTGTGATCGCCTTTCTGGCTTTTTCCACGAACCTGGTACTGCGTCTGCTGGGAATGAAGGCGGAAGCAGAGGAAGAAAATCTTACAGAAGAAGAGCTTCGCATGATGATTGAACTGGGAAAGGAAAAAGGCGCTATAGACGAGGACGAGACGGAGTGGATTCAGAATGTATTTGATTTCAGAGATACCTCTATCCTTTCCTCCATGACGAGAGAAGCCGATATCATCAGCCTGGACGAACATTCCACCGATCAGGAGATTATCAGTATTATCCGGGAATCCGGCCTGTCCCGTCTCCCCGTCTACACAAAGGATCGCGAGGATATCCGGGGAGTTCTCTACACAAGAGAATATCTCCTGAATCTTACTGCCCCCCAGCCAAAGTCCCTTGACCAGCTTCTGCACGATGCTTACTTTGTACCGGAATCCATCCATGCCGATGATCTTTTCCGGGATATGCAGACAAAGAAGGTTCACATGGCGATTGTAGTGGACGAGTATGGAAATCTGTCCGGGCTGATTACTCTGGAGGATCTTCTGGAAGAGATTGTGGGAAATATTTACGATGAATTTGACCCAGTGATGGAACCGAAAATTGAAAAAGTAGATGAAAATCTCTGGAGATTTCCTGGAGACACACCTGTAGAGGAAGCAGCGGAACAAATGGGCGTTACTCTTCCTGACAAAGAGGAGTATGATACCATCGGAGGTATGGTCTTAAGCTGTCTCAGAACTATTCCCAAAGACGGAACCACCGTCGATGCAGAGCTGTATGGTCTTTCCCTCCACGTGGAAAAAATTACAAACCACAGAATCGAATCTGTTCTGGTGAAAAAGCTGCCGGATGCAAAGAAGGCTGCAAAAGAAAACGAGGCGTAAAGCCTGAGTTTGGATAAAAGGAAGTGTCTCAGCTTAATAACGAGCTGAAACACTTCCTTTTCTGTACAGTTTTTTAATTTACTCTCTCTCTGCGCTTTTAGGACAAAGGCTTCTACTGTGTGTCAGACGCCGGACCTGCCGGGCCGCTTCCGCTATTCTGAGGACTCTGGGTCTGTGAGCTCTGGCCTCCTGCATTCTGACTGCTCTCTGCTCCTGCCTGTCCTTCCGCCGCATTCTCAGCTGGAATCTCTGTGCAGACACCGTTTGACGCTGCCTGGTATTTCACTCCATTTCGCTCAAGAACTGCATTGGCCGCCATAGCTCCGGAATCATTCAGGTAGTAAAGAGCTCCGTCCACCTCAATCCAGCCAGTCTGCATATGGCCTTCTCCATTCATGTAATACCAGGTATCTCCTGACTGCTTCCAGCCTGCAGCCATACTTCCATCGCTGTTTAAGTAATAGGTGTGGCCATCCATCTGTTTCCAGCCTGTCTCCATCCTGCCGTCTGTGCCCAGGTAGTAGCGTTTTCCGTCAATATCCTGCCAGCCAGTCCGCATCTTTCCATCGCTTCCCAGATAATACCAGGACTCGTCAAGCTTCTGCCAGCCAGACGCCATTCTGCCGTCCGTACCAAGATAGTAGCGTCCTCCATCGATATCCTGCCAGCCGGCGCGCCTCTTTCCGTCTGCACCCAGGTAATACCAGGTTCCATCCACCTGCTGCCAGTTTACAGCCATACGGCCCGAATCCTTAAAATAGTACCAGGAACCGTCAAGTTCCTTCCAGCCGGTCTGCATCTTTCCATCCTGTGCCAGATAGTAAACTCCATCCTCCAGATTCTTCCAGCCGACAGATGGACTTCCGGATTCGTCCATATAATACCAGCCGTTTCCATCATTGATCCAGCTGTTTTTCTGCATTACATAGTTCTGGTAGTAGTAGCGTTTTCCTCCAATTTCTCTCCACGTATTGGCTGGAATCACGGAAGCATAATCCTTAAACTGGAAATCAATATCCACATTTCCTGCAATTCCATTAACAGAGCCTGTATTTGTAGCCTGCCAGATAGCCGGACTGTCGTAAGTGTACATAACATTATAGCGGGCTACCCAGATATCGTAGTCCAGAGAAGATTTGTCAATCTTGTTGTTCAGCCAGTATTCATTGGCATATACCATAGGATAGTAGCCTGCAGCCTCAATCTTCCGGCAAAAGGCGTTAATAATAGCGCTGACCTGATCCGGCGGAAGGGTTCCCAGGGTTCCAGCATCCTCCGCGTCAAAGGCAATGGGATAGGAAATGGGGTAATCCTTCACCAGATCGAGAATAAAATCTGCCTCCTGCTCTGCCATCTCCACACTGGTGGCGTAGGAATAAATATAAGCACCCAGCTCTACACCTGCCGCATGCGCCGCGTCAGCATTCGTCCTGAAGTTTGGATCCACCTCTCCCTTATACCTGGTTCCCAGCATAACAAAATCCACATCGTCTGCTGCCACCTGATTCCAGTCCACGTTCTGCTGCCAATGGGACACATCGATTCCCCGCTTCAGCACTCCTTTTATAGAAGTTCCGTCTGGCATTTCGTATCCGCTTCCCGACTTTTCCCATACAGCCGCATAGACTGCAAAAGGCTGAAACCAGACAGAAGCGCCTAAAATTCCCGCCATTGCCAGAGCAGCCAGAGGTAATTTTTTCTTCATATGTTGATTCTCCTTTTATCAATTCGCCTAGTATATCTCTTATAGTCTACCAGATCCTGCCGTTTTTCCTCAAGAGGCAATTCTTACGATTTTCATACAATTTTACATTTTTATGCTTCTTTAGCGGGAGGAACAGGCTTACCCCTTTAAAAGCCATTCTGTCAGTTCCCTGTGAGGTCTCTCCGGAGTACTCTCAAATACATTGACATAGTCCCTGTCTCCGCTCCTATCACGAAACGCAGGGTAGAGAAATCCAAATTCCGCCTTTCCAGGCTCATATTCTCCAGCCAGAGGGCTCACTGTGAAGATAAGATATTCATACAGCTCCTCCGAATCCTCCAGCTGTTCTTTATCTCCGGCTTTTGCTGGTACATCATATCTGCCGTAAAACAAAAAGCAGGCATAAGGATACCCTGGCTGATACTGCTCGCCGATTACCTCGTACAGCAGATCCAGGAGACCGTCATTTTTCATCTCCGACTGGCAGATTCCATCCAAAAGCTGCCAGAGCCGGCCTGGACGCCTGGACGCTTCAGGGATTCTGCAGTCTTTCAGCTGTACGTTCGTATCAGCAAATGGGACTGTCTTAGCCAAGGCCAGCTGTTTTGTCCTCTCTGAAGCTGAAAGCCTCAAAAAATTCGTATTAAAAGTTCCGTCCACATATCCCTCTTCATCAAAATAGGCTCCCGCTATCCGGCTTATGCAGGAACGGGCAGGTGTCATCCTTCTGGTCAGCTCCAGCATATCTTCTCTGTGGATCATTTTTTCTCCTTCACATATTACTTTTCAGGTTACAGTTCAAAATAATGTATGATTAATTTCGTAAAATCGATTTTATAAAAATAGATATGATTTATAGCCGTTTAGTAAAATTAAGTCACCACAATCAAATCTATCAAAGGAGGCTATAGAATCATGTCTGATAAGATTATACAGCTAAATGAGGGCTTAATAAAGCGCGATTTAAAGGAACTTTAAATGTACTGCTTAATAAGAAAAACGGCGAATTAGTCAGTGCCGAAAAATATGAGCGTTTCTATGACTGCCAGAGGTATCGTTCCAGCCATTATAAACGGAATCTTCCGCAGGAAAAAGCAGGTGAATATTCAGGTGGAATATCGAGTGTGTGAAGAAAAGGATCTCTTGACACACTCACTTTTTCAGTTTTTATTTCTGCATATTTTTTGAAATGCCATAAAACAACTGGTAAATTTGGTCATTTAAACCACTTTTACCAGCCATTTTAGATTTAATGCCGTTGCTGAAAAGAGGCATTCTTCTATTTCTTTCTGAAGGCCTCTTTTCTGGATTTTAATGTATTACAGACCTCACGGAGATCCCGGCGTCCAATGGAAAACTGTATGTATCTGCGATTTTCGACTGTTTCGATCTTAGCGTCCTTGAACTGGCAATGGAAACAAGGAGGCCTTCCTCCTATGATAAAACGCAGGAAGTATTATGAGGCTTTGGAGATGGCGGCATAGTCAGTGATATCCTTGAGGGAAATGTGTCAACTAATATTGACAATATCAGAACAAGTCTCACAGCCGGGAGCCGGAGCGATAAAGGATACTGCGTTTGGTGTACCCCTTCAAGGGTGTCGCGTTTCATGACATCCTTTTGCATACAGAAAAACCGCCGCACAGGTTTCCCCATACGGCGGCAGAGTGTTTATTTGCCAAACAAGTCGCTGTGTGTGCCGGTGCGGGCCAGCGTCAGCACCAGTACATCATCTTCTATGCGGTAGACAAGCAGCCAGTCTGGGAGAATATGACATTCCCGATGGCCTGCCCAATCGCCGGACAGGTCGTGGTCACGGTTCTTATCCGGCAGCGGTTCTCCCATTGCCAGCAATGCTACGACCTGCTCCAGCAGCTCAATCTTCAAGCCACGCTTTATGGCTCGTTTGTAGTCTTTTTTGAAACTGGTCGTGTACTTG
>JAGZZT010000031.1 GCA_018377235.1 Clostridium sp.
GGCTGGAGAGCAGAGAATCAGTGGTTATGGCTTGAGAAGCCAGGCGATGCTGATGACGATGATGATGAGGAGCAGATCCTTGACTGTGCAGATGAGGACGAGTGCGACGACGAAGGTTGGTACTGGTTCGGATCCAGCGGTAAGATGTACAAGGATTCCAGCAAGAAGAAAGTAAATGGCCGTTACTACATGTTCAACGAGCATGGCCAGATGCTTTACGAGTGGATCAACAACAAGAAAGTAAATGTTGGAACACCAGGAAATGCTCATCTTGATGGAAATGCTACAGCAGGAAGCGCAACAATCGATGACATGCTCTACTACAACATCGTAGAGGAAGGCTGGAGAGGCGACGGCTGGTACGAGATCGACGGTTCTGAGGACGTTGGCGAGGACAGCGATACAGACTGGTACTTCTTCGATGACGGTGAGGCTGAGCACGCTGATGCTGACGGAAGCGACTTCGCTACATACGATGAGGATGGCGCTCCTGTTCACGTAGCAAGAATCAAAGTAGACAGCTCCAAGGGCAAGAAGTACTTTGCATTCAACGAGAAGGGACAGATGCAGACAGGTCTTCAGTACATGGCTGATGACAAGGGCTTCTACTACTTCGATGAGAACGGCTACATGCAGGATGGCAAGATCTCTGACGTAGAGTGTGATGACGATACATACACATTCTACTTCAATACAAAGAACGGAAGCAACGGCCAGGGCTACACAGGTGAGAAGGATAATTACCTGTACTTCAACGGTAAGAGACTTGAGGCTGACGATGACTACAGACTGTACTACTTAGATGGAGACATCTACTTAGTAAACAACAAGGGTAAGATCCAGTCCTCCAAGAGCGATAACAAGAAGTTCGATCTTGAGAACAAGGGAATCGCAGAAGAGGATGTTAACGTACAGTTCAACGGCAAGAAGGTTAAATCCGTTAAGCTTGAGAACGGTACAGAGTACAGCGCTGATGAGTTAATCAAGGATGCTGAGGATATTATTAAGTCCGCTAACTTTGATCCGAGCGAGGATTCCATCGTGTCTATTCCGTTCATCCAGTTATACGATGATGATCAGTACACATACACAGCACCAGAGGTTGAGGGATGGCGTTATCTTAACCAGAATAAGTAATTAAAACTTCTTAATTAGCATAAGGTGATTTCAGGAGTATCACACCTGTCATAATAATGGCAGGAGTGGTACTCCTGTTTTATTATATATAAAAGCTCTGTTTTGCAATATCTTCCTTGACAAATAGAAGCAAAATATCTTATAATAAAATTACTAATATATAAATTAGTAATTTGAATTTTGCTTTTGAATTGTAAAAAGGAGGAGATTCAGATGTTTGTAGGAAGAAAACGGGAACTCGACAAGTTGGAAGCGATGTATTCCAGCAGACAGTTTGAGTTTGCTGTGTTTTATGGACGAAGGCGGGTAGGAAAAACTACTTTGATTAATGAGTTTTGCAGAGATAAGAAAACCATTTTCTTCGTTGCCTCAGAGGCTGCAAAACAGGAAAATCTTCAGTTGTTTTCCAAGGCTGTATTTCAAACATCGCTTCCGGGATTGGCAGCTCCATCCTTTGGAAGCTATGATGAACTTTTTTCTTATATAGACAGTATCTGCGAAAAAGAACGTCTGATTTTGGTAATTGATGAATTTCCATACCTGGCCGCCAGCTATAAGGCAGTTTCTTCCCTGATTCAGGCTCATATCGACCAGAAGTGGAAAAACAGCCAGCTTTTTCTCATTTTATGCGGTTCTTCTATGAGCTTTATGGAGCATCAAGTTCTGGGATATAAAAGCCCACTCTACGGGCGCAGAACAGCACAGTTTAAAGTTCATCCGTTTACCTTTTTTGAAGCCAAAAACCTTTGTCCGGAATTTACTAAGGAAGAACAGGCAGTTATTTATGGTATTACAGGAGGAATTCCTGAGTATTTGAGCCGGATTAATGGAAATTTATCGCTGGATGAAAATATTATAGAGCTGTTTTTCAATGAAAGCGGACGTTTGTATGAAGAACCCTCAAATCTGTTGAAACAGGAGCTTAGAGATCCATCCACCTATAACTCCATCATAGGAGCGATTGCAGGAGGCAGCAGCCGATTAAATGATATTGCTGGAAAGGCTGGAATTGAAACTGGAGCTGCCAGCAATCTTCTTCTCTCTCTTTTGGAACTTGGTATTGTGAAAAAAGAAATTCCTGTTACAGAAAAGCCGGGAAGCAGAAAAACTATTTATCTCCTTCAGGATCAGATGTTTCGATTCTGGTATCGCTTTGTAGGACCTAATATCAGCGGAATTGTCCGCGGAATCGGCTCTGATATCTACATGAATCAGGTAAAACCTCAAATCAGCCATTTTATGGGACTAGTATTTGAGGAGATCTGTCAGCAATATCTGTATCAGCCTGAGATGATTTCATCCGCCCCCTTCCTGTATGGAAAATGTGGACGCTGGTGGGGAAATAACCCTATTCAGAAGCGCCAGGAGGAAATAGACATTGTTGCTCTCAGTGAACAGAAAATTCTGTTAGGAGAATGTAAATGGCAGAATGCGCCTGTGGGAAGCGATGTGATAAGGGATTTAATGCTCCAGGGAAATCTCTTTTACATGACGGAAAAATGGTTCTATGTTTTCTCTAAAGACTCATTTACAAAGGAGGCAGCTCAGTGCGCAGAGCAATATAAAAATCTTCGCTTAATTTCTTTTAAGGAAATGTAGGATATAAAAAAACGTCCAATAAATCTATTTAATATTTCTATTTTCTCTTAAAATTTTTAAATAAATATGGCAAAATGTATATTTTTAGCTTAGATACGCAATATAAATTTATATATTTTAAACAAATTCTCGTTTTTTAGGAAATATTATCCAATTATGAGTTATATACAGGTTTTGAAATTCGTTATTTAATTGATAGAGAAAGGGTGAGGAAGAATGATCACATATGATAAATTATGGGAAACCATGGAAAAAAGACATATGACTCAGTACCGTCTGATTCGTTATTATGGAATCAGCGCAGGTCAGATTGGGCGTTTAAAGAAAAACATGTATGTGTCCACTCATACGCTGGAAGTATTCTGCCAGATACTAGACTGCAGAATTGAGGATATTGTAGAATATATTCCAGATAAGCCGGAAGGTGAATAACATCAGGCCATGCATGAAAAAAGCCTGTACAGCGCAGGAGGATGTTTCTCAAATAGTCGAAATAACTAAAACACCTATCGTCTATCGGCTGGACGGAACCTCTCTTCTGCTTCTCTGAAAAAATGAAATATGGTAAAGGATACCTCCTGTCGGCAAAATGCCGCAGGGGGTATTTTACATGATAGGCTGAAACGATAAATAGGACATTTATCTTTATTTTTTCTTCCGTAAAACGTACAGAAAGCCTTGAATATCAATTTTTAACTATTATCCCCAAAAAGGATACACCCTAAAAGAAAAGTCCATAAAAACGGCCTTTAAAAGCGTATAAACATACAATGGATAGTTTCAATAATCTACCTTTCCATACTTTCCCTTATCCGAAGTATAATAGCCACGTAATGCAGTTAGGAATTTCGAAAAATATTAACTTCAAAAAGAAAAAAGGAGAGT
>JAGZZT010000021.1 GCA_018377235.1 Clostridium sp.
GCTGGAGTTTACATTGCCTTTTCCATTCACAAGGCCTGCTGCCCAGATCTCTCCATTTGCCCACACGTGGTTCTCTTCCTTGCACTCGTAAACTACGTTGACCATTCCGCCTTTTACTTCCTTCGGCACTACCTGAATCCGAAGCTCTGAGCCGCCGTCATAGTAGAAATCTCCCACTTCCTTCAGCTTATAGCCCTCCGGCACGTTTGTCAGTTCGCTGGAGTTTACATTGCCTTTTCCGTCTACAAGGCCTGCTGCCCAGATCTCTCCATTTGCCCACACATGGTTCTCTTCCTTGCACTCGTAAACTACGTTGACGAAACCGCCGACTGCCGGCCTGTCTTCTCCATCATGATCATCGTCATCATCGTCATCCCAGCGATCATCGTCGTCATCGTCATCCCAACGATCATCATCGTCATCATCATCCCAGCGGTCTTCCCAGCGATCGTCCCAGTCATCTCCGTGGTGTGGTCTGGCCTGCGACTCCAGAACACCCATCTGGCTTCCCGCCATTACAAGCGCTGCTGCAAATAATAAACCAGTTATATTACGTTTTCTCATATAGAAGCCCTCCTTTTTGATATTTAATACATTTCGTTTCTGCTATGTTATGAGCAGATTATAGATAATTTTCCAACAATAATCAATAGACTTCATAAAGGAGTAAGAAAACGTATACAAAATGTAAATATGACAGAAAAATGTAAGAAATCACCTGCTCCAGCGCATCATGCACTCTGCCTCCCCGGTATTTTCATCTATCCCTCCGCTCCGAATCACAAATCCTTCTCTCTGGTAAAAATGTGCTGCCCTCTCATTTTTCCTGTATACATGAAGACTCAATTCCTTTCTTTCTGCCTTTGCTCTGTGAAGAAGCTGTGTTCCGATTCCTCTTCCCTGAGCCTGATTTTTCACAAAAATTCCTGCGATGTAATCTCCAGTAAGCCCAATAAATCCCTGGATCTCTCCACGTTCCTCCCAAACGTAAACTT
This sequence comes from Clostridium sp., assembly GCA_018377235.1. Taxonomy (GTDB): domain Bacteria; phylum Bacillota; class Clostridia; order Lachnospirales; family Lachnospiraceae; genus Otoolea. Next base: position 996 of record JAGZZT010000021.1, read on the forward strand.
CCGCTTGGGGGAACATCTCCTTCACTGCTTCCAGATTATTTTCCCAATACTCTGGTGGAATAAAGCTGTGAGCTGTCCTGTTTGTATCAAGCCAAATATCTGCTACAGCGTCTATATCGTCAAGTTCCATATGCCGAATCATTCTATTTCCTCCCTGTATGATTTCTTTCCAGCTTTTTTGATGTCTTTATACACTGATGCTAGCGTCAGAACTGTATTCTGTCAAGCTCAGCATTCTATCCTCCCTGGTCCTGTTTTCAATTGTAAACCTATTGCAATTTTTAGTTGACATTTTGCGTCGATATGATATTATCATGGAAGAACGCAGCATCCGCATACAGGGAACGCCATCTCTGATAAGCGGACGCTGAACTTGCGCAGTTCATGATTCCAGCATGCAGAATCACTCAGTCAGGAGGACAAATTTTGAGACAAGAAAAGACAAGAGATATGATTTTCTGCGCCATGTTTGTGGCCTTAATTGCCGCAGGCGCCTTTATTAAAATTCCTATTCCAGTTATTCCATTTACACTCCAATATTTATTTACCATGATGGCAGGGCTTCTGCTGGGACCGAAAAAAGGTTCTTTAGCCGTTCTTCTCTATATTGCTCTGGGACTTATGGGACTGCCTGTCTTCGCCCAGGGCGGCGGCATCGGATATCTGCTTCAGCCCAGCTTTGGCTATCTTATTGGCTTTGCCGCAGGTGCCTGTGTCACCGGCATCCTGGCTGGAAATACCCTGCATCCTGGAAGCAGACGGCTTCTCACTGCTAATTTTGCCGGCCTGGGGATCGTGTATCTCTGCGGCATGGCATACTACTATCTGATCAGCCGATTTTATCTCGGAACCCCTATCGGCCTGTGGCCCTTATTTCTATACTGCTTTCTGCTGGCAGTTCCAGGAGATATCCTTCTCTGCCTGGCAGGAGTCTTTTTAGGAAAACGACTGATTCCTCTGGTAAAAGGCGGTGTAGTTTAAACAGACAAAGGAGATTTAAGCATGAGCAAAACACTATTTATCATTGGCACAGGAACTGATGTGGGAAAAACCTACATTTCCGGCCTGATTTTAAAAAAGCTGCAGGAAAGCGGCATATCTGCCGCCTACTATAAAGCAGCTATGAGCGGAAACGAACGAGGCAGAGACAGCATCCTGATTCCCGGAGACGCCCTGTGGGTAAAAACATGTTCCGGGATTTCCCAGCCATTAAAGGAAATGTGTCCTTTCGTCTACGAAGCTGCAGTTTCTCCGCATCTGGCTTCCCAGCTGGAAGGCAATCCTGTGGATCTTAACGCTGTCATAGACGGTTTTCACTCTGTCTGCAGCCGCTATGAATATGTCACCCTGGAAGGATCCGGAGGTATACTCTGTCCTCTGCGCTTTGACGGACAGGAGATATGGCTTTCTGATATCATCCGTTCCTGCGGCTTTGGCTGTCTTCTGGTGGCAGACGCAGGCCTCGGAACTATCAACCAAGTGGGTCTGACTGCGTTCTTCATGAGACAGCAGAACATTCCTCTGAGAGGAATTATTTTTAATCATTATCAGCCGGGAAATATCCTGCATGAAGATAATAAAAAAATGTGCGAGTATGTGACAGGCACAAAAGTAATCGCCTGCGTTCAGGACGGAGACACAGATTTAAAAATTTCTGCTGAAAAGCTAAAAAAACTGTACGAGGAGGAAACAAAATGATTTGGTATCCCTATGAACAGATGAAAACCATGGCTGCTCCGATTTCCATTACTGATGCCGAGGGCGTCTATTTATACACGGACCATGGGAAAATGATTGATTCCGTATCTTCATGGTGGAGCGTGATCCATGGTTACAAGCACCCGGAACTAAACCAGGCCATCATCGATCAGGTCCAACGTTTTTCCCATGTAATGTTAGGAGGACTGACTCATGAACCGGTTCAGAAGCTGGCCCGTAAGCTGGAAGAATTTCTGCCTGGTGATCTGAATTATTCCTTTTTTTCCGATTCAGGAAGCGTAGCTGTGGAAGTTGCCCTGAAAATGGCTCTCCAATATTACATGAACCGTGGGGAAACGCAGCGAACTATGACTCTGGCTCTCGAACACGCTTACCATGGCGACACCTTTAAAACTATGGAAACCGGAGATGATGAAGACTATCACTTTGTCCTGAAGGCCTACGGCCCCAGCCGCCATGTAATTCACATTCCTTCCAGTATTTCCGCTCTGGAGCAGGCCTTTGAGCAATATCACAGCCGTCTGAACTGTTTTATCGCAGAACCGCTCCTCCAAGGTGCGGGCGGAATGCGTATGTACGATATCTCCTTTTTAGAGCGGGCCAGAAAACTGTGCGATCAGTACGGAGTTCTTCTGATTTTCGATGAGGTTGCCACAGGATTCGGACGGACAGGAAACCGTTTTGTATCTGATCTGGTTCTGCCGGACATTCTGGTACTGGGAAAGGCGCTGACAGGCGGCTATATCGGCCATGCCGCCACCATTGCCAATGAAAAGGTATTCCGAGGCTTTTTTGATGAACATCCGGAACACGCCCTCATGCACGGTCCTACCTTTATGGGCAACGCTCTGGCCTGCAGCGCCGCTCTTAAATCCATTGAACTTTTTGAAACTCAGGACTACATGTCCAAAATCCGCCGCATTGAAGCCATTACCAGGAGAGAACTGGACGGTTTTTCTGACGAGAGAATCCAAGAAATCCGAATCATGGGAGGCTGCGTCTGCATCGAAGTAAAAGACGCCTCCGTTCTGAATGGATATCAGCAGTTTGCCAGAGAGCGGGGCGTATTCAGCCGGCCATTTCTGAAATACCTGTATGCTATGGTTCCCTATATTATCACTGAAGATGAGCTGGTTCAGGTAATACACACTATGAAGGAGTGGTTCAGAAGGTAAAATAGCAGAAAGGGACGAAGGCAAGTTTTCAGCATCTTTCAGCAGAACAAAAAAACCTGCGCCTCCAGAAAAGGGGGAAGCTTTCCAGCGGCTTCAAATCGAAGCGCAGAAAGCTTCCCCCTTTTTCTCAAAAATTCTATGCTTTCTCCCTGTAGTGGTGGGCTTCTTCCAGCATCATATCCTTTACCTTCATCAGGCGAATCTGCGTGCTTCTCTCATTTTCATCCAGCTTCATGGTAATATACTTGATGTTCCTCTGGGTTTCCGGAATAATCACATGTTCCAGGGCATTTACCCTGCGCCTGGTCTTCTCTATCTCCGAGGCCATCAGCTGGCAGGATTTCTCTGTCTCCGCCAGCTTTAACATCCGGGGAAGCACATCCTGGAGAGACTTTACCGCTCCGTCCAGATCGCTGGAGGTGAAGGCGAAGCCGTAGGGATAAATATCACTCTCATCCGCCGTCCTGGTTTTATATTTGAACACAGGAATATCCACACTCATCACGTTTTTCTTTTCCGCCTCCAGATACACCTCCTGCTTGGGAGCAATAAGGGCGGCGTTTAAGGCCGGACCGCTCATTCCTGCTTTGGCAATGACAAAGTTTAGGTTGGCGCTTTTAATCCCCGCCTCCACCTCCTGTCTGAGGGCCATATTTTCCTTCACCAGGTCGAGGAACTGGCGCATCAGCTCATCGCGTTTATCCTTTAGAAGCTTATGTCCCCTGACAGCGGTAGCCAGCTTTTTCTTAAGCCTTGTAAGCTCCATTCTGGTCGGGTTTACCTGAGCCTGAGCCATGCATCACACCTCCCCTATTCCTTTCCGTAGTACAGATCCAGGAATTTATCGTCAATTCTCTTTAACTCGCTTCTGGGCAGAATAGACAGAAGCTTCCAGCCGATTTTAAGCGTCTCTTCAATGCTTCTGTCTGTCTCATAGCCCTGGGAAACATATTCTTTTTCAAAGGCGTCGGCAAATTTCGCGTAGATTAAATCCACATCCGATAAGGCCGCCTCTCCCAGAATGACCATCAGCTCCTTGGCCTCCTTGCCTCTTGCGTAAGCGGCAAACAGCTGGTTCATGGTATTGGAGTGATCCGCTCTTGTCTTGCCCTCGCCGATTCCCTTATCCTTCAGACGCGACAGGGAGGGCAGCACATCTATAGGCGGCATGACACCTTTTCTGTACAGATCCCTGCTTAAAATAATCTGCCCCTCTGTGATATATCCTGTCAAATCCGGGATCGGATGAGTCTTATCATCCTCTGGCATAGTCAGAATCGGAATCATGGTGATGGAACCGGTCTTTCCGTTCTGTCTTCCAGCTCTCTCATAAATAGAAGCCAGATCTGTATACATATATCCCGGATAGCCGCGGCGTCCCGGAACCTCTTTTCGGGCTGCCGAAATTTCTCTCAGAGCGTCTGCATAGTTTGTGATATCCGTCAGGATAACGAGAACGTGCATATTTTTCTCAAAAGCCAGATATTCTGCCGCCGTCAGAGCCATCTTTGGGGTGGCAATACGCTCCACCGCCGGATCGTTAGCCAGATTGATAAAAAGCACCGTCCTGTCGATAGCTCCCGTCTCCTTAAAGCTCTCCTCAAAAAAATGGGCCTCCTCAAAGGTAATTCCCATGGCCGCAAATACAACGGCAAAGGGCTCGTCGGTTCCCCGCACCTTGGCCTGTCTGGCAATCTGTGCCGCCAGATTGGCATGAGGAAGGCCGGAAGCCGAGAAAATCGGCAGTTTCTGCCCTCTTACAAGCGTGTTCAGTCCATCTATAGCAGACACTCCTGTCTGGATAAACTCCTGGGGATAGCTTCTGGCCGCCGGGTTCATGGGAAGTCCGTTGATGTCCCTTCTCTCCTCCGGCAGAATCTCCGGTCCTCCGTCAATGGGGCGGCCCAGACCGTCGAACACACGTCCCAGCATATCCTCAGATACGCCCAGCTCCATGGTTCTCCCCAGGAAACGTACCTTGCTGTTGGACAGGTTGATTCCCGTAGAGTTTTCAAACAGCTGCACCAGGGCGTTTCCTCCATCGATCTCCAGCACCTTGCAGCGCCTTGTCTCGCCGTTTGCCAGCTCAATCTCTCCCAACTCGTCGTAGGTGACGTTCTCAACGCCTCTCACCAGCATCAGAGGGCCGGCTACTTCCTGTATAGTTCTGTATTCTTTCGGCATTTAGAAGTCCTCCCTTCTGAGCACATCAGCTATTTCCGCTTCCAGCTCCTTAGTCACTGCTTCATACTCTGTCTCAATCTGTTCATCCAGCACATATTTAAAACGGCCTATTTTTTCGCGGACCGGCATCTTAATCAGTCCCTGGACTCCTGCTCCGTCCTTCAGAGCCTTTTCTGACTTCTCGTAGAAGGCCAGAACCAGCTTCATCATCAAAAACTGCTTTCTCAGGGAAGTGTAGGTATCCACGTCGTGGAAGGAGTTCTGGTGCAGGAAGTCCTCGCGGATGGAACGGGCCGCCTCCATCTTCAGGCGGTCTGTGGGCGACAGAGCATCCATACCTACCATCTTTACGATTTCCTCCAGCTCCGCCTCCTCCTGGAGAAGGCTCATCATGCCCTGACGGCAGGTCATCCACTCCGGAGACACCTTTTCGTTAAACCATTTTCCCATGCTGTCCGCATAGAGGGAATAGCTGGTCAGCCAGTTGATGGCCGGGAAATGTCTCTTATAGGCCAGGGAAGAATCCAGTCCCCAGAAGACCTTAACAATACGGAGAGTCGCCTGAGATACCGGCTCTGAAATATCGCCTCCTGGCGGGGACACGGCTCCGATGGCCGACAGCGCGCCTTCCCTGCCCTCTGATCCATTGCATACTACATGTCCGGCTCTCTCATAAAACTGAGCCAGACGGCTTCCCAGATAAGCGGGATATCCCTCCTCGCCGGGCATCTCCTCCAGACGGCCGGACATCTCTCTGAGGGCCTCCGCCCACCGGGAAGTGGAATCAGCCATCAGCGCTACGGAGTAACCCATGTCTCTGAAATATTCCGCAATGGTAATGCCCGTATAGATAGACGCCTCTCTGGCCGCTACCGGCATATCAGAGGTATTCGCAATCAGCACCGTCCGCTGCATCAGGGAATGGCCTGTCTTCGGATCCTTCAACTCCGGGAATTCATTCAGTACGTCTGTCATCTCATTTCCACGCTCGCCGCAGCCGATATAAACGACAATGTCAGCCTCCGCCCACTTGGCCAGCTGGTGCTGAATCACAGTCTTTCCGCTTCCAAAGGGACCTGGAACTGCTGCCACGCCGCCCTTGGCAATTGGGAAAAAGGCGTCGATAACTCTCTGCCCTGTCACCAGAGGCATCTCCGGCGGCAGCTTTTTCTTATAGGGGCGTCCCTGTCTCACCGGCCACCGCTGCATCAGCGTCAGCTCTCTGTCTCCTGTCTCTGTGGCGATAACTGCCACAGTCTCCTCCACAGTGAACTCTCCGCCTCTGATCTCTTTCACAGTTCCCTTTACGTCGTTTGGAACCATGATCTTGTGAACCACTACAATGGTTTCCTGAACCGTTCCGATAATGTCTCCGGCCTCTACCGTATCGCCGGCCTTTACTGTGGGGACGAAATTCCATTTCAGATTCCGTTTCAGGGAGGGCACCTCCACACCGCGTTTTAAGTTATTGCTTCCTGTGGCCTTCATGATATCGTCCAGCGGACGCTGGATTCCATCATAAATACTGGTAATCAGTCCCGGTCCCAGCTCTGCCGACAGCGGCATATCCATGGACTCCACCGGTTCTCCCGGTCCCAGTCCTGAGGTCTCCTCATAAACCTGGATATATGCCTGATCCCCGTGAATCTCTATAATTTCGCCTATCAGACGCTGGCTGCTGACGCGGACCACATCGTACATATTGGCATCCCGCATCCCCTCTGCAATCACCAGCGGGCCCGCTACCTTTTTAATCACACCTTTGCTCATTGGAAGGCTCACCCACCTTTCTGTCAACTGGAGGCCAAAAGCCGCCTCCTTCACTCTGCTAGACTCCTCCGAACAGAATGTCTGATCCAACTGCCTGTTCCACTGACTTCTTCACTTCTTCAATCCCCTGGCCTGTGTTCCCGGACACGCCCGGAATAAGAATCACCGCTGGAAGCAGGTTTTCTCTATACCGCTCGACTGTGCGGCTGATTTGGGCGGCCGCCGCCTCTGTTATATAAATCACCGCATAGTCTCCGGAGGCCAGCCTGCGAAACACCTGCTCGGTCTCCTCTGCCCCGTCTGCGGGAAATGTGTCAAGTCCCAGGGCGGCAAAGCCGTAAATGCTGTCATAATCACCTATAACTGCTATCTTATACATACATTTCCCTGATCCTTTCCCGAATCGCTTCCTCCGGAAGATGATTCAGCTTCCCTGTCAGAATGATTCGAACCGTCTTAATCTCATTTTCCCTGGCTAACAGGTAGGCTGCCAGCGGCCCCGCTGAAAACGGATTGTACTTCTGCGGCTTAATGCTCTCTATCAGCTGGTTATCGCACCACCTCTCAAAGGCTGAAGGCGATTCCTTGAGCGCCTCCGCTCCTTCTCGGTAGGAGGTTCCCTCCAGATATTCACAAATAGCCAAAATTCCTGAGAGGGCAGCCATGGAAAGCCGTTCCGTATTTAAGCTTTCGCAGGGAACCATACTCTGTTTCATAAATTCCAGGCTTTTTCCCGTCTTCTGAGAGCGGACGGCTATCTTAATGTCAGCCACCGCTGTAACTGACTCTGCATAAGCCATAAGCACCGGCTCTTTGCTTTGTTTCCCCTCACTGTAAATCGCTTCCAGAGCCGCTCTGTCTATCAGAGCATCACATGCCTGCCCGTCTCCGGTGTGAAGAAAGGTCTCGTAGGCTTCCTTTCCTATGCGCTGCATATGAACCGGAAGAGCCTTAAAATCCTTTTCCGCTACAATTCGTTCCATCTCTGTTCCATCAATGCCGCAGTCCTCGTAGTACAGCTCTCCGGGGAAATCAGGAGACGCTGTCTTTTTAATGGCAGCCTTCAGGTTGTGGTACAGCTTCTGATAGCTGAATACCGATAGAATTCTGTCGTCTCCTCCTAAGAGATCCTGCACTGTTTTCTGCGCCTTGGCCTCCTCAGCCTCTAAAAGTTCCTCAGCCGTCTCATTTAAATTTCCGCTTCCCCAGCCCTTTTCCCGGAGAAAATCAAGGCAGCCACCCCAGGTCTTTACCGCCATCAGCTGTTCTATCACAGAGGAAGAAAACAGCGCCGTCTCCATAGCCCGGATTCGAGCAACTGCATACGTATAATTCTTATCCGCCATATTCCTTCCTCCTATTCTGTTTCAAATAAGAGCTTCTGAATCTGATCGGAGCATTCATCCCTCCTGGCCGTAAGAAGCGCCTGGAAAGAACAGTTTTCCTCGATTCCGCCGTAATCTAAAAGGAATCCGCCGTCTACATGAGCCGGTTCTGAGCCTATTTTCAGGCTTCCTCCCCTCTCTGCAGCCGCCTGATTCAAGCGCTTATCAAAGCCGTCCGGAAGGCGTTTTAAATCCCGTTCTGAGAAACGGATTTCCCCTTCCTTAGGAAGTGCAGACTGCCGGACCATCTGCTCTATAAAAGAAAAATATTCCTCTGCCCCCATCTCTAAAAGACTCTGATGGGCCTTCTCAAGCTGTTCTCGGAGCATATCCTGCTTGGCAGCCAGAATCAGCTGGCGCTTTTTCAGAGAAGCGGAAGATCTGGCTCTCGCCTCCAGCTCCTTTTTCACAAGCGCCTCCCTTTCCTTTGCCTCCTCCCGGAGTCTTAAAAGGCTCTCCTCTGCCTCCCGCAGGACTGCGCCGGCCTCTTCCTCTGCCTGTCCCTGGATCTCATCAGCCTGCGCCCTGGCCTCTGCCAGAATCCGGTCTGTAATCTTTTCCAGTCCCGTCATACCTGTCTCTCCTTCCATATCCTGTATCCTTGCCTTCTGCGCTGTTTCCTTCCCGGAAACACTGTTTCTGTACCAGAATTAAAGCGCGCTGACTGCCAGGATGGATACTAACAGAGCCAGAATAGCATACGTCTCTACCATGGCCGGAAACAGCATGGCCTTACCGAACTGCTCTGGCTTCTTAGCCACGATTCCAATGGAAGCTACCGCTGTTCGGCCCTGGTGAATAGCAGATACCAGGCCTACAATTCCAATCGGAAGGCAGGCTAAAAAGTAGAGAAGACCTGTTCCCAAGGACATTCCCATATCAGCGCCTCCGCCTAAAAGCCCTGTTCCGGAGAGTACCAGAAAGCCTACTAAAAGGCCGTAAATACCCTGAGTTCCCGGAAGCAGCTGCAGGATCAAAACCTTGGCAAATTTTCCCGGATCCTCTGTTACAACGCCTGCCGCCGCCTGTCCCGCCATACCTACCCCAATAGCCGAACCAATTCCTGCAAGCCCTACTGCAACTGCTGCGCCCAACAATGCAAATACAATACCCATTTCACTCATAACTTACTCCTCCTTAATATCTGCATACTTTGTATTTCTGCGAAACGGCTCAAACATTCGTCCTCCGCCCTCATAGAATTTACCGAAAAATTCTACATACTGAAGACGGCAGGTATGAACGTAAGCTCCCAGCAGATTAATAGCCAGGTTAAAACCATGTCCTACCAGGAATACCAGAATAAATACCACTGCGCCCAGAATTCCATTTCCCGCCATGCTTCCCATCTGGTTGATAACCGAAGCAATAACGCCTGTAGCAAGTCCCAGAGCCAGAAGTCTGGAATAGGAAAGCACATCGGAAAGCCAGCTTGTAATATTGTAGAGATCATAGGCTCCCAACGCCAGCCTGAGGGCCGGATTTCTGCTGCTTCTTCCCGACATGAGAAGGATTCCAGCCGCTCCTCCTATGGCCAGTATCTTCGCCAGCAGATTAACCGGTTCCGGTAACACAATAATCATCTGGGACATGGATGCAAACAGCTCTGACGGAAGAAGAATTAAAATCAGCCCCGTTAAGAGACAGTACCAAAGAACCACATCACAGAAAAAATCCAGTATCCGTTTATCCTTTAAAAGCATATATCCCTTCAGGCCAAGCCCCAGGAACAGATGAATCACACCGAACAGCATGGACATTACAAGCATCTTCATGGGATCGTCAAGGGGTGTAAACCAGACGGCCGGTATGCTTATCTCCCGCCCGAAAAACGTCCTGGAAATCACATTCACCGCATCTCCGAAATATCCGCCGAACATAACGCCCCAGAACAGCGTCGAGACGCCGCAGTACATGAACAGGCGGATCGACTTTCTCATGCCGCTTCCCATCCTCGGAAATTTTTTCAGAAGAATAAAGCAGGCCAGAAATACAATCAGACCGTAGGCTGCGTCCGACAGCATCAGCCCAAAGAAAAAAATATAGCAGAGCGACATAACCGAGGTAGGATCCATCTCTCCTCTGGCCGGAAGTCCGAAGGAGGCAGTCACTCCCTCCGCCGACTCTGCAAAGGTACTGTTCTTTAACAGTACCGGCGCTTCCTCATTTTCCGGTACTTCCTCTGTCTCTGCGTAAAGATCAAATCTCTCGTTTAAACGGGTCAGAAGCTTCGCTTCCTCCGGTTCAGGCACAAAGCCTGTAAGGAGAATGGTTTTCCCAGACTGAAGCATATTTCCCTGCGCCTGGTACTTCTCCGCCTGCATTCGGCAGTAATCTGACAGCAGCCTGATATTTTCTCTGGATGTGCCGTAGGCCCTGAGCTTTTCTGTCGTTGTACGGATTTCATCGCGAATCTGCTGAATTTGCCCCTCCAGCTCCCCTTTCTTCACTGCTGGAATCTGGTCAAAGCTCTGAGAAGGCCTTGCGAAGCCCGATGCCCTCAGAGCTTCCTCCACCTGCGCTGCATCCTCTCTCAGACACAGAACCGCGGCGCACACCTGATCCTTATCCTTTCCTACTAATTGAATATAAACATCTGCTGATGGAGCTCTTTCAGCTGCTGCCTGATAAAGGGAGTCAAGTGTTGTCTGCGCTCCAGCCGCTCCAATGAAAAGAACGGTTTTTTCGGTACCGGAATACTGCATAGACACGTCGAGAGCCAGCCATGGGGAAAGTGCTTCTATCTGAGTCTCCAGTTTGGCAATCGCCGCCTTGTTTTCCCCTATCTCTCTGCTGTACTCTAAAATCTGCTTCACATCCTCCATCACCAGCCGATGATTTTCCCGAAGAGCTGCAAATTCCTCCCCTGAAGCCAGCGGCTTTCCGGCAAGCCCCGAAAGAAGCGGAGTCTTTTCCGGTGCGTACTGGTCAAGAACCTCCAGGGCCTGCTCTGCTGTCCAAGCATCTCTTTCACAGCTCTGCCGCCTGGCAGATGTATCTGGTCTCTGAAAAGTGCTTCCCTCTGGTTCCTCCAGATGTGAGATTTCCACAACTCCGGCTCCCTGAAGGAATTCCAGTACCTGTCTCTGATCCGTTAAAAGAGCGCAGATGGTAATTTTCTTCATCTGCAGAACTGCCATATCCACATCCCTCCTGTCTGGATTTTCCGCGGTATCTGTTACATCTTAAGCAGGATGTCCGTAATCAGATGTACTGCTTCCTCTGACTTATCCTCTGCCCGCTTTCGCATCAGGGAAATTTCCCTTTCCGCTTCCTGTACTGCCTGTGAAAAGAGCTCCTTCTCCTGCAGTTTTGCGGCATTTCTCACCGCTTCCAGGCTTTCCCGTATTTCACGTTCAGCACTTTCTCTTCTTTTTTGCGCCTCTTTGCCAGCCTGAGCTGACAGATCCTTTCCCCTCTGTCTGGCTTCGCCTACCAGTTCAGACGCCTGTTTCTCCGCCTCCTGTACTGCCAGAATTGTTTCCTTTACCATTTGCTCACCACCTTCTGCCTCTTAATTCCAGCTGTTCCAGCTCAAACTCCCGCCCCGCAGCCGATCACCTGCTTTGGTTCTGCCGCCTCATGCAAAATGTCTGTCTCAAAGTTTCTTAAAACACAGCTGCACCTCATATTAGTATAATGCAGTGCCCTTTTCTTCATTCATAAAAAAGAGGCAGTTCACCTTGCATATTTCCAAATATTATACAGCTTATTCCTATATATGTCTATAAAATTAATTTTAAATTTATTGTTTTCGTTTTGTTTTTATTGATTTAACATTTTTGTCAAACATTTGTGATATTTTTGTTTCTTTTATCAGCGCATAAATAGTTCGTAATTTTCTTGAAATTGTCTTTTATTTTTTGGATATTTGCGGTAAAATGTGTGATAATAACTATTTCAAGACAGCTGCGCCAGCATAAACCCGAGCGGCTTCATGGAGGACATTTCATTGAAACGGATTGTAATTATCACAGATCGAGAACGGATTGCAGAAAAAATCAAGGAAGATCTGCTCTGCGTGTTTCGAGGCAGAGCGGAAATTGAAAAACTCACCTTTGAAGATATCGCAGATATGCCTGAAATTGATGGGGATCTCCTCCTGTTCACGCTGGGAGACAGGATTGAGCGGATCAAAGAAAAGCTCCTTCATCCAGAACATATTGTCATAATCCGCAGGACAATCCGGGAAAAAAATCTGGTAAAGCTCTTTGAAATTCCCCAGGGAACTCCTGTCCTTGTAGTAAATGATAATTACGAAAACACCCTGCAGACTGTCAATCTTCTCTATGATTTGAATGTGGACAATCTGATTTTAAAGCCCTGGGATCAGGTAAGCTGTGATGAATCCATTACTATCGCCATCACTCCGGGAGAGGCTGAACATGTTCCTTCTTTTATTAAACGGATCATCGATATCGGCGACCGCTGCGTAGATCTGGCTACCTTTATGGATATTATTTACCGGCTCCAGCTGGGCGATGAGGAGATCTCCAAGCGTCTGCTGTCTTATGCCGATGGCATAGTAAATTCTAACCGCGGTCTGAACCAATATTATAAAGAAACAATTATGAAAAATATCCAGATGAAGCATGTTCTGGAATCTGTAGATCTGGGTATTCTTCTGACACTTCCAGACGGAACTATCGTTCTGTGCAATAAACGGTTCCGTGAGATGATAAAAAAACCAGTTCGAGAGGGAGTAACGCAGCTTTTCTCTCTTTTTGACGAATCTCTTTTTGAATTTTTCTCCAGAGATTCCTTTGATTTTGAGCCGGCCAGATTCGGCGTCTGTGAAATGACAGTCCGAAAAAACAGGCTCAGCTATGACGGATCTGTATACCAGGATCTCTATTTTTTCCGGGATATTACCTATGTAAAGGCGTTAGAGGAAAAGGTCAGCCGCCAGGTAAAAAAGCAGGGGTTCACCGCCAGATATCAGATACAGGATATTCTGTACCAGTCGGAAGCCATGAGACGCTGCCTGGAGAGTGTGCGCATTTTTTCTCCTGGCAGCAAAACCATTCTGCTGGAAGGAGAAAGCGGAACGGGAAAGGAACTGATTGCCCAGTCTATCCACCATCTGTCAGAGCGCAGCACTCAGCCTTTTGTGGCGGTAAACTGCGCGGCTGTCCCTGAAAACCTCCTGGAAAGCGAGCTGTTCGGCTATGTCCGGGGAGCTTTCACCGGGGCCAGCAAGGAGGGAAAGTCCGGACTGTTTGAACAGGCAGACAAAGGAACTCTCTTTCTCGATGAGATTGGTGATATGCCTGTGGGACTTCAGTCCCGGCTGCTGCGCGTAATTCAGGAAAAACAGATTATGAGAATCGGAAGCGACCGGGTTATTGATATAGACGTCCGCATTATCGCCGCCACCAACCGGGATCTCCGCCAGGAAATGCAGTGCGGACGTTTCCGCAGCGATCTCTACTATCGTTTAAGTGTTCTGCCTGTTTCCGTACCTCCCCTGAGAGAACGAAAGGAGGACATTCTTCTCCTCTTTTCCAGCTTTTTATCGGAACCATGCAAAATACCGGAACGCATTCAGCGCATTCTCCTTGCCCACGACTGGCCAGGAAACGTCAGAGAGCTTCGAAATGCTGCCGAATACTTTGAACTGATGAAGAGCCGTGAAAACTGCCTCCCCGACTATCTGATGCGCCTGGAGGGCAGTCTCCTGTCAGAAGAGGAGAAACAGCTTCTGAGTCTGATACGTGATGTCCAGGACGCTGGAATGCCAACAGGGCGCGGATTTCTGAGGCAGTCGCTTTCAGAGCGTTTGGGAATTTCTGTCAGTGAATACCGTCTCCGTGGGCTTTTAGGCCAGCTTGAGCAAAAAGGGCTGGCAGTAAAGCACACAGGACGGAGCGGCACACGGATCACAGAGCAGGGGAGAAAGCTGATAGGCTGATAGGCAGCTTTTCTCTCCTCTGCATCGCAGATGTGTTAAAAAGCCTTCCATTTCCTTGTTTTTATCCATTTTATCCTAATTTTCATCCGATTTATTTTTGTTTTTTTATTTATTTTTCAAATATTCGTCCATTTTTTTCTAAATAAATATTTTTTCTTCCGTTTCCCTTCTATATCTCTCTGCGTACCCTTTACTGCCGCAACTTTTTTGTGTTCTTTTCTGCTTTTCTTTCTTTTTTTCCGCATTAATGATGTTATTTTTCATTTTTTCTTTCAATTTTCATATTTTGGCATATTTTATGCGTATTATATCTCGCAAATAATATCAGAAAATAATGGGACTGAAATTCCCAGACAGACTGGAGGGATATCATGGGAAACCCAATCATTGGGGTATTTGCAGATACAATGAGCTGCAGTAAAGGCGGTTTCGGAGATGTTGCCCGGCAATATGTGAACGCTTCCTACATCAGTGCTGTAGAAAAAGCAGGAGCTGCTTCATTCATCATACCTGTCAGCAGTGATCATGAAAAAAACAGGAAATTGATCGATCTGTGCGATGGGCTTCTATTTCCTGGAGGAGAAGACATTGATCCACGCTATTATGGCGAAAATCCCCATCCAAATCTGGGTGAAATACGCCCAGAAGTAGACGAATTTTTATTCCACAGCTTCCTATATGCGTTGGAACAGAGGAAACCAGCCCTGGGAATCTGCAAAGGAATGCAAATGATGGTTGTAGCTATGGGAGGCTCTCTCTATCAGGACATCTACTCTCAAAGAGAAACAGAAACTTTTCTGCATAGCCAGTCAGGACGACGCACTTATGGGCTCCACCAGGTTCGGATTGAAAAAGACAGCCGTCTTTTCCAGATTCTCGGAACAGAGCACCTCGCTGCCAACAGTATGCATCATCAGAGCGTACGAACTCTGGGAAAAGGCCTTCGCTGTTCTGCCCAGACAGAGGACGGAATTGTAGAAGCAGTGGAAAGTCCTGACGGACGGCTGATTGGCGTTCAATGGCATCCTGAAGAAATGGTTCCTGAAAGCGAAGCCATGAAACGGCTGTTTCTGAACCTGGTTCAGCGGGCGTCCATATAATCGGAAATAGGGAGGATCAGATTATGATTGCAATTACAGGAGGAACGATTAATACAATTACCAATGGTGTCATCGAACATGGTACGCTTCTCATTGAGAATGGAAAAATTTCAGCAGTGGGAGCGGATCTCTCCATTCCAGAGGATGCAGAAATCATTGACGCATCCGGCTGCTATGTAATGCCTGGCCTGATTGACTGCCACACCCATCTCTGCCTTATGGGAGAGCCGAAAACTATGCCAATGCTGCAGTCAGATACAAATGAACACAGTGGCCCTATTACGCCCTATGTAAGGGCTTTAGACGCATTAAACCCTTTCGACTACGCGATAGAGAAAGTGAGAAACGCCGGCTTTACCACCGTCTATACAGGACCTGGATCAGCCAATGCTATCGGAGGCCTGGGAATCAGCCTGAAGCTGCGAGGCTCTACAGCCGATGAAATGGCTATTCCAGGAAGCGAGCAGATGAAGATGGCCTTAGGTGAAAATCCCAAACGTTTTTATGGTTCTGAAAAAAAAGCTCCTGTTACCCGCATGGGAACAGCTGCTCTCATACGGAAAACTCTCTATGAGGCAAAGGCCTATTCTGACATGCTTCTTGCAGCAGAAGAAGGCAAAGAACCTGCCCCTCCATTTAACTTCGAGCTGGATCCTCTAGTTCCAGTTGTACGGGGTGAAAGAAAGGTACGCATTCATTGCCACCGGGCTGATGATATCGTAACAGCTATCCGTCTGGCAGAAGAGTTTAATCTGAATTATTCTATTGAACATGCAACTGATGGAACAAAAATAAAAGATTTCCTGGGTAAAAAACATGTCACCTGTGTTGTAGGTCCTCTTCTTTTAGAGCCTAACAAACAGGAAACTCAAAACATTCACCTGGAGACAGCTGGGGAGTTGGATCGCGCTGGAGTAAAAATTTGTCTTATGGCTGACACAGCATCTAAAACAGCCTGGCTTCCAATAGAAATCGGCCTTTTAATGCGGAGAGGCCTGAAAGAAGAAACTGCGTTCCGGGCTGTCACCATCAATGCCGCAGAAAATCTTGAACTGGATCACCGAATCGGCTCTCTGGAGCCAGGAAAAGATGCAGATATTGCGGTTTTTGACGGACATCCATTCTGCAATTTCTCACTCTGCCAGCTGACCATGATTGACGGTGTCATTTACCACAATACGCTTTCTAAAAAAGCGGAGTAAACGAGGAGGGGTATCATGAAAAAAAGAAGAAAAATTTTAGCATCCATGCTTGCTTTGGCAATCGCTTTGACTGGCTGCGCTCCAAAATCAGCTGATTCTGGTCAGAATGACGGAGAAAATACTTCCGTCTCCGCTCAGTCCAGCGAAGACGGAAAAACTCTTACCATCGGAACCACCTACACAGTCAGTACCTTTGTTCCCTGGAAATCCACCTCAGACGGAGACCGGTATATTCTGTCAAATGTTTATGAATCTCTAATTGAGTATGACACTCGCGGAAACTTTCTCCCTGGTCTGGCCGAAAGTTGGGAAAATGAA
The DNA here is from genome assembly GCA_018377235.1 of Clostridium sp. GTDB lineage: Bacteria > Bacillota > Clostridia > Lachnospirales > Lachnospiraceae > Otoolea. The sequence continues at coordinate 17,760 of JAGZZT010000021.1, forward strand.
GATGATCTGACCTGGGTATTTCATCTGAGAGATAATTCTTTCTGGCAGACGGGGAATGAACTGTTCGGCGATGAAAAAATTCCGGTCACTGCTCAGGATGTAAAAAATGTTTTTGATTTTGTAATGGACGAAAAAAATGAGGCTGCCCGCCGCTCCAGCCTGACAGAATCAATTGATCATATTGAAGTAGTAGATGACTCTACCATTAAATTTATAACAAAAAAGCCAGAAGCACTGTTTTTAATGAGTCTCAGCAATATTTATCTTTTCCCAACTAAAGCAGTCGAAGATGGCTTTGATCTGGCCAAGCATCCGGTTGGATCCGGACCATATAAGTTTGATTCCTATACTACAGATGATCAGACCGTACTGGTGAAAAACGAAGATTACTACATCGAACCTGGCCTTGATAAAGTTATATACAAAATCATCCCTGATAAAGCAGTAGCCGCTATCGCACTTCAGAATAATGAAATTGATATCGCTGTACAGCTTCTCTCAACAGATTTAGAAGCGATAGCTGCAAAAGAAAATGTAAAGCTTTTAGCCAATCCGCTGGGCTGGTATCGGTATATGGGCTTTAACTTCGAGGATCCTCTCCTCTCCGATCCGGATGTCAGAAAAGCGATTCTTATGGCAGTAGATACGGAAGCTGCTGTCAAAGCTATTTTTGCCAACGACGCCGGAATCACCCTTGCGAAGCGTGCATGGGGGCCGATTCCTCTGGAATTCCCCGGCGCAGATGAAGCCGCCTGGAAAGAAGCCTATCCAGCCTACGATCCGGAGGGTGCCAAGGCTCTGCTGGAGTCTAAGGGCTGGTCCCTCGGTTCTGATGGTATCTATGAAAAAAATGGACAGAAGCTGGAATTTGTCTTAAAGACAGTCAACACCGATCCGAATATGAAGTTCGGCGTTATTATATCTACAGAGCTTAAAAAGGCTGGTATCAACTGTATTCCTCAGCCGACAGAATATGCTACCATGACCTCTGATATTAAATCTTCCAACGTACAGGCATTCGTAATGGGAGGCGGAAGTACTCTGGATGGCCTGAATATGCTGTTCCACTCTGAAAAGTCAAAAATGACAGCTCACCGCACTAACTATGTAAATCCAGAACTGGATGCCAAGCTGGACGAGGCTTTTGCAACCATGGATGAAGAAGCCAGAGCTAAACTCCTTACAGAAGCTTCTCTTATGACTATCGAGGACTGCGTTCATATGGGAGGATTCTTTGAATATGTACAGCTTGGAATGAACACAAGAGTAAAAAACTTCGAGGAACTTCCGGTTCTCTGGTGTTCTCTCACCAACAGCACAAGAAACGTAACTGTGGAATAGCGGATTATCATGCAGTAACCGCTCAATAGGCATTCAGGACGCAGCATTGCTCTGCCTCACCGCAGGCCTGCTGCGTCCTTTCCATCTCAATCGAAAGGAGCCGATTCTATGTGGAACTATATTGTAAAAAGGGTTCTCCAGGCTATACCGACTCTGCTCGTCATCTCTTTCCTGATTTTTTCCCTGCTTTATGTGACTCCCGGAGATCCTGTCTATATTATGCTGGGTTCCGGAGATACTCAAAGCTTTACAGAGGAGGAGTATGAGGCAGCGCGGCATGAACTGGGGCTTGATAAGCCTATGCTGGTTCGATATGCTGATTTCCTAAAAAATGCAGTCAAAGGAGATCTGGGGAAATCCTACATCACCGATGAAGATGTATTCACAGCCATCATGCAGAGATTGCCCGCTACTCTTGTACTAACGATAGCTGCTGTTTTCCTAGGACTTTTAATCTCTATACCACTAGGCATTCTGGCTGCCATACGTCATAACAGTATCTGGGATTCTATCGCTACCTTTCTAGCTACCATTGGGACCTCCCTGCCAAAATTCTGGTTTGGTTTAGTTCTGATTATATTTTTTTCACAGAATCTTGGAATCCTTCCCAGTCAGGGAATGGCATACATAGATGATGGTCTGGGTCCATTTTTATCCCACTTGATTCTTCCTGCCTCCTCTCTGGCACTGGGACTGGCAGCCACCCAGACACGTATGATCCGCTCCAGCATGCTGGATGTTTTAAGCCAGGACTATGTACGGTTCGCCAGAAGCAAAGGTTTAAAGGAATATGCAGTCATTATCGGCCATGCCATGAAAAATGCCATGATTCCAGTAGTGACTGTTATTGGAAGCGAATTTGGCGCCCTCTTAGGCGGAGCGGTAGTGACAGAAACTATTTTCGCCTGGCCTGGAGTGGGACGTCTTGCCATGAACTCTATTGCCAAACGGGATTACCCCATGATTCAAGGCAATACACTCGTGCTCTGCGCCTTGTTTCTTCTGACCAATCTAATCATTGATATTATCTGCGCCTGGCTGAATCCAAAAATCAGGCTGGACAAATAGAAAAAGGAGGAGGATTTATGCATACAGAACAAACGAACCGTTCAAATAAAAAGGCCTCCTACTGGAAGGACGTTGCCAGACAGTTTTTCAAAAACAAAATTGCAGTACTGGGGCTCTTCATCCTATCAGCTATTGTGGCTCTCTGCGCCTTCGCACCACTGTTTACCAGCTATGATCCTGTAAAGGATATGGTACTTTCTGATATGTTGCTGCCCCCTGGCTCTCCGGGACACCTGCTGGGAACTGACGACTACGGCAGAGATATTTTGTCTCGTCTGCTCTATGGAGGCAGAAGCTCTGTACTCACAGGCCTGACTGTAGCCCTTCTCTCTGCCTTTGCTGGTATTTTTATCGGGTGTATCAGCGGATACTTCGGCGGATGGCTGGATTCTCTTCTAATGAGGATTACAGATATTATGTTATCCTTCCCATTCCTTATTATCGCCATCGCCATTATGGCAGCTCTGGGAGCCAGTCAAAAAAATATCGTCATTGCGTTAGCTATCGTCAGCTGGCCCAACTTTGCCAGATTAACCAGAAGCCAGGTAATGGCTGTCCGGGAACAAGAGTATGTGGAGTCTGCCCGGGCAGCTGGATTTAAAAACAGCCGAATTATGCTGGGGCATATTCTTCCCAACTGTATTGGTCCTCTTATCATTCAGACGACTCTGTCTGTAGGAAGTGCCATTCTGTCTTCTGCCAGCCTGAACTTCCTCGGCCTGGGAGCAGATGCTTCCCTTCCTGACTGGGGAGCTATGCTTAACCAAGGCCGAAATTACCTCCAGAATGCTCCTTACCTGACGACCATTCCAGGAATTGCCATTTCTCTGACCGTACTCTCCGTAAACTGGATTGGTGACGGTCTCCGGGACGCTTTTGATCCAAAGCTGAGAAAATAGGAGGAATTCAGATGACAGAAATGCACACAACTTTAAACAAAAATATCCAGTCAGACAGCTGCTTTCTGAAGGTAGAAAATCTCTGCACCTGGTTCCGCACACCAGAGGGACTGGTAAAATCCGTCAACGGTGTCTCTTTTCACATAGACAGAGGCGAGACACTGGCTCTGGTAGGCGAGTCAGGATGCGGAAAAACCGTTACATCCCTGTCCTTAATCCGCCTCCTGGCAAAATCTGCTCAGATCCAGGCTGATTCTATCTTGTTAAATGGCAGAGAAATTAAATCTCTCTCTAAAGAAGAGGCCAGAAAAATTAGAGGAACAGAGATTTCCATGATCTTTCAGGAACCCATGACGTCTCTGAATCCTGTTTACCGAATTGAAAAACAGATTGGAGAAATGATACGTCTCCACAATCCAGAGTTAAGCCGTGAAGAGATACATAATCAGTCTGTAAAATTTTTAAAAAGGGCCGGCGTTCCTAATCCGGAAGAGCGACTGAAGGTCTATCCGCACCAGCTCTCCGGAGGTCTTCGCCAGAGAGTTATGATTGCCATCGCACTAGCCAGCAGACCGGCCATGCTGATTGCCGATGAACCTACTACCGCTCTGGATGTGACTATTCAGGCTCAAATCATTGATTTAATGAAAGAGCTGCAGAAAGAACTTCATATGTCTATTCTGCTGATTACTCACGATTTCGGAGTCGTATCCCAGATGGCCGACCGGGTAGCAGTTATGTACGCCGGAAAAATCGTGGAGGAAGGCTCTTTAAAAGAAGTGCTGGAAACTCCTCTTCACCCTTATACAGAACTTTTAATTCTCTCCATCCCAGGTATCCGGGTAAAACGTGGCGGACGGCTGAAAACAATCGAGGGAACTGTGCCTAATCCACTCAATTTTCCTTCTGGATGCCGTTTTCATCCCCGCTGTCCCTATGCGTCAGAGCGATGTGCCAGAGAAGAACCGCCAGAGACAAGGCAGGGTGAACACCGCGTCAGCTGCTGGCTTCACTGCCCGTCAGACATTTCACAGTAAGGAGGTACATAATGAACCAGGAAACATTGATTGACATTCAGAATCTTCAGGTGTACTTTCCCATACGTTCCGGGCTGTTCCAGAGGCAGACAGGTGTTGTAAAAGCTGTTGATAACGTATCTCTCGCGATTCATAAAGGAGAAACTGTAGGATTAGTTGGAGAATCCGGATGCGGAAAAACTACCATCGGAAGGGCAATTGTACGTCTGAATCAGCCAAACGGAGGAAAAATCATATATCAGGGACAGGATCTGTTAGCTGCCAAAGGAAATAAACTTAGAAACCTGAGAAAAGATATTCAAATTGTCTTTCAGGACCCTTACTCCTCGCTGAATCCCAGAAAAACTGTACGTCATCTGATCTCAGAGGTACTCACTGTACAGAAGGGCTGTACTCCTAAGGAGGCAGGAGAAAAGGTAGAAGATCTGATGGTTCAGGTAGGCTTAAATCCTGTATACGCAGATCGATATCCCCATGAATTTTCCGGAGGACAGCGCCAGAGAGTCGCTATTGCAAAGGCTTTAGCTCTTCAGCCTAAATTTATCGTATGTGATGAGGCTGTTTCCGCCCTTGACGTTTCCATTCAATCCCAGATTATTAATCTGCTTCTGGATCTCAAGGAAAAATACGGCATTACCTATCTTTTTATCTCTCACGCTATGAATGTAGTAGAACATTTAAGTGATCGTGTAGCAGTGATGTACCTGGGAAAATTGATGGAATATGCTCCATCCGAAGAATTATTTTCTTCTCCTGCACATCCCTACACCAAGGCTCTTTTATCTGCTGTACCGCTTCTGTCTGGTCAGGAAACGCGAAAAAGAATTGTATTGGAGGGAGATGTTCCAAGCGCCTCCCATGTGCCGTCAGGCTGCCGTTTCCATACCCGCTGCTATATGGCTGATGAAAGATGCCGCTCAGAGGAACCCTGTATGAAAGAAATCTGTCCCGGACATTTCGCCTGCTGTCATAAAATATAAAAACAGCAGAACGAACTAAAACTTTCACAAGAGTCAAAAGACGCCGCAGGCGCATCTGTTTAGATGCGCCTGCGGCGCTATTCCTCTATCCTTTTTCTCTGTTAATTTTTCCCCTGTTTTTCTACAGCTTATTTCCGTTCCGCCCAAACTTTCTCTTTTTAAACCGGAGAAAAGGAATTTTCGTGGCTGCGGCCTCTATCCGGCACTGGTTGTCCTTCTGGCACGCTCGTATCATCTCGTCCAGCTGCCTGAACCGCTCGTCCTCCTTCTCATCAGCTACCCGCATCAGGTAATCCATTTCCTTGAGAAGTTTCTCATGAACCATATAAGCGATATCCTGGCTCAGCTTTTCGCAGTTTTCTTCCATAGCACGCCCAATTACATGATTCAGGAGTCTCTGCACCTGTTCCAGCTGCCCGCTCTCTACCAATTCCTCCACTGAACTGCCCTGCTGCGGCTCCTCAGCGCAGGAAACTGCAGTCTCACTCTCTGCCAATATCTCAGTTCCCGTCTCGTTTCCATTCGCTCCGCCTGCAGGAGACGCATCTTTAAGAGCCGCCAGCACGTCCTCCTCCAGCACTTCATTGGGGATTATCACTTTTCCGTCTGATTCCAAAGACTTGGCTAACGCCGTTTTTATCGCCTTCAGCTGATACCCCTTGTCCTTCAGCATCTTCACCTGCCTGAACAGCCGAATGTGAAACTCTGTATAATAACGATGCCCCATCTCATTTCTGGGTATCTTAAGCTCCAGCTCCTCCTCCCAATATCTCAGAACGTGCGCCTCCACATCCACCTTTTTAGAAGCGTCTGATATCAGATAATGTACCTCAGCCATGATTCAATCCTCTCCTTTGGTTCACAATATTTCGTAGCCTATTAATACTATATGCGAACCAAAACCCAATTATGTCAAAAAAAGAAGCCGGGCTGAGACAGCTTCTGAAGGCGATATAAAAAGGAAGCAGATAAAGTTTTCCTGTTCCAATTTAAAGTCACTGGAAACTTTATCTGCTTCTCTTTCACCGGCGGAAAGAACCGCTCCTATCTGTATATTTTTCTCCCTACTTTGCCAGATTCTCAAATTTCGTAAGCTCTGGTCTCCAGAGCAGGTTCACCGTTCCAATCGGGCCGTTTCGCTGCTTAGCGATAATGACCTCAGCGATATTGGGATTTTCTGTATCCTTATGGTAGTAGTCGTCCCTGTAAAGGAACATTACCATATCCGCATCCTGCTCAATCGCTCCAGACTCTCGAAGATCCGACAGCATAGGCCTGTGATCCGGCCTGGTCTCGCAGGCGCGTGACAGCTGGGAAAGGGCGATAACCGGAGCGTTCAGTTCTCTGGCCAGAGCCTTTAAAGAACGGGAAATCTCAGAAATCTCCTGCTGCCTGTTTTCTCCGCTCTTTCCGCTTCCGCTCATCAGCTGGAGATAGTCGATAATGACAATACTGAGTCCATACTCCAGCTTCACCTTCCTGCACTTGGAACGCAGTTCCATAATAGAAATACCCGGCGTATCGTCAATAATCAGCTTAGAATTTCCGATGGTTCCAATACCCTCCACCACCGCGTCCCAGTCAGAATCGGACAGAGTTCCCGTCCTCAGCTTCTGGGAATCCACTCTTGATTCCATGGAAAGCATACGGTTTACCAGCTGCTCCTTGGACATCTCCAGGCTGAACACCATACAGGGCATATTTTTTCTTACCGCAATGTGATCCACCACATTCAGCACAAAGGCAGTCTTTCCCATGGACGGCCGGGCCGCAATCAGCACGAAATCCGAAGGCTGGAAACCGGAGGTCCGAAAATCCAGATCGTGAAAACCGCTGGGAATTCCCGTCACATTTCCCTGATTTTTAGATGCTGTCTCGATCTTATCGAGTACGTTTAATGCTACTTGGCGGATGGGCACGAAATCGCCGCTCCCCTTGCTCTGCAGCAGGTCAAACACCGACTTCTCTGTGCGCGCCAGAATGTCATCCAGCTTGTCCTTCCCCGCATAGCAGGTATTGGCAATCTCCTCATTAATCTTAATCAGTCTTCTAAGCACTGCTTTCTCACGCACAATACCTGCGTAGGACTTCACATTGGCGGAGGTGGGAACGGTCGCCATAATATCCCGGACAAACTCCAGGCTGCTGACCTCCGGTGGAACGTCTTTCTCCTTCAGCCGGTTCTGAAGTGTTACCAGATCCACCGGTTTTCCCTCGTTAAACAGCTCCACCATCGCCTCGAACATCACGCCGTACTGGTGCTGGTAAAAATCGGCGCCTGTGACAATCTCAGACGCCGAAATAATAGCTTCGCGGTCCATCAGCATTGCGCCGATTACGGACTGTTCCGCCTCCACACTGTGAGGAAGCACGCGCTTAATCAGCGCTTCATCCATGCCTATGCCTCCGTTACCTTAACACGAAGAGTTCCTGTTACATCCTTGTGAAGCTTAACTGGCACTTCATGAGTTCCAAAGGTTTTAAGCGGCTCTGGAAGAACCAGCTTCTTCTTGTCGATGTCTATTTTCAGCTGCTCGGAGACAGCCTTGGCAATCTCCTTGCCGGATACAGAGCCGAATGCTCTTCCTCCCTCTCCGGCGCGGATGGATAAGGTAATGGACTTATCCTCTAAAAACTTGGCCAGATCCTTTGCCGCAGCCAGATGCTCCGCTGCAATCTTCTGCTCGTTGGCCTTCTGAAGCTTTAAATCATTTAAATTCTGGGCGGTAGCCTCCACACCAAGATTCTTCTTTAAAATGAAATTTCTGGCGTATCCATCGTTTACCTTTACAATCTGTCCCTTTTTTCCCAAGGACTTTACATCCTCTAATAATACAACTTCCATTTTATATTTCTCCTTTCTCAATCATCTGTCTGAGCATAGATTTCAGCTTCTCCCTGGCCTCCTCCATGGTGGCGTCCTTTAACTGGGCTCCGGCGATGGTTCTGTGACCGCCTCCGCCCAGTTTCTCCATCATCACCTGTACATTGACTTCATCGATAGAACGGGCGCTGAAGAAAATCGTATCCTTCACCTGAGTCATCACGAAGGACGCCTTGATTCCAATGATGTTAAGCAGCTCGTTAGCCGCCTGGGCGCCTATGACAGTCGGACTCTCCAATCCCTCGGACGGGCACTCGGAAATGGCGAATTCCTTCTCGAAAATCTCTGCTTTTCTGACTGCCTCAGCCCTCGCCCGGTAGTCCTCCACACGGTCGCGGAACAGCTTTCTGACCCTCACCACATCGGCTCCGTTCCTTCTCAGAAAGGCCGCTGCCTCAAAGGTCCGCACTCCTGCCTGATTCATAAAGTTATTCGTATCAATGACAATTCCGGCATACATGGCATCCGCCTCCACAGAGCGCATCTTAATACCGTCTCCCACATACTGAAGAATCTCCGAAACCATCTCGCAGGTAGAGGAAGCATATGGCTCCACGTAGGAGAGCACTGCGTTTTCAATGATCTCGCTGCTCTGTCTGTGGTGGTCTAACACCATGATAGTTTTAACCATCTTTAACAGCTCCGGCGCCTCCGTAATGCTGGGCCGGTTCACATCCACCACCACAAGCATGGTATTAGCATCTGCCCGGGCCGCCGCCTCGTCTCCCGTCAGGAACAGATCCTCCGGATAGTCCGGATTGTTCTGGAACCGCTCCATCATGGGGCGTACAGAAGAGTTTACACTGTTAATAACAATGTGAGCTTTTTTATTGAACGCCGCCGCAATCCGGTAAATTCCGATGGTTGCCCCGAAGGAATCTGGATCTCCAATCCGGTGTCCCATAATAAGAAGCTTATCCTTGGTCTCCATCAGCTCTCTCATGGCATGGGCCTTTACCCTGGCCTTTACCCTGGTAGTCTTCTCCAGCTGCTGTGACTTTCCGCCGTAATAGGTAATCTTAGCTCCATCCTTCACTACCGCCTGATCACCGCCTCGTCCCAGGGCCATGTCGATGGCAGTTCTGGCATACTCATAATTTCTGATATAAGTCTCGCCGTTCATGCCCATGCCAATGCTGAGAGTCACAGCCATCTCGTTTCCAATATTGACTGTTTTGACCTCCTCCAGCAGGGCAAACCTCTCTTTCTCAATCTCCTTCGTATATTTCTGCTTGATGACAAAGAAATATTTGTCCTTTTCCAGCTTCTTTACAATGCCGTCTAAATTAGAAATATATTTGTTAATCTTTCTGTCAATAAGAGCTACCAGAAGAGAGCGGCGCACCTCCTCCACACTCTCCAGGGCTTCGTCGTAATTGTCCAGATAAATCAGGCCGGCCACCAGGTTCTGATCTGCAATCTCCTGTTTCAGAGTCAGAAGCTCTGTCTCGTCAAACAAGTAAACAGCCCACAGAGTCTCGTCCTCGTCTCCATCCGGCGCTTTCAGGCTCAGCTCTCCGTTTTCTCCGGCGCAGATATGACGAAGCTCCATCCGGTAGCAGCTGTCTCCATAGGTAATATGCAGACTTTCCTCTCCGTCGATTTCGTTTAGAATCTCACGAGTCAGCTCCGGAAACAGAGCAAACAGCGTCTTATTCTTCCGATCATCCCTAACAATGTCTGAAAAACCATCATTCATCCACAGTACAAGGCCGCTTTCATCTGCAATCGCATAGGGAAAAGCCATATCTGCCGCAATATGCTCCTGAAGCTCGGCATACTGAGCAGAAAATTCCAGAAGCCCCCCCAGAAGCCGCTTTCTCTTATACAGATAAAGCCATCCGCATACCGCCGCATAAAACAGTGTAAAGCCAGTCATAACAATGCCGGCCCTTAAATCCATCAGACCCACCACTACATTAGCGGCCATCAGAATCACTGCCATAAAAAGCGGCCACTGCAGATATGCCCGAAGCTGCCCCTGTATTCTTATATCCTCTTTCATCTCTCTCTCCTGTTTCATTCTCAAGAACGCTCCCCTGCAGTCCCACGGAGCGTTTATCCTGTGTAGATGGAACTATATTATTTATCTATAGTATCAAATTATAACATAAAGGGGACAGTTCGTCTAGGCAGAAGCATTTCGGTACATGATAAACAATTTGACACCATAGCCTTCTGATGGTATACTTTGCCTAAACCAAGGGAGCTCGTAGGCGGGCTGAGAGGAAGTAACCGAACTTCGACCTTTATCACCTGATTTGGGTAATGCCAACGTAGGGACTATACAGACGCGGCCATAGCAGGACCGTCAGTCACATTCTCAGATCTGGATCTATGTGGTTTCAGATCTTTTTTTCCGCCTCCGTTCTCCTCTCATCATGAAAGGAGCATACTATGAACCAGACATCACATCTATCCTCAGACCCCTCTTCCTGCACCTACTCCACACAGATGGACGCCGCCAGAAAGGGCATTCTCACAAAAGAGATGGCAACAGTGGCCAGACAGGAACACTTCGAGCCTGAACGCCTCATGAACCTCGTGGCAGAAGGAAAGATTGCCATTCCCGCCAACCGCCTCCACACCTGTCTCCATCCAAATGGCATCGGATCCATGCTGAGAACAAAAATCAATGTCAATCTGGGAACCTCGAGAGACTGCGTGGATCTTGACATGGAACTTTCAAAGGTCAGCGACGCCGTATCTATGGGGGCGGAATCCATCATGGATTTAAGTTCCTTTGGAGACACCCGGAAATTCCGCAGAAAGCTGACGGCCGAGTGTCCCGCTATTATCGGCACAGTTCCCATCTATGATGCGGTCGTCTATTACCACAAGCCTCTTGGCGAAATCACCTCTGACGAATGGATCGATATCGTCAGGATGCACGCCATGGACGGCGTTGATTTCCTCACTGTCCATGTGGGAATCAATAGAAATACCGCCGAACGATTCAAACAGGCAAAGCGTCTCACAAATATTGTCTCCAGGGGAGGTTCCATTATCTTTGCATGGATGGAAATGACGGGAAAGGAAAATCCCTTCTACGAAAGGTTTGACGAAATTCTCGATATCTGTCGGGAATATGATGTGACTTTAAGCCTTGGAGACGCCTGCCGCCCCGGCTGCCTGGCCGACGCCTCAGATATCTCCCAGATGGAAGAATTAGTTACTCTGGCCGAGCTGACCAGACGCGCCTGGGAGAAAGATGTCCAGGTCATGATCGAAGGCCCCGGACATATGCCCCTGGATCAGATTGCGGCCAATATGAAAATTCAGCAGACACTCTGCAAGGGAGCTCCATTTTATGTATTAGGCCCTCTTGTGACCGATGTAGCGCCTGGCTATGATCATATTACAGCAGCTATAGGAGGCGCTGCAGCTGCCGCCGCTGGCGCTTCCTTCCTCTGCTATGTAACTCCTGCTGAGCATTTAAGACTGCCGGATCGGGACGATGTAAGAGAGGGAATCATCGCTTCCCGCATCGCTGCTCATGCCGCTGATATTGCAAAGGGGATTCCCGGCGCTGCCGACTGGGACCAGAAAATGAGCGCCGCCAGAAAGAAGTTAGACTGGGAGGAAATGTTCCGGCTTTCCATGGATCCGGAGAAAGCCCGGCGCTACCGCTCCTCCTCCAAGCCAGAAAAAGAAGACACCTGCTCTATGTGCGGTAATTTCTGCGCTGTTAAAAATATGAACAGAATTTTAGATGGGGAAATTGTCTCTATTTTTGATGAATAGAGCTGCTCTATCTGCTCCCAGATAAAAATATCCTCTAAATTTCCTGCAGAGTGCTTTCGTTTCATCAGACGGTCTCTTTTGCAATGAAGCAGAAGGAGCGCAGTTTTAAAACTGCGCTCCTTGTGGCTGTATCCATGCTAAATGCCTATTTCTATATCGTTTCCTTCCTGTCTGCAGTTATTCCTACTTTACCGCATCGCAGAGTATCTGTACACAGGTCTCAATTCCCAGCTGACCGCTGTTTAACATAATATCGTAATTTTCTCTGCGGCCCCATTTCTGGTTGGTAAAAGTCTCGTAATGAATCCGGCGCTTTTTATCCGTCTGGTGCATAAACTCGTCGATATAGTCCTCGATCTCGCCGTACTCAGCCAGTGCTCTCTGTCTGCGGATATCCTTATCACAGTAAATAAATACCCTTAAAACGTCCTCTCTGTCCTTTAAAATATAGTCTGCGCACCGTCCCACAAACACACAGCTGCTTCTTCTGGCCGCATCCTGAATGATTTTCTTCTGGGCGATAAAAATCTGTTCCGTGAGAGGCAGTTCCTCCGGCTTCGGCGTTCTGGGATAGGCAATCCCATATAAACTTCCCATAGCGAAATTGTAGAGAAGACTGTTTGTCACTCTCTGTTCCTTATCTGCTACCAGTTCTGGTGAAAAACCGATCTCCTTAGCCGCCAGGTCAATCAATTCCTTATCATAGAAATCCATCCCAAGCTTCTTTGAGACCAGCTGGCCAATCTGACGTCCTCCGCTTCCATATTCACGGCTGATTGTAATAATCTTTTTACTCATAGTACAGGCCTCCTCTCGCGGCTATTTCTACCTGTATTTTACCATATCAACCCATAATTTTCAATCAATTAATTTATTAATTCAATATTTTGCGACACTTTAACGTATCGCCGCAGTTCACCGTCCGCCTCCTCTATCTTTCTACGCATCTGGAATGCCATCCTTTTTCGGCATTTTTCTCGTGATGATAAAATAGCAGATCAGATGGGCGCTGGCTGTGATGATCCAGCTCACCGGATAAGAAACATACAGGGAAGTCAGGGTTCTCTGCTGAGCGAAAATGGTGAAGATCCACAGAATTCTGAGACCACAGGCTCCTGTCAGAGAGACGATCATTGGCAGTACAGAATAGCCGATTCCTCTAAGGCTTCCCACCATCGTATCCATCCAGCCGCAGGTAAAGTAGGTCGTAGCAATCATGCTCATACGGAGCATTCCAAACCGGATTACCTCCGGATCAGTTGAATAAATCCGAAGCAGATCCTCCCCAAACGCATAGGCGCCGAATCCCAGAAGCATTCCTACTGCCGTCACAGTTCCAAGACAGGTAAACATAATCTTTGTAATTCTGGTATATTTTTTTCCTCCCATATTCTGGCTGGTAAAGCTTAAATTAGTCTGATACACTGCGTTCATGGCATTGTATACAAATCCTTCGATATTAGCAGAGGCCGCGTTTCCCGCCATGGCCACAGAGCCGAAAGAATTGACCGAGGACTGAATCAGGACGTTGGAAATAGAGAAAATCGCGCCCTGCATTCCTGCCGGAAGGCCGATTTTAAAAATCTGAAACATTTTATTTTTATGAATCTTAATCTTTTTCAGTTCCAGCTTCAGGCCTCCCTCGCTCTTTCCTAATGCCCTAAGCACCAGAAATGCAGAAATTGCCTGGGAAATCACAGTGGCCAGAGCAACTCCCGCCACATCCATATGGAGATAAATCACGAAAAACAGATTTAAAATTACGTTTACCACGCCTGCCGCGCTCAAATAATAAAGGGGACGTCTGGTATCGCCCACTGCCCTCAGAATTGCGCTGCCGAAATTGTAGAGCATTACCACCGGCATTCCTGCAAAATAAATACGCATATAGAGAGCCGCCTTATCAAGCACATCGTCTGGCGTTCCCATCATTTCCAGAAGAATCCTGGAAAATGCCAGTCCCATGGCAATCAAAAGAATTCCGCTGACCAGGCTGAGCGCAATGGCCGTGTGAACCGACTCGCTCACATCGCGATCCCGCTTTCCGCCATAGGCTCTGGCTACCACCACGTTAGCGCCTACAGAAAGGCCGATAAAAATATTGATTAAAAGGTTAATCAGAGACGTAGTCGAGCCCACAGCCGCCAGGGATCTGCTTCCTGCAAACCGCCCTACAACGATAACGTCCGCTGCGTTAAATAAAAGCTGCAGCACACCGGACAGCATCAGCGGAATGGAAAAAATCAAAATTTTCTTCAGTATAGGTCCGCTGCACATGTCCATCTCGTAGCTTTTTGTCATGATTTTACTCCCTCCCCGGTTAATATTTATCCATTTTCAGTATATAAATATTATACGCAAAAGACTGGAGGGATTCAATAAAATTCTATTCAAACCGCTTTCCATGGCCAAAGGCTCCCTGTACCAGACAGGTCTTCGCGGCAAACTCCGCCCCCGCAAGAAGAGCCTTCTCCACCTGCTCTCCTTTCAGCACAGACAGAAGAAACGCCGTGGCGAAGGAGTCTCCAGCTCCCAGCGTATCCACTGCCTTCACAAGCTTCGGAGGCTGGATATAAAAGCTCTCTCCATCATAGTACATGGCTCCATGGCTTCCTCTGGTGGCTATTATCCTCCTGCATCCCGCCCGCTTCATTTTCCGGCAAATGTCTGCGGCCTCCTCCTCAGAGACGGAACCACAGGAAAGAAACACATAATCCGCGTAGGGCGCCACAGCTGCAATCTTCTCTTCCTCCTTCCACTGTCCCGAAAAATCGTAAGAAAGAGAAACTCCAGCTGATTTCACCAGAGCCAGCTGACTGTCAAAATGGCTGTTATTGCTGGTATGGACATGGGAAAAGCCAGAAATATACGTTAGATCCTCCCCGTCCAGGCGCAGGGGGCGCTCCCTGGATATTCCGCCCTTATTGCTGCCCAGAAAAACACGGTCTCCATCTTTAAGAGTCACCCTGGCACATCCGTTTTCTCCCTCATATTGGCGGCATCTTCCATGTTCGATCTCCAGTTCATCCAGCGTCTTTATCACATGGGCCGCCTCCTTGTCTGTCCCAAACACTCCCATATAGGACGCGTCCGCCCCCAGCTGCTTTGCATACACAGAAAAATTTAATGCCTGTCCCCCTGGAAACATAGTTTTTAAATGAATATATTTGTCACATACATTGTCCCCAATACCGATTACCCTCATTTCAGCCTCTCCCTTCCATATTTTCGCATTATAGATTATATAATATTATATAATGTTTATATTTTTATCTTAATCAACTTCCCTCTCTTTGTCAACTTGTTTTACAGCTGCAAAAAGGAGATATGCCCCTCAACCCTCGCCATGCGAAAGCCGCTGGAACACATCTCCCTTATTCATTCTTTTAACCGCTTAGCGTCAGTGCACACTGACACTATTTTGATGTAATGTCAGAATATGCCTGCTGCATGCTTCATCTACTCTTCGTCTGATTCATAAACACGCAGCGCAAAGCGATCACCGTTAATCACCTGAACGCCTGCATAGACCGGCTCCCCGTTCCGGTCGTAAGCCGTACTTCTGACAAACAGCAGATAATCTCCCTTCTTCACATTCAGCAGAGCCGCCTCATCCGCCGTAGCACGGCACAGCTCAATAATTTTTTCTGAACCCGTCACTTTTACACCGGACTTTTCTCCGAGATAATCAAACAGAGAATTGTCATCAAATTTTGCCTCCAGCAAAAAAGCGTACTTCAGCGGAAAATAGCTCTTCTCTATCTGTACCGGCTCCTGATCCGCGTAGCGCAGACGGCTGATATAGACCACACTGCTTCCAGCCTCTATTCCAAGGCTCTGGGCAGTTTTTTTATCAGCAGGAATCAGGCGATTCTCCAGCATCCTGGCTCCAGGCTTCACTCCCATCTGAGTACACATTTCTGTAAAGCTCTGAAGCTTTTTCATATTTCTGAACAGCTTAGGCCGAACGACAAAGGTTCCCTTTCCCTGCTTCCGCACTACAAGCCCCTTCTCAGTCAGGGAACCAATCGCTTTCCGGACGGTAATGAGACTGACTCCATATTTCTTAGCCATCTCTGCCTCCGTCATCAGTCTGTCACCCGGCTTGTATTCACCGCTCCTTATACTTTTTTCCACTTCTTCCATGAGCTGAACGTAAAGAGGCGTCATTGCATCCTGGTTTAACATTCGCCATCCTCCTCAAACGATTTGATTTTTCCTGTATTTCCTGACATTCCAATATTTACCATTTTAGTATAGAAGGAGTGAAATAGCAAGAATCAAAAACCGGAAGGACGATAAAACAACTTTTTCTCCGATTTTTCCGAAGTCTGAATAAAAACAATCTCGTCAGACCAGAGATTTGCCATCCGATTTCCTTCAGATCCCACCTCACAATACCTCCCCCTTGTCATTAGCTATATCCTTCCCGCTACCGGGCGGATTCGGGACTTTCACCCGTTAGAAACGTGCGCCGCCAGGCGCACCACTACAAAAAAGGCCCTGTACCACTCAGGATACAGAGCCTTTTTTAATTTTAGGTTCTATACTGAATGTTGGGGTGTGCGAAAAAACACACTTCCAACATTCTTTTCGTTGTAATAAAATACATCTATAAGAAGCCTCCTAAACGCATTA
>JAGZZT010000003.1 GCA_018377235.1 Clostridium sp.
AACTGGAGGATGATCTGTTGTCTGATATCATAGCCGGTTAACTGCCGGCTACCAAACGACTGAATTTGATTTTTGCGAAAAAATCTTGACACTATCGAAAGAGCAGAACACAAACGATGAGGGCATCGCTCAATCATCTAATTTGATGATTTTGCGACACCCTCTTCCGTGGAGAAGTAATATTTCTTTGATGGATAAGCTGACAGACCGAGAGAGCCGCATATGGTATGCACAGAAAACAATAGAAAATGGCTGGAGTAAAGCAGCACTTGATATGCAAATCGAAAGCAGGCTTTTGGAGCGTTCGAGTAAAAGTGTGAATAATTTTCCGGCAGCACTTCCGCCGACAGACTCGGATATGATAAATCAGATTTTTAAAGATCCGTATTTGTTTGATTTTCTTGGAACAGATATGTCTCGCAGAGAGGTGGAAATAGGGCGTCAGCTGACAAAACATATTCAAAGTTTTTTGCTGGAATTGGGACAAGGATTTGCCTTTGTCGGCAGACAGGTTCATCTGGAGGTGGACGGTGATGATTTCTACATTGATCTTTTGTTTTATCATCTGAAGCTTCGGTGTTATGTTGTTATTGAACTGAAAGCTTGCGATTTTGAACCGGGATTTATCAGCCAGTTAAATATGTATCAAAATGTAGTTAATGATGTTTTGTGTCATCCGGATGATAAACCGACAATTGGCCTGCTATTAGTAAAAGGAAAAAATAAAACTGTAGTAGAGTATTCTCTGGCGGGATATCAAAATCCAATTGGTGTTGCAGAATGGAAAAATCAGATTGCGAAAGCACTGCCTGAGGAATTACGAAGTAGCCTTCCGTCTATTGAAGAAATCGAAAAGGAGCTGGAGTAATAGTGCAACGGGTCGTTGCACTATTATAGAGAGTGCGATTCATAGTTAAGTTTGATGTTCCGCCAAGGGCAAATTCTGCCTTCCAGGAATCTAAATCACACCCTCAACACATGTGGAGACGGTTGTCTTGCTTTCCAAGGGAGAAATCGACTCAAAGAAGGTTCGGGTGGAGTTCTCTTTGGAAGATATGGATATGTCCGAATTTCAGGATGGGGCAACCTATACGCAGATTAAGGACTATGTGTTGGAGCATAGCGGTATGAAGGTCAGCAGTCTGTATATTGCTCAGGTGAAGCAGAAATGTGGTATCATCGAGCGTGAGAATTATAATAAGCCAAAGTCTGAAAATGCCAAGCAGCCAGTCTGCCCTCCCGAAAAGGAAAAAGCGATTATGGAAGCATTTGAGTATTTTGGGATGATTTAATACTTTGGTAAAGCCTTTGGATGGCTAAAAAGCAGCAAAATCGGCAACAGGGAAAGAATCCATGCTGCCGGTTTTGCTTTTTACGTGAAATTACGATTTATTTGCAGAACAATCAGTGCAGAGCATACCGAAGCCAGACAGCACCATTGTCATAGGGCTGTACGCTTAGGAGCTTCAAATTGACGGGTTCTGTGTCTAACGGTAAACCGTCAAAAGTAGCAGTCATACCTTTTCGACCATCGATTCCGGGACCGAGCAGAATACTGACTTCATCCAGTAGTCCGGCATTGAGGAAAGCAGCGTTGATCGTACCTCCACCGACAATCGCCATGCGTTCCACGCCAAACTCGGTATATAGAATTTCAACGGCTTTATGTAAATCAATATGCTTTTCACCGCAGACGATCCATGAAATATGCAGGGAATCCAGATATGCAAGATACTCTTTTGTAACCTCTGTGGACATAATGACAATCAACGGGGAATCGCCGTTACTATCGTCATGCCACAGGAGCGTTCCTTTGGTATCGACCACCACCTGATAGCCGTTTACACTCCGCTTTTTTGAGAAACCTTCTTTTCCGATGCTCTCTGTTGGATTCTTTGCTATAAACACACCGGGTTCTGCCAATTCGAGCTGTGCAGTTACCCTGCCGCTGAGATTTGTGGGAACATCCAAAGCACTCAGCGTTTCATAATACTCATTGGAACCTGCAATTTTTACAGTCATGCCACAATCAATTCTTCCGTCCACAGACATCATCATGTGGCAGATTATATATGGTTTTTTCATGTATATCCTCCTCAATCACCAGTTTTTCTTATCTTTGGTGCAGTCGTGCTGCTGTTTTCGTTCCTCCACCATCTTCACAAACCACTCCACCATATTCGGATCGGTGTGTGAGAAGAAGCTGCTTTGTTTTTTGTTAATCGTGGCAATAACCGCCATATCATCCTCGCTCAAAGAAAAATCAAATATATGAAAGTTTTCTTCCATACGCTCGAGGTGAGTGGATTTGGGAATGATGACAATTCCACGCTGCAAATGCCAACGAAGAATGACTTGAGCAACAGACTTTCCGTACTTCTCAGCAATGACTTTCAGTTCTGGCGTGTGGAACATATCGCCTCGCCCCTCACCGAACGGCGCCCATGCTTCCATTTGTATGCCGTATTTATCATGCCATGCTTTCGCTTCCGTCTGCTGATTGTGAGGATGAATTTCCACCTGATTTACCATTGGCTTGATTCGATTAAAGGAAGCAAAATCCACCATACGGTCAGTATAGAAATTGGAAATGCCGATAGCACGGATTTTTCCTTCGTCATACAGTTCCTCCAATGCCCGGTATGCACCGTAGGCATCTGCAAAAGGCTGATGGAGCAAACACAGGTCAAGGTAGTCAACCTGTAATTTTCGCATGGATTCCAATACAGATGCTTTTGCTCTTTCATAGCCGTAATGCTCAATCCAGACTTTGGTGGTCAGGAAAATTTCATCTCTGGGAATACCGCTTTTTGCAATGGCATTACCCACTTCTTCTTCGTTAAAATAGCTCTGGGCGGTGTCGATGAGACGATAGCCGATTTTCAAGGCATCACTGACACAGCGTTCACATTCATCTTTTGTAACCTGATAGACACCATAGCCGAGCTGTGGCATTTTTACACCGTTATTCAAAGTTACATATTCCATGTTCCACTCCTCCTATACAATGATTTTTCTGTTCTTATTTAAGATGCGCATTAAAAAAGCTGTTTAGCTTTTCAAAAGGAATGACCTCTAAATTGTCATAAAGATCAACATGGCTTGCTCCCGGAATGATAAGCAGCTCTTTATTATCTCCGGTCATTTTTTCATAAGCTCCCTCACTGAAGTAACGGGAATGAGCTTTTTCTCCATGTACCAGTAGAACCGCAGACCGAATTTCAGAGGCATACTGCAAAATCGGCATATTCATAAAGGACAGCGGAGATGTCACATTCCATCCGTTGTTGGAATTAAGAGAACGAGGATGATAACCACGTTCGGTTTTATAGTAAGCATAATAATCTTTTACAAATTGTGGGGCATCGTCCGGCAAAGGATCGATGACACCGCCTGCAAGGGCATAACTGCCATTTTTATAATCCTCAGTACGCTGGGTATTCATTGCCAATTTCTTGGCGAAACGAGCCTCGGGTGTGTTTTCTCTGTCAAAATAACCGTTGGCATTTACACGGGTCATATCGTACATGGTCATTGCCGCAGTTGCTTTGATACGGGTGTCCTGTGCTGCTGCGTTGATTGCCATACCGCCCCAACCGCAAATACCGATGATACCAATTCTGTCTGTGTCAACATTCTCCTGTACGGACAAAAAATCCACAGCCGCACAGAAATCTTCCGTATTGATGTCCGGCGAAGCCACATAACGAGGACTACCACCGCTTTCGCCTGTAAAGGACGGGTCAAAAGCAATGGTCAAAAATTCGTACTCTGCCATCTTTTGAGCATATAGACCGGAGGATTGCTCCTTGACCGCACCGAATGGACCGCTTATTGCAATGGCAGGAAGTTTGCCGGATGTATTTTTCGGAATATACATATCCGCTGCAAGCGTAATACCATAGCGGTTATAAAAAGTGATTTTTTTATGGTTAATCAGATTGCTTTGAGGGAAAACTTTGTCCCATTCTTGTGTTAAGCTTAATTTTTCCATGATGGTAATATCTCCTTAGTTCTCATCTAAAATTTCAATTTTATCAAGCCAGTCTGTAACTGCTGTTAATGCTTCATCCTGCGAATTTTGTGCCACAGAACCTCTCATTTCTAATCCATCCAAAACATCTGCACCTGTGCAGATTTCAGCAATGCTGCTGTCGGTGGAAGAAAGACCACTGCCTTCGTGGGTACAGAACGGAATGATTGTCTTTCCCGAAAAATCATAACTCTCAAGAAATGTGTAGACTGCCATCGGCATATCGCTCCACCAAATCGGGTAACCGAGAAAGATAACATCATAATCTTCCATGCTTTCCACAGCAGCTGACAGTTCGGGACGGGCATCTTCTTCCTGTTCCTGCTTTGCGGTTTCTGTACAAGCTTCGTATTCATCGGGATATGTCACAACGGTGCTGATTTCGAATAGGTCAGCATCGACCTGTTCTGCAATCATATCTGCTATTATGTGAGTGTTTCCCTTTTCAATATGCCCGACACCATAATTTTCACCAGTACGGGAAAAGTATGCTACTAAAACTTTCATATTCTCTGTATCCCCATTCTCACCTTGTTGTGTGCCGCTGCTTTCTTCTGCTGCGGCATTACTTTCTTCTGAAACGGTATACCCGGTAGTTTCTGTTGTTTTGGCATTCTGACTGCTATTGCAGGCAGATAACGCAAAACACATGAAAAGTATGAGTAACAACGATATAACTTTTTTCATAATCCATGTTGTCCTTTCAAGGTTATTGTGGTTTCAGAGAACCATAGTAATAGCTTGCCGTTGCACCGCCATCAATCAGGAAGGTAGAGCCGGTAATGAATGCTCCCTTATCGCTCATTAAAAGTTCTGCCACATTTGCCACCTCATCGGCTGTACCGGGGCGACCGGCAGGACATTTTGCAAACATATTTTTATAAAAGTCTCCTTGAATGCCGTTAAACTCATCAATCGCAAGGGGCGTCACAATGATACCGGGTGCAATGGCATTGAGCCTCGCTCCACGCTTGCCCCATTCTACAGATTGAGCCATGATACGCTTCTCATTACAACGCTTTGCCATCTGATAAGCATGGAGCGTGTCACGAATATTTTCCGGCTGCAAGAAATCCAGTAACAAAAGTTCTTCCGTTGGGGTCGTAGCAAGCTGTTCGTCTTGCTGTGCGGTCAATGCAGGCATTCTCCAACCGGACTGACTGGAAATCGTCACACCAACACCACCGCTTGCAATCACTTTGCCCACTTCTTCCAACAAGACAGCCGTTCCATATAAATCGACCTTCAAAATAGCTTCAATGGGTGCTTGGCTGGGCGAAACACCTGCCGCATTTACAAGCATGGCGATCTCCCCGTATTCCTGTCCTCTGGCAATCATGGACTGTATGGAAGCCCTATCGGAAAGGTCGGTTTCCACAGGAAAAGCGTCAAATCCAGCATTGTTCAGAATAGCCGCAATGTTTTCTGCATTCTCCGTCTTTTTATCGCCTACAATAATCTTCATTCCGGTGCTGACACGGCGGGCAATCGCCATTCCGATCTGTCCAGCACCGACTAATAGCATAACTTTTTTCATAATGTTTCTCCATTCGTTGCTTGAATGTAGTCGGCATCACTTACTTCTTCCAGCCACTCATTAGAGGCTTCCTCTCCGGGAACTTCTATTGCTAAGTGAGAGAACCAGCTATCGGGAGCTGCACCGTGCCAATGTTTCACACCAACAGGGATATTTACCACATCGCCAGGCAGCATTTCGATGGCGTTTTTACCCCATTCCTGATAATAGCCACGTCCGGCAACGCAGATTAAAATCTGACCGCCACCATTTCTGGCATGATGAATGTGCCAGTTGTTGCGGCATCCTGGCTCAAAGGTCACATTGAAAATGCCGACCTGTTCTTTGGAAACAGGAGCAAGAAAGCTCTTGCCGTTAAAATACTGTGCAAAGCCATCGTTGGGATTTCCAATGGGGAACACCATAGAGGCAGCGTGTTTTGCTTTTGTATCGTCAGCTGTTTCTTCTTCACGCCACACTTCTTTTGCTATGCGAAAAGCTGCCCACGCTTTCGGCCAGCCTGCATAAAAAGCGGCATGGGTCAAAATCTCTGCAATTTCTTCCCGGGTAATCCCGTTTTTCTTTGCACTTTCCAGATGGAAATGGAAAGAGGAATCGGTAAGTCCCTGTGCCATCAATGCGGTGACGGTCACAAGAGAACGGTCACGCAGAGAAAGCTGTTCCTCTCTGCTCCAAACCTCACCAAATAATACATCATCGTTCAGCTCGGCAAACTTGGGAGCGAAAGTTCCAAGTTCATTTCTTCCTGCTGTTTGTTTTACTGCCATAAAATCATTCCTCCTATATTTCTGAATAGCCATTGTAATCTTTCTGTATAACTGCTATACTAATGATAAAACCTAAACCTGACTTTAGGTCAAGAGACATTAAGAAAATAATTGTAAATAATTTGTGAGGAATTTTTATGTACACGATTGGACAGGTTTCGGAAATGTTTGGACTTCCGATTTCAACTTTGCGATATTATGATAAACAGGGACTTTTTCCGGGGATGGAGAGAACTTCCGGCATCCGCAGATTCAGCGAGAAAGAGATTGAAGCGCTGCGGGTAATTGAGTGTCTGAAACGATCCGGGCTGGAAATCAAGGATATTAAACAGTTTATGGACTGGTGCGTGGAGGGAGCAGCTACTTATCCCCAGCGAAAAGAACTGTTTGAGAAACAGCGGAAAACAGTGGAAGCTGAAATGGAGCATATGAGCCGTGTGCTGGATATGATTAAATTCAAGTGCTGGTATTATGAACAAGCCTTGCAGGACGGCAGCGAAGATCGGGTACACAGCATGATGCCGGATAAGCTGCCAGAGGATATTCAAAAGATATACGATCACGCACACAAAGAATAAATCATTGACTTTAGACAATGGGCAGTTCACCTGGAATGAGCAAAGGTATTAATGAGGATAAAACAGGGAAAAGGAGACATTTTCATCATGAATTCAATTATCATTCGGGAAGCGCTGGCAGAGGATGCTGAGCAGCTGATAGAATATATGAAGACGGTGGGAGTTAGAGGCAGATCTGCTGGTGTTTCTGACCAGGGGTTCCTGGTATAGCGATGTGAAAGAAGGTTTTTACCAGCCAGTCTGGGAAGCCTTCTTTTTTTGCGCCTATGTTGCGGCTGTTCTGCTGCTGTTCTTCTATATTTACCCTTTTTTAACACTGTCTGCGGAATCCTTACCCCGTCTTAAAAAGATTTGTGTTACTCTTGCACCCGTAAGGAGGAAGCGGTTATGAAAGCTATTTTAAAATCATTTCACAGGATAGAGGAAGTATTTGACAGGAAGGCAGAGGATTTCGCACTGCGCCATCCGTTTTTAGCATTTTGGGTTATGTTTGTAGGAATGCCAGTGATGATTCTTTTGACTGTTTCATTAAGTACGATGGTAATTGTGATGCCGTTTCATTACTTTTTGGGGTGGAGTTAAGCTGGATCTTAATGGGATTTTTATACACGGCAGTACCTGTTAATCCCGTTTTAATTAGTGCAGTGCTAGAATAGGTAAACGAAGGAGGAAAAAAATTATGATGGATCTGATTATGCTTGTAATACTTGCCGGAAGCTTTGGACTGGTAAAATTATTCGCAGATTTCTGCGAAGGCCAGGTAGAACCTAAAGAACGGAAACATTAGGCCAGGGAGGAATAGATGATGATTGTATTAGGATTGATTGTAGCAGCTTTGGGAGTGTATCTGGTGTATGCCCTGGTAAATCCGGAGAAGCTGTAAAGGACAACAGGAGGAAAGAGCAGGAGGAAAAAAGCTATGTTACAGATTGTTCTTACATTGGCAATCTTTGGGATATTAGTCATCCCGATGGGAAGATATATGTATCACATTGCAACGAATCAGAAAACCTTTGCAGATGTGGTATTGAATCCTGTTGACAAGGCAATATATAAGGTCTGCGGGATTAAAGGCGGAGATATGGGCTGGAAGAAATACACACTGTCCTTGCTGATGGCCAATGCAGTGATGGTATTTACCGGTTATCTGATTCTCAGACTTCAGGGACTTTTATTTTTAAATCCCAATGGAATCGGCGGGATGGAAGAAAGCCTGAGCTTTAACACAATTATTAGTTTTATGACCAACACAAACCTGCAGCACTATTCAGGCGAGAGCGGTCTCTCCTATGCGGGACAGATGTGTGTCATTATTTTTATGATGTTTACCTCGGCAGCCAGTGGTTATGCGGCCTGCATGGCTTTCTGCAGAGGCCTGTCAGGACGGCCTTTAGGCAACTTTTATACAGATATGGTAAGAATTACTACCCGTATCCTGATTCCGGCAGCATTTCTGGTAGGACTGCTGTTAGTAAGCCAGGGAACACCGCAGACACTGGCAGGAAATCTTACAGTAGAAACGATTGAAGGAAAATTCCAGGATATTGCTGTGGGACCGGTAGCGGCTCTGGAATCTATTAAACATCTGGGAACCAACGGAGGCGGATTCTTCGGCGCCAATTCATCCACACCGTTTGAGAATCCGACTGTTATCTCCAATATAATTGAGATGATTTCCATGATGATTCTTCCAGGCTCCTGCGTAGTAACATTCGGACTGATGCTTCATGACAAAAAAGGTGATAAGAAGCCGCTGATTGGACGCCAGGGAGCCGTTATTTTTGGAGCAATGGCTATTATTTTCCTGATTGGCCTTACAATTTGCTTCCATGCAGAAAAAGCTGGAAACCCGGTGATTAGTGCGATGGGAATTAATCAGGATATGGGCAGTATGGAGGGAAAAGAGGTTCGTTTTGGCATTGACCAGTCAGCCCTTTTCACTACAGTAACTACTTCCTTTACAACAGGAACTGTCAACAACATGCACGATTCCCTGACACCTTTAGGCGGCATGATTCCAATGCTTCACATGATGCTTAACTGTGTATTCGGCGGTAAGGGCGTCGGACTGATGAATATGGTAATGTATGTGATTTTGGCAGTATTTATCTGTGGTCTGATGGTAGGAAGGACACCGGAATACCTGAATAAGAAGATAGAAGGCAGGGAAATGAAACTGGTGGCAATTATCATCTTGATTCATCCTCTTTTGATTTTGGGATTTTCTGCTCTGGCAGTATCGGTACAGGATGGCCTGACAGGAATCACAAATCCGCAGTTCCATGGTCTGAGCCAGGTACTCTATGAGTATGCTTCCTCTGCGGCCAACAATGGTTCTGGTTTTGAGGGATTGTCAGATAACAGTGTATTTTGGAATGTCACCACAGGTCTTGCTATGTTCTTTGGACGCTATATTGCTATTGTTGCTCAGCTGGCTATTGCAGGTTCTATGCTGGCCAAGAGACGTGTCAACGAATCCATTGGAACGCTTCGCACTGACAATGCAACCTTTATGATTGTGCTTGTATTTATTGTTTATATATTTGCTGCTTTAACCTTCTTCCCGGCTCTGGCGCTGGGCCCTATTGCAGAGCATCTGTCTCTGTGGATGTAGCGGGGAAAAGCAGAAAGGAGAATCGCAATGGCTAAGAAACAAGGCGCGAAATTTATTACGAAAGATATTTTGAAGTCTTCTGTAATTGGTTCATTTAAGAAGCTGGATCCCAGATACATGATGAAAAATCCTGTCATGTTTGTGGTTGAGGCAGGATTCCTTATTACGCTTCTTTTAACCTTCTGTCCGACTCTTTTTGGCGGACAGGAAGAATATCAGATTTATAATGGAATTGTAACTGCTGTATTATTTGTGACTGTATTATTTGCTAATTTTGCAGAGTCTGTAGCAGAAGGCCGCGGAAAGGCTCAGGCAGAATCCCTGAAAAAGACAAAACAGGATACTAAGGCCCGTATTCTTCTTTCCGGCGGAGGCGAGAAGATGATTAATGCGTCCGAATTAAAGAAGGGCGATATTGTGTTAGTAAAGATGGGAGAGGTAATTCCCAATGACGGAGAAGTGATTGAAGGAATTGCGTCTGTCGATGAATCTGCCATCACCGGTGAGTCTGCCCCGGTTACCAGGGAAGCAGGAGGAGATTTCTCCTCCGTTACCGGAGGTACAACCGTAGTATCTGACTGGCTGAAAATAAAAATTGTGGCGGATCCTGGACATTCATTCCTGGACAAAATGATTTCACTGGTAGAGGGAGCTTCCAGACAGAAGACGCCCAATGAGATTGCATTAAATACTCTGTTAATTGTATTAACTTTAATATTTTTAATTGTCGTAGTAACACTGTATCCATTTGCCTCCTATCTGGGGGTAAAGATTCCGGTATCGTGGGCGGTCGCTCTGACGGTATGTCTGATTCCTACTACCATTGGCGGTCTTCTTTCGGCAATCGGAATTGCAGGAATGGATCGTGTTACAAGATTTAATGTGATTGCCATGTCTGGAAAAGCAGTAGAGGCCTGTGGAGACGTAGACACCATGATTCTGGACAAAACAGGAACGATTACCTATGGAAATCGTCTGGCAGCAGAGTTTTATCCAGTTAAGGGCGTGGATAAGGCAGATTTAATTGATTACAGCGTGATGAGCTCTCTGATGGATGAAACTCCGGAGGGAAAATCTACAGTAGAGCTGGGACGTCAGATGGGATGTATTCTGACTTATGAGGCTGCTGGCCAGATGACTTTTATTGAATTTACAGCTCAGACAAAGATGAGCGGTGTAGATCTTCAGGATGGAACGGTTGTAAGAAAAGGCGCTTCTGAAGCAGTGAAACGGTTTGTAGAAGAAAAGGGGGGAAATATTCCCTCTGATTTGGAAGAGATTGTAACAGGTGTGTCCAATCTTGGAGGAACACCTCTTACCGTTTGCGTAAACAATAAAATTTTGGGTGTCATTTACTTAAAAGATACAGTCAAACCGGGACTTTCCGAGCGTTTTACCCGTCTTCGTGAAATTGGAATTAAAACAATTATGTGTACTGGCGATAATCCTTTGACAGCAGCTACTATCGCGAAAGAGGCGGGTGTAGACGGATTTATTGCGGAGTGTCGTCCGGAAGACAAGATTGAAGCCATCAAGAAGGAACAGGCAGAGGGAAAACTGGTAGCCATGACGGGAGATGGAACGAATGACGCTCCGGCTCTGGCACAGGCTGATGTGGGTCTGGCTATGAACTCTGGAACTCAGGCAGCCAAAGAAGCGGCTAATATGGTGGATTTGGATTCTGATCCCACTAAGATTCTTGAAGTAGTAGAGATCGGAAAACAGCTTCTTATTACCAGAGGTTCTTTGACAACATTCAGTGTTGCGAACGATATTGCCAAGTATTTTGCGATTATTCCGGCTATGTTTACGATGGTTCTGCCTCAGATGCAGATATTAAATATCATGGATCTGGCAACACCAGCCAGCGCTATTCTGTCAGCTTTGATTTTTAATGCGCTTATTATTCCGGGACTTATTCCTATTGCCATGAGAGGAGTTAAATATAAACCAATGAAAGCAGAAAAACTTCTTCTCAGAAATATGGGAATTTATGGACTGGGCGGAATGATAGTTCCCTTCGTTGGAATTAAACTGATTGATCTGCTGACAGCTCCTTTATTGTCTGCAATCGGAATGTAGGAGGAAGAGATGATGAAAAATTTTTTTAAAATGTTCAGAACAGCATTTGCCTTCTGTCTTGTAATGATGGTGCTGTGTTCCTTTGTTTATCCGCTGGCGCTCACAGGAGTCAGCCAGGCGGCTATGAAGGAGAAAGCAGGGGGAAGTCTGATTGACAGGGAAGGAAACCTGACATCTGATCCTCAAAAAGCAGTGGGTTCTGTCCTGTTAGGCCAGGATTTTACAGAAGATTGCTTCTTCCGCGGAAGAGTTTCTTCTGTTCACTACAATACATATACAGAGGAACAGAAAGAAAATGGAGATTATAGCGGAGTCTCATCTGGTTCTTTTAATTATGGAAACTCCAACCCGGATTTGAAGGCCAGAATACAGAAGGATTTAGACGACTTTCTGGCTGCTCATCCAGGGGTAAAGGCAGAGGATATTCCAGCCGATCTTTTAACTGCGTCTGGTTCTGGTCTGGATCCCCATATCAGCCCTCAGGCGGCAGAAGTACAGATTCCGGCTGTGGCAGAGCATTCTGGACTCAGTGAGGAAGAAGTATCTCAAATCGTGGAGGAGAACACAGAGGGAAAGACGCTTGGTGTATTTGGTGAAGAAAGAGTCAATGTGTTAAAATGCAATTTAGCCATTGCAGAGTCAATGGGGCTCCTTCAGCAGTAATATTATATAAAGAAGCGGAAAGAATTTTGAATCTGAAAGGGGGAGGCCATGCAGGAGGAAAGACCTGATTCAGAACAGCTCTTAAAGCGTCTCAAATATGAAGAGAGGGAGCAGCAGAAAAAAAGCAGAGGACGTCTTAAAATTTTCCTGGGCTATGCGGCAGGCTCAGGAAAGACCTATGCTATGCTGGAAGCGGCTCACGAGGCTAAAAATCATGGAATCGACGTGGCAGTCGGTTATATAGAGCCCCACGATCGCCCAGATACCCAGGCGCTGACGGAAGGTTTAGAGCTGCTGCCGCCTTTTCTGGTAGAGTACAAAGGACTTAAGCTCAGAGAATTTGATTTGGACGGCGCCCTGAAAAGGAAACCTCAGCTGATTCTGGTGGACGAACTGGCTCACACCAATGGAAAAGGCTGCAGAAATGAAAAAAGGTATCAGGATATCAAAGAGCTTTTAAGAGCTGGAGTGAATGTCTATACCACTTTAAATATTCAGCATCTGGAAAGCCTGAATGATTTGGTAGGAAATATCACTCACATTGATGTGCGGGAGAGGATTCCCGATACGGTATTTGACCATGCGGATCAGGTGGAGGTGATAGATATTGAGCCGGAAGAACTGATTGAAAGGATGAAGGAGGGAAAAATCTACCGGAGGGAACAGGCAGATCGGGCTCTTCAGAATTTCTTCCGGCGGGAAAAACTGGCAGCTCTCAGGGAAATCGCTCTGAGAAGGTGCGCGGATCGCGTAAACCGGATTGCAGAGGAAGAGAGAAGTCTGCTGGAACGTCAGGATTACCATACGGGAGAACATATCCTGGTATGCATCACAGCGGCGCCTTCCAGCGCTAAGGTGATACGGACTGCTTCCAGACTGGCCTATGCCTTCCATGGAACTCTGACAGGGCTTTGTGTGGAGACACCGGACACCCAGGAGGCGGGAGAAAAGACAAAGGAAGCTCTCAGAAACAATATGGAGCTTGCGAAGCTTCTGGGAGCTAAGATAGTGACAGTGTTCGGATCAGATGTGGCAGCTCAGATTGCCCAATATGCGATTGTCAGCAATGTGTCAAAAATCGTTCTGGGAAGAACCAACCATTTTACGATGCGGCCAATGTACCGCTCGGAGCTGTTGGAAAAGCTGACCTATATGGCTCCTAATATTGATGTATATATTATTCCGGATATGAGGCAGACCAAGCGCTGGCATCCTAGAAAAAGCTCCGCGAAGAAAAGGGAGTTTTGGAAGAAAAGCGCAGTTGATTTGGCAGAAGCTACGGTGATTATGCTGATAGCTACAGTTATGGCTTCTATACTCCGGCTGTTTGTATTTTCAGAGGCCAATACGATTATGATTTATCTGATGGGAGTTCTTTTGGCTTCTTATACAGCCAGCCGGAAGCTCTGCGCGCTCTATTCGGCCCTGCTCAGTGTCATTTTATTTAATTTCTTTTTTACAGAGCCTCTTTACAGTCTGAAAGCGTATGAACAGGCTTATCCGCTTACCTTTCTGCTGCTGTTTTTGGCAGGGTTATTTACTGCCACTGTCACCGGAAAGCTGAAACGGCAGAATATGGAGAGCAGCAAGACCGCCTACCGCACCGGAATTCTTCTGGAAAACAGCCAGAAGCTCAGAAGGTGTAAGACAAAAGATGATGTGTGGAAACAGGCCGCTGTCCAGTCAGGAAAGCTGTTAAATCTATCTATTCTGCTCTATCCTGTGAAGGAAGCGGGAGCAGTGGACGCTCCTCTTCTGTTTCCAAGAAAGGGGATGGAGCTGGAACAGCTGAAGAGATGCGTAAATGTCCAAGAGAAAGGAGTGGCCCAGTGGGCAGCCTCAAACCGGCGCAGAGCAGGAGCCTGTACCCACACCCTGCCAGATGCCATGGCTATGTATCTGCCGATTCAGGATGAGGAGCAGGTTTACGCAGTCATGGGAATTTATTTAGAGGAGAGAAGACCTGTTGCTGAATTTGAGTATAGCCTTCTCACCGCCATGCTCAATGAAACAGGAGTGAAATTGAAAGATTTAGAGTAGCGTCAGAACAGAACATATGGAATCTCTAGAGGAATGGAGTGAAAAAACATTTTTTGTGACTAAGCTTTTGGTGGAACAAAAAATGTTTTTTACATATTTTCATCTTTATACAATCTTAATACTTTTCTTTACAAACTCACGCCGATTTAATATATTTAAAGATATAATAGCGTATGAAAATCATATCTGGATAAAATCTGGAAGGAGTACGCATTATTATGAAATCTATTTTGTTAATTGGATTGGGGAGATTTGGCCGTCATATAGCAAGAAAGCTGAGTGAACTGCGCCATGAAGTAATGGCGGTAGATATAGACGAAAAGCGGGTAGAGTCGGTTCTTCCTTATGTGACAAACGCCCAGATAGGAGATGCTACAGATGAAGACTTTATCGGTTCTCTCGGCGTGAGAAATTATGATGTCTGTATGGTGGCGATCGGGGACAATTTTCAAAGCTCCCTGGAGACTACTTCTTTGTTAAAGGAGATGGGAGCGGTCTTCGTGGTAGCCAGAGCATCCAGAGACAGGCAGAAAAAGTTCCTGTTAAAGAACGGCGCAGATGTGGTAATTTATCCAGAACGCCAGCTGGGAGAGTGGACGGCCATGCGCTACAGTTCTGATCATATTTTCGATTATGTGGAACTGGATGGAGAGCATGCCATTTTTGAAGTGTCCATTCCAAGAGAATGGTTTGGCAAAACCATTGGGCAGATTGATGTGAGAAACAGGTACAATATTAACATTATGGCTTTAAAGCACAATGGCATAATGCAGTTAAACATTACATCAGACACGTTTCTTTCCTCTGAGGATACCATGCTGGTTCTGGGAAGAATCAAGGATGTACAAAAGTGCTTTCGGATTTAATGAAAAGTTTGGATAAGAGAGTGAACCATGGTGAAGTAAGGAGCTGACAGGTATGGCAAAGGAACGAGGACGTCTGAAAATTTTTTTTGGGTACGCTGCAGGAGTGGGAAAGACCTATGCCATGCTTCAGGCGGCCCTGGCGGCGAAGGAAAAGGGAGCAGATGTAGTGATTGGCTCCATTGCCCCACATACAATGCAGGAAACTTCAACACTGGCAGGCAGTCTGGAGCAGCTGGGAGAGCAGTGCAGAGGACGTGAAGAGGGCGGCCAGACAGCTGGAGAGTTTGATCTGGATGCAGCTATTTTGCGAAGTCCCAGCCTGATTCTGGTAGACGAACTGGCCCGTGTCAACCCAAAGGGCTGCCGTCATGCCAGGCGTTATCAGGATATTGAGGAGATTTTAAAGGCAGGAATCGATGTTTATACTACGGTAAATGCCCAAAATATTGAGAGTATCAGCGATATTGCAGAGAAGATTATGAAGCGCCCCGTACAGGAAAGGATTCCTGACGATGTGTTTGACCATGCGGATCAAGTGGAATTGATTGATATTGAACCACAGGAACTGATGGATCGGCTGAACCGCGGCACAATCGATGAGAAGCAGGGGGAAAATCCTCCGGCGGCAGCTTATTTTTCTATTGAAAATCTCACGGCTCTGCGGGAGCTGGCCCTGCGCCGGTGCGCAGACAGAATTAACCGTTTAGGAGATAGGAGAGGAGCTGCACAGGGGGAGGATTCCTTTACAGAGGAACATATTTTGGTATGTCTTTCTGCTGCTCCCTCTAATGCCAGGATTGTCCGAACTGCCGCCCGTCTGTCTCAGGTATTTCACGGGAATTTTACAGCTCTGTTTGTAAAAACGCCGGAATTTTCACATTGGGATGAGGAGAACGTAAAACGGCTTCAGGAGAATATCCGCCTGGCAGAGCAGCTGGGCGCTGAGATTGAGGTGATTTACAGTGATGATATTCCCTTTCAGATTGCTGAGTTTGCCCGTCTGTCCGGGGTAACCAAGGTCGTCATGGGCAGGAGCGCGGCTGCCAGGCCTCATTTTTTCGGAAGGCCGGTTCTGACTGAAAGGCTGATTTTGAATGCTCCGAATCTGGATGTATATATTATTCCGGATGCTGTATCTGAAAAGGCAAGGTACAGGGCGAAGAAAGACAGGAGAAGTATGATCGCCTTTTCTGCAGGAGATATTTTAAAGAGTGTCAGCTTTCTAATTGCCGCCAGCCTGATTGGATTTTTCTTTTACAATCTGGGCATCGATGAAGCTAATATTATTACGATTTATGTGCTTAGTGTGCTTCTGACGGCCCTTGTGACGAAAAATCAGGTCTACAGCCTGATTTCTGCTGTCGTCAGCGTGCTGGTATTTAATTTTCTGTTTACAGATCCTCGTTTTTCCCTGCAGGCCTACGATGCCGGCTATCCCCTGACCTTTGCAGTAATGTTCCTGGCGGCTTTTATTACAGGTTCTCTGGTTATGCGCCTGAAAAGTCATGCCAGCCAGTCGGCGGGGGTGGCCTTTCGGACGAGAATTCTGTTTGATACTAACCGGCTTTTGCAGCAGGCCAGAGAGAGGGACGATATTATACGAGTTACAGCTGGCCAGCTGATTAAGCTTCTCAATAAGGATATAATCATATATACAGAAGAAAATGGTGATTTGGGAGAGCCAAGGATCTTTCCTGTTCCAGGAAAGGAGATAGAGAAGGCCTGCATCTGCGAGAAGGAACGGAAAACAGCTTTATGGACCTTTAAAAATAATAAGCATGCGGGAGCTACTACGAATACATTTTCTGATGCCCAGTGTCTGTATCTGGCTATCCGAGTCAATGAAAATGTCTATGGCGTCCTGGGGGTAGTGCTGGGAAGCTCTACTCTGGAGGCCTTTGAGAACAGTATCCTGCTGTCCGTGCTGGGGGAATGCGCGCTGGCTCTGGAGAATGAAAAGCATATACGGGAAAAAGAGGAGGCTGCAGTGCTGGCTCAGAACGAACAGCTGCGGGCTAATCTTCTGCGGGCCATTTCTCATGACTTAAGGACGCCGCTGACTTCCATCTCAGGCAATGCCGGAAACCTTCTGTCCATGGGAGGCGATTTGGATGAGGAGACGAAAAAACAGCTGTACACAGATATCTATGAGGATTCCATGTGGCTGATTAACATGGTGGAAAATCTGCTTTCCATCACACGGCTGGTAGGCGGACAGCTGAATCTGAATATTACAGAAGATTTAATCGAGGACGTAGTCACAGAGGCTCTTCAGCATGTAAATAAAAAGAGCAGGGAACATCTGATTACTGTGGAGTATGAGGACGAATTTATGCTGGCGAAGATGGATTCCAGACTGATTGTTCAGGTGATTATCAATATTGTCAACAATGCGATTGAGTATACACCTCAGGGATCCTGTATCCGAATCAGTGTGAAAAAACAGGGCGCTCAGGCAGTGATCTCTATTGCCGATGACGGAAATGGAATTTCAGACGAGGCAAAGAAAAAGGTGTTTGATATGTTTTACAGCGGAGAAAATAAGGTGGCGGACAGCCGGCGCAGCTGCGGAATCGGCCTGTCCCTGTGTCAGTCTATTATTAACGCCCATGGCGGGGAGATTTTTGTTTCAGACAACGTCCCCCATGGAGCAGTCTTTACATTTACATTGCCGGCAGAGGAGGTGCGGTGGCATGAATAAACCACTCATTTTAGTTGTAGAGGATGACAAATCAGTCAATCATTTAATTACTACTATTTTAAAAACCCATGGATATCGATATTTAACAGCCAAGAATGGAGCTACGGCGGTACTGGAGGCATCTTCCCACAACCCGGAGATTGTACTTCTGGATCTGGGCCTGCCTGATACCAGCGGGGTGGAGGTAATTAAGAGAATCCGCTCCTGGTCTAATATGCCCATTATCGTCATCAGCGCCAGAACAGAAGATAAGGATAAGATAGAAGCCCTGGATGCCGGTGCGGACGACTATTTGACGAAGCCTTTTTCTGTGGATGAGCTTCTGGCGCGGCTGAGAGCTATCACCAGAAGGCTGCCTGTTTTGATGAATCAGACTGTGACGGAAAATTCCGCCTTTGTAAACGGGGCTCTGCGTATCGACTATGCGGCAGGCTGCGCCTATCTGGACGGGGAGGAGCTGCACCTGACGCCTATCGAATACAAGCTTTTATGCCTGCTGGCCAGGAATGTGGGAAGAGTGCTGACCCATACCTTTATTATGCAGAATGTCTGGGGCAATAGCTCAGCGGACGAGATTACCTCCCTGCGGGTATTTATGGCTACTCTCCGGAAAAAAATCAACAGCTCTAAGGATGCGCCCCAGTATATCCAGACACATGTGGGAGTAGGATACAGGATGGTGAAGGTAGAGTAGACATGGTCAGTGAAGGATGGTATAATCGAATCCAGGTTCCACAGTAGAACAGCAGACTGGAATATACAAGGGGAGGATTATATCTATGAAGCACAAAGGCTTTTTTGCAGAATTTAAGGAATTTATTGCCCGCGGCAACGTGATGGATCTGGCAGTCGGCGTTATCATCGGCGGCGCTTTCTCATCTATTACCACATCCCTGATACAGGATATTATTATGCCCGTACTTGGAATTTTTACCAGCAGTGTATCTTTTGCAGATTTGTCTGTCACAATAGGCGGAGCAGTGATCACCTACGGAAACTTTATTCAGGCAGTGATGAACTTCCTCATTATGGCTTTGATTGTATTTATCATGATGAAGACAGTTAACAGACTGACCCGTCTTAAAAAAGAGGAAACAGAAGAGAAGGAAGAAAAACCGGCGGCTCCTACAGCGGAACAGCTTCTGGGAGAAATTCTGGAGGAGATGAAGAAAAAGAAAGAGTAGTAGAAGATAAATCAGGGAGGACGGAGATTTCTGTCCTTCTTTTTTTGATTCTTACTTGAAAAAATAAAAAATCTGTATTATGATATCGTGTGGTAAGTTAGAACTAACCCGTTTTGCCTCCAAAAGATGCAAAACGCACGCATGGAAGAAAAGGTGATATGGATGAAACTGAGTGAACTTCAGATTGGAAATACAGCCACTATCCGCACAGTAGGCGGAAGCGGCGCGCTGCGTCAGCATTTCCTGGATATGGGACTGATCCAGGGAACGGAAGTGACAGTGGTAAAATATGCTCCCATGGGGGATCCGATTGAGCTTCGGATTCACGGCTATGAGCTGACGATCCGTCTGGCAGATGCGGAGAATATCGAGATTAGTGAGGCGCATCCTCCAAGGGAGGAGAATCGGGCTGATCATGAGAGCCAGAGGACGGAAAAGCATCATCCCGGATACGGGGAGGGAGGACGATTCCATAACAGGAAGGAGGAAAATCCTCTTCCAGATGGGGAAATTCTTACCTTTGCCCTGGTGGGAAACCAGAATTGCGGAAAGACTACACTGTTTAACCAGCTGACTGGATCGAAACAGCATGTGGGCAATTTTCCTGGCGTTACGGTGGACAGGAAGGACGGTGTGATTAAAGGCTACGACAACACGCTTATCACAGACCTGCCGGGCATTTACTCCATGTCTCCTTACAGCAGCGAGGAAATTGTGACAAGGGAGTTTGTTATCCGGGAAAACCCCAAAGGTATTATTAATATTGTGGACGCTACTAATATTGAGCGAAATCTTTACCTGACTATGCAGCTGCTGGAGCTGGGCGTGCCGATGGTGGTGGCCTTAAATATGATGGACGAGCTGAGAGAGAATGGGGGTTCTGTTTTGGTCAACGAGATGGAGGCTGCTCTGGGAGTTCCCGTTATTCCAATTTCTGCTGCCAAGGGTGAGGGAATAGACGAGCTGATCCGTCATGCAATCCATGTGGCCAAGTATCAGGAGAGGCCTCTGGAGATTGATTTCTGCCGCCGCGAGGAGGGCGTTCACAGAGGTATTCACGCAGTGATGCATCTGATAGAGGATCACGCGGCTCAGGCTCGGATTCCGCTTCGCTTTGCGGCCAGCAAGGTGATGGAAGGTGATCAGGCTCTCCTTAAACAGCTGCAGCTGACAGAAAATGAGGAGAGAGTGTTAGGAGAGATTGCAGGTCAGACAGAGGAGGAAACTGGTATGGATCGAGCTGCTCTGGTGGCTCAGATGCGGTTCGACTATATTGAGGAGGTCTGCAGCGGCGCTGTGATCAAGCCCAGGGAGAGCAGAGAAAGAACAAGAAGCCGGAAAATAGATCGGTTTCTTACTGGAAAATATACAGGAATTCCGTCCTTTATCGGCATTATGGGAATCGTCTTCTGGCTGACTTTCAACGTCATAGGAGCCTTTTTCCAGGGGCTTTTAGAGTCTGGAATCACAGTTCTTACAGAGATGGCTGACCGCGCTATGGCAGCGGCCCATGTGAACAGCACAGTGCATTCCCTGGTGATTGACGGTATTTTTGGCGGAGTAGGAGGCGTATTAAGCTTCCTTCCGATTATTGTGACTCTGTTCTTCTTCCTGTCCCTGTTAGAGGACAGCGGCTACATGGCCAGAGTAGCCTTTATCATGGATAAGCTTCTCAGAAAGCTGGGATTGTCTGGAAGAAGCATTGTGCCTATGCTGGTAGGTTTTGGCTGTAC
Organism: Clostridium sp.; assembly: GCA_018377235.1. Classification (GTDB taxonomy): domain Bacteria; phylum Bacillota; class Clostridia; order Lachnospirales; family Lachnospiraceae; genus Otoolea. The sequence goes on from JAGZZT010000003.1 coordinate 20,799, forward strand.
CGTGCCGGGCGTCATGGCCAGCCGTACTCTTCCCTCAGAGAGAGACAGAAAGATGACGATTCTGCTGACGCCGTTTATGAGCTGTACGGCGAAGCTTCCGATCTATGCGTTTTTTACAGCAGCCTTTTTTCCGAAACACGGAGCTTTGGTGATGATCAGCCTGTACCTGTTTGGAATTGTCATGGGAATTATCATGGCCATGATTATGAAGCAGACAGCTTTTAAGGGAGAAGCGGTTCCGTTTGTGATGGAGCTTCCCAATTACAGAATGCCAGGGGCGAAAAATGTGGGCCATCTGTTATGGGACAAGGCCAGGGATTTCCTTCAGAGGGCGTTTACTGTGATTTTCCTGGCTACCATTGTCATCTGGTTCTTACAGAACTTTGATTTAAGCTTCAATATGGTATCTGATTCCCAGGACAGTGTGCTGGCACTGCTGGCAGGAGCTTTAGCTCCTCTGTTCGTTCCGGTAGGATTTGGAGACTGGAGGATCGTGACTGCTTTAATTTCAGGATTCATGGCTAAGGAGAGTGTAGTTTCCTCCCTGACTGTGCTGTTTGGAAATACGGAGTCTCTTCAGAGCAGCCTGACGCTGCCAGGTGCTGCGTCCCTTCTGGTTTTCTGTCTGCTGTACACGCCCTGCGTGGCGGCCATTGCTTCCGTCAAGAGAGAGCTGGGGGGAAAATGGGCATTGGCCATGGTCTTTGGTCAATGCCTGATTGCCTGGATTGCAGCATTCGGAGTATATCAGCTCTGCCAATTCTTATAAACCCTTAACTTATAACCGCTTTTTTGGTATAATATACTGAGAAAGCGGTTTTTTAATGATATTTTGTTACTATTATGTGGGAAATGGGGGAAAGATGAAAACAGAGAGAAGGAAAGGACGAGTTTTTTTAATCATCACAATTGCAGCGGCTTTTGCTGTGCTGTTCGGTTTTTTTTCCAATACAGTCGCGTTTGAGCGGATGATGGTGAATATTGTGGAAAAATATGCGTCAGAAGATAATTATGAATTGGCTTCCCATATTTCTTACCGCCTGAAAGCAGGACAGGAATTTGTCAAAGATTTTGCAGACAGTACGAGCCGGATGCCTGAATTCCTTCTGACAGAGGAGCTTCTGTCCAGAAAAGAGGAGGCCATGGATCTGGAAAAGATTGCTATCGTTTCCAGAGACGAAAAATTTTTCCCTGAGTCCGCAAAGTCCCCCGAGCTGGAAAACTGGATTGCCGAGCATCCAAAGGTCTGGGAAGAACCTCAGATTTCCTACATCAAAGACCAGATGATGATTTTTACAGCGCCTGTGCGAAAATCAGGACAGGTTTCATCTATTGTAATTGGAATGCAGAGCTATCATGCCATTCAGAGCCTGGTAGGACGGACTGATTATCATAATCAGGGTATCAGCGTACTGATGGACAGCACAACGGGAGAGCACATTGTTATAAAAGAGGGAACCCAGATATCAATGGACGAGAAAGACATTTCTCAGCTGTATGAATGCCTGTCAGGTCTGCACGGAAGCAGCGAAAGCTGCCGGGAGACGCTTCCGTCAGGCCGCCGCGTATTCATTTCCACTTATCAGGTGGAAGGAACAGAGTGGATACAGGCTGCTATTCTTCCATCAGACTTTCTGATGTCTCAGATAGAGTGCTATATGGACGTCTATTCCATTTTTATTTTTGCAGTTATGATCCTGTTCTCATTGCTGATTCATTATCTTTTGAAAGAGAATAAAAGAAAAGAACTGCTGTTTCAGACAGATCCGCTGACAGGAGGATGGAAACAGAACGCTGCAGTTTATTTTTCGCCAGTTTGAACAGCACATGCAGAAAAAAGGAGAGATGGCCAGCAGAAGCAGTATGGATCATTTTTTCCTGCTGATGCGGGAGACCAATTCAGACATGATTTCTCAGCGCCTGAGCGAGGTCATTCAGGAGATGAACGAGAAGATAGGAGAAAAGTTTTTCGGCGCGTCTTTGAATTTTACTATCGGTGTCTGTTATCTGGATGCTGCGGACAATCTTTCTTCTGCCATGACGCGGGCTATTTCTGCCAGCAAACAGAAAGCAGATAAAAATGTATGTACGTTTTACGATAATGCAGTGGCGGCCAAACAGGAACGGGAGCAGCGTTTAAACGAGCTTTTTGAGGAATCGATGGTAAACAGAGATTTGAAAATTTACCTGCAGCCCAAGGTGAGCCTGACCCCTGGACAGCCCTGCGAAGCTGAAGCCCTTGTGAGATGGATTCATCCCAAAGAAGGAATAATCTATCCTGATGAATTTATTCCCCTCTTTGAAATGAATGGAAATATCAGCCAGCTGGATCTGTATATGTTCGAAGAGGTATGCCGTCTGATTGCACAGTGGATGCAGGAGGGGAAAGAGGTTTCTCTTCTGTCTGTGAATCTATCCAGATTTCATTTGAGAAGCAAAGGCGCTGATATTTGGAAGGAGTATAAAAACATTAAGGAACAGTATGGAATTCCAGATGGAATGATAGAAATAGAGCTGACAGAGACGGTATTTATCGATGACAGCAAGCTTTTGTTTGTAAAATCGGTTTTAAACAGCTTCAGAGCCTGCGGATTCAGGGTTGCCCTGGATGATTTTGGATTTGCGTATTCTTCTCTGGGAGTTTTGAATGAGCTGGAAGTGAATACTTTGAAGCTGGATCGTACGTTTTTCCTGAATGAAAATACGAAATCCAGAAAAATTGTAGCGCAGCTGATTCAGCTGGCCCACAGTCTGAATATGAGTGTAGTAGCCGAGGGAATTGAGCAGATGGAGCAGGTGGAAACACTGAGAAATATGGATTGTGATTTTGTTCAGGGATATGTATACTCAAAACCAGTTCCTGTAGAAGATTTTGAGATATGGAGGGCGTCTTATGAAAGCCAGCAGCATTAAAAGTTCATTGCCCCGTCTTGCTAAAATTACAATTCTTTTATTAATTGTACTGATTCTTCCAGCCAATCTATGGGTACAGCTCTATGCGCAGCATGAAATCCAGAGACAGGGAGCGGAGGAATTGTTCAGCCAGTTAAAACAGCTGATTGAAACTAAAAATGCAGAGCTGGAAGAGGATAAGGAAGAGTTTTCACAGAAGTGTATTCAGGCAGCAGATATAGCGGCTTACTGCATTGAGAGACGGCCTGAAATTATGGAAAGTCCTGAGGCGGCAAGAGAGCTGGCGGATAAACTGGATGTAGATGAAATTCACTGTTTTACTCCTGACGGCGTGCTTTTCGCAGGAACCCATCCGGAGTATTACGGTTATACCTTTGAATCAGGGGAGCAGATGAGATATTTTCTTCCTATGCTGAAAGATAGAAATTTAAAGCTCTGCCAGGAGATTATGATGAATACGTCAGAGGGCAGACAGATGCAGTATGCGGCCGCCTGGGAGGAAGATGGAAGCGGTATTGTTCAGATTGGAATGGATCCTGGAAGAATTCTGGATGCCATGGAAGAAAACAGCCTGGAGTCGATTATTGCAGAAATTCCTCTGGATATGAGGGGATATGTCTATGCTGTGGATTTAAATACAAAACGGATTACAGCTTCTACGGATCACGCTATGGTGGGAGCTGATGTGAGTTCGGATTTTATAGAACAGAAAAACATTGGCTCTAAGAGAGACTTTCATTATTGGTTTCAGGGAAAAAAATACTGTGTCTATACGGAGCAATATGGGGAGATGCTTCTGGTAAGATGTTATCTGGCAGAAGATTCTGTCCGCAGTACGCTGATATCTACACTGATGGTTCTGATTTATCTGATTCTGACAGCCGTGGCAGTGATCGGCGGCATTATCTGGTATTTGAACAGAAATCTGGTCAAAAATCTGATGAAGATTATGGATGAGCTGAAAAAAGTGGAAAAAGGAGATTTCCAGAATATTACATTAAAAACCAATGTGAAGGAATTTGACGACCTGATCTGTTATCTGAACCAGATGCTGAAGAGCATCCGCCTGGGCTGGGACAAGCTGACCCGCGTAATGGATAAGGGGAGAATTCCTATCGGAATTTTCGAGAAAAATCAATTTATAGGAAAAACTTTTATCAATAGTTGTCTTTTAGAAATACTGGGGATGAAAGGCGGAAAAGAGGATACGTCAGAAGTATCTGAGGTCTTGGAGAAAAAGCTGGAAGCTGCTTTAGAATGCGCTGTGGATCTGGAAGAGCAGATTTATGTCTACAACAGAGATGGAGAAGAAATCTATTTGAAAATTGAAAAGCAGACAGATGACCAGAGCGTTACATATTATGTCACAGATATGTCTCCGTGGTGGAAAGAAATCAATGAGCTGAGGGAACAGAGTGTGAAAGACAGCCTGACAGGGCTGTATAACAGAAGAGGTTTTAATGACAGGCTGGAGGAACTGTTTGCCCATCCGGAAAGTCTGGGATATGGCGCGGTTGTTATGATAGATGCTGATGGATTAAAACACATTAATGATATCTATGGGCACTCGGCTGGCGATGAATATTTGAAACGGATCAGCTCTATTATTGCAGAGACAGATGCTCCCGGCGTGGTCTGTGCCCGTTTGGGAGGCGATGAGTTTATCATGTTCTTTTATGGCTGTGATTCCCAGACGTGTATTGATAAAGTCTGCGGCGCGTTAAAAGCAAGACGCGGAGAAGCGTTTGCGAATCATGGAGAGACAGAATTTGTAGAATTTTCTATGGGATATGCTGCTTACCCTCTGGATGGGCAGAACTATCACAAGCTGATGCACAAGGCAGATGAGAGAATGTATCTGGAGAAGCGAGAACGAAAGGCTTTATACGGGGGGGGGGTATAAGATAAAAAGGTACCGGGATACCTCTGGACTGCTCAGGGCAGTCAGAGAAAATGGAGAAGTATTTGGATAAATATAGTGATAGAAGGCAGACAGAGAAAAAAGGAGCGTGGAGGCTATGCAGGAAACCATAAGAGAAGCGATACAGAAAACAGACGGACAGGAAAGCCAGCTTTACCGGATGAAATACAGTTCTCCTGTTGGAGCTTTAACCTTGACATCTAATCAGGAAGCGCTGGTTTCTCTGGAGTTTGAACAGGAGAGGTATCCTTTTGTGGTTCCCGGGGATTTTCAGGTTACAGAGGTTTCTTCGGATGCTCAGACTGGTCAGAGAACCTGTCAGAAGGCAGCCATTCCTCTGCCTTTGCTTCAGGCCATAGACTGGCTGGACTGTTACTTTTCCGGACAGAGGCCGGATTTTCTGCCTCCTATCAGTCCGGAAGGCAGCTCCTTTCGCCGGCGGGTATGGAGAGAACTGCTGAATATTCCTTACGGAGCGACAGTTACCTATGGCAGCATTGCGAAAAAACTGGCTTTGGAGGATGGACGCCCTCATATGTCCGCTCAGGCAGTAGGAGGCGCAGTGGGGCATAACCCCATTGGGATCATTATCCCCTGCCATCGGGTAGTAGGCTCAGACGGCAGTCTGACTGGCTTTGGAGGAGGAATCGAGACGAAAAAAGCGCTTTTGACGCTGGAGGGAATCCAGTATTAGAAAAGCTTTCTTTTTTTGCAGACGATTTAAGGAGTAGAAAATATGAGAAGAAAGGACAGGGAAGTGACGGACGCTGAAAAAATTGAGGAGATTCTGGAAGCGTGCGGCTGCTGCAGAATTGGTCTGGTGGATGAGGGGGAGGCTTATATTGTACCTTTAAATTTTGGATATGAGCAGACGAATGGAAGCTTTACGCTGTATTTTCATTGCGCCAGGGAGGGGCGGAAAATGGATTTAATTCCACAGCAGAGGTCAGTTTCATTTGAGATGGATGCAAACCATTCTTTAGTGGAGGGAGCGGCAGGATGCGACTTTTCTTACCGATATCAGTGTATTATGGGAAAGGGAAGGATGGAGGTTCTGGAAGAGCCGGAAGAGAAGCTGCACGGCTTGAGACAGATTATGAAGCACTATTCCGGAAAAGAAGACTGGGAATTCCAGCCAGACACAGTAAAACGGGTTCAGGTATTGAGGCTGTCAGTGACGGAGCTGTCATGTAAAGAGAATTAAGAATCAGGTAAAAAGAATGTTTTTCAAGCTCCACCAAAAGCTCAGCCATTGAAAAACATTCTTTTTGCCTGTGGCAGCTGCTTTGGGCTGTTGATGCACGAGAAAAATTTTCCGGTGACTTTTAATTGGAACGAGGAAAATTTTTTCTCGTGCATGATAGATCAGAGGAGCTGTTTTTTGCTCTGCTTTTTTGCCTGTCCCTCTTGCAAAATATGGATTTTCCTGTACAATAAAATAGGCGGAGTCTGGAATGAGCGGTACATTTTTCTGCAGGAGAGGCGTGACGCGCAGGTTCAGTCCGCACTGACAGAAGCTGCCTTTCGCAAAGAAACGCTGCCCTGTCAAAAGGAAACTGTGAAATCATAAATAATGTATATAAAGAAAGGAAACAACCATGATTAGCGCAAGCAATGTAACATTACGCGTAGGAAAAAAGGCACTGTTTGAGGATGTAAATATTAAATTCGTGGAAGGCAACTGTTACGGCCTGATTGGAGCAAACGGAGCAGGAAAGTCCACTTTCTTAAAGATTCTTTCCGGCCAGCTGGAGCCGACTAACGGCGATGTGATTATCACTCCAGGACAGCGTCTTTCCTTCTTACAGCAGGATCACTTTAAGTATGATCAGTATCCGGTTCTGGATACTGTTATTATGGGAAATGCCCGTCTGTACCAGATTATGAAGGAGAAGGAAGCTATCTACATGAAAGAGGATTTCTCCGAGGAGGACGGCGTCAAGGCCGCAGAGCTGGAGGGAGAGTTCGCTACCATGAACGGCTGGGAGGCAGAGTCTGATGCAGCTAACCTGTTAAATGGTCTGGGAATTGAGACAGAGTTCCACTATCAGCTGGTAGGCGACCTGACAGGCGCCCAGAAGGTGAAGGTGCTGTTAGCCCAGGCTCTGTTTGGAAACCCTGACATTCTTCTGCTGGACGAGCCGACGAACCACCTGGATTTAGACGCTATCGCATGGCTGGAGGAGTTCTTAATCAACTTTGAGAATACAGTTATCGTGGTATCCCATGACCGTTACTTCTTAAACAAGGTCTGCACTCAGATCGCAGATATCGACTATGGCAAGATTCAGCTTTACGCCGGAAACTACGATTTCTGGTACGAGTCCAGCCAGCTGATGATCAAGCAGATGAAGGAGGCCAACAAGAAGAAAGAGGAGAAGATCAAGGAGCTGCAGGAGTTCATTCAGAGATTCTCCGCCAATGCATCCAAGTCCAAGCAGGCGACTTCCAGAAAGAAGGCTCTGGAGAAAATTCAGCTGGACGAGATTCGTCCTTCCAGCCGTAAATATCCGTACATTGACTTCCGCCCGGAGAGAGAGATTGGAAACGAGGTTCTGTCTGTTGAGAACCTGTCCAAGACTATTGACGGCGTGAAGGTTCTGGACAATATTTCCTTTATCTTAAACCGCGAGGATAAGGTAGCTCTGGTAGGACCGAACGAGCAGGCTAAGACAGTTCTCTTTAAGATTCTGGCAGGCGAGATGGAACCGGACGAGGGAAGCTACAAATGGGGTGTTACCACCACTCAGGCATATTTCCCCAAGGATAACAGCGCAGAGTTTGACAATGATGATATTATCGTAGACTGGCTGACCCAGTATTCTCCGGTCAAGGACGTGACCTATGTCCGCGGCTTCTTAGGCCGTATGCTGTTTGCAGGAGAGGACGGCGTGAAAAAGGTAAGAGTGCTCTCCGGAGGCGAGAAGGTGCGCTGCATGCTGTCCAAGATGATGATTTCCGGAGCCAACGTGCTGATGTTTGACGAGCCTACTGACCATCTGGATATGGAGTCTATTACCGCATTAAATAACGGTATGACCAAGTTCCCGGGCGTGATTATTTTCTCTTCCCGCGACCATCAGATCGTGGAGACTACGGCTAACCGTATTATGGAGATTGTAAACGGAAAGCTCATTGACAAGATTACAACTTATGACGAGTACCTGGCAAGCGATGAGATGGCCAGAAAGCGTCAGGTATTTACTCTGACAGAGAATGAGGAGAACGAGGACTAAATCATCAAAAAAAGGCGTCTGGAGCCAGGCGTGAATGCGCCTGAACAGACGCTTAAACCGGAAAGGGGATTAGGATATGGAGAAAAAGCCGGTACTGGTAATCATGGCGGCAGGAATGGGAAGCCGCTATGGCGGATTAAAGCAGATTGACCCGGTGGATCACGATGGAGATCTGATTATTGATTTCTCTATCTTCGATGCGAAGGAAGCAGGCTTTGAGAAGGTGATTTTCATTATTAAGAAGGCCATTGAGAAGGATTTCAGGGAGCACATTGGAAACAGGATGGAAAAGCACATTCAGGTGGAGTATGTGTACCAGGAAAATGATCTTCTTCCAGAGGGATATCAGGTTCCCGAAAATCGGGTAAAACCCTGGGGAACGGGACATGCGATTCTCTGCTGCAAGGATGTAATTGATGGCCCCTTTGCGGTGATTAATGCGGACGATTACTACGGAAAGACCGCGTTTAAAGAGCTTTACCGTCACCTCTGCGCCACAGAGGATAATGACAGATATCAGTACGCCATGGTAGGCTATAAGCTCTATAATACCCTGACTGAGAACGGCCATGTATCCCGCGGTGTGTGCGTAGCTGACGAACACGGTCATCTGGCTGACATTCATGAGCGTACCCGGGTGGAAAAGCATGGAGATAAGGCGGAGTACACAGAGGATAACGGCGCCTCCTGGACGTATCTGCCGGAGGATACTCTGGTATCCATGAATATGTGGGGCTTTACCTCCAGCATTCTCACAGAGCTGGAGAATAGATTTACTGTATTTTTAGATCAGAATCTGCCAGTGAATCCGGAAAAATGTGAATACTTCCTGCCCTTTGTCGTAGACGAGCTTCTGAAGGAAGACAAGGCGCAGGTAACTGTGTTAAAGAGCGCCGATAAGTGGTACGGCGTTACCTATAAGGAAGACAAGCCTATGGTCATGGATGCCATCCAGGGCCTAAAGGACAGCGGGTATTATCCCAAAAAGCTGTGGGAAGACTAGAGATTAGAGAATCAGAAAAGAAATAAAAGACAGAAAACAGGGAGAGGGAGCATATCTTATCTGTAAGGGAAAATGAAAATCTGTATTTCTCCCCGGCAGGCTGAAGGGGGGCTTAGATTCAGCTTTAAGCCGGGAGGAAGAAAGGAGAGTTTATGAAAAAGCTGACAGGCAGTCTTCCATTCCGTCTCCTGATTGGAGTGGCGGCCGGAATTATAGCCGGTCTTTACGCGGGAGAAGGGGTGATGAACGTAGTCGTTACCCTGAATTATGTGATGGGACAGTTTATCAATTTCTGCGTGCCGTTAATTATTATCGGTTTTATTGCCCCGTCCATCACGAAGCTGGGAAAGAATGCTTCCAGGATGCTGGGAATTGCACTTGGAATCGCCTATGTGTCCTCTCTGGGCGCGGCTCTGTTTTCCATGGCGGCAGGTTTCGGAATCATTCCGTCCCTGTCTATCAACCCGAATGTGGAGGGGCTGAGAGAGCTTCCCCAAATAGTATTTAAGCTGTCCATTCCTCCGATTATGGAGGTAATGAGCGCCCTTGTATTTTCTGTTCTGATTGGCCTGGCGGCCACATGGACCAGGGCGAGACAGGTGACAGGAATTCTGGAAGAATTTCAGCGGATTGTGTTAGACATTGTAAAGAAGGTTATCATCCCTATCCTTCCTGTTTACATTGCCCTGACCTTCTGCTCCCTGGCTTACGAGGGATCTATCACTAAGCAGTTTCCGGTGTTTATCCAGGTAATTCTGATTGTTATGGCAGGACACTATATCTGGATGGCTCTGCTTTACGGCCTGGCGGGGCTGTACTCTGGGAAAAATCCCTTTAAGGTGCTTAAAAACTACGGTCCGGCTTACCTGACAGCAGTAGGAACCATGTCTTCCGCGGCGACGCTGGCAGTGGCTTTGGACTGTGCAAAAAAGTCAGAACCGACTCTCAGGGACGATATGGTGGAGTTCGGAATTCCCCTGTTCGCTAATATCCATCTGTGCGGCTCTGTGCTCACGGAGGTATTCTTCGTCATGGTAGTGTCGAAGATTTTATATGGAAGCCTTCCGGATCTTCCAACCATGGCGCTCTTCTGTGTACTGTTAGGCGTATTCGCAGTGGGCGCTCCCGGTGTTCCGGGAGGAACCGTTATGGCGTCCCTGGGCCTGATTACAGGCGTGCTGGGCTTCGATGAGATGGGAACGGCCCTGATGCTTACCATCTTTGCTCTGCAGGACAGCTTTGGAACTGCCTGCAACGTAACGGGAGATGGCGCTCTGACGCTGATGCTGACTGGCTATGTGGAGAGGCATAAGATAGAGAAACAGAAGCTGGAAGTGGAATTATAGAGACAAAAAATAAGACAGAAAAAGATATGGGCGCAGTTCGGAGGAATCCGGCTGCGCCTGTGTTTTACCTATTACAGGTATAGTTTTAGATATAATATTACAATGGAAACACAGTCATAATCCATCCCACGGATACGATACAGCAAATAGTAGCCAGAGGAAGCGACTGACGGATAAGAGATTTTTGATCGTAGCCTCCGCTTCCCATAATATATCCAACTGCGGATGTAGCCATAGGGGTCATAAAAGCAGACAAACAGGCTGACTGAATTAAAATCATTAAGCCAACAGGATTTAATCCGGCTGAGGAACAGGCAGCAATTGCGATTGGATAAAAGATCATCATAGTACCACGGTTTGACATAAACTGAGTCAGTAAAAATGGTACAATAAAGAAGATTAAACCAACCAGATAGGAATTTCCTCCCACGGAATGTACCATAGCGGCAATATGTGTGCCAATCAGTTTACCAGCGCCTGTAGCGCTTAATGCACCGGAAATTCCTAATGCGCCTACAATTAGAAGCAGCATGCTTAAAGGGATAGCCGCGCTGGCTTCTTTTGGCTTTAACACTCCGCATAATATCATAGCCAATGCCCCAATTACAGTTACCTGCCACAGGGCAAGGCCAATTTTAGACGCAAACATCATGCCAACTGCATCTGCGAAGAAAATGAAAATTCCAGCATATTCCTGAAAGCGGTTTAATTTTACAACATGCTCTTTCTTTTGCATCATAATAGATACTTCTGCCGGAGGTTCACTTGGCGCAAACCGAGTGGCAGCAAAAATACAGTATAAAAGGGTGATAATGAGCAGAGGAAGACGAGCGATCATCGGATCGAATAATCCAATGGTAAAATCAGTATAACCGTAGCTTTCAAGATATCCGTTTAATTCTGCCGCTACAGTAGCTCCAGCCCCTAAGGGCACCGTACAGCAGGTTACAATTGTGGCCACGCCTACTGGAAAGATTACCTTACTTGGCTTTAATCCAATACTTTCAGCAGATGCAATCAGCATTGGCGCTACGATACCTACAACAGAAATTGGACTTTGTACAAACTGGCTGAGAATCACGGCAATCAGCACATAACCAGCCATCATTTTGGTAAGACTTCCTTTTGAAATATGTGAAATGTGATCCGCAAGGGAAGTGCAGAACTGTGTACGGTTAAATCCTGCCGCTACAATGCACATACCGGCAATCATGATAACATTGCTGTTTGAGAAGTATTCCAATGCCTCTTTTGCTGACAGACAGCCAGTGAGGGTTAGAGCTGTCAATGATGTAATGGCTATTGTAGCAAGACTGTATTTTCCGCTGCAGTAACCGATAATTGTTATTGCGAAAATAATCAGACAAATAGTCAGCTGATTCATATTGCTTCACTCCTTTCCAAGCTATTCTGAAACGATAGATGTGTGAATCTGATACCAATGGTAGGGTTTGGGGTTGAATGCTCTGGCTGGATTTCCCCTACGTCTTAAGATTTCATTTACTTGGTTAAAATAAGCGTTCAGATCTTCGCCGGATGCCTGAGCATTGTTATGGTGAAGAGGCAGTGCAAGCTGTGCGCCCATTTGTTCAATCATATCTGCAAATGTTTCTGGAGAATAGCTTCGGATTCGGTGCCGCAGCATCAAATTTGGTTTCTCATTTTGAACATGGTGGCAGTGTTCTTCATAATCACGGCCAGCGCTGAAATCAATTCGATAATTATTTTTTGTTTCAATGATATAGTTAAAGTTAAACATAGATCCTAAGGGACCCAGCCGGCATGGACAAGGAAGGCCAAATCCTTCAGAGCCGTCATACAGGGTGCGGCTGTCGCTTGGCCTCTGAAATACCCCTTCACGAAAAGAACGGTTATCGTGAGCTCCTGGATAAACTTTTAATGTAAAATCTTCAAAATAATAGGTATTTCCTGGATATAACGGGTAAATTGCCGCATAAGGAATGTCAAATACTTTAGCCACTTCTTCTGCACAGTCTGCGGGAACAAGAATTCTTCCATAAAAACGGTTCCATAATTCACCAATTAGATTACAATGATCCCCATGGACATGATTCAGCAAAATATAATCAGCTCCTGTAAACTGATCTACAGAAAAACCGGATTGCGCGTATATATTTTTTTCGATTTTCTGATTTGGGGTAAGATCTTCTTCCGCTATTCCCTGAAACTGTTTTTTGTCCAGATAAAATGGATCTGTAACCAGCGTTTTTCCCCCGGGAAAAATGATTTCATAACACTGGACTGAAATCCAGCGCAGTTTCAGTGCAAAAGAATCTGCCTGTGTTGCGTATGCTTCTCTCATATAGTTTCCCTCCTGTTTTTATAGAACAAATTTTACTATAGAAAAAAGAGGGAATCAAATTCATTATTTTCATTAAAGTATGACTGAAAGGAATGGTTTGCGTAAAAAAGAACTACATCAGTTCTTTTTTAGCAGTTAATAATTGAATTAAGTATCGACTTGCGGCATTTAACGTTTTGTCAGAACGGTAAACAAGAGTTGTGACCTGCTCAATTGGCTCTGCGTCTGCTAATTGCAGATATCTTAGTTTATGCTTTCCTAAGGGTACATTCATGCACAGCGCTGTTCCAATACCATTCTCTACCGCATCTAAAAGGCTTCGCACATCGCTGACTTCAAGGACAATAGCTGGCTTAATTCCCTTGCTTCGCAAAAGTTCTTTTGCCAATTTTCCAGAATTAGTTGTAACAGGCATACTTACCATAGGAAGCCCGTCCAAATACTTTAGAGAAATGGAAGGAAAGATGGAGTCCTCGTTTTGTTCTGCATGGCTGAAAAGGCTGGAATGACATGCGGTAACTGCCATCATGCGGGAAGTTTCAACAGGAAGATAAGTATATCCAGGAAGGTATTCAACATTTGTAACCAAAGCCATATCCAGCGTTCCGTTCTGCAGTTCCATCATTTGTTTTCGGCTGGTTTCAGCTTTTGTTTTAATTTGAACATCAGGATATTTACAAAAAAATTGAGGAAAAATTTCTTCAAACAGCTGACTGCTTCTGCCCATCCCATATCCAAATCGAATCAGATGCTTTTGGAGATCGGCTTCCTGCTCTAACCGATTAGAGAGCTGGCGATCTAATTGCATAATAATGCGTCCGGTATCTACATAATGCTGTCCCGCTTCTGTAAGAAAAAATTGATTTCCTTTTTTAAAAAAAAGAGAAATTCCGAGGCTGCGTTCTGTACGCTGCAGGAATTTTGTTAATGCGGATTGTGTGATAAACAGCTGAGCTGCAGCCCGGGTAATGCTTTTTTGCTCTGCAATGGTTACAATATACTCATAATCACGGATATCCATGAAATGCCTCCTTGCTTTTTGATTTTGACGTTCTTATTTTATGCTGCACAGCTTTCCGAAAATGGTTGATAATACTCTGAAAAATATTTTATAATAAAAGCGGCAGCTATGCTACTTATTTACAAGCCTAAAATAGTAGTATATCATTTTAAAAGACGAAATTAATTATGATGTTTAAGTAAAGGAGGAGAAGAAAATGAAAAAGGCGATACAATACGCCGCTCTGTCTGCGGTTTTCTCCCTAGCGCTTCATTTCATAACGGTTTATCTGCTGTGTCATGGGACGGGGCTTTTATTAGCTGGGGGAGATATGCTTAACAGCCCAGAAAAGTGGGAGATAAGGGAGAAAGCGGAAACGATCATGGGACAGGCAGGTATGTTAGGAAATCTGTTCATCGCTTCCTGTTATCTGTTTGTCATCACAACAGGAATTTTTCTTATAATCAGGAAATTTACTGCCATAGAGTATGTGGCTGCAGTCCTGTTATTTGGCCTGATACAGTTTGGAATTTTTATTTTAGAAAGATTGATAGAGACCCACGGAATGACAGAGCTGTGTAACCGGCTGTGGGCAGTCCTGCATCAGAAAGCAGTCTGGATCCTTCTTATACTTCCTCTTCTGATATCAGTTGGAAGACGAATCGCTGACAGGGCAGGGCAGAAGAAGGAGCAGTAAGGCCCAGTGATCTGACAGGAGCCGCCGGCCCATAGGTAAGAATACCTACAGGGCAGGCGGCTCCTTGGCGATCACAATATTGTCCTCTCCCCGGTAGCTTTCCTGGGGAAGGCGATCCGTGATAATCGTGGCAGAGGAGAATTCGCCGAAGCTGACGGGGCTGGTCTGGAAAAATTTGCTGGAGTCGCAGAGCACATAGGGTTCTCTGGTTTGCTCCATGGCAAATTCTTTGATCAGAGCCTCGTTGGGATCCGGGGTAGTGAAGCCGGAAATGCGGCTGACTCCGTTGGCGCCCCAGAATCCTTTTGTGAAATGGTACTTTTTCAGGCTCAGATAGGCCTCGTTTCCCACCACAGCCTCTGTGGAGGCCTTGATTTCTCCTCCCAGAACGGCTGCCCGGAAGCCCCGTTCCACCAGGCGCAGGCCGTGGGAGACTGCGTTTGTCACAAAGAAGGCAGATTTCTCCTCGATAAAGGGAATCATGGCCCCCGTGGTGGTTCCGGCGTCCAGATAGACGAAGTCGTCAGGCTTAATTAAGGAGGCGGCGTACCGGGCAATCCTGATTTTTTCTTCCATGTGCTGTTCCTGGCGCAGGGATACCTGGGCGTCGGCGGCGTCAATCGTCAGATCTGCCTGAACCGCCCCGCCGAACACCTTGATCAGCGCGCCTTTCTTGTGAAGAACCGTTAAATCCCGGCGGATGGTAGACTCCGAGGCGTCAAACCGCTCCTTCAAGTCCTGCACCGTCACGCTGCCCTGGGCGTTTAACAGCTTTAAAATCTCTTCCTGCCGCTTTTCCGTAAGCATTTTCCTCATCCTTCCTTTCTCTGGCAAATGAAATAATTAATGGTATTTTACAACAAAATATGCGGAGACGCTACTCCTGGAAGTACCAAAAAATAAGAAAAAATAAGCACGAGGAAAAATTTTCGGTGACTTTAAGTGGAACAAGAAAATTTTCCTCGTGCTTTATATTTATTGTTACACCGCTTTCTTCTTCAGAACTCCTAACAGGAAGGCTCCAATCAGAGTTCCGATTACCAGAGCGGCCAGATACATCATGGCATTTCCTACAACTGGGAATACGAAGATTCCGCCGTGAGGAGCCATGAGAGTACATCCAAAGGCCATGGACAGGGCTCCAGAGACTCCCGCGCCGATGACACAGGCAGGAAGCACATGAAGCGGATCAGAGGCTGCAAACGGGATAGCTCCCTCTGTGATGAAGGCCAGACCCATGATAAAGTTGACCGGGCCGGATTCCCGCTCTTCCTTTGTAAACTTGTTTTTAAACAGCAGAGTAGCCAGGGCAATAGCGCATGGAGGAACCATTCCGCCGATCATAACGGCTGCCATAATATCATAGTTGCCTGCGGCGATAGAGGCGGTTCCAAAGACATATGCCGCCTTATTGAAGGGGCCGCCCATATCAATAGACATCATACCTGCAACAACGATTCCAAGGAGAATTTTGCTGGTTCCGCTCATGTTGGTAAGGGCTGTGTTCAGGGAGGTATTTAAAAACCCTACCGGCGGTTCAATGATAAAGGTCATAATCAGACCGATTAACAGGATTCCGAATACAGGATATAAAAGCACTGGAGCAATTTTTTCCAGGGCTTCCGGCAGACGGCTGAACAGCTTTCCAAGGAAGAGCACCAGGTATCCTGCGATGAAGCCGGCTAACAGAGCGCCCAGGAATCCGGACTTTCCGCTGGCAGCAATCATTCCGCCGACAAAGCCTACAGCAAGAGCTGGTCTGTCTCCAATACTCATGGCAATGAATCCAGCCAGGATTGGGAGCATGAATCCGAAGGCAATTCCACCGATTCCTTTTAGAGCCGCGGCGGCTGGGGTGATGGTTCCGAAGGCAGATCTGGCCTCATCGGACAGAGAATTGATATCTACGCTCAGGCCATCGATCAGGAAGGACAGGGCGATAAGAATTCCGCCTCCCACCACGAAAGGAAGCATATGAGAAACACCATTCATCAGCTGAGTGTAGATTTTGTGAGCTGTGCTGCCGGAAGCCTTCGCTTCTTTTGCAGCCGCCGGATTTCCTGCCTGGTAGACAGGGGCCTCTCCTTTCATGGCCTGTTCTATCAGCTGCTCTGCTTTGCTGATTCCGTCAGAGACAGGACACTCGATAAGACGTTTTCCATGGAAACGCTCCATGGGAACTTTAGCGTCGGCAGCTACAATAATGCAGTCAGCCTCAGCGATTTCCTGTTCTGTAAGGACATTTTTCGCTCCTCCGGACCCCCTGGTCTCTACCTTCAGGGAGCAGCCGGCAGCCCGGGCTGCCTTTTCCAGTCCTTCTGCGGCCATATAGGTGTGGGCGATGCCAGTAGGGCAGGAGGTGACTGCCAGAATGCGGCAGGAGGATTTGGCTTTGGAAGCTTCTGCCTCTTCAGAAACAGACGGGCTGTTTTCCTGCTCCTGGCTTTGAGCGGCCAGCTGGCTGTCGATGCCTGGCTTTTCCTGATCAGCCTGATCAATGACAGATAAAAATTCCTCTGGAGTCTCAGCTTTCAGCAGCTTTGAAACAAAGCTTTCGTCCATCAGGAGTACAGAAAGCTTGCTGAGTACATCCAGGTGGATATTGTCTTCTGTATCCGGGGCGGCAATCAGGAAAATCAGATTAGCCGGCATACCGTCTAAAGATTCAAATTCCACGCCGTCCTTTACGATCATGGCGGCCAGTCCAGGTTCTCTGACAGCTGCGCATTTACCGTGGGGAATGGCGATTCCTCCGCCGATTCCTGTAGTACTCTCCTCCTCACGGAGATAAACCTGTTTTCTGTAACCTTCTTCGTCTGCAATCTTTCCGCTGGCTGTCATCAGGGCAACCATCTGATCCAGAGCTTCTTTTTTCGTATGCGGGGTTCCGTTCAGGCAGATGCTCCGCTGATCAATTAAATCTGTAATCCGCATGAGATTTCCTCCTTTTAATCATTTTTATTCCACAAATCAGACGTGCTGTTAAGCGTCTGATAAACGCAGCGGATTTCCTGTTCTGTGGCAAGGAATTCGGAGAACGCGCTGGCGCTTCCGGCAGAAATTCCCATTTTAAATGCATGGGAATAATCCTGAGATTCCATCCATCCGGCTAAAAAACCTGCCACCATGGAATCGCCTGCTCCCACTGCGTTTACTAAAGTTCCCTTGGGAGCTGGAAGCATATGAACACAGCCTTCTGCATCTAAAAGTACGGCTCCCTGTCCTGCCATGGAGACAAGCACGTTCTGGGCGCCCATTTCCTGCAGCTTTCTGGCGTATGGGACAACCTCTTCCCGGCTGTTTAAAACAGCGTGGAAAATTTCTCCCAGTTCAACACCCCGTTCCTTCAGCATATCCAGAATGCGGCTGTAGATATCCTTTGGCATGGAGGCCGGGATGCTTCCAGCCAGTACCAGCGTATCGCCGCGTTCCAGACAGTTCAGCTGCCCCATCAGGCGGTTCAGGGAAGTTTCGTCAATGTCAGGTCCCGCGCCGTTGATTTCAGTTCCGTCAAAATCTTTCATCTTTATATTAATGCGGGAACATCCTTTTTCCAGGAAAATAAATCCGCAGGATATGCCGCTTTGGCGGATACGTGCTTCGATCTCCCTGCCAGTAAAACCGGCCAGAAATCCCAAAGCTGTGTTTTCGACACCGAGACTGTGAAGAACGGCAGATACGTTCACGCCTTTTCCACCGGGAAGCAGCTGTTCAGAGGACGTGCGGTTCGTCTTTCCCAGCTCAAACTGGTCGACAGCTACGATATAGTCCAGAGATGGATTAAATGTAACAGTGTAAATCACGTTTAAAACCTCCTGTCATATTTGTAATGTTATTATACAACCACAAACAGTCACAATCAATCAAAATAAGTCACAAAATGCAGGGCGGAAATTTGTGATGTTTTCACAAAAAGCTGTATTCAGTCAAAATCGAGCATACTCGTAAGAAAAAAGTAAAAAAATTTCAGTTTCTCCAACTTTTCAGCGGACTGATTCGTCTAACTATAGAAAAGGGACAGGAAATAGAAGCACAGATAGAGAGAAAGGCAGAAGCAGCCTGGCACGGAGGAGACAGATGCAGCGCGTCAGATATCAGGAATTGCATCCCGCAGACAGAGACGGCGGTGATCATTTAACCAGAAAAGAGAGAGAGTATTACAGGGAGAGGCAGAGGATAAAGCGGAGAAAAGAAAAACGCCGCCGCAGAATCCGAAGCATTGTATCTTCCCTGGAAGGGATCCTTTTGTGCCTGATTTTTCTTACTGCTTTGAACTATCTGCCTGTATTTGGAGATCAGGGGAGGGCGAAAGCCTGTCTTGCCGGAGCGCTGGAACAGGTATTTCGTTCTCCTGAAAATGGAGCGGAGGCAGGATTAATCTGGGGGACAGAGGAAGCCTTGAAAGAATCAGAAGATATGCCGGAAGAGACGGAGGCGGCTTTGAAAGAGACAGAATCCTTTTTGCCTTTGAAAGAGACAGAAGGATTTTCAGATCAGATGGAAACAGAAGAACTGCTGGCAGAGGCCTACGACTTTTCGCGTCCGGTGCCCCCTTCAGCTCCGGTGGATAACAGCTATTTTGACGATGCTGTTTTTATCGGAGATTCCAGAACAGAGGGTCTGATTACCAACACAGGCCTCTCTAATACTACTTCCTACACCTACAAGGGACTGATGGTGGATACTGTATTCACCAAGCCGGTAATCCGCAGAGGGGAGAATAAGATTTCAGTGATGGATGCCCTGAAAACCACCTCCTTTTCCAAAGTTTATATTATGTTTGGGATCAATGAGAACGGCTGGCCCTACAACGATGTTTTTATTGACAAATATGGGAAAATCATCGATGCGATCCGGGAGATTAACCCAAATGCAGTGATTTATGTTCAGGAAATTATGCCGGTGACGAACCAGGTGTCTTCCACCCACAGCTACATCAGGAATGGAAAGATTGCAGAATTTAACAGGCTGCTGCGCCAGCTGTCCAATGAAAAACAGGTTTATTTTATCGACACAGCGTCAGCGGTGGCTGTGTCTGACGGAAGTCTTCCGGCTGAGGCAGCTTCTGATGGAATTCACTTGAAGAAGGATTACTGTAAAAAATGGCTGGATTACTTAAAGAGTCATACTGTTTCCTGAGGCGAGGAAGTTCAGAAAGCAGCAGACAGAAGTAAGATATATAAAATAAGATACATAAAAAAGACACATAAAAGAGGGAGAAAGAAATGAGAAATAAAATATGGATGAAAAGTGCACAGAAAAAAGGAATCAGGGCGGGACTGCTTCTGGCGGTCTGCCTCTCTGTGTCTGCCTGCGGCGGGCAGAGTGGAAAAGACGGGGCAGAAAATCAGGTGAAAAACCAGACAGAAAGCCGGCAGGACAGCGGACAGACAAAGAATGCCCAGAAGGACGGAAAGCAGGCAGATGCCGGAGAAATCGGAAAGAAGCTTGCAGAAACCCTGACCTTTGAGGACGAGCTGACATTGGCGGACGAGGATATGGCGGAGATGCTCTATGGTATTGATACGGCGGTTCAGTCCTCTGTCTATGTCAGCAGCGGAGCTACAGCGGAGGAAATCGCAGTGTTTGAATTTGGGACAGAAGAAGAGTGCAAAGAAGCCGTTTCTCTGGCGGAGCAGAGGATTGAGGATCAGAAAGAGGCCTTCGCTTCCTACGTTCCCAAGGAAGTAAAACGCCTGGACGGCGCGGCAGTAAAGCAGTATGGCCGTTTTCTGGCAGTCTGCGTCTGCGATGAGAGCAGGCAGGCGGAGGAGCTGCTTTCTGAGCTTCTTCAGTAGAAGGAGCAGACATGGTTTTCAGCAGCATTTTATTTATCTTTTATTTTCTCCCCCTGACGCTTCTGCTCTATTACGCAGGCCCTTCGCGGCTCAGAAACCTGGTGCTTCTGGTAATGAGTCTGGTGTTTTATTCCTGGGGAGAGCCGGTTTATATTTCTATTATGCTCTTTTCCACAGTGTTCGACTATGGAAACGGCATAGCCATTGAGAAATGTCTGTCATCCGGAAGAAAAAGGGCTGCCAGGGCTGTGCTGCTTCTTTCAGTGGCGGGCAACCTGGGGATTTTGGGATTTTTTAAATACAGTAATTTTTTTATTGAGACAATCAATGCGGCTGGGGGAACGGATTTTCCTCTTCTGGAGATTGCCCTGCCTATTGGCATTTCCTTCTACACTTTTCAGACCATGTCCTATACCATCGATGTGTATCTGGGGCAGGCGAAAGCGCAGAAAAACCTGATTCAGTTTGCCGCCTATGTAGCCATGTTTCCTCAGCTGGTGGCAGGCCCTATTGTTCAGTACAAGGATATCAGCAGCCAGCTGAAAAGCAGAAAAGTGACAGCGGCAGGGTTTTCCTATGGAATCAGCCGCTTTATCACAGGGCTTTCTAAAAAAGTTCTTCTGGCTAATAATATCGGCATGGTCTGGGAGCAGATTTCAGGCGGAAACCTGGCCGGACTTTCTGCCGCAGAGGCCTGGATCGGTGCGGCCGCATTTTCATTTCAGATTTACTTTGATTTTTCCGGGTATTCAGATATGGCTATAGGTCTGGGAGAAATGTTCGGCTTTCATTTTCGGGAAAATTTCAACCACCCTTACCGATCGAAAAGTATGACGGAGTTCTGGCGCAGATGGCATATTTCTCTGGGTTCCTGGTTCAGGGAATATGTCTATATCCCTCTGGGAGGCAATCGTAAGGGACTTAAAAGGCAGCTGCTCAATCTTTTGATTGTCTGGTGCCTGACTGGACTCTGGCATGGGGCCAGCTGGAATTTCCTCGTCTGGGGATTGTATTTTGGAGTGTTTTTAATAGCGGAGAAGCTGTTCCTGCTTCGGCGTCTGGAGGCGCTTCCAGGCTGGATTTCCCACGCCTACTGCCTGATTTTTGTGGCAGTCAGCTGGGTGGTCTTCGCCTTTGACAGTCTGTCGGAAGGACTTGTCTATTTAAGAGCCATGTTCGGACTGGGGAGCGGAGGGTGGATGGGAGAAACAGCCCTCTATTATGCGGAAACCTGGGGAGCTTTATTCGCTGCCTGCGCCCTGTGCAGCCTGGGAATTTTTAAGGTGAAGCGGGCTTTTCTGCCCATTCTTTTTGCAGCCAGCATCTGCTTTCTGGCAGGGGGGGCCTACAACCCGTTTCTGTATTTCCGGTTTTAGCTGGCAGGAATAAAGAAGCAGACAGCGCTCACATGGGCAGAACAGGAGGAGAAAACAATTGGAGGAGCTATGATGGAAAACAAGGACAGGCACAGGAAAAAATGGGGCAAAGCTGCCGGCATTGTCAGTTTTCTGGCAGTAATCGGGGCTGCGCCTCTGCTTACTTTTACGCTGAAGGATCGGGAGTTTTCTGAGAATGAAAACAGATATCTGGCGCAGAAGCCCTATTTTTCCCTGGAGCATATAAAAACAGGGGAGTTTATGCAGGATATGGAGAAATATGTGAGCGATCAGCTTCCCCTGCGGGACAGTCTGACGACAGCCAGAACAGAGCTTTTAAAGGCGGCGGGAAGCCGGGAAATCAATGGAGTCTATCTGGGAGAGGACGGATATCTGATTGAACAATGGCTGGAGCAGGATTTCGATGCAGAACAGCTTCAGGAGAACATTGAATCTCTGAACCGCTTTTTAGAAAAGCACCAGGATAAGAAAACTTCCGTTATGATTGTGCCGACAGCAGCGGAAACCATGAAAAATAAGCTTCCGGCCCATGCGCCGTCTTTTTGCCAGGAAACAGCTATGAAACAGATAGAGGACGGACTGTCTTTCGGTACGCTGACAGACCTGCGCCAGGTGCTGGCAGCCCACCGGGAAGAAGGCGTCTTTTACAGGACAGATCACCATTGGACCAGCAGAGGAGCTTTTCTGGGATATCTGAAATGGTGCGAGGAAAATGAAATCAATACTCCGATTGCTCAGTTTCAGAAGGTGACAGTCTCAGATTCCTTTCAGGGGTCTCTGGACTCCAGGGTGCTGGAGGCAGAGGGGAGCAGAGATTCCATCGAACTGTTTGTGCGGGAACAGGAGCCGTCTTACACCGTTTCTTACAATTTCGGCAAAGAAGTCTCTGACAGTGTCTATGCACCTGAAAATTTGGATAAAAAGGATCAGTACCAGATTTTTTTAAACGGGAACCACCCGGAGGTTACCATAGAAACTTCCAATAAAAACGGCAGGCATCTGCTGATAATAAAAGATTCTTTCGCAAACGCCCTGGTTCCCTTCCTTATCGGAGACTGCGAATCCATTCACCTCATTGACCTTCGGTATTACCGGGGCAGTCTGGACGACTACATATCACAGAAAGGAATCAATGAATTCCTGATTCTCTACAATCTGAAAAATTTCTGCGAGGAGAAGCACCTCAAGTTTTACTAAAAATAACATTCATGTTCCTTGCCACGTTTTTTAATGAATTCCCATCGCCTGCGCTTTTCCGTCGACTCTTTCTCTGCTCTCTTCCAAAATAATCGAGAAAATGTTATACTGATGCTATCATTATCGCTTTCCTGCTACGAAGCGGGCAGGAGACGAGTCAGGAGACAGAAAACAGAATGAAAAAAATGATTTCATGGAATGTAAACGGCCTTCGGGCCTGTGTGGGAAAGGGATTTCTCGATGTATTTAAAGAGCTTGACGCCGACATTTTCTGCATTCAGGAGAGTAAGCTTCAGGCTGGACAGATAGACCTTGATATACCAGGATATTATCAGTATTGGAGCTACGCAGATAAGAAGGGCTATTCGGGAACTGCTCTGTTTACCAGGGAGGAGCCTTTGAGTGTGGTGTACGGACTGGGGATCGATGTTCACGATCACGAGGGAAGGGTGATTGCGGCGGAGTATGGGGATTACTATGTGGTGACCTGCTATACGCCTAATTCTCAGAATGAGCTGGCCCGTCTGCCCTACCGGATGGAGTGGGAGGATGCCTTCCGCGTCTATCTTAAAAAGCTGGAGGAGAAAAAGCCGGTGATTTTTTGTGGAGATCTGAACGTGGCCCATCGGGAGATTGACCTGAAAAACCCAAAAACAAACAGGAAAAACGCTGGATTTACTGATGAGGAGAGAGGCAAATTTTCTGAACTTCTGGACTCGGGATTTATTGATACTTACCGCCATTTCTATCCTGATACAGAGGGCGCCTATTCCTGGTGGTCTTACCGCTTTAAGGCCAGAGAGAAGAATGCAGGGTGGAGAATCGACTATTTCTGCGTATCGGAAAGTCTGAAGGACAGGCTGGTAAGCGCATCTATCCACTCAGAGATTATGGGATCTGATCACTGTCCAGTAGAGCTGGTGATTCAGTAGGACAGAGCAAAGGCAGGAGAGCAGATATGAATTTATTGACTATAGAACACCTTACGAAATCTTATACAGAAAGGCTTCTATTTGATGATACGGCGTTTTCTGTTAATGAAGGCGAAAAAATCGGAGTTATCGGCATTAACGGAACCGGAAAGTCCACGCTTCTTCGGATTCTGGCAGGTCTGGAGGAGCCGGACGAGGGAAGCGTGGTGAAGGGAAGAAATCTCTACATCCGCTATCTGCCTCAGAACCCTGTGTTTGAGCCAGGATATACGGTGTTAGAAAGTGTGATCCGGGAAAATCAGGGTCATGAGCAGGTCTGGGATCTGGAGGGACAGGCGAAAACCATGCTGATGACTCTGGGGATTCCGGACTGGGATGAAAAGATAGAGACTTTGTCCGGCGGCCAGAGAAAGAGAGCTGCGTTAGCCAGCGTCCTCCTCTCCACAGCAGATCTGCTGGTGCTGGATGAGCCGACGAACCACCTGGACAGCGGCATGGCCGACTGGCTGGAGGAATACCTGAAAAAATTCAGGGGTGCTCTTGTAATGATTACCCATGACCGATATTTTCTCGACAGCGTGACAAACAGGATTGTGGAGCTTGACAAAGGAAAGCTCTACAGCTATCAGACCAATTATCAGGGCTTTCTGGAGCTGAAGGCAGAGAGGATGGCCATGGAGGAGGCGTCAGAACGGAAGCGCCAGTCCATTTTAAGAGTGGAGCTGGAGTGGATGAAGAGGGGCGCCAGAGCCAGATCGACCAAGCAGAAGGGCCGCATTCAGAGGTTTGAAGAGCTGAGCGCCAGAAAGGGACCTGAGTATGATGGAGAGGTGGAGCTGGGATCCGTTTCCAGCCGCCTGGGACGGACGACAATTGAGCTTAAAAATATCTGCAAATCCTATGGAGATAAGGTTCTGATCCGGGATTTCAGCTATATTTTCCTGAAGAATGACAGAGTGGGCTTTATTGGGCAGAACGGAAGTGGAAAATCGACTTTGATGAAGATGATTGCCGGATGGGTGCAGCCGGATTCAGGGGAGATTGAGATTGGCCAGACTGTGAAGATGGGCTATTTTTCTCAGGAAAATGAGGCTATGGATGACTCGCTGCGGGTCATTGATTATGTCAAGGAGGCGGCGGAGTATGTGAAAACGCCAGAGGGGAGTATTTCTGCTTCCCAGATGCTGGAACGGTTCCTGTTTCCTTCCTCCGTACAGTACACAGTGATTGGAAAGCTGTCCGGCGGCGAGAAGCGGAGGCTTTATCTTCTGCGCATTCTGATGGAGGCTCCTAACGTGCTGATCCTGGATGAGCCCACCAACGATCTGGACATCAGGACTCTGACGATTCTGGAGGATTACCTGGACAGCTTCCAGGGTATTGTCATTACGGTATCCCATGATCGGTATTTCCTGGATCGGGCGGTTCGCCGGATTTTTGCCTTCGAAGGAAATGGAATGCTGCGCCAGTATGGGGGCGGATTCACAGACTACCAGGCTGCAAAGCAGGAGGAAGAGGCGGCTCAGGGAAGCCTCAGGGAACCGGCGGCGGGAGCTGGCGGGGAAAAAGGGGCTGAGAACAGCCATGAGAAGAATACCAGGAAGAGCTGGAAGGACGGACAGGTTAAAAAGCTGAAGTTTACTTATAAAGAGCAGAAAGAATGGGAAACCATTGAGGACGATATCGCAGCGCTGGAGGAGAAGGCGGAGGCTCTGGGGCCGGAGATTAATAAAGCTGCCAGGGATTACGAAAGGCTGGCGGCTCTGATGAAAGAGAAGGAGGAGACAGAGGCGCTTCTGGAGGAGAAGATGGAGCGCTGGATGTATCTGAATGATCTGGCAGAGCGGATAGCAGAGCAGAACGGCCGTTAGGCCGGGATGGGAGAGTGTAACGTGAAGATAGAAAAACTTGCTGCGGCAGAAGGGATGCCAGGGTATTTTCCGCCGGGAGCCGTCAAGACAGAGGGCGGCTTCCATATCTGTACCATGGCAGAGGAAGAGAATGTAAGCCTGGCTGTGTTTGAAATGTCAGGAGGAAAGGAAAAACGGAGGATTTTTTCATTTCCCAGCAGCTCAAGACTTGGAAATATGTGCACAATCAAGCTGTTAGGCGAGGATTTTTCAGGGCTTTCCTATTCTCTGATCTGTGATGGAACGGAGCGGCCCGATCCTTTCGGACGCGTATTTACAGGCCGTGAGACATGGGGGGAGCTTTCTCATGTGAAAAATCCCCTGAGAACCCTATTTGAACTTCCCTGCTTTGACTGGGAGGATGACAGACCCCTTCAGATTCCCTATGAGGATATGATTTTATACAGGATCCATACGAGGGGCTTTACTATGGGAAAAGGCGGGACGGATCGGAAGGATAAAAAGGCGGGACAGCCGGGGACTTTTCGGGCTATCCGGGATAAAATTCCATACTTTAAGGAGCTGGGCGTCACTTCCCTGGAGCTGATGCCGCCCAATGAGTTTGAGGAGGTTATGATGCCTGACAGCTCAGACGGAAATCCTTACGGCCCGGGAGAGCCTACGGGAAAGCTTAACTACTGGGGCTATGGCCCTGGCCTTCTGTTTGCGCCAAAAGCTTCCTATTCAGAGGGAGAGGCAGGAAAAAAGAATCCGGCTGCTGAATTCAAGTCTCTTGTAAAGGAGCTTCACAAAAACGGGCTGGAGCTGATTATCGAACTATATTTTACAGGAAAGGAAAGCGCCTCCTTTATCAGCGAGGCAGTGCGGTTCTGGGTGCGGGAATACCATGTGGACGGGGTTCATCTGGTGGGAATCTCCGCCTGCCCGTCCTTGGCAGACGATCCATGGCTTTCCCGGACAAAGCTGTTCGCCGCCTTTTGGGAGGACAGTGGATCTGAAAAGGGGAAGCAGGAGAAGGGACGCCATCTGGCAGAGTACAACGATGGCTTCCTGGTGGATATGAGGCGTCTTTTAAAGGGAGACGAAGATCAGATGAACAGCCTCATTTTCAGAAGCAGGAGAAATCCCGGGAATATGGGTGTGATCAACTATATGGCTCACTCAAACGGCTTTACGCTGACTGACTCCGTCTCCTACGAGATGAAGCACAATGAGGCCAACGGGGAGAATAATCAGGATGGAAGCGCCTGGAACTATACCTGGAACTGCGGCGCAGAAGGTCCCAGCCGCAAAAAAAAGATTGTAAATATGCGGCAGAAGCAGCTGCGCAACGCTCTTTTGATTCTTTTTCTCAGTCAGGGCACGCCTCTTCTGCTGGCAGGAGATGAATTTGGTTTCAGCAAGGGAGGAAATAATAACGCCTACTGTCAGGACAACGCTGTTTCCTGGCTGGACTGGAGACTTCTGGAGACAAACCGGGAGCTGTTTGAATTCACAAAGCAGGTTATTGCCTTCAGAAAGAGGCATCCAGTGTTTCATATGCCTAAGGAGCCTGCAGGAATAGATTATCTGGTCTGCGGCCACCCGGATGTATCTTATCACGGAGTAAAGGCATGGTGTCCGGAGTTTGAGAACTTCCGCAGACAGCTGGGAATCATGTACTGCGGAGACTATGCGAAGAAGCCGGATGGAGGCAGTGATGATTTCTTCTTCACAGCCTATAATATGCACTGGGAACCCCATGAGTTTGCACTCCCTAAGCTGCCCAGGGGAATGAAATGGCATTTGGCCTTTAACACAGATGACAGGGAGAAAAACGGCATCTATACAGAGGGAGAGGAGCCGTGCCTGGAGGAGCAGAAGCAGTTTTTAGTGCCGTCCAGGAGCATTGTAGTGTTTATCGGGCTGAAGGATCCGGAACTGGAAAAAAACGGAAAAAAATCCGTAAAAAGAACTGATAAAAAGGCAGAACAGAAAGTAAAAGAAAAAACAGGGCAGACAGCAGAGAAGAAAAAAGAAAAAACAGTTCAGAAAAAAAAGACAGGAAAAGTTTCGCCAAAGAATGCGGCAAAGGGGGCTGCAGCTGTCCTGACGGCTGCTGTTCTTGCCCTGGCTTGTGGAAATCCTTTTGACGGATCCTTCACAGCCCTTGCCGCAGGGCCCGGTACGCCTGCTTACACCCAGGGAGATCCCTATAACAGCTATCAGTGGGCTTTTTTAAATAACGGCCAGTTTCGCTTGGTAACAGGGACTCAAAATATGAACTCTTCCATACCAGGACACCTTTCTGGAAGTCAGGACAGTTCCAATTACGGTCCTGAGACAGAAGGAAAAGCGACTGCCTTTGCCAAGGCGGGCATGGATATCAGCCTGACTTCAGCCAGAAAATCCTACGATGCTCTGGAAAATAAGGGACAGGTGGTGGTGGCTGTGATTGACACGGGAGTTCAGACGGATCACGAAGATTTAAGGAACAGCATCTGGACCAACAGAGGAGAAATCGCCGGGGACGGCGTCGACAATGACAAAAACGGCTTTGTAGATGACATACACGGTTGGAATTTTTATTCTGGAAACGGAAACCTGTATCAGGGGAGTGAGGACAACCACGGGACTCACTCGGCAGGAACCATCGCAGCGGAGAAAAACGGAGTCGGCATTACCGGTATCTGTGATCCGGACTATGTAAAGGTTATGCCGTTAAAGGTGCTGGGCACAAAGGACGGCATCGGAACCCCGGAAAATGTGGCAAAGGCCATCCGCTATGCGGAGGCTCAGGGCGCGTCTATCTGCAATCTCAGCTTCGGAACAGGAAAATTCAATCAGGAGCTTTACGATACCATGAAAAATTCTGAAATGCTGTTTGTGGTGGCGGCAGGAAATGGAGATAAGGAAGGAAAGGGAATCAATCTGGACGAACGGCCCGTCTACCCGGCGGCCTTTGACCTGGACAACATTATTTCTGTGGCCAGCATGCGGCTGGATGGAACCCTGGAACCCAGTTCCAATTACGGCAGTGGGACGGTGGATCTGGCCGCGCCTGGAAAATATATTTTAAGCACCATTTCGGACGGCCAGTACGCCTACATGAGCGGAACTTCCATGGCTGCGCCTATGGTGTCGGGAGCAGCGGCGCTCATAAAATCTGCCCGGCCCAATCTGAGCACAGGAAAAATTCGTGAAATTCTCCTGGATTCCTCAAAAAAGAACAGCTCTATGGAGGGAAGGACAGCCACAGGAGGAATGCTGGACGCTGGGAAAGCCATAGAGCTGGCGGAGAAAGCCTGATGAGGGGAACAGCGCTTTTCAGAGCTTTTCTGCCCCTGGCAGTGTACGCAGTGCTTACAGAGCTGGCTATTCACGGCCTTTCAGGGCTGATTTCAGCGGCTTCCCGGATCTGGTCCTGGGTGTCTGCGGCAGAACTGAGCGCAGCGCTTCCCTGGGCTAACGCAGCCGCCGGACTGGCGGCGGTAAGTCTGCTTTGGGGGCAGTACAGCGAAAAAAACGGGGGAGATGGAAGCGCGAAGCGGAGTCGGCATGGAAAGAGAGGGTGTGTCAGCCGTTTTTCTCTTCTCATTATCCTGGGTATCTGCTGCTGTCTGGGAGGCAGCGGCCTGATTTTTCTGCTGGGAGAAATCCTGACTGGAACTTCATCTGCTGGAGCTGGTTCGGCAGCGGGAACACCGATTCCGGAACTGCAGACTGTCTCCGCTTCAATGTTTTCGCTTCTGAGCCGTTTTCTCTGCAGCGGCCTGTTCATACCGTTTACAGAAGAATTCCTCTTTCGCAGAGGCATGTACGAAAGTCTGAGAGAGGAGAAATACCTTGGCTGCCGGGGGGCTTTGATTATTTCTTCTATCTTGTTCGGCCTGTATCACGGAAGACTTCTGCAGGGGATATATGCGGGGCTTTTAGGCGCCCTTTTGGCTTTTTTGTATGAACGGGAGAAAAATTTCGCTGTTCCTGTCATTGTCCATGGGGCGGCTAATAGTTCTGCAGTTTTGCTGGAAGCAGTTCACTATGGACAATGGCTTGAGAATAGTCCGGCCGTTTTGCTGACTCAAACTGGGGCTGCAGTCATTCTGGCAGTTCTGATCTTTAAGCGCCTTTACTGGACGCACACCGATTGACGATAACACAGAAAGCGGCGCATTATCCCGCTATGAGATGTGCTGCCCTTTGTATACTGACGCTGTCGTCACAATATCAGGAGAGGAGAGTGCAAAATTGAGTGAGAAGCAGTTTCGCAATAAGGTGTGCTTCGCCGCCTTTCTTTTCAGTCTCATGGTGGTGATGATTCACAGCTATAATGCAGATATGTTTCTGACGCTTCCCGCTTCCTCTCTGAGGGATCGGGCGGTATGGATTTTAGAGCATGTACTGGCGGATGTGCTGGGACCTGTAGCTGTGCCAGGTTTTTTCATGATTTCCGCCTATCAGTTTTACCGGAACTGTTCCTTTCGGGATGTCGCTCCTAAAATGGAGCGGAGAATCAGAACAGTACTGATTCCCTATCTGCTGTGGAACTTTTTTTATTATGCTGGTTATGCTTTGGCAGGGAAAATTCCCTTTCTGGCTGGGCTTTCCGACAAAACGGCGGTAGAACTCAGCATTCCGGCCATGGCAGAAGCAGTGCTTCATTTTACCTGCAATCCAGTGTTCTGGTATATGTATCAGTTGATTTTCCTCATTGCCCTGTCACCGGTTCTCTATCCGCTGTTAAAAAACAGGCTGATCGGGCTGGCAGCGCTTCTTCTGGAGCTTTACTGCATCAAAAAGCTGATTTATCTTCCAATTATAAATATGGATGCGTTGTTCTACTACAGCGCGGCGGCCTATGGAGCTCTTCACGGAAGATGGCTGGTGGAGGAAGGCTGGAAAAAAGAGCAGCCAGACAGGAGGATAGAGAGAGCAGAGAAGATAAAACGCTGGGAGCCGTGGCTGCGTCTTCTGACAGCTGCTGCTGGAATCGGTCTGGCGGTTTATTTTTACCAGGGAATTACAGTCCGCCATTCTGTACTGGAGACAGTTCTGTACCGTTTTACCGTTCCTGTCACGCTTTGGGCGGCAGTATCGGGAACCAGACTTCCGGCGGCCAGAGAATGGATGAAATATGGATTTTTTCTCTATACGATTCATTTTATTCTGGCCAGGGGAATAAATAAGGCGGCGGCAATGGTTCTGCCTCATACGGCGGCAGCGGCCTTTCTGGTTTACCTGATAATCCCTGTTGTCTGCGTTATCACGGCCTGGAGTCTGGGAGGATTTCTGAAAAAATATACAGGGCCGTTCTGGCGTCTTATAAATGGAGGCAGATAGGCGGATGTGTGCTTCATAAGCCTTTGTCCGCTGATACTGTCATCTGGTGAAAAAGCCCGTTCAAGACTTCTGCATGCTGCTTGAACGGGCTTTTTTATGAAAGAAATTTTGTATCGGTGATTCGATTTGCCGCATTTATGCTTCCCAGCGTCCGGAAGCGCCGCAGGGCAGCACCAGACCGCTGTCTGTGACAGGAAGGCCGATTTCCTCAGAGCGGACAGAACCGCCGAATTTTGGCATCAGCTCAGTAGAAAGCATATAGGTGAGGACAGCTGGAGCCAGGCCTGTGGTATAGGAATTGATCAGGTAAAATAAAGGCTGATCTGACAACAGTTTGGCACACAGCTGCACAAACGGATGGATAGACTCCTCAATCTTCCAGATCTCCCCTTTGGGACCTCTTCCATAGGACGGAGGATCCATGATGATTCCGTCATAATGATTTCCGCGGCGGATTTCCCTTTCCACGAATTTGACGCAGTCATCCACAATCCATCGGATTGGAGCATCGGAAAGGCCGGAGGAACGGGCGTTTTCCTTTGCCCAGGCCACCATGCCCTTGGAAGCGTCTACGTGGGTCACATGGGCTCCCGCCTTGGCCGCGGCCAGAGTTGCGCCTCCTGTGTAGGCGAACAGGTTCAGCACCTTAATCGGGCGTCCGGCTTTCCGTATTTTATCGCCGAACCAGTCCCAGTTAGCCGCCTGCTCCGGGAACAGACCAGTGTGCTTGAAGCTGAAAGGCTTCAGATTGAAGGTTAATTCTTTGTAATGAATGCTCCACTGCTCCGGCAGATCGAAAAATTCCCATTCTCCGCCTCCCTTGGAACTTCTGTGGTAATGGCCGTTCATACGTTTCCAGCCTCTATTTTTCTTGGGCGTATCCCAGATAACCTGGGGATCTGGCCTGACCAGCAGATATTTACCCCAGCGCTCCAGCTTCTCTCCCTTGGAGCAGTCTAATACTTCATAATCTTTCCAGCCGTCAGCTATCCACATATCTATCAATCTCCTTAATGTTCATTATTTTGTTTTGCAATCAGAGTGCAGATTCTGAAAAATTCTATGTGTATTATATATGCCGCAGCAACAGGTGTCAAAGAGGTTTTTTGTTCTGCAGATATATCAGATTTTATGGTCAGGAGAATTTTACCTTATAATTTTCTCCCCACTCAACCATAGCGTCTAAAACGGGTTTCAGACTGTATCCAGTTTCTGTCAATGTATATTCGGTATGCGGCGGTACCTCTGGGAACACTCGGCGCGTCAGCAGCCCGCTTTCTTCCATAGAACGTAAATTTGCGGTTAAAACCTTTTGAGAAATCGTCCCTATCGATTTTTTTAATTCCCCAAAGCGCTTTGTGCCCTCTAATAAATCGCGGATAATCAAAACTTTCCAACGGTCGCTAATTAGCATTAAGGTTGTTTCTACTGGACAAGCTGGTAATTCTTTTTCCATAAAATACCCTCGTTTCTTTCCATAGTTTCTTATTAGTAACTATAGCACAAAAAAGTGCTTACTTTACGAATTTGCCTTACGGACATATCATAATCCTGTAAACCAAAAAAAGCAATATGCAAATGAAAAACGGAGGTAACAGATATGAAGATTGCAGTTATTTGTGCAAATGGGAAAGAAGGTAAACTGATTGTAAAAGAAGCAATAGACAGAGGGCTTGATGTTACAGCGGTTGTGCGGGGAGAAAATCAATCTGCCGCAGCAAAGGTTATCAAAAAAGATCTGTTTGACCTGACTGCTTCTGACTTGACGGAGTTTGATGCAGTGATTGATGCTTTCGGCGCATGGACACCGGAAACACTTCCGCAGCACAGCACTTCTTTGAAACATCTCTGCGACCTTGTGAGCGGAAGAAATACCAGACTTCTGATTGTCGGCGGAGCGGGAAGCCTCTATGTAAACCAGGAGCATACAGCTCAGGTGATGGATAGCTCTGACTTCCCGGATATTTTTAAGCCGTTAGCTTTTAATATGGGTAAAGCATTGGAAGAACTTCGTGCCAGACATGATGTAAAGTGGACATATTTAAGCCCTGCCGGAGATTTTCAGGCAGAGGGCGTAAGAACTGGAAAATACATTCTGGGCGGCGAGGAACTGATTCTGAACTCGAAAGGTGAAAGTGTTATCAGCTATGCAGACTATGCAATCGCTATGGTTGACGAAGCTGTAAGCGGAAGGCATATTCAGCAGAGAATTTCTGTTGTAGGAGAATAAAGGTTTGTTTCCTCTTTCGTAATAGAATTGAAAGATTATTTTGCTTGAATATTTTACCTGCTCTTGTTAGAATGGTACATAGGAATATAATCGAAATTTATAGGAGGAGCACAGATGAAGAGAAAAGGGATTGCCGCAGCGGTTCTTTCTGTTATGCTGACTATGGCGGGCGCGGCGGTTTGCTTTGGCGCTTCGGGATGGCAGAAATCAGGCAGCAGCTGGGTATATTATGATACAAACGGACGCAAGGTGACCAATGAATGGAAGAAGGGAGCCGATGGGCTGTGGAGATATCTCGATTATAATGGAAATATGGCGCTGAATTCCTGGGTGGATGGAGATTATTATGTAGATTCCAACGGCATTATGGTAGCTGGAAAATGGATGAAGCTTGCGAAGAAGGACGACAGCTGGGACAATAATGCAGAGCAGGCATGGTATTATTTTACAAGCGACGGCAGGGCGGCTTCTGACAGCTGGCAGAAGATTTCCGACAAATGGTACTATTTTAACAGTGACGGAGAGATGCAGACTGGCTGGGCTGATGACGATCTCTATTATCTGGGAGATGACGGAACCATGCGCACAGGCTGGCAGTATCTGGAGGATCCGGACGCCGATGATAATGACAATGACGATGTCCGCCCCTACGAGGACGACGAGGATCACCACTGGTACTATTTCCAGAGCTCCGGAAAACGCTGTGTCCCGGAGACAGGCGGTGACAGTTATAAGAAGTACAAAATCGACGGTGTAAATTATTATTTTGATGAAGAAGGACGGATGCAGACTGGCTGGATCTGTGTCAGCGGTGATGAAGACAATTTTAAAGATTACCGTTACCTGCAGGATAATGGGAAGCTGACGACAGGCTGGTATTCCACCTATCCGCCGGAGGACTACGAGGGCGATGTGGAGGACGAAGTGCAGTGGTATTATTTCGGAAATGACGGTGAGCCGAAGGTAGGACCGTCTATCGAAAACGCTTCAGTCAAGGATCTGGAGAAGATTAACGGCATTACCTATCTGTTTGATGAAAATGGAAATCCTGTTTACGGGCTTCGTAACCTGAATAATGGAAACGATTTTGAAACGTATTACTTCGGTGACAGACAGACAAGCTCTGTGCAGAAGGGAAAGATGACCATTGAGGAAGGCGATGGAACCAAGAGCGAATTTTACTTCACAGAGTCCGGCGGAAAGGCAGGCCGCGGCTTTACAGGCGTGAAGAACAATTACCTGTTCTATAAAGGAAAGCTTCAGGAGGCTGACGACGGAACCAAGTATGAGGTAATCTGCGTAGAAGGCAAGAATTATCTGGTCAATACATCCGGAAAGGTTATGGAAGATACGACAGTCAAGGATTCCAGCGGCACCAAGTTCGAGACGAACAAAACGGGCATTGTGGTGAAGGTGGACAAGGAATCTGACAATGGAGACGAGTATGCGAGAGATCCATACGAGCCGGTAGAGTGGGACTAAGCAAATAAGCATTATAATAAGGAAGAAGAGAGAATTTTCCCGAATCGGCAAAGCCACAAGAAAGTTTTCTTTCTTCCTTTTATAGTTTCAGAGGAAGCGGCAGACTGGGCAGGTGTCATGTAACGGCAATTTTGCAGCCTTTTCCTATTTACAAATTCCACTACAGAAAAAGAAATGTTTTCGGTGACTAAGCCTTTGATGGAACAGGAAAACATTTCTTTTTCTGTGCCATAACCCGGTTCCGTCATTCTGCACAAAAACATCAAAAACAGGCCGTAATTTTCTAAGGAAAAATCGGCGAAAAAAGTAGAAAAATCCCTTGCAATTACAGGAAACATATGATATGATACAGAGGCTGTGGCATGATAGCAATGAAGCGCGAGGTTGCTGCCTGAGAGATGGCAGGTTTTCCGTGGAGCGAATGTCAAGTTAGGAAACTGGCGACAAGTCACTGTACAACTTTAGAGAATACCTAATATATGGAGGATTCAGTGTGGAGTTTTGTATGACACACACGGATATGTGTACAGTCACCGCTTGTCGTGCTTCAAATAGTACGAAAAGGAGGCGACTTTTTTTATGGCAAGTCAAGTAATGAGAATCACACTTAAAGCTTATGATCATCAGCTGGTTGACCAGTCTGCTGCAAAAATCATTGAGACTGTAAAGAAGAACGGATCAAAGGTGAGCGGACCGGTGCCGTTACCAACTAAGAAAGAGGTTGTAACAATCTTAAGAGCTGTTCATAAGTACAAAGATTCCAGAGAGCAGTTTGAGCAGAGAACTCACAAGAGACTCATCGACATCATCACACCAAGCCAGAAGACAGTGGATGCTTTATCCAGACTGGAAATGCCGGCTGGCGTTTACATCAACATCAAGATGAAAAACAAATAAGATTTGTCAGTTATCCTGAAGGGTTTAGATAGATTTCTGGACTGTTCTAGGATGAACGCGGAAAATCCCGCGTTCCGCTGTAGAAAAAGACAGGAGGTCAAAAAATGAAGAAAGCGATTTTAGCTACAAAAGTTGGAATGACTCAGATTTTCAACGAAGACGGAGTTTTAACTCCAGTAACAGTTCTTCAGGCTGGACCATGTGTGGTTACACAGGTTAAGACAGCAGAGAACGACGGTTACGATGCAGTACAGGTTGGTTATGTTGACAAGAGAGAGAAACTTGTTACAAAGCCAGTTAAGGGACACTTCGATAAGGCAGGAGTTTCCTACAAGAGATATGTCAGAGAGTTCCGTTTCGAGAATGCTTCCGAGTATTCTGTAAAGGACGAGATTAAGGCAGACATCTTCGCAGCAGGCGACAAGATTGACGCAACTGCTGTTTCCAAGGGTAAAGGATTCCAGGGTGCCATCAAGAGACATGGTCAGCACAGAGGACCTATGGCTCACGGTTCCAAGTTCCATCGTCACCAGGGTTCCAATGGTTCCGCTACAACACCAGGACGCGTATTTAAGGGCAAAGGCATGCCAGGACACATGGGTAACGTAAAGGTTACAATCCAGAACCTGGAAATCGTAAGAGTAGATGCTGAGAACAGCCTGATCCTTGTTAAGGGCGCTGTGCCAGGACCAAAGAAATCCTTAGTAACAATTAAAGAGACTGTTAAAGCTCGTAAGTAAGGCTTAATAGGAAAGGAGGAACATACAGATGGCAAACGTATCTGTTTACAATATTGAAGGCAACGAAGTTGGCACATTAGAGTTAAACGATGCTGTATTCGGCGTAGAAGTGAACGAGCACCTGGTTCACCTTGCTGTTGTAGCTCAGTTAGCCAACAAGCGTCAGGGAACACAGAAGGCTAAGACACGTTCCGAAGTTTCCGGCGGAGGAAGAAAACCGTGGAGACAGAAGGGAACAGGCCACGCAAGACAGGGTTCAACAAGAGCTCCGCAGTGGACAGGCGGCGGCGTAGTATTCGCTCCGACACCACGCGATTATACAATCCGCTTAAACAAGAAGGAGAAGAGACTGGCTCTCAAATCCGCTCTTACAAGCAGAGTAAACGAGAACAAGTTCATCGTAGTTGATGAGTTAAACTTCGCAGAGATCAAGACAAAGAAATTTGCTGAGGTTATGAAGAACTTAAAGGTTGAGAAGGCCCTGGTAGTAGGCGCTGACGAGAACGCTGCATTATCTGCAAGAAACATTCCTACAGTTAAGACAGCTTTCGTAAACACAATCAACGTATATGACATTCTGAAATACAACACAGTAGTAGCAACTAAGGCTGCTGTAGCTTCTATCGAGGAGGTGTACGCATAATGGCAAATATTCAGTACTATGATGTAATCCTCAAGCCAGTCGTAACTGAGAAGAGCATGAACGCTATGAGCGAGAAGAAATACACTTTCTTAGTTCACACAGAGGCAAACAAGACCATGATTAAAGAGGCTGTTGAGAAAATGTTCCCAGGAACTAAGGTAGCAGCTGTAAGCACCATGAACCTTGACGGAAAGACAAAGAGAAGAGGCATGGTATTCGGTAAGACTGCAAAGACAAAGAAGGCAATCGTAAAGCTGACAGAGGACAGCAAGGAGATTGAAATCTTCGCAGGACTTTAATTAAGAAGAAGCGGCGAACACTATGTCGCTTTATAGAGAACACACCAGGAGGCGTTGTAGCCTTCGGCAATAACCGGATGAACACTATATCCGGCATCAGAAAGGAGTTTAAGTCATGGGAATTAAAACATATGGCCCATATACACCTTCCAGAAGACATATGACCGGCTCTGATTTCTCCGAGATTACAAAGGCAACACCAGAGAAATCCTTAGTAGTATCTTTAAAGAAGAACGCTGGCCGTAATAATCAGGGTAAAATCACTGTGAGACACCGCGGAGGCGGCTCCAGAAGAAAATACAGAATCATCGATTTCAAGAGAAATAAGAAGGATGGTATTCCGGCAACCGTTATCGGTATCGAGTACGATCCGAACAGAACAGCAAACATCGCTTTAATCTGCTACGCAGACGGCGAGAAGGCATACATTCTGGCACCACAGGGACTGACAGTTGGTACAAAGGTTATGTCCGGTCCGGACGCTGAGGCGAAGGTAGGAAACTGCTTACCGCTTTCCGAGATTCCGGTTGGTGCTCAGATTCACAATATCGAGCTCTATCCAGGAAAGGGTGGACAGCTGGTTCGTTCCGCTGGTAACTCCGCTCAGTTAATGGCTAAAGAGGGCAAGTACGCCACATTAAGATTACCTTCCGGTGAGATGAGAATGGTTCCGATTATCTGCCGCGCTACTATCGGCGTTGTAGGAAACGGAGATCACAACCTGATTAACATTGGTAAGGCTGGTAGAAAACGTCACATGGGTATCAGACCTACAGTCCGCGGTTCCGTTATGAACCCGAATGACCATCCACACGGTGGTGGTGAGGGTAAGACTGGTATCGGTCGTCCAGGCCCATGCACACCTTGGGGCAAGCCAGCTCTTGGTCTTAAGACAAGAAAGAAACACAAACAGTCCAACAAGTTAATCGTAAGAAGACGAAACGCTAACAAGTAATCGTTTGATAGGAGGTAATTAAATGGCTCGTTCACTTAAAAAAGGACCATTTGCAGACGCGCATCTTTTAAAGAAAGTCGACGCTATGAACGCAGCAGGCCAGAAGCAGGTTATTAAGACCTGGTCCCGCCGTTCCACTATCTTCCCACAGATGGTAGGACACACAATTGCAGTTCATGACGGAAGAAAACATGTTCCGGTATACGTAACAGAGGATATGGTAGGACACAAGCTCGGCGAGTTCGTTGCCACAAGAACTTACAGAGGCCACGGCAAGGACGAGAAGAAGTCCCGTCGATAGACTTAAGCTTTGAAAGGAGGTTTTACAAATGGCTAGAGGACATAGATCCCAGATTAAGAGAGAAAGAAATGCTAACAAGGATACAAGACCATCCGCAAAGTTATCTTACGCTAGAGTATCCGTTCAGAAAGCATGCTTCGTATTAGATGCCATCAGAGGCAAGGACGTGCAGACAGCACTTGGTATTGTAACTTACAATCCCAGATATGCTTCTACTTTAATAAAGAAACTGTTAGAGTCAGCAATTGCAAACGCTGAGAATAACAACCAGATGAATGTTGAGAACCTGTATGTAGCAGAGTGCTACGCTAACAAGGGACCGACAATGAAGAGAGTTAAACCGAGAGCACAGGGAAGAGCTTACAGAATCGAGAAGAGAATGAGCCACATCACTGTAGTGCTTGACGAGAGATAATTAAGGAGGCAAATATGGGACAGAAAGTTAATCCACACGGCTTAAGAGTCGGTGTTATTAAAGACTGGGACTCCAGATGGTATGCTGAAGCTGATTTTGCTGACAATCTGGTTGAGGATCACAAGATCAGAACATACCTTAAGAAGAAATTATACAGCGCCGGCGTTTCCAAGATTGAAATCGAGCGCGCATCCGATAGAGTAAAGATCATTATCTACACAGCTAAGCCAGGCGTTGTAATCGGCCGCGGCGGTTCCGAGATTGAGAAGGTAAAGGCTGAGGTTCAGAAGCTTACTGACAAGAAGGTATTTATCGACATCAAGGAAATCAAGAGACCAGACAGAGACGCTCAGCTTGTTGCAGAGAATATCGCACAGCAGCTCGAGAATCGTGTTTCCTTCCGTCGTGCTATGAAGTCCGCTATGGGCAGAAGCATGAAGGCTGGAGTTAAGGGTATCAAGGCAGCAGTTGCAGGACGTCTTGGCGGAGCAGATATGGCCCGTACAGAGTTCTACAGCGAGGGCACAATCCCGCTTCAGACATTAAGAGCAGATATTGACTATGGTTTCGCCGAAGCAACCACAACCTACGGCAAGACAGGCGTTAAGGTTTGGATTTACAAGGGCGAGGTTCTTCCTGTGAAAGGAAATAAGGAAGGGAGCGATAAATAATGTTAATGCCTAAGAGAGTTAAGCGTCGTAAACAGTTCCGTGGCTCCATGAGAGGAAAAGCTACAAGAGGAAATGTAATTTGCTACGGTGAGTTCGGTTTAGTCGCTACAGAGCCATGTTGGATTAGAAGCAACCAGATTGAGGCAGCCCGTATTGCCATGACACGTTACATCAAGCGTGGCGGTAAGGTTTGGATTAAGATTTTCCCAGATAAGCCAGTAACTGCAAAGCCGGCTGAGACTCGAATGGGTTCCGGTAAGGGCGCTCTTGAATACTGGGTAGCAGTAGTAAAGCCAGGCCGCGTATTATTTGAGATCGCGGGAGTACCAGAGGAAACAGCGAGAGAAGCATTACGTCTTGCAATGCACAAACTTCCATGCAAGTGCAAAATTGCTTCTAAGGCAGATTTAGAAGGCGGTGATAACAGTGAAAATTAATAAGTTTGTAGAAGATTTAAAGGCAAAATCAGCTGCAGAATTAAATGAAGAATTAGTAGCTGCTAAGAAGGAACTTTTCAACTTAAGATTCCAGAATGCAACCAACCAGTTAGATAATACAAGCAGAATTAAGGAAGTTCGCAGGAACATCGCCAGGATTCAGACTGTTATTACAGAGAAGTCCAAGTTAGCTTAATCTGCATTTTGAGGCATAGAGAGAATAATCGAAAGGAGAATCTCTACCGTGGAAAGAAATTTAAGAAAAACACGTACTGGCAAGGTAGTAAGCGATAAGATGGACAAGACAATCGTTGTTGCTATCGAGGACCACGTAAAGCATCCTTTATACGGCAAGATCGTGAAGAGGACATATAAATTAAAGGCGCATGATGAGGAGAATCAGTGCGGAATCGGTGATACTGTTAAAGTGATGGAGACAAGACCTTTATCCAAGGACAAGAGATGGAGACTTGTTGAGATTATCGAGAAGGCAAGATAGTTTAATCAGAAAGGAGTATTCGGCATGATTCAGCAGGAATCCAGATTAAAGGTTGCTGATAATACAGGTGCGAAGGAGCTTCTTTGCATTCGTGTTATGGGCGGATCTACAAGAAGATATGCTAATATCGGTGACATTATCGTCGCTTCCGTTAAAGATGCAACACCAGGCGGTGTTGTAAAAAAAGGCGACGTAGTTAAGGCCGTTGTCGTACGTTCCGTGAAAGGCGCTCGCCGCAGTAACGGTTCCTATATCAAATTCGATGAGAACGCAGCAGTAATTATCAAAGATGACAAGAACCCAAGAGGAACTCGTATTTTTGGGCCGGTAGCAAGAGAGCTTCGTGAGAAGCAGTTCATGAAGATTGTATCTCTGGCTCCGGAAGTACTGTAAGGAGGTGCCGACTGTGCATAAAATCAAAAAAGGTGATCTCGTAAAGATTATCACAGGTAAAGATAAAGACAAGACCGGCAAGATTCTCGCCGTAAATACAAAGAAGAATACCGTAACTGTTGAGGGCTGCAACATGGTTACTAAGCACACAAAGCCAAGCGCTCAGAACCAGCAGGGCGGCATCGTTCATCAGGAAGGCCCGGTTGACATTTCCAACGTAATGCTTGTTGTTGACGGAAAAGCTACAAGAGTTGGCTTTGAGGTTAAGGACGGCAAGAAGGTTCGCGTTGCGAAGGCTACCGGCAAGGTAATCGACTAATTACGGAGAGGAGGAACAAAAGTGGCTAGATTAAAAGAGACTTATCAGAGCGAAATCGTAGACGCTATGATGAAGAAATTCGGATACAAGAATATCATGGAAGTGCCGAAGTTAGATAAGATTGTTGTCAACATGGGTGTTGGCGAGGCTAAGGAAAACGCTAAGGTTCTGGACTCCGCAGTAAGAGATATGGAAATTATCACAGGACAGAAGGCAGTTTTAACTAAGGCTAAGAAGTCTGTGGCTAACTTCAAAATCAGAGAGGGTATGGCTATCGGATGCAAGGTTACTCTTCGCGGTGAGAAGATGTACGAGTTTGCAGATCGTTTAATCAACCTGGCTCTGCCGCGAGTTCGTGACTTCCGCGGTGTAAATCCTAACGCATTTGACGGAAGAGGAAACTACGCTCTTGGTATCAAGGAGCAGTTAATTTTCCCGGAAATCGAGTACGATAAGGTTGATAAGGTAAGAGGTATGGACATTATTTTCGTTACAACCGCTAAGACAGACGAGGAAGCTCGTGAACTGTTAACTTTATTCAACATGCCATTTGCGAAATAATTAGGAGGATTATCATGGCTAAGACTTCAATGAAGATTAAACAGCAGCGCCCGGCAAAATTCTCCACAAGAGAGTACAATCGCTGCAGAATTTGTGGTCGTCCACACGCATATTTAAGAAAATACGGTATCTGCCGTGTATGCTTCCGTGAGTTAGCATACAAGGGCGAGATCCCGGGCGTAAAGAAAGCAAGCTGGTAGGCTGAAAGCAACTTAGCGAGCCAGAGCGTAAGCGAAAGGCGAGCTTAGTGCGAGGCCGTCCGCGAATCTTAGCGAGTCTAAGCCGAAAGGCGCCAGACGAGCTTAGCTGAGCGGATGTATAGTGGCAGAGAAAGTGTGGAGAGATGTACTCTGCAGCTTCCTCCGCTCCCGGCAGCCCCATATAGTCAGGGAGAAAGCCCCGCCCAAGCGGGAAGCTCTCCCGGGTTCACTGCCTGTTTCCAGGCTGAACTTTATAGAAGAGAGAATAAGGAGGCAAACTCAAAATGACAATGAGCGATCCGATTGCAGATATGCTTACCAGAATTCGTAATGCAAATACTGCTAAACATGATACAGTAGATGTTCCGGCTTCCAAGATGAAGTTAGCTATCGCTGACATTCTTGTAAAAGAGGGATACATCAAGAAATACGATATCGTTGAGGACAACGGTTTCAATACTATCCGCATCGAGTTAAAGTACGGAAAAGATAAGAACGAGAAGATCATCTCCGGTATCAAGAGAATCTCCAAGCCAGGTCTTCGTGTTTACGCTAACACAGAGGATATGCCAAAGGTACTTGGCGGACTTGGAATCGCTATCGTTTCCACAAACCAGGGAGTAATTACAGACAAAGAAGCAAGACGTTTAGGCGTAGGCGGCGAGGTTCTCGCATTTGTTTGGTAATCCAATCAATAGACAGATAACTGAAAACAGAGAAGCCGCCTTGGCTTCTCCGAAAATCTAAGTAGGAGGTAAACAGGCATGTCACGTATCGGAAGAATGCCAGTTGCGATTCCGGCAGGAGTAACTGTTACAATCGCAGAGAACAATTTAGTGACTGTAAAAGGTCCAAAGGGAACACTTGAGAGAGAGTTACCAGTTGAGATGTCCATCAAGGAAGAGGACGGACATATCATCGTTACAAGACCGAACGATTTAAAGAAGATGAAATCTTTACACGGCCTTACAAGAACCTTAATCAACAACATGATTCACGGCGTAACAGAGGGTTATGAGAAGGTTCTCGAGGTAAACGGTGTAGGTTACAGAGCTGCTAAGCAGGGCAAGAAGCTTACATTAAGCCTTGGATATTCTCACCCGGTAGAGATGGAGGATCCAGAGGGAATTGAGACAGTTCTCGATGGACAGAACAAGATCATCGTAAAGGGTATCAGCAAAGAGAAGGTTGGCCAGTACGCTGCCGAGATCAGAGACAAGAGAAGACCTGAGCCGTACAAGGGCAAGGGAATCAAGTACGCTGACGAGGTAATCAGACGTAAAGTTGGTAAGACAGGTAAGAAATAAATAAGGAGAGTGTAAAGATGGTTAGCAAACAGTCAAGAACAGAAGTTCGCGTTAAAAAGCACGCTAGATTACGCAATCGTTTTTCCGGCACAGCCGAGAGACCGCGTTTAGCAGTGTTCAGAAGCAATAATCATATGTATGCTCAGATCATTGACGATACAGTTGGCAATACTTTAGTTTCTGCTTCTACAGCAGAGAAGGCAGTTAAGGCCGAGCTTACTAAGACAAACAACGTAGAGGCTGCCGCATATGTTGGTACTGTAATCGCCAAGAGAGCGTTAGAGAAGGGTATCAAAACAGTTGTCTTTGACAGAGGCGGATTTATTTATCAGGGTAAAGTTCAGGCATTAGCAGACGCAGCACGTGAGGCTGGTCTGGAATTCTAGTAGGAAGGAGAACAATACAGATGAAACGTACAATCATTGATGCTACCCAGTTCGAGTTAGAAGATAAGGTAGTGGCAATCAAACGCGTATCCAAGACTGTCAAGGGCGGACGTACAATGAGATTCTCCGCATTAGTAGTAGTTGGTGATAAGAACGGCCACGTAGGCGCTGGCCTTGGAAAGGCTGCTGAGGTTCCGGAAGCTATCCGTAAGGG
Organism: Clostridium sp.; assembly: GCA_018377235.1. GTDB lineage: Bacteria > Bacillota > Clostridia > Lachnospirales > Lachnospiraceae > Otoolea. Next base: position 64,701 of record JAGZZT010000003.1, read on the forward strand.
TAAAGAGGCTGCCGCTAAGAATCTCGTTGCAGTTCCATTTGATGAGAATAACAGCATTCCACACGATTTCCTTGGAAAATTCGGAAGCGCTAACGTGCTTTTAAAGAAGGCTCCGGAAGGTACTGGAGTTATCGCCGGAGGTCCGGCGCGTTCCGTACTGGAGCTTGCAGGATATAAGAATATCCGTACAAAATCCTTAGGTTCCAACAACAAGACAAATGTTGTTTTAGCTACATTAGCAGGATTATGCGCATTAAAGACTCCGGAAGAGGTTGCAAAGCTCCGCGGTAAATCTGTAGAAGAGATTCTGAACTAATAGGAGGAGATTAAAAATGGCACAGACATTAAAGATCACATTAGTAAAATCCCCTATCGGTGCTGTTCCGAAGCAGAGAGCAACTGTTGAGGCATTAGGCTTAAACAAACTGAACAAGACAGTTGAGATGCCAGACAACAGCGCTGTTAGAGGCATGATTCAGAGTGTTAGACACTTAGTAAAAGTAGAAGAGAACTAAGATTTTGTAAGGAGGTGCAGTCATGGAATTATCCAATTTACAGCCAGCTGTAGGTTCTAAGCACAGCGACAGCTTCAGAAGAGGCCGTGGCCATGGCTCAGGAAACGGAAAGACTGCTGGTAAGGGACATAAAGGACAGAAAGCACGTTCCGGAGCTACAAGACCGGGATTTGAAGGCGGTCAGATGCCTTTATACAGACGTCTTCCTAAGAGAGGCTTTACAAACAGAAACAGCAAGACAATTGTTGGCATCAATGTAAGCGCTCTTGAGAGATTTGAGAATGACACAGTAGTAACAGTAGAGACATTAATCGAAGCAGGTATCGTTAAGAATCCGCGCGACGGCGTTAAGATTCTCGGAAACGGCGAGCTCACAAAGAAGCTCACTGTAAAAGTAGATGCAGTAAGTGAAGGAGCAAAAGCCAAAATCGAGGCTGTTGGCGGAACCTGCGAGGTGATCTAGTATGTTAAAAACACTCCAGAGCGCTTTCAGAGTGAAGGAGGTAAGACAGAAGCTTGTATATACCTTTATGATGCTGATTGTGTTCCGTATTGGATCACAGATGCCTATTCCAGGGGCAAATACAAGTTTCTTCGACGAACTGTTCGCAAGATACAACAATGATGCATTCGGTTTTCTCAATTCGATCACTGGCGGTTCCCTTACGAACATGTCAGTGTTCGCATTGAGTATTACTCCCTACATCACATCTTCCATTATCATGCAGCTTCTGACTATCGCGATTCCGAAGCTGGAAGAAATGCAGAGAGATGGTGAAGAGGGAAGAAAGAAAATCCAGGAATATACCCGTTATCTGACAGTCGGACTGGCCTTAATGCAGTCAGCTGCTATGGCAATCGGCTTCGGAGGACAGGGACTGCTTCTTGACTTCACAGCGTTAAACGTCATCGTGACTGTTGCAACCATGACAGCAGGAAGTGCAGTTCTTATGTGGATTGGCGAGCGTATTACAGAAAATGGCGTAGGGAATGGAATCTCTATAGTCCTGCTCTTTAATATTCTTTCCACGATTCCAAGTGACATGATTTCTCTGTATGAGAGATTCATGAAGGGAAGACCTGTCGGCGCAGCGGCATTATCTCTGGTTATCATTGTTGCTGTTATCGCAGCTATCGTAGTATTTGTTATCATTCTTCAGGATGCACAGAGAGTAATTCCGGTACAGTATTCCAAGAAGATGCAGGGAAGGAAAATGGTTGGCGGCCAGTCTGCGAACATTCCGTTAAAGGTAAATACAGCAGGCGTTATTCCTGTTATTTTTGCTTCCTCCCTGATGAGCTTCCCGGTTATTATCTCTGAGTTTCTGAAGGTTGATCCTCTCTCTGTTCCGGGGCACATTTTAAGAACCCTGAACTCCAGTTCCTGGTTCCGTCCGGAAGCTCCGATTTACACAGTGGGAGTATTAATCTATGTAGGATTGATTGTATTGTTTGCGTATTTCTACACATCTATTACGTTCAATCCTCTTGAGATTGCCAACAATATGAAAAAAGCCGGCGGCTTTATCCCTGGCATCCGTCCAGGAAAGCCAACATCTGACTATCTGTCAGGTATTCTGAGCTATATTATCTTAATCGGCGCCTGCGGTCTGGTGATTGTGTGCCTGATTCCGATTATTGCGTCCGGTCTGTTTAATATCAACAGACTGTCCTTTGGAGGAACGTCCTTGATTATTATTGCAGGCGTTATTCTGGAAACAATTAAGGCAATAGAGTCTCAGCTCCTGGTAAGAAACTACAGAGGCTTTTTGAATGACTAAATGATTCGCCTTCTGGGCGGGAGAGAAGGGAGGCATATTTTATGCTGACTGCTTCCGCGGGAAGGCGTTTCTTTTATTTATACAAAGTATACTTATTTGCTTATAAGAAAGAATATCGCAGAGTTTTTCATCCTGAAAGCGGGGGAACGGCTGCAGCGTCTATGCTGTCTGCCGGCTTCAGATGGAAAAGAGAGACAGGGAAAGAGAATTTGGGGACCCATTAAAAAAGCGATTATGGGAGGTACATGTTATGAAAATCATTATGTTAGGAGCGCCAGGAGCGGGCAAAGGAACACAGGCTGACAGAATTGCGGCAAAGCATGGTATTCCGCACATTGCCACAGGAGACATTTTCAGAAGCAACATCAAAGAGGGAACAGAGCTGGGACAGCAGGCAAAGAAGTACATGGATCAGGGGCTTCTGGTTCCGGATGAGGTAACAATCAATATGGTTCTGGACCGTATTCAGAGGGATGACTGCAGAGACGGTTATGTATTGGACGGCTTCCCAAGAACCATTCCCCAGGCTGAAAGCCTTGGAAAAGCCCTTCAGGAGAGAGGCCAGAAGATTGACTTTGCAATTAATGTAGATGTTCCGGATGAAAATATTGTCAAGAGAATGGGAGGCCGCCGGGCCTGCATTACCTGTGGAGCTACCTATCATACACAGTTCGCTCCGCCGAAGAAAGACGGCATCTGCGATAAGTGCGGTTCAGAGCTGGTGCTGAGGGATGACGATAAGCCTGAGACAGTGCAGAAGCGCCTTGCCGTTTACCATGAGCAGACCAAACCGCTGATTGGCTACTATGATCAGACTGGAATTCTGGCGACAGTAGATGGAACACAGGAAATGGATCAGGTGTTTAACAGTATTGAAACGATTTTAGGATAAGAATTCAGGAGCAGAAAATTATGGCAGTAACCATTAAATCCCCAAGAGAAATTGAATTGATGAGAGAAGCGGGCAGAATTCTGGCTATTACTCATAACGAGCTGGAAAAAGCGCTGAAACCGGGCATGTCTACTCTGGACATTGACAGGCTGGGCGAGGAGATTATCCGCAGCTACGGCTGTATTCCGTCCTTTAAAAACTATAATGGGTATCCGGCTTCTATCTGCGTATCTGTCAATGACGAGGTAGTTCATGGGATTCCTCATAAGGACCATATCATTGACGAGGGAGACATTGTCAGCCTGGACGCAGGGGTTATCTATAAGGGCTACCATTCAGATGCAGCCAGAACCCATGGAGTGGGAGAGATCAGCCCGGAAGCCAGAAAGCTGATTGATGTGACGCGGCAGAGCTTTTTTGAAGGAATTAAATTTGCCATGCCAGGCAATCATCTGAACGATATTTCTGCCGCTGTTCAGGCCTATGCAGAGAGCTTCGGCTTCGGAGTGGTGCGGGATCTGGTGGGGCACGGCATCGGCTCCCATCTCCATGAGGATCCGGAGGTGCCGAATTTCAAACGCCGCAGGAAGGGGATCCTCCTTCAGCCGGGCATGACCCTTGCGATTGAGCCTATGATTAATGAAGGCTCTTACGATGTGGTCTGGCTGGATGATGACTGGACAGTTGTCACGGAGGACGGCTCCCTGTCAGCTCATTATGAGAACACAATCCTGATAACTGAGGACGGCCCGGAAATCCTATCTATGCTGTAGGATGCCGCCTTGACTTTTGAGGTGAAACATGGCAGAATATAAAGTCGGAAGCCTTGTCCGCTCCCTTGCAGGACATGACAAGGACAGCTTTTTTATCATAACAGAGGAGACTCCGGAATATGTTTACCTGTCAGACGGCAGGCTGCGCCCCTTTGGGAAACCTAAGAAGAAAAAGAAAAAACATGTGCAGCCCACCCATTACTCAGAACAGAAGCTTACAGAAGCTATTGAGTCCAGCCGTCCTACCGTAGACGAGGAGATTCGCCTCTTTATTAAGAACTGGAAAAAAGAGAGAGAAATATAACAGCCGGGAGGTAGAGCAAATGTCTAAAGCAGACGTAATTGAAATTGAGGGAACCGTTGCAGAGAAGCTGCCAAACGCCATGTTCAAGGTAGAACTGGAAAACGGCCATATCGTTCTTGCAACCATCAGCGGAAAACTCCGCATGAATTACATCAGAATCTTACCAGGAGATAAGGTGACGATGGAGATGTCTCCATATGATCTTTCCAAGGGACGTATTATCTGGAGAGATAAATAAGATATAGTAATAAGAAAAACACGGCCGCCTAGTTCCACCAAAGTCACAGAGCGGCCGTGTTTTTCTTTAAAACTGAAAAAGGCAGGTATTTTCTTCCACTGAAAGTCAGAAATACCTGTCTTTTCTGCTTGTGTCTGCATGGCAGAGAGAGGAGAGTTTTTCCTGCTCCACCAAAAGCTTAGTCGCAGAAACACTCTCCTCTCCCTCTATCCATCTTCTTTCCGCCACCGAGCGAAGTGTGCGAGCCGCAAGGCGAGTTTTCGCGAATGGCGGATCATGGATGCAATGGATGCACGAACCGAACAGAAAACGCAGCCAGCCGCAAAGCCTGCAGTTTTTGCCTGCGTGAGTTTGCTGTGCTTTCGCGAAAAAATCCCTTGCATTATATAGAAATAAATGTTATAATGCTCTAGCGAACTTTGTTGAGGCATCAGAATAGATCTGCCCTTTTTGAGCTGTGAACCCAGGCGGACAGGGGGCGGGACTGTTTGATAGATGTACCTGTAGGCCCGCGGTTTGAGGACTGCAAGCTGTAACAAACGCGCTTTGTAAGTCCTTAGATGGACGGACTATTACGGAAAGGAGAATTACTGTGAAGGTTAGATCATCGGTTAAACCAATTTGCGAAAAATGCAAGATCATTAAGAGAAAAGGCAGTATCAGAGTAATCTGTGAAAATCCAAAGCATAAACAAAGACAGGGCTGATAAAAAGTCTGCCTGATTTTTTTCGCACACCGCTTTTCTTATGAACCACCAGGATAAGTTGTTCATATAGAATAAGCATTTAGCATTACTTGTGGATTGAATGAAAGAAAAACTAATGGAGGTGTACTACACACATGGCTCGTATTTCAGGTGTTGATTTACCAAGAGAAAAACGTGTAGAGATCGGTTTGACTTACATCTACGGTATCGGTAGAGCAAGTTCCAACCGCATTCTTACAGAGGCTGGCGTTAATCCTGACACACGTGTTAAGGACTTAACAGACGACGAGGTTAAGAAGCTGGCAGCTATTATCGCTGATACTCAGACTGTTGAGGGTGATTTAAGAAGAGAGATCGCCATGAACATCAAGAGACTTCAGGAGATCGGATGCTACAGAGGAATCCGTCATAGAAAGAGCCTTCCGGTTCGTGGTCAGAAGACAAAGACCAACGCTAGAACACGTAAGGGACCAAGGAAGACAGTAGCAAATAAGAAGAAATAATAAGTAACAAGACAAACGTGAATCAGGTTAGGTGATACTGTTTAACAGGATTCAATATCAGAGAAAGTAGGTTAGTTTAAAATGGCTAAAAAAGTGTCAACTGCTAAGAAAGTGACAAAAAAGCGTGTAAAGAAAAACGTTGAACGCGGACAGGCGCACATCCAGTCATCTTTTAATAACACAATCGTTACTTTAACAGATGCACAGGGAAATGCTTTATCTTGGGCAAGTGCAGGCGGTCTGGGATTTAGAGGTTCAAGGAAATCTACTCCATATGCAGCTCAGATGGCTGCAGAAACTGCAACAAAGGCAGCTCTTATCCACGGATTAAAATCTGTAGACGTTATGGTTAAAGGACCAGGTTCAGGCCGTGAGGCAGCTATCCGCGCCCTTCAGGCATGTGGTCTGGAAGTAACAAGCATCAAGGACGTAACACCGGTTCCACACAACGGATGCCGTCCGCCGAAGCGCAGAAGAGTCTAATTTAGGAGGAGAGTTAAGATGGCAGTAAATAGAGTTCCTGTTCTTAAAAGATGTAGATCTCTTGACCTTGATCCAATTTACTTAGGAATCGACAAGAAATCCAATAGAAATTCAAAGAGAGCTAATAAGAAGATGAGCGAGTACGGTCTCCAGTTAAGAGAGAAGCAGAAAGCTAAATTCATCTACGGTGTGTTAGAGAAACCTTTCAGAAATTACTACGCAAAGGCTTCCAGAATGAACGGACAGGTTGGTACAAACCTGATGATCCTTCTGGAGCTCAGACTGGACAATGTTCTTTTCAGAATGGGCTTTGGCCGCACAAGAAAAGAGACAAGACAGATCATTGACCACAAGCACGTTCTTGTAAACGGCAAGTGCGTAAACATCCCGTCCTACCAGGTTAAGGCCGGCGATGTAATCGAGATCAAAGAGAAATATAAATCTTCACAGAGATATAAAGACGTATTAGAGGTAACAGCAGGAAGACTTGTACCAGCTTGGTTAGAGGCTGATCAGGAGAACTTAAAGGGTACAGTAAAAGAGTTACCGTCCAGAGACGAGATTGATGTTCCTGTAAACGAAGTGCTTATCGTCGAGTTATACTCCAAATAATTAAGGGCAGTCCTTAATTAACTTCCCAAAAGGAGGGGTTAGTAGTGTTCGATTTTGAAAAACCGAAAATTGAAATTGCTGAGATTTCAGAAGACAAAAGATATGGCAAGTTTGTAGTGGAACCCCTCGAGAGAGGCTATGGCACTACATTAGGAAATTCTTTAAGAAGAATTATGCTCTCTTCTTTGCCTGGAGCAGCAGTAAGTCAGGTGAAAATCGACGGCGTTCTGCATGAGTTCAGTTCCATCCCCGGCGTAAAAGAGGATGTAACTGAGATTATCATGAATATCAAGAGTCTGGCAATCAAGAACAGCAGTGAGACGAACGAGCCTAAGACAGCTTATATTGAGTTTGAGGGCGAGGGCGTCGTGACAGCAGCCGATATCAATGCAGATTCTGACATTGAGATTTTAAACCCTGAGCAGGTAATTGCTACTCTCAGCGGCGGCGCTGACAGCAAGTTCTACATGGAGCTGACTATCACGAAGGGACGCGGATACATCAGCGCAGACAAGAATAAGAGCGATGACCTTCCAATCGGAGTTATTGCGGTAGATTCCATCTACACTCCTGTTGAGCGTGTGAATATGGCCGTTGAGAATACTCGTGTAGGACAGGTTACGGATTATGATAAACTGACTCTGGATGTTTACACAAACGGAACCCTGGCTCCAGACGAGGCGGTGAGCCTTGCTGCTAAGGTATTAAGCGAGCATCTGAACCTTTTCATTGACCTCTCCGAGAATGCCAAAACTGCTGAGGTTATGGTAGAGAAGGAAGACAATGAGAAGGAGAAAGTTCTCGAGATGAACATTGATGAACTGGAATTATCCGTCCGTTCATACAACTGTTTAAAACGCGCAGGCATCAACACAGTGGAGGAGCTGTGCAACAGAACTCCGGAGGATATGATGAAGGTGAGAAACCTTGGACGCAAATCCTTAGAAGAGGTGCTTGCAAAATTAAAGGAGTTAGGCTTACAGCTTAACCCAAGCGAGGAATAGAAGAGATATCTTCTGCCTCATTCAGACTGATTTATGGACAAAAAGCATCCGCCCAGTAAGCCCGAAGACGCATGGACGGATGTTCCACAAATGGAGGATATTATAATGGCAGGATATAGAAAGCTGGGAAGAACTTCCAGCCAGAGAAAAGCATTATTAAGAAGCCAGGTTACAAACCTGTTATACAACGGAAAGATCGTTACAACTGAGGCAAGAGCTAAGGAAGTAAAGAAGATCGCCGAGGGCTTAATTGCACTTGCAGTTAAGGAGAAGGACAACTTCGATACAGTTAAGGTTACAGCAAAGGTTGCTAAGAAGGACGCTGACGGCAAGAGAGTAAAGGAAGTCGTTGACGGCAAGAAAGTAACTGTTTACGAGGAAGTAGAGAAAGAGATCAAGAAGGACAGACCGTCCAGACTTCATGCAAGAAGACAGATGTTAAAGGTTCTCTACAACGTAACAGAGGTTCCGACAGCTAAGGCTGGAAGAAAGAAAAACACAAAGTCTGTTGACCTTGTAGCTAAGATGTTCGACGAGATCGCTCCGAAGTACGCTAACCGCAACGGTGGTTACACAAGAATCGTAAAGATCGGTCTTCGTAAGGGCGATGCAGCTATGGAAGTTTTACTTGAGTTAGTATAAGTTTCATATCTCAATTCAGAATAGTTAAAACCCCTTCGGGAATTTTCCCGAAGGGGTTTTTGCGATTTCACATACAAATCTATTTACAAATTACTGTCTAACTGTCTTAAAGAATATTCAAGAATAATATCATTTCTGGGATAAAGGTTTCTGTATGACTGCATGATGCGTTTCACAGCCTGCAGTGCCCTTTCTCTGGAATTATCCTCAGCTACCGGCAAAAGAAGAACATATTGTTTAGAACTATACCGGCTGAATGTATCGCCTTTCCGCAGCGTGGTACTGACTGCCTGATAGAGAGAGTCCATCGCCCGTTTCAGCGTCTGTGTGCGCAGCGATTTCTGCTCGAGTACAGTCAGGGAAAACAAGCACAGATAAGCACAGCCTCCTGTGCGTGAAATACCCCGCATGGTTATGCGGCAGAGATCTGTGAAAACTGCATATTCACAGAAATAAGCTCCCTGCTCTATAAAATGGAGAGATTTTTCAGCCAGCTGTGCTGCGATGATATCGATATCATCGGCCTTGGAATGGCTGCTGGAACTGATGATTTTGTACAGCGAAGTAAAAGAATCTGACAGAGGAGGAAATTCGCTGGGATGTCTGTAACAGCTGTCTAAAACAGCCTGGTAGTGTTCGATTGCCATAGTCTGGCTGCCGTTTAAGTAGAGCGCGTAAATCAGGTTGTAGTGGGACTTTTCATCATAAGGAGACTGAGAGAGTACCTGCCGACATAAGGCAACGACCTGCGGATAATTTTCATCCTGCATTAAAATCTCCATATAATAGTGCGCTGTCTTTAAAAACAGAGAGGAGTAGTATGTATGAATGGGAATTACCCAGGGTTCTGAGGCGGAATTGGGCAGAAATTCTCCTTTATATAAATCAATGGCCTTTTGGCAGAGGGAGGGAAGGTGTTTCCTGTTTTTTTCCATGAAAATCTGGCTGCACAGTTGATCGAATTGGCGGGAATCTATTTTAGTCTGAAAAGAAGGATTCCAGCGGTATGTACCGTTTTGCTGAATCAGCAGGCTGGATGCAGGGATAGGAAGGGGTTCCAGCAGTTTTCTGGCTCGAAATACGAGAGATTTTAAGGAGCCGGACGGACTGGAAAGTTCGATATCGCGCCACAGAATACTGACCAATTCAGAAGCAGATATTTCCCGTTTTTGAAATGCAATCAGATATTGGATTAGAAGCCATGCTTTTCTTGAGGGACTGTCCTCCTCACGGATTGTTATCTCCCCTATGGTAATAGAAAAGCCGCCCAGCATCTGGACATGTATAGTATCAGAAGACGAAATTTTTGAATTCATAGCAATCATTTCACCTCAGCTTGATCCTTTCTTGTTTTACTGTTTTATTTTTAAAAGGATACGGAACAGTTATTCTTAATTATTGTAGAATGTGAGATTGTAAAAGTCCAGCAAAAGTTTGAAAATCAATGTTGTTTGTAACCGCTGTGTAACCACAGCACTTTATAATATTGCTGTATTCTTAAGAAAATATTAACATGACAGTGAAAAATGAAAAATAGAAAAATGAGCAGGGGTGAGGAAATGAAAAGAATCAGAAGAAAAATCAAGAGAAAAGTGGCCGCCCTTCTGGCCGCCTGTGTGGCAGTAACCTCCTTTCCAGGTAATGCCTTTGGCGCAGAAACTGCAGGTATTGGAAAAGACGATACTTCTGAACATGTGACAATCCGCCTGGAACAGGATAGATTAAAGCAGGCTGTAGAAGACGCGGTAAGAGGCGGTGAAGAGTATTCAGAGAAATTGAAATTTTACTCTGAGGACAGCAATGAAACAGAGGCAGAGCTGTATAATCAGCTGTTTCGTGATGGAGTTCTCTACGAGGTTTCACTGGAAGCAGCTATGGCAGCTACGCCTTCTGACGCAGAAACAGAAGATGGAGAGGTAACAATTCTTGTCCGCCCGGATTTCAATGGAGAGACATTGAATGGAGTGTGGAATCAGGCGAGTCCTTCAGATGCTGATGCGCAGGAAGACAAAGCAACTCCGTCAGATGTGAGGAAAACTGGAAAGGCAACTGATTCAGATGCAGAGTGGTCCTGCTACCAGGTGACAGGAAACGAGCAGATTATTCTTTTGTTCCGAAATACCAGCGATAATGAAATCACTTATCAAATTGAGGTAGACGGAATGCTGGCGCCGGAGATTGTGGTTCCGTCAGGAGCTGCACTTGTATCAAATCTGGCCAGCGAATCTGACGCAGAGGAGCTGGAAGAGGAGGAAGAGGAAATGCCTGAAGAAGAGAAGGAGTTTTCTGAGGGCGGAAGTATATCAGGCGGAAACTCTGGAAATGAAAGTACAGGCACTGAAAATGAAACAGAAGATTCTGAGTCCGAAGCACCTTCCGAGGATGGGGAAGAGCAGGTTCCTTCTGAGGATGAGGATACAGAGACTTCCGAAGACAGCGGAAATTCTGATATGGATCAGGAGTCAGGAGAGAGCGGAGAGGAGGACAAGGAACCAGAGGACAGTTCAGAACCAGAGAAACCTGATACAGGAAAGGGAGAAGATACAGAAAGCGGTTCTGGAGACACAGATCACAGTTCTTCCCAAGACAAGGAAACGGATAAAGATGATTTCGCAGGTTCTTCTGATAAGGCAGACGGAAAAGAGGAAGGAAACTCTGGAAAGGGAGACAGCAGCCAGGATTCTGACGGAAAGGAAGGAAACGAAGAGAAGAGCGTGGAAGCGCTGACTCTTTCCAATCATCTGGTTCCCAGAGTGGCTGCCGTAGGTCCATCTGGTGAGGAATATGATCCGGAAGCCAGCGGATTGACTCCAGAAGAGGAGTGGGAGCTGTTTCAGGAAGAGGGCGAGGAAGAAGATGAGGAAGAAGAGGAGACTGACAGCTATACTGACGAACTGTCAGTGATGTCAGAGGTGTCTGCTTCAGGCATGGCGGGAACGGTGCTGGAACCAGTTCTTGTTAAGAGAGAAAAATATTCATTCTTCCGCTCTGCGCTGTTTGGAACCAGCAAACCGATAGCTGCTGCCGCTTATGTAACAACACTTAATGAGCTTGGAACAGCTGCAGCTGCAGAGTCTGATTTTACAGTCGACCTGTTTGATTATGGAACTTTTAACCCAAATGTGCCGGCCAGAGTCAATAATACTGCTGATTGGAGCTACAGCAAAAGCAATGGCACAGCAGGATTTAATTCACTGGTTAGTACAAACAGCGGGAAAGGCTGGAATGACGCTGGAAACACCAAGATAGATAATAATAACGGAGATTTTGTTATTCTGCCAGTACCAGACCGAGGTGGCAAAAATCCTGGAATGACAGTAGCCGATTCACTGGTTCGCGGAATCGTAGAGAGGGAATATAAAGACGGAGCCGATGGACTGAGATTTAGCAGCTCTCTTCGTCAGCTTGAACCATATGGAAATACTATTTTTCCAAATGAAGAACAGTACGAAGAGATGAAAAAAGCTCTTGGCAATGAGGTAACAAATAATTTTAAAGCATACTATGATGTTCCCCTGCCTCTCAGTAAAGAAGGAAACCACTACAGAATTTCATCAGATGAGAATTATATAGTAGGAAAGGTAAATCAGACAACTGGAAAGAGGGAGATAGAACTTCGGGACTTAAACAGCACAGGTGAGAACAACAGAGACGAACCATATGTAGGAGGAAAGGGGTTCTGGCCATTAAACGACGGCCCTTACAATAAAGACACGAGCAAAGGCGGAAACCAGAACTTCGGTATGAAGTTTTCAACAGATTTTTATCTTCCTGAGAGCGGAACCTGGGATGGAAAGGATTTAATGTTTGAATTCCGGGGCGATGACGATGTGTGGGTATTTATAGATGGAAAACTGGTTTTGGATATGGGAGGACTCCACAGCGCCATCGAAGGCAAGATTAATTTTAAAACAGGCTACACGGAAATCGGAGGAATGGGAGATAAGAATAAAATCAAAGAATATCCAATCCTCGACGGCGGCAATAGTGCTCTGAAAGCATTTGATATAAGCACAGGTTATGTGGCAGGCTATATTTATGGAGATATTAATAAAGCAGAGGCCAATGCAGAGGCAGCCGGTGTGAAAAAAGGAAATATTGAAAGTGAACGATGTCTGGAATTAACCAGAGGAGAGACGCATACACTGGACTTCTACCTGGTGGAAAGAGCTCCCTACGGTTCCAACTGTACCATCGATTTTACACTTCCTATCGTACCTAAGGGCAGTTTAAATGTTGTAAAGGAGGCAGAGGGAACAGAAAAAACGCCGGGCGCTGACTATGAATTTAAAATTCAGAAGAAAGATAAAGACGGCACGTGGAAAGACTATTCTGCAGAGGGAGTGGAGAATGGGTCCTTTACTTTGAAAAAAGATGGAATGAAAAATATTCCAGTTGATAACAAAGGAACATACCGGATCTCTGAGATAAACGGAAATGGCGCTGTAACTACAACCTGGACAGGGGATGGAAAAACAGTAAAAGATGAGAATGAAGCAGTCTGGCAGGTCATTGAGGTGAATGATATTACAAAGGGATATACAGCAACCTGTATTAACAGCTTTATAGACAGAAGCCAGACACATGGCCTTACAGTGACAAAACAGGTGGAAGGCCAGGAACTTGTGCCGGAATCTGTAAAGTTTCCGTTTAAAATCAGCCTGGATGCGTCAAAATGTGAGGGAGAATTAAATGTCACTTATACAGCTCCAGATGCACCGGAAAAAAGGTGAAATTTAAGGATTCTCAGGCTCAGATAGAAGTTATGCTTGCAGACGGAGAGTCCGTCACACTTCAGGGCCTTCCATATGATATGCAGTATATTGTAAATGAAGATATAGACAAGCTGAAAGATTCTTTATATGAATCAGTAACAGAGGCTCCGCAGGAGGGAACAATCACAGAGAAGGATGAGACAGTTACATGGATCAACAGAAGAATAGATACACAGGTAACAGAATTTACGGTTAAAAAGATAGCTGATATTCAGAATGATGCATCGGCGGATGGGGAGATATACCAGTTTGCCCTCTATAAATTCCCGGAAGAACTGAACGGCGATGGAAGCACTTTCTGGAAGCCATATGAAGGTACTTATTATGTAAATGGAATCAAAGCTGGAAGCATTGAAAACAGCAGTTTTCCACAAGGAGTGATTGGCTTTGAATTGAGCAAAGAGACAGTCATGGAAGCGGTGATCAGCGTACCTGTAAGTGAAAGTAAAAACACATTTTTAATCAGGGAGATCGATAATGGAAACGCTGATCATACAGTCTGGACCATGCCGGATGGGAAGACGCTTAATTCTCTCGATACAGCGGCATTTGTATTAGAAAAGAGCGCAGGAAAAACATTTATCTGTACCAATACATATACAGCTGAGAGGTATCTGACAGTAGAAAAACAGCTGGCGCCAGGAAGTAAAAATCCAAGTTCGGATTTACAGTATCCATTTACAATGGTGGAGGCAGATACGAAAATCAGCAGCTTTAACCTGAAAGCAGGGGAGAGTTCCAATGAAATTTCTGTTGAAGAGGGACAGACCTATACAATTACAGAGCAGATTCCAAATGCGGCCGGATATGAGGGAAACCTGTCATATGTCGATGGGGCAGAACGGATAGACGGAACGAATTCAGCCAAGATTACGATTGATAAGCTCAACCAGACAAAGACCTCTTATGAGGTAGTTCACAGCTATCGGTTTAAGGAAGTAGAAAGCGGAAACGGAAAGAAAAAGCTGCAGCTTCTGGTGCTGAAAATGAAGGATAATAATGATGAGCCAGCCTGGTTTTCCGGAACGTCTGTGATGGAATCAAAGGAGTATAGTGGGGATTATAAGCAGGCATTGAATGAGTTAATTGCGAAGATGCAGAAGGCTGACGGAGAGCCTCACTTTATAGGAGAAAAGGCAGTCTTTTACAAAGCTCCTCTTCATGGACACGCATTTAATCAGAATACGAAGACTACGCTGGATCAGATTACTGTTATGAAAGCTCCAGGACAGCCAGATAATCCAAAGTGCAATTACTCTAACGTATTTTCCATCTGGGGCGGAGTCTGCTATGAGTACAACGAGTATATGAAGTATGATGTGAAGGAACGTCTCCAGGAAAATGCGGCGGGAACTATCAGCAGCATTGTTATGGTGGATGAAAACGGAGCGGAAAAGGGATATCACAAGGAATCCTACAGTGGAAGCCAGAAGATAGATAATACGGCAACCTTCCGCCTGCGCGTTACAATGGATACTTCTGCTTCTATTTATAAGAAGGTCACCTTTTATAATAAATGGGAACAGACCTTAACTGAGATGAAAATTATAAAAGAGATTACAGAGGCTGACACAGAAGATAATACATTTTTATATGAAGTGACAGGGGAGGATGGAAGCAGATTTTATACATCCATTATGATCCCAGCTGGACAGACAAGCGGAAGCCAGAGCTTTAAAGACATTCCGGCTGGAAGCTATACAGTGAGGGAACTGGATCACATGAGATATGAGGCAGCAGAAGGCACCTTGAATCCACAGACCAAGGAAATCTCTGGGGAGGATATTTCCCAAAACATTTTCAGCTTTAGAAATAAAAAAGTATCAGAAGGTTACTTTTCAGATACTTCCGTTATTTTAAACAAGGTAAATGAGGATGGAAGCTATACTCAGGAAAGAGAAAACGGAGATACTGTCAAGGGGCTTTATCAGGAGCAGCCGGCGGCGCTTCTTACGCCAAAGCATGACAGTGACGATGGGACAGCCGGAGATGGCCATCTTCCTCTGGAAAATTAAACAGAATGACCAGAACAGGGAGGAACAGGCGTGTCTAAAATAGTTACAAATATATGTAATATCATTTCTGCATTAATGATTATGGCCTGTCTGGCCATTACGGCGGCGCTGATAGCGCCGCGGCTGGCCGGCCGCGAGGCGTTTGCGGTTATGAGCGGCAGTATGGAACCGTTTTACCATGTGGGAAGCATCGTATATGTAGATAAGAATATTTCCCCGGAAGAAATCCAGGTGGGAGATCCTATTACATTCCGGAAATCAGAAAACGCGGTGGCAACCCATAGAGTGATTGCCGTTGACAAGGAAGCAAGACAGTTTACAACCAAGGGAGACGCCAACGAGGTTCAGGATATGGCCCCGGTGTCCTTTGACGATATGATAGGAAAGGCGGGAATGTCGATTCCTCTGCTGGGATATATTTCCCTCAATATCGGCACAAAAAAAGGAATGATAGTGGCGGCGGCAGTTGTCGTAGTGTTTGTCCTGCTTCAGCTGATACCGGAAATTTTGAAACCGGAGAATCTGGAGGAAAAGGAGGAGAAAGCAAATGAATAAAATAGGAGCGTGGCTGAAAAGAAAGAAGACGTTTCTGTTTGCCGCCGCTGCGCTTGCCGTCCTGACTGCAGGTATGTCTCTGGCGTTCTTTACAGATGGGGAAACAGCCGCCAATACGGTAAAGACAGGAGAAGTGCAGATTGATATCGAAGAGAATATAGACGGCTTGAAAAAGACTGATATTTCGGTGACATCAACAGGGAAAAGTCCCTGCTATGTGCGGATGCGTGTAGACGTACCAGTCCTCAAATATGAGGAGGGTGGAGAAGAAAAAATCCTGTCTCCTGATGTGAATTTTAATGACAGGGACGATACTCCCGTCGAAACAGACGGAAGCGAGTGGAACGGATATACGGAAGGAAAAGAGATCAGCACAGGAAAGGATTCTTCCGATACAGTAAAAACTGCTTTATGGGTGAAAAAGAATGACGGATACTGGTATCTGTCCGTTCCTTTGAAGGCAGGGGAAAAAGCAGCTCTGTGCAATCAGGCAGAGTATAAAGAGCTGATGTTAAACGGAACGCTGAACCTTCCGGCAGGCATTTCCAAAGATCAGCTGTCCATTCTGGTTTATGCAGAAGCTGTTCAAAGCGGACACATAGATGTAGGCGATGCAAAGGGCGCAGAAGCGGCTTACAAGGCATTCCAGCAGTTAAAGAATGGTGAAAATTAAAAAACTATGGTGAAACCGTCGGGAAATGACCGATATATAACCAGAAGATTATATAATTTGAAACTGAAAAAAACCTGAGGCAGTTCCTTCAGGAAATATAAAAATAAATGATCGAACATGGAGGCAGATTATGAAGAAGAGAACAAAACTTATCACAGCAGCAGTATCTTTAGGCGCATTGATGACAGTAGGCGGAACACTGGCGTGGTTTACAGACAGCGAGACAGCTACAAATACAGTGACAACCGGTTATGTAGATGTAAAGATTGAGGAGCACAAGCCGACAGAGGAGGAGGCGCAGAGGGGAGGATACACATTCGAGGTAGATGAGAACAATACCGGAATTACATACGGCTCTCTCACCCCAGGCGCCTCCATCCCTAAAGATCCGACAGTTATCTACACAGGAAGCGTAGACGGATATGTCCGTTATAAGGTAGAGATTGATATGGGAGATGAAGCAGGCGGAGATACTGGATTCTCAAGAGAGCTGATTGATAAACTGGAGTTTAAAAAGGACGGACAGAAGGTTGAGCTTAATACTTTGGTTGACGAGAGCAATGACGGACTTTGGATTTATGATACGAATGTCCGCAGCAATGGAGATAAGGGAACTCTCCTGTTTGATACTGTAAGCATTTCAAAAGAAGCTGGAAATGAAATTGCCAATAAGAGCCTTAAAATAGTAGTTAAGGCAGATGCAATCCAGGCAGCTAATCTGGAAGACAAAAATAACGATGGAATTGATGCAGAAGATCTGAAAGCTGCGTTTGGAGATGGCGAGGTTGCAGTTTACAATGATGATGAAGAGGTTGTAAAGTAAATATAACTGGTTCACATGGCAGCGAGGAGGATAGAATGCTATGAAAACAAAAAAAATACGCCGGGCGGCGGCTGGCTTCTGTACCGCAGCCATGATGGCATTAAACAGCGTCCAGTCGTTCGCCGCTGCGCCCTTGATGCTGAGGGCTCCTGAGGTAAGCTATAACCACAGGGCTGAGGGGGGATTTACAGTATCAGCCCAGGATAAGGATTTATTCACAAATATGAAAAATCTGGTTCCAGGTGACGTAGTGGAAAATACGGTTGACATAACAAACAACAGCAGCCAGAGTCTTACCTTCTATGTAAAAGCATATCCAGACTTTACTGCTTCCGGAGAGGGAGCCAGAAGAGACGGCGGCCCGCTTGTGACAGAAGAAGGCAAGGAGTTCCAGTCAGACCTCCTTGACATTATGAAAATGAACATTACCAGGGAGGACGGAACGTACCTCTACGGAGACGAGAATTTCTCCCAGCCGGCTTCTGGAAAGGGGACAGAGTTTGAGGAGAGCGAGTATGGAATTGTAATAGGAAGTATTCCGGCTCATTCCAGCGAAACCCTTACAGTGACGGTAAAGCTTCCGGGAGCAGAGATGAACAATGATTATGCCGACAAGTTTGACGCGGTCGACTGGGTCTTCTATGTAGAGGGAACAGACGGCGGAGGAGGCGGTAATCATGGCGGCGGAGGCGGTGGCGGAGGAAGCCACGGCGGAGGCGGCGGAGATCCCACCGGTCCGGGACAGATTACTATTGTGGATGACGAGGTTCCATTAGCGCCTGGCCTGGGAGACGGGGACGTCAATATCACCATTGAGGACGGAGCCGTTCCGTTAGGAGCGCTTCCGCAGACAGGCGACGAGACTCCGATTCTTTCGGTGATCGCAGTTTTGGGAGTCAGCGGTATGGTTCTGCTGTACCTGGGAAATTCTCTCCGGAAGAAGAAAAGCTCAGAAGAAAAGTAGAACATCTTTGATAAAGTTTTAAATGAAAAACGGGAGGCAGGAAGCTTTAAAAGGCAGCTGCCTCCCGTTTGCTGTCTTTATTATTAAGAAATTGACAGAATATCGTAAGTTGACTGTGATCCTCTTTCCTGCGTATAATAAAGATAGGATAAGCAGGGACAGAAGGAGGAGAATGGTATGAGAAATGCGGAGAGAAGACTGCGGATGCTGGCAGCAGCAGGGCTGTCTGCTATCCTTACAGTAGGCAGCGGTTTAGGGCAGATAACAGCCTGGGCAGCTTCCAAGACTATTTCCAAAGTGGAAATTGAGCTGAATATCGAGATGGAACCAGGAGACGATCTGCCGGATCTTTCCTATGGAGCTAAAGGAAGCGGATCCAATGTCATGGTATCTGACGGAGCAAAATATGAGATTGCAGAGGATCCGGAGTGGACCAGCTCGGTGGGGAACAGCGGCGTAAAAATTGGCAGCAGCTATACGCTGAAGCTGTATCTGGATGCGAAGGATGAGGAGGAGTATAAGTTCAGCGGAACATACAAATCCAGCAATGTGAAGGTAAAAGGCGGAGAGTTTGTTTCTGCCAGCCGTTCAGGAAGCGGGAGACTGAAGGTGACGGTGAAGACAGATCCGGTGGAGGGAACCTTTGATTCTCCGGATGAAGCAGAGTGGAGCGATACTACTCTGGGATTAGCTAAATGGGACGCTGTAGATCATGTAAGCGCTTATGATGTGACTCTTTATAAGGGCGGAAGTACTGTCTATAAGGTTAAAGGCTATGAGGGAAATAAAATTAATTTTTATCCTTACATGACAAGCGCAGGAACATACAGTTTTAAAGTGCGTTCTGTGGCTAAAAATGACAGCCAGAAGGATTATGCTGACAGCAGCGACTGGACAGAGTCCGATGAGATTTATATTGGAAAGGAATCCGTCTCTGATGGTTCTGGAAAGGTAGATTATAATAATCCAAATGGAGCAGGAAATAATAACACAGCCCAGGTAGGCTGGATCCAGGACGGAAACCGCTGGTGGTACCGCTATCCAGACGGAAGTTACCCCAAAAATGACTGGCTTCTGGTGAATAATCAGTGGTTTCTCTTTGACGCCGAAGGCTGGATGATGACAGACTGGCAGTTTAAAAATAATAACTGGTATTACTTAAATCCTGTTTCTGATGGAAATCGGGGCGTGATGCTCACTGGCTGGATTCATACCAACAGCGGCTGGTATTATCTGAATCCAGGACCCAATGGAACTGTGGGAGCCATGTACAGAAATCAGTGGCTTGATTTAAATGGAAAGAAGTATTATCTGGGAGACAGCGGAGTGATGTACGAGGGATGGAAGCAGATAGGACATGACTGGTATTATTTCTATCCTGGAAATGGTGAGCTGGCAGTGAATACGACGATTGACGGTTTCTATGTGGATGGCAGCGGAGTCTGGAGAAAATAGAAACGGCAGAGTCCGGCAGCCTTCAGTCAGAGGAAGCTGGAACCTAGATTAAATTTAAAATGTATCATGAATGAGGAGAGATTTGCTAAACCTATGTCTGCTTGACAAAGGGAAGGGCAGTTTCTCCTCTTTTTATTTTACTGTTTTCTGCGCCTGGATACTCAGGAGACAGCATATTCATGGGGGAGGCTGGCTGAAGTGCGTAAACCGCTTGACTCTTGGATAAAAGTAATCTAAAATTTAACGAGATATGAGAATCATCACGACAAAGAAGCCAGGCGCCAGAGGCGGCGCGGGAAGGAAACGAGATGAATATTATTAAGGCAGCGGGACTGGTATTCGACTATATCAGACGCGATGAGGAAGATAAAATTGAGGAGAAAAAGAGGGCTTTAGATCATCTTGATGTGGAGATTGAGAAAGGCAGCTTTGTGGCGGTGCTGGGGCATAATGGTTCTGGAAAATCCACTTTTGCCAAGCATCTGAATGGGATCCTGCTTCCCACAGAGGGGGAAGTCTGGGTAGCCGGGATGGACACAGCGGATGAGGAGAAGCTTTGGGATGTGCGGAAAACAGCAGGCATGGTGTTCCAAAATCCGGACAACCAGATTATTGGGAATATTGTGGAGGAGGATGTGGGATTTGGTCCGGAAAATTTGGGAGTCCCCACAAAAGAGATCTGGGAACGGGTGGATAAAAGCCTGAAGGCAGTGGGAATGACCCTTTACCGGAAGAAATCCCCAAACCGCCTTTCCGGCGGCCAGAAGCAGAGGGTAGCCATCGCCGGGGTGATGGCTATGAAGCCCCAGTGTATTGTGCTGGATGAGCCTACGGCTATGCTGGATCCGAACGGACGGGCGGAGGTAATCAGGACGGTCCGGGAACTGAACCGCCAGGAAGGAATAACAGCAGTGCTGATTACTCACTATATGGAGGAAGTTATTCATGCAGACCGGGTGATTGTCATGGACGATGGAAGGATTGTCATGGACGGGACGCCGAGGGAGATATTTTCTCAGGTGGAAAAGCTGAAAGAGTACAGGCTGGACGTGCCTCAGGCCACAGAACTGGCCTATGAGCTAAAAAAGGCAGGAGTGGATCTGCCAGATGGAATTCTCTCCAGAGAGGAATTTGTGGAGGCGTTTCTGGCCTGCTGTCCCGGAGAGCTTTTAACAAAAGATCCGAAACGGGAGGAAAACAGCCAGAGTATTCACACAGTACAGACAGCAGAGGAAGGCAGAGGCAGATAGGACAGCCAGAGAGGAACACGCCATGTCAGTTTCAATTGAAGTAAAGGACTTAAATTACAAATACAGTGAAGGGACAGCATTTGAGCAGCAGGCTTTGAAAAATGTGAATTTTAAGGTGGAGGACGGAGAATTTATTGGACTCATCGGTCACACGGGATCTGGAAAGTCCACACTGATCCAGCATCTGAACGGCCTGATTAAAGCCTCGTCGGGAGATATTCTCTATCACGGGGAGAGCATTTACAGGGACGGCTATTCCATGAAGGAGCTGCGCAGCAAGGTAGGGCTTGTTTTTCAGTATCCGGAGCATCAGCTGTTTGAAACAGATGTTTTTACAGATGTGTGCTTCGGCCCCAGAAACCTGGGACTTTCCAGGGAAGAGACAGAGAGCAGGGCGAAACACGCCCTGAAGCTGGTAGGGCTTGACGAGAGCTTTTACAGGCAGTCTCCTTTTGAGCTTTCCGGCGGCCAGAAGCGGCGTGTGGCCATTGCCGGGGTACTGGCCATGCGGCCGGAGGTGATGATCCTGGACGAGCCTACAGCCGGGCTGGATCCGAAGGGCAGGGATGAGATCCTGGATCAGATTGAGCGCCTGAACAGGCAGCATGGTCTGACAATTATTCTGGTCTCCCACAGTATGGAGGACGTGGCCAGATATGTGGATCGCCTGATGGTTATGGATCATGGAGAAAAGGTGTTTGACGGAACGCCCAGAGAGGTGTTTGGCCACTGCAGGGAGCTGGAAGCCATCGGCCTGGCTGCTCCTCAGGTTACTTATATTATAGAAGAACTGCGGGAAAAAGGTGCGGACATCCAGGGTACAATTACCACAGTGGAGGAGGCTAAGAAGGCAATTCTGGCATTTCTTGGGAGGCAGGAGAACGTATGATTAGAGATATAACTCTGGGACAATATTATCCGGTGGATTCTATCATCCACCGTCTGGATCCCAGAACAAAGCTGTTTGGAACAATGGTATTTATTTTATCCCTGTTTATGGCTGACAGCCTTTGGGGATATCTGGCGGCTACAGTTGTCCTGGCGGCAGTTATCCGCTGCTCCAGGGTTCCTTTTAAATTTATTGTAAAGGGACTGAAGGCTGTGGTCTTTCTGCTGCTTATCAGCGTCAGCTTTAATTTGTTTCTGACGCCTGGAACTGCTGTGGTACAGTTCTGGATTTTTAAAATTACCAGAGAGGGAATCAGACTGGCGGTATTTATGGGGCTGCGTCTGATTTATCTGGTGATTGGTTCATCTGTGATGACTTTGACCACCACGCCCAACCAGCTGACGGATGGACTGGAGAAGGGACTTCATTTCCTCAATAAAGTTCATGTTCCGGTCCATGAGATCGCCATGATGATGTCTATCGCTCTGCGCTTTATTCCTATTTTAGTGGAGGAGACGGACAAGATTATGAAGGCTCAGATGGCCAGAGGCGCTGACTTTGAAAGCGGAAACCTGATTCAGAGGGCGAAAAGCATGATTCCCATTCTGGTTCCTCTGTTTATTTCTGCCTTTCGCAGGGCTTCCGATCTGGCTATGGCCATGGAGGCCAGATGCTATCAGGGAGGGGCTGGAAGAACGAAGATGAAGCCCTTAAAGTACCGCAGCGCTGACAGGGCGGCCTACGTTCTGTTTTTTGTATACCTGGCTGTGCTGGCCGCTGTCAGGATGGCAGCATAGCAGCCAGGGCAGGGTTTTCGCTTTCACGGACGCCAGTATCAGCCCACAGGAGCGAGGTATCCTTTATCCATGAAAGCCGAGGAAAGACAGGAGAATGACAATATGAGACGAATCAAACTGACCGTTGCTTACGACGGTACTAATTACTGCGGCTGGCAGCTGCAGCCCAATGGAGTGACCATCGAGGAGGTTTTGAATCAGGCGCTCTCGGAGCTGCTGAAAGAAAAAATCCAGGTAATTGGAGCCAGCCGGACAGATTCAGGCGTTCACGCCAGGGGAAATATCGCTGTGTTTGATACAGAAGCCAGAATTCCAGCAGAGAAAATCTGCTTTGCGGTAAACCAGAGGCTTCCGGAGGATGTACGGGTGCAGAAATCAGAGGAGGTTCCCCTGACTTTTCACCCCAGAAAGGCCAACTGCGTAAAGACCTATGAGTATAAGATTTTAAATCGCAAAATCGATATGCCCTTAAACAGGCTGTACTGTCATTTCTGCTACTTTGATCTGGATGTGGATCGGATGCGCCAGGCAGCTGCCTGTCTGCTGGGGGAGCATGATTTTAAGAGCTTCTGCACAGTGAGGACTCAGGCGGAGGAGACAGTGAGGACTATTTACAGGCTGGATATCAGCAGAGATCTGGAGGATGTGATTACCATGCGGATCAGCGGCAGCGGTTTTCTCTACAATATGGTCCGTATTATCATGGGAACTCTGGTAAAAATCGGCATGGGTGTGTGGCCGCCGGAGAAGATGGAGGAAATTCTGGAAGCCAGGGACAGAGCTGCCGCCGGGCCGACGATTCCGGCCAGAGGGCTGACGTTAGTAAGTATGGAGTATGAAAAGGAGCCCAGAGAATTTGTGTCAGGAGAAAACAGGCACTGGAGCTATATTCTGGATCAGCGCCGGATGACTTCGGAGGGTTTCTCTGTCCTGGAAATTCTCCGGTGCGAGGGGCCGGAGCTGGAAGGGGTTTTGAGACGTGTGATCCACCAGGCTGTGCGAAACGGCGCTCAGGACGTGTATGTAAAGGCAAAGGGACGGATCCATCCGGGAGATCAGTTCGGATATTATGTCTTAAAAGAGCCGGACGAGAGGGGAAAGGCTCTGGGGGAGGGCTGTCTGATGGCTGTGTATAAGGACGCGCCTGAATCCGCTGCGGGAAGGGGCATGATCCGCTCATGAGCAGAACCCTGGTTTATCTGATTTATTTTACGCTCTATTCCTTTCTGCTTCTTTTTATCGGAAAATCTTCTCTCAGGGACAGCGATTCTATTGAGAAGTTTTTCGTGGGAGAGAAGAAGACAGGAACCAGGGCGCTCTTTTTTACCTTTGTGGGGACCTGGATTTCGGCAGCCACCATTCTGGGCTATACAGGCAATGTGTACCAGAACGGCACCAGAGTGCTGGCAGTTTCTGTGATTCCCTGGTTTATGGGAGCCCTGCTTCTGTACGCAGTGGTAAGCAGGATCCGGGAGTACGATATTTTAACGATCCCGGAATTTTTCGAGAAGAGGTACCACTCCGGCCTTCTGCAGACCATGTCCGCTCTTCTGATGGCAGGGGGCTATATTCTCTATTTGGTGATTCAGATCAAGGGATTTGGAATCGCCGCGTCCAGTCTTTTAAATATCGACTACAAGGTGGCGGTGTTTCTGGTATATCTGTTCATTCTCTATTCCACCTTCGGCGGCTTTAACTCTGTGACAAAATCAGATTCTTGCAACCTGATTATGCTGACTATCAGTGTGGGAGCTGTCTATTTTGCCGTGCTGAGCCGGATTGATAATGCCGGATTTCTCACAGATGCTCTGGTGAGGGAGCGGATCACTGCTCAGGGCTTTCCTGTAAAAGGTGCAGGAGAGTTCGATGGTTACTCTTCCCTGATGTACGCCACTACCTTTTTCGGCTGGGGCATGGGACTGGCCGCCAATCCCCAGTACTTGATCCGGATTGTGGCGGCAAAGGACAAGGACAGTGCCAGGAGGACGATTCTCTGGGCGCTTATATTCCTGGCAGGCATTTACTTTGCCCTGACGGAGATTGGCCTGGGACTTCGCATTCTGTATCCTGATTTAATAGAAATCTGCGGCGCGGACGATGTATTTATCTATGCGGTGAATAACAGGATGTTTTCTCAGTTCAGCGGATTTTTCCTTCTGAGCGTCATCGGAGCCTGCGTTTCCACAGCCAATTCCCAGCTTCTTCTTATTGGTTCCTCCCTGGCCTACGATGTGACGGCCAGGCTCAGGAAACGAAAGCTGTCAGAGGAAAAGCTGCTCAATCTGACCAGAATTTACATTTTTATCGGAGGGACGGCGGCGCTGTTTCTGTCTTTAAATCCCCCTGAGGATATTTTATCCTTTGGAAGCGATATCTGGGGCTTATTTTCCGCTATGTTTGCTCCTCTGCTCTATGGAGGTTTCTATTATAAAAACAGCAGCAGGCGGGGGGCTGTGGCGGCGTTCCTTACAGGAGCAGTCTGCAGCGGCCTGTTTTACAAGCTGGATCTGCCGGTGTACTGGGCGTTTCCTGCTACAGCCTGTTCTGCAGCAGTCTTTTTTGCGGTTCCTGTGCTGGAGCAGTTTTATAGAAAAGGAACCGGAAAAGGAGAAGAGAGCCAGGAGGAGCCGAGGTCGGAATTCCCGGCAGAAAGGAGGAGGCGGCGTTGAAACGATGGAGAAACCGGCTGGGAAACTGGTTTTTTCAGCTGGAAAACGAGATTCTGCTTCCATTTCTGGCAGTGGGAATTATTGTGCTGGGCGGGTTCGGAGTGATCTCCTTTTACAACGGCTATACCATTGAGAGAAGAGGACTGGAATCCACAGCCAGGCAGGTATTTTCTGTGATGAATCAGGAACTGGATTTTCTGGCAGAGCATGTTCCGGAGGAGAAAATCCGGGAAAAGTACAGGGAAAATCAGCCGGAATATCTGAGGATCACAGATAAAGGCGGACAGATCATAGCCTGCCCCAGGGCAGCTTTTGAAAAGGAGAAAGTAGTGCTTTCCGACTCCGGAAATGTTCTGGGCTGGAAGCTGGAGTTTATTGTGGATGAGAAGGTGCTGTTCGAGCAGATCTTAGAGAGCCAGTCCTATGTGGTGATTGGGGCGATTGCGGCGCTTATCATTATTATTCAGGCCAGTATTTTCATCTCCTACAATATCGCCTTCCCCATCCGCACCATGAGCCGGACCTGCCATGAGATCAATGAAAACAGGGGAAGCTACCGGAATTATCGGTTTGACGCTGTGCGGCGCAGGGATGAAATCGGCCAGCTGGCCACCACCTTTGAGCTGCTCCTGAAAAATATGGACAATTATACGAAGATGGAGTATACCAGCCGGATGTCAGCTACACTGGCCCATGAGATTAAAAATCCTATTGCCGGTATTCGTTCCGGTATTCAGGTACTTAAAGGAAGGGTGGAGAAACCTGGAGATCAGATGCTCTGCGACAGCATGATTAAGGAAATTGATCGGGTTACGGCCCTGATCACAAACCTGTTTACCCTCTCTGTGAAAAAAGACAGCAGAAAGGAACAATTTCTGCTGGAACCTCTTCTGAGGGAGCTGGAACTGTTCTATCAAAAGGGATTGAAACAGCAGGGAATTACTTTTTCGGTGAAGGTATCCGGACAGCCGTCCGTCTGGGCCAACGGAGATGAGCTGCGCCAGATCCTTCACAACCTGATTGGCAACAGCGTCAAGGCCTTAGGTAAAAAGTCGGGCGGGACTATCCGCCTGGAGGCCTGGGCGGAGCGGGAACGGGGAGGAGTAATGACTCTCAGCGATAACGGATGCGGAATGGTGAAGGAGGAACTGGAGCGGGCGGCGGAACCGTTTTACACGAAAAGCATTAATGGAATCGGATTGGGACTTGCTATTGTAAAAAAGCTGACCGATCAGAACGGAGGCAGCTTCCAGATGGAAAGCCAGCCGGGAGAGGGAACCAGGGTCAGCCTCTGGTTCCCGGCAGGAAAGGAGGAAACGCATGAGCCGGATATTAATAGTAGACGATGAATTCCTGATCCGCTATACCCTGGAGGAGGGACTGAGGGACAGGGGACATGAAACACAGTCTGCGGAAAATATGGAGGAGGGGCTTTTAAAGGCCAGAAAATTTCATCCGGATGTGGTGCTTCTGGATAACCTGCTGGAACACAGTGTGGGAATGGATGAGATCGCTACCTTTAAGACTGTAGATCCACGGATTCAGGTGATCCTCATGACAGCCTACGGTTCGGTATCCCAGGCGGTGGAGGCTGTCAGGCGGGGGGCCTATGATTATATTTTAAAGCCCTTTGACATCGATGATATCGAGATGGCGGTCAAGCGCAGCGTGGAACAGATCAGAAACCAGGAATCGCTGGAATATTTAAAGGGAGAGAGTCAGGAGTTCCTGGGTGTCAGCCAGGCAGTACAGCAGATTCGCCGTCACATTGAGATTCTTGGAAAAAACAGTTCTGTCAATGTGCTGATTCGAGGCGAGACAGGGACTGGCAAGGAGGTAGCGGCCCGGCTGATCCACGATATCAGCGGACGTTCCGGTCTGATGGTGCGGATCAACTGTGGGGCAATTCCGGAAAATCTTCTGGAAAACGAGCTGTTCGGCTATGAGAGAGGAGCCTTCGCAGGAGCCATGCGGACGAAAAAGGGACTGATTGAGATGGCGGACGGAGGAACGGTCTTTTTTGATGAGGTAGGAGAAATGCCTCTGGCCATGCAGGCTAAGCTTCTTACCTTCTTAGATGACAGGAAGATTAAACGAGTAGGGGGGCTGGAGGATCTTGAAGTGGATGTGCGGATTATCGCGGCTACTAACCGGAATCTGGAAAAGGCGGTAGAGCAGGGGCTGTTCCGCCAGGATCTGTTCTACCGCCTTAATGTTATGCAGCTGGTAATTCCTCCGCTTAGAGACAGAAGAGAAGATATTCCGGTACTCTGCGATTATTATCTGGATTATTATAATAAGCTGTTTGCCAGAAGCATCGATCGGGTGGAACCCCGCTTTATGCGGGAGCTGCTTCTGTATGACTGGAAGGGCAATGTGAGAGAGCTTAAAAATATTTTTGAACGCTGTTTTCTTTTAAGCCCAGGCAGAGAGCTGGAAAAACATGTGGAGCTGAACAGGACACCGGACGGCGAAGGAGAGCGGACCGGAGAATACTTCCGGCTGAAGGAATTGGAAAAGGGGCCGGTGGATCTGGAGAAGGAGGTTCAGTCCCTGGAGCGGCTCTATATAGAGAAAGCCCTGGCGCTGTGCGGGGGAAATCAGACAAAGGCGGCTGCGCTTTTGGGCATTACAAGATTTTCCATGAAACGGAAAATGGAGAAGGACGGAGAATAGGATCAGACTCAGACATAATACATCGTGCAAAAATTCACATCGTGCAGAACCGCACACCTGTAACGTGCGTTTTTGCACGATTTTTTTGAAAATCTAAAAAATAAATAAAGAAACAGGAAAAACTAATTGAAAAGTAGTATAAAATCAACTAAAATTTTAGCCAGAGACACGAAAGTGTCATAAGTATGAAACAATAAAAATAAATCAACAGGAGGTAAAGCTATGTACTTTGTGGATTTAAACAGTGATCTGGGAGAGAGCTTCGGCAACTATACCATTGGAATGGATGAGGAGATTTTAAAATATGTTTCCTCCGCTAATGTAGCCTGCGGATGGCATGCAGGAGATCCCATGGTAATGGAGAAGACTGTAGCCCTGGCCAAAGAGTTTGGGACAGCTGTAGGAGCCCATCCGGGCTTTCCAGATCTGATGGGATTCGGCCGCAGAAACATGGCTGTTACTCCGGAGGAGGCCAAGGCCTATGTGAAATATCAGCTGGGAGCCCTTCAGGCGTTTGCGAAAGCCCACGGCGTGAAGATCCAGCATGTGAAGCCCCACGGCGCCCTCTACAATATGGCAGCCGTAGACGAGAAGCTGGCAAAAGCCATGTGCGAGGCAGTTTACGAGGTAGATAAGGACATTATCTTCATGGGACTGGCCGGATCCAGGATGATTACAGCGGCTGAGGAGACTGGACTGAAGGCAGCCAGCGAGGTATTCGCAGACCGTGCCTACAATGACGATGGAACCCTTGTTTCCAGAAAGCTTCCGGGCGCAGTCATCAAGGATAAGGATCTGGCAATCAGGAGAGTAGTCCGCATGGTGAAAGAAGGAAAAGTGGAGAGTATCAATGGAAGAGACATTGATATCAAGGCAGATTCCATCTGCGTACACGGAGACAATCCGAAAGCTCTGGAGTTTGTAAAGAATATCAGAGAGACTCTGGAGAAAGAGGGAGTGACGATTTCCAATCTGATGAGATAGGAAAACAGGGGAAAAGAGAAATTTGGAGGAAACAGCATATGGGAGAGAAGAAAGATAAGGGCAATATGACAGCCCTCATAGGAGCTGCCTTTCTGATGGCTACCTCAGCCATTGGACCCGGCTTCCTGACACAGACAGCAACCTTTACCGGACAGTTTAAATCTGCGTTCGCTTTGGTAATTGTGGCGACTATTCTGCTGGATGTAACTACCCAGTTAAATATCTGGTCTGTTATCGGAGTGTCCGGCATGAGAGGACAGGATATTGCCAACAAGGTTGTTCCTGGACTGGGATATTTTATCGCCTGCTTAGTAGCTTTAGGCGGCCTCGTATTTAATATCGGAAACGTCGGCGGCGGCGCTACGGGACTGAACGTTATGTTTGGTTTTCCCATTAAGGCAGGCTGCATCATTTCCGGAGCCATCGGAATCCTGATTTTCCTTTCAAAGGATGCAAAAGAGGGAATGGATAAGCTGACAAAGTACCTGGGAACCATGATGATTCTTGTTGTGCTTTATGTGGTATTTAAGTCAAAACCGCCGGTAGGAGAGGCTGTGGCGGGAATCGCCAGCTTTAACCAGGCGCCGGATTTAGTGCTTCCATTAATCACTCTGCTCGGAGGAAGCTGCGGCGGCTACATCGCATTCTCAGGAGCTCACAGACTTCTGGACGCAGGCTACAAGGGAGAGAAGGATCTGCCGAAGGTGCGCCAGTCCGTACTTATGGGCGTAGGCGTATCTGGAACCATGAGAATTCTTCTGTTCTTAGCCGTTCTGGGTGTAGTGACAGCTATGCCGGAGATTGTAAATTCTGAGGGATGGGCAGTCAGCCCGCCGGCAGAGGCCTTCCGTGCAGGGGCAGGCGTGATTGGATACAAGATTTTCGGCCTTGTTATCTTCTTCGCAGCTACCACATCCATCATCGGAGCAGCTTATACGTCAGTATCCTTCTTAAAGACGCTGCATCCGTTTATCATGGAAAATGAGAAATGGTTTGTAATCGGCTTCATTGCCGTTTCCACAGTCATTATGACTCTGCTTGGCCAGCCGGCTAAGCTGCTTGTTCTGGCAGGAGCTGTCAACGGACTGATTCTTCCGCTGACTCTGCTTACTATCCTGGCAGCCAGCAGAAATAAGAAAATCGTGGGAGAAAACTACAAGCATCCGGCTATCCTTCTGGTACTGGGCATTGTGGCAGTAATTCTGACAGGAATCGGAGCTGTCAGATCTCTTCCAAACATCCTTACTATTTTTGGATAAGGGAAAATAGGGAAAATGCAGCGCCGGGGGCTTAAAGCTTCCCGGCGCGTGCTGAAACAAAAAACAAAAATATATCATTACAAGAATACATAATGTTACAGGAGCGTATAGAATTGAAAATACGCAGAATTAAGAAAAATGAACAGCAGCATAAAAATTCAGGTAAGGAGGAAACAGCATGGGAAAGGTAAGATACCTGGCCGCAGGCGACAGCTCAGTGAGCGTAGAGTTTGGAAATGAAATCAGCCCGGAAATTAACAGACAGATTCGGGCATTTAAAATTGCAGTAGAGAAAAGCGGGATTCCTGGAATTGTGGAGACAGTTCCTACCTATCGCTCTCTGTTGGTCAATTATAAGCCGGAGGTTATTCGGTTCAAAGATCTGACAAAGGAGTTCGAGGGGCTGCTCGGTTCCCTTGGAAGTATTGTAATTCCGCCGCCGGAGGTCATTGAGATCCCGGTTCTCTATGGTGGGGAGATGGGACCTGACATTGAAAATGTGGCAAAGCACAACCATAAAACTGTGGATGAGGTTATTAAAATTCACACTTCAGAGGAGTATCTGATCTATATGCTGGGCTTTATTGCAGGATTCCCGTACCTGGGCGGCATGAGCAAGGAGATTGCCACACCGCGTCTTACCAGCCCGAGAGTGAAGATCGAGGGCGGCTCTGTGGGAATCGCAGGAGAACAGACTGGTATCTATCCAGTGGCTTCCCCAGGTGGCTGGCAGTTAATCGGACGCACTCCGTTAAAGCTTTATGATGCAGACCGGGAGGAGCCGATTCTGCTCTCAGCAGGACAGTATATTAAATTCCGCTCTATCACAGAGGAGGAGTATAAAGAGATTGAAAAGCAGGCTGCAGACAATACATATAAATATGTAAAGTACGCAAAGGAGGTGTAGAGGATGGGCATTAAGTTTGCAAACGGAGGATTTATTACAACCATTCAGGATATGGGCCGCACAGGCTATCAGGAATTTGGAGTTCCGGCGGCAGGCGTTATGGATACCATGGCTTTCCGCAAGGCCAATATTCTGGTGGGAAACGATGAGAATGAGGCTGTCCTGGAGATTACTCTTATGGGTCCCATGTTTACCTTTACCTCTGACAATATCATTGCAGTAACAGGAGGAAACCTGGGCGCTAAGCTGAACGGAAAAGACCTTCCCATGTACCAGGCTGTTCTGGCGAAAAAGGGAGATACCATGAGCTTCATGGGCATCAAGAGCGGAAGCCGCGCTTATGTGGCCTTTGCAGGCGGACTGGACGTTCCCGTTGTGATGGGCAGCAAATCCACCCATTTAAAATCAAATCTGGGAGGCTTTGAGGGAAGAAAGCTGGGACCTGGAGATGAAATCGAGTTTGTGGATCCAAAGACATCTCTTCCGAATATGAGCAAGAGAATAGTTCCGGCAGACGATTACTCCAGGGCCTCCTGCACGCTCCGGGTGATTTTAGGACCGCAGGACGACTGCTTCACAGAGGATGGAATTAAGACCTTTTTAAACAGCACCTATACGCTGACTAATGAGGCAGACCGTATGGGACTGCGCTTTGAAGGAGAGAAGATTGAGCACAAAAACGGCGGAGATATCATTACAGACGGCATCAGCTTCGGCGCTGTGCAGGTTCCGTCCCACGGACAGCCTATTGTCATGATGGCAGATCACCAGACCACAGGTGGCTATACAAAGATTGCGGGCATTATTTCTGCAGATCTGCCCAAGGCAGCTCAGTTAAAGCCGGGCTGCAAGGTAAACTTCCAGCAGGTATCCGTGGAGGAGGCTCAGGATATCTATGTGAAGGAGCTGGAGGAGTTAAAGGCTCTGAAGGAAAAGCTCGACTATGTGCCTGAAAAAGGCACAGCTAAGGAGAGAGAGGCTGTAGCCATGGCGGTCGCATCTGCGGCAGCGTCGGGGAATCCATATACGGCAAAGAAGAAATACCGTGTGGTAGTAGACGGCGAAGAGTTTATCGTAGAGCTGGAGACAGAGGTCAAGGGACTGAGATAGAATCAGGGGGACGGTTTTTCCGTCCCCTCTGCCGTTTCCCGGGAAGACAGTTTCAAACAGCCATAAAACCTTGATTTTACGGGAAAAAAGAGGTTGACACGTCCGGCGTAGTGTAATATAATGTATAACTGTGACATCAGTTAGAAATGTCTGTACCAAAGCCCCGGAACAGGCGTTTTATTGATAAAGTTAATCTCAAAAACTGAATAAACAGGAGGTCAACCAATGAAAACTTTTATGGCTAGTCCAGCAACAATTGAAAGAAAATGGTATGTAGTTGACGCTACAGGATATACATTAGGTCGTCTGACATCTGAGGTAGCGAAGATTTTAAGAGGAAAGAATAAGCCGATCTTTACTCCTCATATGGACTGCGGTGACTACGTAATCGTAGTAAACGCTGAGAAGATCCAGGTTACAGGCAAGAAGCTTGACCAGAAGATCTACTACAATCACTCCGACTATGTAGGCGGAATGAGAGAGACAACCTTAAGAGAAATGATGGCTAAGAAGCCGGAGAAGGTTATCGAGTTAGCAGTTAAGGGAATGCTTCCAAAGGGACCTTTAGGAAGAAGCATGATTAAGAAACTTCACGTATATGCAGGTCCAGAGCATGAGCAGGCAGCTCAGAAGCCGGAAGTTTTAGAGATCAAATTTTAATTAAAGGTGCTGGAAGGAGGAAACACTAATGGCTAACGCAAAATTCTACGGAACAGGCAGAAGAAAAAAATCTATCGCCAGAGTATATATTGTACCAGGTACAGGAAACATCACAATTAATAAGAGAGACATCGACGAGTATTTCGGCCTTGAGACATTAAAGGTTGTAGTTCGTCAGCCGCTCGTAGCTACAGAGACATCCGATAAGTTCGACGTACTTGTAAACGTACGCGGCGGTGGTTTCACAGGACAGGCAGGCGCTATCCGCCACGGCCTTTCCAGAGCGCTTCTTCAGGCAGATGCTGAGTATAGACCAGTTCTCAAGAAGGAAGGATACTTAACACGTGATCCGAGAATGAAAGAGAGAAAGAAATACGGCTTAAAGGCTGCGAGAAGAGCTCCACAGTTCTCCAAGAGATAATTTTGTCTCAGGACAATTCAATACGATTTACAGCTCCTCAGAACTTCGGTTCTGGGGAGTTTTTTATGTCATAGGAAATGGTGTTTTATGTCATAAAAAACGCTCTGCTTAGAAAGCGCACTGGCGCGAAAAAAATACGCTGCAAGAGGCCGCGCTCGGCACGAGAATGTGCCTGAGCACATTCTTCGCTCAAAAATATATTTTCCTTGAATTCTGTGCTGTTTCTATGTATAATGAATTGGGTATAAGCCTGCAAAATGGGCAGACGTCTCTACCAACCGCCAAACTGGTTGACTACCTATATGGTAGTCAATTTTTTTTATGGAGGTAAAGAAATGTATGATGTATTAATAATAGGGGCAGGTCCGGGAGGAATCTTTACAGCTTACGAACTGATGGAAAAAAGGCCTGATTTAAAAATTGCAGTTTTTGAAATGGGAAATGAATTAAAAAAGCGCAAATGTCCAATTGATGGGGATAAGATTAAATCATGTATCCATTGTAAAAGCTGTTCGATCATGAGCGGATTTGGAGGAGCAGGAGCTTTTTCCGATGGAAAATATAATATTACAAATGATTTCGGCGGAACTTTACATGAATATATCGGTAAAAAAACAGCATTAGAATTGATGGATTATGTTGACAAAATCAACCTTGCCTTTGGCGGAGAAGGGACAAAGCTCTATTCTACAGCTGGTTCCAACATAAAAAATAGCTGCATGCAGAATGGATTACATTTATTAGATGCTTCTGTCCGCCATTTAGGAACAGATATCAACTATATTGTCCTGGAACATTTATATAATTATCTCAAAGATAATATTGAATTTCATTTTAATTGTTTTATTGATAAAGTTGAAAAATTAGAAAATGGATATCGAATTCATAGTAAAGACTCTTTTTATGAAGGAAGAGAATGTGTTATTTCTGCAGGACGAAGCGGAAGTAAATGGATGGAACAGATATGTTCTGATTTAGGCATCAATACAAATTCTAATCGAGTCGATATCGGAGTCCGTGTTGAACTTCCAGCTGGAATTTTTGCCCATTTAACTGACGAATTATATGAAAGCAAGATTGTATACCGTACTTCAAAATATGAAGACCTGGTGCGCACATTCTGCATGAATCCCAGAGGTGAAGTAGTAAATGAGAATACAAATGGTATCGTCACGGTTAATGGGCATAGCTATGAAGATGCTGCGAAGCAGACAAACAATACGAATTTTGCTTTATTAGTTGCAAAACATTTTTCAGAGCCGTTTAAAGATTCTAATGGATATGGAGAAAGTATAGCAAGACTGAGCAACATGCTTGGAGGAGGCGTCATTGTTCAGCGCTTTGGAGATTTGATCAGGGGACGCAGAAGCACAGAAGAGAGAATTAGCGAATCTTTTACAGTACCTACATTAAATGCTGCAGCTGGAGATTTAAGTCTTGTTCTTCCAAAACGGATCTTAGACGGTATTATTGAGATGATTTAT
This sequence comes from Clostridium sp., assembly GCA_018377235.1. GTDB lineage: Bacteria > Bacillota > Clostridia > Lachnospirales > Lachnospiraceae > Otoolea. Next base: position 99,520 of record JAGZZT010000003.1, read on the forward strand.
GCATTAGATAAGATCGCGCCGGGAACTGCAAATGACGATACATTATTATATGGCGTCGAGGTGAAATTTTATAATATGGAGGTTGAACTCGATCACAATCTTATGACTTGCCATGAAGGGCTATATGTAATAGGCGATGGAAGCGGTATTACGCATTCCTTATCCCATGCATCGGCAAGCGGCATATATGTTGCCAGACAGATAATAGAAAAGCTGAATAATTAAAGTTCCTGAAGGTCTGACAAACTTGCTGCCAGCTTGAGATGACCAGACTAAAAGAAAACTGATGTAAAAAACAGGGCCGGAATTACAAAAGATTCCGCCCTGTTTTTCTGCGTTTTAGAAAGGAAATTAGAAAGAAAAGCTTTTTATGCCGCTTCTCCGCAGGTTCTTCGCTCAGAAATTCTGTTAAAGACCTGATCAAACAGCCAGCCGGCAGCAACTGTGTACAGCGCTGCCGCTGCGTTCAAACCGATTCTGAGAATAACCGCACCGGTGATGCCGAACACGCCGGAGGCGATGGAGAGAGCGCCAAAAGTATTGAACACAGTCTGCCATGGATAACCGGCAGAGTAGCCTACGCCGATTCCGCCGATAAGTCCCAGCATGGAATGAAGGTTTTTCGGAAGAATAAGATACAGACCCAGGAAAATAAGGGATCCAACCAGATTGAAAACGCCTCTCTCTTTTGCCCGTTTTACCATATCCTTCTCAAAGGGAAGGCATACTGACATACAGGCGATCCCGGCCCACATGGCTCTGGGGAGTCCTAGAAGAGACGCAATCAGCAGAGTTGTGGAGAGACATAAGGTCAGTTTGATGTACCATCTGTTTCTGAGGGAAAATGGATTAAATTCCTGGAACAGATGGCTGAAATTCCGCTTGTGGACACGGTGCTTCTGATTCTTATAGAAGACAGCCATGCACAGAAGCATGCCGAAGAACAGACCGGCAGTCCGCATGAGAAAGGAATGGCCGCTTACATCGTAGCCCTGTAAAATCAAATAGGATAATACAAAGGTAGAATGGTTGGACATAATGATATTGTGGCAGCCGAGAAACATCAGGATCAGAATGCAGATTAGATTGATAAAAAAGGCTGTAAAGGGCGGTACCGAATTGGTAAGTCTGGGGCCTATCATGAGGATAGAGAATATTCCGGCGATACACAGCAGACCGTGGGAAGTGTGGATTCCGAAATCAGCCTGGCGCAGAACCAGAAGAGCCAGCAGCACAGCTACTCCGGCAATGCTGTTCTCAGAGCCAAATACCATGCTGAACAGCGTCACTGCTGCGAAGCAGAACGCCACCACCAGATAGACCTTAAAGTTATAGATCAGGATATGACGCCAGCGTTCCTTTTTATCTTCTGTAATGCGGATTAAAGCCTTGGAACCGGCAGAGTTCAGCTGAAGTTCCTGATAAAATGTCATATAAAATCAAACCTCCTTAATGTCAGTGTAAAACAGCATAAAGAAGATTTTACCTTTTTTGGAAGCAGAATGCAAGAACTTCTGCGAAGCTCCCTGGGAAAGCCTCGCTGTTATCGCCCGGCTGGCAGCTTTTACCTGTTCCGGTACAGACTGAGTATCTGCTCAGCTTCCTTCTATGCGCCTGTCTCGTGAATTCCCCATTTTCTATAGCAGAAATACTGGAATACAGCCATGCAGATCCAGCCAATGATGGTTCCCAGGGCTGCCGCCTGCACGCCGAGAGTTCCCAAAAGCAGGTAGGTGACGGCTACCCGGATGGGAATCTGAAGCAGAGTGGCCCAGAGAGTAATTTTCAGATTTCCAATTCCTCTGAAATACCCTTGAAAGGTATTTGTAATTCCAGTGAGAATATATCCCCAGGACATGGGCAGCAGGTAGGACAGGCCAAAGGCCAGAGCGGATGTTTCCTGGGGCTTTAAAAAGATACCCAGAATTCGATGGCTCTGTGTGAAAACAATCACAGCTGCCATGCAGACGTAGATTTCCGCCATGCAGAGCATGGTTTTCAGACCTTTTCCGATTCTGTCCCTGGTTCCGGCTCCCTTGTTCTGGGCGGCGAAGGTTGTCATGGCCGCGGCCAGGCTGTCACCGGGAGCCAGCACATAGCTGTCTGCGATAGAGACGGCGTTGAAGGCAGCTACAGCGTCTACCCCCAGGCTGTTGATGCCAGACTGAACCAGAAGGCGTCCCAGATACAGCATAGTTTGCTGAAGAGCTGATACAGAGCTGAAATCAATGGTCTTTTTCAGAAACTTTCTATCGATTTTTAGCTCTGATAATGGAATCCAGAGAAAACGGGCCCGGAAAAAAAGATAGCTTAAGAGAGCCAGAGCAGACACTGCCTGTGCTGCCACAGTGGCGATGGCTGCGCCATAAACTCCCATGCCGAAAAAGCCAACCAGAAGAAGATCCAGGGCTACATTGACCACAGTAGTAAAAATAAGCACACACAGAGGAGCCTTTGAATCGCCGACAGCCCGAAGTCCTGCTGACAGGATATTATATAGGAAGGTAAAGAAAAGTCCTGAGGAGACGATTCTAAGATAATCGGCGGCCAGAGGAGCGATTTCTTCAGGAGTCCGTGTGAGGCGGATGAAAAATCCGCTGCCAGCCGCAGAGACTACAGTGAGAACGGCTGTGAGAAGAAGTCCTGCTCCTAGGGAAGTGGCCATTTCCTTTCTCAGGGACTCGTAGTCCTGCGCCCCAAAATATCCGGCCATCAGGATGGAAGAGCCCATGGAAATTCCTACGATGAGAAAGATCAGGATATTCATAATAGGACCGGCGGCTCCGATAGAGGCCAGAGCCTCCTTGCCGTTAAATTGTCCGACTACCACGGAATCTACAGTGTGGTAGAGCTGCTGGAACAGATTGCCGAATACCAAGGGAACCGCATAGGACAGCATGTGTCCTGTAATATTTCCCTGGGTCATATCTCGCGCCATAAAATAGGAACCCCTTTCAGACAGAAAATTTGAAATTCATGATAAACTGATTATAAAGGTGAAATGGAAAATGATCAAGAAACGAATACAGCGTCAGTGACATTTTCCCCCACAGTATAGAAAATACAGGGGAAGTGTGATAGAATGTTACTATTCCGGATTCTGCCCGCAGAGGATGGGAATACAGATGGAAAATAGTCTGCAGCTGGAGAAAAAACCGGCAGTGTAAAGAGGAACAGACACTGTGAAAGGAGTAGGATGATGAAATATATGGACTATATATTAGAAGTGCTGGAGAGGATTGTGAATACACCCAGTCCTTCTGGATGTACGAAGGAGGTTATGGATATAATCCGCAGGGAGGCGGAGGGCTTCGGTTTTCAGACGGAGTTTAACCGCAAAGGGGGCCTGATTATCACAGTTCCGGGACAGACCAGTGAAGTGCTGGGCTTTTCTGCCCATGTGGATACTCTGGGAGCCATGGTCCGCTCTGTCCGTTCTAATGGAACTCTCGCTCTGACTCAGGTGGGGGGCATGATGATGGAGGCGATTGAGGGAAGCTACTGCCAGATTTTAACGAGGGATGGCAGAAGATTTACAGGCACCATTCAGACGAAGGAACCGTCCGTCCATGTGTGGGATGACTGCAGGGAGTTAAAGCGTACAGAGGAGAACATGGAAGTCCGCCTGGATGAGATTGTGAGAACACGGGAGGATGTGGAAAAGCTTGGAATCGGATCAGGAGACTTTATCAGCTTTGATCCGAAGTTTGTGATCACAGAGAGCGGTTTCATTAAATCCAGACATATGGATGATAAGGCCTCCGCAGCAGTGCTGTTAGGCCTGTTAAAATACATGCACGGCACAGGAAAGAAACCAGCGCAGACGCTGAAGCTTCTGATCAGCAACTACGAGGAGGTAGGCCACGGCTGCAGCTATATTCCGCAGGATGTGGAGGAATTGATTGCAGTGGATATGGGCTGTGTGGGAGATGATTTAAACGGTGATGAGTACCGGGTGTCTATCTGCGCCAAGGACTCCAGAGGTCCTTATGATTTTGACATGACTAACCGCCTGATTGCTCTGGCCCGGGAATTTGGAATCGGCTATACGGTGGATGTATTCCCTCACTATGGCTCAGATGTGTCTGCCGCTCTGGCAGGGGGCAACAATATCCGAGGCGCTCTCATCGGCCAGGGCGTAAGCGCTTCCCACGGCCAGGAGAGAACCCATGTGAAAGGCCTTATGGAGACCTTCAAGCTGGCGGCTGCCTATGCGGGCCTTTTAAATAAGAAAGAAGCTGAGACCGTTTTTGTAGATTTTGAGAGCGGGAGGTAAGGAATGCAGGCAGTATTACTGGCAGGCGGACTTGGGACAAGACTCAGGAGCGTGGTGAGCGATCGGCCCAAGCCCATGGCCCTGATTGAGGGCAAGCCTTTCATGGAGTATGTGATCCGGGGGCTGGCCCGCCATGGAATTACAGATATTATTTTTGCTGTAGGCTATAAGGGAAGTATGGTGGAGGAGCATTTCAGAGATGGAAAAGAGATGGGAATCCACGTTTCCTACGCCTATGAGGAGGAGCTTCTGGGAACAGCGGGAGCTATTAAGAACGCTGGAAAATTTGTGACAGAGGATCAGTTTTTTGTCCTGAATGCAGACACCTTCTATCAGCTGGATTACAGCCGCCTTACAGCTCTGTCAGGAGAGAAAAATCTGGACATGGCTCTGGTGCTTCGGGAAGTAGAAGACGTTTCAAGGTATGGCGCCGCAGTGCTGAAGGATCAAATGCTCACTGGTTTTAATGAAAAGCTTCAGGGAGATGGAGAAACAAAGCGCCCGGGAACTATTAACGGAGGCGTGTATCTGATGAAAAGGAGCCTGCTGGACGAAATACCAGATGGGAAGGTGTCTCTGGAGCAGGAGATGATCCCAAGGTGGATGAAGGAAGGAAAACGGTTAGGAGGGTTTGTCAATGACGGATATTTCATTGATATCGGAATCCCGGAGGACTATTTCCGCTTCCAGGAGGATGTGAAGAAAGGAGTCGTACAATGGTAATTCGTGCGAAGGCGCCTCTGCGGGTCAGCTTCGGCGGCGGAGGAACCGATGTGGAGCCATTCTGTGTGGAGCAGGGAGGAGCTGTCATTGGAAGCACTATCAATAAATATGCATACTGTTCGATTATCCCCAGAGAGGATGACCAGATTATCGTTCATTCCCTGGACTTTGATATGACAGTAAAATACAATGCCAGGGAGAATTATGTCTATGACGGGCGTCTGGATCTGGTGACAGCGGCTTTAAAGGCCATGGATATCAATAAGGGCTGCGAGGTGTATCTGCAGTGTGACGCGCCGCCTGGATCCGGTCTTGGAACTTCCTCCACGGTTATGGTGGCTCTTCTGTCCGCTATGGCTAAGTGGAAGGGAATAGAGATGGACGGATATGGGATGGCGGATCTGGCTTACGGAGTGGAACGTCTGGATCTGGGAATTGCCGGAGGCTATCAGGATCAGTACGCGTCCACCTTCGGCGGTTTTAATTTTATTGAATTCCACGGAAGGAATAACGTAGTGGTAAATCCGCTGCGGATTAAGAAGGATATTATTCACGAGCTTCAGTATAATCTGCTGTTGTGCTACACAGGCAATATCCACGTTTCCGCCAATATCATCAAGGATCAGGTCAATAACTATAAAAAGCAGGATGCTTTTGACGCCATGTGCGAGGTGAAGGCTCTGGCCTATGCCATGAAAAATGAGCTGTTAAGAGGAAATCTTCACAGCTTCGGAACACTTTTAGACTATGGCTGGCAGAGCAAAAAGAGAATGAGCAGCAAGATTACCAATCCCCAGATTGACGAGCTGTATGACGAAGCCAGGAAAGCCGGAGCTTTGGGCGGAAAGCTGCTGGGAGCAGGAGGCGGAGGCTTCCTTCTCATGTACTGCCCTTACAATGTAAAGCATAAGGTAGCAGCCCGCATGGAGGCGGTCGGCGGACAGCTGATGGACTGGAATTTCGAGCTGCGGGGCGTACAGAGCTGGTGCTGCGATGAGGATCGCTGGAAGTACGACGAAGTGAAGGTTCAGATGCCGAACCGGGACTACACCTTTAAGATTTAGGAGGACGACTGAAACATGCCGGAAAAAGGAAGAAAAACAGTATTTCTGGATCGTGACGGAACCATGAATACGGAGGTCAATTACCTCCACAGGCCAGAGGATTTGGAGCTGATTCCCGGCGTTCCTCAGGCGGTTCGGCAGCTGAACGAAGCCGGTTTCCGGGTGGTGGTGGTGACAAACCAGGCTGGAGTGGCCAGAGGCTACTATGGAGAGGAAGACGTAAAGCATCTCCACCAGTACCTGAATGAACAGCTGGAGACAGAAGGAGCCCATGTGGACGCATTTTATTACTGCCCCCACCACCCGGAGCACGGAATCGGACAGTATAAGAAGGAGTGCAGCTGCAGAAAACCTGGAATCGGAATGTTTACAGCCGCAGATAGAGACTGTCCTGTGGATCGGGAACGATCCTTTATGGTAGGGGACAAGCTGATTGATACAGAGGCAGGCCGCCGGTTCGGTGTCAGAAGCATTCTGGTGGGAACTGGATATGGAGCTGAGATACGGAGGCAGGAGAAGGCTCGGGGAGAAGCGGGCGGGACGCCTGATTATGACTGGTATGCAGAGGACTTAAAGGCAGCTGCGGATCTCATCTGCAGACTGGACAAAGAGACGGATAGAGAGGAAGGCTGATATGGAAAAGAACAGGCTCATGGAATCCCTTCTGGCGCTGTGCCTTCTGGCCTTGTCCCTCCTCTGCGTAGCGGCTCCTTTTGCGGCTCTCTTTACAGGGGATGGAACCTACTCCTGGCAGTTCGGTGATCCGGCCACAAAGAAAATGATGGCCGAGATCGCCCTTCTTTTTGTTTCCCTGTCAGGCTTTATTCTGTTTGGCAAAAGCCCGGCTGTCCGGTGGGGGGGAACGGCTCTTATCTGTCTGATATTCTGCTGGGCTCATGTGATTTTTCTTCCTATGATTCTGTCGGCTCTATATCTGGGATATGCAGTCCTGGCCGGCCAGTTTGTAAGGACAGTTCTGCTGGGACAGAAGGATATGGAAGACGGCTGGATGGCAGATTTTATTCTGGGAGTTTCCACTGTGCTGTGCGCTTTCTGTCTGCTCAGCGCCTTTAAAATAGGAAGTATTTTTCAGCTGAAGCTGTTCTCAGCCGTGACGGGAGCCGCCCTCTATGTGTGGGCCGCCCTGTCAGGCGGATTTCGCCGGACAGTACGCTGTCTGAAAGACAGTTTCCGAAGAGATGATTTCACGAAAGACGGCCTTTCTGGAAGCGGATTTCAGAGAGAAAAACGACACAATAATGGTGTTAAGGAAAATGACAGAGTCATATGGCGTCTCCTGATTATTTTTCTCATTGTCATGGTTCTGATTCAGGCCGGACGCATGAATATTTCTCTGGATTTTGATACGTTGTGGTACGGCGTGCGATCGGAGTATGTTTTAGACAGCGGAGCTGGAATCTATGAGAATCCAGGAATGGTGGGCATGGCCTATGTGTACGCCAAGGGGCTGGAGACGTTTGCTCTGCCTTTAAGCGATCTGGCCAGCCACAGTTATCTGCTGGCTCTGAATCTGTGGATTGCAGCCGCCGGGCTGTTTGGAATCTATCGGCTGGCAGGCCTGTTTATGGATCGGATTTGGGCTCTTGCGGCGGCCGCTCTGGCCAGCTGCATACCGGGAATCATGAATATGGCGATATCTGCCAAGCCGGATATTATCACCTGGACGCTTCAGATCTTTATGGTATACTATATGGCCTGTTATATCAGGCGCAGGAATTTCTCCCTGTTAGCCATGAGCGCAGGCGCGTATCTGCTGTCTCTGACCATGAAATCCACGGCTCTTGTATTTTCCACAGCTATTTTCGGCATGAGCGGACTGTATCTGCTGGGAAGGCGGATTCTTTCCCTGAGAGCGCCCTGGCGTCAGTGGCTTCTCATGGCAGCGCCTGTTGGAGCGCTTACAGGAATCTGGGCCAGAACCATGATGATTACGGGAATGCCGGTGACCTCGGTATTTACCTCGATTTTTGCCATGCTGGGTTTCCAGATGAAATACCCATTTGCCACCAGCGGCCTTCCTCAGAATTATGAGGAAGCCAGCAACCTGGCTGTACTGCTTAGAAGGCTTTATCACATGCTTCTCATGCCTACGGGAAAGGACATGGGACATGTAGTGTTCGCCTGGGGAAGCCCCCTGATGCTGTTCCTTACAGGAATCTGCGCGGCAGCCGCCTGCCTCATGGCGGCAGACTGGAAAAAAAGAAGGGCAGGAAACCGCGGCGTCCGGTCCGGCAGAAAACAGAATCGCAAGTATGCTGAGAATTATCTGCCTCTGTATGCCCACACGGCTTTCTGGCCGTTTCTGGCAGTGAACCTGGTGAGTCTGGTGATGCTGTACCAGATTGACGGCAACTATTTTATGCTTCTCTACACAGGAATTATAATAGGGAGCCTGAGCCTTCTGCATGCTCTGAAAAAGGCGGGATACCGGCGTTTTGTCTGGATCGCTTCCTGGCTGTTCGTGCCGATTATGGCCTTCAATGTGCTGATGACGGCAGAGTCCAACTGGGCGTGGAGCCTGGGTTTTTCTGAGATTCAGTGGATAAACAAGGGAAGAGTAAACCATGAGGCTTTGCAGCATGAGAAGATGGTTCAGGCAGGAAATGAGCAGATATGGGATATTCTGGCAGAAGACGGACAGACGAGAGTAATCGCTTTTGGAGATCATCCCGGCTGTCTGCAGTTTCCCTGCGTGGTTCAGTCCTACAAGGACATTACCTCCCCCTGGGGAAATGTGGAGCTGGTCAATACAGTGGAGGCATTCGAGGAGTATATGGCCTACGCTCAGGCAGATTACGCCTATGTGGAGGCGGGATTTATCGGCGAGGAGAGCTGGGAGTGGAGCTATGGCCTGGTGCGCCAGATGATTGAACGGGGAACCCTGACGGATCTGGTGTTCGAGCATGGAAACGTGCTGGCGAAAGTAGATTTGGACGGTGTTTCCAGCGAAGAGACGGAAGAAAATCTTCGCCTGTTTGATGAAAATTATATAACTTACGAAAGGAAGCAAGGAGGACAATAATATGCAGGACAGGAAGGAATACAGATATCTGGACGAACTGACAGAGAGATATCCAGGCCTTTCGGCTATCCGGCCGGAGCTTGAGAAGGCCTATGAGACGCTGCAGGAGTGCTACACTCAGGGAGGAAAGCTTCTGGCTGCGGGAAACGGAGGAAGCTGCGCAGACTCTGAGCATATCGTGGGGGAGCTGATGAAGGGATTTGTAAAGAGAAGAGAGCTGCCTGAGGAAATAAAGAAAGCTCTGAGGGCAGCAGATCCGAAGCTTGGAGAAGCCCTTTCCGGCTGTCTGCAGCAGGCTCTTCCGGCTATTGCCCTGACAGGGCATCCGGGCCTTTCCACCGCCTTTGCAAACGATGTAGACGCGGACATGGCCTACGCCCAGCAGGTGATGGGCTATGGAAACGAGGGAGACGTATTCCTGGGTATTACTACCTCCGGAAATTCCATCAATGTGCTTTACGCTGCCGCTGCAGCCAGGGCAAAGGGAATGAAAGTGATTGGCCTCACAGGCCGGGACGGCGGAAAAATCCGGGAAATGTCGGATGTGTGCCTGATTGTGCCGGAACAGGAGACCTTTAAAATTCAGGAACTCCACCTGCCGGTGTACCATGCGCTGTGCCTGATGCTGGAGGATCACTTCTTTGATTCATAGGAGGAGCATAAACCAAATGAATAAAAAACTGGGAAAACGCCTGCTCTATATGGGCCTTCCGGCCATAGGCATTATGTTCTGCCTTTACTATCTGAGCATTGCCACAGAGGACGTGGCCTACACTGACTATATGAGACTGATTGTCTCCTATCTTCCCGATGTGGCCAATCCGGCGAAATTTTTCGTGCCGGACGTGCTTACGCGGGTTCCCATCACCTATCTGGGAAGGATTATTAATGTGGCTTTCTTCCATTACAGCACTGTATTTGACATGGTTTTAGGAGTGTTAAGCCATGGCCTTGCCGCCCTGGCTCTGGCCTCCTACTGCAGAGATAAAAAGGGGTACGCCCCCTGGTTTCTGGTTATCATGCTTTTGATGTTCAGCCTGAACAAATGGGAGATGCTGGGCAACGGAAGCGGCTGGGTGTGCTTTTTGTCCATTGCCGGATTTTACTGGAATTTTGTAATTCTGGACAGGACAGTGTCTGGCAGGGAAAGGAAATACGACAGAGTTCTTTTAAAGGCTCTGCCGGCGCTTCTGACCCTTCTGGTGGCAGGTCCCTACTGCGGAAGCTATTCTCTGGTTATGACCATGGCCTACTGTGCTCTGCTGGTTTCCGATTACAGGCAAAACCACAGGATAAACAGGGAGTGGGCAGCAGATCTGGCCTTTGTGCTGGGCGCGCTGGGGCTTTATCTGCTGAGCAATCACTTCGCAGTCTACGAGTACCGGGGAGCCACAGAGGCGACCTTGATTTCTACTCTGGTATCGGGCCCGAAATTTTTCGTAAAATTCGTCCTGGAGGCCTTCGCCTCCCCGGTTATCGGCATTGAGGTAGTATCTAATGTCATCAAAACCACCTCGGGGGTATGTCTGCTGGGTGCGGTTGTTATCTGCTTTTATTTGCTGGCGCTCTGGCTGAACGTGAAATACAGGCTGTGGGAGAGAACGATTCTCCCGCTTATGCTCATTCTGATCGGCGGAGTGAACCATGCTCTTGTTGTCTATTCCAGATGGATTTTCCTTCAGGAAAATTATGGAATGGCTTCCCGCTACGCCATTCAGTATGAGATGGGAATTTTCGGAATCCTTCTGACCTTCGCCGCTGTGTTTGCTCTGAAACAGAAGCAGAAAAAGGTTCTGGCCGTTTTGGCAGGCGGTTTTATCTGTCTTCTGCTGGCAGGTAATTTCTATACTACCAGAGAGGAGCTTTTAAAGGCGCCTCTCAGAAAGCTGTCCCTGGAGCAGACCATCGAGACGGCTCTGGATTACAGGAATAAGACAGACGAAGAGCTGGGAGCCCAGCTTCATACCAACGGAGAGAGGGCGAGAAAGGCCCTGGAAATCCTGGATGAAAATAATCTGAATATCTTTTATCAGGAAGGGGCAGAGTGATGAAACGCTATATGAAATACGCCTATCTTGCCGTGTTTGCGGCATTTTATGTGTTTCTGCTGATGCAGTTTGGAAATGTATTTATTTACTACGATGATTACGGCTACCTGTCTTTAAGCTACGGCACGAATATTGACGTGGCTGGGGCTGAATATTCGCTTTCAGAGCTTCTGGCTTTTATGCGGGGACATTACTTTAACTCTAATGGCCGCCTGCTCTATATGTTTCTCTACTGCTTCGTCCATATGCTGGGCGGAATCAGAGGCGTACAGGTTTTCATGGCCACAGCGGTGCTGGCAGTAGCTCTGCTGCTCTTTTTCATCGCCAGACGGATGCTTGCGGGAAGGCTTGAGGCGGCGAAGACAGAAGAAAGCGGAGCCGAAGAGACAGACGGAGAGTTTCAGGGACAGCTGGGGCCCATAGGCCAGGCGGCCCTGGCGGCATTTGTCTGCCTGCTTTACGGAACCCTGGGAATCATGGTGCAGAGAATGGGAACTTACTGGTATGCGGCCAGCTTTATCTATGTGGTTCCGGCTGTGACCTTCCTGGTGTTTGCCGTGTACTTCTACAGAACGGTGTTTCTTTCATCAGGAGAAAAGCCGGGTATTTTCCGCATGTGTCTCTGTGCTGTATTGGGATTTCTGGCCGCCTGGTCTCAGGAACAGTGGTTTGTCACAACAGTTTCTTTCGTCGTTATCTGCCTTGGCGTTAAGCTCTGGAGAGACAGAAGACTGGAGATTTATGAGATTTTGACTTTTTTGGTGTGCGCGGCAGGAGGACTCATTATCATTCTTTCTCCGGCTGTGTCGGCCAGAATGAACAGCGCGGGCAACGCGGAGTTTGCCTCTTTAAGCCTGTTTGGAAAGCTGGGCAGAAATATTCCCCTGTTAATGAACCTTTTTTTCTCAGGGGAGAATATCAGGTATTTGATGTTTTTCTTCCCCATGATGATTTTCATGGGATGTATGGCGGCGGCAAAGGACAGGAAACTTCTGCCTCTTCACCTGGGATTTTCGGCCGTCTCCGCCGCAGTGTTCGCCGCAGTAGTGTTGAAGCAGAAGCTTCACGTATTCGCGCCGGGGGCTTATTCGGCCTTAACTGCCAATCTTTTGCTCCTTTATATTGCTTTTTGTTTTGCAGAAGTGATATTATTCTATAGAGCAGAAAAACAGCCCTTTGGCTCCATTGTATTCACAGCGGCAGTGCTGTCTGTGGGATCTGCGGCTATTGTGCCGGAAGTTCCTCTTCGGATTTTCTATCCGTTTTTATATTTGTCCTGGCTGCTGTTCTCTTACATGTACGGCAGGATTTTACTGACAGAGGCAAAGAAAATTCCAGTGTCAGCCGCCTGTACCCTGGCTTTTCTGGCAATGGTCAGCATACCGAACCTGAAGAGCATTTACACAGGCTACAAGCTGAATTATCAGGTGCTCATGTACGATGACGCAGTGTTTAAGGCCAGTGCCGAGGCTATCCGCCAGGGAGCGGATATTGAAACCATAGAGGTTTATGAGCTGCCGGATCTGCTTTGCAAAAATGAGGTAGTATACGATGAGAATTTCTCCTTTATGATTGCCTGGATGAGACAGTATTACGACCTTCCCGAGTATGTGGAGTTCGAGTACAGGCCTCTTGGCAACATGGAGGATTTGAGACAGTAATCATTTCCGGCGTTCCCTTAGGAGACGGGCCGGGATGTTCAGAAAGAAGGAGGAGGTACATTCCAGATGAAAGTAGTAATATTGGCAGGAGGATTCGGAACCCGGATCAGTGAGGAAAGCCATTTGAAGCCGAAGCCTATGATCGAAATTGGCGAGAGGCCTATTTTGTGGCATATTATGAAGCACTATTCTCAGTACGGATTCCATGAATTCGTCATCTGTCTGGGATACAAGCAGTATGTGGTGAAGGAGTTTTTTGCTGATTACTTCCTTCATACCTCCGATGTGACCTTTGATCTGGCCAATAACCAGATGGAGGTTCACAACAACTATGCGGAGCCGTGGAAGGTGACTCTGGTGGATACGGGACTTCACACCATGACAGGCGGACGCATTAAGCGGATTAAGGACTATGTGGGAGATGAGACATTCATGCTTACCTATGGAGACGGAGTGTCAGATGTGAATCTGGATGAGCTTTTGAAGTTCCACAGACAGCATGGAAAGACTGCCACTATCACAGGCGTTAATGTAGGACAGCGGTTCGGAGTTCTGGAGGTGGACGATCAGGGAGCCATCACAGCTTTCCGGGAGAAGAATGATGATGACGGCAAGATTGTAAACGGCGGCTTTATGGTAATGGAACCGAAGGTATTTGATTATATTGAAGGAGATTCCACGGTCTTTGAGAAGGCGCCGCTGGAAAATCTGGCGGCAGATAAGGAGCTGATGGTGTACCGCCACAATGGCTTCTGGCACTGCATGGATACTCAGAGAGATAAGAACCATCTGGAAGAGATGTGGCAGAGCGGGAAAGCGCCGTGGAAAACCTGGGAAAACTAGGAGGAACTATGACAAATCCGATTTTTGATTTTTACAGGGGAAAACGCGTCCTGGTGACAGGACATACAGGCTTTAAGGGATCCTGGCTCTGCGAGATACTTTTGTCAGCAGGGGCTCAGGTAACCGGTTTCAGCCTGAATCCGCCTACGTCTCCTTCCCTGTTTGAGATTCTGGGACTTTCAGAGCGCATGGACAGCAGGATTGGGGACGTGCGGGATCTGACCCATATGAAGGAGATATTTGAGAAAACGCAGCCGGAGATTGTTCTCCATCTGGCAGCTCAGCCCATTGTCAGGGAATCCTACAAAAATCCTGTGTACACTTATGAGACGAATGTGATGGGAACGGTTAATCTTCTGGAGTGCGCAAGACTCTCTCCATCTGTCCGCTCCCTTGTCAACGTGACTACGGACAAGGTGTATGAGAACAGGGAGTGGGAATACGGCTACAGAGAGACAGACCGGTTAGACGGTTATGACCCTTACTCCAACAGCAAATCCTGTTCAGAGCTTGTGACCCACAGCTATGTGAAGGCATTTTTCGGAGAGGAAGATTCTCCGGCTGTTTCTGCCTGCCGGGCGGGAAATGTCATCGGAGGAGGAGATTTTGCGGCAGATCGCATTGTCCCGGACTGTATCAGGGCTATGCAGAAGGGGGAGGATATTGTGGTGAGAAATCCCTATTCTACCCGCCCCTACCAGCACGTGCTGGAGCCGCTGTATCTGTACCTGACTGTGGCTATGCGCCAGTATGAGGACAGATCTTTTGCCGGATATTATAACGTGGGACCGGATGACGAGGACTGTATCACTACAGGAGAACTGGTTAATCTCTTCTGCGGTTTCTGGGGAGAGGAGGCCAAATGGGTAAACCGGTATGACGGAGGCCCTCATGAGGCCAATTTCTTGAAATTAGACTGTTCCAGAGTGAAAAAGACCTTTGGCTGGCGGCCCAGATACCATGTGTCCCAGGCAGTGGAGAAGACAGTGGAGTGGACAAAGGAATGGCTTTCCGGAGGAGACGTGAGGGCCTGCACAGACCGACAGATAGCAGAATTCTTTCTTCAATAATTTCATAGGACAAAGCGTCCAGTGAAATAAAAAAGCCCGCTTAGGAAGCGCGCTCCCGCGAAGAAGGAACATGCGTCCTATAAAATAGTAATCAGATAGAGAGACGAGGAAATCATATGAATGAAAAAGAAGCGCGCAGCCAGATTCTTTCCCTGGTTGCCGATTACTGCAGAGAATTTCACAATAAAAAAGAGGCGTTTAAAGAGGGGGATCGTATTCCCTATGCATCCCGCGTCTATAATGAGGATGAGATGGTAAATCTGGTGGACAGCGCCCTGGAGTTCTGGCTTACCTCAGGCCGCTACACAGATGAATTTGAGGCGGAGTTAGCCAAGTACCTGGGCGTGCGCTACTGCTCCCTGGTAAATTCCGGTTCCTCGGCTAACCTGCTGGCGTTTATGGCTCTGACCTCCCCGCTTCTGGGAGAGAGAAGAATTCGCAGAGGGGACGAGATTATCACAGTAGCCGCCGGTTTTCCGACCACAGTGACCCCGGCAATTCAGTACGGAGCTGTGCCTGTGTTTGTAGATGTGGCTATCCCTCAGTACAACATTGACGTGACTAAGCTGGAGGCGGCTCTGTCTGAGAAGACAAAGGCTGTCATGCTGGCTCATACGCTGGGAAATCCGTTTGATCTGAAGGCGGTAAAGGAATTCTGTGACGCCCATGATCTCTGGCTGGTGGAGGACAACTGCGACGCTCTGGGAAGCCGCTATGAGATAGACGGAGTGATGAAATTTACGGGGACTGTCGGAGATATTGGAACTTCCAGCTTCTATCCGCCTCACCATATGACCATGGGAGAGGGAGGAGCCGTGTACACGGACAACGCCCTGTTAAATAAGATTATCCGTTCCTTCCGGGACTGGGGCCGGGACTGTGTCTGCCCATCCGGCTGCGATAACCTGTGCGGACACCGGTTTGACCGCCAGTACGGCGAACTGCCCTTGGGCTACGACCACAAGTATGTGTACTCTCATTTCGGCTATAATTTAAAAGCCACGGATATGCAGGCAGCGGTAGGCTGCGCCCAGTTAAAGAAATTTCCATCCTTTGTGGAGCGCAGAAAGCATAATTTTACCCGGCTTCACAAGGCTCTGGAGGGAACAGAGGATAAGCTGATTCTTCCAGAAGCCTGCCATCGCTCCGATCCAAGCTGGTTCGGCTTCCTGATTACCTGCAGGGATGGCGTGGATCGGAATAAGGTAGTCCAGTATGTGGAGGAGCGGGGCGTTCAGACCAGAATGCTGTTTGCCGGCAATCTGATTAAGCACCCCTGCTTTGACGAGATGAGAAAAACAGGGGAGGGCTATCGGGTATCGGGAACTCTGGAAAACACAGACCGGATTATGGCTGACACCTTCTGGGTAGGCGTATATCCGGGAATGACGGACGAGATGATTGACTACATGGCAAAAACCATCCGAGAGGCTCTGACACAGGCCTGAAACGCTGGTTTAAAAAAGACTGGACAAAGAGGAGAGATTCATGGAACACTGGGATCTGACAAAGGTTCACGAAGCTAATTTGAAGCTTTTAAAGGAGATTGACCGAATCTGCCGGAAATATAAGATTAAATACATGATTGACTCAGGCACGCTGTTAGGCGCAGTCCGGCATCAGGGCTTTATCCCCTGGGACGATGATGCGGACGTGATTTTTACCCGCCCTAATTATGAGAAATTTTTAAAGGTGGCAGGACGGGAGCTGCCGGAGGGGATGACGCTTCTGCGGCCGGAGGATATCCGGGGAGGGAAGGTGTTCTATGATTTTACTACCCGCGTCATCTATGACAACAGCCGCGTACACGAGGACAACGAACAGATGCAGTTCTATGAGGGAAAACTGAACCATATCTGGGTGGATCTGTTCATCATAGACCGTCTTCCGGAGAGCCGGTTCGGCGCGTTTTTCGCCAAATTTCTTCAGAAGGTGGTGTACGGCATGGCCATCGCCCACAGGGCTCGGATTGACTTTTCCAAGTATAGTCTGGCAGATAAGCTCAGAGTGGGCACACTCTCCACAGCCGGACGGCTGGTTCCCATGCCTGTCCTGTTCCGCCTCCAGACATTTCTGGCGGCCAAGGATCGGAATAAACGGACAGGGAAGCGCTACTGCAGCAATTATCAGCCGGATTTTCTCTATGTGACGCTGGACGCAGACTGGTGCGAGGAAACGGTGGATCTGCCTTTTGAGGACACAGTTTTGATGGCTCCTAAAGGATTTAAACATGTGCTTTCCATTCTGTATGGAGATTATATGACTCTGCCGCCAGAGGAGAAACGGGTTCCGGCCCATTCCAGCATTGAAATCCAGATTCTGGATTAAGGAGATACAGAACAATGAAAAAAATTTCAATTATCGTTTCAGTATACAATGAGGAATCTGCCCTGCGGCAGTTTTACGGGGAGTCAAAGCCGATTTTTGACGCTCTGCCCTGGGATTATGAGCTTTTGTTTGTCAATGACGGAAGCTCTGACGGTTCTCTGGCTATTTTAAAGGAGTTTGCGGTTCAGGATCCGAAGGTGAAGCTGGTGAACTTCTCCAGAAACTTTGGACATGAGGCGGCCATGATTGCAGGCATCGATCATTTTGACGGCGATGGGCTGGTGTGCATGGATGCGGATCTTCAGCATCCGCCGGAGTGCGTGGCTCAGATTATTGAAAAATTCGAGGAGGGTTATGAGGTCATCAATATGGTGCGGACGAAGAATAAGTCGGCCGGCCTCATTAAAAATATTACCTCCGGCGGCTTCTACAAGGTGATCAACACCATTTCCGATGTGAAGCTGGAGCCGAATGCCTCTGATTTCTTTGCCATGACAGCCAATGCGGCGGAGGTGTTAAAGCAGAGCTACCGGGAAAAGGTGCGCTTCCTGCGCGGCTACGTCCAGAATATCGGTTTCAACAGGACGAATATCGAGTACGAGGCCAGAGCCAGAGTGGCTGGAGAGAGCAAATACAGCTTAAAAAAACTGTTTAAATTCTCTATTAATACGATCCTGTGCTTTTCTGATCTGCCCTTAAAGCTTGGGATTTATTCCGGTGTTTTTGTGGGAATGCTGGGTGTACTTTTAATGCTTTACACTATCTACGGACGCGTTGTCCACGGGGCTCCCAGCGGCTATGCTACGATTGTGGTAGTGATGTGCTTTATGTTTGCCATGCTGTTTGTGATTGTGGGAATTATCGGAGAATATATTGCCATTATCTTCACAGAGCTGAAGGACAGGCCGATCTATATTGTGAAGGAAACAGCCAATATGGAGAAGAAATAGCAGGAGAGAAACATTTTCCAGCGACTTTCAGTGAAGCGCGGAAAATGTTTCTCTCTTGCTGTATCAGAAGCCAGGATGGAAATTTCTTAAGAACCCCATCCAAATATGAAGATTTTTTGAATTTTTCAAAAATGGGTATAAAAACCCAGGGGGATATTATATAATACCAATTACGAACTACGAGGAGGTATATAAAGATGAGAAAAATCCTGGTTTTATTAGCCTGCGCTGCTGTTCTCAGCGGGTGCGCTCCTAAGAGCAATATCGTATCCCCTGACAGCACAGAGGGGACTGTGGCTGGACAGCCGGATTTTGATGCCAAGGATAATGTGGAAATCGACTGGGAACAGGCCAAGGTGGATGCGGAGGATATATTCACTGATACAAAAGAGTATCCTTACAGTGTAGATTTCCATCTTCTGCTGCAGCCGGAGCAGAAGGAGGTAATGCTGGTCTGGGTAGTGAAGGACGATCTTCCTTCCAATAAAATTGCAGAGTATTCAGAAGCTCTTGTTAAGGGCTTTAACGATATGGTAGCTACACAGGATTTCTCCATTGAGCGTTCCAGTGATACAAGCTATGGAGGACTCTGGAAGACCTACGGCCTTTCCTATGGGCTGGCTCCTGAGAGCACTCAGGATGACGAGGACACCTGGTTTATCAGCGGCAGCTACCCGGCAGGAACTGATTTCAAGCTTCCGTCTGCAGAGGAGATTCAGAAGGCAGTGGACAGCGTAGAGGCAGCTGAGGCGGCCGAGACAGAGGCTTCGGAGGAAGAGCCGTCAGCCGGGGAGAATGAGGCTGTTGCAGCGGAGTAGGAAGAGAAAAAGGATCCTTCGGATGCTGAGCCGTAAAAGAAAACAGCAAAGCGCTAGACGCGAAAGAAGATAGAAAAGAACCGTGATTTCATTTGAGATATGCGGTTCTTTTTTTATGACATAGAAAAGAAGCGGCTCTGCAGCCAATGTATGAAAAGAAGTACAAGATCTCCTGTAAGAAAGTGCTTTACAAAAACACTTTAGTATGCTACCATAGTAGCACAATAAAACAGAGGAAATAGTCAGAGACAGAGACAGGAGGAGCGATTATGAAAAAGAAGATATGGGCAATCGGAGCGGCAGTTATGATGATGGGAGCGCTGACAGCCTGTTCAGGCGGAGCCGGTTCCAAAGAGGCTTCCACACAGACAGGAGAGACAAAAGCAGAGAGCGCGGAAGAAGGAAGCAGCGCAGTATCTGAGAGCGGAGAGGATAAGGAAGAGACGAAGCAGGCAGACGGAGAGAAGGCAGCTTCAGAGGGGGGAACTTTTACCGTTGGATTTGACCAGGATTTTCCGCCTATGGGTTTTGTAGGTGAGGATGGAGAATACACAGGTTTTGACCTGGAGCTGGCTCAGGAAACAGCAAAGAGACTGGGACTTACCTATGTGGCCCAGCCTATTGCCTGGGATGCAAAAAACATGGAGCTGGAGTCTGGAAATATCGACTGCATCTGGAATGGTTTCACTATGACGGGAAGAGAGGATGAGTATACCTGGTCTGAACCATATATGGAAAACAGCCAGGTAGTAGTAGTTATGGAGGACTCTGGAATTGAGACTTTAGAAGATTTGGCAGGAAAGATCGTGGAGGTTCAGGCAGATTCCTCCGCAGAGGCGGCTCTCAATGAAATGCCGGATCTGACTTCCACTTTCGCAACTCTTCAGACTACGCCGGATTACAATACAGCTTTTATGGATCTGGAGATGGGAAGTGTAGACGCTATCGCCATGGATGTGATTGTGGCTGGATACCAGATGCAGGAGAGAGACGGAAACTTCAAGATTTTAGATGAGTCTTTGGCAGCAGAGGAGTATGCCATCGGTTTTAAAAAGGGAAATACAGAGCTGTGTGAAAAGGTGCAGAAGACACTGGAAGAGATGGCTGAGGACGGAACCATGGCCGAGATTTCTAAGAAATGGTTCGGCGAGGATATCACAACCGTTGGAAAATAGATGCAGGACAGAATAATAACAGGATAGAACAATAATAAGACAGGATAATACGAGAACAGGGGATAAAAAGCCATGGATTTATTACAGATTATAAAACAGCTGGCAGGAGGAATGGGAACCAGCATTGAGATTTTTACAGTGACGCTTCTGGTCTCCCTTCCTCTGGGGCTTCTTATTTCCTTTGGAAGGATGTCGAAGAACCCGATTTTAAGGACAATGGTGAAATTTTATATTTCAATTATGCGGGGAACGCCCCTGATGCTCCAGCTGATGGTGGTGTACTTCGGCCCCTACTATCTGTTCGGAATCCGGGTGGGAAACAGCTACCGTCTGTGGGCGGCCTTTATCGGCTTTGCAGTCAACTACGCCGCATATTTCGCAGAGATTTACCGCAGCGGTATTCAGTCTATGCCAGCGGGGCAGTATGAGGCAGCTAAACTTCTGGGATATACGAAAAACCAGACCTTTTTCCGCATTATTTTCCCGCAGGTGGTAAAACGGATTCTGCCGTCTATTACCAACGAAGTGATTACTTTGGTAAAGGACACGTCTCTGGCTTTTACTATCAGCGTTATGGAGATGTTTACCGTAGCCAAAGCGCTGGCCTCATCACAGGTGAGCATGGTTCCCTTTGTGGCAGCAGGATTGTTTTACTACATTTTTAATCTGCTGGTGGCCTCCTTTATGGAGTATGCAGAGAAAAGAATGAATTATTATCAGTAGCGGGGAGAGAACATGAGCGTATTAGAGATCAGAAATATTGAGAAGTCCTTTGAAGGCAATCAGGTGTTAAAGGATATTTCCATCCAGGTGGAAGACGGAGAGATTGTCTCCATTATTGGTCCTTCCGGATCAGGCAAATCGACTCTGCTGCGGTGCGCGGCCATGCTGGAGACTATGGATCGGGGAGCTGTCCTCTACGAAGGGGAAAAAGCAGTATGGAATGAAGGAAACGGTCAGGTTCAATATGCAGGAAAAGAAGAAATGAAAAAAATACAGGCCATGTATGGTCTGGTATTCCAGAATTTTAATCTGTTTCCCCATTATTCTGTTTTGAAAAATATTATGGACGCTCCAATTCATGTGCAGAAGAGGAAGCGGGAGGAGGCTGAAACCGAGGCCAGAGAGCTGTTAGCTAAGATGGGACTTTCTGATAAGGCAGATATGTATCCCTGCCAGCTTTCAGGAGGGCAGCAGCAGAGAGTGGCTATCGCCAGGGCTCTGGCATTACATCCCAGGATTCTGTTTTTTGACGAGCCCACCTCGGCTCTGGATCCAGAATTGACGAAGGAGGTTTTAAAGGTGATCCGCTCTCTGGCGGATCTGAATATTGCCATGGTCATCGTAACCCACGAAATGGCCTTTGCCCGGGAGATTTCCGACCGGGTTATATTTATGGCAGATGGAGTAATTGTGGAGGAAGGAAAGCCAGAACAGGTTTTTACTTCTGAAAATGAGAGAACGAGAGCGTTTATCTCAGGCTGAGACAAACGCTCCCGGCGTAAGAATATGACAGAACGTATCCTTCGTATATAGCTGCTCCGTTTAATTTCCTCCTACATCCAGACCGCTGTGATAGGAGTAATTTCCAAGCTCCATGAGAAGTTTGTGGAAGTCCTGTTCCTCAAGCGGAATGCCGTTTGAAAGGCAGATATTAAAATAATAGTAGACATTGTGCAGCTTATTGAGGGTCCGGTGAAACAGATCTACAAATGAGTCCGTGGAGGCCAGAGCCTTATTCCAGGGATTGCACCAGGGTTCATGATCCAGGTTGCAGCATTTGCGTGGATCGGAAAATGTGTCAGTCACCAGCTTGGCGGAAGCCACCGGATGGCTGACGAACAGAGATTCTATAATGGCAATGCCGCCCTTTTTCTTGCCTGATTTATCAGCCAGGGTTCGGCATCCCACCCGCATGGCCCAGATAGATCGGTGAACCATGGCCGGAGTAATTTGGAAGTTATTCCGGTAGGTGATAGGGTAATAAGCATCGTTAATACAGCTGGCCAGGAAATGAGATACAAACTGCATCTCCTGGCCGTTGAGGCAGATTGTGGCCGTCTGATTAAATTCAGACGGTTTCTTTTTTTTGTATTTATACAGGAGAATGGCATCAATGTCATTCTCCAGGGCAGCGTGCTTTCCGTGATGGACGGCAGAGGGGTTGGAGATATCATATCCAATGCGGCCATAGACATAGGGATGGCAGATATAGTCTGCAATATAGTGATTCATAAAGCCTGCCAGATAAGCGGCCGCCTGTTCCCGCTGCTGTCTGGACTGCAAATGGGAGAGGCGGTTTAAGGCACAGCGGAAAAATTCATTGATATGGTGCTCGTGCATGTAGGAGCCCACGTTTCTGTAATCCCTGTGGCGCAGAACCGGAATATAGTAGAAAAACATATCTGGTCCCTGGAGCCCCAGCTGGTAGAGCCAGCGGTACTTGGCGATGATACGCTTCAGCTGGTTATTGGGAAGATCGTTGTAGGCTTTCATACCGAAAATGTAGTGAGTGGTAAATCCTGGCATAGGCACTGCCTTCTTTCTATGAGAAATTTTAAGACGATTGTCTGTTGACGCTAACATCAGTATAGCACAATTTTTCAAAGGAGTGCAGGGGAAGAATCAGGAAATCATGGCAAATATAAAAAGATATCCAGTTCATCCGAAAGTCATGGAGCGGAAAAAGACAGCATACTCTGGATAGTATGACAAAAGGATGATGGTCAGAGAAGAGGAGGAATGATGATACAGTGGATTCGAGGGGCTGTGTGGGGACCCTGGCTGATAATTCTGTTTTTATCGGCAGGAATTTATTTTACGGTCCGCTTCAGAGGATTTCAGTTTACAGGCTGTTCCAGATGGTGGAGAGAGACGGCAGGAAGCCTGATGAAGGGCTCGGATGAAGGAAAAAAGGGGCAGTTTGCCTCTGCCTGCACAGCGCTGGCGGCTACTGTGGGGACGGGAAATATTGCAGGAGTAGCAGCGGCGGTAGCTGTGGGAGGACCAGGAGCCATATTTTGGATGTGGGTGTCAGCCTCTCTTGGAATGATGACCGCTTATGCAGAAGTGTATCTGGGAAGAAAATACCGCCGCCTTGACAAGGAAGGAAGACCTGTCTGCGGCCCCTACGCTTATCTGGAAGAGGGGCTTGGCATGAAACGGCTTGGCCTTCTTTACGCAGTATTCTGCGTGTTGGCCTCCCTGGGGATGGGGAGTATGGTACAGGCCAACGCAGTGGCTCAAAGCGCGGCTTTTTCGGCCTCTATTCCTTTGCCCGTTACAGGGGCAGCGCTGACTTTTCTTGTCATGATCGTAATTTTTGGGGGAGCCAGGAGGATTTCTGCGGCCGCTTCCAGCCTGGTTCCTGCTTCAGCAGTATTTTACACGGGACTTTGTATTGCTGTCCTGGCCTTTCATGCAGGAGAAATTCCGAAAGCGTTTTTTCTTATATTCAAGGATGCCTTTTCAGCCGGGAGCGCAGCCGGAGGAGCAGCTGGAGTTCTTACTGCAGGAGCAGTGCGTTATGGAATTTCCAGAGGCGTGTTTTCCAATGAGGCGGGGCTTGGCAGTCTGGCAGTGCTTCATGGAGAGGCCGGGAATCCTGAGCAGTCAGGGGAACGATTTGCCAGGGAGCAGGGAATGTGGGCCATTTTTGAAGTGTTTTTTGATACGATTGTCAGCTGTACAATGACAGCTCTTGTGATTTTGTGTGTAGATGGAGAAATAATATCAGCGGCAGCAGGGCTGGATGAGGAAATGGCCGGAAGCGCCTGGGTGGCGTCCTGCTTTTCCTCCTGCTTCGGAGAACTTGGGGGAGGAATGGTATCTCTGGCAATGAGCCTATTTGCCTTTGCTACTATTATCGCCTGGTTTTACCTGGGAAGCCAGGCTTTGAGTTACCTGACGGATGGAAAACCCTGGAAGAAGAGCATCCAGCTGTGTTATGGCTTTTTTTATTTAAATGCCGTCTTTTTCGGCTGTGTTGCCAGGCTCACTCTGGTGTGGGATCTATCTGATATTTTTAACGGGCTCATGGCTGTGCCTAACCTGATTGGCCTGTTTCTTCTGCGCCGCCAAGTGAAGGGACCATGGGAGGAGGAAGAGATGTGACTGATGCTGACAAAGCACGAAAACAGCCGCC
Source organism: Clostridium sp. (assembly GCA_018377235.1). Classification (GTDB taxonomy): domain Bacteria; phylum Bacillota; class Clostridia; order Lachnospirales; family Lachnospiraceae; genus Otoolea. The sequence goes on from JAGZZT010000003.1 coordinate 123,663, forward strand.
CAATACAGGACGGCTGTTTCGGATATATAATGTCTTAAAAAAGGGAGGAGAGCTGAATCTTCAGCTCGGGGTATTATGAAAAAAATCGCTTTAGCAATCATCTCTTGATTACTATGGTCTTATTATATGTTTAAGTCGTGAAGAAATCATTAGCAGAGTGTAACGGTTCTTTGAAATTTTTGTGAATAAAATTTGAATGGATTTTTTCAGCAGAAAAATCATCTAAGGATGAGCCTGTTTCTGCCCGTCTGCAGGTTTCCCGCCGCCCATGCTGCCGGGATTTGACTCAGAACCATCATTGGTTTGTACAGTTCCCCCTGTGTTTGCATAGATTCCGCTGCAGTCCAATGCAGTATTTCCATTTCCATTGCAGCTGAGATCCAGTGTTCCTCCATTGATAGAGAGATTTCCATTAGAATCCAGGCAGTCTCCATTTGAAGTGACAGTGATTTCACCGCCATTGATAACAATAAAAGTATCCTCGCTGGAGGCAAACGGCTCATCTCTGCCTCCAAATCCGGAGCTGTCTGCGCCGCCGGCAGCATTGAAGCCATCATCATGTGAGGTAATATGAAAGCTGCCGCCGTCTATGGTGATAGACAGGCCTTCGATTCCTTCATAGCAATAAGGAATGGAAAATGTTCCATTTTCAATGCTTACAGCATCATCAGCGTGTATGGCGTCATCTCCGCTGGAAAGGGTGAACCCGCCGCTGATAACAGTGAGTGCTCCGCTGCTGTGAATACAATCGTCGCTGCTGTCCACTGTAAACGTGCCGTCATTGATGAGCAGAGTTCCCTCCGATTTTATGCCCTTCTGGCTGATAGAATTCTCTGTGCTGTCTGTCTCTGATTCTGAATTTACTGTTTCAGAGGGCTGTTCTGCTCCAGAAAGGTGAGAAGGCTGTTCTCCCCAGCGCTTTCCCTGAGATGGTTCTGCAGGCTGTTTTCCATGACCGCCTGGGGCAAAGCTGTCTTCAGCAGGCATGGTGACAGAAGCGCTTCCTTCTCCTGCAGTTAAGTCAAAGGTTCCTCCATCAATCTGCAAGGCTTTGCTGGCGCTTATGGCATCGCCCTGAGCATGGATCACATAGGTTCCATCCTTGATATATAAAAAGCCCTTAGCCGTATCATCTGTGTTTTCTGCGTGGAGGCCATCCTTGCCTGATGTAATCTGGAAGGAGCCTCCGGAAATTGCCAGACTGTCCTTTCCTGCTATGCCGTGTTCTGAGGCAGTGACAAAATAATTGCCGCCTGTGATAGTCAGATCATCTTTAGATACTACTCCATGGCCTGCCTGTGCGTTAATCGTAAGATTGCCGGATCCATTGAGAGTAAGATCAGTTTTGGAAAAGATGACCGCATCAATATTATTCTCATCGATGGAGGCATAGCTGCCGCTGTTTGTCAGGGTATTATCGGTTCCTTCTGCAGAAGTCAAAAACAATTTATCTGCATTTAGAGAATAAATAGCTGCAGAACTGCTGCTGGTAATATCTGCATCAGACAGTACGATTTGTACTTTATCAGTATCATCGGCGTTCACTGCAATCTGCCCATCGCTCAGTGTACCGGAAACGATATAGGTTCCCTCATCAAGCAGGGTGATTTGAGTTCCATCGATGGAAACTGAATCGGAATTGCAGATAATAGATGTGTCTTCCAGCTGGATGCTTATGGCAGTGCTGTCATCATAGCTGCCGCTTAAATCCCGATCGCTGAATAGAGATGAGGCATCAATGACTGATGTTGGACTGGCTGCTGTTTCTGATTCAGAGCTGCTGTTTTTTGAAACAGTCTGACAGCCGCCAAGCAGCAGGATCGTGAAGAGCAAAGGTGTGATTAAAAATTTTTTCATATAGTTATCTCCTTGTTATAGTCCAGTTATAATTGTTTCCTGCTGGCATAGAGAAATTTCCAGATTTCCGTTGCGCTGCCGCAGAGCGTCAATCAATTCTTTCTCTTTGCCGGCATTCCGAAGCGTAAGATCATAAGTCAGTTTAAAAAGGCTTCCCATGTTCGTAGTTTTGACCTGCTTCAGTTCTGAATGAATGGCATACTTGCGTAAAATAGAATCAAAAACTCCTGTATAGTTCAGATCTTCAGGAATTGTAATGTGCAGGGTACGGCAGCGCATAATTTTGTCCCTGTCTCCAAAACCGATTCCATGGTACAGCATAGTAATACTTCCCAGTACCAGTGAGAAGATCAGGGCATAGCCCAGATACCCCATGCCAGTCATTAACCCTGTGCCCATGGCGATAAAAACAGCGCCAATTTCTCTGGACGATCCAGGAGCAGAACGAAAGCGTACTAAACTGAAAGCGCCTGCAACAGCCACGCCAGCCCCCACATTTCCGTTGACCATCATAATAACAGCGCACACTGCTGCAGGCAGTGTGGCCAGGGTAACGGCAAAGCCAGAGCTGGGACGGGTACGCCACAGCATCATGGCGCATAGAATCAGGCCGATGATCAAAGATGCTCCTACACACAGCAAAAATTGTTTCAGGGTAATTACGGTAGTTAACTCTGTGTCGAACACACCGCGAAAAATCATATCAGGCATATCGTTTCACTCCTTTATAAGTTTGTTCTGTCATCTTTTCATATGCTGTACCATATTTGGAAAAGGATGTTTTATACAGCTTCATATCTGTCAGCAGGCGGACCATCCAAAGCGGAATGGCGCCCGGCGCTTTCAGTTCCATGAGAACCTGCCCCGTTTTCAGCAGCTTAGTTCCCCACGGTTCAGAATCCAGAGTCAGTACGTCTGTCCGGAATCGTATATCTTCGTCAAAGGTAATACGGAGTCCGCCTTCAGCTTCTTTCCACGAGTCCCGCTCATAGGAAAGAAATACCCGGGGTTCTAAATCAGGATAAAAATGCATGGAATAGTTAATTTCTCTGCCAATCTGCGTGTCTGGCCAGGGAGAATTTCCAGACAGGCAGCGCAATGCCTGAGTATGAGGCAGACAGAGCCGGCGCTTATAAACGACAGAATGATATTTTTTTTTCAGTTCCATAAAAGCCAGGTGTTCCCCATCTGCCTTTCCATAGCTGCGCAAACGCAGTTTTTCTTTATAGACAGGTCTTTCCATACTTCGGCGGATAAGCCGGAAATCTGGTGTGTCCAGATAGAGATTTCGAATGGAACTGTGACTGTATTCGTCTGGAATCAGGCGTTTGCCGGCGTCAGTCAGAAGCCGGGCCTGCTGTTCTTTTGTTAAAAGATATTTGAATTCATATCTTTGAAAGAATGCTTCTTTTTTCAAGAAATATTTCCTCCTTCATCATGGATAGTATTTTGGATCACGCAGACAGTATAAGATGCAAACCATAATTGAACTTAAAATTTTAAAAATTTTTTGCTGACAAATAGAAGAACCCATGATATCTTTTAGTTAAAATTAAAGTAGATTTGATAAAATGCTTCTATATAAAAGAAGAGGGGTGAACCGATTGCGGATTTTATTAGCAGAAGATGAAAGATCTTTATCCAGGGCGATAACTGCCTTATTAGAGCGCAGTAATTATTCTGTGGATTCTGTATACGACGGTGCGGAGGCACTGGATTATCTGGAGGCTGGAAATTATGATGCACTGATTCTGGATATTATGATGCCTGGAATGGACGGCATGGAGGCGCTGCGCCGCCTGCGGGAGCGAGGCAGCACTATTCCAGTACTGATGCTTACTGCAAAGTCTGAGGTGTCTGATAAAGTGCTGGGGCTTGACACTGGGGCAAATGACTATCTGACTAAGCCGTTTGCAACAGCAGAACTTTTGGCGCGTCTTCGAGCAATCACCAGGCAAAGCGTTCAGCTAAGCAGCCGTCTGACTGTAGGAAATATCTGTCTGGATCAGACTACTTTCGAGCTGTCTTCACCAACAGGCAGTTTTCGGCTGGCCAATAAAGAATATCAAATGATGGAGCTTCTCATGCGCCATCCCCGCCAGATTATTTCTACTGATCGATTTTTAGAACGAATTTGGGGATATGACAGCGAGGTAGAAGTATCTGTCGTTTGGGTTTATATTTCTTATCTTAGAAAAAAACTCGCTGCCCTTCATGCTGATGTTCAGATTAAAGCAAACCGAAATGCCGGATATTCTCTGGAGGTTCAGCTATGATTCACAAACTCCGCATCAAATTTATTGCCGCTTCTATGCTTTCACTGACTTTGGTGTTGCTGGTAATTTTAGGAGGCGTCAATATCATGAGTTACCAGAAAATTCTTCGGGATTCAGAACATATTTTGAATCTGCTCAGTGAAAACAGAGGAGTGTTTCCGAAACAAGAGTTTCTCAGACAAGATCCTCCTTTTGGCGAAACAGAGCCAAAACCAGGGAGGCGGCCTGTGCTGGGGCACAGCCTTTCGCCGGAAACGCCTTTTGAATCGCGGTTTTTTTCGGTTTTACTGAATGCAGAAGGACAGGTAATCGCCAGCGATATGGGACAGATTGCCGCTATAGATACCGAGAGTGCTGCTGAAACTGCCAGAAAGGTATGGAATACAGGAAAAACAAGTGGTTTTCAGGGGGATTACCGTTATATCCGTATTACAGAAAATGAAGGAACCAGACTGATTTTTTTGGACTGTGGACGGAGCTTATCCAATTTCCGCACTACACTGTTTGCCAGTATATTGGTAGCCCTGGCAGGCTTACTGGCAGTATTTTTGTTATTGCTCATTCTTTCTGAACGAATTGTCCGCCCGGTGGCAGAAAGCTACGAAAAGCAGCGCCGATTCATCACAGATGCCGGACATGAATTAAAAACACCGCTTACAATTATTGGCGCAGACCTGGATTTAATTGATCTGGAACTGACTGGAAACGAGTGGCTGGCAGACATCCGCCGTCAGACCAGGCGTTTGACAGATTTAACTCAGGACCTCATATATCTGTCCCGCATGGAAGAAGAAAAGCCTCCGCTCCATCTGATTGAGTTTCCGCTTTCTGATGTAATAGAGGAAATGACTCAGTCTTTTATGGGACCTTCAAAAACGCAGGGAAAAACATTTAAGCTTGATATTCAGCCTATGATTTCATGGACTGGAGACGAGAAAGCCATTCGGCAGCTGTGTTCCATTTTGTTAGATAACGCTTTGAAATACACTCCGGAACAGGGAATCATTTCAGTATCGCTAAAAAAAGAAGGGCGGGTAATTCGGTACACGATCTCCAATACAATCTCTCGGCCAATGGATTCTAACTCATTAAAGCAGCTGTTTGAACGCTTTTACCGCACAGATCATTCCAGAAACAGCCAAACAGGCGGCTATGGGCTGGGATTGTCTATTGCAAAGAGTATCGTTGCCAGCCATAGAGGGAAAATACGGGCATACTGTCCGGAACCGCTTATACTGGCTGTCAGCGCCGAGTTTTCGGTATGACCGGAGGAGCTGCAAAACAACCTTCTTGCAATCCGCCGCCACATTTGATACACTTGTATCAGACTGGCCATAACACGGCCCGGCGCCGCCTGATACGGACGCCGCTATGAATATTCAGGAGGATATCACTATGCAGAATCCAGTTATCACCATTGAGATGGAAAATGGAGATGTAATCAAGGCAGAGCTCTATCCGGAGATTGCCCCAAACACAGTAAATAACTTTATCAGCCTTGTAAAGAAGGGCTTTTATGACGGCCTGATTTTCCACCGCGTTATCCGCGGCTTTATGATTCAGGGAGGATGCCCGGATGGAAACGGAACCGGAGGTCCAGGTTACTCCATCAAGGGCGAGTTTGCCCATAACAGTTTTAAGAATGACTTAAAGCATACACCAGGCGTGCTTTCCATGGCGAGAGCCATGCATCCAGATTCCGCAGGATCCCAGTTCTTCATTATGCACGAAACTTCCCCGCACTTAGACGGAGAGTACGCAGGCTTTGGTCATGTAACAGAAGGTATGGATGTGGTAAATAAGATCGCTGAGTGCAGAACTGACTGGAGCGATCGTCCCATGAAGGCGCAGAAAATGAAGAAGGTGACAGTGGAGACCTTCGGAGAGGATTATCCAGAACCAGAAAAATGCTGATTGAAAGAGAGATAGAGGTAAACGGAGCTCTTTTTCAGGCAGTCATATCAGACGACAGACAGGCTCTCCAGGCCGCATATGCGGCAGGGAGAGCCGTTGTCGGCTTATGGCAGGGAAGAGAAGAAAAAGAAGGAGAGGAAACAGGAGAGATTCCGGATCTTTCCCCTGCCCTCTATGTGGTAGAGCGGCTGGAGGATGCAGATGAGTCTCTTCTTAGAAAGGCTGTATGCCGACGATTTTCCATGCCCTGGACGATTGCAGAGACAAAGCGTCTCCTGATTCGGGAATTCAAGGCCAGCGACGTGCTGCCTGACGAGGAGGAGGAATTTCGTACTCCTGAGCTTTTATCCTCCTACATTGCCTGCCAATACCGTTTTTATGAGAGCGGCCTGTGGGCCTTGGTGGAGAAAGAGACAGGGAGGATAGTGGGAAAAGCGGGAATTACAGACGGAGAGCTGGGATATCATATTTACAAGGAGTACAGGCGGAGAGGTCTGGCAGAGGAAGCCTGCCGGGCTGTTATCCAGCGGGAAAAAGAGGAGGGAAGAGAGTGTGTGAGACTGCAGGTCAGAGCGGACAATACAGCGTCCCGAAGGCTGGCAGAGAAGCTGGGTTTTGTGCAGGCAAAGGAAGAGATTTACTCAATTCCTCCTTGTATTTTGTATGTACTGAGTATATAATATATTGTATACAAAAAAATGAAAAAATACAAAATTCAGCAGTAAGATACAGCCTGAGCTGGAAAGGAGGGCCATGATAAAGCATCTGGGACTGAAAGCATACGGCAAGGTGAACCTGGGCCTTGACGTGGTGAAAAGAAGAGAGGACGGCTATCACGAAGTCAGGATGATTATGCAGACGGTGGGAATCTACGACCGGATTGACCTTACGAGGAGAGAGCAGCCAGGGATTGGAATTGAGACAAATCTTTATTATCTGCCTGATAATGAGAATAATCTGGCCTATAAGGCGGCCAGGCTTTTAATGGATGAATTTGGCATAAAAGACGGAGTAGGCATACGCATTAAAAAGTTTATTCCGGTGGCTGCCGGGATGGCAGGGGGAAGTTCTGATGCAGCGGCAGTGCTGTTTGGAGTAAATAAAATGTTTTCTCTGGGACTTTCCATGGAGGAGCTGATGAAGTGCGGTGTAAAACTGGGGGCCGACGTGCCTTACTGTCTTATGAGGGGGACAGCGCTGTCAGAAGGAATCGGCGAGATTTTGACACCTTTAGATCCAGCGCCTCAGTGCCAGGTATTGATTGCCAAACCAGCTGTCAGTGTTTCCACGAAGTTTGTATATGAAAATCTGCATGTCAATCAGCTGCCGAAGACGGCTCACCCGGACATTGACTGCCTGATGCGTGCCATTGAAAACAGGGATCTTAGAAGCCTGGCTGAAAATATGGGGAATATTTTGGAGACAGTGACGATTCCCGCCCACCCGGTGATTCAGGATATTAAGGACAAGATGATGTCCATGGGCGCGGTGGGAGCCATGATGAGCGGAAGCGGCCCTACAGTGTTCGGACTTTTTATGAGCCCGGCTAAAGCGGAGGAGGCATATGAGGAAATGCGCTACGGATCCTCTGCTTCTATGGCCAGGCAGGTGTATCTGACACAATTTTATAACAGAAATAATGACGCAGATATAAGACAGGGGAATGAAAAAAATGGGAAATAATTTTCAGGTAAACATGAACGAGTATCTTCCGCTCAGAGACGTAGTATTCAATACGCTGCGCCAGGCGATTCTCAAGGGGGAGCTGGCTCCCGGTGAGAGACTGATGGAGATTCAGCTGGCAGAGAAACTGGGAGTCAGCCGTACTCCTATCAGGGAAGCGATCCGAAAGCTGGAGCTGGAGGGGCTGGTGCTCATGATTCCCAGAAAAGGGGCGGAGGTAGCCAGGATTTCCGAGAAGAGCATGAGGGATGTGCTGGAGGTGCGTCGTTCCTTGGAAGAGCTGGCCATTGAACTGGCCTGTGAGAGGATGACAGAGGAGGACTTTAAGGAGCTTGATCTGGCGCAGGGAGCTTTTAAAAAGGCGGTGGCAGGGGGAACCGCCATGGAGATTGCAGAAACAGATGAGGCGTACCATGATATTATCTACAACAGTACAGGGAATACGAGACTGGTGCAGATCCTGAACAATTTAAGAGAGCAGATGTACAGGTATCGTTTGGAATACATCAAGGATGCAGAAAAGCGTCAGATTCTTCTGGCAGAACACAGAAAGATTTATAAGGCTCTCTGTTCCCGCCATGTGGAGGAGGCAAAGCAGGCCATGCGGGAGCACATTGATAATCAGGAAATCACCGTACTGAAGAATATAAAGGAGCAGGAAGAATGACTTTTAAGGAATTATACCTGTCAGGGCAGATTGAGTTCGATGAAATTGACCGCTATATCAGCCGCTGGAACCGCTCTGACGATGAGAGAACCCTTGCAAAATATCTTGGATTAAACGCTGAGGAGGAGGACGTCTGGATTGACGACAGCGACGAGGCATTACAGGCTCTGTTAGACTCCTATGAAAGGGTGAAGGGAACGCCAGTTACCCTGGGCAGAACAGGTATTATCGTCAATAAAAACGGCTTTGGAGCCCTTCCGATTCAGAGAATTGGGAAGGAGGAGGCTGCAGCGCTTTTAAGGAAGGCCTATGATGGAGGAATCAGGTATTTCGACACAGCCAGAGCCTACTCAGACAGTGAAGAAAAGATTGGATATGCGCTGAAGGATGTGAGAGACCATATTTATATTGCCACGAAGACTATGGCCTCTGCGCCGGAGAAGTTCTGGAAGGATCTGGAGACCAGCCTGCGGCTTCTGCAGACAGATTACATAGACGTGTATCAGCTCCATAACCCGTCGGTCTGCCCGAAACCGGGAGACGAGACAGGTCTGTACGACGCCATGCTGGAGGCAAAGAAACAGGGAAAAATCCGGTTTATCGGCATTACCAATCACCGGATCGACGTGGCGGAGGAGGCGGTGGAATCAGGGCTGTATGACACCCTTCAATTCCCGTTTAACTATCTGTCCACAGAGCGGGAACTGGCTCTGGCGGCGAAATGCCTGGAAAAGGATATGGGCTTTATTGCCATGAAGGGTCTTTCCGGCGGTCTGCTGACCAACTCAGCTGCCGTCTATGCCTATATGGCTCAGTATGAGAATGTGCTTCCTATCTGGGGAATTCAGAAGGAGAAGGAGCTGGATGAATTTTTAAGTTATATGGATCAGCCGCCGGTTCTGGATGAAACACTCCAGAGGGTGATTGATTCAGATATTCAGACTCTGGCAGGCGATTTCTGCCGTGGCTGCGGCTACTGTATGCCGTGCCCGGTGGGAATTGAGATCAACAACTGCGCCAGAATGTCTCTGCTTTTACGCCGCTCCCCATCTGCGGGTCATCTGTCACCGGAGGGACAGGCCAAAATGAAGAAAATAGAGGATTGTCTTCACTGCGGAGCATGTAAGAGCAAATGCCCTTACGGCCTCGACACGCCGAGGCTGTTAGAGGAAAACTATAAAGATTACATGGAAGTTCTGGCAGGAAAAGAAATGTAATAAAGATAAGAAAAGAGGGGAAGGGATTTCTGCGATCCAACTGGAAGCCGCAGAAATCCCTTCCCCTCTCTTTTATGTACGAATTTCTCGTGCATTTTTTCATATATTCGCCAATACGAAAAATCCCGAAAACAAAATGTAAAACTTTTATAAAATGTGTTTTCACGTCTTGACAAGGTGACAGGGTGTCACTATAATAAGTGACAGCTTGTCACTAGAGTGGCAGCTGTTATGAGAAGATGATGTATGAAAGTATGAAAAGAGCAGGGGGAGCGTTATGCCGTCAGAGCGATTTTACCGTCTTTCGGAAGAGAAGAGAAAGATGATTTGTGAAGCGGCAATTAAAGAATTTGCCAGGGTAACGATTGATAAGGTTTCAATTAACCAGATTATTAAAAATGCCAATATTTCAAGAGGCAGTTTTTATACTTATTTTGAGGATAAGTGGGATGTGCTTGCCTATATTTTTGAGGACAGCCATCAAAAATTTGTAATGCTGATGAAAAATTCATTAGAAAACAATAAGGGAAATCTATGGTCTGCTTTTCAGGATGTGATGGAAGCCATGCTTTTGTTTTGCTCAAATCGGTCTAATTTTGAGTTCCTGAAGAATATTATGGCTCATGTCAATTCCGATGACATGCTGCGGGGATTTTCCAAGAAGGGAGGAGATTATTCCAGGCTTCCTAGCTGTGCAGAACAGTGGGTATTTGAACATATGGATGAAGAAAGTCTGACAACCAGGAACTTTGAAGAGTTCCATTGCCTGTTTACGCTGGGAATGTCCAGCGTGGGAATCGCAATCCGGGAGTTTTACGAGGGTACGTCTGAGGATGAAGTTAGGAAGTTATTTACAAAGAGAATCGAGCTTCTGAAATACGGAGCCTTTCATGGCAGCGGTCCATAGAGAGAAGCTGACATGAACATGACATATAATGAAGACAGAAAGTAAGGGAGAAGAACAACATGAAGAAAAAAAACATGATTATCACAGCTGCCGCTGTAGCTGTAGTAGCAGCTCTGGTTCTGCCGCGTTTCCTGAAACCAAAGGATTCGGTTAACTCAGCAGCAGCTCCAGTTGTTTCGGCAGAGCAGCCGCAGATAGGAACAATTGAGATTTATACAGACCTGTCAGGCAGCATCGAGCCGTCAGAGATGGCTTCTATTATTCCAAAGGCGGGAGGAGAAGTCACAGAGGTTTATGTAAAGGCTGGAGACATGGTGACAGAGGGGCAGCCCATCTGCCATATTGATACTAAGATGGTAGACACAGCTAAGAACAGCATGGAAACGGCTGCTGTAAACATGGATAACGCTAATAAGGAGCTGGAGAGAGCCAGAGTTCTCTTTGAAAGCGGAAATATGTCCCAGCAGGCATTTGAGCAGGTTCAGAGCAGCGCTAAGATGGCACAGCTGCAGTATGATTCTGCTAAGATTGCTTATGACAACCAGGTAGAGTTCAGTTCTATTACTGCGCCGATTTCCGGTAAGGTAGAGAGTGTCAGCGTGGAGGCTCATGACAATGTAGGCACTCAGAATATTATCTGCGTAATTTCCGGCGAGGGAGCAAAGCAGGTGAATTTTTCTGTAACAGAGCGCGTGGTCGCAGGACTTCATGTAGGCGATACAGTTGTGATCAATAAAAATGGCACTGATTACGAGGGAACAATTTCCGAGGTCAGCACAAAGATTGACGACGCCACCGGACTTTTTAACGTAAAGGCTTCCCTGGCAGGAGCAGACGCGTTAGCCACAAGCTCCAGAGTAAAACTGACTGTTGTGTCTGAAAAGGCAGAGAACGTGCTGACAATTCCGACAGACGCGGTTTACTACTCCCAGAACAAGCCGAAGGTATACACTTATGACAATGGAACCGTTCACGAGGTTCCGATTGAGACCGGAATCTTTGACTCAGAGAAAACAGAGGTGACATCCGGTCTTACAGCGGACGATATGGTTATCACCACATGGAGTTCAGAGCTTTATGAAGGCGCTCAGGTACAGCTTCCTTCTGAGACCGCTTCTGAAGGAGGAGAGGCTCAGACAGGAGAGCAGGAAGAAGAGACTACCCAGACAGAGCAGACAGCAGAGTAAGGAGGCGTACATATGGGTTTAACTAAATTTGTCCTGAAGCGTCCTGTCACTACGATCCTGTCAGTTATCTGCCTGATCGTATTTGGTTTATCCTCCGTTCTCTCCTCGAAATTGGAGCTGATTCCGGAGATGGATATGCCCATGCTGATTATAGCTACCACCTATGTGGGAGCCAGCCCAGAGGACGTCAGCGAACTGGTAACGAAGCCGATCGAGGATGAGATAGGAACCTTGAACGGCGTAAAGTCTGTCAACAGCTACTCCCAGGAAAATATTTCCATGGTTATTCTGGAGTACCAGTATGGAACAGATATTGATGAAGCATATGACGATTTAAAGAAAAAAATGGATTTGATGGGCTCTACTCTTCCGGAGGATGCAGATGATCCTGCGATTGTAGAGATGAATATCAACGATATGGCTACCATGACTCTGGCGGTCAACGATGATACAGCGGAAAACCTTTATAATTACGTGGACGAGAGCATCGCTCCTGAATTTGAGAAGATTTCTTCCGTTGCCAGTGTAGACGTCAGCGGAGGACAGGAGCAGTACATCAAGGTAGAGCTGATTCCTGAGAAGTTAGATCAGTACCATTTGTCTATGAGCCAGGTGGCTCAGGCTGTGGGAAGCGCAGATTTCTCTCTCCCGGCTGGAAGCGCGGTTGTGGGAAGCCAGAAATTATCCGTATCAGCAGGCGTCAGCTATGATACAATGGAGAGCTTAAAGACCATTCCGATTACTGTAGGAAGCGGCGATATCATCCACTTGGAGGACATTGCCAATGTCCATACAAACCTGGAAGATCCAATTGGTATCGGACGCTATAACGGCAGAGACACCATGACGCTGGCTATTAAGAAGCAGCAGGAGGCATCAGCTGGACAGGTGTCAAAAGCAGTAAATAAGACAATCGAGCGTCTGGAGCGAAGTAATCCGAACCTGGACATCGTTGTAGTTAATGACAGCAGTGACAGCATTAACGCCTCCTTAAATAGCGTAATGGAAACCATGGTCATGGCGGTTATCATTTCCATGATTATTCTGTGGCTGTTCTTCGGCGATGTGAAGGCGTCTCTGATTGTAGGAACCTCTATTCCGATTTCCATTTTAGCGGCTCTGATTCTGATGAGAGCCATGGGCTTCTCGCTGAATGTTATCACCCTGGGCAGCCTTGTTCTGGGTGTCGGAATGATGGTCGACAACTCGATCAACGTGCTGGAGAGCTGCTTCAGAGCGAAGGAAAAAATTGGAAACACTGCCACTTCTTTCAGGGACGCAGCCCTGGAGGGAACACGAATCATGATCGCTTCGATTCTCGGCGGTACGGCGACTACCTGCGTTGTATTTCTTCCGCTGGCCCTGATTCAGGGTCTGTCCGGACAGATGTTTAAGCCCCTTGGATTTACGATTGTATTCTGTATGATTGCATCCTTCATTTCGGCTATTTCCATTGTGCCGCTGTGCTATACTATGTATCGTCCGGCAGAGAGAGAGAAGGCTCCGCTGTCCGGCGTGGTTAAGGCAATGCAGGATCAGTACCGCGCACTTATCCGGTTCCTGCTTCCAAAGAAGAAAACAGTTATGTTCACCAGCGTGGCTCTTCTGATTTTCTCCTTTATCCTGGCAGGCCACATTAAAATGGAGCTGATGCCAGAGACAGATGACGGTACGATTCAGGTAACTATGGAGCTTCGTCCCGGCATCACCATTGAAAAGGTTGACGAGCTGGTAAGAGACGCTGAGGCATATGTTTCAGCAGACGAGGATGTAGAGGATTACATTCTGTCGTACGGAGCCAGCGGACTGAGTATCTCAGGCGGAGGTTCTGCTACTCTGACCGCCTACTTAAAGGATGACAGAAAGCGTTCTACAGATGAGGTAATTAAAGAGTGGAAGCCGGTTCTCACCTCCTATCAGGAGATGAATGTAACGGTTGATTCCGCAAGCTCCAGCTCTATGTCTTCCGGCAGCACAGATGGGGTGGAATACCTTCTTAAGGGAACTCAGTACGATGAGCTGAAAAATATTTCCGATCAGATTGTTAACGATTTAAAGGAAAGACCAGAGCTGACCAAGATTCACTCCTCTCTGGAGAACTCAGCTCCGGTTATTCAGATTGACATTGATCCGGTAAAAGCATCAGCGGAAGGTATGGTTCCTGCTCAGGTGGCTCAGAGTGTATACATGATGATCAGCGGAAATGAAGCAGCTGACCTGGAGCAGAACGGAGAGGAAATCAGCATTAAAATCGAGTACCCGGACGGCTGGTATGAGACAGTAGATCAGGTAAAGGGAATCACCATTACTGGTTCACAGGGCAATTCTATCGCTCTGGCTGACATTGCAGATATCTACTTTAAAGACAGCCCACAGAGTATTACGAGAAAAGATAAGGAATATCAGGTAACCATCACAGGTGATTTTGTCAATGGTACAAACGAGGACGAGATGGATGCTCTGGAGACAAAGATTTATGATGAGACAGTTGCTCCGAGACTGACAGAGAATGTAACCAGAGCGCAGAATGCACAGGATGAAAGTATGGCAGAGGAGTTTGCTTCCCTGGGAAAAGCCATTGCAATGTCTATTTTCCTGATTTTTGTAGTAATGGCAGCTCAGTTTGAGTCTCCCAAGTTCTCCATCATGGTTATGACAACCATCCCGTTCAGCCTTATTGGCTCCTTTGGACTTTTATTCCTGGCAGACGCCAGCATCAGTATGGCCTCCCTGTTAGGATTCCTGATGCTGTTCGGAACTGTTGTAAACTCCGGTATTCTTTATGTAGACACGGCAAACCAGTACAGGGCGGAAATGGATCGCGATACAGCTTTGGTGGAGGCGGGAGCAACACGTCTGCGTCCAATCCTTATGACAACGCTGACAACCGTAGTATCTATGATTCCTATGGCCCTGGCTTACGGAGAAAGCGGAGAAACCATGCAGGGTCTGGCCCTTGTAAACGTAGGAGGCCTGATTGCCTCCACCATCCTGTCGCTGTTAATGCTTCCTATTTACTATACTCTGATGAACAGGAAGCCGAAGCAGGAACTGGACGTTGATTAAAAAGCAGATGATTACATATCATAGAACACCTGGAGGTGACAGAACCATGAAACGAAAACAGACAGCAGCCACAGCCGTTGCCGTTATTCTGGCTCTCTCCTCGCCCTTTTCGGTCCTGGCAGGGCCGTCTGGGGCAGACGGAGGCGCTGGAGAGGCATATCTGGCTGAGCTTAATGACGGAGTTCTCCAGTACAGCGAGCTGCCCGGATTAGTGGAGCGGTACAATGTAACCTATAAAAATACATATGCACAGATTGCCGGACAGAGTCAGAGTCTGGAAGCTGCCAGACAGTTGGGAAAGGACGCCGATGAGGCGATGGAAAGCGCGCTGGATCTGAAAGAGGACGATATGGATGAATCTACCAGAGCGCTCTATGAATCCTATAAGGAGGCCGCTAAGGCCATGAGAAAGCAGGCGGCTAAACTGTCCGATGAGGACTTGTCCGGAACAGCGGAGAGATCCTTAAAAATGCTGAAAAATCAGCAGACTATGCTGGCCCAGAATCTGATGATTCAGTATCAGAAGGCATCTTCTAAGAAAGAACTTCTGGCCAAGCAGGAGGAACTGGCCAAGGCTGGGTACGACGCGGCGGCAGCCAGGGCAGGTCTGGGTATGGCGTCCTCTGAGGAGGTGCTTTCCGCAAACCAGAGCTGGCTTCAGGCTCAGAGCGCAGCAGTTCAGATGGACTCCGCGGTCAACAGCCTGAAACAGAACCTTCTGATTACCTGCGGCTGGAATGCCGACAGCGATCCGGAGGTTGCGCCTCTGCCTGAAGTGGACTTTGCAAAACTTGACAGCATGAATCCGTCTGCTGATATAGAGACGGCTGTCCAGGCTAACTATAACCTGATCAGCATGCGCCAGAACGGAGCCAGCGGTTCAGTAGGAAGAAACGCTCTGAAGAGGAACGTATCCCAGACCCGCCAGAGTATTGCAGTCAGCGTGGAAGGCCTTTATGCCAAGGCTGTGGCAGCCCGTCAGGCATATGAGGGAGCTGAAGCTAATTTCCAGGCCGCTTCCCTGGATATGCAGGCCGCAGATCAGAAGAATGCTATGGGGATGATGAGCAAAATTGATTATCTGAGTGCTCAGGCCGCTTATTTAACTGCCAAGTCCGAGAGGGACGATGCCAAGGCAGATTTATTTTCCAGCATACAGAATTATGATTGGGCGTTAAAGGGAATGACAGTTTCACAGAGTTAAAATGGAGGGAAAAACATGAAAAGACAGTATAGACAGGTTTTACCGCTTCTGACAGCAGCAGCCCTCGCCTCTTTTTCTCCTATGCAGGCGCTGGCCGAAAACCCCCAGTTTGCCCACGATGAGGCTACCTGGGCAAGACTTCAGGACAATACCATGGAGTACGATGAGCTGAGTCTTCTGGTGGAGGAGTATAACCCTAACTACCAGAATGAACAGGCGTCCTACAATGATACAAAGAATGACGATGATGCAGCTGAGATCCGTAAGGATGCGAAAAACAGCGCTGACGACATGTACGACTCTGCGGAGGATCTGAGAGATCAGGCAGAGGATTTAAGTGACCAGGCCGATGATTTGAGCGATCAGGCTGAGGCGGCCAGAGAGGCTGGAAATGTGGCTTTGGCAGCCCAGCTCCAGGCAGGGGCAGCCAGCTATATGGCCGGCTATGCGCCTTTAATGTCAGCGGCGGCCATGACGCAGAACAGTGCCTTAAAGTCTGATATCTCTGCAGACAGCTCCTATGTAGACAGCGATATGCGCAAGATTAAGCATATTAAAAATCAGAAGGGCATTGTGGTATCAACTCAGAACCTGTTCAATTCTTACAATCAGCTGAGGATTAATGCAGATTTGATTCAGAAGAATGTGGAGGTAATGGAGGCGGCGGCAAACGCTGCCCAGACTCAGGCTTCCATTGGAATGGCTACCCAGGCGGACGTTTTAAAGGCGCAGAAGAATCTGCAGTCTATTAAATCAACTCAGACAGAGACTCTGTCAAGCCTTGAGACTCTGCGGCAGAACCTGTGTATGATGACAGGCTGGAGCTACAACGCACAGCCGGAAATCAAGGAAGTTCCGCAGGCAGATCTGGCGGCTATTGACCAGATTAATCTGGAAGCCGACCGTCAGAAGGCCCTGGAGAACAATTATGATCTTCAGTACAGCAGGAGAGCGCTGAACAACATGCAGGAAAACTCTACAGATAAGAAGAATCAGGAAAGAACTGTAAAAAATCTGGAGCAGAGCATCAGCGCTTCCATGACAAATCTGTATAATGATATTCAGCAGAAAAAGATTGCATGGCAGTTAGCTCAGGCTGAGCTGGCTACAGAGCAGCAGTCAATGTCAGCTACAGAGACAAAACGAGGCCTGGGAATGGTCAGCGACCTGGAGTATCTCCAGGCTCAGTCATCCTTCCTGGGAAAGCAGATTGCAGAGAAAACTGCAAATATGGCTCTGTTCCAGGCTGTGGAGACCTACAACTGGGCAGTGAACGGATATCTGAATCAGACACAGTAATAAGAGGAAGAATTGAGAGGAAGAAAAGAGGTTTTCCAGCTCCACCAAAAGCTTAGCCGCAGGAAAACCTCTTTCTTCCTCTTTTCTTTCAACTCGTTCTGGCTGGCTTTGCTATAAAAAGTTATTTATTCTTCCATTTCCCGAATAAGATTTACCATTTCGATTGCTCCTACAGCACAATCGAACCCTTTATTTCCAGCCTTTGTACCTGCCCGTTCAATTGCCTGCTCGATATTTTCTGTTGTGAGAACGCCAAACATCACTGGCACGCCACTCTCCAAAGAAACAGAAGCAATCCCTTTTGAAACTTCGCTGCATACATAATCATAATGGCTGGTTGAACCACGGATGACTGCTCCCAGACAAATTACTGCATCGTATTTTCTGCTTTTTGCCATTTTAGACGCAATAAGCGGGATTTCAAAAGCACCAGGAACCCACGCCACATGAATATCCTTTTCATCCATATTATGGCGGAGCAGACCATCCATTGCGCCCTCTAAGAGTTTAGCAGTGATAAATTCGTTAAACCTTGCCGCAACAATCCCGATTTTGATTTCTTTTGATACCAGTTTTCCCTCAAATGTTTTCATATTGCAAATCCTCCTGTAATTTAGTATTTTAAGATATGTCCCATGCGTTTTTGCTTGGTTTTAAGATAAAATAAGTCATGCGCAGTAGCATCCATTTGAAGTGGTATCCGCTCTTTAATTTCCAGTCCAAAGTCTGAAAGCTGGTAAATTTTGTCCGGATTGTTTGTTAAAAGCCGTATACTGGTCACGCCCAAATCCTTCAAAATCTGTGCGCCTATATAATATTCCCTCTCATCTCCGGAAAAGCCCAACGCAAGGTTAGCTTCCAGTGTGTCCATGCCCTGTTCCTGCAATTCATAAGCACGCAGTTTATTGATTAGTCCGATACCACGTCCCTCCTGCCGCATATAAAGCAAGATACCACGTCCCTCCTTTTCAATTTGCGTCATGGCAGCTGCAAATTGCTGTCCACAGTCACAGCGCAGAGAACCAAAGGTATCTCCGGTTAAACACTCAGAATGGACGCGGCACAGAACATTTTCACCATTTCCTATATCTCCTTTTACAAGCGCAACGTGATGTTCTCCATTCAGCGTATTTATAAATCCATAAGCGGTAAAATTCCCGTATTTTGTCGGCATTTTTACAGTTGTCATCCGCTTAACTAATTTATCATGGCATTTGCGGTAATTCTGCAAGTCCTGTATTGTCACATATTTAATTCTAAAGCGCTTCGCAAGCTCTAAAAGCTCTGCGCTTCTCATCATAGTTCCATCCTCCCGCATAATTTCACAACACAGTCCACATTCTTTTAAGCCTGCTAACCTGCATAAATCTACGGCTGCTTCTGTATGACCATTTCTTTCTAATACGCCATTTTTCTTTGCAAGTAACGGGAACATATGTCCCGGTCTGCGAAAATCCTCTGGCTTTGCATTTTTCTCCACACAGGCGAGAGCAGTAACAGAGCGTTCAGCAGCAGAAATCCCGGTAGAAGTTGTTATATGATCGATTGATACCGTAAATGCCGTTTCGTGGTTATCTGTATTTTTCTCTACCATTTGAGGGATTTTAAGTTTTTTCACATATTCTTCTGACATGGGCATACAAATCAGCCCTTTACCATAGGTTGCCATAAAGTTTATATTTGCCGTTGAAGCAAACTGTGCGGCACATATAAAATCCCCTTCGTTTTCTCGTTCTGCATCATCAGTTACTAAAATGATTTTCCCTTTTCTCAAATCTTCAAGTGCTTCTTCGATTGAATGAAATGCTGTCATATGCCGTCCTCCTAAAATCCATACTTTGTTAAAAAATCTTTTGTAATAAGACTGCTTGTTTGCTGTTTTAAAGATATGGATAATAATTTTTCTATATATTTGCCAATAACGTCCGCTTCCAGATTGACAAAGCTTCCCTCTTTTCGTTCATGCAGAATGGTTTGTTTAACTGTATGTGGAATGGCAGAAACAGAAAAACTGTCCTTTTCAATTTTGGCAGCTGTCAGGCTGATTCCGTCGATTGCAATAGAACCTTTTTCTACAATATAATTCAGGATTTCCGGCTTTGTCTGTATAGTAAACCAAATTGCCGTATCGTCTTTCTGTATGCCAATGATTTTCCCTGTGCCGTCTATATGCCCGGAAACCATATGCCCTCCAAATCTTCCGTTTGCTTTCATGGCACGCTCTAAATTTACATGACTGCCGAGAACTATACTTGTCAAAGCAGAGCGGTTTAAAGTTTCATGCATAACATCTGCCGTAAATGCACCAGAATGCAGAGCTGTAACGGTTAGACAAATTCCGTTGACTGCAATACTGTCACCTGCTTTTACGTCCTCCAGAATCGTCCTCGCGCCGATTTCCAAAACAGCAGAATGCTGTCCCCGTTTGATTTTATTCACTGTTCCGATTTCTTCAACAATCCCGGTGAACAATTTGCTCCACCTCGCTTTCAATTAGAAAATCATCGCCTAAACGCAGACAACGGCTGTTTTTTAAACAAAATGCCTCGGTAGGAGAGCTGACACCCTCTCCCTCAATGGGAGTTTTTGATGTTTTACCGCCAAACAGCTTCGGCGCAATATAAGCTTGTACTTTCTGAACAATACCACAGGAAAGGGCCGACCAGTTCAATGTTCCTCCCCCCTCTAACAAAATACTGTCAATCTGTTTCTGCCCTAACAAGTCCATGAGCTGTACCAAATCTACATGACCATTGTTTTTTTGAACTGTCACAATATAGCAGCCTTTTTCTTCATAGATTCTGTGACGTTCTTTTATCAGACAACAAGTTGCAAGTATGGTAGGAAACTGTTTTGCTGTGGAAACCACGTTTGATGTAAGGGGTGTGCAAAGAGTGGTATCACAGATAATACGAATTGGATTTTTTCCTCCCTCTATCCGGCAAGTCAACAATGGATTATCTGCTAATACAGTTCCTACGCCTACCATGATTGCAGTATATTTGCTGCGTGCCTGTGCCACATGGCTGCGTGCCGTTTCTCCTGTCACCCATTTTGATAATCCCGTATGTACTGCGATTTTTCCGTCCATTGTCATAGCGTATTTCATCACGACAAAAGGACGCTTGGTATGAATATAATGGAAAAATACTTCATTTAGCCGGCTACAATCTTCCTGCAAAATATGTTCTGTCACTGCAATTCCATGCTCCCGCAAAATTTGTATGCCTTTACCGCTGACAAGAGGATTTGGGTCACTGGAACCTGTTACAACCCGCTCAATGCCAGATTCTATAATTGCATTGACACAAGGCGGCTGCTTTCCATAATGGCAGCAAGGTTCTAAGGTTACATACATAGTTGCACCTTTTGGATTTTCTGTGCAGGTTTCTAAAGCCTTGCGCTCTGCATGAGCTTCTCCATATTTTTCATGCCAGCCTTGCCCAATAATTCGCCCATTTTTTACAATGACAGCCCCAACCATAGGGTTCGGTGAAGTAAATCCACATCCCTTTTCAGCAAGCTCCAAAGCAACCTTCATATAATCGCTGTCATTCATATCATCACCTCCTCAAATAAAAAATGCCTTGAACAAAACCGTTCAAGGCATACAGAACAACGCAGAGTAAAATACTGTGTAAAAATAAAGCTCTGGAGTAAATACACACCAGAGCAAATATATACTACACAGAAAGAAACACTTCCCCCTGCATTCATTATCTTCTTTCATCCAGACTGTACTGTCGGCTTCGGAGTTTCACCGAATCATGCCTTACGGCTCGTGGGCTTTACCACCGGTAGGGAATTGCACCCTGCCCTGAAGATTTTATTTAATTTTTAAAATAAGTATAGCCATCTGTTTTGCAGTTGTCAAGAAATTTATTTTCGCAGCAGCGGTTTGGTTATCATTTCAATTTTTTGTTACTTTACCTCACATAAGTATTCTGCTATAGAGTGAAGCGTCTGAATATCAGGCGAGTTTTCGCCTGCATTTGTGAGAAGATAAAGATTCTGCAGAGAAGATTTCTGGTGGTTTTCGGTGGAACAAGAAAATCTTCCTTTCTTTCTTCTTCTAGTCTCTTATCCATCTTAAAAAGTAGAAATCTGGAACGATTTTTACATGGTTTTCTGGATTCTCCGCCTGGCTGGAGGAAGCTTTTTTATTCTGAGAGCTGTCTTGGGATTTGGCAAGAGACCGTCCCAGAGATTCACCAAAGACCAGGTTTCGCTCCCTGTGAAGCTCTTCAAATATGCCCTCGTCCAACAGACCGGACAGTTCTGTCTCTGACTCGGGAGGCATGACGGCGAAGGACTCAGAGGTAAAGCACAGAGAAGGGTAGAGGACGCACCACCAGTTATGGCCGCTGCCGCTTCCCAGGACAACCCGGACAGAGTCATAGACACCGCAGGGAAAAGTCAGGTTTCCGTAGACGCGGGTAGGAAAATATGCCTTTTCCAGGCGGATGTCCGCAGTACAGGAAAAGCCCTGGTCTTTTATCAATTCATTGGCAGTCTGTTCCAGCTTTGTCTCGTTGGCCGTTATGTAGGACTGAATTTGTGCTTTTCCAGAACAGCCAGAGATTCCCTGGCGGATTTCTTTCAAAAGCAGATCCCGCACCTGGAGTTTTAGAGCCTGATCGTCAGGAGAATTGCTGTCAGCCAGCACATGAAAGCGCAGCACCTCAGGAGCCAGAGCCGCTGCCACCTGTTCTTCTTCTGCTCTGGTCCAGGCGATGAAACAGGTGACAGCCAGAGCCAGACAGGATGCAGACAGGGCGAGGAAAAGCTGTCCTCTGAAAGAACAGCGGGAATGGGTTTCTTTTAAAGAACAAAAAAATTTCATGATTACCTCCCAAAATGTTTGGCAGCTGCTGTTTTGATGTTCTAAGTATTGACAGGCGTGATATAATTTAAACAGTTTCCACAGAAGAAATATTTTGAAAATTGTCAATTAAGAAAGTATCAGAAAAGAGGAAAAATAGATGAAGACAAAGGTGCTCGTTCTATTCGGCGGCCAATCCTCAGAACACATTGTGTCCTGCATGTCAGCCGTCAATGTAATTAACCACATAGACAGAAGCAGATATGAAGTGCTGATTATCGGCATTACAGAAGAGGGAAAATGGCTTTATACAGAGGATGCAGCAGCGATTCAGGATGAAAGCTGGCGGCAGGGAACAGTGCAGGCTGTGCTTTCTCCAGATGCTACAGAGCAGTGCGTGCTCCTTTTAAAAGAAGGAGGAGTGGAGAAAAGAAAGGTGGATGTGGTGTTCCCGGTGCTCCACGGACTGTATGGAGAGGACGGAACTGTGCAGGGTCTCTTCGAGCTGGCGCGGCTCCCCTATGTGGGCTGCGGTGTTCTGGCGTCTGCTGTTTCCATGGATAAATTATACACAAAAATCATTGTAGATGACCTGGGAGTCCGTCAGGCAGACTATGTACCTGTGATGCGCCGGGAGCTGTCCTGCATGGAAACGGTAGTAAAACGGGTGGAGGAAAAATTCTCCTATCCTGTATTTATCAAGCCGTCCAATGCCGGATCATCCAGAGGCGTGTCCAAGGCCTCCTGCAGGGAAGAGCTTGAGAAAGGCCTGACAGAAGCAGCCAGACACGATCGAAAGATTCTGGTAGAGGAGATGATTGTGGGCCATGAAATTGAGTGCGCTGTGTTCGGCGGGGGAAATGGAGAGGTCATTGCCTCCGGTGTAGGCGAGATTCTGGCCGCTGCAGATTTCTATGATTTTGAAGCAAAATATTATAATGAAGAATCCAGAACAGTGGTTAATCCACCTCTGCCAGGCAGGGCTGCCGAGAAAGTCAGGGAGGCGGCAAAGCGGATTTTCCGGGCAGTGGACGGCTATGGGCTTTCCAGAGTAGATTTTTTTGTGACAGAAGAAGGCGAAGCGGTATTTAACGAGATCAATACTCTTCCAGGCTTTACTGCTATCAGTATGTATCCCATGCTGTTTGAGGCAGAGGGCATTGAAAAGACAGAATTGATTACACGCCTGATTGAAAACGGCCTGGCCCGGTACGAGGCCTAGAGGGCAGCAGCCCTTCAGGGAGGAGAAAGAGATGGATAGAAATGCGCCGATAGGAGTCTTTGATTCTGGAGTAGGAGGACTTACAGTAGCCAGAGAAATTATGCGTCAGATGCCTATGGAACGGCTGGTATACTTCGGAGACACAGCGAGAGTTCCCTATGGAACGAAATCCCAGGATACGGTTATCCGATATTCCAGGCAGATTATCCGATTTCTGCGGACCAAAGAGGTTAAGGCCATTGTCATTGCCTGCAACACAGCTACAGCCTGCGCTCTTGAGACTGTAGAGAAGGATTTGGATATCCCGATTATCGGTGTGATCCATGCAGGGGCTAAGGCGGCTGTGAAAGCGACAAAAAACGGAAAAATTGGAATTATTGGAACAGAAGCTACAATCAGAAGCGGCGTGTACACGGAACTGATGAAACAGATGAATCCCGATATTGAGGTGACGGGAAAGCCGTGCCCTTTGTTTGTCCCCCTGGTGGAAGAGGGACTTCTCCATGACTCTGTCACAGACGAGATAGCAGGGCGGTATCTGGCCGCCCTGAAGGAGAAATACATTGACACCCTGGTGATGGGCTGCACTCATTACCCTCTGCTCCGCTCCACGCTTGGAAGGCTGATGGGAGAGGATGTGACCCTTATCAATCCTGCCTACGAAACGGCCATGGAGCTGCGCGGCCTGTTAAAGGAAAAAGGCCTGGACTGCAGCGAGACAGGAGAAGGAGAGAAATATCAGTTTTACGTCAGCGACATGGCAGAGCGCTTTAAGGATTTCGCCACAGCCATCCTGCCGGGAGAGGTTAAGGAAACAAAAAAAATTAACATTGAAGAGTATTAAAGACAGGCTCAGGGCAGGAATAGAAGAGCATAAAACAAGAGCAGATACAAATTAGAAAAATGAGTGAGAGAGAAACAGAGGAGACACAGCTATGACGAAAGATGTTCTGGTCAGCGTCCGGGGCATTCATACAGCGGAGGCAGACGGGGAGAACGGCAATGTGGAGGTAATCACAGCCGGAACCTACTACTATAAAAACAATAAGCATTATGTCATTTATGACGAACTGGTGGAGGGATACGACAAGGCTATCCGCAGTACAATCAGAATTGGAGACGGAACGGTAGATGTAATTAAAAACGGACCAGCGAAGGCCCACATGGTATTTGAGGAAAATAAGACGAATGTCAGCTGCTACGCTACGCCTTTCGGCCAGATGATGGTAGGAGTAAGCACGAATACAATTGAAATAGAAGAAAAACCGGATCGGATTGCAGTGGCAGTGGACTACACGCTTGATGTCAACTATGAAAAAATGTCCAGCTGCAGGATTTCTATTGATATCCAGTCCAAGGAGAAAGCAGATTTTCACCTTACTTCCAGTTAAGCATTTTTTCAGGGCTGCATGCGGCAGAAAGGAGTACCTATGATAAAAAAACAGAGAGAGGCTGCTATAAAACCAGGTATCTATGAAATTGCGGTGAACGGCCTGTTCACCGCCCTGATCGCGGTGGGTGCGTTTATAAAAATCAGCATTCCAGTACAGCCCTTCCCCATGAACTTTACCCTGCAGTTTTTTTTCGTTCTGCTGGCAGGGCTTCTGCTGGGAGGAAAGCAGGCGTTTTTCTGCGTTCTGACATATTTAGCGGTAGGACTGGCGGGAGTGCCGGTATTCGCAGCAGGGGGAGGCCCTGCTTATCTGCTGCGTCCCACCTTTGGGTTCCTTCTGGGATTTGCAGCGGCTGCCTGGGTGACGGGAACCGTCTACTCCCGCTTTAAGGACAGAGGATTTAAGATGAGGCGGCTGTTTGCGGCGTCTCTCTGCGGCTTCACAGTTATGTACCTGTGCGGTATGTTTTATTTTTATTTTCTCAGCAATTATGTGATTCACATGCCGGTTTCTGCAGGGGTAGTATTTGTAAACTGTTTTCTGCTGACAGCAGCAGGAGATTTGTTCCTGTGCTTTCTGGCCAGCATGGCTGCAAAAAGGCTGGGGCCAGCCATGAGCTTTCTCAGATAAAATCCTGAAAGTGCAGATTATCTGTAGCGCTTCTTTTTTTTATAAAGTCCAGCAGCTCACAGGCAGCTGGAGTCATGGCTTGGTTTGGAGATGAAATGATGCCGATAGGTATCCATTCTGCAGGCCTGACTGGAAGGACGCGGACAGATCCCTTCCAGTCTCCTGTGATTAAGCGATTGATCAGGGTGATTCCCAGTCCAGCCTCTACAAGACAGTAGGCGGCATAGATATCATTGACAGAATATTTTATATTTACATGAATGTTGTGTTTTTTGAAATAGCGGGCATTATCGGTGTCTTCTTCGGGATAGGAGCCAATATAAGGCTCCTGGGAAAAAGCCTCGGCTGGGACGAAGCCATAGTCTATGTAGGGGCTGTTTTCAGGAACCCAGGCAACCAGCGGATCTTCACAGAGAGGAATCCAGTCTGCGGGACTGTTTCTCTGGCTTACAATACCCAGATCTGTTTTGTGGGACAGAACGTCATTTGTCAGCTCTGTGCTGTTTTTGAGAATCAGCTGCACCTCAATACCTGGATGTATTTTATGAAACTGGGCAATGAT
The DNA here is from genome assembly GCA_018377235.1 of Clostridium sp. Lineage (GTDB taxonomy): Bacteria > Bacillota > Clostridia > Lachnospirales > Lachnospiraceae > Otoolea. Next base: position 149,570 of record JAGZZT010000003.1, read on the forward strand.
ATCAGCCAGCCAGCGGTAATAAAAGACATAGGAGGTTCCTATGGTTACGGTTCCGATTTCGAGTCCTTTTATTTTGGAAGCCGTCTGGCGGTACTGCTCACAGCAGAAGGCGATATTCCTGATGATGGGAAGGAGTTCAGAGCATGCTTTTGTGGCTGTTACTCCGGCTTTGCTGCGCTGCAGCAGGATCAGTCCTGTGTCAGCTTCCAGAGAAGCAATCATCCGGCTGATGCCGGAAGGAGTATATCCAAGTTTGTCCGCTGCAGCGGATAAACTGCCCTCATCCAGTACAGTTAGAAGTACATTATACTTATCTTCAATCATATTTCCTTCCTTTCTTTGATTTTTTGTCAAATATATCATGAGAGATATTCACTTTACGCAATCATAATATCATATTACAATGTTTTTGAACAAGGAAATGATTCAAAATACAGGTGGTTGATATGGATATGAAAAAAGAAATACTGAAAAGCAGGGGCGCGGCGGAAGTTCTGCTGGCGGCTTTGATAACTGCCAGGGCAACTTCTTATATGTTTTCAAAACTTCTGCTGGAAACGATGGGGCAGTTTACACTGCTGGGGCTGCGGTCTCTGCTGGCGTTTGCAGTTCTGCTTGCAATCAGCTTTAAGTATTTGAAAGCGACAAAAAAAGAAGATGTTACATACGGCATACTCGTAGGAGCCTGTCTTTTTACAGTCATGTGCCTGGAACTTTCCGGCCTTAAGCACACGTCATCTGTCTCTGTTTCGTTTGAAGAAAATATGGCTGTGATTTTCGTTCCCATTCTGCTGGCAGTAATCAACAGAAAGCTGCCGTCCCGGAAAACGGTCGCCGCTGTTTCCATGAGCGCTGTGGGAATAGCCCTTCTCAAACTTAATCCAGAAGGGTTTGATTTCAACATAGGAGACTTGTATGGGATTTTGTCAGCAGTGGCTTATGCAGCGACAATTATACTGATTTCCAGAATAGGAGGAAAAGGCGATCCGCTGCGGATTGGGATTTACCAGGTTGGAACCATTGGAGTTCTGGCTATGGCTGCAGCTTTTATATTTGAAACTCCTGCTCTTCCAGCAGCTGGAATGGAGTGGGGATACCTTCTTTATCTGGCTATTGTCTGCAGCGTATTCGGCTTTACCCTTCAGCCCTATGCCCAGAGCAGGACAACAGCGGAGAGGGCAGGAATGCTGTGCGCTCTGAATCCGGTTACAGCTGCTGTTCTGGGAATGGTTTTTCTGGGAGAGACTATGACTGCGAAAGGCATTCTTGGAGCCGTTTTGATAGTGGCAGGTATTCTCTTATAAAAAATGCACAGGGATAAACAGATGAATCCCGATATTGAAGTGACAGGAAAGCAGTGCCCTTTGTTTGTTTCTCTGGTGGATGTGATCTTTATCAATTCTGCCTACGAGACGGCCATGGAGCTGCGCGGTCTGTTAAAGGAAAAAGGCTTAGACTGCAGCGAGACAGGAGAAGGAGAGAAAAATCAGTTTTACGTCAGCGACATGGCAGAGCGCTTTAAAGATTTCGCCACAGCCATCCTGCCGGGAGAGGTTAAGGAAACTAGAAAAATGAGTGAGAGAGAAACAGAGAAGACACAACTATGACGAAAGATGTTCTGGTCAGCGTCCGGGGCATTCATACAGCGGAGGCAGACGGGGAGAACGGCAATGTGGAGGTAATTAAAAACGGACTAGCCAAGACCCATATGGTATTTGAGGAGCATAAGACCAATGTCAGCTACTATGCGACTTCTTTTGGGAAGATGATGGTGGGGGTAAGCACGAACACAATTGAAATAGAAGGAAAACCGGATCGGATTGCAGTGGCAGTGGATTACACGCCTGATATCAACGATGAAAAAATGTCCAGCTGCATTTTTTTTGTTCTGCTGGCAGGAAAGCAGGCATTTTTTTCGTTTCTGAAAGTAGAATCTCTTACTTCGTCATATGATGTTTTTTCTCCATATTTTGCGTTTCAGCAGTTCATTAATCTGATTTTCCACAAATTTTTTATGCCTGTCATCCAGCAATTCATATTTGTCCATAATCAAAGAGAGGATGTTCGTACTTCCGTTTAATGCGCTTAAATCGTCTAAAATCCAGTTTCTGTCAACATGATACATAGCGTTTAAAAAAAACTTTTTGACTCGTTTGCTCCTCTGGATACGTGTATATAATAAATAGACTTATTTATTGTTATAGGGGAGCAAATTATGTATGAAATAGCAGTGTGCGGCGGCAGAAAGCAGGAACGAGATAAACTAACTGAGCGGATATGGGCGAGAAAATCAGAAATAGAACTCTGCATTTATGAATATGATTCGGGAGAAGAACTCTTAGAGGGTATGAGTGAGATTGTATTTTCGCTTATCTTTTTAGATATCGAACTTCCTGGAATGAGTGGAGTAGAGGCAGCTGAGAAGCTTAGACGCAGGGATCCCAATATTCCTCTTGTTATTTATACGAGCCTGGAACGGCCTCCTTTTGAAATCTTTGAGCTGCAGCCGTTTCGTTATATGACAAAGCATCTTTCGCTTGTAAAAGCAGACGAATATATTCAGGCGGCTCTGATTCAGCTGACAGCGAATGGAAGAATTCCGTCGCTGATAGCCAGCGTTCACAGAGAACAGCTGATTGTTCGAGCCTGCCATATTATTTATATTGAAAAATATAAAAAAAGCACCAGAATCCATATGACGGAGGAAGCATGCCGTCTTTATGGATTGAAGCGCGGGATGGATGGCCAATATCCGGATGTGCGCTGCCCTGAACGGCTGGAACATATCTGCAGCCGTTTGGAGCCATACGGCTTCGCCTGTCCTCATGACAGCTATATTATTAACTTTGAATATCTGATGCGATGTACGTCTAAGAGCTTGAAGCTGGAGGAGACAGCAGGAGAATTTCAGATAGCGAGAAGTAAATCAAAGCTTTTTCAGGAAAAGAAGGAAAAATTTTTCCGAGCCAGATTTCCCAAGTGACATACTTGCGCCAGAAAAACACTATCCGAATTTGGTAAATGTATGCAAAAACAGGAACTAAAACCGTATAATTTTGTCCAATGTGTTGAAAAAGAAATAAGCGAACCTAGAATAGAGCTTATAAGAACAACTGTGAACAGCTGAAATTCAGCCGAGTTCAGCCTGGCTGAAAGAAAACACATGGGAGGAAACGGTATGGGAAAAAGACGAAAACGGCAGACAGTAAAACAAATAGTAAGCTGGATATTAGTGGCTTCTTTGACAGCGCCCAGCACATCGGTTCTGGCAGCTGAGGCAGCAGAACAGGTGAAAAATGCGCCGCGCTATGTAGATTTTTCACGCCCTGCTCCGTTGAGCCTTCAGGAGGCAGGAATTTCCAGTCTGAATCAAAATGAGGATTCAGGAACAGGAAAAACGGAAGAAAAAGAGGCAGAAAAGCAGGAAAAGGAAGAGTCAGAGAAGAAACAGGATTCTTCAGGGGGACAGGATAAGGAACCTTCAGCAGATAAAGAAGAGTCTGAGAAGAAGCCAGAAGAATCAGATAAGCCCTCGGAAGATAAAGGAGAGCCAGAGGAGAAGCCAGAAGAATCGGATAAACCCTCGGCAGATAAAGAAGAGTCTGAGGAGAAGCCAGAAGAATCAGAGAATTCTTCGGAAGAACAGGAGGGGGGAAAGCCGGAACTGCCGGAAGAATCAGAGGATTCCTCAGAGGGACAAGAGGACGAAACATTGGAGCAGCCGGAAGAGCCTTCCAAAGGAAGCGAAGAGGACTCAGAAGAACCTGAGGCTCCAGAAGAGGAAGAATTTCCAGAAGAACCAGAAGAAGAGCTAGAGGAGAAACCGGCAGAGCCGTTAGAAGAAATTCCTCTGGAGGAGGAACTTCCTGTAGAAGAGGAGCTGCGCGCACCGGAAGAGTTTTACGACGCCTTAGAAAGCGAGGAGCCAGACGGGGAACTGGTTCAGTTTTCTGATTTTATGCGCACTTATCGGACGGGAGACAAAGAGTACACTACAGTTATCGGCGGTTATTCAGGTCTCTATGAAAAAGAAGACGGAACCATCGGCCAGACAGATGATACTTTGATTACCGTGAAGGAGAAAAGACGCCTTGAGAAGGAGGAGAAGGAGTCTGAGAAAATGGATGAGACAGACGCGGAACCTGGGACGGATACAGAGGAATACAGGAAAGCGACAGGTTCAGATGCCGGAAAGCAGGATTCTGACATAGAGGAAGATTCGGCGGCAGAAGAAGGTTTTATGGATTACATGATATCCTCCTCCGATCTGGCCAACACTGCAGGAGAGCTGGAAATTCAGATTCCAAGCCGGCCCTCCTCATCCAGAGGCATTCGACTGAAAAACGGGGAGGCAGAGATGGAGCTGCTCCCCAAGGGAGGAAACTTCCGAAAAAGTGCGGTGGAAGGAAATGCCATCCGTTTCAATGAGGTGTATGAAAACGTCGATTATCAGTATACGATTATCGGCAATACGCTGAAGGAAGATATCATTTTGATGGAACCGTCAGAGCGGACTACCTTTGTCTATGAGTTGGAAATACCCGGCATGACAGCGAAAAAAGAGGGAAATGCGGTTGCTGTTTACCAGAAGAACGAGGAAACGCCTGCTTTTATGCTGGACGCTCCTTTTATGGAAGATGACGACGGAGAGAGAAGCGATGACCTGGAACTTCGCATATCGGGAAAGAAGGATCGGGTAACCGTAACGGTGGAAGCCGATAAAAAGTGGCTTCAGGACGAGGACAGAGAATATCCGGTGCGCATTGATCCCAGCTCCCTCGTTCCATCAAATGAGCTGATTCTATGCACGGTATCTGAGGGCAGACCGTCGGCTCATTATGACTGGGGAAGTCCCTCTTACGTGGGATATGTGGACAGTTCCATGAAGAACTGCCGCCAGTATCTGGCTGTCAATATGTTTGACGACGCTAATATGCAGGATATTTTAAATTCTGGCGCAGTCTGTACAGAAGCAGTGCTGGAACTTCACCAGGAGACGGATAACAGTCAGGGAAATACTGTGCTGGAGCTGGGATTTCCGGTGGAAGGGTGGAACGCCTATACTGTCACTTGGAATTCAAAGCCAGCTGTCAGTACTGAGCCAGGAAGACAGATCTTTGCAAACAGCGCAGGGGCGGGAAACACGGTATCCTTTGATTTTACTGAGGTGATGAATGCCTGGATTGCCAAAACAGAGCCGCAGGGCGGTTTCATGTTAAAGGCCCAGGTGGAAGCGGATGGGAGCACGCCTCCTGAGTACCGAATGAAGGCAGAGACGTTCTCCAACACCTATAATTCTTCTCAGGGACCGAAAATCACCCTGGTCTGGGAGGGAGAGCTTCAGCAGGAATCCATGGATCTGAACAATACCACGATTGACGTATCTCCGTCTATTGGAGAGACAGAGATAGGAGGCGTGACATCTTCCGGCGTCCTTACTCACGGCAGAACTCAGGAAGAAGCAGAAATTTCATGGGAATTAGTGGAAAAGGAAGGAGAAAATTCTGTTTCTGAGGGAATCTGCACAGCAGAAGGAAGCTTTATCTACCCAGACTTCACTTTGGCGGGACTGGAACATGACTATGAGGCAGGGAAGGTTTCCAACTGGCAGGCAGAAGAGGGCTGGCTTCTGGAGGATCTGGAGCTTGATACCATTTACTATGTGGAAGGAACAGCAGAAGGATATCCATTAAAAGAGGATGGAACGATAGATAAAGAAGCGGATTCTATTACGGTGACTCCGGAGCCCAGCGATGAATTCCTGCTCTATGAGGTACAGCAGCACGATCTGGTGAGCCGGATTGCCAGACATTACGGAGTGAATCCCAATACGATTGCAAAAGACAACCATCTGTACAGAAATCAGCTGGCGGAGGCAGAGAGCATCCTGTTTATTCGAAATCCAGAGACAGCAGAGCCGTATTCTTATCAGGATAATTTGACTCCGTTGGAGGAACTTTTGCTGAAGAATCTGTTAGCAGGCGCGAATATTAACTGTGAACTGGGATTAGAGCCTATTAATTTTAATACAGGCAGCTTTTATATGACTCAGGAGGATTTTTCTATCCCGGAGCTGAACGGCGCGTTCGGTGTGACCAGAAGCTATAATTCTGCTCTTCCTGAGTATCATAATGAATTTGGTTATGGCTGGAGTTCAGAACTTGGTGGTCATCTGTCGATTCTGCCGGACGGCACGATTCTGTACAAGAGAGACGACGGAAAAGGGATTCCATTTTATAAGAATGGAGATGTCTACGAGGCGCCGGAGGGATATGGGCAGACACTGGAACCGATGGATTCGATAGAGCTGGATACAGCCACAGATTCAGACGCAGAGGAGATTGTCACAGCAGAAGATCTGGAGAAAGAAGCTGTGTCAAGAAAGCTGGAAGCCAGCCAGTTTATAGCCAAAACTCTGGTAACAGGACTTCCAAGAGCCAGCGATTCTGATGCAGAGGAAAAAGAACCTGAACAGAATCAGGAGCTGGACGCAGATGTGTGGGAGAAAAAGGGAGACGCCGCTCCTCCTGCCTGTGCCGGATGGAAGGTAACAGAGACGGATGGAACCGCCAGCGTTTTTGATTCTCAGGGCTTTCTCCAGTACCGGGAAGATAGGCAGGGACGGAGAACATCTTTCGTCTACAGCGAAGATTACGATCTGCTCCAGATCAAATCCCCAACTGGAAAGCTGCTGGACATTTCCATGGACGAAAAAGGAAGAATTACAGCAATTGAACTGCCGGATCATACCGGAGTAAGCTATGAATACGACGAGGACGGAAACCTGGTTCAGTACACGAACCAGGCTGGAGATACCCGCCGATATGAGTACGATGAAAATCATCGGATGACTGCCTGGTACGATGAAAACGGAACCTGTGTAACGCAGAACGTCTACGACAGTGAGAATCGTGTGATCCGACAGACCGACGGAAATGGTAATCAGGCAGAGCTTTCTTACACAGAAGGATGTACGTCTGTAACGGACAATAATGGCCATGAGACAAACTATTACTATGACGCCCAGTACCGCACTGTCCGGATTGAATACCCAGATGGAAGCCAGGTTTCCTATACCTATGGAGAGGATGGATACCGCTCTTCAGAGACAGACGAAGCAGGCGCTGTAATCTCCTATACCTATGACACGGCTGGAAATCTCCTGACAGAGACCAGAGAGGACGGAGCAGTCCGCACCTACACCTACAATGAACAGAATCAGCCTCTGACTGCATCCGACTGGGAAGGAAATATCACTGTTTACACCTATGATGAAAAAGGAAACTGCCTGACAAAGACAGATCCCATGGGAAATGTGACTGCCTATGCCTATGATGAGCAGAGCCGCCTGGTTTCTGTTACAGATCCCAATGGAGGAACAGAGTCCTTTGTCTATGACGGAGCAGTTGTGATTGAAAAGACAGATCCGGAAGGATTTACCTCCCGTTTTACCTACGATGCCATGAACCGTCTTTTAACTCAGACAGACGGAGCCGGATACACTGTAAGCCGCAGCTACAATGAAAATGGCTGGAATGTGGAGGAAACAGCAGGAGACGGAGGAACCACAGTCTACGAGTACAGCCCGGCAGGAGAGGTTCTGTCTATCACTGATCCGATGGGAGCAAAAACCAGCTTTACCTATGATCCCATGCACAATATTCTCAGCGGGACTGATGCGCTGGGAAACACTCTGACTTATGCCTATGACAGCATCTACAATAAAATTTCAGAAACGGACGCGCTGGGACGTACCACCTCCTATGCCTACGACAGCAGAAACCGTCTGATTCGGATGACAGACGCAAAGGGGCAGTCCGTTTCCTATACGCTGGACGCCAGAGGAAATCAGATAGAGACAGCAGACCGCAGGGGAAATGCCGCTCAGACAGAGTACGACAAAGTGACGGGCCTTCCAGTTTCCTCCACTGACGCACTGGGATATCAGACCAGCTGCCAGTATGACAAAAACGGACGTATTCTCTCTAAGAAGAATCCGGATGGAACCACACAGACCTTCCAGTACGATTCAAACGGACGCCTAATCCGCATGACAGCAGAAAGTGGTCTTGTCACAGAGCTTCGCTATGACGGAAACGGAAACATGATCCGCCTCTGGGACGATGAGACAAGGGAGTATACTTTTGCCTATAACCGTAACAACCAGCTGGTAAAGATCACGGATCCGCTGGGAAATGAGACGAAATATACCTACGATGGAGCGGGAAATCAGATTTCAGAGATAAACGCTTTGGGGAACGAAACTTCCTATAGCTATGACGGGGCAGCCAGATTGACGAAGATGACGGACGCTCTGGATGGAGTTACAGCCACAGAGTACGATTTAAACGGACATGCAAAGAAGACGACGGACGCTAACGGCCACAGCTTCAGCTGCTATTATGACGCGATTGGAGAATTGAAGGCCCAGACTGATGCTATGGGCTCTGTCACTACCTATCAATACGATGCAGTGGGCAATGTTACTCAGATAACAGACGCTTTAAAAGGAGAAACAAAGCTGGTTTACGATGAGCTGAATCAGCCGATATCCGTTACAGACGCCCTGGATTATCAGTATGAGACTGTCTACGATGAAAATGGAAATATGACAGAAGTCCTCATGCCTGACGGGGATCGGGTTTTCATGGAGTACGATGCCAATAACCAGCTAGTGAAGAGCACAGACGAGGCGGGAGTCGTTACTTTCTATACCTATGATGAGATGGGCCGCGTCACGAAGACAAAGGACACAGCCAGAAATACGATGCTCTACGGGTATGATGAAATGGGAAATCTGATCTGGCAGAGCGATACCATAGGACGGACTGCTTTCTATGAGTACGACAGATTTGGGCGTTTGGTCAGCCGCAGAGACTTTGGGCAGGCGGAGACGCGGTATGAATACGATGTTCTTGACCGGATTACAAAAATTATTCAGCCAGACGGAACCGTATGGACTTATGAGTATGACGGAGCAGGAAATCTGATTAAAAACACAGAGCCGGGAGAGGCTGTCTATACCTACGAATACGATCAGCTGAACCGGGTAATCCGCCAGGTAAATCCAATCGGCGCGGCAGAGGAATACGTTTATGATTCAGTGGGAAATCTGCTTCTTTCCAGAGACGGAGAAGGGGCAGAAACCTCCTACGCCTATGACGCTTTGAACCGCCTGACTGCTCTCACAGACGGAAGGGGAAACCTTTCTTCCTATGAGTATGACGAATTGTCGCGTCTGCTAAGCCAGACGACTCCAGAGGGAAGCAGAAGCGAATACCGCTACGACGCTCTGGGACGGATGACAAAGGAAAAAGATCCGAACGGCCTGGTTACAGAGAACCGCTACGACGCGATGGGAAATCTTACAGAGACAATCTCGCCTAAGGGGGCAAAAACTGCTTACACCTATGACAAGCATGACGAGCTTACCAGCGAAACAGATCCGGCGGGAAATACGATCCTCTACCAGGTAGATTTAAACCGTCAGGTGACAAAGCTTACTCAGAAAAATGGCGGAGTCTATACATACGAGTATGATCTGGTGCACCGCCTGACTGGAATGATCACGCCGCTGGGGCTGAATCAGGCGTTTTCCTACGATTTGGCCAACAATGTGACAGAAGAAACAGACAACCTGGGCCGCACCGTTTCCTACAAGTACGACAGTATGCACAGGATGACCTCCTCTACGAACGCCAAAGGCGGTGTTACTCAGTTTGCATATGATGAGCGGGGCAATCAGACTTCTGTGACGGATCCGTCCGGTTACACCTGGATCAGCTCTTATGATCTGGCCAATCAGCTGATCGGGCAGACAGATCCAGAAGGAAAGGCCACGAAATATACCTACAACCTGGCGGGCCGTCTTCTTTCCAGAACAAAACCAGGGGAGAGAACTGCTGCAGTAACCTACGATAAAAATTATAATGTGATCAGTCTGACAGATCCCAAGGGATATGTTTACAGCTATACCTATGATAAGGATAACCGGCAGACAGAGGGAAAAGATCCGCTGAAACAGAGCGTGAAAACTGCTTATGATCCGGGCAGCCGTGTCACGGCTGTGACAGATAAAATGGGGCTGATGGAACAGTATGAGTACGATCCCCACGGAAATATCATTCAGAGGACAGATACGAAGGGACTGCATACACGGTTCCAGTATGATATTCTGGACAATCTGACGTCTGTTACCGATCCGATGAATCGGAAAACAAGCTATACCTATGATGTGATGGGAAATATCCTGACCATGACGGATCCGAAGGATCGTGTAACCAGCTATACCTACGATCTGGAAGGAAATCTGACCTCCCTCACCAGCCCTATGGGCAGAAAAGAAACGTATGAGTACGATGCAGGCGGACGGCAGATCCAGAAACTGAACCCAGGCGGCAGCCGAATCCGGTACGACTATGATACTCTGAACGCCCTGGCGGATAAGAAATACGAGGACGCCCAGGGGGAGGAGAGCGATCATCCGGTACAGATGGGATATAACTCTATGGGACAGCGCATTTCCATGGAGGACATCACAGGAGGCAGCAGCTATACCTACGACAGCCTGGGACGGTTAAAAACAGCTGTCAACGGTTCCGGAAAGACCGTTTCCTACGAATACGACGAGGCCGACAACCTGGGAGCTGTCATCTATCCAGACGGAAAACGGGTGTCCTATGAGTACGATAAGAATGACAATATTACCAGGCTGACAGACCGGGATGGACGGGAAACCAGCTACGAGTATGATCCGCTGAACCGCCTGACTCAGGTGAGGAGGCCTGACGGAACGGTAAGCTCCTATACCTACAATGCCAGAAATCAGGTTCTGGAGGCGAAGAATACCTGCGTCTGCGGCTTTCTCATCTCTGATTACCAGTATACCTACGACGATGGCGGCCTGATTATTGAAGAAACGGCAAAGGAATGTCTGTTTACGTCCAATAAGGACTACGGCCATCAGGGCGGAGAGCTGGATCCCTGTATCCATGCTTCCACAAATCCATGGCAGAATCAGAATCCAGAGTGGGAAACTACGGAGCGGAGGTTTACATACGACGAAAATGGGCAGCTGCTGACCTGCCAGGAGAGCAAGGGAGCCTTCGACAAGACGACGTATACCTACGAATACGACGAGGCAGGAAACCGCACCTTTGCGAAGAAGGAAAAGCTTTACAGCTATCTGGAATCCTGGCAGATCCGCTATACCTACAATGACGACAATCAGATGACGGCAGCGAAGAAACGGGAAGGCAACCTGACAAAAGAGTATACCTTCACCTACGACGCCAATGGAAATCTGCTCAGAGAGTGTTTTAAGAACAAACCGGAGGTGACCTACCAGTACGATACAGAAAACAGGCTGAAGGCAGTCAGCGATCCCCAGAAGCTTCTCATGGCTTCCACCTATGACGGAGACGGAAACAGAGCCTTCCAGCTGAACTACAATCCAGATGCAGAGTGCGGCTATGGAAAGAACGTAAGCGGCGAGATATTCATGCCGGAGCACAGCCATAACGAGGACGGAAGCCTGACTGCAGAAGGAGAGCTGTTCGGATATATCTGCTCAGCCACAGGCCGGGCTTATGACTTAACGGAGTATGTGAACGATACCAACCGGGAGTATGCAGAAGTCCTCACTGCCTTTAATATCAACACAGGCTTTGATACGGAGTCCTATACCTATGCCGGAAGCAGCCGCCTGTCCCGGAACAATATCTGGAACGAGGCCAGGGACGTAAACCATGACGAGATGAGCTACTACCTGTATGACGGCCAGGGAAGCGTCACAGCCAATACGTGGTATAACGGAATGGTGACAGACGTGTACCAGTACGATCCCTACGGGCGCATGGAGCTTGGAGGAGAAGGCCATACAGATTTCTACGGCTACCGCGCAGAGAGCTATAATCCCAATACCGGCCTTGAATACCTGCGCGCAAGATACTATAATGCAGATAAGGGAAGATTCTTCCAGGAAGATACGTATCTGGGAGATATCACAGAACCATTGACGCTGAACCGGTACGCCTATGTGAAGAACAGTCCGCTGAATTATGCGGATCCAAGCGGGCATGTGGCGGAGTATCTGACAGGCCCCCAGTATAATCCGGATGACGGCTGGCAGGCCAATCATTATCCGCTGTCCCAGACCGGGCCGGAGAAGACAGAGTTTCCGATA
>JAGZZT010000004.1 GCA_018377235.1 Clostridium sp.
GTAGAACCCAGCAGCTGTAATGCGGTAGCTATTTGTTCTTTTGTGTATTTCATCGTTAATCACGATGTGCAAGAGTCCAACTTTTTGTCCGCACCCCCACCTCTGCACTGGAATTTACTTTTTCAAGTCATTTTTTCTTTTACCTTGTCCGGCACATTAATCAACTCAAAACGATAAGAGTATCCCATAGATGCAGGACACTCCTCTGTCTGCTATTTGAAATATCAGCACGATGAACGACATCTAAAACCGCTCCTTGATGAAAATGGGAACATGATGCTCCACAGCAAATTTCACCTGGATGGAGTAAACCGTAAGCTTACCCATTTGTTAGACAAGCCTATGGTGGCTTTCTTGATGCTGTACTTGCTATCTTAACGTATCATGCTTTCTGGTCTTGATTTTTCCCATAAAGAGCATTCATTTTTTCAATAAACTCTCCCCATGCAAGATTCGTTTTCTTTTCCTGCTTTGTCAAATAATACTCATACTTGTACAGAAGCCGCAATCCCTCTGCCGGATATTTTCCAATACAGTACAAATAATATATCACATCGTATATTTACAGAAGTTCCATCTCGCTCAGCCCTGTATGCAGCTCGTCCGCTTTCCGAATCAAGTTCATTGGCAGAGTATCATTCGCCGCAAAATACAGGAATCTCCTTACCGCCATAAAGGACAGTGTTCTTACTTCGCCCCTGTCTTTTGCATTATCCATTTCCGGTATGTACTGTGAATACTCTGCAAGCTTTGAAATATATGCCTGCATCAGAGCCTGTTCCGCCTCATTCAGTTCCGCATCTTTATAAACACGCAAACGGGATGGATTTTCTGACTGACGCTCATCTGCATATTTCTTTACCGCATCAGCAACCAATTCATGATAAACTGATTCGTGAATTGCCAAGTTTGGAAAGGCATCAAAAATCGGGTCGAGCCAAATTTCGCAAAACTTCAAAAACGGAATCGGCTTCGTTCCCATTCTGCTTCTATCTGGTGGAATAAAAAAATTTGCATCCAGAAATATCGTCTGCTCTGGATCACCAAATAAGCTTTCCAATGCTGGATTCTTCTTTTCTACATCAACTCTCATCTGCGTCACCGCCTTCAAAGAGTTCTTTCAGTTCATCAAGATCAGTGTCATCCACTGTCAAATCGAAGCCAAAGTCATCTGGCTTCTTGCCAAATAAATCCAAAAGCTTAACGAACTCATCTTCTGTCAGACTACCATCCTCAAAGTTCATAATAAATGTTTCCAACACCCAGTTTGAAATATCCGTTCTCCGAGTGATCGTATTCAATTTTGTGTAGCATCCTGGAGCAATACTGTAAAAAATCTTTCCATAGATGCTTTCTTTATCGCGGTCATCAATTTTGAAAAGCATATCTACTTGCTCATCTGTGATATACTTCTCTTCATTCAAACGAAGCACCAAGGCGCGGTATGGCAACCACCACTCGCTCTGCAGTCTTGCAATAAATCGCAAAAGCCGAAGGTTGGTAACTTTTTTCAAGCAAGAAGTTTTGAATTGCTCTATTACCATGTGGTTCAAGGTTTTGCTTGGTAATAAAAGTTCTGCCGCAAAGCGGTCTGCCATCTTCTCCGTCCGCTTATCTTCCTCATCCATGTCTGTTTCATACGCTTTACCTGTTTTGGTAATGTAATGATACAGTTCATGGGCTAATGCAAAAAGCTGTTCGTCATAATAGATTGCTGTGTTCAGACCAATAAAGATCATTTGATCGGATCCTGTTTCAAATCTTGTGATATTAGCATCCGTATGAGATTTCTTATCAGTCGGAAACGGATACTGACAGATTGCAATTCCTTCCTGCTCAATCAGCATGAACAGGCCGCCCGCAATCGGAGCTTCAATGATTCCGAAATTTCTTCGCTCTTTGTCCGCAGCCTTTTTTATTTCATCAATCTGCAATTCGGTCAATACGACATCCTTATTCATGGTGTAATGCCTTTCTCAGCATAATCTGCTGTCGTGCTGCAAGCATCATCTCCATTAAATGATCTGCTCCTGCTCGTTCCTCATCTGAAAGTTTGGAACCTCTAAACGCTGTAAAAACAGTCGGCTGATTATTCTCAACAAACAGTCTATCAACTTCAAAGCCCAAAACCTCTGCCAGCTTTTCCAGCTGCGGAATGGTTGGAATATAATCCATTCGTTCAATTCTCCCAATCATGTTCCGGTTGATTCCCGTCTTTTCACAAAGTTGTTCCTGTGTAATGCCTTTTTCTGTTCTGTTATTTTTTATTGTTTCAGCTAAATCGACTAACGAAAGACGTTTCATTCTCATTACCTCCAATACTGCTTTCAGTATATGCTCTTTCATTTAAAATAATACTATAAACATCTTTTTTGTCAATATATTGCTCTTACGCGCAAAAAAATGTTTTTCTTAGTGTCATATCTATGTCGAAAGGACTATTGCAAAAGTGGATAAATAGTCTATGAACTGCTCCCCTGCCTGCCCATAATTTTCTCCCACAGTGGGATATCTCCGCCATAGTCATCCACCAAGGCATCCATTACAGCTATACCTCTAAGCCAAGTTTCAGTTCTTTCTCTTTCTGCTTAGCCTCCTTGCCGACCTCGGTAGTGACTGAGGCTTTGGATAGGTCAAGGGCTGCTGCGGTTGATAGCAATGCGGTTTTATAGTCTTGTGTTTCTCGGTACTCTTCAAAAGTGTCCTGCACCTTCTCCGCCACATCCGACTCATACACACCAGCCGTGATGAGGAGCTTCCGGACTTTGATAGGATTTAGGTTCAGAGCATCGCCGATGGCCTGCAAGGACATCTCAGAATCATAAAGAGCCACAGCACTTTCCATCTGTTCTTTCAGATTTTTCCCGGCATCGTACTCCGGCTTCAGCTTCTTCCGGCCACCGCCGGATTTCCTGGCTTTATATGCTCTTTTCTCTCCCATAATCATTCGTGCAGCTCCAACGGCAGGCCATCCGGGTCATGAAAGAAAGTCATTTTCTTGCCGGTATAATCATCCACACGGATTGGCTCACATTCAATCCCTACCTCTGCCAGTTCATTCACTGTCTGTTCCACGCTATCAACGCAGAACGCAAGGTGACGCAAACCACAGGCCTCCGGGCGGTTTACACGTTTCGGCGGGTTTTCCTCAGCGAAAATCTCCAGCTCTGTGTGTTCATTGACACACAGATCCAGCTTCCAGTCTTTACGCTCCGGGCGGTAGTTCTCTCGGATGACAGAGAATCCCAGCTTGTTCACATAGAAATCTTTTGCTGCTTCGTAGTCAGATACGATGATTGCAATATGATGTATTTTTGATAAGTTCATTTTGTATCACGCTCCATTTCTTTTGTTTATGTCCTTATTTTATTTCCGTTATAAACTATATAACAGTCTTCAAAATATACCGTGTGCGCCTCAGCTCCGGGGAGCCTGTGTTTCACACACGGCATTTATTTTTTCTTAGGTTCTTGTTTATTTCAGTTTTTCAAGGATCTCATCTGCGCTCATGCCGCTGGCTAATAATTTCTTAACCACACTCTCAGCTTCAGCCTTCTTAGCTTCCTCTGCGGCCTTAGCATCTGCCTTTGTCTTCTTTGCTTCCAGGGTTGCTACTTCTTTTTCAGCCTTCTTCAGAGCAGTCTTCTTCTCTTTCAGAGTGTTCTTCTGCTCCTCGATCACTTTCTGGATTGCTTCGATTTCACTGCTGAGGGCTGCGATCTGAGATTGCTTTTCCGTTATTTGGGATCACCATTCTGTTCATCAAGTCCGATCTGCGTCTTGTGGTTGATTTACAGAATTGCATTAAAGCGCAGCAAAGCCGAGCCTATGCCCAGAAAGTAAAAATCAGCAATTTGCAGCAAATGGCTAAAACGATTGCCTACATTCAGGAGCATGGGTATGACACCCAGGAAAAATTGCAGGATACCACAGATACGATTCAATCAAAAATGGCAAAAGCCCGCAGCGATGCCAAGCTCACAGAAGTCAAACTGAAGAAAGTGAACGAACAGATTCATTATCTGGGGCAGTATCTTTCTGCGAAACCCCTCTATGCAGATCTTCTGAAATCCACCAACAAAAAAGATTTCCGTCAGAGCCACGCAGATGAAATTGCTAAATATGAGGAAGCCCTCCAATTTCTAAAGCAAAATTCACCAGACGGAAAATTCCCCACCATGAAAGATTTGCGTTCCGAAAAGAAAATGCTAACGCAACAGAAGAACGCTCAATACGAAACCTACCAGTATTTCAAAGACTACCATCGTGAATTACAAACGGTCTGCGAAAATGTAAATCACATCCTTGATACTGCACAAATGCAGCACCAAAAGCAAACGAAATCTCATCAACACGAATCGACCATATAAAAAAATCAGCCTTGATCTGTTCCATCCAGACCAAGGCTGATTCTATGTTATCTACTTTTTAGAACAGGATTTGCACAGTTGCATCTTGAATCAACTCAACAAACTGTTCTTTTGTTATGACTTCTTTGCGGCATACAACAGATTTATCCGCCTGTTGCTTTGTATAAGTCAGCTTTCTATCATCCCGCCGAAGCTGCCGAATATCATCCATTGTCAATGTACCTTCTCGGTACATCTGATATAAGATAAAATCATTGGACTTAAATGCCACAGAAATCGGAAATTCCAGTGCAGGGTTAAATTCCCGATTGCTCTTTAATTTTTGCTCTGCACTTGTCTGAAACTCATGTGCATCTGTATCCTGCGTATAAATCGTAAGTGTATCCACATCATCGTGATACCATGCAAACACTTCCGCAAGAATCGTCAGCGAAATTTCTCCGGCATTTTTCTTCAACACACGACCCGTTGATAAAGTTTTTCCCGAAATCGGCCATTCATCATACATCCGCTCCAGCCATTCTTCCGAAGAATCCATATCCAGCAGGTCAGCTTTCCATACATTTCTGCGAAGATAGCGCATCAGTTCTGATACTTTCGATACCGCCGCCTCTACAATATAGTATAGGTTAATATCTTCGTCTCCGACGAAAGCTCCATATTTAGTTTCATCAATCCAGCAAAGTGGGTATCCATCGGCTTTAAGCTGTTCAACATACGCACTCCGATACTCTGAATCTTCGATTTCCTCCATTACCCATTTCGGAATAAGAATCAAATCATAAACTTCAAGAATCTTATCCGACGGGCAATCTCTTTGACTCAGTTCGTGCATAAATGCCAGAGATGAGTTATCCATGAGTGCTATTTTTGTTTCCCCACCATACTCTTTATATTCTGGTATATTAAGCATCCGAATCTCCTGTCAACGTTTTGAATTCATTTAAGACTGTTCTCAAAAATGCTTCGTTGTCTTTATGGTACTCTGCTTCCGGTTCATTCCGAATTGTCCTACTGATTTTTTCCTGAAGCGAGCTTACATTGACCACATAGGAAGGACGTACAAGCGAATCATCCAAACCAAGGTCACGGAAGCTACGAGCGACATCCGTAATCTGCACATCAAAGTTTCTTTTGACTTCCTCAGCAATGGTCATGTTTCCAGTCTTTATTGCGCTTTCATACAATGAAATCAAAACCGCCTTATACGGAGCCTGAAAAGCATTCATACACTGAAAAGCTTTGGATTGAAAATCCATATCCCGCAGTTCCTCGAAATAAGGCATCAGCTTTCCTAATAGCATAAGCGCAGCAAAATATTCTGCTTTACGCTCTTCCATCAGTGTTTCTGATTCTATCAAGTGGTCAAAAGAAACTTCATCGAACAAAAGATGATAAATCTCATGCCATGCTGTAAAGTACTGATTTGCTCTTGGAAGTGCTGTGTTTATCAACGGAATACGTTTTCCATCCCGAACAAAAATAGCCCCACTCAAATAATGATTTTCAATCGGCAACTGTATTAAGCCATATTCTTTTAGAATCTGAAATGCCAACTGTATCGGTGAATTTATTTGCATTGGGTTATGCTCTGACCAGATAAGCGAAACTCTTTCTACCATTTCTTTTTCAATGGCTTCATTTTTTGCAATAACTTCATCCAGGTTGGCTGCTGTAATCCGTTCGCTCATAGATTTCCACCTTTAATAATAAACACTGCAAAGATTCAAGATGTCTTGCAATAAATCGTATTCCAGTGTTGCTTTTTCATTCATTTGATAGTCTATGGGTGCATTCTGAGAATATACCGCGTCTACGCTCTGCGCTTTTGGTTCAAATCCCATCAAAACGCTCGGATTGATATTTAACCAATTAAGGATTTTGTTCAAATGTTTATCGAATGTGCTTTTGCTGTCTATCTCGCCATTCAGAATCTTATCTAATGTAGGGCGAGATATATCAACCTTTTTGCAAAACGATACCTTTGAAAATCCATTACTCCGAATATAATCCTTTAATTTTGTTCCGACTAATTTTCTCATTTCAAAAAGATCATCAAATCGCATTATCGTCTCTCCCTTCTACTGCTATTATATACGATTCAGACTCTAAAATCAACAAGAATGTAAAAAAGTTTTTTACATTTCTATTTCTGACAGTTTAGAAAATGAGAAAAAGGCAGTTTCCTTTTTAGGGAAGCCACCTTTCTCTCATTACGGATTATCAGTTCTTGCGGGTTCGTTCCTACTGCTGAACCTGCGCATTATCCTTTCGCGCTCTTTCCGCCTGTTTGATGTGCAGGCGATCCAGAACAGACACTCTGCCGCCGATCACTCTGGGCTTTTTAGGCACATTGTTCACGCAGCCGTCTATCATGTTGTAATTCTGCTCTGTGCCAGCCCGGAACTTTCTTGTAGTCCTCCACGATCGTGTCGATACCGTTCTTGCACTGCACAATATCCAGACTGCCCGGAAGTGGGTCAGGCGTTTTCTCTACACCGAGGGCTTGCTCATCTCAGCATCGAAGTCTGCTGCGACCTTGACAGCGGCCGTACCGAGTCCCGTCACCGCTGCCGTCACAGGCATAAACTTCTTGCCTACATTTTCAACCGAGGAGCCAAGGTTCTGGAGCTTGGCTCCGGCTTCATCGATCTTGGCAAGAGTCGCATTGGTAGTAGCCGCCTGGTCCTGTAAAGACCGCAGATTCTGTTCGGTCTCCACGATCTCACGCTGGATGGCATCGTACTGCTGCTGCGTGATCTCACCGTTGGCAAGCTGCTCATTGGCCTGCTGTGCCGCAGTCTTTAAGGTCGCCAGCTTTTCTTTGGTTGCTTGAATGGCATCCTTCAGCATCTTCTGCTTCTGGACGACCAGTTCTGTATTGGAGGGGTCCAGTTTCAGGAGTTTGTTGACATCCTTCAATCCGGACTGCGTCCCCTTGATTGACTTGTTTACACTTTCCAGTGCCTTGGAGAGCTTTGTGGTATCGCCGCCGATCTCAACGGTAATGCCCTGGATTCTGGATGCCATGTGCGTAACCACCTCCTTGCAGGCATAAAAAAAGCCTAAATAAATTGCAGGCCTCTTCTGTTTTGCAACTATTTTTAGTTGCAATTTCTTTAATTATCGTGTATACTATTAGTAACGGAGGGATATGCTATGGGACAAAAGGAAAAACTCATTCAGCGTCTCAAGTCAAAGCCTAAGGACTTCACCTTCGATGACGCTGAAACGTTACTCAAATATTTGGATTACATTCGCTCGAATAAGGGAAAAACAAGTGGTTCCCGTGTCATGTTCGTAAGCGATGAACATGGAAGCATATTGCTCCATAAGCCACATCCACAAAAAGAATTAAAAGCCTATCAAATCAAACAGCTGATAGAGATTTTGGAACAGGAGGGTCTCATATGAATAACACTATTCAATACAAAGGCTATGTCGGAAGCGTTGAGTTTTCCGAAGAAGATGGCATTTTTTATGGTAAGGTCATGGGAATTCGTTCCCTGATTTCTTACGAAGGCGAAAGTGCCAAGGAACTTCTGGACGATTTTCACGGTGCCATCGATGATTATCTGGAAACCTGCAAGGCAGAAGGAAAGGAACCCGAAGTTGCATTCAAAGGCAGCTTCAATATCCGCCTTTCCCCTGACCTTCATAAAAAGCTGTTCATTTATACAACAGCGCATCAGATGTCCATGAATAAGTACATCGAAGATACTTTGAAGGATTCTCCAGCAGCGCGAGTTGTCGTTTAACCAAGCGTCCCACCCAGTCACACGGCTGAGTGGGATTTTTCTTTGTCCCAACTTACCTTTCGTGCTTATTTCATTTGCGATATAAGCACGGTCGTCTCTTTTTTGCTTTAGAATCAGTCAAAGTCCTCCTGCGAAGCCAGTTCCTTATAGGGGTACTCGTCGTTCTGCCGCTCCGTGAACATGTCATTGACCAACCCAATGGTCAGCAGGTCGAGGTCGGCGATGCTGATACCGAGCTGCACACATCTCAGCAGAAAGAGCGGGGTGGTCATTTCCCGCTCACTTTTTCGAGGTTTTTTCTGGATTCTACCTCAGTCTGCACATTCAGACCCCACAGTTCGATCAGCTGCGGAAGGATCTGATAGATAGAGAAGGTGTTGAACTAATCCAGGAACTCCTCCGGGCTGATGGCACCTTTGCCGGATCTGCATGACGTGCCATCAGCCACGCAAGATCCTCGAACATCTCCAGACTGAACAGGTCGAGGTTGGAATTGTCCTCCTCATTCTCGCCCACGCTCTTTTCCAACTGGCGCAGGTCTTTGTAAATGTCACGGCCAAACTTGATGCGGTACAGGCGAGGCACAGCGGCACTTGCCTTAAAGGTGACTTCCTTGCCATCGATCTCGATTTTCTTAGTAACTGCCATAATTGATATCCTCCATATTTTCATGTAAAAGGCAGAGCCAAAGCCCTGCCACCGTGTGTATTCTTCTTACTCTGCCGGATCGATGCTGACCAGTGCTCCACTGCCGCTGACCGTAGGCAGTTTGCCATCCCACTTCTGGATCTTCTGATACTCAATCAGGTTCCCAGACAGGCTTTCGGCAATCTTGCGGTTTGCCTCTGCCTGTGCATCTGCGGCAATAGAAGTCTTCTGGGCTTCCGCCTCTGCATTGGTGATCGCCACCTGCTTATCGGCTTCTGCCTTGGCAATGGCAGCTTCATTCTCGATCTTCTGCTTGTCAGCATTCTGCTGGGCAATGGACTTCTGCTGAATGGCGGCATTGTAGGCTTCCTCGAAGTCCATGTCGTTGATGACGACCTTGTTTACGAATACAACATCCTCACCGTACTTCTGCACGAGGGATTCTGCCAGCTTCTGCTGTGCCAGAGGCTCGATCTTAGTGCGGTTGGTCACCTCATTGGGACCAAGCTCTGCCATGGCCGACTTGATGGCCGATGCCACCAGCTCGTCGCCCACCAGATTCTTGATATCGGACACATTCGCATAGAGCCATGCACTCTTCTCAGGAAGCACCTGATAGGTCACGATCACATCTGCCGCATAAACCGGAGTCTTGTCGGATGCCTCACCCCAGACCTGCGCCTCGATGTGCTTGTCCTGCTGCTTATTGTTGACCTTGTGGATGCTCTGCACAAAAGGAATGCAGAAATTGAGCTTACCGCTCTGGATGGTGGTCTCCTGGATCTGACCGAAGCTGGTCTTTACGCCGGTATAACCGGTGGGGATAATGCGGAACGAACAGACAGCCAGCACCAGAACGATGATCACTGCGAACAAAGGAAAAATCTTCTTCATAATCGTATACCTCTTTATAATCATGTAAGCAGAGCCGAAGCCCTGCTGTGTGTATTGGTCCCTTAGCCCTGCGGCTCCTCGGTATGACTGGTGTCTTCGGTGTCCACAGCTTCCGCCTGCGGCTCATAGACCGCATCGTACCACTTGTTATAGACATCATCGGTGGTGTTGGTGCCGGTCTTTGCCTTGCCGTCCACACGCTGAGTGGTCAGGAAACCGACCTGATCAATACGGGCATACAGCTCGTTCTGACGGCGGAAGGTGCGGTTCTGGCGGTCAGCCACCCAGTAGTAGCTGTAATCGCCAAAGGCCATGACCTTGCTGCCACCCTTGATCTCCGGCATGAAGGCGGAAGTCTTCAGCGGACGGTTCAGCAGGATATCCGGCTTGCCGATCTCCAGACCCGGCTTCCAGATATAGTTGCCGTTGTTGTCCTTGATGGTCATCAGCTGCAGCACCAGGGCTTCGTTGCAGAGGAACTGTGCCTTCTTGCGGTACGGAGCCTTCAGTGCGTAGTAGAGCTTGAAGATCTCATCAAAAGAAACAGCATCCTTCTGAGCAGCGGTCACACCGACCTTGGCACCGCCGGTCTCAGCAAGCAGACCCAGAGGCTTGCCCACACCGTCACCGGTGATAAAGGCGCGCTCCCTTTTAGGACGTTTCCTTGGGCGTTGCTTCTTCCTGCGCTCTTCCCAAAGCACATTGCCGATGGCTTCATTGGCGGTCGGGTCCGAGTGGCTGTGGCTGACTTTCCTGTTCGGAAAGCTTTCCTCTTTGTGTTCTGTGATCCAGTGAATGACATCTTCCATACCGCCACCTCACTGATTGATCTGCTTCCACTGCTGCGGCTCCATCGTGGCGACCTGCCAGCCGATACCCTCCAGTGTGGTAGCACGGTCATAGGAAACAACATCCTGCGATGCACGGGTCACCGCATTGGACAGGCCGTACAGAGAAAGGTCGCCGCCTTCAATGAGGTACTTGAGGATGCCTTCCTGTTCCTCTGCATTGATGCCATAGCTCTGGGCAGTCAACTGCACCACATCCTGCACCCTGCCGGTGATCGGTACTGCCATAGATTCCTGCAAACGGCCGACCACCTGAGAAAAACGAGCCTCATCAATGGCAGCCATCGTGGTATCACGCAGCTTCAAGAGAAATGCCTTGTCCTCTGCTTCCATCGTCTCATCCGAATACAGTGCAAAGCTGTCCTCCACTGCTTTTGCCTGCCGGCCTACATGATGGCGGCGTTCGCCCATGTCATTGACCACCATGCCATTCGTGCAAACGAGGCGGTATACCAGCGGCTGAATCGACACAGCCCCCAGCCCGACCTCGGAGTTGGAGAGCATCACACCTGCCTGCACGATATCGCCCTTGCGGACTTCCATCTCCAGACGGTGATTGACCACCTTGAGGTACAGACGGTTCTCCGTTACCTCGCAGGACATGACCTCGTACTGATCGTTTCCTGCAAACAGCGGCAGTACTGCCGTGGCGATCTCCATGTTATCGATACGGCGATACCGCTCCGACAGCAGCGCACGGGCCACCTGTCCGGCACCGTAATCCATCGAGCGTACCATGTAAGAGCTGGGTTTATCCGCAAACCATGTGTTCACGTTCTGGGCCAGCAGCTCCGGCTTCTGTGCCTGCATGAGATCATAGTATTTGGCCGGAATGCCCAGTGCCGATGCCACCTGCCGATGGAACAGCGAAGTAGTGCCGAACACCTCCTGCTGGTTCGTGGTCAGGTGGTTAATCTCAAAGGTGTGTCCATCTTCCCGGAGACACATACCCTGCGCCGGACTGATGAAATCCTGCTTTGCCTTGTTCTGACGGTTCAGCTCGACCAGGACTTTCTGCAAATTTCTTCCTGTTTTCATAGCAATTTTCCTCTCTATCTCTGCGGCGCATATTTATACGCCGGTTTATGCGTCCGTGTCCTTGTAACAAGGGCACCGTATTTACAAGTGCTTACAACTCCCGGTCGATCATCTGCCGGATGATCTTGACAGCTCCCTGCATACGCTTACGGTTCAGCCGGGTATCCTGCAGGAGTGTGTCCAGAGCATCCACCTCATCCCGGATGTTACAAAGTACCGACCGCTGATGGTCAGCAAGGCGTTCATTGTCCTGCTCCATGCGGTCATACTCCTTTTCGTAATCATCGATATCCTGTACATTGGTATCGATGTACTCCTCGATCTCCCGGCAAAGCTCCTCGCCGGCATAGTCCTCAACTGCATCCAGCAGGTCGCGAATGCCAAAGGGTGTCAGAAGTTTTCCGTCCTTCATTTTCAATACATGAGGCATATGGCTCCCCCCTTAGTCCTTGAAATAGTAGTCGCCCTTGTACCCGGCAGCGGCCAGTGGCAAACCTTTACACCATGCCGGATTCTCCGACATCAGCTTGCAGACTTCATCCACTGTGTACTGATCCTTTGGTGCCTCGATGATGACTTCATCGTGAACATGAGCCACAATATTCAACCCCTCAGCCGAGATACGATCCATTGCCTCAGCCAGAATGTCACGGGCAATCGCCTGTGTCGCATTCTCGACCAGTCGGCCTGAGTAGGTTTCCTGTCTGCTCCACTTGTGGTTCTGCCCCACACCCTCATAGGTCAGGCTCATACGGCCGAAGCGGTTCGGCTGCTGTCTCGGCTTCAGATATGCCAGCCGTCTGCCGGACGGAAGCACCATCCAGAGGGTGCCGGAATAGAACTCAAAGGCGATCTTTCCGACCTCCTGCCGCTCCCCGGTCTTATAGGCAGTCATCGCAGCCTTTTCGGTGTCCCACCAATACTGCACGATCTTCGGGTTGGCTTCCCGCCAGGA
Source organism: Clostridium sp. (assembly GCA_018377235.1). Lineage (GTDB taxonomy): Bacteria > Bacillota > Clostridia > Lachnospirales > Lachnospiraceae > Otoolea. The sequence continues at coordinate 12,512 of JAGZZT010000004.1, forward strand.
ATCAATGATCTCCGGCAGTTCTTCTTCGTGCAGTCCCATCTGCAATGCACCCATACTGATAAGTGCGCCGGAGGAACCGCCGTAGCCACAAGCCAGCGTTGCGATTTTTCCTTTCTGACGCAAGTCGCCGTTGACACCGTGCTTGACGACAGGCACATATCGGCAGTAAAAAAGGCAAAAAAATACCGCACAGACACTTTTGATCTGTACGGTACTTAACCAGCCATAGCCACATGACCTTCTTGGAACAAGAACGCATCAATGGCATCTTTTACCATCTCTTGATGCCTGGGACTCAACTTCTCATATTTTTCTTGAATTGGAGCCGCTGTGTTTTCTGGCTCTTCTTCGTCCATCAGAGCGTCCATTGAAACGCCAAGGGCTTTTGCAAATTTACGCAGCAGTGAGCTGCTCATTATACCTTTCGCTCCATTCTCATACTTGGAGATGTCAGCTCGGTCAATATCCACCGCATTGCTCAAATCTGCCTGCGACCATCCCAGTCGCAATCGGTACTTTCTTATATTCTGACCCAATATATATTCTTCGCTGTGAATATCGACCATGCTGCTCACCTCCTTCCTCTTTCGTACTTTTACTTGATTATATCCGGTCTAAGTTTCTTCCCGCTCTCATTCATTTTTGTAGATAACTTTTTTAATTTCTCCGGATGGGCAGCCTCCATTTCGTTTGTATTTATCCAAATATGGTACCCATCCGCCTTCTGTCCATAAACGACAAAAAGACCGGAGCAAATAAAGATTCAAGTGCATCGAATGCTACAATACTTGTTTCTTTATTTACTCCGGTCTACAGATTCTTTTATCTATATGTACCGGCATGTACCAGATTGATAGTTACTTTTCAACCTCAAACAAGCGCACTTCGACCCAACAAATTAGTAAAAATTAATTTAAACTATTTAATTCAAACTATAGTAATAGATTTTCCTGCGGCACTATGCCGCCAATTCAACAGTAAATAAATAATTAATTTTACTAAATATATGTAATCTTTGTACGCCGTTCGCTCACCCAATTATCTGATGAGTGATGTGGCATCAATCAACTATCTTTCCCAGTACACCTCCTATATGACTACGATTTCGATATATTTATACAATCAAATTTTTCCACAATTTGTGGTAAATTTAATTATATCAGATATAATCCCGTCCGTAAATAGGCTCTGGAAAATTTTGTCATATAGTTCAGAAGCAAGTCGTTATTTTGTACATTTTGCCAGTAAAATCTCTGACAGCCATCTTTTCTTCTCTGGCTGCAGCAACTATCATTGGTACTTTTCCTCTGTAAACGACAAAAGGAGCCGAAGGTCATGGTCATATAACCACAATCTTCGGCTCCTATTAGCCCCTCATCGAATCCAATTACCCGATGGATATACTCTTTTTCACTTCATACACGGCTAGCTTTCCATTGCTGCGCTGCCTGACTTCAGCATTGTTACCCCGGCTCGTAATCTCCCGTATGGTTTTCATAATGAATGCATCATCATTCATTGTGCTAGCAGATACGTCATGTACACGGCTGTTATGTGAGGAATAACCACACCTGCTCTGTTCAAGTTCTTTCATTACCAACTGCACCCCTTTCCGGATCAGATGTCAAAGAGTTTCTGCTCCCAATCGCTTTCTGTTTCTTCCACGGTGTCTTCTTCAGCCTTCGACTCATCATCTTCTATCGGTGTAAAAACAGTCCCGACATTTGGACGCCCCACCAATGGGAAAACAAATTCTTCTTCCACCTTGTTTTCATCAAGATTTACCAAAATAAGAGAAAACACATCCTTGAACTTTATATTCTCAAGTGTTTCAACCATTCGGTTATATACTTCCCGGTTGGTGAGAACGAAGCTCATCTTTTTCGGATTCATAGTCCCAGCATAGTAAAGACCTAAGACCATCAGAAACTTCTGGCGCAGCTTCATCACGGTATGCGCCACACTGTTTTTTTCCAACATTGTGTGCCAGATTTCGAATTCCCAAATCTCCATCTCGCCACTATCGGAATTAGCATTCGTTGATATAACCCAATCTGTCCGATAACGGTAATTAAGAGCATTGTGTTTATTTTCACCCTCTAATATTGAAGTCCTGTAACCCCTATCTTCCAACTCCTTAAATATTATATCCGTAATGTTTTTTTCTGTAGCTTCAAATTCTTTGCTCGTATACTTTCCTGTCATCCGGCGTGGTACTTTGCCATTTGCATCCATCAGCATTTCAAAAGTTATTCCACTTTCCGGGTCCGAGTTCTGTGCCACTTTCTGAATCAGCTCATCCGTGCAGGCCCCAGAATTTTTCATGTTAACTATTCTTGAAAGCGTTGATGGATTCACTCCGCAATCAAGGGCAAACTGCCGCATACTGCGGCTTGCTCCTTTTGCTCTAATGAGCAACTCTGCTAATTTCTCTTTCTCCGGCTGACGAATGCGAATATAATTCGCAAGCTCCGTCATATCAATTTTTCTATCGCTCATGCTTTGCCTCCCGTAAATCAGGCATGTTGTTTATTTTGTTTATGTTGCGTATATTGTATCACTTCATAATTCCATTGTCAACATATATGCAATATTTATTGCTTGTTTTGCTTGATAATTTTTTTATTTGTTTTCAGCCAATTTCCCTCTTGACTTCTACAACCTACCATTGTATTATAGGAACAGGAGTTCCCGAACTGTTGTTCCCGGTATAACGGAACAGTTGTTCCTTGTCAAGTGGCTTTACAAAATTATGTTGTAAATGCTGGCAACTTTCCCTCCAGCAAACAGCAGAATATCCCACATGGAGGCAATAATGACATGAAAAAAGAAACGAACTTTGAAACAAGTCCACTCAACACGCAGGAGGCCAGAGCGGAAGCCGCTGCTGCCCTGACCCCGTCTGCTACCAACGGAGATAAAATAAAAGCCCTCCGCACCGCCCAACACATGAGTATGGCTGAACTGGCGCGTCGGGCTTGCATGTCGGACCGTGCGATCCGCTATATCGAATCCAACCAGCGCGAACCGAGCGTCGATGCGATCCAGAAGATTGCTGCCGCTCTCGGTGTCACTACAGATTATTTTATGGACGAGGCCACTTTCCAGCAGGAACTCAGCGATGATCTCTTCTATGCAGACGTGCGAAAGAAGTATGGCTCCCGCGGCGTTGCACAGGCAAAGAAAATAAAAGAACAGACCACGGCCCTGTTTGCTGGCGGTGAGCTGTCCGAAGAAGATCAAGCTGCCTTTATTAAAGAAATGGAGGCACTTTTCCTCGATGCAAAAGCCGATGCAAAAAAATTCACTCCCAAAAAATATCTGCGGTAAGGAAGCATAGTTACTCCGGAGGAAAGGAGTCAATAACCTTGAACACACGCATAATCGATACAGCCGATGCTGTGGTTCGCCGCTATAAGACCCGGAACCCAGAAGAAATCATTTTACAACGGGCTATCAAATTGAAAGATATCCGCTTTTGCCACGACCTTCTGGGCTACTACACCGTCATGCTGAACTGCGAATATATCGGCGTCAACCCAAATTGTACGGATGCCCAGCGTGTATCTGCTCTGGCTCATGAGCTGGGACACGCACTCTTCGACCGGAAGCACGCCAGCTCCGGTCAGGCATTTCAGGATACCTACTTTTACAGCCTGGACAACTCCAAGGCAGAACGACGAGCAAACATCTTCGCAGCTGAATTACTCCTGTCGGACGATGATGTTCTTAAGCCAATCGGCTACTATGAATTCAATGCCGACCGGCTTAAGATGGAAAAAAATTACCTGCTCACTGTTCTTACGCCTACCGTACTGTGAAATACCAGGAACTTCTGCAGGAATTCCTGTACATGCACAGTGGAGTTGTTACACCGGCTGAAATTGCTCAGTCCAACACGATAGAAAAGCACTTTGTTGATTTCAAGCTAAACATCCTCGCAGCGAAAGGCTATCAGCTTCCCGTACTGCCTGAACTGCACAGCGATTTTCTGAAAGACTCTATGAAGAACTGCGAGGTGACGATGGATTGAACTTTTATTATTGCGATGCCTGCCATTACTGCTTTGAAAGTCAGTCACTTCCTGACCGCTGCCCGGACTGCGGCGCGGTGGAACACAATGATAGACCGGCTGTGCGGCCGGCAACGGAAAACGAAAAAACCGAGCTGCTCCGGATACGAGCAGAGGACAATGACTGATTGACTGCCTCACTTCATGGTGGGGCAATTATCATGGCTTTTGATTAGTTGTGGTTAACCGTGACCTCTAAAAATACCCGTGCGAACTTCTGGAGTTCACACGGCTAATAATAGAGCACATTCTTCGGGCTGGGATGGAAAGTTAGCTTGTGATGCTTTCCTTGATGGATATAAGAGTTTAATGCCTTCTTCTATTTTGTGTGTTTCCCTGTTGATTGATGTTTTTCATTAATTCGACAATATCGTCATAATCTTTTTGAAACTTTTCGCCATCGAACACCGCATTCAAAAGGCTTCCGGATAAATTTCTACATTTCGTGCATATCTCTTTAGTGGAATACAAATCAAGTTCTGCCAGAACACTGGGCAATCTCCTTACCAATTCTGTTCTTTCTTCAGAAGACATATACTCCTTATAGTTAATCATGCCAGCATATATCACCGCTCTATTTTCATTAATAAGAGTCAAATAATGCTGGTGAGCCAGTTCTTGCTTTTCCTTTGATTTTTCTCGCTCTTTGAGTTCCTGTTCTTTTTCCAATGCTTTCACTTTTGCATACTCACTGTACATTGTCCCCAAAAAAGAGAGTACCGCGCCAAGAAGAACTCCAAGAAGTCCCATCAATGCAGAATTGTTATACCAAGCTATATCCATCCATATTCCTTTTCTTTAGTAAAAAAGACTACGCCGATGCATTCCTGCCCTATGATGTGTTCATACGGCAATACTCCTGTGAACTCCAGAAGTTCACACAGCTTATTTCAGCTTCTCAAGGATCTCGTCGGCACTCATGCCGCCGGCCAGCAGTTTCTTGACCACAGCCTCTGCTTCTGCCTTCTTTGCTTCCTCAGCGGCTTTCTGATCTTCTTTCGCTTTCTTTGCTTCGAGCTTGCCTACTTCTTTCTCAGCGGACTTCAGTTCGGATTTCTTAGTTTTTAGGTTGGCTTTTTTCTCTTCGATATCTTTCTGGATTGCTTCAATCTCGGTGGTCAGGGTTGCAATGATGGACTGCTTCTCTGCGATCTGGGATGCGATATCAGATTTGGGGCGGTTCTTGCTTCCTTTGGTTCTGGGCATTGTTGTTACCTCCTCGTTTAATAAATCTTACGGCCTCCAACCTTCATCGAAATGTACGGAATTAAGCCATGCTTTTCCAGAACTTAGATTTAAATAAGCCTTACCATCGCGTACAATAATTGGTTGTTGCTTCTCTTCTTCGGATACTATAAGTTTTTCCATAGCTTTGATTCTTAAATCGCAACAATGTACTTTAGTTATATCAATAATCCTCTCTGTTTCATATTGTCTCAAAATATTTTCCGCATCATTTATCACAATAGAATAATCACAATTAAACAGGAACTTTAGTGCTCCGATTTGATGGAGTCTTCCCTCCGAATCAATTCCTACAACCGAATCATTGCAGCCAATCGTTATCTGATAGAATCCTGTAGAAAAATCTTTAAAAATATTCAGTGCAATTTGATGGTTCATATTCTTGGCATCCACATCAAATGCTTGTCCCTTCGCAGTATTATATGCCTTCTTTAAAAATTCAAGATTTGAAATTCTGCAATCGTAATGGATATTATTCATATGGTCAACCACATATCCACACTGTGTCGTATCCCTTAAAACATCTTCTCCATACCACTTACCCATAATATATCTATGAAGCAGCCCCAATGCCCCATTCGTCATATATCCCTTATCTGTCAGCCCCCACGTTTTTGATGACAGTTCATCATAATAATCTTCACGATACGTTGTCATTCCAACAAATGACCAATCATCCCTGGTTATGTGTATCTCATTGTTTACAACTTCAAATTTATTTTTACTTGCCATCCCGCATCCAACCTTCTAAATGATTTCTCTTCTACCCTCGACATTCTCAAAAAATACGTCTTTCCAAAGAACACAGCATTTATGGTCTTTCACATCTCAGCCAATCATAAGATCGTTGCCTGCTGCTCACCGCGTAGAGGTGTGTGACTATTAGAGCAGCAAGAGCCACGGTCTCCCGTGGCCCCAGAGTCAGGGCGCATCTCGTTTGCCCCAGTATATCACAGATCCGAGAACAAGTCAGCCTTGTACAGACCTTTTTCTAACATTTTCTTGAAACTGTCCTTTACAGATGCCACATCTTCGTGGTAGGTCATACCGTACCATGTGTCATTACTCCGCAGCACCTTCACAGACATCTTGCCTTCGGCCAGCAGTTCACCGATGAAGGTAGGAATCAGATACTCCGCTTTCAGCGGGTTCTTCACCACTTCTTTCTCAAAGAACTCCTTGAAACCTTCCTCCAACATCCCCAGAAAGTCAGGTGTCAGTCCCCACATATTCATGGAAACCAAAGAATCCGTGTCGATTACCACCCCATCCGCTTCTGCACCGTTCGCAGTCTTTATAATGTTCTTAGTTTCGACAACTTCGGTCAGATTATTCTCTGCATCCATTTTGCAGATGCCACGGGTCACGCCACCGTTGTCGGACAGTGTATTCTTCAGCACAAAGCCCGCCATGCAGGACTTGCCGCCGTTTACCAGATAGTCATGGACAGCCTTGAAGCCCTCTTTTCCATAATAGTCATCAGCGTTGATCACGATGAACGGGGTATCAATCACGCTCTTTGCTGCAAGCACGGCCTGACCAGTTCCCCACGGCTTCGTCCGACCTTCCGGTAATCTGCCCGGAATATCGTTGATGTCCTGGAAAGCATAATCAACGGTCACATTGTGCTTTTCGCAGATTTTTGCAATGCGGTCACCAATGACCTCTTTGAATTCTTTTTCGATAGCCTTCCGGATAATAAATACCACATGGTTGAAGCCTGCTTCGATTGCATCATGGATCGAGTAGTCCATGATGATGTGATTAGAAGCATCCACTGGCTCCAACTGTTTAATTCCTGTTCCAAATCGGCTGCCGATTCCGGCCGCCATGATAAGTAATGTCGTTTTCATATTTTTCTCTCTGTTCTATATTTTTGTTAAATACCATCCGATTTTAGTTTCACCAATAACCCATGTAATCCCTGTTGAAGCCGTTAAAACAATCAGCCAAAACACTATGGCATTTGTAAATGAGTTAACTTTTATAATATGTGCCACAATACTTCTAAGTGGAAAATGGATTATATACACACCTAATGTTAGGCTTGCAATTCTTTGAATCACCAGCTCTGTATGTTCATGCAATTTCACTCTTATTAGTAGAGAAAAAAAGCAAGTAACCCATACAATATCCAAAATACTATCATAAAAATATTCCGCTTTGAGAGTATTCTCTCCCAACAAGACTACTTTAGTTCCGATAATATAATGAACAATCAATACAATTCCTGTTACTACTGCGGTCAAAGCCAAGTGTCTTCCAAAACGCATTCTATTTTTTATCCAAAACATTATTCTTTCAATAAACCCGCCAAGAAGGAAATAAAAGAACCACGTCCATACTCGAAATGTCTGTATTACATATGCTCGTAATGGATATTTAACAAAAAACGATACTGCCTGAAAGACAAAACATATAATTCCAGCCGCAAAAAGAAAAAATCCTTTGCCTTCCAGCGATCTTTTACTTATCCACGGAAGAAGGAAATACAAAATAATGAGTGCTCCTAAATACCAAAAATGCCCCATTTCACCTTTTTGGAGCAAACTTCTGATTACTTCTTTGGGGAATCCTAGCAAGTCAAAGTATAGTTTGCCTGTTGAATATACTTTAATCACACTTTTTAGAATGAAAAAGATTAAATCCCACAGCACGACTATCCTTAGGATAGCAAGCGTTTTTTTCAGCGGATAATTCCAAGAGATCTTGCTCCGATTCAGTAAAAAAAATCCACTTGACATAAAGAAAAAAGGAATAGCAAAGCCACAAAGATAATATACTAAAAGTGATTCTGTCGAACTATCTCTGGAAAATGAATGTAATCCAACAACGGCCACACATGCAACGACACGAACCAAATCAATGTTAGAATTTCTCTGTCTGTTAAAATTATCCCACTACTATTTTCCAATTTCAATCCCTCTCACATTGCTTCCTTCGTTTCACATAAATTCTTCTTCACACTTATCCAGCACAGCAGCAATAACCTGATCCATATCGTAGTACTTGTACTCGCCCAAGCGACCGCCGAAAATCACTTTGCCCTCTGCACCTGCCAACTTCTTGTACTCAGAATACAGCAAGCTATTCTTGGCATCATTGACCGGATAATACGGCTCATCGCCGGGCTTCCACTCGGAAGAATACTCGCGGCTGATAATGGTCTTGGGCAAGTCATTGCCGTTCTCATCCTTGCCGAATTCAAACCACTTGTGCTCAATGATACGGGTCCACGGTGTCTCACGGTCGGTGTAGTTGACCGCGGCGTTGCCCTGGAAGCTGGGCTTATTAAGGAGCTCATTCTCAAAGCGGACAGAACGGTATTCCAGCGTGCCCAGCTTATAGTCAAAGTAAGCATCGATGGGACCGGTATAAACCACCTTGTCAGCCAGTGCATCCAGCTCGGCCTTGTTTTTCAGATAATCAGTGTTCAGACGCACCTCAATGCCATCCAAAAGATTGGCAATCAACTTGGTGTAGCCACCGATAGGAATGCCCTGATACAAAGCGTTGAAATAGTTGTTGTCGAAGGTTAGGCGGACGGGCAGACGCTTGATGATGAAGGCAGGCAGATCCTTGCAATCGCGCCCCCACTGCTTCTCAGTGTAGCCCTTGATGAGCTTCTCATAGATGTCACGGCCTACGAGGGAGATTGCCTGTTCCTCAAGATTTTTCGGCTCACCAGTAATTTCTTTACGCTGTTCTTCAATCTTCGTAGCGGCTTCCTCAGGAGTCACAACGCCCCACATCTTGTTGAAAGTGTACATATTGAAAGGCAACGAATACAGCTCACCCTTGTAGTTAGCAACTGGGGAATTCGTAAAGCGGTTGAATTCTGCAAACTGCGTGATGTAATTCCAGACTTTTTTATTGTTGGTGTGAAAGATATGTGCACCATACTTGTGGACATTAATGCCCTCGATATTTTCTGTGTAAATATTTCCCGCAATGTTTGGACGCTTATCCACAACCAGAACGGATTTTCCATGCGCTTTTGCTTCATGCGCAAAAATTGCTCCGTAAAGACCAGAGCCTACTACCAAATAATCGTACATCTTTTTCTCCTTATTTTTTGTGTTTAACCTTTTCTAATAGTTGAGTCTCTATATCAATTACTAACGGTTCCTTCATGACAGTTAAAATTCCAAAATATGCACCAAAGAATACAACCGCAGATATACACAGCATTATGAAAACACTAAACGAGGCTTGCTTTATAAGCACAGACAACATACATGCAACTGCCAAAGCTATCACTAAAGACCCATAATGCACGTTTTTAAATGCATCCCTGACCTCATTTTTTAATGCAATATACTGTACTATCAATACAGCTGCCTCGGCAGCTAATGTTCCAATTGCTGCCCCTGCGGAAGCAAATCTCGGAATCAATAAGGCATTCAGAATTACATCTACAATAACACCTGCAATCTCCGAATAGAGAACCGTCTTTTCTCGTCCCAATGGTACCAGCATCTGAATGCCCATAATATTAGTGAGTCCAATGAGTAGCAATGTAGGCATAATAATCTGCATCGGAACAATCGAACCTGCATAAGCTGAACCTGACAAGAAGAAAATGCCTTCTTTCGCAAATATAATGAAATATACCATCATCGGAGATGCAATTAAAAAAACAAAATTGATTGCCTTCTTTGTGATACGATAAAACTCCTCCATTAGATTATGCTCAACATAATACGATGCTCTCGGCAACAATACCACTCCTAATGATGTAACAATGCTGACTAAAATTGATTTAATTTTCACAGCAGCATTATAATATCCCACATCTGCATCAGACGTCATAAATCCAAGCATCACTGTATCCAAGTGAGTATATATTGTCGTTGCACACGACATTGCGAAAAATACCGCAACCGCTTTAAAGTGTTGTTTAAAATTGTAGTTTCCTACCGGCTTAAGTGAAACATACTTATGTACATGAAAAAAGTTAAAAATATTAGAAGCTGATGCAGCTAAAATAGAGATTCCTCCATAGATAACATAGTCACTCTTCTGATGAATCAGCGCAAACATCGCTATTAAAGCAATAAATTTAAAAATAATGGATCTAATTGTTATATAAGTATACTGTTCTAACGCCTTATAGAGCCATTCCATTCCAATTGCGTTAAATAGAATTGTCAGGCTAACAATCATAAACAATGATTTGTCCTGTTGCAGCCTTGGTATAAAGGCAATTGCGCCAAACAACGCAACATATGCAATCAAGCTCATTGTAAAATTAATAATAAAAAGCTCTTGAACAGTTTTTGTGAGCTTTTCCCTATCATCCCGAACTTTAGCACATGCACGAATTCCATAAGTCGGGATTCCTAATTGTGCGAACATTGCAAAATATGAGATCACTGAGGTCGCAAATGAAACCTTTCCTGTTCCATCAGGCAATAAAATACGAGATACATAAGGAAATGTGATTAAAGGAAATATAAATTGCGACATTGTTAAAATCGCATTCATTATAAAATTCAGTTTTAAAGATTTTTGCCTCATGCCTAATCCTCTCGAAAACAAATTTTCAACCTTTTATCTTTATAAATAGTGAATAAAATGCCTAGAATAAAGCTAGCACATGTTGTAACCGTAAAGCAGTCCAACCCATAACTTTTTCCTCCATAAGCATATGTATAGTACAATGTCCAAATCCACAAATGTGAAAAATACATAACGGTGCTACATTTTCTGCAAGTCAATGACCACTCATCATGACTAAAATCTAAGTCTTTCACAATAGAAAAGAGAAAAGTCGAAAAGCAAACAAAAGCAAGCGATTTGATAAATCCACCCGTTAAGGTTACAACTATCGCTCCGAGAAAACAACAACATATACTTTTTGTTTTTGCTTTTCTAGTACATTTAGAAAGTAGCATTCCGATGCTTATGTATCCGGCTCCCATAAAAATTCTTCCCCGAGGACCAAGGATAACCCACAAAATTTCAGTTGGAATTTTCAATAATACAGGGAGTGACTCCTTAACAGAAACTAATTCCGTAAAAGCAAATCCGAAAATCATCAAAGTATTACAAACAATTACTACTCGTGTAAAATCAACATTCCTTTTCAGCAAGAAATAAATAAATGATAGTCCATAAATACAAGATAGTAAATACCACAATGCATACGAATTATAATGTTCTCCCACAAATAGAAAGCCTCTGATAAAATCTGCCGCATCAAAAAGATACGATGCGTCATTATTATAATAGTAATAAATGGTCAGCGGAGAATAAATCACTGTCCAAATTAAATAAAGTTTCAGGAGTTTTCTTATATGCCGTAAAATATAATGAAAGTCTTGCCCCCCCCCGAAATATTTTTTCCCTATCAAATAGCCGCTAGATAAAAAGAAAAATGGATTTGCTGCACCAACTACCGTATTATATATACTAATAACTGCTTTGCTATTGCATCCATATAACGGATTTGTATGTATTGCGATAACACACACTGCCATTATAAGTTTAAATAGATCAATCACGTTATACTTATCATTTGATGATTCCACTCTTTTTCTCCCTCGATGCTCCGCATCAATATTAATCATTTAACTGGACCCTCTCCAGTATCATTTTTGCAGTAGAAGAGAATGAACAACGCCATAAAGCATATATAATTATATGGAAATGATGTTGTTATAAAATAGTATAAAAAGATCAATAAGAAAACAACTTTCTTACTGTTACGAGTAACTATTGCTTCTTGTATTGATTTGATCATCGGTAAGACATACATGAATGCGAGATAAATTCCTCCTTGTGCCAGCACTCTGAACACTGAGTTTGAATAACCGATATCGTTTAATCTGAAGCTACTATAATGCGCAATCACATCCGTCATATTCAAGTATCCAGAACCCAAAACAGGTTTTTCAAGCCATGCCGCAAATCCAGCTTGATAATTATCCATTCGAGTGCTATAAGAAGCTGTCGCCGCTTTCAATGTAAACGTATTCTCAAAATACGATGCAACTTGAGTTCCAATTCCAAAAAGAGCAAGAACAATGATTGCCCTCAAAGCGAAGCCTTTATTTGATCCTGCTGGAAATCTAACAAACAGATAAAGAATCCAGATTAACCCTATAGCGTAAACTCCAGTCATTGACATCGTTGAAAGAGCTGTTATGCTAAACACTATACAACGTTTGAAGGACGGCCTTCTTACTATAAATAACTCATATGCGAGCATCACAGATAAGAGTAGCACATATTTAGGTCCTTCATAAAAGAAGCCCGTATTTCTCCAGATACCAGATGCACCTAAAACTTCCTCTTTCTGCATTTCATATTGAATAAAAAAGTACGACTGTTTTATTCTTGGAACATCACTCACATATATAGTTAATTCTTGTGACGGACTGAACACATGCAATATACTTCCAAATAGCCAGAAAAAAAGTGAAATCAATGCTATAAGGTTTAATATTTTTGAGCAACGATTCATAACACTTCTTATACGTTCTTCATTATTGAAGAACAACAACATTAGTGTAATTGTAATTACAAGCTGACATACATCGATTGTATGTGTCGAATTAGTCACGATATTATATATCACAAAAAACGATAAGTAGCATCCCATAAAAATTGCTTGACTCTTACTTCCATATCTGACTACTGCACCATCTTTGAACAATAGAACCATTAATGATCCAATAAAGCACAGCGACAACGCTAAACGAAAATAGCCGCTTCCATGCATCCACTTCCAAACGCTTTCGCAATCAAGAATAATACAAATAGCTACAATAGTTTCAAACAGAGTCGCTACTTTTATTTTCATGAATCCGCTTTCCTCCATATCTAATATTACGGCTTCACACTCGGTCCGAGCTTGCCAGACACGCCATCTTTCCACCCTTTCAATATCATTTTTATTGTCTGCATTTTTTTAGGGTTATATTTTATAGCAATAAGAATTTGCCGAACATTTTGTCTTACATATTTCATCGATTCTCCATCTCTTTTGAACATATATGTAAAATTTCTTGCCCGGTAATATTCTTTCCACGGAGCTTCTGTACTGCCTTTTTTCGTTTTTCCCAATATTTTAAAGTATTTACGTTCCAAAACTGGATGGTAATAATTCGAATCAAAAACTGTTGCCACAAAAGCATCTGCCTTTAACGCTCTGTAGTAATAATCCTGCTCATCACCCTTGATAAAGAAATCCTTATTAGGATACCCTATTTTTTCAACAAGCTCCTTCGAAACAAGTGTTCCATTAAATGGATTAATCGTTCCCATAATCAATCCATTTTTTTCTCTTTCAGCCGCAATTTGTTTGTTTTTTATTCCACCATTCAAGCCAAATGACAGTATGTTGTCCGAGCCACAAACAAGTGAGTTTAAAAGTAAACGTTTATTGGTTGAATACAATTTTTCTGCTGTCTTAACAAGAACCTCCATCATTTTATTGTCCGCAGGACGACCATCATCATCCATTAGACAAATAAAATCATAACCATCTTCATAAGCCATTTTCAGGCCAGTATAGAAACCACCAGAACCACCAATATTCTCGTCCAGATAAACATATTTTATTACAGGATTATTAATAATGCCCTCAGACTTTAACAATTGCTCTGTATTATCAGAGCTATGATTATCAATAATATAATACTTATCAACGAGATAACTCTGCGACAGTATCGCTTTAATGTTTTTTATAAGTTCGTCTTTTCTGTTATATGTAACAACAACTCCTGCTGTTTTCATCTCTCATTCTCCTCACAAAGCAATGCTTCCCATTTTTTACAAATCACTTTTTCATCTAAAATCTGTTTAACTTTTTCAGCCTCAATAGACATTTGCGCTCCTATATCTGGATTTTCAATCAGCTTAATCACTGCATCTGTCATTGCGCTAACATCTTTAACTGGCACAAGCAACCCATTAATACCATCTTGAATCATCATATGCGCGCCACCAATGGGGCAATCCGTACAAACACAGGGCAAACCAATCGCCATAGCTTCTAACATCGAATTAGACAGACCTTCATAGTCAGATGAAGATAAAAATCCAGCGCAATCAAGTATACTCTCGTGTACCCTATTAGAAAAGCCTTCCATTAAAATATACTCGTCAGCCTGTTTATCTCTGATGTACTTTTTTATTTCTTCTTCAATTAGACCCGTACCGTAAATTCTCAATTTATACTCAGGATATCGAGAGTGAACTAGTACGAAGGAATCAATCATCATCGGTAGGTTCTTTTGCTTATCAATTCTACAGAATGTTACAAATTCCTTTTTCCGAACACCTTGATATCGCTCAGGGAGATTAGGTGTAATTGGATTTGGAATCACACAGCCATTCTTTTGTGCGCGCTTCGGAAAATATGCTAGTGCGTCTGGCGTTTGATATACCGTCCTATACATGAAACCAAACATATGATTTCGAATCATTCGGAACACGGCATTATGCGGTTCTGTTCGTGGATCTGTTCGCTCCGATCCAATAACTTTAACATTTAAACCCACTGTATATATACGAGCATATGTTGCCATTCGTGACATAAACGCATAAAGATACGCACCTGGATGTTCCTTTAAAATTTTTCTTGTTTTTATACAAGGTTTAATCATATCAATTTCTTTGTTTACTTTGCAATGTAACCATATAATATTTATTGCTTTGTCAAGTGGATAGTCAACCGGGCTATCTCGCCAAACGATTATCGTTACTGGATATCCCTTTTCTGCTAAATAGTTTGCCAAAATGCAAATTACTCTATGCGCTCCTCCCCAGCCTTTCCCTCCTAGACTTCCAATCACAAAAAATACTTCTTTGTTCATTTTTTTCTCCATTTGCTTAAATAATATTCTTCCATATTCTTTGCTGTTGCACTCATATCAAATCCTGCATCAATGACATATTTTTGCATATTTGTATGTGCAAACGGATTCTGCGTCATCTCAAGCGCAACATCGGCCCATTTTTCCGCACCATCAATTAGCATCAATTTTCGATAAATTGGCGTAATATCTGTTTCTGGTGGAAGCCCCTCAGAGCAAACAATGGGAACACCTGCCGCCTGTGCTTCAATCGCCACAATTCCCAGACCCTCAAACAGAGACGGAAAAACAAAAATATCCATCGCCTGATAAATTCGGTTCATGTCTTTACGGTTGCCCAGAAATTGCACACTCTCTGTCAGGCCCATGTCTGCAACCTTACTGCGCACCTTTTCTTCCAATGGTCCAGTACCCACAAGAATCAATTCTGCGTCTGGCTTTTTCTTTTTGATTTCCGCAAAAACGTCAATCAAAAAATCATGGTTCTTTTGTGGATGCAGCCGTCCAACATGTCCGACGACAAATTTATTCTCTAACCCAAGCTCCTGCCTGACTTCTCTCCGCGTGTTCTCATTTGCAATAAACTGCTGAGAGTCAATCGCATTCTTCAACACCTGAAAAGGCTTATCCTTAAACAAATATTTACCGGCTTCTTCCGAGCACGCAAAAAGATCTGTTGCATTCAGAGTAAACAGCCGCTGCATGAATAATTTGGGCAAATATTTTATATCATGCACGGTCTCGTTGTTGTGTGAATGTGCAATTATCACAGGGATTCCCGCCTTTTTTGCTGCTTTCAGGCAGAAATATCCAATCGTATAAGCATGACAATGCACAATTTGATATTCATGATGCTGTTTGAAGAAATCTTTCAAATCTTTCTGAAATTTAGGGAGATTCAAATCCTCCCGGAAAGACAGCTTGTAAACGTGCCCTCCCATACTTTCAATTTCATCGTCGTAAAATTGCTTTTCTTTATACACAACCAAAAAATCAAACTGCACTTTCGTGCGGTCAATTTTTCGATAGATATTCATTAACAACGCCTGTGTTCCACCAGCTTCCATCCGCTGGAGTATATGTAAGACCCTGATTGGTTCTCCCATGAATCCTTCCTCCATAAATCTCAAAGCGATTTGATTTTTTGAATCAATTTGCTTGGCAAAACAGCTTTTATCCGGGCTTTGAGTTGTAATCCAACCTTCAGATTTGATACAAAATCTGGTTCATCAATTTCCTTATAAAAATTGCTTCTATTTTCTGGTCTGTTGCTTGGCTGTACGAGATTATGCTGTTTTACCATTGCTTCTTTCAATGTTGCCTGCTCTGTCTCGGCAAATAGCTTCATCTTTTCAAAAAGTTCTTGTCCTTTTTCCGTATTCACAAATACGCTGGATACACCCTTCGGCGAATTAAACTCAGGATGACTCTTTGCAATTCCCCAAAAATCGCCCACGGTAATGTCACCCACACGGCTTGTATTCGCATAGGCGCACCGATAACAGCTCTCTCTATAGCAATCGCCATCCATAAAATGTTTTCCATAGCGATCAAGGGAGAGTGTCTTTGTCTTTGTCTTTGTCTTTGTCTTTAGCAGATATTGAGTTCCCCAGCCTCTTTTGTCTTTTGAACGGAAATTGAAATAAATTACTCGACCATCTGTTTGCTTATTCTGATATTCAATATACTTTTTGAAAAATTTCGGCGATGGAACACCATGACAAATCAAATCAACCGTATACAGGTTTGGCTTATCTCCGCCGAGAAACGCATACAATCCGGCAATTTGACAGGGCGTCCCCGTATAAAGGACCTTTTTCCCTTCTGCAAGCCTCTTCTTTACTTTTGAATAGCTGTCATTCGGGTCGGATTGAACATATTTGGAGGATTGGATTTTTTCTCTCTCCGCGTTGCTTTCGATCTCAATGTGGCTTACAACAAGCTGCTCATCGTAAGCAGCACCATAGACTACACCACCCATTTGCAATACTGCCTTTGCTGCACTATCCGCCGCACCGCCAGATGCAGATTTCATAATATCCGCATCGTTTTTGTTGTGCCATGCCCACACCGTCTGAGGCATATTCCGATGCTGTTCTGTGCTTTCTGCGGGGCAGGTTTTTAAGCACTTACCACATTCAACACAGTTTTTTTCATCAACAACCGGATACCAGAAGCCCTCTTTGTTTTCTTCCATGGAAATGCAATGCTTTGGGCAACCTTGCTCACAGCTTTTGCAGCCGACACATTTTTCCTTGATCCTCGATATGTTCTCCATGTCATCCCTCAATATTTTTCTTCAGATACTTCTTTGCTATTTCCCTCTGTTTCTGCAAAACATCATCTACTTCTTCATAATCAACTGGCTGTTGATTGATACGTTCAGCGTCTTCCACTTTCGCTGTCATTCGCTCTGCCAAGCCTAAACGGTTCAACAAATCACTGAGTTTTTCTTCATTTCCGTAGCTGTTTCCTACGCTCTTACGAATCAGTGTTGTGAACGGACGGTGTGTAATTACAGAGAAGATACTGCCATGGAAAGTATCCGTAATTACTTCTTCCGCATTTCTGAAATAAGCCAGCACTTCAAACGGCGAGCAGTCTATAAAACGGTCTGCACACTTCTGGATGCCGCCAATGGCATAAACTTTCAAATTCTTTTTCTTTGCATATTCTGTAATCCAATCCGCCTCATTGTTAGAAATACGTCCAGCGTATGCATACAAAATCAAATATTTCTCGGTTGCTTCGATCTGTGGAATCCTGTCGCAGCAATTCATATAGTCATAAGTCAAAACCGGGTCCAGATTATATACCGGTTCTTTCCCAGTAAGCTGCTCTACGATGCTTCCAGAGTTTGCATCTCTCACGGAGATAGCATTAAACTTTTTCAGAAGATCTCCTACTTCATCAGCTTTTTGATACTTTACCAGCTTTTCTAACGTTGTGTTTCCAAATGATGCCGCATAAGTAATCAATCTGTCTGCATGATTGTCTTTGCCAAACAATTCCGTCGAATAGCCCACATTGGAATTCTTCTGAATGCAGTTAAATACTTCGTCGCTTCCAATAACCAGACAATCCAGAGAGGGATTGTAATTCATTTCATCCGCAATCCCTAACAGTGGCATATACTTCTTTGCAAAAGATTGCTTGTACCGGATGAATGACAATTTATGGGAAAACGGAGCTTGATACTGAAATGTTTCCAAGCCTTTTTCCAGTTTGCGAACAAATTTGTTCTTACTATCCGCGTTTTCGGCAATAACCGGTGCACCGACATGGTAATCCACAAATTCTACTTTATGTCCTAATTCTTCTATTAACTGCTTCAGTGCATACGCCTGCAAAAAAGAGCCATAATTTGCAATGCGCTGCATTGACATGATTCCAACCTTTTTCATCTATTCATCCTCAAAACAACTTATTTACCAGCTTCTCTAGCTTTTCATTGAACTTTGCGTTATTGCTGCTCATTCCATGTCCCATGCCTGCAACAATCTGGTCGTAGTTCGTTATAATATCACCCAGCGTATCAATATCTTCCACATCAATGATTGTGCCCATGCGCTTTGACACATTTCGTGCAAATTCCACCTGATGATCATTAACGTGTTCATTGAACTGGTGCTGGCGCGGCACAACAATTGGTGTCTTACCAACCTGCAGCGGCATGATGAAGCTTGCCGGACCACCGTGTGTGATCACGATTCGTGCATCTGCCACATTTTTGACCATCTGCTGATATGGAATCAGTTTGCTCCACTGGCAATACTTCGGTTCATATGTACTGAATCCGGTCTGAATAATCACATCGTCCTGAATCGTACCGTCTTTTTTTAATTCATCTATTTTTTGAATCAGCCGATTAAACGGTTGCTCATGTGTTCCCACCGTCACAAAAATCATTTTCTCGTCCCCTACTTAGAATATGCTGCCAAGATTAACCGCTTTCGGATAAACCTTTTTCTGCTCTTCCCACTGTACTACAAACTGGTCTACAATGGGATAAACCATCTTACCAGTCATTGTCGGCTTATCAATGCGATCAAACACCTCGATATAGACCAGCTTTGCCCCCATCATCTTACCAAGATAGAAGAACGGAACAGCCACAGCAGCACCGCAGGAGATGATTAAATCCGGCTTTTCTTTATGAAGCACATTCCACGCAATTTTTGTGTTTTTAATAAGTGCTTTCAGGCTACGATTAGTCGGATAATAGCACGGATACATTTTTTCGCCTTCCAAAAGGCTTCTTGCATCCTCTTTATCAAAAGTGACCCAAAAGTGATCCTTGTCTTTCCAAAAAGGCTTTAACATATAAAGGTGGGTTAAATGACCGCCAGATGATCCCACCAAGCAAACCTTTATTTTCTTTTCTTTATTCATCTGACTCTCTCCTCATCATTTGCTTTAGTCTCGTCCAAACAGATCTCTCGTATAAACTTTCTCTTTCACATCGTCCAAGCACTTATCATAGCGGTTTGCGATGATGGCCTGACTCTGCTTCTTGAACTCATCCAGATCATTCACGACAACAGAGCCAAAGAACTTTTCACCATCTTTCAGCGTCGGTTCATAAATAATGACCGTTGCACCCTTTGCCTTGATGCGCTTCATAACGCCCTGGATGCTGCTCTGGCGGAAGTTGTCACTGTTGCTCTTCATGGTCAGGCGGTAAACACCGACAACAACCTCTTTTTCCTTGCTCTCATCCCAACTGTCATTTGCCTGATATGCACCAGCAATTTCCAGAACACGATCCGCAATAAAGTCCTTACGAGTACGGTTGGATTCCACAATTGCTTCAATCAAATTCTCCGGAACATCGGCATAATTTGCGAGCAATTGTTTAGTGTCCTTGGGCAGGCAATACCCGCCATAGCCGAAGGAAGGATTGTTGTAATGGGTGCCGATACGAGGATCGAGGCAGACACCATTGATGATCTGCTGTGTGTTCAGCCCCTTCATCTCAGCATAGGTGTCAAGTTCATTGAAATAGGACACACGCAGTGCCAGATAAGTATTCGCAAAAAGTTTGACAGCCTCTGCCTCAGTGAAGCCCATGAACAGGGTGTCGATATTCTCCTTGATAGCGCCTTCCTGCAGGAGTTCTGCAAAGGTATGAGCTGCCTTCACCAGTCGTGCGTTTTCCACATCGGTGCCGACGATAATGCGGCTCGGATACAGGTTGTCGTAGAGAGCTTTGCTCTCACGCAGGAACTCCGGGCTGAAGATGATATTGTCACAGTGGAACTTCTCACGAACCGATGCAGTGTATCCAACCGGGATGGTGCTCTTTATAACCATAATGGCTTCCGGGTTGTACTCAATCACCAGCTTGATGACCGCTTCGACTGCACTTGTGTCAAAGAAATTCTTCTTACTATCGTAATTTGTAGGTGCAGCAATGACCACGAAATCTGCATCGGAGTATGCTTCCTTTGCATCCAGAGTTGCAGTCAAATCCAGCTCTTTTTCTGCCAGATATTTTTCAATATATTCGTCCTGAATCGGAGACTTCCGGTTGTTGATCAGCTCAACCTTTTCCGGGATGATATCCACAGCCGTAACATGGTGATGCTGGCTCAGCAATGTAGCAATGGAAAGGCCAACGTAGCCTGTGCCGGCCACTGCAATTTTCAAATCCTTAAACTCTCTCATTTTTCTATCCTCTAATTATTTATAAAATTCTGCATACCACTCAGCGAACTTCTGCAGACCAGTCCGCAGGCTGGTAGAAGGCTTATAACCAAAATCTCTCTCCAAAGCACTCGTATCTGCATAAGTCACAGGCACATCACCCGGCTGCATCGGGACCAGTTCCTTGTGTGTCTCGAAGTCGTAATCCTCCGGCAGAACCCCGGCACGAACCAGTTCTTCACTCAGAATCTGCACGAAGTCCAGCAGGTTTTCCGGATTCTGGTTGCCGATGTTGTAAACTGCATACGGAGGAATCGGCAGACCGTCCTCGCCGTTCTTCTTATCCGGAGCCTTCTTCATCACGCGAACAACACCTTCCACGATGTCGTCCACATAAGTAAAGTCGCGCTTGCAGTTGCCGTAGTTGAAGATCTTGATGGTCTCGCCCTTCACCAGCTTGTTGGTGAAGCCGAAGTAAGCCATATCCGGGCGACCAGCAGGGCCGTACACCGTGAAGAACCGCAGACCGGTGGACGGGATGTTGTACAGCTTGGAATATGCATGGGCCATCAGCTCATTAGATTTCTTGGTTGCAGCATACAGGGAAACCGGATTATCTACCTTGTCATCCGTGCTGTACGGAACTTTCTTGTTGGAGCCATAGACGCTGGAAGAAGAAGCATATACCAGATGCTCCAAGCTCTCACAGTGACGGCAGGCCTCCAAGATATTGAAAAAGCCGACCAGATTGGATTCCACATAGGCATCCGGGTTGGTGATCGAGTAGCGCACACCAGCCTGTGCCGCAAGGTTCACGACCACAGCAGGCTTATACTTTTCGAACAGCTCTGTGATCAATGCCTTGTCAGCGATGTTGCCTTTTACAAAAGTGAATGTGGGATACTTGGCCAGCTCATTCAAACGGAACTCTTTCAGGGCAACGTCGTAGTAGGCATTCATATTGTCGATGCCGACGACCGTTGCAGAAGGAGCCTCCTGATAAATTCGCTTTACAAGATTGGAGCCGATAAACCCGGCCGCACCTGTGACTAAAATCGTTTTATTTTCTAAGTTCACTGTACTCATTTTCTTCCTCCATCTTTTTTTTAATATCCCAATCTATGTACACATCCCGTGGATGGTAAAACTTATTTATAAAGTGTGATGATACCCACACCCGCCCAAGTGTTTTTCCTTACTGTCGTACCCTTTCGGCGCAGCAATCATATTTCTACTTTTCTCCGTTTTATTGAGTACACCTGTCTCGCAGCTGCAATTATCGAAGTGTTGTTTTATACTGTCGAACCTCGTCCATGCTCCTATACCATTTTTGCGAAGTGCCGTTTTATACACTCGAAGGGCGCAGGCGCGTATATATTGTTGAAATTGTATATATGATCTACTTATATCCACATCCAAATAGTCGTTACGAACAAATTATGCCGATTTTTCACCCTCGACATCCCATCCCTATATACCTATCATTCTTGCAATAGGTCTACTCAACAGAAAAGTTGCGAAGTAGAAATCGCTATTTTTTCCGATATTTTCATGACTCAACAAACCGCAGCAAAGTAGCCTTCATATTTACCGGCGATAGTGTACTCAATAGAACCTTAGCAGAGTATGCTTCCTTTGCATCCAGTGTTGCGGTCAGGTCAAGTTCTTTCTCTGTCAGGTAATTCTCGATATACTCGTCCTGAATCGGAGACTTCCGGTTGTTAATCAACTCGACCTTCTCCGGGATGATATCCACAGCCGTAACATGATGGTGCTAGCTCAACAGTGTAGCAATGGAAAGGCCAACGTAGCCTGTGCCGGCCACTGCAATTTTCAAATTCTTAAACTCTCTCATCGTTATATTCCTCTAATTATTTATAAAATTCTGCATACCACTCAGAGAGCTTCCGCAGGCCAGTTCTCAAGCTTGCACTCGGTTTGAATCCAAAGTCTCGCTCCAGTGCGTTCGTATCCGCATAGGTCACTGCCGCATCACCCGGCTGCATGGGAACCAGCTCCTTGTACGCCTCGAAGTCATAATCCTCCGGCAACACACCCGCACGAATCAGTTTCCTGCAGGATGGTTACAAAGTCCAACAGCATCTCCGGCTGATTGCTGCCAATAAAACCGGCGGCACCTGTGATCAGTATCGTTTTGCCTTTTAATTCAACCTTGCTTATTCTTCGTAACTCCAATCTACATTATAAAAATCTGTTTACTTTTTTCTTTCTATGTTTTTAATAGGTTCTTTTCCTTCCAGTGCCTCTTTCAAAGACACTCCATACATATTAGGGTATCGCTCCAACTCACTCTTGTGGACAATTTTCACACCATATTTATCTGCAGCTTTTGAACCATTTTCTTAAAGGTATCAGCTTCTTGTTTCATCTGTTCATATTCTCGTGGCATAGATGTTTTCAAAAATTCTTCAAACTCTTCATCAGACATCTTTGTATCATCAATACCCTTTTCACGATAAACCAAGTCCGTAATGAGTTCAAAAATCTCTTCTGCATATAAACCAGGTATTGTTTTCTTTTGAATTCGTTTCATGCAGCGTTTCATATCAACGTTATACATATTATCTCTCATGATGCTTTTCTTTGGTCTTGATAATTCCAACTTATAAACTGAATCGACGATTTTCTCATCAAGTTCAGACATAAGCATATTTACTGTTGTTATTCTTGTTGATTTCTTCTTTAAACAACTCACGTTCAAGAAAATGCAATACTTCCTGTTCACTATTAATTCTCTTCTCAACAATAACACCAGCAATTCTAGTACGTTCTTCCTTCTTTTTAAGAAACGTGGAAGTAAAAAGTGCAACGATCAGACCACAGATCAATGTATTAATCACTGTAAATATGTTGTTCCACATAAACTCTGGTATTGCATTTATAAAGTCAAGCACTTGCTGCATTTACTTTTCTTCATTTATTTATTCAACATTACAATATGAAAAACTCTTCAATTTCTTCATTCCCAACCCCTAACTCCCTCTATCTCAACGAAAAGTCTTCTTACTTTTCCCTATTTTCCAATTTCACTATGTTAAATCTTCAATTTATAAAATCACAAACTCTTTTTATTAACTTTTCTTCCCAATATTTCTTTATTTTTCCTACCTTCAGAGCCCCGCCATGGCAAAAAGAGGGCAGCACTGCCTGAACACTGCTGCCCTCCTCCTGTTTTACTTATACACAACTGTCATCGGGCCTGTGAAGTTAAGAGATACTGTTACCATCTTGGTCACTGGATCGATACCTGTCGGTGCAACTAATTCCCACTTACCTGTGCTGGAATTTAAAATAAGAACCTGAACATTGTTCAGATTTTCTACCAGGTTTGGTACGTAGATGCTGAACTCTACCGGCTGTCCGTTTGTCTGTACTGTTGTCTCCATGTTCTGGATTCTGACTAACGGATTGTAGCCTGCTAAGTCTGCATCACTTGGGAGAGACTGTACGCTTGCCAGTCCTTCATTTACCTGAGCGATCTGGTTTGCGCTGATAGAAGTTCCGAAGTTGTCAACGAATTTTACGTTGCTTCCTGTGTTGGAATTACCGGACATTGTTCCACTGGATCTTGTACCGCTTCCATTTGTTCCTCCAACTACCTGGCTGCCAATTTTGTTTGGACGGTCGCTTGAGTTTCCTCCGGCCATTCCTGTTGTGCTGCTGGATGCTGCGAATGCTGCTGTTGCCATGGATAAGGACAGAGCAGCTGCCAGAATTCCAGCCTGATACCTGATTTTCATCGCGGCTTCACTCCTTTCTTTTTTTTGCCGTCTCAGGAAATGAGGCAGAACCCCTTATATTTCCTTGTAAAACAGCTCTATAATCATTTCTTCCAGCGCCTCTTTGTCCGGATAGAACTCGTCGAACACGGCTCCTTCCATTCCCTCTCCAGGTACTGTAAAGAAGTGATCTCCCTGAAATAAATCTTTGGTGTTCATGGCAGCTAGTCCTGCGTCCAGATACTCGTCTTTGTTCAGATCCGTTACCATGTACTCCTGAATGTTCTGAAAGACATTTCCCAGAAACTGGCTGTCTTTCCTCTGCTTTTCTGATGCCTGGTTCATCCATTTTTCGGCGAACTCCTTATGGCGGCCCATTCTCCCCAGGGCGCTCTGAGATACATTCGTATCGCGATAGCGCACATAAATCTCCGCCTGTCTGCCCTGAAGTGTGACTGTCTCTCCACATACCAGAGCCGGATCTCTGTCTGCCATTCCAGGCTCATCAATGGTTACAGTGACTCCTCCCACCATGTCGTTCAACTCGGAAATGGCGCCCATAGTCACAGAAAGATATCCGTCTATGGGAATTCCTCCTAAAAGGTTCTCTACCGCTTCTGTCAAAAGCTCGCAGCTTTCCTTTCCCCCATTTCCATACCCATAGGCCAGGTTCAGGTGCTGCACATCGCTTCCCAGTTCATTTCCCACCAGATCAAACAGCTTGATTTCTGTCATGGTATCTCTCGGTATGGAAAGAATCTTAATCTCATCTGTCGCCTTATTCTGAATCAGAAGGGCGATTGCATCTGCCTGTCCGCCGGCTCCGGACACCTTGTGTTCTGTTACCTCTCCGCTGGTATCAACTCCGATGCAGAGAATGACACGGTTCAGGGAATTCAGCTTATACTGCTTTCCCTGATAGGTTCTGATACTGCTGTCTGCTGTCCCGGAAGCAGCCTGAGCCGTTATTTCTCCAGCTCTTTCTTTTGCAGCCAGTTCTGCTGCTTTTTTTTTCTGAAAAGAATAGACAGAAAAGGATACAAATCCTATCACTGCAGCAAAGACGAGAAGCTTTGCTGCAAGCACTGCCCATTTCGGTGGTTGTTTCTTTTGTTTCATGATGCCCCCTTGTGGCTGAATACTACGAAAACGGTCTGAATCAGGATCTTGATATCCAGCCAAACAGACCAGTTGTCAATGTACTCCAGATCCATGCGCACAACATCCTCAAAATCCTGAATATCACTGCGGCCGCTGACCTGCCACATACCGGTAATGCCCGGCTTTAAGGAGAGGCGTCTCTTGTGGTGTTCCTCATACTGTTCAAATTCATCAACAGTCGGAGGCCTTGTCCCCACCAGGCTCATATCTCCCTTCAGCACATTTAAAAACTGTGGAAACTCATCAATGCTCGTCTTTCTGATAAAGCGTCCTGTCCTTGTAATCCTAGGATCGTCCTTTATCTTAAACATCAGACCGTTCATCTCATTTTTTTCCATTAATTCTCGTTTCCGCTCCTCCGCATCTATGTACATAGAGCGAAATTTGTAAATTGCGAACTTTCTTCCATTTTTTCCTACCCGTATCTGCTTAAAAATAGCAGGGCCCGGAGATTCCAGACAGATAGCCGGGACTACAAAAATGCTCAGGATTCCTGTCAGCAGAAGTCCTGCCAGGGCTCCGCAGATATCCATCATTCTCTTAATAAACAATTCGGCTGGTGTAAAAATCCTGGTTCCATAGGTCAGTACCCTGTAATTTCCCAGTTCTCCTACCTGCTTGGCCTCCTCGGAAAGCCCTAGGCTGTTAGCCGTCACATGAGCCACTATCCCCATGCTCTGCAGAGTCTTTAAAAGACCGCTGATATACTCTCTGCTGCTGTTGGGAAGACTTAGAAGCGCCTCGTCAATAGCCTGGCGTTTCATATATTCGTCAATATCTGCTGATTCTGTCACCATATAGCTTCTTCCGTCTCTGTACTGGATCAGATTTAATTCCACCTGCTCTGTTTCTCCGTCCACAATGGCCAGAGCAATCAGATCGTATCTGCACAGCTTGGAAGCTGCCAGACGCCGCATGGCAGTAAGCGCATTCGTCTTATTAGCAAAAATCAAAAGGCGAATTTTATTTTTATCCTTGTCATAATAATTCAGAATCACTGCCTTACAGTAAATCCGTCCCAGATTCAGGCAGAGAAGAAGAAATCCAATCTGCAGGATAAAAAATATCTTTGTCTCGTAATTATTCCTGGCAAAAAAGAAAAGAAATACTGCCAGAAGAAACGCCATGTAGACTGTCTGTCTCCAGGCTCCCGCAAAGGTCTCTGCTGTACTCTCCTCTTCCGGGGAAGTCCTTTTCACTGGAATAACCGCTGACAGGAAATAGATCAGGATCATCAAAAACAGACCATACCATTTCATTCCATTTGGGAATGTTCCATAAAGTGCCATAAAGGCCAACAGATATGCTGAAGCTACGGATACTGTATCTGTCAGCACACGAAGCATATGGTTTTTAGCCCACATGGAAAAGCACGTCCCTTCTCATCTTTCTCTTTTTGATTTTCCCCATCATAGCTGCTGCCAGGCCGTATCCTCCGGCCAGAAGCAGCAGTTCGTAGCCAAGCATTCCCCAGCAGATTCCCCGGTAAGTTTCTGAATTGTCATGCAAACTTTGGCTGAGCATATATGCAGCTGCCAGAATTATAAGAATCATACTTCCTGTTACAAACCATCTTTTCATTCTGTTCTTTTCCATATCCATACCCTTTTTCACGTCCTGTCCTTCTGCCCGCCTCTGCTGTTCTTTCAGTCCGTTCCTTTTACTGCTGTTTCCCGTCTTCTCCTTCTGTTTCTTCCTTACCGTAATACTTACCGTAATATTTTCCGTAATAGCTGTTCGATTTCATATCGACTTTATTCAATACAGCTCCCAGAATTCTGCATCCGCTCTTTTCCAGCTGTTCTTTTACACGCTTTTCAATCCTGCGGCTTACAGCTCCTGACTCAATCACTATGATTGCCCCATCGCACTGTCTGGCTACAATGGCGCCGTCCGTCATTCCCGCCATGGGAGGCGTATCGATCAGAACGTAATCATACTCTTCTCTCATCTCCTCTAGTAGCCTGGAAAAAATAGGCTCTGCCAAAAGCTCTGACGGGTTCGGAGAATAAGGACCTGCAAAAATGACGTCCAGATTTCTGATGGTAGTATGGCACAAAACCTCGTCCAGCCGTCTCTGCCCACTTAAATATTCGCTGAGTCCGCTCACTTCCTGCTGTACCTGATATCGATTCAGCAGCACGCTTTTTCTGATATCAGCGTCAATCAGCAGTACGCGGCGTCCCAGGGCTGCCAGCGACATGGCCTCTGAAAAGGTAATCTGGCTTTTCCCCTCCCCCGGGACTGCGCTTGTAAACATAATTACCTTGACGTTAGAACCTGAAAACTGAATATTAGTCCTGAGCGTCTTCAGAGCTTCCTCGAAGTGGAAATCCTCTTTTCCCTGTGTCTGTATCTCAACTGTCATTCCCATGATCAGCGTTTTCCCCCTTTTCCGTTTGTATTTCTCTTAGCCGGAACTTCTGCAAGCGTGGAAATTTTCAAGTATTTCTCGATATCTTCTTCTGTCTTAATAGTATCGTTCATAACTACCTGAAGCGTTACTGCCGCGCATACGAGAACAGCTCCCAGAAGTGCTCCAATCACCGCATTCTTAAGCACATTCGGCGTCACAGGAAGCTCTGCCGCTATTCCTTCCTCCACGATTTTAGGAGGAATCATCTCCATAATTTCTCCGATATATTCAGAAGAACGTTTTGCCACTGTATTGACAATATCTGCCGCTAAATTCGGGTCAGCGTCTTCTATGGACAGCTGTAAAATTCGCGTATCCTTCGGGTTTTCAATGACCAGCTCTTCCTTAAATTCCTCATAGCTATATTCCAGGTTCAGGTCTGTAATTACCTTTTCCAGCACTGGCCGGCTGGTAATCATAACCTTGTAGTCCTGTGTCAGCTGGCTTCCTATCTGCAGGTCAGCCAGAGAGGTCAGGGTCGTCTCCTTAGAAAGCACATACATCATGGCTGTGGAGGAATATTTCGGAACCAGAATCAGCTTACTGTACAGTCCGAACACAGCGCCTCCAATCACAACTGCCAGAAGAATCCAAAGAACTCTTTTTTTCAGTTCAAGCAATATCTCCAGCAGATCAATTTCTATCTCGTCATTCTCTTCATACTGTGTGTTCCCCATGGTTTCTTACCTTTCCATCCCTTCTTTATGATTCAATATGTATTCCGGATATTTAAACAGCATCCTCCGCAGCTGCTTCCTGTCGCAGCGGCGTTCCAGCCACGCAAGGGCTTCATCTGTCTTTGGCGCTCTGGAACCTGAATTATGCATGTCCGTTCCCAGCAGATGGATATTTCCATCCAGTACCTGCCTTCTGCACCACCTCGTATGTTTATTCCATATGCTTCCTGCAAGGCTTCTGTAGTTCATCTGAATCCGGGTTCCGCCTTCAATCAGCTCTTCCAGTCTTCCCTTTGTTCTCAGACATCCATATCTCTCTGCATGAGCCAGAATCGGAATATATCCAGCTCCCTGCAGCTGCCTCAATCTCTGATACAGGCGGCTGTATGATACATTTGGAAGAAATTCAATCAGGACATAGCGGCTGCCCGCCATTGTGAGAGCCCGGCCTTTCCTCAGTTCATCCAGAATCCCCTCTGAATCCATCAATTCCTGGCCTAAAAAAATACCGTACTCTGGATCTAGTTTTTGCGCCTCCTGTCTCAGAATTCCGGTAGTTTCCTTTAATCTCTCTATATCCTGTCCCTGATGGTAATGGGGAGTGGCGATTATGGTTCGAATCCCCTGCTCATATGCCATCCGGAGCATTTCTATGGATTCGTTCCAATTTTCAGAACCATCGTCAACGCCTGGAAGAATATGCGCATGTACGTCAATTATTTTCATCATCTCTGTTCTTCTTGGCATTTTGCTCTCCATCAAACTGTCATTGACCGTTTTATTACATAATGAGAATTATGTGGTAAAATTTTTTATCATACCACATAAATGTGTCCATTTCTTGTCTTATTATAGCATGCAGATCAAATAAATCAATCACTAATTATAAAAATTTTGTAAAAATCTTGAAGATTTTGGCATGAAAGTTTACGTTTTTCTTACTCATCGGTCAAAGAACACCACATATTTCTCATTTTGTTATAGTTCAGATGAGTTCTTTAGAAAAAGCCTGAGACCGCTTCGCGGCCTCAGGCTTTGGTGATTAATAATAAATATCTTCCAGAATCAGCATGTAGTAATTGTCCAGTCCTTCGCCTGCAATCGCGAAGTCTGCTGCTACCGGCATGTGCTCCTTTGAGAAATTGTCTAAGAATTCCTTACTGAGAACGTCCTCAGGCTTTAAGTTATTGTCATGCATATATTTTGCCAGTTCTACCTTGAACTTTGGAATATATACAGAGGACGGCATCGCCCATCCGGACAGTCTGCCTGTCATGCCTGCTTCTGTGGACTTTTCTGTGATCATCTCATTGATTTTATCATAATTTCCCAGATCCTCCTCTGTAATCTCCAGGTTCAGAATGGTTGGGTAGGATTGTGTCGGAGTCGGGCAGCACTGCTCTGCTACAATAAATTTTAACTTGAACGCCTCGTCCAGAATTACATCATACATTGGGCAGTTGGTTCCGAAAATATTTGTGTCAGGACCATACTTCTCGATCTGGCGCGGAATATCTTCTCTCAGAAACTGGAGCATCGGAGCTCTTCCATTTCCCGTCTGCGGATCTGGCGTTGTAATCTCTACAAACTCCATTCCCAGCTTCTCACACGTCTCTTTCATTCTGTCTCTGCGGATTACCTTGCTCTCAGAAGCCATATGAGTTGGGAAGGAATAGTGAATAAATGTCTTGGCTCCCATCTCGTGAGCCTTTGTTGCGATTGTCTCCCCACGGCGGTTCCAGTCTGTAGTAATGGAAATATCCACATATTCATTTAACAGCTTCGGATCATCATTGCTTGTAACCATTGTTACAATATCAGGACGTTTCTCGCGAATCGTCTGGAATGCCGGGATAATTCCCTCCATACCGCAGTCAAAAATAATATATTTCATCTCTGGATCATCAGCAAGGCTGGTGATAACAGAAATACACCCTTCTTTATCAGTGGAAAAATTCTCTGGGATTGTCTTATGTACAACCAGATCCGGATACTTCTGCACCATCTCCTGTGCTCCACGGAACTCATCCTCGCTCACTGTGACAGTAGGCGTCACAATACCTATTTTGTAGGATTCATCTGAATCAGTTTCTTCCCCCTCTTTTGCAGCTGTCTCTCCGGCTTTCGTCTCCTTAGTCTGAGCCCCCTGCTCTGACGCC
Source organism: Clostridium sp. (assembly GCA_018377235.1). Classification (GTDB taxonomy): domain Bacteria; phylum Bacillota; class Clostridia; order Lachnospirales; family Lachnospiraceae; genus Otoolea. The sequence goes on from JAGZZT010000004.1 coordinate 43,452, forward strand.
GCGCCTTTGCTCTCTGTATCTGCACCTGTCTGAGATGAACAGGCGGTCAGCGTTGTAACTGCCAGAGCGGCTGCCAGAAATACACTTACTAGTTTCTTTCTCATAGCTTCCTCCATTTTGTAATATTTTATTTATTTCATGGAAGCGCTCTCCTTCGGAAACCGCTTCCCAGAAACCCCTTGCATATTTTAATTTTCAGCCTTCTCCTTCTCTGTCCTGAGATTCAGCATAATGGCAATGACAATAACGCCATATGCCACAAAGGATCGGAAATACTCTCCCACTGCAGGGTTGTTAAACAAGTTCTGTCCCGCCATGGGCGAAGTCACAAACAGTGCATGAAACAGAATAACTCCCAGAAAGCAGTGCCGCATCCCGGCCTTTTTAATAGAAGCCCCTCCTACCAGAATAGCTGCTGCCGCAAACGTATCCAGTCCCAGATGGCCTGTATACACATTAATCGTTCCAAAATCTGCCACAAATAAAATCTGACTCATAGCAGCAAACAGCGTTGATATAATAATGCAGATGGTTCTTACCCGGTCGCTCTTGATTCCCAGCTTTTCCGCTGTTTGAAGATCAGTTCCCACCGCCCTTGCCAGAGTTCCCAGCCTGGTACGCTGAATATAAAACAACAGCAGGGCAAAGGCTCCAATAAAAATCAGAGGCAGCAGGGAGTATGTTTTTCCGTCAAATTCAAAGGGCAGAATGCTTTTGAAAATACTGCTGATATTTTTGGCGTCAATCATACTGCGCACTCCGATTCCCCGATCCAGGATAATCTCCTGATTCTTTGGCTCAAAGAACATTCCATAGGCTACCATAAATACAAACTGATAGATGACTGAGCTTAGCTGTCCCACCATAATGGATACGATCATCTCTTTTCCCTTCGCCCGGTTCAAAAGAGCCGCTACCATCCATCCAAACACAATAGACAGCGCAAAGCTTAAAACAATTACAAAGAAAAGAGCAGATCCGCCCTCTAGCATCAGATCCACGGAGATAACCATGGCAGCCTGGGCTGAGATGGCGCCTACTACAATAGCAAAATTCAGCCCCATTCCGCAGGTCACCGGCAAAATCAATGCCAGCGTAAACAGAATGTTGCGGATAAACCGCGTGTACACCTCTGAGGCCAGATAGGACAGGCTGATTCCTGCAAACCGAAAGGACAGAATGGCCAGAGCCAGAACAGCGATGGGAACTATATTACGCTTTATGTACTTCATGTCTCGCATCCTTCCTCTCAAAAATAAATGCATACAAAATAATGCCGCTTGTAATAATGGTACGGAGGATCTCCGCCATCTCTGGTATCAGCAGCGCGTTAGCTACAGGAATAGACAGCAGATAGGTGGTCTGATATAAAAACGTACCAATCAGGGCATTCATTACAGTCGCTTTTTTCGGACTGGCGCCGCCGATTACGATAGCGGAGACAGCCGGAAAGCTCATCATAAACGGTCCGTCATACAGATGCAGAATTCCGTAACTTTGAGAATATACCACCACTCCTACTGCCGCGATCATCGTAGACATGACGATAGCAATGGTGCGGTATCGGTTAACACGGATGCCTGCCAGTCTGGCAAATTTCTCATTTTCTGCAATAGCCGCGAAAATCAGGCCTGTCCTTGTCTTGGCAAAAAGCCAGAGCAGCGCTCCGATTCCAAAGAAAAACAGGAGAAGGCCCAGCGGAATCACAACGCTGCCTATTTCTATCTGCCACAGCCTGTCTAAAATCTGCCCGAAGTAATTTTCCAGATTGACCTTCGGACGAAGTCCCTGGCCGCCGATAGGGTAAAGCATCTGACGGTTCGTCACAGGCACAAACGTGTAAAACAGATTCATAATCGGGATAAAAGAGTAGCCTGCGAAGGTTCCTACAATCTCCTCGTTCAGCTTCAGCCTGTTTAAAACTGCCGCATAAAGCAGACCGAACACAAGAGCCACTGCCATTCCCGCAAACACGGAGCAGAAAAAGCCAGTCCAGGAAGTCAGACGGGCATTCAGGGCAAAAATCATCCCTACAAGTCCTGCCGATAATCCAATAGTCATACCAAAGTTTCTGCCTGCTCCCACATTGATCATAGGGATCAGGGACAGGACAATCACACCGTTCATAGCCCATTTCACCAGAGCGTCGCTGATAATTCCTGCCATATCCATATCGATTCCCACGGCTGCCAGAAGCAAAATGCCCATAAATACCAGCATAATTACCTGCGGGGGGTTCAAATATTTTGTTTTCATTTGAGTTCCCTCCCATAGAGAGCCAGAGTTAATTCCTCCAGGCTCGTATTGTTATTGTCAAATATTTTGAACACCTTCCCCTGATGCATCACAGCGATTCTGTCGCAAATTCTCAAAAGCTCCTCCAGCTCTCCGGAAGATACCACCAGAGTGGTGTGATAATCCCTGTTCATCTTTAAAAGCCACTGCAAAATCAGCTCTTTGGAATAAACGTCAATCCCTCTGGTCGGCTCTCCGATTAAAAGCAGCTCCGGCTGGAATGTAATAGCCCGGCTGACGCAGATTTTCTGCTGATTTCCTCCCGAAAGCTCCCTGACCTTCTGCTCCGGCCCTCTGCACACAACATTCAAGAGCTCTATCATCTCTCTGACGTGACGGTCAATCGCCCTGTGATTCAGCATAGACAGGGCCGGACATTTCCCGAAACGCAGAAACTCCGGATGAATCTTTTCTGTCCCAAATACCATATTTTCCCAGATTGGGCTGTCAAGCAGCAGACTGGCCTCCCCTCTGTCCTCTGAAAGATAGTAAATTCTGTGATTAATCAGGCTTTCTGTATCTCCCGGCTTCAGCTTTTTCCCCTTGTAGACAGCCTGATACTCTGCCTTTTTCATGCCAAACAGACCGTCCAGCAGCTCCTCCTGCCCCTGCCCGGCCAGTCCGGTAATACCTAAAATCTCCCCCTCAAGCACATCCAGGCTTTGATTTTCCGGCAGTCCCCTATAAGAAAACAGAGTCTGGCCTCCTGACCGGGTTTCATGGCGTCTGGCTTTCACAATCTCTCTGCCCACCATGTCGTCGGCAAATCGTTCTGCATCAAAGTCTTCTTTATTATAAGTAGAAATAAGTTCTCCATCCCGCAGAACAGACACCCGATCGCATATTTCCATGATCTCATCTAAGCGGTGGGAAATAAATAAAACTGCAATTCCCTCTCTGGCAATTTCCCGGATACAGGCTAACAGTCCCTTTGTCTCTGTGATATTTAACGAACTGGTAGGCTCGTCCAGCATCAGAAGCCGAACATTCTGGTTGTCCAGCTCTCTGGCAATCTCCACAAACTGCTTCTGATTTAAAGCCAGACGATCAATCTGGATATCCGGATCCAGATCTGAACCGATCCGGTACAGTGTGCAGACTGCATCCTCCCGGTTCTTTTTCTCATCCACATAGGCCAGCTCCGGCACAAAAAGTCCTTTCCCTTTTACATTTTCCCGGTTAATTTTTATATTTTCCCCAACTGTCATTCCAGCAAACAGCGCTAGCTCCTGATGCACCATGGCGATTCCCTGAGCCTCTGACTGAGCTCTGTTTTCGATTCTGATTCTCTTTCCGTCAATCAGAATTTCCCCCTCATATCCGCCAGTTCTCCGAATCTTTTCATTTCCATTTAAAATATTCATCAAGGTGCTTTTTCCCGAACCATTAGCTCCAATCAGCCCATAAATTTCCCCTGCTTTTATGGAAAGGCTGACTCCCTTCAGCACATAATTCCCTTCAAAGCTCTTGGATAACTGTTTTACTTCCAGCATAGTTTCCTCCCAAGCAGGTTTTTTCAATTAATGTATTCCAATTAAAATTGTACTGGATCGTAAATTTTTTTCAAATAGAAAATATCTATCAAATTTTTCTTTTATTGCCATTTTCTATGTATTTCCTCATTTTTGCACAAAAAAAGACTGCTCCAGAAACAGAACATCATCTGCTGCTGCAACAGTCTCTTTTACCAGTGACTTGATTCCTGATTAAATATTAAGCATCTTCGCTGTAGGCATCATCAGCACTTTTCCTGTACCCCGGTACACGTTCACAAGGCCTTCTCCAGAAGCGGCGGAACCAATCAGAGTCTTTCCGGAACGCTCCACTGTAAACTCCAAAGATTTGCTCCAGGCAATTGCATGATTTCCATCTACCTTAAGCACGTCATCCTGCAGCGTAATCTCAATCAGCTCTTCTTTCGGACACTCTGACTCGATACAGAATACCCCTGAACCATTCAGGCTCAAATTAAACAGACCCTCTCCTCCAGCTACAGCAGAGGAAAAATTAGAACGCATCACTGCCTTGTGCTTCAGGCTGGATTCGCAGGCCAGAAACAATCCATCATCCAGCACAACGCCTCCGCCCCATGAAGCGGTGTCCATCAAAATCAGGTGTTTATAGGTAGGTTCCAGAACCAGAACCCCGTCTCCAGTGTACTCCGGCTTAATGGCAGACTCACCGCTGGCCTTGCCGCGGACTGCCTTTCCGAAGAAATCACCGACTCCCTTCACTCCAGTAGTGGCGTTGACGTTGCCTAACATCCACTGCATAGCGCCGGCCTGGATGGTCACATGGGACTTGTCCAGATAGCAGACCAGCTGGCGTTTCCTCACATTCATTTCAGAGCTGAAATAGGCTGTAATGGCAGAAGACGGAGATACACTCAAATCTCTCTGATACTCAATTACCTGAAAAGCACCCATTTCTTCAAGAATCTTTACATCATCATTGTCAGTAAAATTAGAAATCTGATACATTAACTACCTCCCCATTTAAAGTCCCCAAACGCGGGTTGATTTTGTGAAATTATATCACAAAACATGGTGTGCCACAATTAAATGAAGAAAAATGTAAGAAAACGTAAGAAATTACTGACTGGCTCCCGCTTCTTTCCTGCTCTCTTCCAGCCGGAGGTTAATCATGTTATAAATAAAATCTACCGTTCCGTCAATTCCATAGCTGGCGCTGTTGATACACAAATCGTAGTTATTGGCGTTTCCCCACTGACGTCCTGTGTAGAACCTGTAATGTTTGGAACGCTCTCGATCCAAGTGTTTTAAGTAACGGACTGCCTGCTTGACAGTCATCGTGCTGTCAATCTCCATGGCTCTCTTAATACGCTGCTCAAATGGCGCTGTAATATAAATACTGACATGGGGGACATGATTGTTTGTCATAATCACATCGCTGCAGCGTCCCAGCACCACGAAGTCTTCCTTTTTAGCCATATCGCAGAGGAGATCGCTCTCATTAAAGAAAACCGCATCCTCCTTGGGCAGACCGTGAAAACGGCTGAACTCCCTCATATGCTGGCGCAGCGTCAAATGACGCTCCGGCTTAAAGGCATCGCTGGGATTCTGAAGTTTCTCCTGTCCTGGCTTGATATTGTAGCCGCCCTTATCCTCAACTGAGTCCTTTTCTGCCTCCAGACGCTTTAAAACGGCCTCAAAAATTTCCGCATCGTAAAAGTTAATTTTTAATTTATCAGCCAGCTTGAAGCCAATGTTGGCTCCGCCGCTTCCATAGGTCCAGCCGATGCAGATAATCAGATGATCCTTGTCTGTAAACCTGTTTTTTAAATTAAAGGTATTCAGCTTTGCCAGCTCCAGGTTCACCACATCTCCGCTGGCAAAACTGGTAGGAAGTTCCATAACCTCCTGAAGAATGTCATTGTACTCCGTCATAACCAGGCGGCGTTCTTCCTTATCCTGAATGGTTCTGGCCATATTTCCAATCAGAGCAATTTCACTGCGGACCAGGTTTCCCTCTGGCCTTGTCATCATCAGAGAAACCAGTTCTCTGACACACCTCTCTCTGTCGCGGTTGAATACACGGCCCAGAGAAGAACCTAAGGAAGCATAAACCTGGGCATCCAGATCGTAGATACGCTCAGCCAAAGCTCTGATTTTTGTTTCATTACTTGTATTTCCACTCATCGTCCATTACCTCCCTACAGGAAAAACAACAGCATGTCCAAGGCAAAAACCGGAACCAGAATCACCAGGGACCAGAGCAGATATCCAAAGAAAGACGGCATCCGTACACCGTTCTCGTCTGCAATGGATTTCACCATAAAGTTAGGCGCGTTTCCAATATAAGTATTGGCTCCCATAAAAACAGCGCCGCAGGAAATAGCAGTCAGCATCTGAATTGGAATCACACCCAGAGCGGTAGTCAGTCCTTCTGTAAATCCAACAGCTCCTGCTGTTGTCAGGAATACCAGATACGTAGGCGTGTTGTCCAAAAAACTGGATAAAAGCCCCGTCGCCCAGAACATCTCAAAAGGTTCTGTAATTCCCAGATTAGCTCCATTGGCCTTCAAAAGCATCAGAGCTGGCTGCATGGTAATGAAAATACCAATGAAGAGTACGGCAACCTCCTGAATTGCGCCCCAGGTAAAGTGATTTTCACGACGAATCTCTGATTCTGTAGTCTTGAAAGACAGGAATGCTGAAATCAGTATAATCACAATCTCTATAATGGCCGGGTAGGAAAGCACTACTTCCCCAAAAATATGAATTCCCTTTACATTTCCAGCCGCATCCTGAAAAGCAGGAAGGCCAGGAAGCGTTCCGCTCAGAATCACTGCTCCTACAATGGCTGCCAGAAAAATCAAATTATGGGTTCCTCTCAGTTTTACTTCTGTACCTGGTTTGCTGATATCTGGCTTTAAGCCAATAGCAATGTCTTTTCGGTAAGCCCTCAAATCAATAAAATAAAAAATTGCCAGCAGGACAGCCATATTCACCAGAAGAATCGGAAGCAGGTGAAGGCTCCAGAAAAATGGCACTCCCCTCATAAAGCCCATTAAAAGAGGCGGATCCCCGATAGGTGTCAGACATCCGCCGATATTTGATACCAAAAAGATAAAGAAAATAATAATATGACGTTTTCTTTTTCTCCAGGAGTTCATTTTAATTACCGGACGGATCATCAGCATACTGGCTCCCGTCGTTCCAATCCAGCTGGAAAGCAGTGTTCCCAGAGCCAGCAGTCCCACATTCACTCTGGGAGAACCGGCTAGATCGCCAGACATGGTAATATTACCAGACACGCAGAACAAACCAAACAGTAAAACAATAAATGTCAGATAATCATTGATAAGACACTCTAAAATTGTCTCAGACGCTGTCCCGGCTCCAAACTTCACAGCAAACGGAACCGCAAACAAAAGAGACCAAAACAGCACTGCATGAGGCTGGTGGCTCTCCCACCACTCTCCCTTAACAAGGGGCAGCACTGCAATACACAATAAAAGTCCGGCAAATGGAACACACATCCACAGCGGAACGGATCCCGTCTCCCCTGCGCTTCCGGTTCCTGCAGCCAGAGCTGTCAGCGGACTGGAGGCGAGCATTAATCCCAGACTCCCGAAAAATGCAATTAATCTTTTCATTTCAGGCAACCTCCTAATTATCATTCAGCAAACTTATTTTGCTGTGCCTTTTCAGCTTTTTCTTCAGGGCACTCGTTCTAGCATAGCAAATTTACAGCTTGATTACAACCACTGAAACCACAAAATATAGTAATTTTTTGAAAAAACGCGTTATTTTCTCCATCTGCAAGCTTCTGCCTCTGTCAAAGGGGCTTCCAATTCCTGCAGCTGCAGTCAAAGCAGCTGTGTCTTTCATATTGTGTTCAATTTAAAAAGTTAATTCCATATCTTCCAGCACTTTTTCATGTTCTTTTATGCTGATACTCGTGTAGATTCTCGTTGTATCAACACTGCTGTGCCCCAGAATATCTGCCAGATGGACAATATCATGATTTTTTTTATAATAAGTACGTGCAAACAGGTGACGCAGATTATGTGGAAATACTTTCCTCTCATCCACCTCCGCCGTTCGGCACAGCCGCTTCATTTCTCCCCAAATGTTGCTTCTGTCGAGAGGCTGTCCTTTTCTTGACAGAAATACCTGACCCGACTGAATATTTTCCTCTTTGCAGTAAGCATCCAGTCTTTCTCGCAATTTCTGCGGTATAATTACAATCCTGCTTTTTCCTTTCAGCCTTACCACACATCTTCCTGTCTGTACTGCCTCCCGCGTAATGCAGGACAGCTCACTGATTCTGATTCCCGTTGAACACAAAGTTTGAAGAATCAGATATAATCTGTACTTTCCCATCCGCTCTGCCGTCTCTAACAGGCGCAGGTATTCGTCCCGGTTTAATTCCCGGGCGGGATCTGCTACTAAAGGCCTCTGAAACTTATACGCCTTTACCTTCAGTTCTCCCAGGCCGCAAAAGCTTAAAAAACTGTTTACTGCCATCAATATAGAATTGGCGCTGCTTACCTGATAACGCGGCAGCAGAGATGATTTGTACAACAGCACTCTTTCCCTGTTAATTTCCTTGTCTTCTGGCAAAAACTCATAAAATTTTCTAATGTCACGCCTGTACTTTTCCACTGTGGCCCTGCTTTTTTCTTCTTCCACCAGCCAGCATTTGAATGCTTCCATCTTTTTTTCTGTCATCTTCATTCTTTTCATCCATCTTTCTCCTCACATTTGGGATTCCATTCTGTTACCTGCATATATTACCTTATATCGGATAACATGAAATTCCTTTTGCAAATAGATTTTCCCAACTCTTTCAGGCAAAGCTAGAATCAAATTTTTGTATAAAAAATACAGCAGAAAGAGAAATTTTCTCTGTCCGCTGTACCTTTTTCTGTTTCTGTCTGTATTCTTTTATTGTTTCATTGAAACCAGCTGCTCCAGCAGCTCCAGATCCTCCGCCATAATTTTCATGTTGGCAGCCATCTCGCGGCCATCCGGTGTCTTAACAGTAAGTTCCAGCACCGTTTCCGGTCTAAAAGCGCCTGTCTCAGCCGCTTTTCTGAAAAACATAGGAAGCTTAGGATGACGCTGTTTAAAAGCCGACCATATCCCTGCTATCTTTATCATATCCATCGGGTTCATTTTTATTTCCTCCTGATCTCAGTTCTTCCAGCATCATTATAACAGCCTGAAAGACAAACGCAAGGGGCAATCTTCACAATCATCCTCCGCTAAGTTTTCTTGCCATCCTATTCAAAAAACGCTATACTTAACTCATCTTTTTTGCTAAGGAGGTACTACCTGTGATTTATACTATCTGCAATTCAGCTCTGACTGCCCGCATTGACGAGACAGGCGCGCAGCTGATCTCTCTGAAGGATAAAAGCGGGACAGAATACATCTGGCAGAGAGAGCCTGCTGTCTGGTCCAGCTGCTCTCCTCTTCTGTTTCCGATTATCGGAAGCCTGAGAAACGGAAAAACAGTCATCGACGGAAAAACCTATGAAATTCCGAAGCACGGTCCGATACGCAGCCTTTCCTTCCATTTAAAAAAGCAGGGAAAAGAGTTTGTCACTCTGGGCGTCACAGAGCAGGACTTTCCAGAAGGCGTCTACCCCTACGCTTTTTCCTTTTCCATCACCTACTCTCTGTCTGAGGAGAGTCTCTCCTTCTCTGTGAAGATAGAAAACCCTGCCGCCTCCCCTATGGCCTACTGTGTAGGGCTTCATCCAGCCATCTGCTGTCCGCTTTTTCCGGGAGAGCGGTTTGAGGACTACGAAATCCGCTTTCCAAAGCCGCAGCAATCTGGGTACCGCGCCTTTGATCTGAAGCATATGCAGTTTGATATGACGACAGAGCGCCCCTGCCCGGGAGGCGGCCTTCACATTCCCCTAAACAGAGAGCTGTTCTGCTCTGACGCCATGTGGTTTGATCGCCCTTCCTCCAGAGAGGCCAGTCTGGTCCACTTAAAAACTGGAAAAGGCGTCCGGGCTGAATTTCCTGACTTTGAGACCATCGCCTTCTGGACAAAACCGGAAGATGAGGCCCGCTACCTCTGCTTCGAGCCATGGAACGGTTCTGCTCCCTGCTCCGATGAGGACGACGATTTCTTCCACAAAAACCACCTCCAGAGGCTTCCGGGAGGAAAGTCCAGGACTTACCGCCTTCGTCTGACTGTTCTGCATGAAAATCCATACGTTTAAAAAAGCCGACTGGCGTGATAAAGTGGTTTATCATGCCAGTCAGCTTTTTAAACGTAAACATAGACAGACAGAATGATGAACACAGTCTGAAGCACTGCCATAATGCCAAACAGGGGTGTCATAAACTTGTACCACTTGCCCAGCGGGATTCCCATCAAACCACACTGCAGGGCGCAGGCAGTAGGCCAGAACATATCTGAAAAACCATCTCCAAACATATAAGCCAGCACTGCCGTCTGGCGGCTTACCCCCACCAGGTCTGCCACCGGTGTCATAATAGGCATAGTGATAGCCGCCTGGCTGGAGGAGCCTGTGATAAAAAAGTTAATTACATTCTGCATGGCCAGCATTCCCACAGAGGAAATCACAGGTCCCTGACCGTTCAGAAGATGGGACAGGCCGTAAACAATGGTATCCGTGATCATGGCGTCCTTCATAACCAGGACAATTCCCCTGGTAAAACCCACTACCAGAACAGAAGCGATCATACTCTTCGTAGATTCAATAAACGTCCTGCATATCTTTGTCGCGCCATATCCTCCTGCTGCCCCTGTGGCAATCATCATCATTAAAAACATGGCGGCAATTTCATCAATATACCATCCAAGCCTGGTCGTTCCATACAGAAGCAGTCCCATAGTGAATAGAAAAAGCGCCAGGCAGATTTTCTGCCTTCCCGTCATAGGAGCCCTGGTCAGCTCCTGGGATGGCAGGCCTTCCAGCTTTTCTCCGTAAAGGACAGAATGCCTGGAATCTTTTTTCACCCGTTTCGCATACCACATTACATAGAGAATCGCCACTGTCTGAAAAGTAATAAAAATTACGGTATGAAATAAAAGGCCTGAAAACATCGGTACCCCAGCAATGCTCTGGGCTATTCCCACAGAAAACGGATTCAATGTAGCAGCTGCAAACCCAGTTGCTACTCCCACAAATACAATGGCTCCCCCCACAATAATGTCATATCCCAGCGCCGCTGCGATCCCCGCAAACACAGGAACCATTCCATAAACTTCTTCAAAGATTCCCATGGTAGATCCCAAAATGCCAAAGACTGCCATTCCTACAGGTATAATGAGAAATGTCCTTTCCCCCAGTGCCCGGATTAATCCCCCAATCAGAGCGTTCAAGGTTCCATTGTCAATCAGCATGTACACGTATCCATAGGCAAAAATAATTAAAAACAGAATCCCGGCTGCATCTACATACCCCCTCTGCAGCGCCAGGAAAATGCCAAAAAATTCCGGCCGGTTCCCTTCCACAAAATGAAAAGAATCTGGATCTACAATCTCCTTCTGACTGATTGGATCAAAGACTCTTGTGTACTCCCCTGCCGGAATCACATAGGTCAAAGCCACCACCAGAAGAAGAATCCCTGTAAGAATTACATAAGTATGAGGCATTTTTATATTCTGCATACGCTGTTTCAGTGTTCCCATTCTACTTCTCCTATTCTGTTTATTCCTTATGATGCTGTATTTCGTTTCCTGGTTTCTGAATCGTATCTTTTAATAGTTATTGCTGTACGCCAAAAAGCGTGTCCAGGGCGCAGCTTGCCCTTGGACACGTCTCTGTAAAAAGCAGTTTAGTTTCCCGCTTCCTTTTTTCCCATAATAAAGACTGTTTCTGCCTTTGTGCAGGAGTCAAAGGGACGGCCGGACCAGATCACAAGATCTGCGTCCTTTCCTTCCTTAATCTCTCCCTTCCTGTCGCCGATTCCCAGAACCTCCGCCGGATTCCTGGTCAGTGCCTTCAGGCCTTCCACCTCGTCAAGCCCTGCCTTAACTGCCTGAGCGCCGTACACAGGAAGATAATAAATTGGAGTCACATCATGGTCTGCAGTCAGGCAGACCTTGATTCCTGCCCTACTCATAATGCCGGCTGTCTCAAACCGCTTGGCCATACACTCCAGCTTGGATCTGGGGTTGATGGTCGGGCCTAAAATCACCGGATAGTCAAACTGCTTTAAATAATCCAGTATGGATGCTCCGTCTGTGCAGTGTACCAACACCAGACGCAGGTTATATTCCCTGGCAATCCTGATTGCCGTACAGATATCGTCTGCTCTGTGGACGTGGGCATGGAGAGGGATTTCCCTGTTTAAAAGCGGAAGCATGTTTTCCATTCCAATGTCAGTACGGAAGTAGGAACCTGACTTTTCCGCCTCCTCCTTGTGATGGCGGTACTCCAGAGCGTCCTCAATGCATTTTCTCAGAAGCCAGGCATTTCCCATGCGGGATTTGAAGCCATAGCCTGCGTTCTTCGGATTTTCTCCAAAGCTGCACTTAACGGCTGCTTTTCCCTTTAAAAGCATATCCTCCGCCACGGTTCCTGTCAGGCTGATGACGCTGCACATGCCTCCGATGACACTATCGCTCCCAGGACAGGTGCAGGCCGCCGTTACGCCGGCTTCCACCGCTGACTTTACAGCCAGATCAAAGGGGTTGATGGCATCCAGCGTATCCAGATAGGGCATCAGGGCATCGCTGTAGTCGTTGCAGTCGTCTCCGATGGCTCCCATGCCCTCCTCGCTGACGCAGATATGGCTGTGAGCGTCAATGAGACCTGGAGTCACATATTTCCCCTCTGCATCGAAAATCTCCTCGCCCTGGGCCGGAATCAGATTTTCACCGATCTCCTGAATTTTTCCGTCCTTCACCCGCAGGTCGCGCTTTACGAACCCATTTTTCTCGAACAGAAGAACCTTGCCGTTTTTAATAAGCATTCTGACTCATCTCCTTCTCTTTAGTATCCAATCGCCACCGCTATGGTCATAAACACTACTTCTAGCACAAGCACCATTCCAAACAGAGGCGTAATAAACTTATACCATTTGTTGATCGGCACTCCCATCAGACCGCAGCCCAGAGCGCAGGAAGTCGGCCAGAACATCTCGGCAAAACCATTTCCAAACTGGTATGCCAGCACAGCGATCTGCTTGCTCAGTCCGATTAACTCGGCTGTCGGAGCCATAATCGGCATGGTGATGGTTGCCTGGCTGGAAGAACCTGTGATAAAGAACTTAATAATATTCTGTAAGAACAGCATTCCATAGGCAGATACAAACTTGCTTGCCTCGGACAGCAGGCTTACCAGATAGTAAACGATGGTATCTGAAATCATTCCATCCTTCATAACAAGAAGGATACCTCTTGTAAATCCTACGATCAGCATGGAAGATACCATGGACTTTGTGGACTCGATGAATGTCTTGCAGATGTCTGTAGCAGAGTAGCCGCTGACGATTCCTACGAAGATCATCATCATCAGGAACATGGCTGCAATCTCATTAATTCCCCATCCAGCCTGAGTAATCCCCCACAGAAGTCCTCCAAGGGTTCCCAGGAACAGCGCCAGGCTGATCTTCTGCCTCGTGTCCATCTTAGAACCTGTCAGTTCCTCCAGACTCTTTCTCTGAACAAAGTCTGTCTCAACACCGTACATAACCGATTTCGTCGGATCTGCCTTCACCTTGCGGGCATAGTGCATAATGTAGAGAATTGCCAGAAGCTCAAAGGCGATTAAAACTGCGATTCTAAGCCCCAGACCGGAGTAAAGCGGAACTCCCGCTACGTCTTGGGCAATTCCGATAGTGTAGGGGTTAAACGTACCGGACGCGTAGCCGATGGTCACGCCCAGATAGACAATGGCACCTCCTACGACCATATCGTAGCCGAGAGCCACTGCGATTCCCACAAACACAGGGAAGAGGCCGTACACCTCCTCAAAAATTCCCATGGTGGAGCTTAACAGTCCCAGCACGATCATGGTAATGGGAATCATCAGCTGGATTTTCTTTCCGACCAGCCGGACCAAAGTTCCCAGCGCCGCGTCCATAGTGCCGTTCTTTACCAGCATAAACACAAATCCGTAGGCAAAGATAATTAAAAACATAATGTCCGCCGCATCTACATATCCCCTCTGAAGAGACAGGAAAATGTCAAAAAATCCCGGGGCATCCACATCCACAAACTCGAAGCTGTCCGGTACGACCACCGTTGTGCCGCTGACCGGATCCTCCACTCTCTGATACTGTCCTGCTGGAATAATGTGGGTGAGAATTGTCATGATTACCAGAATTGTGATAAGAATCACATAGGTGTGAGGCATTTTGACATTCTCAAACCATTTTTTCCGTTTGTTTTTTTCATTCATACCTTCATTCCTCCTGCGTATTTTTTACACATTTTTAACATTCATAACAGATTATAAAGGTTCAAGTAACTTGAAAGTCAAGCATTTAGTATTTTAAGTCTGTCTGATTTTTGTTATAATCATGTCATACTATAAAGGAGGAGACTGCTTATGGAACATGAGCTCTCTATTGGAGAAGTTTCCCGGCTGTTAAATATACCGGAACATACGCTCCGCTACTGGCAGGATGCAGGTATTTTTTCCATCCGCCAGGAGACAAACAACTACAGAAAATACACCATGGCGGATTTACTGAATATTGCAGAGGTGGCATTTTACAGAAATATCGGTATTCCAGTGAGACAGATGGAACGGTTTAACCGATTCGGCCTGGAGGATTACAGTCAGATTCTTGATGATGTCAAGCTCAGGGTAGAAAAACAGATAGAGGAACTCCAAGCTATGCACCAGCTGATTAGCCTGAAAGAAAAGCACATTCAGGAAATTAATGCTCTCAGACAGAGAGATTACTCCTGGGAAACCGTTCCTTTTGGTTCCATTGTCCGTTTTTCCTACAGTGATCGCGATAAGCTGATTGAATATACGCGCAATCCTTCTCTCTATGTCCGCTGTATCGACACTCAGGATCTGTCACGGGAAATCCGCGGAATTATCTGCGAAAAGCCTTCCGCTCAGGACAGCATACTCTGGGAAGCCAGGGAGACACAGCCCTCCCGCTTTGCTTCCTTCTTAATTGAGGAATACCCTGAGGAAGGCTATTCCAACAATATACAGGAAAAACTTGCTCCGATTCAAAAACAGGCGGAGACAGGAATTCTGCTGGCAAATTTCCTGATGAGCGAGGTAAAGGATGGAAGAAAGATAGACTATCTGAAGGGATATGTGGAAATCGTAACGAGCTTATGATCGGGCGTCCCGGCTGCGCCTGATAAGCCGATTGGAGCGATGAATTTACGATAAAACTCCCGTGCAGAAGAGCAGTTCATACATGTGCTCTTTTACACGGGAGTTTTTTATAACTACTCTCCTGTCGTCCCCAGATAATTAATCCCTTCTCCGTCTATGACACAATTTTCCAGAAATTCTTTCCTGTCTGTGTCATAAATAAAATCTGTCACTCTGTACCGGGCTGTTCTCACATCGCGGAGCGTAATGTGCAGTCTTCCCTCTTCGTCTGTCCAGACGTCCGCTTCCGGCATCCCCAGCTGAACCATATCATCAAACAGTACATAGGTATCATTTCCTGAAACAGCCTGTATTCTGAAATATCCCTGGTCGTCCATAGCCAGTTCCCCATTTACCAGCATATCTTCCTTCACCAGTGTCTGCAGTTCCCAGTCTGCATCCTCGTAAGTAAAAGGAACAGACGCGTACAGGGAGATTCCCTCCTCCTGGCGCTGGTTCTCTGACTTTCTGACTGTCTGGCTGTCCAGATTTCCATCTGTCATAAAAATATAGGCAGCCTCCCCTGAAAAGCCTCTGTCCGACAGCTTATCTTCCTCCCAGACTGCCCTCAGCTCATATGCCATATCTGCCTTCAGATGAATCAGAAACTGCTCTTCATAGATAGCTGTTTCCTCTGCCGGGCTTTCCAGCTCTCCCAGGTTCTCTGCATTCCAGCCGGTCACTGTTATTTTGTCTGGCATAACAGGACAGGAAACTGTGTATGGCGCGCCGTCCATCCGATTGTAGTCTGAAATATGAATCTTTTCTGCCTTCTCCCCATCCTGTTCCAAAGGGTGAATGCCGCAGGCTTCTATGCAGATGACTTGCTCCTTCTCCAGTTCAGACTGGCTTTTGTCTGGTTCCCGCTTCCAGCTATAGTTTCCCGATGTAAGTGAAACGATATTTAACTGGCTGGAAAGAGAATCTGTCAGGGTAAGTTCCGGCGGTTCTGTTAAACGCTGTTCTAAGAACGCGCTGGTACTTTTCATTTCCTCTTCCGTTGTCTCCGTTTCGATTCTGCTTTTCTCTGCTGCTGCACTCCTCTTCTGGCACCCAGAAGCCGAAAAAGCCAGACATAAAAGCAGTAAACTCATAGTCAATGTACGTTTTTTCATATTCACCCCTCCGGCAATGGAATTCTGATGTTTCACTGTTCTTTCCTGTATTGTACTGTATAAAGTTTACCGCAGGTATGACTTTTTTCTTACGAATTTAAAAAGGACGCTCACAAGGAGCGTCCTCTTCTTATCATTTTCTCTACTGAATAATCTTTACCGGGCACTTCTCTGCGCACTTGCCGCAGTTGGTACATTTCTCGTAATCAATGACAGCCACATTGTTGTCCATGTGGATGGCATCGAACTCACACTGCTTGGTGCAGAGAGTACATCCGATACAGCCTACGTCGCATTTGGCCTTTACATCCTTGCCCTTGTCGTGGGAGTTGCACTGAACCAGATGCTCCGCCTTGTACGGAACCAGGTCGATCAGCTTCTGCGGGCAGGCTGCCACACACTTACCGCAGGCCACACACTTCTCCTTGTCCACAACGGCAATTCCGTCAATGACGTGGATAGCGTCGAACTTGCAGGCCTTCACGCAGGAACCAAATCCCATACAGCCATAGGAACAGGCCTTAGGGCCGCCTCCCGGAACAACGGCTGCCTTTTTGCAGTCCTCGATTCCGTGGTAAGTGTATTTTACCTTTGTCTTATCGCAGGTTCCCTTACACTTTACGAAAGCTACCATCTTCTCGCTGCTTCCAGCTTCCACGCCCATGATAGCCGCGATCTTCTCTCCTACTGGAGCGCCGCCTACCGGACAGGCGTTGGCAGGAGCCTTTCCCTCTGCGATAGCCTTAGCCAGACCGTCGCAGCCAGGATATCCGCAGCCGCCGCAGTTATTGCCTGGAAGGGCTTCGCGGACAGCAGCCTCTTTTTCGTCTACCTCAACCTTAAACTTTTCACCGAAGAGTCCCAGACCGATACCTACGATAATACCGGTAGCTGCGATTACAACGGCTGCTATAATAATTGCTGTAACATTCATTTTCGTATCCTCCCTCTACAGTAATCCGGAAAATCCGAAAAATGCAATCGCCATTAATCCTGCTGTTACAAGTACGATAGGAGAACCCTGGAAGCTGTAGGGAACATCGTTGCCCTCCATATGCTCACGGATTCCGGCTAAGAGCACGATGGAAATCGTGTAGCCCACTGCCGTACCGATACCATTTACAACGCTCTGCACGAAGCCGTAGCCGTTCTGCACGTTCGTCAAAGCCACACCCAGTACGGCGCAGTTTGTAGTGATCAGCGGCAGGAACACGCCCAGGGCGTTGTACAGAGATACCATACACTTCTTTAAGAACATCTCTACAATCTGAACCAGAGCAGCGATGATAAGGATAAATACGATTGTTTTCAGGTAATCCATTCCAAGCGGCTGCAGCACAAACTGATAAATCAGGCTGGATACAATAGAGGCGATGGTAATAACGAAAATAACCGCTCCGCCCATACCGGCAGCCGTCTCCACCTTTTTAGATACGCCGACGAAGGAACAGATACCAAGGAACTGGCTTAATACGACATTGCTCACAAGAGCTGAGCTTATCGCTATAACAAGTAACTCTTTCATCTATGCTTCCTCCTATTCATCCTTTTTTGCGTCTTTATCCTTGCAGCTTGCGCAGTCGCCGCAGCATCCGGATTTCTTCTCCTTCTTCACGGAGCCGTTTGTTGCGCACGGAGCCTTCAGCTTATTCTGAAGAGCTGTCAGGCAGGACAGGACGAAGAAAGCACCGGGAGCCAGGATGAAGATGGAAACTGGCTGGTAGGATGCCGGGGCCACCTGGATGTTAAAAATCATGCCGGAGCCGAGAAGCTCACGGAACGCTCCGATTAACACAAGGGCTACCGTAAATCCAAGTCCCATTCCGATACCGTCGAAAATGGAGAGCAGCACGCCGTTCTTCATGGCGTAGGACTCTGCACGTCCAAGGATAATACAGTTTACAACGATCAGAGGAATATAGATTCCCAGGGCGCTGTACAGGGAAGGTACGAAGCCTTCCATCAGCATGTCAATAATTGTTACAAAGGAAGCTACTACCACAATCTCAGCTGGCAGGCGGACCCTGTCGGGAATCAGATTCCTGAGGGCAGCGATGAGGGCGTTGGCCGCTACAAGAACCGCTGTCGTGGAAAGTCCCATTCCAAGTCCGTTAATCGCTGACGTGGTAACAGCCAGTGTAGGACACAGTCCCAGCATCTGGACAAAAATCGGGTTTTCCTTCCAGATACCATTATAAATACGTTCTGCATACTTGTTCATGTCTCCACCTCCTACTGTGCAACGCAGCTTGTATAGAAGTATACGGCTGCATTTACTGCGTTTGTCACTGCGGAAGAAGTGATAGTGGCTCCGCTGATTGCCTGAATCTGAGCATCTCCGGACGCCGCTGTCTTTGTCACCTCAAATGTCTGAGCTGTTCTGCCGTTAAACTGATCCTTAAAGGCAGGCTCCTTGGCTTTCATACCAAGTCCAGGAGTATCATTGATGGCTAAGAAGCCCACTCCTGTAATGGCTCCGTCAGCTGTAATTCCTACGGAAATCTGCACATCTCCGCCATAACTCTCGGAGGATGTGGAAGTGATCAGATAGCCGATCACTGTTCCGGAAGCGTCAACTGCTTCCATAGCTCCGTCAATTCTTACTTTTCCGAAGCCCTGGCCAGCCAGATCCTCAGCTGCCGCAGCCGCCTGCTGTGTCAGCTCATCTGTCTCCTGGAAATTGGCTGCATCTGGATATACCTCTTTGTAGGTAGCTGTAGCAGCTGCCTGCTGAGCCTTGGCAATCGGCTCTAAGGTAATATCGTGAACGCCTCCCAGGCAGAAGCCTGCTACAAGGGTAATAACAAACAGAATAAATGTATCTTTTAAAATTCCCTTCATTATTTTTTAGCCCCCTTTCCGAATGCCTTTGGAAGTGTCACTTTCTCAATCAGCGGCACGAAAAGGTTTCCTAAGATGATTGCGTAGGATACGCCCTCAGGAGAAGCTCCCCACAGACGGAAAATACCAGTCAGAATACCTAAAAACAGGCCGTACACAACCTGTCCCGTCTTGCTTAACGGGCTTGTAACGTAGTCTGTCGCCATGAAGAAGGCTCCGAAGATAAGACCTCCGGCACATACTTCCTTTGCCACATAAGTGATATCGAAGCCGCCGAACAGGAAGATAAACACAGCTACGGTTCCTATGTAAACCAGAGGAATCCTTGGGCTGATGACCTTCCTTGCGATCATATATACAGCTCCGATTAACAGTGCAATAACAGAAACCTCTCCGATAGTTCCCGGAACGCGTCCCACGATCAGGGACATCAGATCCACATCGTTTCCAGCTCTCATAGCAGCCAGAGGAGTCGCTCCGGACATGCTGTCAAAGCCAAGCTTTGCAGAAGAGAAGTTGTTCATAAATCCTGCAAAGGAAATTAAGAGGAAGCATCTGGCTGCCAGAGCCGGGTTCATAAAGTTCTGTCCCAGTCCGCCGTACAGCTGCTTTACTACAATAATAGCGAAGATACCGCCCAGGAATGGAATCCATAACGGAATCTCCGGAGGCATGTTGAGGGCCAGGATCATACCTGTCACCACGGCGCTGCCATCGCTTACCGTAATCGGCTTCTTCATCAGTTTCTCATATACATACTCGGACAGCACACAGGAAACTACGGTGGCAATAAGCACCAGAAGAGCGTGCATACCGAACTGCCATACACCATAAACACTGGCGGGAATCATAGCAATCGCCACATCAAACATCAGATTCTGAGTGGTAATCTTATTCCGCACATGAGGTGATGACGATACGTTTAACAATTTTTCCATTTCTTCACACCTCCTACTTTCTGCGGCTGGCCGCAACTGCCTTCCTCATTTCCTTAAACGCCTGTGTCAGAGGTCTCTTAGCCGGACATGCAAAGGCACAGCAGCCGCACTCTACGCACTCCATGCCGTTTAAACTCTGGAAACGCTCCAAATTCTCGGCAGCAGCAGCCTTCATCATCAGAGGCGGAACCAGATGCTCCGGACATACGTCCACGCAGCGTCCGCAGCGGATACACGGCGTGGGAGCCTGAGCTTTTACTTCGTCCTTTGTAAAACAGGTAAGAGCAGAGGATGTCTTGGCAACTGGGAAGCTTGTGCTGAATAAAGCCTGTCCCATCATAGGACCACCAGAAATCATTTTCTCCGGCTCAGTCTTAAATCCGCCGGCAGCCTCAATCAGACGGTTATAGCTGGTTCCCAGCCGTACCTCGTAGTTCTGAGGATTTGCAACCGCGTCTCCTGTCACGGTAATGATCTTTCTGATCAGCGGAGTGGACTCGCACACTGCATTATAAATAGAAACAACTGTGTCAATATTGTCCACAACACAGCCAGCGTCTGCTGGAAGCATGGAGGAGTTAATCTCCCTCTTTGTCACTGCGTAAATCAAAGTACGCTCGCCGCCCTGCGGATACTTGGTAAGAAGTGGGCATACCTCAATTCTTGGCTCGTCCTTTACCATCTCAATCAGCTTCTTAATGGCCTCCGGCTTGTTATTCTCAATGCCGATCACGCCCTTTGCATTGTCAAACAGCTGTAAAATCACCTTCAGACCGCCGATGATCTTCTCCGGCTGCTCCATCATCAGTCTGTAGTCACTGGTCAGATACGGCTCGCACTCTGCGCCGTTGACAATCACATGGTCAATGGCAGACTCATCCTTCGGAGTCAGCTTTACATGAGTCGGGAAACCTGCACCGCCCAGACCTACGATGCCTGCGCCCTTAATAATGTCTCTGATTTCTTCCTTGGAAAGCTTAGTACAGTCTCTGTGCTCCCCAAAGCCTTCCACTGCATGATCCTCGCCGTCATTTTCCACGATAATAGAGTCAACCATAGCTCCATTGGCAACCAGCCTCGGCTCAATTCCCTTCACTACGCCGGAAACAGAGCAGATTACATTGGCGGAAATAAAACCGCCGGCCTCTGCAATCATCTGGCCCTTCAGCACCTGGTCTCCTTTTTTCACCAGCGGACGCGCCGGAGCGCCGATGTGCTGGGACAGCGGGAAAACCATCTCTTCGCCCGCTAACGGAGGAAGAACCTGAATCGGCTTGTCCTCAGACAGCTCTTTGCCTTCAAAAGGATGAATGCCGCCTATAAATGTAGCCAAACCCATTTAATAACCCTCTTTCTCTAGTTTGTTTTGCTTTTCTTTACAAAAACGTAACATTTTTTGTTACATTTGTACAGAGAAGCCCTATCTTTTAGAGTATACCATAGTGAGAAAAATTTCACAATTAAAAAATTAAACTTCCCAGCTGGAAGTTATGTACATTTTTGTGTACACTGAGCCAGGCACTCCAGTAAAGATAAGGCTTGGTCGGGAAGTTTACTTCCCAGCAAAGCCTTATCTTTACTGGAGTATGGGGCGAAGCCCCCAAGCCTCAGCCCGAAAGGCCTGGCTCAGAGCGTGAAAACTTCCTGTGGTTCTCGCCTGTTCTCTTGTACGCGTTTATTCCGTCTCCACCCTTACCAGACTGCCCTCCTCCCCGCGCTTTACTGTAATCTTCTTTTCAATCTGCTCTCTCAGCTCCGCCACATGGGAGATAATTCCTATCATCCGCTTTCCTCCCGACAGCTCCTTCAGCACAGCAATCGCCCTCACTCTTGCCTCATCGTCCAGAGAACCGAAACCCTCGTCAATAAACAGCGCATCCATTTCTACACTTCCCGCCGTATCCTGGATCACGTCCGCCATGCCCAGCGCCATGGAAAGAGCGGCTAAAAATGCCTCCCCTCCTGATAATGTTTTCACATTTCGTACGCTGTCCGTCTCCACGCTGTACACATCCAGGTCAAGTCCCGCTTCTCCCTGAAGGCTCAAGGCTTCCAGCTCTCTGCATTTTAAAAGAAACCTCCCTTCTGTCATCCGCTTCAGTCTTCGGTTGGCCGCATAAATCATCTGTGAAAAATACTGGCGCTGCACAAAAGTCTGGAAATCCAGCCTGGCCGTCTGGCTCAGCTTTCCATCTGCCGCCGCATAAAGGATGTGGATCAGCTGATACTTCTCCATCAGAATTTTTCTCTCCTTTAAAAGTGCCTTGACAGCCGCATACATCTTTTCATACTCCGCTCTGGCCGATGCCGCGTTCAAATGAAGCTCTCTGGCCCTGGAAAGCTCCTCTGCAAGCCTTGAAAGTTCTGCCTGTACTTCCTCCTCCGATTCCTCTGATGCTTCTTTCAGCGCTTCCTCACACTGACTCAGCCTCTCCCTGACAGCAGCCATCTGCATTTCGTATCTGGAAATCTCCTCCGACAGTCTCGTTCTCTCCTCTTCAGAACGAATCGCCGCCCTGTACTCCTTTTCATTAGAAAAGCCCGATATTCTGGCCCGCTCAGAAAATTCCGTTTTTAACCGTTCTCTCTGCTCGGCCAGATTTCTGCAATTTTTTTCCTCAGCCTCCAGCTGTCCCTTAATCATTCCTTCCGAACGCTTCAGCCGCTCCGCTTCCCGTTCTGTCTCCTGTCTGCGCTGAGACAGATGTTCCAGCCTGCGCACAATCTGGAGGCGTCTGGTTTCCGCCTCTCGCTTCTGTTCCACGGGAAGACGTTTTTTCTGTTCCTCCTGCTGGGTTCTGAAGCCTGCTGCCTCAGCCAGCATTTTCCCCTCTTCCTCTCTCAGCCTGTTCTCCTGTTCCTCCAGAAGGCTAAGCTTTTCCTCCTCTCTTCGAATCAGGCCTGAAAGAGCCTCAAATCGAAGCGATGCCTCCTTGTGCTGTCTTTCTTCCCGCAGCAGTCTCTGCTCGTCCTGAACAGCCAGACTGCAAAGAACCTTGGTTTCCTCAGAAGCAGTTTCCAGACAGAACGAATCCTCCTCCAGAACCGTCTCTCTCATGTCTGTGTAAAGCTTTCTGCACTGCCCTGCTTCTGCCTCTGTCTCTGCCCGCAGCGTTTGAACCTGTTCCATATGTGCTCGAAGTGCCTGGTCAGCCAGATCTCTCTGCTTCTTGACACGTTCCAGTTCCTCCTCTGTCACATGATCACCAGACAGTACGGCAGGAGAAGGATGAGCACAGGAGCCGCAGACAGGACATGGGATTCCCTCCTCCAGACTCTGAGCCAGAATTCCGGCCTGTGCACAGATAAAGTTCCTGTTCCTTTCATCGTAATCTCTGGAAATTTTTTCATAATGCTCTGTCTCCTTCTGCAAAAGAAGCTGTTTCCCGGCAATCTCAGCCTGCTTCTCTTTCAAAGCCGCAAAGCGCGATTCAAGAGTTCTGAATTGTTCCACTCTCTCCTTTGTGCGTCTGAGTTCCTCCCTGCTTTCCTGAAGAAGCAGCTGAGCGCGGCTCTTTTCTTCCTGTTCTGTCTTCAGCCTGGACAACAGAACTGCCGACGCCTCCCTGTCTTCCCCTATCTTTTTCCGTCTTTCTGACAGCTCTCTGCACTTCTGTTCTGCCTGCGCCAGACATTTCTTCGTCCTTTCAAAGCTGTCATAAACGGGAAGTGCCTCTCTCAGTCTTCCTTCCTGCTCGAGAAGCACTGGCTGTTCCTGTTCAAATCCTTCGGCCGCCTCCTTTTTCTGTCTTTCTGCCGCCGCAAGCTCTTCAGCAAGAAGCGCCGTCTGTCTGCGCAGATGCTCCACGCTCTCTCCTGACTGAACCAGCGCACTTCTATTTGCGTTAAGTTCCTCCTCCTTAGCCTGGAGGGGCAGCGCTTTCACTGCCTGTTCAAGCTGCCTTTTCCGGTCATCCTGAGTCCCTTTTTCCGCCTCCTGTACCTGAACCTGCTCCTGTGCCTGATTCTTCTGCTGCCTGAGCTTTGCACCTGCCCTGGCGGCTTCCAGCCGCCGATCCAAGGCCGTCTTCTTCCCGGCAGCCTGATTTTCCAGCTCCCGGCTTTCCTTCTCCGCCTGAAAGCTGGCCTCAAGGGCCTCTTCTACTGTCTTTAAAATGTCTTCCCCCCTGGAATCTAATAGCCCGGAAACCTCCTTCCATCTCTGTCCCAGGCAGCTGTCCTCCGGAATCTGCAGCCTGGAAGCCTCTCTCTCAAAAAATTTCCGATTGTCCTCCAGTTTTCTGGTGAGAGCGCTGTTTTTCTCCCGAAGCTTCTGCTGGATCGCCCCATAAATTCCAGTATTGAAAATCCTGGAAAAAATTTCCTTGCGCTCTTTTGAGCTGGCCAGCAGCAGTCTCATATACTCTCCCTGGGCAATCATGGCAGTCTGAGAAAACTGTTCCCTGTCAATGCCTGCGATAGAACGAATCTTTTCATTAATATCAGAAATCCGTCCTGGAAATTCTGTTCCATCGGGAAGAATCAGAGAGGCCCTGGCCTGAGATAAAGTCATACTGTACTCTCCGTCCTTATTTTTCCTCAGGCTTCTTCTCTGGTAGGAAGGACTTCGCACAATTTTGTACGTCTGTCCTCGGTCAGAAAAGAGCAGTTCCACCCTTGTCTCCTGATCAGGCGGCGCCCACTGGCTGCGCATCATGGATCCCTCTCTTCTCTGTCCGCTGGTCTCCCCATAAAGGGCAAAGGCAATTGCATCAAAAATCGTAGTTTTTCCCGCTCCTGTATCCCCTGTAATCAAAAAAATGCCGTCTCCCAGCTTCTCAAAATCGATCACAGTTTCCTTTACATAAGAGCCAAAGGCGGACATGGTAAGTTTTAACGGCTTCATTTCATTTCCTCCTTTGCTTCCTCTATGATCTGTTCCATAAGCTCCTCTTCTTCCTGGGTCATTTCGCTTTTTTGTACCACGGCAAAAAAATGCCGGAATGCCTCCATGGGACTTAACACAGACATCGGCTCCCTCTCCTCTTTCAGGCTCTCCCTGGTTCTCCTGTTATCAATTCTGATTTCCAGAATATGATCGTATCTCTCCCGAAGCTGTCCGCGAAAATACGCTGGTTCCTTTTCATCTGTCAGCGTAATTTTGACAAAATCATGGCAGGACGGTTCCTCCGCCTGGTTTAAAACCTCCTGCAGCGTTCCTCTGACACTTCTGACATCCTGAATTCCAGATAGTGGGAGAAAAGTCAGAGTCAATGGTTCTCCTTTTTTTGTAAGTTCTGCCATGACCACTGATTTTTTATGATGCTCTTCGCTGACTGAATACTTATAAGGAGAGCCGCAATATCTGACTGCCTCCCTCCCTGTCTTCTGAGGCCCGTGAATATGTCCCAGAGCCGCGTAGTCGAACATATCCAGCACAGAGCTTTCTATCGCATCCAGCCCGCCCGCTGTAATCACTGCAGTCTCAGATTCACAGGTTTCCGGCATCCCTGAGCTGCTCACGAAAAACTGGTGGCAGAGAATTACGTTCCGTTCTGACGTATCTATAGTTTCCCGCTCCAGCATAGCCCGAAAGGCTCCGTCATAGGTATCCTGGTACTCCGCCCCTTCCGCCTTAAGAAGCGGTCTGACATAGCCTGGCTTCATAAAAGGAAACAGGTAAAAGTTTACCTTTCCCCATTGATCCCTCAAAGTAACCTGCTTCAGATACTCCCCCTCTCTGGATGGCGGAAACACTGAGAGGAAAATCCGTCCCTTTTCCAGAAGCGGTCCTGCAAAACCCAGCCGTTCCGGACTGTCATGATTTCCTGCAATCATAAGGGCTGGAATACCTGTTTCACTTATCTGCTCTAAAAAATGGCCGACCATAGAAAATGCCTCTCCAGACGGAATAGATTTGTCATAGATATCTCCGCATATTAAAATAGCGTCGGGCCGGTAAATATCTGCATACTCTACGATCTGCGCAAGAACCTTCTCCTGATTTTCTTTTAAGCTCCAGCCATTTAACTGCTTTCCGATATGCAGATCTGAAAGATGAAAAAATTTCATACAATTCCTCCTGATAATTCTGCAAAAAGAAAAAATATGCCCGGTCCAGAACGGTGCAGTGCGCTTCCCTCTTTCTGGATGCCGGGCATTCCCTGTTTTGATACTTATTTCGATTCTTATTTTAATTTTGTCTGACTCCTCCTGCCACCGCCAGCAGGATAGGCCAAGAACCAGTAAAATCTTCTGTTCAGCCTTTCAGCCCTAGTCCAGAATAATGAGAGCCATAAATACGAGATCCTGGTCTGTGTGGTTAGCGATTCCATGACCGCAGCCATCTGGCGTGAAGGTTCTCTCTCCTGCCTTTACGATTCTTGTGGCTCCGTTATCGTTGTACTCTCCCTCACCTTTTACAATGTAGTAAGTTTCACTTTCATTATGATGCACATGATAGCCCAGAGAACAGCCTGCCGGGATTGTCACCTCTGCAAACATCTTGCATTTTCCGTTTAATTCAGCCTCATTTAAAATATACTTAATGAAAATAGCGCCCTCTCCGCCGTTTGCCTGTTCCTTCTTTACAATTTCCATGATTGTTCCTCCTTTATTCTGCCTTTTATGTGTGAAGAGTTTTCATCAGCTTCCTGAAATACTCCCGCTGTGCCTGAAATTCCCTGTTCGCCGGGTCAACAGACAGCAGATACTCTATTTTCCCCAGCAGACGGGCCAGAACCTGCTCCTCCGTCTCCTGGCCGCCAGCTCCCAGACGCTCCATATGGCTTTCTATGCCGTACCTTCTGCAGTAATAACATTCCTGTCTGAGCTTTCTTCTGTAGTCCTTAGAGAGCTGGGCCTTTTGATTGACTGTGATTCCAGTTACCTCCTGGCGGCAGTTTTTCGCATATACGCCTGTTTTTCTCCTGTTTAATCTCATGCCAAGCTCCGATAAGTAGGACTGAACCTTGCGGATCACTTCTCCTGGCTCAAACGAGCCTGAGAATGTCATATCGTCGCAGTACCTGCTGTACCTGATTCCTCTCTGCCTGCACCAGAGATCCATCGAATCGTCAAAGGGCTTCATCACCAGGTTTGAAATAGCCGGGGATGCAGGAGAGCCTTGGGGAAGCCTTCCCTTACAGCAGCAGAGAGCAGTCAGAAGCCCCCTCACCGGAGACGGAAACAGCGTTCCCGGAAAGACCAGGCCGTAGACAGCCGAGCTTGTGATGCTTCCAAAAAAGTCCTCAATATCCAGCTTCAAAACTCTCTCCTGCCCCACATGAGCCGCAGCGTTGTCCCGGATTCCCACGCCTTTTCTGTAAGCGCAGGCGCAGGATGATACGGGACGTTCCGATAAAATATGTTTCAGAATTCTCCTCTGAACCGCCTTCAGCTCCCCGCTTTCCCAGTGTTTCAGCTGCCCGGCAGACAGCACTAAAACGGCAATGCCGGTTCTTCCAAAGCCGTACCCCATATCCTCGAAGAGGATAGGAGTTTCCGGAAACCGGAAACCATGTACGGCGAAGGAGATTCGGAAGGCTGCGAAGCTGCCTGTCCTCTTTTTGTCCACAGGAAGAGCGACTCGCTCTTCCAAAAAGCCTGTATGAAACGCTTTTTCGCTGCCGTCTGCCGGTGATGTCCCCTGTACACTAATGCTACCACAATTTATTTAAAAAAGAAAGCCACGAAAATGTTCATAATTTCTTCACATCTTTTCCATACTTTTTTCACACTATCCTGATATGATAAGGACAATTAAAAAAGCAGTTACTTTTTTAATTATAAATTCTTTTTCATACAGGCCGGCAGTTGGAAACAACTGCCGGCTCCTCCCTTTTTATACAGTCTTTTATCATTTTCCGTAATTTTCTTGTTTTCCATCTGAAAAAACCGATACATCTTCCCGCAGCTTTATGAAAGCATAACGAATCGAACACGTATCGGTTTCTTTTCATTTCATCTGTAAAACCTACATCTGCTCTCCTGCCAGCACCGGCTTCGCTCCATCTGGAATCGGGCAGTCATACCCGCCTTTTGTCTTCTTCGCGAACTCTGTTCTGGCTTCTGCGAGAAGCTCTGCATTCTCCATCAGGTCGATGGCAGCTCCCGCCAGCACCTTTCCTGCCGCCAGCACTCCCTTATGGCCAATGGAAGTAGCCCCGCAGGAAACATTCTGCCAGCTGTGGCCAGGCGCATTGGCTGTAAAGCAGGCCACCCTGATTTGAGCCGTAGGCGTATTCCAGCTGACATCTCCCACATCTGTGGAACCTGCCCGCATCTTTTCACTGTAAATATACGGAATCAGGAAGTCATTCATAGCCTTGGTTCCATGGCAGCTGGCCTCGTCCACAAACTCCTGGGCCTCAAAGCTTTCGTCCACCATGGAACCTGGCAGCCCCTCCTTGGCCAGCTCGCAGGAATCGTTTAACTTCTTTGCAAACTCCAGCTCACTCTCTGTATAGGAAGGAACTCCCACCTGGTCGAAATTCTTGTAAAGCAGCTGCTCTAACACCTTATTCGGCACTGTATTGGAACAGCCGTCAATAAATTTTTTCTTCATGGTAGTTTCCGTCATCATGGCTGCCGCCTCTGCAATCTTGTCGACTCTGGCCTGAAGCTTCATAGCGTCCTTCATCAGCTTGGCCCGCACCATGTAAAGCACCTGGGCCTTGGGCTGCACTACGTTGGGAGACTGTCCTCCTGTATCTGTAATAGAATAATGGATCCTGCACTCATCGCTCATATGCTCTCTTAAAAACTGAACGCCGATATTCATCAATTCCACCGCATCCAGAGCAGAACGGCCAAGCTCCGGCGCGCCTGCCGCGTGAGACGCAAGGCCTGTAAACTGATACTCTGTCTGGATACAGGAATTGCAGGTTCCGCTGGTCACCTCATTAGCAGTTCCCGGATGCCAGGTCAGAGCTGCATCTAATTCGTTAAAAACACCCTCCTTCGCCATAAATGCCTTGGAGGCAGCTCCCTCCTCGCCGGGACAGCCGTAGAATTTCACAGTTCCGCTCCCCTCTCCCTTCTCTTCCAGATAATGCTTCACCGCCATAGCGGCAGCCATGGCCCCGGCGCCAAGCATGTTGTGGCCGCAGCCGTGGCCATGACCTCCCGGAACCATTTCCTTTCTCTCCACGGCTCCCGCCTCCTGGGAGAGACCAGATAATGCGTCATACTCTGCCAGAATGCCAATGATCGGCTTCCCGCTTCCGTAGGAAGCAATATAAGCCGTCTCAATACCGCAGACTGGCGTTTCTACCTGAAAGCCTTCTTTTTTCAACACCTCCACATAGAGTTCTGCAGACTGATGTTCCATTAAGGACAGCTCTGCATAGCCCCAGATTTTGTCGGATACCTCTGTCACCAGCTCTGCCTTGCTGTCAATATATGTAAGAGCTTCTTTCTTTCCCATCTGTTCCTCCTAACTATCCGCGGTCTGCCGGATTCTGATTTTTTCTGACTTTTGCCGCCGCTTTTTCCTTTTAATAATTAATAAAGTACCTTGCCCAGAAACTCCTTCGTTCTGTCATTCTGCGGATGCTCAAAAATTTCAGACGGCGTACCCTTCTCAGCAATCACGCCTCCGTCCATAAAGAATACCCGGTCAGAAACCTCCTTGGCAAATCCCATCTCGTGAGTGACAATCACAGTTGTCATTCCGGTATTTACAAGTCCCTTGATTACGTCCAAAACCTCTCCTACCATCTCCGGATCGAGCGCGCTTGTAGGCTCGTCGAACAGCATCACCTCCGGCTCCATAGCCAGCGCTCTCACAATGGCAAGCCTCTGCTTCTGTCCTCCTGACAGCTTTCCAGGATATTCATTAAACTTCTCCAGCAGACCAACACGGTTTAACAGTTCCTTCGCCATCTCGTCCGCTTCCTTCTGAGTCTTTTTTTTCAGAAGTACCGGAGACATGGTAATATTTTTTCCCACGCTCATATTGGGAAATACGTTAAAATGCTGGAATACCATTCCCATCTTCTGACGGTGGAGATTAATGTCCACCTTTTTATCCGTGATGTCAGTTCCCTCGAAGAGAATCCGGCCCTCGTCCGGAACCTCCAGCAGATTTAAGCAGCGCAGAAAGGTGGATTTTCCTCCTCCTGAAGGACCGATAATGGAAACCACCTCTCCCTTTTCAATGTGTTCTGTCACTCCCTTGAGCACATGGAGAGAACCGAACCGCTTGTGGAGATTTTCTACTGTAATAATGTCATTACCGCTCATTTGCGCTCATCCTCCTCTCCATGAAATAGATGCCTTTGCTCAGACTGAAGGTAACAATAAAGTAAATACATCCTACAATAATTAACGGCTCTATGGAAAGATATAATACGCCTCTCACCGTCTGCCATACAGTCATCAGTTCTCCTACAAAGAAGGTGGAAGCCAGGGAAGTGTCCTTAATCATCATAACGAACTCATTTCCCAGAGCCGGCATAATATTTTTCACTGCCTGAGGAAGGATAACCTTCACCATAGCCTGCTTCTGGTTCAGTCCCAGAGACCGGGCCGCTTCCATCTGCCCCTTGTCAACCGCCTGGATTCCGGAACGGATAACTTCAGACACATAAGCCGCTGAATTCAGGCACAGAGCCACAGTGGCGCACACCACAGGGCTTAAATTCATCTTTGGAAACGCCATCGGCAGCATGAAATAGAAGAAATACAGCTGCAGAAGCATAGGCGTTCCTCTGACAATCTCCACATAAATTCCAGCCACAGCATTTAACGGCCGGATCTTTGCAATTTTCCAGTTGCTGAGTCTGAACATCGCCAGCAGGAATCCCAGAAGGGTTCCCACTATGACGATGATTAAGCTCAAAAGAAGGGTAATTCCAAGTCCCTGCATAAAAAGCATCCAGTATTTATCCCAGATATTAATGATTTTCTCTAACAAAACAATCTCTCCTCAGCTTTTTTCATTCCGTCTCTTTTAATTAGTCCATCTTAATTCCCAGAGCCTTGGCTTTCTCCTCTGCCTCGTCGTGCCACTGTGTATAGAGACCCTGCTCCATTACCTCATCCACAGCCTCGTTAACTACCTCTAACAGGGCGTCTTCTCCCTTCGGAACTCCTACTACGTTGCCAGCATCGTCTGTCTCGAACCAGAAACCGGCGAACTGAAGCTCCGGATAATTCTCAATCATCGGTTCTCCTACGGAGGTGGCCACTGCCACTGCATCTACCTTGCCAGTCTGAAGCATCATAATTCCATCGTTGACAGTAGTAACTGTCTCCATCTGAGCATCTGGAAGCTGCTCTGTCACCAATCCCTGCTGAAGGGCTCCGTTCTGGGCCGCTACCTTCTTTCCTGCAAAATCCTCAGCTGTCTGATAGGACTCCACCTGATCTGCCATCACCAGAATTCCCTGGGTACTTGGCATATCGCCCCTGTCATAATCGTATCCGTGGGACAATCCCATATTTTCAGCTCTCTCTTCTGTATAAGACATGCCGGCGATGGCCATATCGACAGAACCAGAGGTTACTGCCGCCTGAACTGCCGCAAAATCCATAGGCTGAATCTCCAGTTCTACGCCAATCTTGTCTGCAATGTACTTAGCCAGCTCAATGTCAGAACCAACATATTCTACCTGGCCGGAGCTGATATCCTTAAATTCAAACGGAGCAAAATCCGGGCTGGTAGCCATAGTGATTTTTCCAGCTTCCTTAATCTTGGCCAAACGGCCCTCTCCCTCGGAGGACTCTGCTGCCTCACTTCCCGCTGCGCTTCCTGTCTCTTTACTTTGTGCTTCGCTTCCTGCTTCTGTCTTTGCCTCAGTCTGCCCGTTTCCGCCTGCAGAACCGGAACATGCAGTTAAAGATACTGCCGCCATTAAACCTGTTAATGTAAGTAATGCTGTCTGTTTCATTTTCATAATCATTTCCTCCTCATATATCTGTTATGTTTATACGTTTTTATGTATATATATTTAGTATGTAATGTATAATACCTCTATTTATGCCGTATGTCAACAGTTTTTTTAATAAAATATGTATTTTTATTCATTCCAAAATGACAAAAAGCCGGAAATCAAAGAGAGCGTTCTCCTTTTGATTTCCGGCCCAGGCCTTTTTTCAGCTTCTGCCCGTTTTTATTCGTCTATCCTATGAATTAGCTTCATTGCTTTCCTCATCTGATTTCACTGTTTATTTCACTGCTTCTAATTCTCCAAAACTCCTTTTCATGGTCTTCAGACAGTGGAAAAAGGCAGGAAACAGGAAAATATCTGCAAAAATCCAGGCTAACGGACTTCCGAAGCAGGCGGCAATATAGCCGAAGGCAGGAACCAGTACAAGGCCTGCCAAACCTCTGGCAGCCATCTCGAACACGCCTGCCAGAATGGCAAAGGTGCTGTATCCCATTCCCTGAATGGTGAAACGCACCACGTTGACAAATACCAGAGGAATGTAGAAAGCGCTGTTGGCGATTAAGAACATGGAGACCTGATGGATCGTCTCTGTCTCCCCTGCGTCCATAAAAAGCAGCGCGAGCTTACTGCTGAAAAACAGCAGAATGAAGAAAGCAATTACCGCATAGATGCAGCCGATAATGGAGGAACTTTTTAAGCCCTCCTTAATTCTGTCAAGCTTCCCTGCTCCTACGTTCTGCCCCGCGTAGGTAGCCATGGTTCCTCCCAGCGCGTCAAAGGGACAACAGAAGAACAGCGTCACCTTGCTGCCTGCGGCAACAGCTGCTACGGTCATAGAGCCCAGAGTA
Source organism: Clostridium sp. (assembly GCA_018377235.1). Lineage (GTDB taxonomy): Bacteria > Bacillota > Clostridia > Lachnospirales > Lachnospiraceae > Otoolea. The sequence goes on from JAGZZT010000004.1 coordinate 76,128, forward strand.
TTGACAGAGGCCTGCAGAATGACGCTTCCAATCGCTGTAATTGAATACTGCAGCCCCATGGGAATCCCCATGCTGCATAGACGCACTATCATGTGCCTGTCGATTTTTGTTTCGTCCTTCTCCATTTTCAAAATTTCAAAGTGTTTCTTCATATACAGGAGACAGAGAAGTCCTGAAACTGCCTGGGAAATCACTGTGGCATATGCTGCTCCCTCTGGTCCCATTTTCAGAACAACAATCGTAAATAAATCCAGCACAATATTTAAGGCAGAAGACAGCAGCAGGAAGTAAACAGGCGTCTTGCTGTCTCCAAGAGAACGGATAATCCCTGCCGTCATGTTGTAGAGGTAAGTCGCAGGAATTCCCGCAAAAATCACAAAAATATAGCTGAACGCCTGATCAATAATATCCTCCGGCGTCTTCATCAGCACTAAAATTGGACGGCAGAATGCACACACAATTACAGCCATTATAATAGAAAAAATCAACGACAGCCATGCCGCGTTAGCCGTATATTTTCTGAGCCCATGGTAATCTCCCGCGCCGAACCGCTGAGCCACCGGGATAGCAAAACCGCTGCACACACCGATACAGAAGCCTATAATCATGAAGTTCAGGGATCCTGTAGAGCCCACGGCAGCCAGTGCTGTCACACCCAGATATTTCCCTACGATAATGGTATCTACCATGCTGTAAAACTGCTGGAATAAAAGTCCGATCAGCATAGGCAGAGCAAAGCCCAGAATCAGTTTAAATGGGGAACCTTTTGTCATATCCTTAATTTCATTTCCTGCCACTATTTTCTCTGTCCTTTCTTATATTTATTAGCTGCAGATTCATATATCTGATATTTCACAGCGTCTGCACACAGGCATATCCTTCTCTGCGCGCTGATGCCAGCCTGCACTACCTCATAAAACGGAGCAGAAGCCGCCCCATAGGCATACTTCTCAGTTCTTTTTCATTCACTGCGCCCACAGCCGTCAAAAGCCAGCCATAGAAGACAGCTCCCAGTCCTGCCGCTATTACAAGAGAAATGGTATTAGAGCCAGTTGCCCATATAATTCCCTGGTAAACAAAACGGGCCGCCGCCGCCATAAGCGCGGAACAAAACAGAGGAAGCAGAAACGTAGTCCTTACCTCCTGTCTGTAGCCCAGCGTCCTCCCAATGGCAGCCCAGTTTAAAACGCACACCACCAGAGCAAAGGTAACATTTCCTATTACAAGGCCATATACACCCCAGTTAAGCTTTTGCAGCATTATGTATACGAAAACTGCATGGACAGCTAAAGATATGGCCGAATGAGTCACAGATTTTCTCATCTGGTCAATTCCCTGAAGCACAGCGTTTGTGACAGTGGACAGGGAAAAGAATACGACTGCGCAGGAACCAAGCATAAGAAGTTCCGCCGTCAGCTTTCTTCCATCTCCAAATACCAGACGCATCACTGGTGAAGCCAGAGCAAGCATTCCAGCAGAACAGGGAATTGCTAACAGCATATTAAACTTAATGGTCATGTAAATTTTGTCCTTTACATCCTGTTCTCGCTTCATTACCCGGGAAGCCACGATGCTAGGAATCATGGAAGCTCCCAGAGACGAAGCAATGGCCACAGGAACATTCGTGAGAAGCCTGTATTTTCCACCGTAAATCCCCAGAAGAGAAAGTCTCTCAGCCTCATTCAGACCCTTGTGTTCCATAATCAGACCGAACATGGCGTTATCCACAGAACCGCTGAGCTGGTATACGAACTGGCTTAAAATAATCGGCGCAAATGTCAAAAGCAGAAGCTTCATAATCTCAGAATATCCGGATTGCTCCCTGCTGCCTCCCTCTGACCGCCACAGTCCTCCTGCATTGCCCCTGGCTGCTGCCATCCAGAAGGCCAGAATCATAAAAGCCGCCAGTGCTCCTGCCAGCGTTCCCAGTGTTCCTCCCGCAGCTCCGTAGGAACTTGGGTTTTCTGTTCCTGCAAACCGGTTCATAAAGTCCCAGGAGGCCCAGATACTGACTCCTGCATGAACCAGCTGTTCTGCCACTTGGGACACTGAAGTGGGAACCATGTTTCCACGCCCCTGGAAAAAACCGCGGAATACGCCCATCACGGCAAATACCAAAATGGTCGGTGCCATCACTTTAAGAGGCAGAGCGCTTCCGGGACTGTTAAAAATACCCGCTGCAATTCTGTCAGAACACATAATCAGGAACAGGCTCATAAGCCCTCCTGTCACCACTCCTACAAAAATTCCACAGTGGAATACTTTTTTGGCATCCTCTCTTCTTCCTTCCTGTTCTTTCCCGGCAATCAGCTTCGACACTGCCAGAGGCAGGCTGTAGGAAGATAAAATCAGGCCTATATTATAAATTTCATATGCCGTATTGTAATATCCAATTCCCTCGTCCCCCAGAATTCTAGTCATAGGAATTTTATAGAGAAGTCCGATCAGACGCACTAAAATACCCGCCGCCGCCAGAATGCTTCCCTGCAGCAGAAAATTTTCTCCAGGCTGTCTCTGTTTTCGTTCCATAAGGCTGCTCTCCTTTGTACACTGTCTTCCGACACTTTTATTCTGTCATTTTTCGCAGCCAATATTTTACTACATTTTCCAAAAAATTCCTAGAGAAGATTTGTACAATTAAATCTTTGTAAATATTTGTAAATTCTGCTTGTCTTTTTATTTCTTTTTCTTTATGATTATCCGGGAAGTATCGCGCTAAACAGGCGGACTCCCTATTTACTATATTCAGGAGGAAAATTTTATTATGAATGCAACAGACATACTCGGTCTTCTCGGAGGCCTGGCGCTTTTTCTCTACGGAATGCAGATGATGAGCGCGGGACTGGAAGACGCGGCAGGCAACCAGATGAAGCAAATTCTGGAACGCCTCACATCCAACCGTTTTCTGGGAGTGGCTGTAGGAGCCGGAATCACCGCTGTGATCCAGTCTTCCTCTGCTACTACCGTCATGGTCGTAGGATTTGTCAATTCAGGTATGATGACATTAAAACAGGCAGTCTGGATTATTATGGGCGCCAATATCGGTACTACCATCACCGGACAGCTGATCGCCCTGGACGTAGGCGCTATTGCTCCGCTCTTTGCCTTTATCGGCGTTGTATTTATTGTTTTTATAAAGAAAGTAGTATTCCATCACTATGGACAGATTATCGCCGGCCTCGGTATTCTCTTTATCGGAATGGAAATGATGAGTTCTTCCATGATGCCGCTGCGCGATTCTGCTGCCTTTGTAGATCTGGTATCTAACTTCAGCAACCCGCTAATCGGAATTCTGGCCGGAATGATTTTCACCGCCATTATCCAGTCCTCTTCTGCTTCTGTCGGAATCCTTCAGGCTCTGGCTGTCAGCGGAGTCATCGGACTTCCATCTGCTGTCTATGTGCTTTTTGGACAGAATATCGGAACCTGTATCACAGCCGTCCTGGCTTCTATCGGAACCAGCAGAAGTGCTAAGAGAACCACTGTCATCCATTTAATGTTCAATGTATTCGGAACAGTCCTGTTTACTGTTATCTGTATGATGACGCCTCTGACCTCTGTCATGATGTCCTTTGCGCCTGGCAACCCGGCGGCTCAGATTGCAAACATGCATACCCTGTTCAATATCGTAACTACTTTGCTCCTGCTTCCATTTGGAACTCTCCTTGCAGATTTAGCTGAGCGGATTCTCCCGGAACAGGAAGACGAGGAAAGCGATGTGATGCGTCTGTGCTATATCAGACCGGAAGACAAGTCAAAGGAACACCAGATTGGCTCCTCAGCCATTGTTCTCACTAATATTCGGAGCGAGCTGAGCCGTATGGCTAAAATGGCGGCAGAAAACGTGGAAAGCAGCTTTTCAGCTGTCATAGCCCAAAGCTCTGAGACTCTTCCCCAGGTAGAGGAAAAGGAGGAATATATCGACTTCCTGAACAAAGAAATCGCCAAATACATCTCCCATACCATTGCCTTCGAGGCAAATGAACGAGATTCTGCCCTGATCAGCGCTTTCTTCAAAATCTCCGGAAATCTGGAGCGGATCGGAGATCACGCCATGAATATCTGTGAGTACACAAAGCGGATCGAGGAAAAGAAAATTTCCTTTTCCGATCAGGCTAAGGAAGAAATTTCTCAGATGAAAGACGTCTGTTCTACAGCTATGAATCTTCTTCTTCCTATGGAAGAAATGGACGTATCCTCCCTCTCCGAAGCAGCTGCTCTGGAGCAGAAAATCGATGATTTAACACTTTTATTCCGCCAGAACCAGTTTAAACGGATGCAGAAGGGCATTTGCTCTGATGAGGCCTGCATTCTCTATTCAGAGATGCTGACTGATTTTGAACGAATCGGAGATCACATTTTAAATATCGGTCAGGAACTGGCCCTTTCCTCACCAGAATAAGAAGGAAAACAGAAAGGTTTAAAACGGCTTATTATGGAAATGCAGAAACGCAGACAGTTTATTATTAACTTTTTATACTTCGGCATTATCTTTATGCTGGCCTTTGTTCTGCTGAAATACGGGCTGCCCATGGTCTCACCCTTCGCTGCCGGCTTTGTCATTGCCTGTATTTTAAGAAAACCGGTGCTGTTTCTGGCTGGGAGGCTTCCTCTCAGCCAGAAAGCCGCCGCTGTTTTAACAGTTCTTTTGTTTTACTGTACCATCGGCCTTCTGTTCTTTTTGACAGGGCTCAAGGCTTTTTCTGCATGCAGAACATTTCTCTTTCAGCTTCCTGAACTTTATACCTCCCATGTAGAACCTGCCCTGGACAGCATTTACAGCGGATTTGAAGAATCCTTTCTTCACATGGATCCATCTCTTCTGACAGCGCTGGAAGAGTTAGTGCTTCAATTTTCCCAGTCCTTAGGTCAGCTGGTTTCAAGTCTGTCCGGAATCGCCATGAGCTGCATTTCTGGTGCGGCCTCCTCCCTTCCAGGGCTTTTTATCGGCCTTCTTCTGCTGATTATCTCCACCTTTTTTATTGCCGCTGATTACGAAAGTCTGACCGGCTTCTGTCTGAGACAGCTTTCAGATAAGCAGAGAGAATTATTTATTCTTATTAAAGAATACGTAGTGGGAACTCTTCTCGTGTGTATCCGCTCTTACGCCCAGATCATGAGCATTACCTTTGCAGAGCTGTCTGTAGGACTGACGATCATCGGGGTGGATCACTCCGTCCCCATCGCCCTTTTAATTTCCATCTTCGACATTCTCCCTGTCCTCGGGACAGGCGGAATTATGATACCATGGATTATTCTGGAAGCTCTCACCAGAAACTTTTCTTTATCCTTTGCTCTCTTAGTTGTCTACCTGTTCATAACAGTAGTACGAAATATTCTGGAGCCAAAGATCGTGGGCGCCCAGATTGGACTTCATCCCATCGTCACTTTATCCAGCATGTTTGTAGGCACACAGATGTTTGGCGTTATTGGGCTGTTCGGTTTTCCTATCGGGCTGTCGCTGCTGCGTTACCTCAATGAAAAAGGGATGATTCAGTTGTTTCATAATTGATATTTTCCTGATTTTCCTGTATACTTACGGGGATAAAGGAGGTAATTACCATGAAAAAATTCAAATTCGCCGCCTTAGCTCTTGCTCTGGCGGCTTCCTTAATTGGCTGTTCTGCTGGAAGTTCTGCTCCTGAATCCTCTAAATCGTCTGAAGCAGAGACATCTACGTCCGATTCCTCTGCATCAGAGGCTTCTGAGCCGCAGGAAATTCCTGTGAGAGTCGGATCCTTAAAGGGACCTACCTCTATCGGTCTGGTACATATGATGGAGGAAAATAGAGAATATGGAACCTATGAGTTTACTATGGCTGCGGCTGCTGACGAGCTGCTGGCATCCATGGTATCGGGGAAGATGGACATTGCTCTGATTCCTGCCAATACAGCCAGCGTGCTTTATCAGAAGACAGAAGGCCAGATATCTGTCATTGATATCAATACTTTGGGAGTTCTCTCTATTATCTCCGGGGACAGCTCTATCGCTTCCTGGGCAGATCTGGCTGGAAAAACCATTTATCTGACAGGAAAAGGAACCACTCCCGACTATGTGCTTCAGTACCTGTTAGAGGAAAGAGCTGCTTTAGACGGCTTCTCTACAAAGGACATTACTCTGGAATATAAATCAGAGGCAGCTGAGATCGCAGCTGTTCTAAAAGAAAATCCCAATGCAGTAGGACTTCTGCCGCAGCCCTTCGCTACTGTGGCTATGAGCCAAAACGAATCCCTGAAGACAGTCTTTGACCTGACCGCGGAATGGGATAAACTTCAGACTGAAAATAAGAGCCGCCTGGTAACCGGTGTCACAGTTGTGAGAAATGAATTTCTGGAGGAACATCCCGACGCAGTGGAAAATTTCCTGGAACAGCACGAAAAATCTGCAAAAATGGCTTTAGAAGAACCTGACGCTACGGCTGCCCTGGTAGTAAAGACAGGAATCATTGAGAAAGAGCCTATCGCCAAAAAGGCTCTGCCCTCCTGCAGCATTGTATTCATCAAAGGAAATGAAATGAAGGACGCCCTCTCTGGCTATCTGGAGGTTTTATTTAATCAGGATCCCAAGTCGGTCGGCGGCGCTCTCCCTGGAAATGAGTTCTACTATGGAGCTGAATAATGAAGTTTAATAAACAAAAACTGAACAGCAGTAAAACGCCTTTCCTCAGCCGGATTGCAGCGATTCTCTTCTGGCTGGTTCTCTGGCAGGCGGCGTCCCTGATAATTGGAAATTCCATTCTTCTGGCCAGCCCGCTTGAAACTGCAAAGGCTCTTCTTTCCCAGCTGATTTCTGCAGGATTCTGGAACATTTTCTTCTCCTCCTGTCTGCGGATCAGTCTGGGTTTCCTGGGGGCCTTTATCCTGGCGGCAGCTTGCGGCGCTGCCGCCTATTTTTTAAGGCCTGTCCGTGAGCTTCTGGCTCCTGCGGTTCTTCTGATGAAGTCTGTTCCTGTGGTTTCCTTTGTGATCCTGGTTCTTATATGGGCCGGTTCCAGGCGTCTTTCTATCTTTATTTCCTTTGCAGTAGTCTTTCCCATGATCTATGAATCAGTACTTGCCGGACTTTCCAGTGCAAATCCTGAACTTTTAGAGATGACAAAAATATTCCGGATTCCATTTTTAAAACAATTTTATGCTGTCTATCTGCCTGCCCTGCTTCCCTTTTTAGCTGCCAACTGCCGCTCTGCCATTGGAATGGGCATTAAATCCGGAATCGCAGCTGAGGTTATCGGTATCCCTGAGCACTCCATTGGAGAACAGCTTTACACGGCTAAGATCTATCTGGAAACCGATCGGCTTTTTGCCTGGACTGCTGTCATCATCCTTATGTCCTGGGCGCTGGAGCACGGCTTTCTGGTTCTGATCATGAAGGCAAAGAAGCGTCTTCATCATCCATCATCCCAAATGACAGCCTTCCGCAATCTTTCTGTTTCTTCAGAAAGAATCAAGACTTTGACTGCATCTGTGCCTGTCCAGGCTGTTTCTGCCCGGCATGTTTCAAAAACCTACTGTGGGCGTTCTGTGCTTTCAGATATTTCTCTGACTGTACAGCCAGGAGAACGCTGTGCCCTCATGGCTCCGTCCGGGACTGGAAAGACCACTCTGTTCCGTCTTCTTCTTGGACTGGAAAAAGCAGATCAAGGACAGATTCAGACTTCAACAGCCGGAGCTGTCTTTCAGGAAAACCGCTTGATAGATACCCTCTCTCCCATTGAAAATGTACGCCTGGTGCTGCCGTCCCTTCCTAAAGAGGAAATCCGGGCGGAACTGTTCTGCATCCTCTCTTCCCTGCTTCCAGAGGAATCTCTGACGCGCCCTGTCGAAACTCTGAGCGGAGGAATGAAGCGTCGCTGCGCCCTGGCCCGGGCTCTTCTCTCCCCCTCCAAGGTTCTCATTTTAGACGAACCATTCACCGGCCTTGACGAAACCACAAAAAAGCAGGTCATCCAGTTTATCAAAACCTGGCAGAAAGGAAGACCTCTTCTCTTCTCCACCCATGATCCAGAGGATGTCCTGCTTCTTCAGGCAAGGCTTCTGTCCATTGACTGGAACCAGCGCTGAGTTTTCATGTAAGAAGCCTATTGCCTCTTACATGAAGCTTCTTCTAAATGCCAAGTTCCTTTCTGAGTTTTTCTACATCACCATCTGCAAAACAGTATCCGTCCATGCCGCAGGCCTTAGCCCCATCGATATTCTCCTGAATATCGTCAACGAAAAAGGACTCCTCCGGACGGATATCAAATTTTTCAAACAGACGTCTGTAAATAGCCGGATCTGGTTTGAGAAGCTTCTCCTCCGCCGACACAAGTGCTCCCTCCATAAAGGAAAAACCAGGGATCTCATTTTGAAATGCCCGGAACCGGAGAGATACGTTAGAACAGATATACATCCTGTATCCCTTTGCTTTTAAATCCCTGACTGCTTCCTCCATCCCCGGTTTGGGACTGATATTATACTCATGCCAGCAGCTTAAGCATTCCTTCGCCAGCTTTTTCATCCTCTCATTGGGGAGCCTGTCCTGAACTCGGCTGAGAGCCTCTGCCTCCGTAATGGTTCCTTTGTCCAGCAGAATCCACTCCTCAGAGCCGAACAGATGCTTTTTAATAAGAGCCGTTTCTTCCTCAGAAGCTCCGGCATGTCTGGCTACAAGAGCCGGATCATAGTCTAAAAGCACACGGCCCATATCAAATACAATATTTTTTATGTTTGATCCTATCATATCTGCGTTCCTCCATCTTATACAATTGCATTATGCTGTATTATATCAGATCTCTCTGAATGTGCAAGGTGATTTACAGCAGAGAGCATTTTATGCCAAAAATCCTCACCCAAAACATTAAAAATTAATTGACAGTTTTCATAGTTTATGGTATCATATATTTCGGCTTAAGAAGTCAGATGCTGTTGTAGCTCAGTCGGTAGAGCGTCGCATTGGTAGTGCGGAGGTCACGGGTTCGATTCCCGTCAGCAGCTTATTTTTATACCCTTGTATTTGCTGGGAAAATAGCGGTTTTCCTTGTAAATACAAGGGTTTTTGCTTTTTGATGTAAGTATTTGATATCGCCGTATGATAGGAAAATATTACCGTTTTTAGCCCAAATATCACACGAAATATCACACGAATTTTGCACCGATTTTCTTTATTTATCAAGGCTTTGCAGCAATTAAAAAAACAATATCACACAAAACTGAAGATGATACAATCAGGGCGGCCAGATGGCCGCCTTTTTTAAACTATTTCCCCGTCCTCCCGGATCCGGTCTGGCGTCATCATCCATCCGTTAAAATCAAAGCAGTAACATCTGCCGTCGATGATTTCCAGGTGCCCCGCCGGATAGGTGTAGCCCGGTTTCAAATACCACCTTCTTCCGGACTCGAGAATCCAGCCCTGCAGGTAATTGGCACTGATCCACCCCTTCTCCGTCCGAAACCACCGCTCTGAGCCGTGCATGGCTTTCTCTGTTGGTGCTACTCGCTCACCTCTGTGATATCTGGTTCCCGTATCAATTCCTCCGGGATTATCACGCACAACTAAGGAGGAAGCTGTAACCTCCACTTGTGCCGCGCCGGTACCGATGGGCTGGTACGTCCACTGTGTTTCTGGTGAGGCTGTCAGCGCCGCTTTGAAACCATCCCAAGTGTGTGTTGTGTGGTTGTACACGTAGGGGTTCGGGCAAATCTTCCCAGTCACGTCATAATGTCGGATCACACGGTCTGCCGGAATGCCATATTTCTCCATCAGCTCCCTCGTTAATTCGACAGCCGCCTGAACGGTGGCATCCTCAAAGTACCAGTCCCGGCTGTCCGCCGCTTTACTTCCCCGGTTCCGCACGCACAGCTCAATGCCGATACTGTTGGAATTTCGGCACTCTGAATGCCGGTAACTTTTTGCCCCGCAGTGCCAGGCAATGTCTCCATCCTCCACGCTCTGCCAGATTTCCCCGTCAAATCCCACATAGTAGTGTGCGCTGGCTCCGATGTACTCGCTGGCATAGTATCGGCAATTAGCCTCTGCCCCGCCGGTAGCTCCGACGTAGTGGATCACGATGTATTTAATACGGCTGGTATCACCCAGTCGGTTCAGATTATAGGGTGTCAGCAGTTTGTTAATCTGCATCGTCAATCCCCTCCTTTCCGTCCGGGCCCATCGCATCCGGATCAATGGCTGTCTGGAAGTCCTGTAGCGCTGTTTCCGATGCTTCCCTGACCTCCTCCTGAAGCTCTGTAAACCACTTGTCGCCAAGATCTGCTCTCTGCATACTCTTTACCATATAGGCTCCTTTCCGGGAGGCCTTAAGGCCTCCCACCTGTTGCGACGTCGGAACTATTTCCCTGGGCCAACCGGCGTGTTTCCGCCGCCTAAGCCTGGACCCACTGGCGTATTGCCTAAGCCCTCCAGGCCAGGCCCTACTGGTGTGTTTCCCTTCCCCTCCAGCGCAGGGCCTGTGGCTGGGCCGTCACAGTTACAGGCTCCGGCCATCTCTGCTGTGATGTGAGTTCCTGGTGCTTCCTGATTAAAAGTTCCATCTTTGTGTAATTCACAGTGATTCTTCTTGCTCATAGTTTGAGTCCTCCTTAAAAAAATTTATTAAAAAAGCAGTCTGTTGGGCCGCCTTTTGCCTTGATTTACGTCCACTCCGGATCACCCGCCGAAGCTTCGGGAGATGTGGGATCACCTCCTTCCCAGTTGCTTTACTGCCTGATTGATTCCAGTAGCCGCCAGACCGGATGCAATGCCGACCGCCGCCGCGTTGATTACGTCCTGAGCCGGAAAATCCGGCATCACAAACATACCGGCTACTCCCAGCACGGCTCCAGCGCATCCGCAAACTACGGGGATTACCTCATTCTTTACCTTCTCAGATGCTTTCATCCCCATGCCTGCCAAATAGCAGATCATCGTGATTCCTGCCACGCTTGCAATTCCAAAATCCATAGTTGTCTCCTTTCTTACCTGAAGAATATCGCTCCAATCGCTCCTGCCGCCGCCCCGATGAGCCCGGTGATCAGGCTCTCCCAGTGAGCTCCCGGCTTGGCCTTTAGCTCCGCCACATCCTTTTTCACCTCCCCCACATTTTCACTCAAATGCCGGATCTCCAACGTCTGGGCAACCATCTGCTGGGCCAAGCTGTGAACGGCATCCACAATCTGCTCCACCTCGTCCATCCGGTGCTTCAGCGAGCCAATCTCGTTGCGATACCGTTCCAGAGCAATTTCTACTTCCGACTGTGTCACCTTTTTCGCCTCCTTCCTGATTTTTGGGTAAAAAAACAGCACATACGTATCTTGTAATTCAAATACGCATATGCTATAATGCCAGTAGGCTAAAGAGATGTGAGTCTTTCCACATGAATGACTGACAGACGAAATTATCGCCGTCCAACCATTTGCAGACGAGATGGCTAATCACGCCTGCCACAACTGCGATAACAAGAGATGTGATTGCTTCCACATGAACACCCCCTTCCTGTTGCCAGTATTGGGGCGGTAACAGGAAGAGTATACCACAAATCTACCATCTATTCCATTCGTTTTTTTCTCTGAGCTTCCTAACTTGCGATAATGGGTATTATCGGAACCTTCGAGGGTTTTATACCAGGCCCTTATGATGTCTATAACAGAGGGTCTTGGGGAACTGGATATGGGACTAAATCTATATCGGGTAGCTCTCCTACTTTTGAACCCTCTAATATATTTATAAGCAGTAAAGCTTCCAGCGGGTTTATGATATTTATTTCTAAACAAGGATCTGATATTGTAATGCAGCCGTATAGGACAATTAATATAGTATTTGATTCTGATTTGGGTGCATTTCCAGATGTCAATGTTATAGAATTGTCTGTAGGAAATATGTCTATTTCTACAACCCCTTCTAAAACAGAAAAAACCATATCATTAGATATTACAGGTATAAATTCCGCAGAGAGTATAACTTTTAGCGGAGGAGGAAGAAATGGTTCAACCTATTGCAATATTTACCGGATTTACTTCACTTAAGCTGTAGTTAAATATAATCTGTCTGGAGCAAATTCATGTTCAAACTCTTTATAATTGGCAGTATATGAATCAAATCCAAGATAAATATAATAGTTCCCTTTCAAGTTACTAATATCAATACTGTGAACTCCTCTGGAAACTGTTCCAGAAAATTTAGCTGCATAATTATTCCCCTGTAAATTACTACTTTGGGATACACCAACAAATACAGGAATAGAATAGGTTCCTGAACTTGTTCTTTCAAATTTTAAATATTTGTATGGAGTTAAGTTAAAAGCTGTGTTAATTTTTGCACATCCTCCTGCGGTATAATTATTACCACGATAATTATAGTGTCGATCAATCTTTGGTGCATAACCATCTGAAGCATATGCGCTATATGGTATTTGTCCGCTGGAAGTATCAGCCCAGGTAAGCGTCATACTGGGACCTTTAATGCTCCAAGAACTTCCAGTCCAAATATAATAAGTCTCCGGAATTTCTCCTGCATAGGTTCCGGTAATACCCATTATCGACACATCCTTTTTAAGCTTGTCCGCCGTTAGCCCTGCCATCGAACAGATGTCGCTCCAGTTTAGGAATACCTGCGCATTTTCGTTGTAATATCCGCCCGGTACTTTCACCCACATCCGTTTGCCGGATGTATCATTTCCACGGCTGTTTCCTGTGCCGCCGTAGTTTCCTCGGTTTGTAATGACCGGCCCCTTCACATTGCCGGAGCCGTTATGAAATCCTGCTGGAATTGTGATGGAACCATTCATAGCTACGCTACCGGTCCAGCCTCCCCTATTGGCCATATTTCCTGTTAAAGGCTTACCATCTGCACCGATAATTACTTTCCCTTGGAGCACGTCTGCAGAAGTAGCTGTTACAGCAGTCAAATCTATTCCCTTTCCTCCACTTGGCTTCATCCAAATCCGTGCCATTAAATCTTCCCCCTTAAAGCTACTGTAAGATTGATTTTGGGTTTTTCATATACCTTAAAAGTTGCAGTTCCATCCCCTGTTGTTCCTGTGCCAGATGAAAGAATTGAAAATGCAGCATTATATGCGTCAGCTGTTGCTTTGTCAGCTGTTTCTGACAACATACTGAATAATTCCATCTCTGTGCCAGCTTTCAATTCGGCAGCTTGTACAGTCTGTGTATAGGGAGGTGTACTTCCGCCCCAGCCAGAGCTCAAAAGTGTAATTGCTACATCTTTTTCTTCTCTATCCCATCGTTTTTTTTCTTCATTTGTTACAAACATATGCTGATTATCTTGTGTTATATTTTTTGCATCAGCTCCAATATCTGCTTCTAACACTTCTCCAGAAGCGTTTTTGTGTTTGATTTTTTTTGTAATCATACATCCTCCTGTCCACATCCCCTCCAATAATGAAGGGGATGTCGCTACTTTAAAAAGATTAAATTAAAAAGCAAATAGAGCCGACAGGCGCAGAGAGCGGAAGATCGGACTGAAAATATATCTGCGGCATTGTGTCTATTTTTTTCTTATCTTCCGCACTCATCAAACCAGCTTTGTCTTGAGTGGCCTCACCATATGTCGTATCCTGCTCTGGGAGCCCAAGTTCTGTTATGTCAGTTTTCTGCACGGGTTCTGCTGCGCTGATATGCCCCTGACTATCTACTGTAACTTTATAAAGCCCTGCCACCTTTTCTGTGTGAGTGGGATGTTTGTATACTTCAACTTCTTCATCATTAATCTTGATAAAGCCATTCTGTTCCGATTTCTCCGCTTTAGTGGCGTCTCTGCGAGCATGGGGTGACTGACTATGCTCATAGGCAGCCTTGCCCCGATCTCCGCGATAAGCTGTGCTGGAGGTTTCACCCAGTGCAAGGGAGGCGGAGATCTCCGCAAACTTGCTGCCGGACCAGCGGTACGTCTTATTCGTATCCGCAGTTACATAAATTTTCCCGGCTTCCCCAGCCGTGATCTCCGTTTTCTTGCTGCTGTCGCTGTACAGGCGGATTTTACTTTCCTCCGCATCCCAGTTAGACCAGCAGTCGATGACATCGTCCACATAGCTGGGGAGCTGGCTGGACGGAACCTTGCCAGAAGCGTCAAGCTCCGCCACACCGCTTTTCGTTCCCTTTAAGGACGCGCTTAACTTCTTGTCTAACTCGGCCTTAACGATCTTATTCTGAAGCGGATTTACAGAACTGTCGGACAGCGCGCTGTCCACAACCGTCTTATTCGCCCCCTCGTCAATGCCGTCCAGCTTCTTCTTATCCTCCTTCGCCATCAGGCCGTCCGCTTCCCCGGTTGCCTTTCCATAGCTCTTCTCCGCCTTCCACTGGGCTTCCCCGTCCGCCTTCCAGCCTAAAATCTGGCCGGGCGCGCCTCCCGCCGGGATGTGCTTATACCCGGCTCCGGTCGGATGGGTGTAACCGGCTCCCTTCGACAGCTCATCCCATCCATCTCCATTGTACACATACAGCGTTTTCGTCTGCTTTACATACACCTTAAGACCGGGAGCCACCGCATGTTCTGTGACAAGGGCGTCCCTCTCCGATATGGTGTCCACCGATTCCCTGGCATCCAAAAGCGCCTCCGCCTGGAGCTTAAAACCGCTGGCAACTGCAATTCCCTTCTTCTCTGCGAAACTCATAGCGCAAACCTCCTATCAATTAATAATTAAACGTCATCTTGAAATTGGACACCGTAGAGGCGCTGTTGGTGTACACATAGTACTCCACATCGTCTACCGTCACCTCAGCCCTCGCAAAGGTGCTGGTCACATCAAAGCTGTTGGCGTCCAGAATCTTTGACAGGGCCCCATAGGACTTCGGATAGGCAAAGAGCATCTTCTCGTTATTGCAGGTGTACGCAAAGCTCTTGTTCCCCTTTGCCGTAACAGATTTCGTTGTCCCCTTCACCAATGCCTCATTAATCTGCGCCCCGGCGGCCACCGCGCCGTAGTAGTACGGGCTCACAAAGGAAAAATACCCGGTGCCTGCTGTCACCGTCTTGCTGTCGCTGTCCGTTACCCTGACCTTAAGCTGCTTATTTGACGTCACCGTCAGCTCCTTTGAAAGTGCCACCGTGTTCTCCCCGGCCTGGATACCGTCCGTCTTAGTACCCAGCACAGACTCCCCGTCCAGCACCTCAATCTTTGTGATCGACGCACTTCCCAGCGTAATGCTCACCGTCACCGCCGTCACCTTCTGGCTACTGCCAATCTCAAAAGTTCCTCCGTTCACCGGGGAGGCAGAAGCCGTCAACACAGGCGCCACATAAGCGTGCAAGAGCTTGTCAATCACATCGATCACCTCGGCCCCGGAAGCGTCCGGCTTCCAGCCCTTCGGAATTCCTCCCACCGCCACCGTAGACGGCGTCTGGTTCTTATATTTCGTATCGTTCACCGTCGCCCCGGCGGCCACCCTGTCTAGCTTCTTTTTATCCTCCTTCGACATAAAACCGGGCGCTCCCTGCGTTGCATCCGCATGGGTGTGATTCTTTTCCGCCTTGTTTCCAATCGCCTGGTTCAGAGCCTGCGATACCTCCTCGTGGGCCGCAATATAGTCCGCAATCTCCTTCAGGGTGTCGTAAGTCCCCGGCGCGCCGCCGATCAGTTCGTCAATCTTTGCGTTGACATAATCGACGATCGTTTTCTCCTCTTCATCCCCGTCGCTCATAAGCACCGCGTCCGCCACGGTTTTCTGGAACCACTTCTCCCATACCGGATCATCCGCCGTCCCCACGTTCCGATAGGTAAATACTCTTTCTTTTGCCATTTTTCTCATCCTTTCTTTTCTATGATATTTTTGCAAAAAAATCAGCGTCTGAAGCAGGTTGTTCAGACACTGATAATTTCCCTTCTGTGATTTCTAATTTTTCCACTTCTTCTGGAGATGCGCGGATATCAGTCTGGTTTTTTGTTATCTGCCCCCATAATTCACTATTTTCAGGCGCATCTCCTCCAAATTCAATATTACTGAAAAGTGCTCCTTCGAACTTCTGTGGTCTTGGCATCCTATCCACTACAAACAAAGTATCATTATTGCTAAGTTCTGTATTTTCCTCTCCAATTAGAACATTTCCTGTTCGAATATCTATGGCAGCAAAATTTTCCAATATTTGGGAAAATAACGCATTGAATAAATCAGCATGCGCCCGATCTGTCGTTTCTAGCATACGCATCTTCAGGTTCCATACTGGATTATCTGGTATAGTAAAATCCCCCATCACAATCCTCCTTAAAAAACTTCGTCCATATCAAATATAAATTCCATATCCTCATCTTTCCTTTTTGGGAGAAATGTTTTAATGGCTACCAGATCGTTTTCTTCATCATACAAGCCTAGCTCCGAAATACTCTGGTTACTCAATTCCGGCTTTTCCAACCTCGCTGTATAACGGCAGGTGGTTTGCGTTTCGTCTGTATAACTGTGCTTTTCAATTTCCTTTCGGAGCAGTTCGGAATATAGGATGTTTTCTCTCCCTGTCGGTTCTCTTACTATTCCTTCTTCGGAAAGGCCTCCATTCCCAAAAGCCATATATAAAATTTTAGGTAAACAATAATCGCCCGCATGTGCCGTGCAAAGTTTTTTCCTTCCCGTTTCAGTAACAATTCCTTTCATGCTTACGCCTCCTTATGGATAATATATGATTTCTGCATCCATCTTTTTTTCTCCATCCAGCAAATAAGTTCCATCCAGATACCAAAGATCTTTTTCTACTGTTAAGCCCCCCTCTATTTTTTTGCAATACTCTATTTCACTGATGAGTGTTAAATCAACCGGATACAATTCCGGCTGTTCTTCATCTTTATATCCATGGAGGTTATATGCACCATCTAACAGCCAGGTACCATCCAATTTCAAATAAGCCCAATTGTGACGCGGGTAAAATTCAGAAATAAACCCTAATTGACCATAAATTTCAATCTTATGTTTTACCTCTGTCTGATATCGAAAAATTAATGACTCCAGCCAAGAGCGGATATTTTTGTAAGCAGAAATCTGGTTTCTGACTCTCTCTCCATCGGATGGCTCAATCAAATCTTCCTCACCAATTTTGACATAGGCGTTGAAAAAATAGGGGGCTCCCCCGTATTGGAACCACTCTTCTATCGCTCCTCCTTGATATAAAGTTCCCAAATACTCAGTTAAAACAGATCCTGTTCCGCCTCTTAAATACCAGGCAAGCGTCTGTTCTACCATTTTTTCCCGCCGGTCCCTTCGATCCTCTGGATTGTAATACTGTGTTCGAAGTTCAACAGCCAGTAAATTTAATATTTCATCCGGAAGCTCTGGGATAGCTGCATATACAGATGCTGCTCTGCTGTATGTCTGAAGCTTCTGCAGGCCCTCCTTTACAGCTACACTAAGCGCCTCTGTCTGTACCTGTTCCAAATGATCCGGAAGAACAGATAATAAGTCAGCCTCTCTGAAATTAATCATCCTGAAGTCCTCCATAAACCAGATTGACTCTTTCTTTTTTCGCTACTTTCGCGCCTGTAACCTCTGTAAAAGCCGGGCTCCGGATCTCCGCCCATTTAACGCCTGCCTGCATCAGCTCATACATCAGCCTGGAGGGGTTAATATCTCTTGCGATAGCTGACTGCTGCCAGGTAATATAGGACTGGCACGCGCTCTCTGCTTTCTTTTTTATTTCCTCTGCCATATCACGGTCCGAGGTTTTTATGTAATAGGTCACATCAATCTGATATTTTATCTCCTCTGGAGCCTTTACTTTGACCAAATCAGTCAACGGCCTTCGGCTGTCATCTGATAAATACTGTTCCAGCTCTTTCAGGAATCCTTCATCCGGCAGCTTTCCGTCCTGCATCATCACATAAATATCTACCTCTCCCGGATTCTCCGAGTAGATTTTGCAGTCTAAAATTTCACTGCTTTTCGTCATTACCCAGTAGCGGTAAGCATCCTCTGGCCCGGCAGTCGAATAAGAAGAGGGGGACAAATAGATTCGTTCTGCCAATGATTCATCATTTTCTCTATCTTCTCCCCCTGCAGTTGTCGTTGTGTTCGTTACCGTGCCAATGTAATTGACTGGATCTACCAGTGTGTGGAGTTCTCCAGGTAAAAATCCGTTTCCCCCCTCTCCAGGTGTGAGACAAGCCGCCGGGATCTCCACAGACATTTCTCCAGCTGAAATCTCTCCATATTCCTCTGTTGCGAAGAATAAATCCCGTCCCTTCACTCGCGTTCCTTTCGGGATTCCGATGACTTGCTGCTGCGCTGCTGATAACGTAAAGCGCAGAACCGTTTCGGCCTGTTTAGCCGGATTACGCTCTACCTTTTTTAAGGCCGCTAGATTATCCAGGAACTCTCCGCTGCTGTATTTTAAAAGCCCCATTTTTCCGGCTTTGTCAATATACTGCATTCCCTGATACAGAAGAACGGAACAGCTGTACAGAATCAATCGGATCGGATCTGCTTCCGGAAGTTCTGCTTCCTTTCCTGTCAGCTCTCTGTAGCGTTCCTGATATGTCTTCAGAAGGTCAGATAAAAAGGCCTCAAACGAAATGCCCTCAATAAATGAAATCTCTGGATATTGTTCCAGGCGTTCTTTTACCGTCGTGCTCATTCCCTCCTCCTTTCACATTCAATCACCGCTGTCATAAGTCCTGATGGATCCGCCTGGAATGAAGCTTTTCGGATCCGAACATCCGGAATATAGAGTTCTGCTTTTTTTAATACTTCCTGATAAAATAAGCTCTCTGCCACCTCTGGAAGCTCATCCAGGCAGTCCCAGCTGATTCCAAAATCTCTGTCCACCGGCACAGAGCCGGCCCGTGTCTCCAGAAGCGTCTGCATCTGACTCTTTAATGACGCATCTCCTGTCTGTACTATAATTTTCATGCAGTGCCCTCCTATACATATTCCTGAAGCGTTAACTCCGCTGTTGCCCGGAGCAGTTCGCCTTTGTTGAGGATCTTGTCCCAGGCTTCAGAGCTTTTTACGAGTACCCACCGTCCAGAGCCCACCTGTCTCTGGCCAATGATCAGATACTCTGCTGTCCCCCGTTCTGCCATTTCCTCCATTTTTTCCAACAAATCCCTAGGCGAAACTCCAAGACCTGCATCTAAGAAAACCGTGAATGTAATTTTCTGTAGCTCCGGCCCACCAAAGGATACCAGAGGCTTCTGGCCGATTCGCTCCATTTGATTCCATTTTCCCGACAGCTCCCGTTTCATATTTTGAAATATCAGCGCTTCCCTATCACTGATTTTAAATCGGATTTTTCCAAATGTGCCTATCTTTGCCATTATAAAGAATCCACCTTTCTTTTCATTGCAAGAAGTTCCGAAACAGAGATGGCGCCAGAACTGTCTTCCAGAACAAGAGAAGCTGCATGAATCCGCAGCATTCCGGCGGCCGCCTCCAAGAAAGATGCCCCTTCTTTTTGGAATTCTTTATAATATACGTCTGCTCCGCCTTTTGGGGGAGCCATGGTCTGGTTCCAGAATTTTCCCATGGCAATTCCCATACTGCTGTCATTGGACAGATGGACCACCAATACCAAATCCCCGACGTCTGGCATTTGGTATTCCTTCCCGAATCCGCAAAACACAGGAAGCTCCGCTGTACTTTTATCACTTTTGTCTGGATAAACTACGCGGACCGTTCCAGCCGTATAATTGACGGAAGATACTTTTCCTACTCTGATTTCATTCATGCTCTCCACCTCCTACGGAATGGTCAATTCAGTCCCTGGATAAATCCAATATCCTCCATTAGAACTTTGTTTACCTCTTCGTTTTGCCTCGGCTTCAATATTATCGCGGTTTGCATCGTAAATGACTGTGTACTTGGTTCCGCTGCCATAATAAGTCTTTGCTAAATCCCAGAGTGTATCGCCGCGTTTTACAATGTAGTCTCTTTCCTGTCCCCCTGAAGCCTCTTCAGCCGCCTCTTCTGTCCGTACCTCTCCCTTTATCCGGTAAAGGCTCAACCCCTGTTCATATTCTCCGCCGGAAGAAATCCGATGCAGAACCTTTGACACAAAATAAATCCCATCTATTTTTCCGAATCCCGTCAGCTGTACAGTTTGGGAAGCTGCAAGGGTTAGCGATATATCTGGCCAGAGGGACAATTCCGCGGTGATCTCCTTGCGGTTTGCGTTCCTCATGGCATTCCTTCCAATCCGTTCCGCATCTGCGATGCTTTCCGCCTTCTGATTTACGTTGAGAACTCTTCCTTCTGCCCCTACAAAAGCCTCCAGAGTTTCATTCTTCTGCGGATCCGAGTAGGATACCTTAGCCCCTGTATAGGTTCCCTGGATGCTGCCTTTATAACTCCACTTTCGTGTCATTTTCGGCCATATGGCTACCGCCGGCGCTCTTGACTCATATTCTTCATACGACCAGATTACCAGCTGGGAAGCGTATACCTTAATCCCTAAACCATATTGATTACACAATCCTTTCAGGTAAACGCTGTCCGTTTTTTCGTTTTGCTCCTCCCGCTCTAGGGTAATATCCTGAGCCGTGTCGTAGACAAGAGCCAGACCATAACGCCTGGCAATCTCAGAAGCGATCTGGCGGATTGTTACTTTCTCCCAGGTCTGTGTTCGTTCTGTCTCTTTAAAATCCCGGTTCACCGGAGATGATACTCCTTCGATGTCTATTTTCTGCGGAGGAGCCTGAATCCGGTAAGAATCCACCACAAACTCCCCGCAGCGGATTTCTTTTTTCTCTCCTTCATATCTCCAGTTTTCTAATACGATACCAGCTCGGATCTTATCTCCATTTTCCGGCATCCAGGCTCCAGACCACTTTTCTTCTCTGTCGTTTAGGGTCAAAGAAATCGAATCCGACTCTTCTGTAGAATCCGCGAAGGAAAAGTCCGCTAAAACGCTGGAAATATCCACGTTGGCATCCACTCCGTTATACAGAATATCTGTTCTTATTCTTCGCGTTTTCATTTATTCCTCCATTCCGGCCATCCCTGCTGTTCCTCGTCTGGAAGCTCTGGGATATCAACCAGCACACCAGCTGGAAAAACCACATAGTCCAGCAAGGAAAAATTGTTCATCATCAGAATATCCAGCTTTTTTTCATCCCCATATTGTTTTTTAGCAATTAAATCCCAGGTATCCCCCTGAACAGTTCTGTACTGCTTCATGTAACCAACTCCTTTTAGGGTATAAAAAGAACGCCCCTCCGAAGAAGGACGCTCTGATTATTGTTTATACTGTTTTTGCTGCTTTTAAACCCCGCTCATATCCTAATTGCAGAATACAATTCTTTCTGTTTTTTTATATCTGATGCTGCTGCCTTTATTCCCTGTAAATATCCATACTCAAATGCAACGCTTATAGCCTCATAGGTACCGCCATAAACCTTATAGATTTCCTGCATATTTGTACAATTCATGCCGTATCTGGGGTTAATTTTCCCTTTAAACGCCGCTACACTTTCTACCACACTTTTAACCGCCATGCCTATGCCACCTCCTCGTAACAAACTCTGCATTTGTTAATAGCACCATTCGACAAGCGAAGGTCAATGAAGGGCGGATAGCCATTCTCTTCCAGCCATTCCTTTACCTTTTCCAGTACGCTCCCCTTATACTGTACCGTTACGCCGTCGTGGCCATTTCGGCTATACGCTGTTCTAACAATCTCATCTGTAAAAAGGTCAAGCTTCTGGATGATGGCGCTCACTGCTTTATCGTGTGGCCTGCCAGATTCAGAATAAATACCCAGCTCCTTTGCGATACTGGTACAGTCCCAGAGCTTCGGAACATCAGAAATCAAAGGAGCATTGACCGGATAACCAGAGTCAGAATAGATCCGGACTACCTCGGCGGCTATGTATTTGGAATCCACCCCGGCGTCATGGAGAGCTTCTTTAATGTTCTTCACCATCATATTGACGGAAGGGAGTTTCTCTTTCTTGGTTTTGTCTGGTTTCTTTTCAGTAACATTTGCTTTTTGACTAAAATATGTTTTTACTAACTGCCGTTGCACTTTCCATGCTAATTCATCTGTGAAGGACTTCACTAACATAAGGTAGCCGGATTCGGTAAGAAGCGTTATATCATTCTGCTGTCTTAAATCCATTTCGCCAATCGCTGTCCGAAATTCGGACGGCGTTATTTTAAAATAATCTTCACCCTCGACAAAATGCCTTTTGTTATCAGAAAACCTCTTTCTTGCAGTCCCTTCTGCTCTTTCATGTACAAGGTCAATGTCTTTAAAAGTAACTACTCTCTGTCCCTTATACTCCTTAACCAGTACATTCTGCTGATTTACCTTCACTACTTCATTCTGCATACTATATCAAAACTCCTTTCTTGATTTTCCGCAAAAGGAATGATATAGTATATTTATCATTCCTTTTGCGGAGTGGTTCAGTAATAGAGATTGCAAACTTTGGTCGGGGAGCAATCTCTATTGTTTTAGTTTCTGGTACTGCTCCTCAATCCCATTTCTTACAGCTTCTGAACGGCTAATGTTTTCAATTTCACATATTTTGTCAAGTTTTTCAACCGTTTCTTTATCCATACGAACACGAAGCATGTAATCTTTGGGGTTATCTGTCAGCTTTGTACCCTTTTTCATAGCAGACACTTTATTCACCTCCATTTTTGTTGCTACATTCTTGATTATAGTTTGTAGCAACAAGGAAGTCAAGAAGCTTGCTCTTATTTTTTTAATTCGTCACTGATTTTTTCATCAAGCCATTCTTTTTTGGTCTTTTTTTGTTCAGATAGTAATTTTTCAAATGCTTCCATCTTACTTCTCTCTATCTCAACATTAAATGCCTTTGTTTTTTTTCTGCGCTCTTTAAAATAATCAGCTCTACTCTTATCTCCTACGATTCTCACCTCCTTGTTACACGATACATTTTATATTGTTTCACGCAACATGTCAAGACCTTTCATTTACAAATTTTACCGTGTTTGCTCTTTTTTCTTTTCCAACTCTCTTGCTACTAGATCTGATACATACTGTGTCAGTGACTTATTCTGCCGAATCGCCTCAATCCTGGCCTCTTTCTGTAATTCATCTTCTAACTTTACCATTACCTGCTTCATAGCCATTCTCCTTTCAGTTGTTGTCACATCTATAATATATCAGATGTTATAAACCAAGTCAACAAAAAGATGTGTAAACATCTATTAATTTTTCTTTTTTTGTGTTACACTACTATCAAGGAGGTGAATCTATGGCAATTGGTGAAAGGATTAAAGCACTTCGTAAGGCACGCCACGTAACACAGAAACAACTCGGTGTCGTAACAGGACTGGCTGAAATAACGATACGACAATACGAAGCAAACAAATATGCTCCCAGTGTAGAAAATTTGAGGAAAATCGCATCTGCACTTGATGTCAGTGTATCTGAATTTCTGGAACCTGGTCAGATATTACGCGAATACAATCCCTGTGATGATACCTGGAATGCTCTCGTTATGGACGAACATGGCAATGTCAGACAGCATATTCAAACTCAGGTCACATCTCATACATTTCGTCCTAATATTGATCAGCAAACCCTTCTTCGCTACTTTGACTCACTAAACGAAAAAGGAAAAAAGGAAGCTTTGAAAAGAATAGAAGAACTTTCCCAGCTTCCTAAATATGCTGTATCTAAAAAGCCACCCACCGAGTAGGTGGCTTTTTTCCTATCCTTGTGAAATCAAAAAAAGCCCAGCCTTTCGCTGAACCCTTAATTTTTCAATATTTTCTTCTTTTTCGCTTGACATACACGTTGTAACGTGGTATAATTGTACTATCGAAACGAAAGGAGGTAAACCGATGGGTAAGAAACATAAGAAAAAAGAGAACTTGTTCAACCAAGTAATCAAAGCAATGGTTGCCGCCGCCGCTCTGATAACTTCTATCGCTCAGTTGATACAAGCTCTCAAGTAGGAACGCTGGGGAGAGAAATCTCCCCTCCTCCTTAAAAGTATTTTACCATATCGGCTCATTCAAATCAATGAAATTTGATACTTTGTTGCTTATGTTTTCTATCATTTATGCTTTAGGAACAGAGTGGTCCATTCCGTCCTGTATCATGGTTATCTGTTTTTCAGGATACTGCCTCTCTGTGACTTTGCCTAAAATCTGGAGGTTATGCCATGAACTTAAAAAAAATCAGGAATGAAAAATCATTAAGCATCCGCGCCCTGTCTGAACTGGCCGACGTCCCCAAGCGTACCATCGAGGACATTGAACGGTTTGACCGCTGTAAGGTAGACACCGCTATCAAGCTGGCTGACGCGCTTCAGGTCACGCTGGATGAGCTGTGTCGAAATACCCCGGACGCCGAATAAGCGACTTAGGAGAGAGTTTTTGCTCTCTCCTTTTTAAAAGCTCACTCTCCTTCTGCCATCTTCATATCGTTCCATATACTCTTTCCATACTTCAAATGTCATTATTAATCCGTCGCTAACGTCCTCCCGTCTGGTGTTCCCATAAATATTGACAACTGGCTGAAACGCTGGCATTCCATATCCTCCCACAGCCGTTTCTCCACTTTCCCGCCATCCGCCGGAAATCGTTTCATAGATCTGGCTGTAGCTGTTCTTTTCGTAAGCTCCCAGAATCTTCCCAGCTTCCTGCCAGATAGATATAGCTTTTTGACTGCCATCCAAGGGAACTACTGCCTCCGGCCCCTTTTCTGCGAATGCGGCGATATGGGGTGTATCGAAAATACCTCCCTCTGCGTGGCCGGGAAGATTCTTTGCAGAATTTTTATTCCGAAGCTTCCCAACTGCCGCCTGGCCCTCTGGAGTCATTATCGTATTAATTGATACAGAAACCGGTACATTTGCGTCAATCCCTGTCTCAAAAGAACTCTTCAAATGCTCTAAAAACTGCTGCGCCGCTGTATCTGCGTTGGGATATTCAGCCTCTATCGCATTAAACGCAGCCTGTGGAAATATAGCGCCCTGCTGTCGGGCTGCCTCTAAGACAAGAGCCTGCTCCGGACTTTCTGCAATAATCTGGCCAACCGTTCCCCACAATCCTTCCTCGTCTCCGGATGCGGCCCGAATCATGTCAATACTCTGCATGCCTTCTAAAAAAGCCTGCGGAACAGCTTGTCCGGACTGTTTCATCTGATTAATGAGCTGAGTCATCTGCTCTTCACTTGGTTCCATTCCTTTAACCAGCATCCCCAGAGCATCCTGTGCATCGCTGGGCAACTCAGCTTCGCCCATGGCTTCATCAATCGCCCATTGAAGTCCCTGCATGAAGTCCTCAGGAAGCATGTTATAGGGGTTTTTCATTACCTCCCTGACTTTTTCATCCAGTTTTTGATTAACCGTTTCTAGTACCGGCTCGATCTCATCCCCATAGGTTGCCATAATGGTGTCGACCATAGCCTGCTGGCCGTTTAAAATCGTCTCAGCCTTACTCTGATAGTAGCTCTGCGCTGCTTCCGCCGAACGGGCGTCAAATTCTTCTTGGGAAATTCCCCCTTCCATTCCCTTTTCTCCAGCAAGTCTCTGAGCATTTAGACTTGCCAACACCTTTTGATAAGCTTCATCTGTAGACTGGACCGCCTGTTCCGTATAATTCGCTAGTTCCGCCTGCAAATTCTGAAATGAATCCGCATCCAGAGCAGCTCCAGCATACTTCCCTTGAATCATCTGCAATTTTGCGGCATTTTCCGCTTCCGTGATCATGGAAGTAATTTCTGCCATCTGCCCCAGATAATCACTCACGATCTTCTGCTTGTCCAGAGTCAGACCGTTTTTCGTGATATCCTGAAGTGCTGCGCTGATATTTTGTTTTAACGGATCAAGCTGGGCCAGAAGAGCCTGGTAAAATGCCCCGCTGTCTTCCGACAAGCCGGTTCCTGCTTCCCCCATAACCAGGTCAACCGCCAGATTCAATTCATATCCTTTTTCGGTGATATAGTCCTGGGCATTCTGCACATAAGCGTCCACTGCCTCCACATACTCCTGAGCGTCTCCTTCCTTCAGCTCAATTCCCATAGACAGCTTCCAGTCCGCTTTTTGAATTGCTTCCATGCTGTCTTTCATAGTCTGATAGTAGTCGTCTGCTCTCGTGGAAGAACGCTCCATTTCTTCGATTCCGAAGAATAAATCGTCTCCCAATACATATTTAGCTGCTTCTTCAAGCTCCTCTATGGAAAGTGTAACGTCTCCAAAATGCTCTGCCAGGTTCTTCACTGCCCGTTCTCTGGCAGCCGCTTTCATCGCGCTGGTAATGCCTGCAATTCCGCCAATGGCCAAACCTGCGGCTGCTACTGGCCAGGCCTTTATCATGCCGCTTAGACTTCCAAACAGCTTAACGGCGGAGGTTATGCCTTTGGCTGCTTTAAAGGTTAAAAGAGTCGATACCAGGCCTGTCAGTCCTCCCT
Source organism: Clostridium sp. (assembly GCA_018377235.1). GTDB lineage: Bacteria > Bacillota > Clostridia > Lachnospirales > Lachnospiraceae > Otoolea. The sequence goes on from JAGZZT010000004.1 coordinate 102,429, forward strand.
GTATCACCTCCGGATGCTGTAAAAACCAGGAACCAAGATCTAGCACTGGATCTACAAACCCCATTAAGACGCTTCCGGCAGATTTAACCTCCCTTCGGATTGTAGGCAGGTTTTCCTCCACGCTTTCAGTGAAGGAGTTCAGCCACTCGGTTCCTGTCTGTACTCCTTCCCGGAGCGGTTCAGAAAGTCCCTCATAAATAGCAATGCCAGCCCCTTCCGCGGAACTTTTAAGGAGCGTTACGTCTCCTTTTAGATTATCCATCCGGACGCCTGCCATCTCTTCGGCAGCTCCTTTTGCATGGTAGATAGAATCCGACAGTTTTTCGTAGTCTTCACCACTGGCATTAATTAAAGCCAGCATACCAGACATAGCTTCCTGCCCCGCTAAGCTGGCCGCGGTACTAGCCCGTTCGGATTCAGATAAGCCTGCGAATCCTGTGCGTAAATCTCTCAGAATCTCGTCCAAGGACCGCATACTGCCATCCGAATTAGAAACCGTTAACCCGATCCGGCTCATTGCTGCCTCCGCCTCAGCGGTGGGCTTAACAATACGGGTAAGCATCGCCCGAAGAGACGTACCAGCCTGCTCTCCTTTAATACCGGCATTGGCCATCAGGCCGATGGCTGTTGCTGTATCCTGGATGCTGAAGCCCAGCGCACCGGCCACAGGAGCCACATATTTGAATGTCTGTCCCATCATAGACACGTCCGTGTTGGAACGGGCAGACGCCTGAGCCAGCACGTCAGCAAACTCCGCCGACCGGGAGGCTTCCAGATTAAAAGCCGTCATAGAATCCGTTACAATATCGGATACCTGTCCTAAATCCTCTCCTGATGCCGCAGCCAGGTTCATGATACCTGGAAGGCCGGCCAGCATGGAGTCTACTTCCCAGCCAGCCATCGCCATATATTCCAGCCCCTGTCCCGCTTCCGTTGCTGAGAATTTCGTCTCAATTCCCATTTGCTTCGCCAAAGCTTTTAGACGCGCCATCTCTGATTCGGATGCCTGGGAAATGGCCTGAACTGTGCTCATCTGGGATTCGAAGCTGGCTCCGGCTGCTGTCGAAGCCGCTAAGGCTCCTGCAATTCCGGCAGACGCAGCGGCAGCTCCTTTTGCCATAAAAGAGAATGTTTTATCGGCAAACGCATCCATCTTATTGACAGATGATAAAAAGCTCTGATTCGTTCGTTTGGAGAAACGATACAGGTTATCCAGCTCTCGTTTTGTTTGTGAAAACGCCTTATCTAAAGAACTATCTTTTTCTCCTCCGATTTGAATCTTTACTTTGTATTCTTTCTTATTTGCCACTGCGTAACCTCCTTTCTTCCTTTACGGCTTCTGAGATATCCAAAAGCGTTCGATTCAGCGTTTTAAGCGGTAGGGCGAAAAAGAATCCCAGGCCTGTATGGGTATATTTCGACGCAAAAATACAGGCTTTTCGGGCTTCTTTGATTTCCGCCGGTTCCCCTACGCCTACATGAAGAAAAAACGATAAATCCTGTTTTTAAGCTTGATTGCATCCTTGGCTTTCATGGTCCCCAGAGTTTCCAGGGGCAGTCGTGTCAGTCTCTGTGCCACCAGCTCCGCGAACAGAAGGGAGGTTTCCTGCATGACTGCACCGCCGCCGCCCATCAGCTCATAGGTATTATACAACTCGTTTAAATCATTGAGCGTCAAATCATCCAGTCCTGTTAAGTCCAGTTCTGTCACCTGGCTGCCCAGGTGTTCCAGCGGCTTTGATAATTTAATGATTTTCCAGTTATTCGCTTTTTTTGAACTCTCTTTCTCCGGGGAATCCACCAGATGTTCCGGTCTTACAGCTTCCCTGTTCTTCTCTTCCATCATTTTTGCAGCTCCTCCTTAGCACATATTCCGGACTTCTTTGAGAATGTCTTTTCCATTTACAATATATACTCCGTTTAATTTGTCGATCTCAAGCATTGTTGTGCCGTCGATGACGATTTTGTAATAGCTCAGGCTTAACGTTACGCTGGAATCCATCTTTCCGCCTGCTTTTACTGTTCCGGGCGAAAAGGTTTTTACAACGCCGCGCACAGCTATACTCATCTGAGAGTAGATGACTTTTCCGGATCCGCTGTCCATGCCCTGGATCGCTCCATTTAACATCAGATCCACGGTTTCGTTTGGATCCATCATCGCAAAGGCAGATTTGCTCAAGGTTGTATATGGAATCTTCATGTCCATCGTATCCGTTAATCCGATCACCGGAACCTCCAGATTTCCGCCTGTTCCGGAGCCCTCCAGTGTATCCGTCAGATTTGTTACCTCTGGAAGCTCGACTTCTCCGGAGATTCCAATGAGCACAGAGCCGTTGCGGTACAGATTGAATCGGTTGATTACCTGTGGCTTAAACATTACTATTCCTCCTCTCCTACGATAGCTGCCTGTAAGGTGGTCATATCAAATTCCTCAGATGCCTGGATATACTCAAGCGGAGTGTACGGAGCCAGATAAATCGTCACCTTTACATGGCCGTTTAATAAATCTTCTTCGCTGTTTTCTCTTTCATCGTACTCCATGCGAAGTCCGGCACACATTCCCTGGCTGACCAGACTGTTGCCCCAGATATTGAAACTGTTGACAATATCATCAATGGTTCTGCGGTTCATCGGACTGTCCAGGCGTTTCTGGTACTGTCTGATAAAATAATTGGCCACAAAAGAAAACATCCGCCGGCATCCAATCCGGTAGTCCTTCGGATCCGTGTTTCCTGGATAACAGCCTGTGTTATTTCCCCAGCTTCTCCATCCTCCATCATTGATTGCTGTAACAATTCCATCCCCGTTTAAATAGGCAGCCTGCGGCTGATCCAGGGTAATCTCTGTCCCGTCTGCCAGAACTGCCCCCTCTGTGTTTAGCAGTTTGTTGGATGGGTAAATATAGGGCACATCCCCATTCGTTGCCGTGTAATAGCTGGCCATGGCCCCGTAAGCTGCTGAAAACGCCATATGTTTTTCATCAATCAAAAGTTCCGGCCAGCACACAATACTGTGCGGATCGGTATATCCTGCCTTTTCCTTAGCCACTCCGCATTCCGTGTATTTCCGATTTTTTTCCGTATCCAGGTCCAGTACGCATTCGCAGCGGAACACTCCGTTCAATTCCGTGCATTTCTCCTGCATGGCTGCTCCTACGTTTGGCATCTTGCTCCATCCAGGGGCGAGAATCAGGCCAGGAGAAAAGTGATACAGCGGATACACCTGCCGGATTGTTTCAAGGCCGGTTTCCTTTCCGGATTCCATGTCATAAGCTCCAATGATATCCTCTTCTGTCACCATGGAAGCATCCAGATAACGATAGGAAACCTGGATCTGCTCTAAGTCGTACCCAGCTCCTGTGCTTAACATTGTGATAACTGGATATCCCAGCTCATTGAAGCTGACAATATAGTCCTTTTCCGGAGTAAGCGCCGGTCCCTGTGCCGCAGCTCCTACTTTCGCGCTTCCTACTTTTGCAAAGTCCGCCATAGCGCCGCTTCCCTGATTGATCTGAATCGTGCTTAACAAAATGCCTTCCTGCTCCAGAACAGCCTGGTGATTCAGAATCTGGATATTTTTGGATTCCGAATCCTTACTGTGACGCTCTGGATCCAACACATTGATAAAGACAGCCGGATATACCTGGAACATCTTCCAAGATGCGTACATACTCTGACACAGAGTATACAGATTCCATCGTTCCGAGTATCCCAGCTTTTCCTTCGCCTCTTCCCAGGAATTTAAGAGAATCGGTTTATTAACAGTCTGTTCCGGATGCGCCGTCAAGTGAATGGGTGCTGTTCCTACGATCACCTGAACGCCGTAAGAAGTAGATAACGGCCTTACATTCGCCGTCTGCTTTTCTGTCACCTCAATCCCGTGTTTATACATGCTTCTCCTCCTTAATCTGTTTTGCTTTCTGGTAAAGCATAAAAAGCTCCGAATCCTGCTTTCTAAGCTCCATCCTTTTTTCTGCCAGTTGCGACGTCGGAACAATCAGCCCACGAAGAAACGGGTAGGCTTCCATCAACTGTTCCATCTTGCTGGAATATCCTCCGCGCAGTACAGTGCCCTTCTGAATAATTCCATAAAAAGACGGCCCCAGATAAACGCCGGCCGTCTGCTTTTCATCTTTGCTATTCATAATTTTCCTCACATTCTAAGTCTGGAAGATTCCATGTCATCTCAATTCCTCCGAAAAAATAAGGATAAGTATCTTCTTCCTGTTCAATCGCCTTCATAGTTCTTTCACAGTAAAAGGCATCTAACACCGGATGCGTCCGGAAATACCCTGTCACACAGTTTAAAAGGTTCCACATTGTCTGATGCCCACCGTCCTGAGCATACAGGCAGAACACCAGATAAACCTTCGCTTTAGCGGCATCCTCTTTCATTTCCACCTCTGTGGTTTTTACCACACAGTATGGAATTAATGTATCCTCCACAGACGAATCTCCCAGAGCTTCGCTTTCTTCCATTTCCCAATATTTTGGCAGAGACAGCTGCGGCAGCGTTCCGGAGTATCCTTTCAGTTTTTTTCGCTCTCCCTTCGTTCCTGTCAGCAGGATACGTCCTGATAATTCTTCGATTGTTTCGATCAAACATGCTTCCAGCTGGTTATTGGTCATAGAGCCTCCTATGCTTTCAGCACGCCCCTGGCTATGAGAGCTGTAATTACCTCATTGATTTTGTTTTTCATATCCGCAGGCGTCTCAGTGGATAAAGTCGTTATCTTAGTGGCCGTTCCTGTCAGTCCTGCACCGGCGGCACCCTGTGGTCCTGCTGGGCCACGCTCTCCTGGATCTCCTTTTGCGCCGGCAGCGCCCTGCGGTCCTGCCGGTCCCTGATCGCCTTTTTCTCCTTTCGCTCCAGCTGTTCCCTGCGGCCCTGCCGGACCTCTTTCTCCCGTTTCCCCTTTCGGTCCTGCAGGCCCCTGATCGCCTTTTGGCCCCTGAGGTCCTACCTGCTCGTTTTTAATTCCCTGCTCCATCTTATTTAATTTATCAGCTGTAATAAAATCCCCTTCTGACCATGTGGTTGGTTCATAAGACATACGATTTCCTCCTTTAAATGGTTTTACTTATTAAATTCCACACTGCGTCCTGAAGACTCTCTCCAATTTCGCCCTCCAGCCTGCGAAACGTCATCTCTGTTAATTTGGAAATAGACGGACCCTGGGCTTCTCGGATTGGATGTCTGGCGCCGCTTCGTCTCTGAAAAATTCCAGTATGCGCTTTTTTCTGCTCTTTCTGTCTGACTGAGGCAATAAAGCCTTTTAACCCACCTGTTTCAATAGGCTTCATACTGCCACGCTTAACAGCTGCCTTTGCTGCCACCCTTTTTCCGTTTTTACGGAACTGATAGGCACCAGGAAGAGAAAGCACCTCGCCCGAAACCTGAATCTGCGCGGAGCCTTTCGATAGCGTAGCCCGTTTTAGTTCCAGGCTTTTCTCCGAAAACTTCCCTCGCCGGATGGTATACTCGCTCTTTGTTTCCTGATACAGACGTTTTTTAGCCTGTTTTGCCGTCTCATTCACCGCCTGCTTCAGCAAGGGTTCTGCTTTTTTTCCAGATTCCTGCAAGAGCTTTCGAATTTCGTCCTGATTTTCCAGATGAATTTTTAGTATCATACGCCTCTCACCGCTTCCAGACTGATGGAATAAATCCCATCCTCATTCACCGCGTCAATAATCCGGTATTTCCTGTCATCCAGCGTCAAGAGACGGCCAATAGCCGGGAGAGGACCAAATTCCTTTGCCAGAGCATAAAAGAGCAGCTTTCTTTTATAAATTCCATCCAGCTCATCGCCTGATGGAGTTCGCTTCTCCCGCTCGATCATTTCGTTATCATCTACCAGGATACAGAGAATTCTTCCGTCAATCCTGTGGAGCGAGCCAAACTCCGCAGGATTGAGAAAAACAGAACGATTATCTCTGGCAATAATCTCCTTGAATCCCATATCAGCCTAACAATTTTACAAAAGCAGTTGACTCCTCTGCCTTTGCCGCCTCCACTGCATAGCCCACAGTTGCAGTGCCGTCTGCATCCTTGTCGATTCCTGTTGCATCGTCAAATTTGACCGGATCCCCCCACGGCCAGAGCGGTTCCTGATTTTTTCTCAATCTTAAATACTCCAACCATATGAACAGAGCCCATTCCCTCCGGAGGAATATCGGTTCCTGCCACTCCAATGTGAACGCCCAGTTTTAAGACAGTTCCCGCTGGAATCGCAGCTCCTGTTTCGTTTAAGTAGTCTAAGGATTCACCTTTCTGCCAATATGTTGCTGTTTTTGCCATATATTTGACCTCCTATGCTAATCCGATTGGTGATTCTAAAGTAATGCCCGGATTCTTTACTGCTCCCCGGTAGTCCATAACCGCGATACCCCAGTCAAGATATACGTCCCAGACAAAGCCCAGCTGTCCAGGCGCTTCCATACGGCGGATATTCGGAATATCCTGTCCGTTTAAATAATCTACCTGGATAAAGTCGGTATCGTTCTTGTCTCCCACCATAAACCATGGAATCGGGCTGCCTTCTTTGATCTGCACATTTAATGTAGCGTCTTCTACAATCTGAATCGTGTCCTTGTAATTAAACAGAGGATTGACCGCTCCGGATGCGCTGATAGTCGGGCTGTTGAACAAGGTGTACATGGCAAACTGATAACCCAGCGGAACCACAATCGTACCCGGACGAATGATAATCGCTTCCTCCATATCGTCCTGCTTTTTCTTGTGGCCTCCCAGCGCAAGAATCATCGCCTGCACTGCCTCCTGGGTAATGCCGGTTCCTTCCTTCAGAAGGTTTTTATGATCGGAAACGAACAAAGTTTTGCCATCATAAATTTTCGGATTTCCCGTCAGAATCTGGTAAACCTGGCTGTTGATTGTCATTCTAGCCGCTTTCGCCGCACGATTGGGAAGCGTTGTAATCACTCCCATATCATCGTTGATAAATGCCTGGCGTGACATGGTAAACTGACGGCCGTAGGTTTTTAACTGCCTCTGCGGCTTCTTTTCATCAGTCGGAAGCGTGTGCTTTAACTCTCCGTTCTCCGGAACCTCCAGGAACCGGCCAAATCCACCCTGAACATAATAATTGTCTGCCTTCTTGAAGTCTGTCAGGGTGCCTCTGGTAGTAAACTGCTCAAAGGTAACCGGGGCTGTCTTGTGGCCCTCCACATAGGATTTGCGGATTACATTATCCATAATCGCCGGGAAAGCAGAAGATGGATTATAATACGCTCTCTGAAGCAGCGCTGAATATACCTCATCTCCGGATTCCATGTAATAGTTTCTCTGAGAATCCTCCTGTGTCAGACAGTTGGCCGCGATCATCTGCAGCGTAGCGTTTCTGAAATCATTAGCTCCCGGAGCCGGATTCTCTACATGGATCCCCTGGCGAAGAAGGATTCCGTCTGTCATTGCATTGCGTTTCTTATCTCCCTCGTCTTCCGTGACTCTGGTTCCGACTGGCCCTTTTGTCCGCTGCAAGTGCTCAATGACAGCTGCTCTCACCTGATCCAGGGTACTGTCATTGGAAATATACGGCTCTGAATCCATTCCGAATCGCTGACATAAATCTGTAATGTCTCGAACCCGCTGGCGTTCTGCCATGGCCGCGGCCCGTGCCTCATCACCGCCTGGTGCAGCTTCTCCAGACGCTGGAGGATTTCCCGCTGGAGGATTGGCTCCTCTCTGGCCTTCCTGCCCTGAGGCAGTCATGCTGTCAATCTGTTCCTGAAGAGAATCAAATTCTCTTTGCTCTTCCGCCGTCAGGCTACGTCCCTGCTGCCTTGCAGCCTCTGTCAGTTCTCTCTGGCGGGCAATCATTTCCTGTAAATTCATTTGTGTCCTCCTTCTTTGATTAAGATATAGGCTAAAAAGGATGCCTATTTAAACACCTTGGCATCTTTCAGCTTCTTGATTAAATTGTTAAATTCCTCCTTCGTGGGAGCTTCTCCTGCTGCATCAGCTGGAGCTGATACCTGTACAAACGGCACATTTTTCGGAACCTGGTAATGCTCTGCAATAAATGTGCAGATTTCCTCTAATGGGCCGGATGGAATTGTTTCAACTGCCTGACCTGTCAGTGCTGCGGCGGCTTCTCTCATAGCCTGTTCTAAATTTTCCATGTGTTTTACCTGCCTTTCTCTTTAAAATTCTTCCACCAGCATCTTAATGTCTTGGTATATTTCCTTATAGGGCATATCCCGTTCCATGAGCTTTCGAATGCGCATCTTCAGTAACGTTTCCAATGATTTCAGCTCCAGCAAAGTTTCCTGCGGAATAGTGTCGCGCTGGTTTCCATGAAGCCCTACCTTTTCATTGATTAATTTTGTAAAGACCATATAATACCGTTCTGCATTCTTACTGCCCTGTGCTTTTGCGTATTGAACAAAGAGTTTTATCTGGTCTGTTTCATATTTCCTGGCTTTCTTAGATTCTTCACGAATCCCCAGCCATCTGCTGTCCTTTTCAGAAACTATGTAATAACCGTTCCTTTTAATTGATTGAATAGTTTCATATACCCAATCATTAAACTCATCCGCAACTTTTTGATTCGACCAACGGCAAATTTCATAAATCCCTCTCTCAGAATACATAAAGACTTTGTCTGTATTTTTATTTTTATATATCGGGGTCACAAATTGAGACCCCGATATTTCAATAGAAAATCTATCCAATCGATCTCTGTGTCTCTGGTGCATCACCAAAATCGAATGCTGTGGTTGCTTATACTGCAATGCATAACCAATCTGGGTTCTGCTCATGTAAATATTGTCTTCTTCATCTACATAGAAATCACACATGGTTCCTAAAAATTCGCTTTGTTTCACAAGCTTTAGTCTCATCATCTGTCCTCTCTTTCTAATTTCTGGTATCAAAAAAGGCCCAGCCTTTTGCTGAACCTTAACTTCCTTTTTTCTCTGTAATTATTTCCTCTGTGCCTTCATTAGATTTTCGTTCGCTTGGACTATTCGTTCCAGAACAGACAGTTCCGCTGGCTGTACTGCTGGAGAAATTTCCGGTCCGTCATAGGTACGCCCTACCCCTACTGTTGCATCTGCAGGTACGGACACAATACTGATTTCCAGAGGCGTCCACTTTTTTGCAATATAGCAGGGTCCGGTAAACCTGCCATCACTGGATTTCTTTCCTGCTGCCACTTCTTCCCAGGCATCTACACTATAACCAACGGATACTCCCTTCAGGGTTTTTCCATCTACTTTCTTCCGGATCTTTTCCGCTTCGTCGTCATCATCAAACTCAATGATTGCTTTTCCACGGTTGTCTTCGTTCCAGGCTTTTACGACCTTTCCGATGACCTGATCCCTTTTATGATTAAACAAAACGACTCCTATACTCTGAAGTCTGCTCAGATCCATGCATCCTCCGGAGTGATCCAGGATTTCCACTCCGTACCACCTGGAATATGGCTCTTCTGACGAAAAAGACAGTTCAAACTGCCTCTCGTTTCCACTCTCTCCTGAGGCTCGGATATTAGCATTCATAAATCTCGTCGGGCAAAAATCATTTTCTCCGCCTGGATTTTTATGCATCGGTTTTCGTTCCATTCTTCTTTCCCTCCTCTTCTTCCGGCTCCTGAGTGCCTGGCCCTCCCGCCAGCATGGCAGCCAGGTCAATGTTCTTTTCAGCAGCATACCGGTTCGCTTCATCCATCTCGTCAATGACCTGTTTCCAGTCCCGCCCATTTTCTGCGCAGATCTGCTGAAATGTTTTCTGCCCTGTTTTTAACATCGTTGCATTGGCATTCGCTTCTTTTGCCGGATCGATCCAGCGTTTAGGCTTAACAACCCATTCATGAGCTGTATAATCTCTAATATTATTCCAGATATCGTTTCCGGAAATAATTCCTTTCAGCCAGCAGGATATTACAAAGGTTTCATAGATTTCATCCAGTACCTGGAACAGAAGCTCCTTTTCTTCGTCATAGGTCAGATCATCCTCTATTCCGCTCTGGCGTGCGCTGGAATAATTGGTTTCCGACATATCCCTTGCTGTAGCCTCGTAAGACAGTCCGGATGCCGAAGAAATCAATCGCTGCTCCGCTTTCAGGAATGTAGCAGCATCAGAGCCCTGTCCTGGTGGTGTAACAGTTTGCGCATCATCTCCTGGATTCATTTCCAAAATCATACCTGGGACAATTCGCTTTCCCTCATAGCTGATTTCACTTTGCGGCTTTCCATCCCTTCCGCGATTTGACGCTAAATTGTTTATACGTTTAACCAGAATCGCCAGGCAGGCAGCTATCTTTTCCTTGATTGTTACAGCTGAAATAAACTCATTCATATCTTTAATTCTGGTTACAGTAGGGGCCAGATCCGTCATTTCCCGAATCTGAGAAGGTCGGCGCTTGGCATAATAGAAGATCACATCCTTGGCCGGAACGTACACAGGTTTCATCCGCGTGTATCCGTCAATTTCATACTGCGTAATCCAGTATCCCACCGGGCGGTTCCAGCGGTTGTACTCAATTCCTCCAACTACCTTATTGCCTTTTTCTTTCGGCTGAATTTGAGTGGCGTCAAGCTCATCCACCTCCAGGATCTGCAGCTGAAACGGCAGATATCCCTGCGAAGTATATCTCTTGATAATCAAAATCCCGCCGTCAACAATTTTTCTTTGAATCAGCATCCGGACAATCTGGGTAAAGCTCTGAGTACCTGTGACATCGCAGTTTTCTTTTTCGCACCATCGTTTCCAGGCAGCTTCCAGAATCTTATTCCGGTCTGCCTGCTCCGTTGTTACGCGAATCTGAAGCCCTCCGCCTATCACGTTCCTGCGAAAGGCACGGATAACTGAGTTTAAAATATCGGAGTTACGTTCCAGGTCCCTGGTTCTCGCCCGGATGACATCTCTCTCAAAGCGGTCTGTCAGCTCTGCTGACTGATTCTGCGTATTCCACCGGGACTGCAACCTTCCCGAATCACTGGCGTCATAATTCCCACGCTGCTCTTCGTAATACTTCCTCCACCGCATTCTTTCAACACCGGCTTTCGGGCTGATCGTTCCGATAATTCGGTCTATCACTGTCTGCTTCATACTACCTCCTGTTATCGTATCCAAAATCGGCGGCATATGCGCCGTAGAGGAATCCGCTTTTCTGAGCCTCCTGAGCTTCCAGACGGTTTCTTTCGGCGATCAGTGTAGATAAATCTGCCCTGGTAAGAGAACGTGTTCCGATCTTATAGGCCTGTCCGCCTACCATAATATTGTAAATAGCCTCATTTAAGATCTGCAGCTGCTGGCTTGGGCTGGAATAAGGCTTCTCTGCTGCTTCTGGCGTTTGATTGGATTCATGTTCTATTCTTTCTTTTCCTTCCATTCCTTTACCATCCTTCTAATTCATTGTCGCGGATCCACTGTTCTTCTTTCGGTATCTCCGTTGGCTTTTTCTTAGGCGGTACATACCGCTCCTGATGCCAGATTCTGGCGCCGCGGATGTCTGCCGCTGCCATCGCATACACCTCTGCGTCCAGATAGTGATTATCTGTATGGGTTGTCTTAGGCACCCACTTCTGTGTGACTGCTCCATTTGCCTGCCGTTCATTAATCTTGTGCTCTGCTGTCACTTGGTTGGCATATTCTTCATCAATCCCATGAAATACCATCCAGGAACCGGTTCCGTTATTCCTGCGCATCCTGGAAGCAATTCGATCCTTATATTTTCCAGTATCGACGATAACCAAGTTAATACCTGCTGCCTTTGAACCAGCCTTATTGATTACGCTGTATTTATAATCCGTCTCCAGCCTTTTACTGGATCCTTTGCACGGAAGTGTATAATCCATGGTATCAGCACAGAAATCATATACCATATCCGTCTGATCTCCGGAGTCTACCAGAACAAGAGAGGGTGTCAGCTTCTCGCCATTCTTTTTTTCGTAGTAGAGATTCATAATGTTGTCAGCATTCCAGAGATTTGTTTCCTGCCCTCTGGCAATCAGCTGACTGGTCCAGTGTTCTCCCCATGCGCGTATTACCCAGTAAATGCAGGTCTCCTGTACGTCGATACCTCCTGTCAGTTCAATAGCCCAATCAGGTACTTCGAACTCTGGGAGCTCCGTCTGACGTTCCTTCACCAGATCCGCCGTCGTCTTGAGTTTCGTATCTTCCCATGGTTCCGCCAGCCAGCTGTTGACAAAGTTTTGAAGCATATCTGGATCTTTATAAGATTTCAAATGTTCTTCAGCCGCTTCCGCCCAGGTGACGAACACACTGTACAGGGAGCTGATATGATATCCGACCGTCTTAGGTCTGCCAACTCCCCTCTTTTTGACTGCCCGCCATTCTCCCTCTCGAAGCATCTTCGGCTTGTCCTTATCAAGAATTTCACAGCCGCATTTGGGGCAGATATACTTGGCAGTCTGTGCCCTCTCATAGGGAGACATTTTGTCCTCATCATCCTTACAGAATAAAATCTGCTTAAAAAGAAGCTGCTGCATTTCCCCACAGTGAGGACAGGGAACAAAATATTCTTTTACCTCATCTGCGCTGTCATGCAGAGACCAAATATAGTTCGTCTTAAGCGTCGGAGTAGAACAGGCATACACCTTGCTCTGACTCTTAAATGTTTTAATACGCTCCATGGCAAGATTGTAGGGAGATGCCTCTTTTTTTGATGCGCCTCCCATCTTGTCAATTTCGTCAAAGAACAGATATTTAATTGCTTTTGATGCCAGCTTGGAGGGAGAGCCGGCTCCTCGCAGATACACCGTCATATTTTTAAATTTCAGGCGAAGCTCCTTAGAGGCATTCTCATAAAACTGCTTTTTAACCTTTGGAATCAAGCGAAAGGCTGGTTTCAGCTTGTCATTTGAGATATCTTTGGCTAAATCATCAGAAGGATAGACGATCATCGTCGGACCCGGTTCCTCTGAAATAAGATATCCCAACATATTGATCAGGACTTCTGTGCCTCCCAGCTGAGAGCCCTTGCACAGATAAACTTCTCTGATGTGCGGATCATTCAAGGTATCCATAATTTCCACCAGGTACGGCGTCACATCATTAGACCACTTTCCGGATAAATTGCTGCTTTCATCCAATACGCGGTATTTTTCCGCCCATTCACTAACCTTTATCTCTTCCTGAACCGCAAGGGCGGAGTGAATGACTCTTCTGAATAGACGGCGTGTTTTTTTCTTTGCCTTCTCTCTCCGTGTCACCCCTCCTCTTCATCCTCCTCATCTTCTATTTCTTCATCTTCTCCCTCCGGTATCTGCTGCCCATCTATCTCATCCGGATCGTAATCTGACAGTTCCTCCAAAACGGAAAGCAGCTCCCTTTTTATAATCTGGATGATCTGATTGAGGTCTTCCTCTCCGGCCACCTGCATGGCCAACTTGGCAGGAACAGAGAGCAACCGGTTTTTAAATCGAATCAACATATCAGACAGAAAGGCTTCTACATCGGCAGCCTCATGGAGTTCTCTGCGAAGGCGTCTGAGCTTTAAAAGGGAAATCTGTTTTTTCACTTCCTCATGCTGTGCCTGCACTTCCTCTTTTGAGATTGAGGCACGCCTTCCTGTTTCCGCATTCACTTTGTACTCAATGTACTCCTGAATGCTTTTTTCCAGATTGTAGCCTCTGCCTTCCTGCGTCAGCTTGAAAAGCCCTTCTTCCCTTAATCCACGGACTCTTCTGGAGCTGAGTCCCAGGCATTCCGCCAGCTGTTTTTGATTTACTACCATCGTTTGCCCACCTCCCCAGCAGTCTCCCAAAAGCGGAAGGAAATGCCATCAATTTTTTTCTCATAAAGTCAAAAATACCGCGCTTTCCCCGGACCCGCATAGGGGGTGGGGGTGAGTAGTACCTACTCCACTCTGTGCAGAAATTAGAGCAAAGGAAAAGAGCGCCCCCTCAGGCGCTCTCTCCTTACTTCTTATGCTTTTCTTCCTGCTCTTTCGCAAATGCCAGCATCAGCTCTGTAATCTGGCTAGCCTGGCTGGCTCCTGCCGCCTTACAGGCCTTTTCGAATCGTTCCGCTACTTCCCGCTTAATTTTAAAGCTTTTTGTCATGTAGCCGACTTTCTGCTGGTACTTCTGGCTTGCAACGGTTTGAGGGTTTGGGCTACCTTTTGGCATCTCTGTCCCTCCTCATTTTTCTGTAAATACTGCGGCCAATGAAACCAGCCGTCACTGCAATTACTGCAATCATTGCGATTTTCATTGTTAAAGATGGCGATTCGTGCTATACTTTTGACATGGGGAGGATTTCTCCTCCCCGGCTGTGCTAGTTCCACAGCTTGTCGATTATCAGAATGATAATCCCAGTTATGAGCCCTGTCAGGAATTGAACCGCTACTTCAATCCAGTTGACTGGGCTTTTTCTTTTTCTTCGGCTTCTGCCTTTCGCCATCTGTTCTCACCTCCTTACATGCTATATTATATCATAGGGTATACCCTATGTCAAGTATTTATTGCACTTTATCTAGTGTTTTATTCACAGTTTTATCAACATCTTGTGGATAACATCAAAAAAACCACCCAGCACATGACCGGGTGGAAAAAATAGGAGAAAAATTATTATGACTTGCAGGAGAAGGATTCGAACCTTCGACCTCCGGGTTATGGGCCCGGCGAGCTTCCAGACTGCTCCATCCTGCTGTATCGCCGGGTCTCCCCGGCATCTATGCGAATAAAAAGGGGTTCAAGCCGCCGGCCGAATGCCTTTGGCTTCTATTATAGTATAAAACGAACTCTCCGAATAAAACGAACTTTTTTTATTTAATTCCACATTTTAGTAAAAATTTATCACGAATTACTATTCTTACATAATCTGGATTTCCTGTATACCCTGTTTTATCCGCTATCTTAAGCCAGGTCATTCCATCTATGTAGTACATCCGGAAGATGCAACGCGTCTGCCCATCCTCTATCTGATTGATCCACTGCTCTACAGCTTTAACCTGAGCCTTCTTTTTTTCTAGGCTTCTTTTTCTCCGGCCATAAAGCTCCTTATCAAAGCCAACCACACTCTGCGGTCTTGCCTGTCCAGTTCGATAGTCAAGGATTGTACTGTTTCCGATGCCGGAATCTGTGGTTTTCATTTCCTCCAGTTCTATTTCTAATATTGGAATCTCTCGTTTTATTTTTCTATAATCATCCAGCAGTTTTCTGGTTACTTTAATGTTCAATGGTATCTCCTCCTGTCCTGCTGCCCGCGCTGCCATCCTACTGCTTACATTGTCTACCCTTTGAAAGGTCTAAACATCCCACCATAGGATTCTTCGATATCAATCAAAAGCTTCTGAAGAATGATATAGGATTCTTTTTTCTCATCGAATCCTATTTCTTCTTGAAGCCCGATAATTTTAGCTATCATGCAATCTCTTGCATAGGCTGCCCCCTGGTTGAATTCACTTTCCATTCTCCTCTGCCAGACCTCTCTTCTCTTTTTATTTTTCTTCCTGAGGTATGATTTTGATTCGATCCAGGTACGGGTACTTTTTACAGTGTCTTACTGCTTTTTCCCATTCTCTTGTAAACACTTCCTTTTGCGTTTCTTCTCTGTATTGATTGTAATCAATCCGGTATCTACCTTTATAGAGGCTTTGACGTAATGCGTGTTTAGAAACGTCGAAGGATGCTCCCAGGGCTTCACGCACTTTATTTGCCAATGCATCGCAGAGGATCTGTTTTCCTGTCTGTTGGTCTATAACATCATAAGTATATTTCATTCTTATTTTACACCTTCAAATCTGTTTCTGAAAAATTGATAGGCTATGTTTTGGTTGGCTTCTGGCACATTTGATTGATACGGTTCTGGTTCTGTATATGGCTGCCAGGCAATCACTGTGCTGTATACAACTCCAAGGTCTCTTTCTTCGCCTGGTTCATCACAGCGTATCCATTCGTTTTCTTCATCCTCATACCACCAGATCCCCTCTTCATATTTTCCTTTATGTGTGCCTCTACTCTCTGGATGATGCATCCATTCTTCTTTTGGGATGAAGTCAGAGCCATAGTCTGAAATCCAACTCGAATGTTTTACTGTTATCCAAACAGGCATCTCTTCCTTTGGCAGTCGTTCCTCTACTGAGATCCACCTATCCTGCTGCCGACGAAGCTCTTTCACCTCCTCCGGACTTAGGCCTGAGTCTTCGTAGTCTTTTAATTTGCAGAGTGCTCCATACAGTGTTTCATAGGTTTCCCAGGTAATTGGTGTACCTGTATATAAATTTTTCCACGGAAGCTCTCTAAGTCCCCAGTTCCCGTATTTATCTATTTCTGTTAATCGTCCCATATGATTCTCCCTTCTGCGGATTGTCAACGTATCAAACTGATTCCCATAACAACATATCCCGGCTGAATCCCGACGAATTTATCATCGATTAGATAAATCACTTCTGCTCTGGCCTCTCTGCCGGAATATTTAATGTTGTCCCATTCCTTCAGCTTCAGGATATCTCCAACGCGATATTTCCTGTCATTTTTTCTGATTTCAAACTTCTTTTTGCCCGAAAGCACGTCTTCGAAATATGTTGGATAAATTTTTAATTCATGCTCCATTTCATTTCCTCTGTAAGATCAAATATCGTTATCTGTTCGTATTCACTGAACTTTTTTTCAAGGTCGAAAATGGACTTTCCTGGACCTTTGAATGGTTCGTCTATTCTGGACTGCAGCCCCCTCAATCTTTCCCAATACTTTGGAAGGTGCTTATATATATTGTTCAGTTCTTTGAGATTCTTGTTTCGGCAGCACCAGCAGCTTACTCTGTCTAAAATGCTGTATAGTTCGATCCCGTCCTCATCCCAGTTATATCCATGAGTATAGCAGTACTGAAGACATTCTTTTTCTGTCATTCCACGTTCAACCAGAGGATATTTTTTGCGAGGAATATTTTTTATCCTCTGCGGCTCATCTGCTGCTATGCCGACATACTCCACAATCTTCTCATCTGGATACTTCTCTCTGTAATGCCTGTTAATTTCATTCAGTTTGTACCTAGTAGCCCATCTGGCATTTCCCCCGCACCATCCATATCCGTAATGGTATGGGTATTCTTTTTTCTCTCTGTATTTAACAGGCCTTACCAGCATGTCATAAACAAATGGATTGGCAGGATGTAATTCAGTAAATTCAATCCCTTTCTGCAACAAAACCTCCTTGATTCTGTCTCTATTTCTGTAAATGGAATCAAACTCCATACCTGTATCATAAAAAATCACTTCATCAACGGGAATGTTTTCTTCCAAACACAGAAGCAGCATTGCCAAACTGTCTTTTCCGAAACTGCAACTTAAAATTTTTTTGATAACACCACGCTACAAATACCGTATCGTGGATAAGAAGCATCAGGCTACCCATGAGTTTTTTAGACTCGCAACTATTCAACTTCTTTTTCGCCAGCACTTAGACACCCGTGCATTCAACCCGGTTTACCGGGATTCGTTATTCCTTTCTGATCATTCCTATCACTGTCTCCAGAGCTTTTACGTCCCGGCCCCAGATTGGATCCGCATCACGTCCTGCTGCCATGTCTCGGCAGTGAGCCAGAAGATCCTCCAGCTGTTTTACAGTGCCCTGTAATTTCCTGATATCTACCATCCGCATTCCGGCGACACGATACGCTCTGCAGGAACCTACTGAATGATCAGTTTCTAATATTCTCTCCTCCAGCATTTCCCTCAGGCATATGTTAATCGTCGACACGGAGCAATAAAATTCCGCTGCAAGTTCCCGCTGTGTCGGCGGGTAGCCGTGCTGTTTTATGTAAGCTTTAATAACCTTCAATACATTTTTCTGGCTGATTATTTGTTCCATTGTACTCCCTCATTACAATTTTCTTTTAAGACGGGCGACCGGTCAGAGCCGCCCTGTATGTAACACCAATGGCATGATCGTGATATATTATTGGCCATTGGGAGGTTCCTTGTTTACTCGCTCCAGCTCATTAACTGGAATCCTAAAATACAATATCCTTCTTCTAATCCTCTCATGTCTTCATCCATGTGGGAGATACGAGTTTCTGCCTTTCGGCCTGTGAATTTTCCATCCTGATAACACCAGAATTCCAGATCATGCCCTTCAAGAAACTTTTGGTCGTTTTTAGTAAGCTTATAGGCCTTCTCTCCTCTGATGATATGGTCATATTCTTCCTTCCCCACTCTCAGCACATGCCCAGTCTTTACTGGGGTTTCTGGAGGTTTTGCATGTCCTTCTATGGTCTGATGCCAGTTTCCCGGAAGCATCTCTTCCGGAATGTCCTGCTGCCCGTTCTCTTCCGGCTCGTCTTCCTGAATGTCCGATTCTGACTTTTCTTTTTCCTGCACATCCTTGATCGATATTCTTTCCTTCTTCGCAAGTTCCCTCTGACTCTCAGGCGGGAGGGAAGCCGCTTTATCGGCAGCAGAATAGCCGATTTCCTGTTTCTTGAATTTTTCTTTCAGTTCCGGCTCCAACTTGTTATTGATGTGCTTTAACTGGGCTGTTTTGGTAACGCTTAGTCCCAACTTTTCCGCTACTGCTGCCCGGATGTCATTGGCCTGGGCGAACTGGGGTTCCAATCCGGTCAGCTCCTGAAACTTCTCCTGATGCTCCGGCGTCCCAGTTCTTAGTAATTCTAGGGATTCCGTCAGGCCTACTACCTCAATCATCCGGTCATGGTCTGTCTTGTTCCTCTGGCCTGCATTGGCGATGTACAGCGTTACCATCGCCATGATGTCGTCCAGGTTTTCCAGATGAACAGGAACCAGCCGGAACTGTTTCAGGCCCAGCTTCTCCACCAGATGGATTATTGCCAGTCTCCTTCTGTGGCCAGAAATCAGTTCGTACTCTCCCGGCGCCCGTTTACGGGCAAAGAGCGGTTCTGAAATTCCTCCGGCCAGACGGATCATATTTGCCAGTTCTTCAATCTCTCCCAGGGAATACTTGTTTTCCCGGTTTGGAATTAACTGGGTATAGGGGATCATCTGTACTGTGTACTGTACTTTCTTTTCGGCCGGCCGGGCCGCCATGATATCATTTAGTTTCGGCATCCTCCAGCACCTCCTTTGCAAGGTCTCTGTAGTCTTCTGCTGCCTGCGAGTGTCTTCGACAGCGGGCAATCGGCTTTCTCACGTTCTCTGCGCTGATAACATCCTCCGTTCGGGTAATGGCTGTCTCGTAGGCTGGTAAGGGATAATTTTTTAAGATATTTCGAATATTCTTCCGGCTCTGAGCATTATTCTTAAACATGGTAAACAGAATCTTGGGCTCTGCAGACACACCCATCTCTGGGAACAGCCACTGGGCCATGTCCAGACCTTCACATCCCCAGCGCGTTGCCGGAACCGGAATGATTAATCTTTCTGAGGATTGGAGGGCTTCGCGCGTCATCCATTCTGCTGCCGGAGGGCAATCAATAATACAGTAGTCAAACAACTCCTGAACGATTTCCAGCTCCCACACCAAACGTCTCTTTTCCTTTATTTCCCGTACCCGTATATCTGCCGGGATAATAAACAAGTTTTGAATCCAAGTCTTTTTAATGGCCGAAAGGATTGTACAGTGTTTTTTCAGTACCTCCGCAATGCTCCTCTGGTGCAGATTGTAGCGGCGCATCATGGATGAGGCATTCCCCTGCTGATCCATGTCAATCAGCAAGACTTTCTTTCCAGTCTCCACCAGGCTGTAGGCCAAGTTTACAGCCGTTGTGGTCTTTCCAACACCGCCTTTCAGGTTCCATATCGTGATTACTTCCATTTCTTACTCCTTTAAACAATCTTTTATCCTTTCCTCAATCCACTGCGCTCCGCATTCCTGATCTGCGATTTCTTCCGCTGCCAGAGCCGGAGAGACATAACAGCCAATAGATGCGTAGCCGGTAGGTGTTTCTTTCAGGATTTGAAAGCGTTCAGCGGTTTCTTTTACAATGTGGTATGTTCCATAGATACGTTTCATTCTTTCTCCTATTTGGGCCACTCCCCTAATACCCGGGTTCGTTTATCCTCCCTGCAGCGGGCCACATCTGCCCAAAGGTAAGCGTGGCCGTTGTCGAACAAGCAGATATGGGGGTATCTGGTGTCGGTTACCCTTGTCCGTTTCTTTTCACCATCTTCGTGTATGTAATAATAAGCATCCCCTGCTTTCGTCTCTTTCTTTGCTTTTTCCACCAGTTCCATCCAGGCGATTCTCGTTTCCTTTTTCGGTTCCTTTCCATTTGCTATCACGTACTCATAGCCATGCAGACCTCTTTGTGTGCGTTCGATTGCTTTCTTTACCTTCAAGTTCCCAAACTGGTTTCTGATGTCGTTACGAGATAGCGGAAGCGCTTCGAATATCTCTTTGACTGACAGGGGTTTCCCAGCATCTCGCATATAGTCCAAAATCATCTGCTGCTTTTCTGCAGAAATACGGTTAATGTCTACCCTCTTCATTTGCAGCCTCCTTGTCAGCCCTCCAGTTTTCACAGGAATCCTGTCCCGCTGCCGGAGTCCAGTCACAGGTATATTCATATATGCAGCTTTCACAAGTCTTTTCCATGATTCCCTCCTTAAACCGGAAATACACGTTTCAGCTCTGGGTTATAAATGAGTTTCAACGCGCTTCCTTCTGAATCCATGAGAGTTCCCTCATTGCCTTTCACTGTTAATTTAAAACATTCCTCTACCAGTCCCTCCTGCTCCATCCACTTCCGGATGGCATATTCTGCGATGGTTTTTACGTTTTTCATGCTATGCCTCCTGTGTCTCTTTTCTGGTTTCAGTTTTTTCTACTTTGATATTTCCTTTACTGGTCATGGAAACCTTTCCTTTCAGTCCGTTTCCCACATCTAATGTCAGGGAGTTAATCTGATCTTCCTCTATCAGTTCCACAGCTGTTTTTAAAATTTCCACGGCTGTTTTAGGAAGATATTTTTCAAACTGCCTTGTAACCGTGCACTTTGCCTTTTCCATCCGTTTTTTTCTGCTGACATAATTTTGCGCCGCGGCACATCCACACAGCTCCGTTGCTGCTTCGTTCAGTTTCTCCTGGGGCCACGGCAGCAGAGTTTCAATCTGGGCCATCTGGCCGCAGAACCGGCAGCTTCCTGTCTGTACCTCTAACCCGTCTGGATGTTCCCGTTTCAGTTCTTCCAAATCACTCTTTAACATGTCTCCTCCAATCTGATGAATCCGTTCTCCTGCTGCTCTTTGGCTTCCTTTTCCTCTGCATAGTAGCGACCAAATTCTTCATAAAATAGCTTCCGACTGTATTTTTCCTCGAATAACCGTTCTGCTTCTTTTTTCAGACGGGCATCCAGTTCCGCGTTCCCGCCGTGGACTCCTGTTTTTTTATACCGGTGACACCCCGGGCAGAGATGAACCTTTAATCCGTAGTGTTCGGATTTTTTGCGGTTCCTGGTTCCGTAAAAAATGTGATGCTCTTCTAAATTTCTGGTGTCGCCGCAGTTGTAGCACTCACAGGCTCCGCGCGGCTCCATAATACTCCTTGCCATTACTCCTCCTTCATTACCCTTCTGGAATGTGGAGAGAGAAGGTTCCAGACCTCTTTCCACTGCTCCACGTTTCTGATGGTGTTTCCCTTTGCATTTTTCCAACCGGAAGACTGCCAGCCGGTCAGCCATTCACACTGGAAGGCTGATACAATGTAGTCCTCTGATGAGTAAATGTTCAGCATGCAGGGACGTTTGAGTACCTTCAGACACTCGATCAGGGCCTGTAAGGTGTTGCTCTGTTTCGAGGCATCCCGCTCTCCAGATACTTCCCGGCGATGGACTTTCCCAGCGGCGTCCGAAAATTCCAGACTGCCCCAGTATTTACTGGGGTTTGCGCCGATCTTAACTGTCACTTCGTACATGTTTTTCCTCCCAGGGGATCAGGATATAGGCATACAAATATGCGCTGTCTGTGCGGTATCCCGGTTTGGCTGTTTTTCTGGGTGTAAATCCCTGTACCAGTTTCTTGGCCTGCTCCCATAAAGCTATCGTCTTCTTTCCTGTCTTCTTCGGTTTAACATAGACATAGGTTCCCTCGTTACAGATGCCAAAGGAATCATGTTCGATCTCTAAATCCAGGCCAGAATCCTGAATCATTCGTTCTGCTTTCTTCCAGTACGGGGCTTTCTCTTCTTTCGTAAAATTAAATTGCCTCAATCTATTCCCCTCCTCTTGTTTTTTGCCGGGTTTCCTGTATCGTTACTTCTCCTGTTTCCAAATCCAGCTGATAGCTATCCCGCTTCGTTTCTTTCTGCTGACGGCCATCATGGATCAGCGTATAAGTAAAATACATAAACCCTGTAATCTCGTGATATGCTTCCGCAATGCTGTCTTTATCTACATACCACCCTGGAGGAACTACAATCGTATGACTGATTGCGTTCCTTGCGCTGACGATTTCCTTTTGAGGTTCTGGAATCACAAGGTTTTTGCTGCTGTTATACCGTCTTCCAGAAAATCCCTCCAGAGTGTTCATGGTCTTTTCAGAGTATTTGATAAAATAATTTGCTAACTTCCGATACTGTCCACTGTCGTCCATCGGCTTAATCGTAACCCAGCCTTTTGTCCAGAGTTTTTTAAGTATCTGAGGTTCTATCGCATTTAAAGTCATGTGGATATGGGCAGCTCCCTTTTTTCCTATTTCGGCTACCCATATGTACTTCGCTGTCTGCCCCTTCTTCTTAAAGGCTTTTCTCAGGCCTCTCAGCAGACAATCCACATCCTTTCTGAGCATTTCTTTTCCCTCTGGACGTTTTTCTTTGTCGTAAGAGTAGGTAATATACAGACTGGATCCGTCATAGTTTGCATTCATGATCCAAGTCAGCTTTTTCGCAGCCTGCCTGCTGTTGACCTTTTTTTGTGCTTCGCTGGTCTGGTTCTCCTTCGCCCTCCTGCTGCCTTCCTTCTTATCTGCTTTTGGGCAGTAGTAATAGGTGTATTGTCTGGTTTTCCCAGCCCTGCATATTTCCCTCTTGTACGCCATCCTGCTCTCTCCTGTCATGTCGATAGAATAATATACTTAACAAGTCTTCAGGGCGGCTTTCCTGCCGCCGCTCATTGACTTTTTATCCCTGGTGTCGTACAATGAAATCGGAATATTTCATTTTATTAACACCCTGAGTCCGACGCCGTTTGCTCCGGCGCCGGACTTTTTTACTACTCTTCTCTTTTATCCTTCTGCTGCCTTATTGCAGTTTTGAAACTTCTATGGAAAGATTCTAAAAACAAAGTAGACATGGCTAGTGCCATTTCAGGTTTTTCTTCTGCTAATTCTACTATGGTTTCTGCGGCAGCCTCTCCAAATGCCGCAATAAAATCTCTGCATCTTATATTGCCTCCCATCAAAAGCTTCTGTATTTCGACTTGAAGGCTTATATCATTTTTTTCTATCGACTTTACACCGACACAAAATAATATATCGCATTCTTCTATTGTCTTCTTTTCGTCTTCTGCCAAAATGAAACCCTTTACCACTTGCTTTTCCTCCTACTCTGGTTTACACTTTTCTTGTGATTGTTTTTTTCTTAGGGCCTGTCCGGCTGCAACCGGCGGGCCTGTTCTACTTCCTGCATAACTGCATCTTCAGCTGTCTTGTCCAACGGATAGCTTCATCCAGCTCATGTTTTCGATATGTATGGGGTTCTATCCGTTCCGGATCGTAATCTCCTGCGAACCATCCCTTGCGAAATACTTTCAGCTCAACAGTTCCGATATGTCCTGAAAGTTCAAAAAAAGCGGTTGGCTGATTCCCTGTTTTCTCCTGTTTTCGCGGCATCGTGGAGTTGATGTCCAGAGCCAGGTCTAACAGCTCGTGGATTTTATCCCTTCTTCTTTTTTTCTGCCTTCTTTTCGATTCTTCTTTTCATGATTTCTCCTTTCAAAGTCTTTACACGGGTACATCCGGCTGGCTTCCATGCACCAGAACCAGCCACGGCAGTCCCGACAGGTTGCGTCTTCTATCCGCTTCCCCATTATTTTGTTACTACAGCTTCGGCCCCCTGAACGGTTACCCATCCATGTTTTAATCTAGCCTCTGCCTCTTTCATCTGGATCAACTCTGGTGTAATAGACTGATTTAACAGCTGGTTTGCTTCTGCCTCTGCCTGTGCTTTAATCTTGGTCTGCTCCGCCTCTGCTTCCGCATTAATTCTTTTTACCTCTGCTTCCGCCTGAGCCTGAGCCTTATTAGCTTCTCCCTGGGCAACTGCCGTCTGCTTGTCCAGTTCTGCTTTCTCTGCGTCCTGTTTCGCCTGTTCCTTTGCCTGAATCTTCGCCTGAAGCATCTCGTCCAGCTGAACGTCGATGATCAGCGCAGAAGAAACATGGATTCCATATTCATCATTCAGCTTCCCGTCCAGATACTCTGTGACCGCTTTACTTACCTCTGCCCGCTTATCGCTGTAAATGTCCATTACGGAAAACTGTGGCGTCACTTCTTTTATGTAGGCTACAATGGAATTCTGCACCCTGCTGTCTACAATAGCTTCCCCATCCATACCATTAAACCTTGCATAGAGGTCTGTCACTCGCTCCGGAATAAAGTTGTAATTGACTGTCAGATTCATTTTTACCATTCCGCCATCCGCCGGAGCATCCACATGCCAGTCTGCGTGTTCCTTTTCGTTATAATCTTCTGGGTTGTTACTCAGAACCAGCTGCTGCTGTGAAATGGGGTAGTTTTTTACCCGTGTAAGAGGGCCTACAAAATGCCATCCAGAATCCAGGGTTCCCTCTACTCCGTTCTTCGCAGTCCAGACAACTCCGACCTCTCCCTGCCCTACATGCTCGATTGATTTAACGGTATATACGCCTCCTGCTACTGCTACAGCTGCTACTAAACCTACGACCAGTCCCTTATTCATTTTCCTTTTCCTCCTGATTGAATTTTCTTTCGTTTCGCCTGATGGATAAAAATATCTTGCTGGCAGCCCAGACAACTCCAAGCGCTGCCACTGCAATCACCAACATGCTAATTAAAAAAATCAGCCACATCCTTGTCACCTCCTGTCACAGCCATCCAACCACGTGCAAGATGGCCAGGAAGGCACCGAAGAACCCTGCCGCTAAAATTTCTGTGAACAACAGTGCCTTATTTAAAAACTCTACCTCATCTTTTAACTCTGTATTTTTTCTACGCTCTGTCTGAAGCGGATGCTCTACTCTTCTCATTTTCCTCCACACACCTTTCTACAGATTTCCTCACTTATCTCGCCCGAGCTGGTTAATATCAGATACATAGCCCTTGC
Organism: Clostridium sp.; assembly: GCA_018377235.1. GTDB lineage: Bacteria > Bacillota > Clostridia > Lachnospirales > Lachnospiraceae > Otoolea. The sequence goes on from JAGZZT010000004.1 coordinate 127,628, forward strand.
TCCTTCGTACCGAACCAGGGCCCGGACGAACAGCGGGGCGGTTGACTTATCGGCCCTCCACTCGGCGTGGAGCTGGTCTTTTTCCGCTTTCAGCGATTTCAGATACCGTTCTGCTCGCTCCAGGTTGGCTCCGGTGATATATGGCTCCTGTTTCTGAATAGCTGGAGCCAGAACTGGGAAAAAGCGCTTTTTCACAAAAAAATTCTTTAACATCTCTTCCTCCTACATATCCTTTTCTGCATCCCGGAGCATACCTTGAATTTCCAGAATATACGCGCTTTTTGTTGAGTAAGGATCTGCCCGGATTCTCCTCATGGTCGGCAGCGAGATTCCTAGTCTCTTTGCCAGGTCTGCATCCGTCCAGTTCTTCAGAATCTTCAAGGATTCCAGTGTGATACGGAATCGATCTGCATTTCTTTCCTGTCTTGACTTCACTGCTTACACCTCCCTATTTCGGCAACTTTTCGATTTTTACTACAGAAAATTGTCCAACTACATCTAATTCTCTCGAATTGCTTCGCACTGGCCGCTTTAATTATTTCAATAATTGCATTAATGAAATAATTAAAGCGATTATTGAAATTATTGATCCCGATGAAGCAGACAAACTCATCAAACTCATTGAACTTTTAATTGAACAATGGTACATAAATCGCTATCACCAAGAGCAACTCTACTCTGATATAATCAGTATTGATGTAACAAAACGTAAAGAGAGAAAGAAAAATGAGTAGGAAACTACTCTTTTTTCTCTTTAAACGGATCATATTCTGCTAAAAGTTTCCCATTCAAATCCCAATATTGAAGCACTTCTCGGCACATATCATCCTCTGTCCCTGAGCCGCGTAATGCTTTCGTCCTTATGACTTGAATGACCTTAGCTTCATCTGTCCCTCTCGGTTGAACTGTCTTATTTCCTTCCATTTCTCTCACCTCCCTACCGCTTGATTTATCCCCTTCCCTGCTATATACTCCTTTTACAGGTTCCCGCCAGGGCCAAGTATGTAGAAAGGAATTTTAAAGTATGGACAAAAAATATATTTCTGGTGGAACATTTCGTCTTTGTCCTTTTTCTAAGGAAAATACGATAATCACATTTTCAGAATAGGGAAAGACTTTTGATCGTTCCCAATGCCCTTATCATTCTGAATGCACGGATGAATCTTGTCCTCTTTGTAACTATCTCAAGAATCGCTAACTGTTGGAGTTTCTTCGGAAACTCCATACTGCATTGGCATTCGCTTTACGATAAAATATCCATAACCTTTATCGTATTCGATAGTGACTCTCTGGCTTTGCCCTGTTCCAAATCCAGCCATGTCACTAGTTAAGTCTTTGATATCTTCTTCTTTTCCAATCAGGAAATCCACACTGGGAAGTTCTCCTGATTCTAACGCTTTCCTGTCATTCTCCATGCCATAGTGCTGGTAGATCTCCATTGTGCTTTTTTCCACCTCTCTCACCTCCTTACTTCAGCAGCTCCTCGATAGTCACTCCCAGATAATCAGCTACCTTCTGAACCCTTATATTTGTTTTGCAATTCTTTACTTGACACAAGAAAAATATTTCAATATACTATTTCTGCATCCAATTATTTTTCAAAACATCAGAAAGGAATTGCTATGGATAAAAAATCTTTACTTTCTTTTATTCACTATGTTGGTAACTCTTCAGTTCAAGGAAAAAATTTTTCTATAGAGTCTAAAAATAATTCTTTAATACTTATTACTGCTGCTGGTCAAATTACTGGCACTTTTTTATTGGAATCCAACTCTTCAGATTCCAAAGAGCAAATGACCGATAATTTTTTTATCGGTGCAGGCCACGCATACACAGAAAATACTAAAGAACAGTCTTTTATTTTACTTAAAGATGCTATTTTAAGAACCTCTACTGAAAAATTCACTTATAGCTATCTTTATGTATTTACGGATGATATCATCGCTGTCACCATCGCTAATTTGGATATGAATTAAAGGCTTATAGCAAGGCCCTTTCTTAAGAGAGCGGCCTTGCCTCTTCTTTCTCTCCACTCTACTATCACGCTCCTTTTTCATCAGAAACGCTTTTCATCAAATATTCCATTGTGACTCCAAACAATGAAGCCATTTGCATAAGCTTTGTACTAGGAATATCGGTTTCCTCATTAAGCCAGTTATAATAAGTTTTAACTGAAATCCTCAGTTTCTTTGCCAATTCTTCTTTGGTCAATCTGCTTCTAGCTCGCTCAGCTTCAATATTAACTCTCGTTGTATCACCTCCCTGCTTCAGTAGCTCCATGTGATATCTGTTTTGTTAAGGTATCTTTAAAAGTTACTATTTGGCAAAAAAAATTGCTACTGGATCTTCGATATGTAATTCATCAATCATGATCTGTATTTCATCACTCCCAAATACGCCATTTTTCATTTTTTCATAAAAAGTCTTTGGTGTAATACCAATTTTGGCCGCAATCGCAGACTGAGTATACCCATTCTTTGCAATGAGCCCTCGAAGTTCATCTGTACGAATCACTGTTTTCACCTCCTTTGTAACTTTATAAGTTACTATTATCTTATCACATTTTCGTAACTTGTCAAGATATTTTTTATTGCTTTTATAACATTTTTGTGCTACTATTAAGTTACTATGAGAGGAGGGATTGCATTGACAATAGGAGAACGAATAAAAGAACTCAGAGAGCGTTTAGGGATGAGCCAGGTAGATTTTGCTACAAAAATCAACGTGTCTAAACAGTCTCTATATAAATATGAAAATAATATTATTACAAACATACCATCTGACAAGATAGAAGCTGCTGCCAAAATAGGGAATGTATCTCCTTCCTATCTTATGGGATGGGAGAACAATATTTCTCCTATAAATAATGGAACAAAAGAGAAAAAAAGAGGTGTCACTATCAATGTCCTGGGCCGTGTAGCCGCTGGTATTCCAATCGAAGCGGTAGAGGATATTATAGATACAGAAGAAATATCTGAAGCCTTAGCCTCTACGGGGGAATTTTTTGGTCTGCTCATTGATGGAGATAGCATGGAACCGGATATCCACAAAGGCGATACCGTTATTGTCCGTCAGCAAAATGATGCAGAGTCTGGTGAAATTGTCATTGCTATGGTAAACGGAGGCGATGCTACCTGTAAAAGGCTTATTAAATATGCAGAAGGGATTAGTCTGGTATCCCTTAATAATAACTATGCTCCTATGTTTTTCTCAAATAAGGATGTCGCTGAAAAACCTGTGCGAATTATTGGAAAAGTTGTTGAAAGTCGCAGAAAGTGGTAGATGTGGCTATCTGTATCCATTTGTGGAAATAAAAGATGACATAGAAGGGGAGGGAGGAGAAATGAAACGGCCCGATTCTGACTACACATATTTAGAATGGATCACTGGACTTCGCATGAGTGTTAATACTACTTGTGATTTAGAGATTATGAGGATCTCCCATGATGATGACGACGAACGGCCTTGGGAGTTCATAAAAAAAATTCAATCCTATGTGGAATATTACAAAAAGCAGATTCCAGATGACCTTTAAGCATCTTTAAGGTGAAAATGGAGATGATTTGACAATATAATATACTTACCAAAGGTAACCGTCACGCTCTTGTATTTTTTATAACGCCTTGCAAGGAGGTAAATTATTTATGATGTATCCATACATGACTTTAAACGATGACACTGAAATTACCCATTCTGAAATGAAACCTGACGGACGTGTTAAAGTGTATTTTGAGACGCCGGATGATAATGGCGGTTTTCGAAACGCTACCTGCTATCTTCCGGATTATACCTGGGAAAATATATCAGGTTACTCAGCTCTGGAGATGGAATACTTCAAGCACCTGCTCTGGAACAATGCCCACCTGATCATAGAGTTTTCGCAGGAGGGATGATTTGAAATAAGGCTACCGCAATACCACTGACTTTAGACAGTGTGATTAGATAATTCACTTTAATTTGTATGTTTAAAAGGAGGTTCCTATGTTACTCAAAAAAGAACTCTATACTTCCGATGATTACTGGAATCTTCCAGAAGGCGAACGGGCCGAACTGATTAACGGCCAGTTTTATGCGATGGCTCCGCCCAGCCGGATTCATCAGGAATTGGTAATGGAGTTATCTGCTACTCTCAGAGACTATATTAAGTCTCATGGCGGAAACTGTAAAGTCTACCCCTCTCCCTTCGCCGTCAATCTGGATGCAGAGGATAAGAACTGGGTGGAACCGGATATTTCCGTTATCTGCGATAAGTCCAAGCTGACAGACCGTGGCTGCTCCGGAGCTCCGGATCTAATTGTAGAAATCGTATCTCCCTCCAGCCGAAAAATGGACTATGTGTGGAAAGCCGGACTTTATATGGATGCTGGCGTCCGGGAATACTGGATCGTAGATCCAGTCAAGGAATGCACGACGAAATATCATTTTGAGGAAGACAGCGCGCCTGTCATTGTTCCTTTTTCGACGGAGCTGAAAGCGGAAATTTATCAGAAGCAGCTCTCCATCTGTATAGCGGGGCTTTTAGAATAGCCCTGCTATGTGGGAACCACCTTGACAATATAATATACTTACCCGGGCAGCCGGGAGGGCGTGCGTGCCATCCGTCCTGAGTCTTGACAGGAGGATGATGCTTATGAGTACATATGAAGAAATGCAGATTTTACTCACCTTTGCTTTGCTAGTTGTTGCAATTCTGAATCTGAAAAATAAGTAAGCCGCCCTGCTCCTTGGCCGGATGGGCGACTTACTAAAGTTATAATATTCTGCCAGGACGGATAGGCTTAATCTATCTTCCGGCTGTCTTGTTAAGTATATTATATGTCAAAGAAATTTATTTGTCAAATATGAAAAATCGGCCTCCCTGTTGGCGCAGGAAAGCCGAGTACTGCTTTTCTGGACAGACAAGCGCCCGAAGAAAAACATAATATATCACACAAATATATTGTATCATCTTCGGGGAGCAGCCGCAATCAGAACATTTGTTCAGACTGGCTGTTATTTTTGTACTCAAAAAGGAGGTAACAGTGTGGCTACACCGAAGAAACTACCGTCAGGGAACTGGCGAATCCAGGTATATGATTATACCGATGTGTATGGAAAAAAACACTACAAAAGCTTCACAGCACCCAGTAAAAATCAGGTGAAACTCATGGCAGCTGAATGGGAGGCAGGAAAAGTCGCAGAGGATCCGGATAATATCAACCTCTTCGATGCGATTGAAAACTACCTAAAAGTTAAGGAAGGTGTTCTCTCTCCTTCTACCATTCGAGGGTATGTAGGGCTACACAAAAACTATTTCACCGGCCCGTTAGGGCAAAAACGGCTTAAAGATTTGACGAATACTGCTGTCCAAATTTGGGTTGGCGACCTATCATCAAAAGTAAGCTCTAAAACCGTTCGCAACGCTTACGGCCTACTTTCTGCAACACTCGAAATGTTTTATCCGGACTTCCGTCTAAAGGCCACTCTCCCAGCTAAACAAAAGCCAGAGCTTTATTGCCCCAGCGACGAAGATGTAAAAACTCTGCTTCGGCATATTCAGGGAACCGAGTTGGAAGTCGCTGTCCTGCTGGCAGCATTCGGCCCGCTCAGACGTGGTGAAATATGCGCTCTGACTTCCGATGACCTTGAAGGAAAAACTGTTATCGTGAGAAAATCTATGGTAAAAGATTCCGAGGGAGCGTGGCATATTAAAGAGCCTAAAACATATGGAAGCTATCGAAAAGTAGAACTGCCTGATTTTGTGATTGAAAAAATATCTCAAAAGAAGGGGAAGATTGTAAAGATGAACCCAGATTATGTCACTCACCGCTTTGGGCGAGTCTTGAAGACATTAGACATACCACATTTTCGTTTTCATGATTTGAGGCATTACGCTGCATCTATAATGCATGCGATTGGCGTTCCGGATCAATATATCCTTCAGCGCGGTGGATGGGCCTCAGACAATGTCATGAAAACGGTGTATCGGAATACCATTGATTTGGAAACGGTACGGCAAACGAAAAAAATTAACCAGCACTTCGAAGCACTATCGAAATGATAGTATCACACGAAATATCACACGACATACCGCAAATCCTTGTAAATGCTAAGGTTGAATACGGGTTCGATTCCCGTCAGCAGCTTATTTAAAAAATGTGGAGAGTCTTGAAAAATCGAGGCTCTCCGCTTTTTATGTATCAGAAATTGGTTTAAGTAGGTTTAACTAGAGCCTTTTGGTCGCAAAAAACCCCTATTTTCAATGTTTTTTCAGCTGGAGGAAAATTTGACTTCCATCAGCAGCTTATATTGGTTTTTCGTCTGTTCCTGATGACAGCCTTCAACTCGCTAAAGTTTACAAGGATATTTTTTCTCTTTGATGGTTCATTTTAGCAGTCCATATAAAGAGATGTGAGTCTTTCCACATGACCACCTCCCTTCCGTACCAGTCTAGGAGGCTGCAGCAGGAAGAATATGCCACAAATCTACGATCTGTTCCATTCGTTTTTCTTCACTTATCCCAGTTCGCTTTAGAAAAAAACTCTCAGCATACTTTCCTGCATAATATAATAAGCCGCTGCCCTGAAAATTTTGTCTCCAGAGCAGCGGCTTCATCGTATTTTTCTTTTATTTAACTTTTTTAGAATTTTTGAAAATTCTCCACATTTAAAACAAATACCGTGGAACCTCCCACCTTCATATTCATGGGAACCGTCATATTTACAGTTGGACAGCAGTTTCCTGCCATAGTCGGCGGGGTATAGACCAGCTGCTCTCTCTGTCCGGACATCTTCTTAATAATGGAAATAGCCTCATTGACTCTGGCATCGTCAACACCCAGCATAAGGGTCGTACTTTTCTTCTTCAGAAAACCACCCATGGTGGAGAGCTTTGTAACAAAAAAAGAATTCTGGTTCAATTCGTACACTAAATCGTCCGCGTCTTCGCTTCCGATAATTGCAATGATCATTTTCATATGCAGCACCTCCTGTTCATTTTATTATTCTACCATTAAATCACGGATAAGGATACTAAAATTACAGAAAAATTTTAAATTCTTTTCATTTCTGCCAGGATTTTCTTGTAACTCTGTCTTAGCTCTGCTTTTATCAGCTCTTTTTTAAGACTCCAGCCTGTCGATTAGATCTATTAACTCTCCCATATGCTCAATAACATAGTCTGCTCCAGCTTCCTTAAACTTCTCTGCAGCCTTCTCTTTTGCAGTCTGCCTCTCCATCTCTGTCAAAGAGGCGTACTCTGCCTCGGAAAATCCCATCTCAGAGCTTCCCTCCAGCACCCCTACGGAAATCACACCTGCGCAGATGCCTTCCTTCACATCAGAAATCGTGTCTCCCACCTTAATCACTCGGTGAACATCGGACAGCCTGAGCTGTCTCATATTTTCAAATATCATGTAAGGATAAGGCCGTCCCATATTGCCCACGCTATTAGGGGAAATCCAGAAGTCCGGAGCATAGCCGTTTTCCGATGCCTTTGAAACCACTATTTCCATCATGGCATCTGTATAGCCTGTGGTAGAACCAATTTTAATATTCCGTCTTCTAAGTTCCTCTGCCGTTTCTTTTACAAAAGGCTTAATTTCAGCATACTCATGGAGAATCCCCATCAGTTTTTCAGCAAATTTATCGTGCATCTGGTCCACATCTTCGTCTGTCCAGGGACGGCCATGTACCTGCATCCACTCTTTGTTAATGCGATCCATGGAAAGCATGGTCTTAATGTGATCCCATTTCAGCATCCCCATAGGCTTTCTCGTCTCTTCCATCGTTACTTCAATGCCGTACTCTCTGAAAATCTCTGCAAATGCTCTCACTGGGGCAAAGCAGCCGTAGTCCACCGTTGTCCCTGCCCAGTCAAAAATTACTCCTTCTATCTTCATTATCCGTTCCTCCCTTATTAAGCCTGAGCCATGTATTCCCGCATAATCTCTGTCAGCTTCTCTATATCTTCTTCATAGATCTCTCCGATTACTCCGATTCGGAAGGTATCCGCATCAGTCAGCTTGCCCGGATAGATGGCGTAGCCTCTGTCCTTGATATAGCGGTACATATCCTGGAAGTCAAATTGCCTTCCTGCCGGATACAGGAAGGTGGCAATAATCGGTCCCTGCCATGCCTGATCCACATAAAGCTTAAAGCCCAGCTCTTCAAAATTTTTCACTAAAACATCCATGTTCCTCTGGTAGCGGGCATGTCTGGCCGGAATACCTCCCTCTGCCTCCAGCTCTCTCATTGCCTGGGCAAAGGCCAGAACTACATGAGTAGGAGAAGTGTAACGCCATTTTCCATCCTTTTCCATGCCTTCCCACTGGTCGTACAGATCCAGACAGAGACTTCTGGCCCTTCCTTTTGTTTCCATCAGAAGACTGCGTCTGGCAATGATAAAGGAAAAACCAGGAACTCCCTGAATGCACTTGTTAGCGGAGCTTATGAGAAAATCAATGTGCCAATCCTTCACTGGAATATCCACGCCTGCAAAGCTTGACATAGCATCCACAATAAACGTCTTTCCATATATATGGGACAGGTTTCCGATAGTCTGAATATCATTTAAAATTCCACTGGTAGTCTCGCTGTGAATCATCATCACATGGGTAATCTCTGGGTGGCTTTTAAGAGCCTCCTCCGCCTTTCCGGCATCCGGAGTCCTGTTATATTCCTGTGTCAGATGAAGGCAGGAAATCTGGTGGTATTCGCACATCCTGGCAGCTCTCTCCCCGTAAGCGCCGTTGCTTAAAAGAAGCACCTTGCCATCTCTTGGAACGGTACTGCTCAGCACGCTCTCCACGCCGAAGCTTCCAGAGCCCTGCATCAGGACAGAAGTGTATTCCTCTTCATTGACATGGGCCAGCATTAAAAGGTTCTTTCTGATTTCCTGTGTAATCTGCTTGTAGTCTTCGTCCCAGGTACAGTGATCAAACATCATCTGCTGCTTGACTGTATCAGTGGTAGTCAATGGTCCCGGTGTCAAAAGCTTATAATTTTTCATGGTATTCTCCTCTAAATAATGAATCTTTGTTCCTATTTTTTCATTCAAACAAATGTCATTTTACTATAAAATTCTAAATATTCAATAGAAAATCAGAAGTTTACCATTTATTTTACGATTGTTTTACTTTATACAGAAATAATATCAAGTCTTTTCATTTCTTTTCATAACTTGACAGATTTTTTACACTGCATTTTGCGTTACCCGGCTCCTGCACTGGTTCTGTATCTGACTTTATGCTATAATATTTCTACATTTTTATACCTGAAAAACCAGCTTTTATCTTTGAAACGAGGAAAGGAAGAGAAATGACGTATTTATGGCTGCTGATTGTAATTGTTTTGAGTGTTCTAATGATCTTCAATCCAGAGCTGCTGTGGAAAATTGAGCACATATTCACAGTCAAGGACGGAGAACCGACAGAGCTGTACTTAGGCCTTATGCGCACAGGCGGCGTATTCCTGCTCCTGTACTCTATTGGCCTCCTGATCTATTCCCTGGTAAAATAGCATATATGATTTAGACAAGAGAAAGGCTTTCCAGAAATTAAATGGAAGAAGACGTATTTTCCAGCGGTTTATACTCAAAAAGGGAAGAAGAAATGTTTTCCAGTGACTTTCAATGGAACAGGAAAACATTTCTTTCTTCCCTTTCGCTCTTTCTTACTTCATAAACATCGGCGCAAACTTAGCCCAGTACCCCTGAACAAAGATATACAGCACAATGATCGGGATTCCATAAGAAATATAAATTCTTGCCCATGCCGGGAATTTGATTCCTTTTCCCTCATCGGCTTCAGCTAAGAATTTCTTAAATCCCCAGCCGTAACGGCTTGTACAGAACGCCAGGTAAACCAGGCTGCCTAATGGAAGCAGGTTGTTGCTGACGATAAAGTCCTCCAGATCCATGATAGTGGAGCCTGGACCGAACGGCGTAATGCCGCTTAATACATTAAAGCCTAAGGCGCACGGCAGCGCAAGCAGAATAATCACTATCATATTGACAGCAACTGCCTTCTTAATCGAACAGCCTGTTAAGTCTGTGGCAAAAGACACAATGTTCTGGAACACTGCAATGACAGTAGAACCTGCGGCAAAGGACATAAATACGAAGAACAGGCTTCCCCAGAATCTTCCGCCTGCCATGTTATTGAACACATTAGGAAGTGTCACGAAGATCAGGGACGGTCCCTGTCCAGCTTCAATTCCGTAGGCAAAACATGCCGGGAAAATGATGAGTCCAGCCATGAAGGCTACGGACGTATCGAGAATCATAACACTGACAGCCTCTCCTGTCAGTCTTCTCTCCTTTCCGATATAGCTTCCGAAAATCGCCAGCGCTCCAATACCAATACTCAGGGTAAAGAAGGACTGTCCCAGGGCAGCGAAAACCACCTCCCCAATTCCAGCTTCCTTAATCTTTCCAAAATCTGGCTTTAAATAAAATTCCAGTCCTGGGCCGCTGTTTTCCATCATAATCGAATTGCATGCCAGCACGACCATCAAAGCCAGAAGTACCAGCATCATAATCTTAGTTATCTTTTCCACACCGGCCTGAAGACCCATAGCGCAGATTCCAAAGCAGACAACAACGACAAGAACCATAAATCCTACATTAATCGCCGGATCTGCCATCATAGCTGAAAACTCGGCTGAGACGCCTTCTGGATTCAGTCCCACAAAATCGCCTTTTACCATTTTAATGAAATAATACACCAGCCATCCGGCTACAGTTGTATAAAACATCATTAAAATGTAATTTCCTGCCATTCCGAACCACTTCTGAATATGCCACTTGCTTCCCTTGGGTTCCAGGACATCGAAGGATAATGCCACGCTCTTCTGGCTGGCCCGTCCCACTGCAAACTCCATAACAATAATGGGCAGTCCTAACAAAACCAGGAAAGCCACATAAATCAGAACAAAGGCGGCTCCGCCGTACTGTCCTACAATATACGGGAATCTCCAGACATTTCCCAGTCCAATGGCGCATCCGGCGGAAATCAGAATAAATCCCAGACGCGATGAAAACTTTTCTCTTTCCATTTCCATTTTCTCCTTTTATATAATACCTTTGCAGACAGTTTACTACAGATTTCCCTAAAACACAAGCAGAATAACGCATTAATGCGTTGAATTGACAAAAAAGTTTTATTTATGCATAAAAAAGAGGAGAAGCCTGCCGGAATCTAAGCTTCTCCCCCTCCTTTTCTCCGCCGAAACGGAATAATTTATTGCAGGGTTATCTAAATTGTCTGGTTATATGGTTTTTAGCATGGCAGCCTCTGTCCTACATTGGACCGTAGTGCATTACCTGTGCAATCATTAAAAGTACAGTTCCTACTCCTAACCAGATAAGGAACAGCTTCCACATGAATTTCATCCATCTGTCATAAGGAATGTTGGCTGCGCCGATAATTCCCATCAGTGCAGTGGAGGTAGGAAGTACATAGTTGCAGAATCCATCTCCGAAGTTGAAGGCTAAGACAGCCGTCTGTCTTGTCACGCCAATCAGGTCGGAAAGAGGAGTCATAATCGGCATAACTGCTGCCGCCTGGCCGCTTCCTGATGTAAGGAATACGTTGATAATCGTATTTGCCAGCAGCATAGCCGGAGCCTGAAGAATGCTCGGTACGCTGGAAAGTCCGCCTGCTAAGGCATGAACAACTGTGTCAATGATATTTCCTGACTTCATGATTGTTCCGATGGCAGTTGCCATACCGATAATAAAAGCTGCTCCCAGCATTTTCTTGCATCCGTCCAGGAAGTCCTTGGAAATCTTAGAAGGATTGAAGCCTGCAATTACGCCTGCTACTAAAGCAAGGCCTAAGAACATAGCTGCTGTCTCTTCCATATCCCAGTCAAGCTTTACGCCGCCGTATACAATCGCAATCAGGGCTGCGAAGAAAGCGATCATAATCAGGGACTTTCTCAGGTTCATGCTGCCAAAGGATTCCAGATCAGCGCCGTCCTTAAACTCGCTCTGCTTATCCAGGTCATACATTGGGCTTAACTCAGGATTTTTATGGATCTTCATTGCGTAACGGATCAGATAGATATTCGTCACTACATAGAATACGCCGAAGCAGACGAAGCGGTAACCGATTCCGGAGTAAAGCGGAAGCTCTGCAATCTTCTGAGCTACGATGGTTGTGTTAATATTTAACGGACCTGTGGAGAAGCCTACCGCTCCGCCTAACAGGATAATGGAAGCTCCTGTGATGGAGTCCAGCCCCATGGCCATAGCTAACATAACCATAATTGGGGCAAAGGCGATAAACAGATTTACGCCCTGTGTCGTACAAATCAGTCCGAATACAAGAGTCAAAAGCGGAATGAAGATGTACAGGCGATTGGAAAATGTCTTTGCCAGCTTTGCGACAATCGCATGAAGCGCTCCTGTCTGAGTAATCATGTGGAAGGCGCCGCCTGCAAACAGGATTACTAACATCAGGTCGATCTGCTTGATAAAGGCCTTTACAATGTAAAGGGGAATTAAAAACGGATTCACCGGAGTCCTGTCAATATAGTTGAACTGGTTCGGGTCAATGACCTCGATTCCCTGGGCGTTCTCAAATCTCACATACTGGCCTGCCGGGATAATCCAGGTTAAGGCCACTGCCGCCAAAATAATCGTAAAAATAATTACGAAGGTATGGGGCATTTTAAAGGGTTTTTTTGTCTTTTCGCTCATGTCTGCCTCTCTTCTCTTAGATGGAACTTTCCTGTTTCTTTCGTGTCTGGAACTCTTCCTTCACTTCTTCTAACAACTTCGGTTCTGCAATCAGATCTGCCGCTGTTCCCGCCAGAATTTTAGCTCCGTAAACAACTGCCTGATGAGCCTCCTCTGTCTTTCCTGCATTTACAAAGTCCTGGGAGTGGGAAGCTGCGCCTTCCTCTACGAAGGCTACGCGGATGCAGGAGCCAGGTACACGGTGCATAATATTTCCAAAATCAGTGGATCCGGTTTTCTCTCTCGGAGCCCGGATGCGGGGAGCATTCACTGCCTCTGCGTTGGCCATAATCAAATCGTTCAGCTTCAGACATGGGATCTTGCTGTCGATTCCTTTTTCCTCTATGATCTCCACCTCTGTCTCTGTCATCATAGCCGCGCCCTGAAGAACCTTCTTGAATCTCTCAATTACTGTATTCAGGTAGGTTCTGTTGTAAGAACGCACATAGAAACTGGCCTCTGCTGTCTCTGGAACAATGTTGGCCGGTGTTCCGCCGCAGCCTACGACTGTGTAGTGCATTTTCACATCATCTGCCACGTGTTCCCGCAGGAACTCGATTCCCTGGAATGCCAGAATCAATCCGTCTAATGCGCTTCTTCCCTTTTCAGGCTTAACAGCTGCATGGGCGCTGACTCCGTGGTAAACAACCTTGAACTTAGACAGAGCCAGAGACTTTACGTCTACCTGGGTACAGCCGTTTCCGTGCATCATTAACGCCACATCCAGCTCCTCAAAGTTCACTCCATTCTTAATCATCAGGATTTTTCCGCTTACGCTTTCCTCTGCCGGAGTTCCATACACTGTAATTGTGTAATTTCCATCTGGCCCTGCGTTTTTAAGAGCTGCCGCCGCTCCTAAAATAGACGGTCCCTGCATATGATGGCCGCAGGCATGTCCAATACCAGGAAGCGCATCATACTCACAGAGAAGTCCGATATTCGGACCGCCCTCTCCCTTTTTCCAGACAGCCTTAAATGCCGTCTCCAGGCCGCCGACGCCTTTTTCCACCTGGAATCCTTCCTTCTCCAGCCAGCTTGTCAGAAGCCCTGATGCCCGGAATTCAGACAGTCCCAGCTCTGGATGGTCAAAAATATCATCGGCCATCTGTGTAAGCTCCAGCGCCTTGCTGTCGATACAGGCATACATCCCCTTTTTATCCATAATAAAACCTCCTTTGCCGGATTCGTTTTCATGCCTTCAGTATACCGGTAAAGGAGGTTTCTGTATAATTCAATTTTTTTAATTTAAGTATTTAAAAATCTTATATCAGGTGAAACTTTCCCACTCTGTGTAAGCCTGCTGCCGGCACAGAGCAATAAATCTCTGCATGGGCTCTGTTACATGGATTCCTTTCCTGTATCCCGCCACAAAAGCTGTTTTAGGCGCTGTCCTGCCCATGGTATAGTAATTGACTCTCTTTCTGTACTTCATATTCATGGCATAGTATTCCCGATTAAAGCCGATTCCCAGGCCCTCTGCCACCATCTGCATGGCCATTTCGATATTTCGGATGGTCTCAATCCGCCCCAGGGTAATTCCTTCACTTTTCAGTACTGCTTCCACATCAGCACGAAGGCTCTGGCCAGGATAAGGCAGAATGACGTTCTGTCCGCTCAGCCACTTTAAATCAAGATAACGGTAGCGGGAGCCCTCCGCCCATACTGCCTTCTCATTCAGCGGACAGAGCTGCGGGACTGCGATTAAAAGTTCCTCCGAAAACAGTTCCTGAGCCTGCATACCGCTTTTGACATCTGCTCCGTTCATCAGGACCAGATCCAGCTCGTAGGCATTAAACATCTGCATCAGCTCCCCATGGTTTCCTTCCTGAATCACCACCTGAATTCCCGGATATTCACTTTTAAACCGAGCCAGTACAGGTGGAATCAGCCAGGTTTCCCTCCGAAGCTGCACGCCAATCCGAAGCCGTCCCGCCCGTTCCCCGGTGATTTCAGCCAGTCCCTCATCAAATTCCGCCTTCAGATCCAGCATCCTTCTGGCCTTATCCACATACATCTCACCTGCCCAGGTCAGAGTAAAACGCTTGCCAGAGCGGTCGAACAGACGCACTCCCAGATTTTTCTCCAGAGTGCTGATGTAGATACTCAAAGCAGGCTGGGAAATAAACAGGCGCTCTGCTGCCTTTGTAATATTTCCGCACTCAGCCAGTACGCAGACATAGGTTTGTTCCTTCAGATTCATAGCGCATTTCCCTCTTTTCCCTCTTTTGCTCGCTTACAGCGCCAGCCATGAATCATTTATATCATAATTTTATCATTTAATAAACTTATATTTTTATTGTTTCAGTATAAATTTTTTTAATCTGAAGCCTTCTATTCTGCCTTGGCGCCAGCGTATGATAACGCTAACCTGTAAATTTTTCTGCAATTGCTCCGCTGTAGTAGGCTTCCAGCAGTCCTTCCAGATCACGAATCTTCTCTTTCAGCTCTCTGCCTGCGTCTGTATCACCTACTCTCTTTCTCTTAGCCACCCATTTGACCATGGTACTCTCCGAGTGGATATCGCTCTCATTCTCAATGGCAGACTCTGTAGATTCAAAAGGCTTATGGGCTGCCAGGATCAGACCGTAGGAGTTATAAATCAGAGTGTATCCAGCGATTCCCGTCTCCTCCTGATACGCTCTTGAAAAGCCGCCGTCAATAACCAGAAGCTTTCCGCCGCATTTAATCGGACTTTCCCCGTCCTTCGTCTTCACTGGTACATGGCCGTTGATAATATGAGCCCCTTCCGGCTCCAGGCCAAACTCCCTTAAAATTCTGTCTATAACCTCCTCATTCTCCAGAAAACGGTAGTAAGGGTTCTTAACCTCCTTGTGCGTCTCCTTCTCTGCCAGAAAATACCTCTCAAAGGTTGCCATCTTATCTTTTCCGAACAGAGGAGAATTCTCACTGAGCCAGATATACCACATCAAGTCCCGGCCCTTCTCCCGTTCCGCCCGGTCTACTGCCACAAATCCCTTTCTCACATAGTTGTCAAGGGCATCGTAGAGCTCTCTGCCCCGATAACGCTTTCCATAAATTTCCACAGCTTTCAGAGTTCCGTCCTCATTGAGGGGAACACAGCCGTGATAGAGGAGGTTATTGTTGTACACCTTGTAGAGACTTCCTTTAGCAAGAAGAAACTTCATATGTCTCTGAAGCTTCTCGCAGCCCATAAAGGCTTTGGCAAGCCTCTCCATAATTTCTGCCTCCTGATCTGTGAAGCTGTAAGGATCCGCCGGATCCACTGTAGGAAAGCAGGTATCTAACAGCTGATACTCCGTTCCATTCAGATCGATGGTTCCCTTTTCGTAATCAATCCGGTGCAGAAGATTTCTGCTCTCCAGACCAAATTCCGGATGCTTTCTGCTGATCTGTCCCTCCGCCTTAAACTGGATAATGGAAATGGCCTTATGCATCTTCAGGTTCATCTCTCTCTCCTGCTGAGCGTAAGTATTAGCCCCCTTCAAGGCAAAACAGGCGCAGGGATCCTCCGCATAGACGTTCATGGCGAAAGTAGCCAGAGGCAGCAGATTGATCCCATAGCCGTCCTCTAAAATGTCCAGGTTCCCATATCTGGCACAGATTCTGATCACATTGGCAATACAGCAGATCTGACCTGCCGCTGCGCCCATCCACAGCACGTCGTGGTTGCCCCACTGAATATCCACGGAGTGATAAGTCATCAGCTTGTCCATAATAATATGAGGTCCCGGTCCTCTGTCGAAAATATCCCCTACAATGTGCAGATGGTCCACTGTCAGCCTCTGAATCAGCTCGCACATGGCCGCGATAAACTGCTTGGCACGGCCCACCCGGATAATCGTGTCCACAATCGCTCCGTAGTAGGATTCCTTATCAGCCAGCTCCTCACGCTCTGTAATCAGCTCCTCCATCACATAGGCGAATTCCTTGGGAAGAGCCTTCCTCACCTTGGAGCGGGTGTATTTGCTGGAGGCTCTCCGGCACACCTCTATCAGGCGGTACAAAGTGATCTTATACCAGTCCTCTGGATTTTCCTCCTTTTTAAGAATCCGCTCCATTTTCTCCCATGGATAGTAGATCAGAGTGGCTAACGTCTGTTTATCCTGCCGGCTCAGGGTATGGCCGAATACATCGTCTATCTTTCTTCGGACGGATCCGGAACCGTTCTTCAATACGTGTGAGAATGCCTCATACTCTCCGTGAACGTCCGTCAAAAAGTGTTCGGTTCCCTTTGGAAGATTTAAAATAGCTTCCAGATTGATCACCTCGGTGGACGCTGATGCAATGGTTGGATACAGCTCCGCCAGCCGCTCTAAATACCTCTCCTCCAGTTTTTTCATAGATTTCCTCCCCATACCTTCACAGGCCGGACAAAGTCCGGCCATCTGAAATAAAATTCCTATTTATATTCTTCCGCAAACTTTCTGATATTGGATGCGTTGACAAACTTCTTAATCTCCCCGTCTTTTCCAACCAATACAAGAGTCGGCGCCTGCATGATTCCGAACCGGTGGGACATATCTGGGTTTTCCTCTGCGTCTACCACCGTGTATTCCGTTCCCTTCAGAAACTCTCTGGCGATCCGGCAGTTGGGACAGGTCTTTGTGGTAAACAGGTAAACCCCCGCCTTGGCTCCCATCCCCTTTCTGGGCGCCTCACGGTTCTCCTTCACAGGCTTTTTGTCCGTCAATCCCTCGGAGAGTTCTCTGCCATCCTTTAACCTGGAATGGTCCATACAGTAGTTCTTCCTGTCCTTGTACTCCTGGGATTTTCCCTCGTTCCAGTTCTGAACCGGACGATAGTAGCCTGTAATCCGGCTGTAAACCTCCGCCTTCTTTCCGCAGATCGGGCAGGTAAAATGTTCTCCAGCCAGGTAACCGTGCTCCCTGCAGATCGAATAGGTCGGCGATAAGGTGTAATAAGGCAGCTTGTAGTTTTCTGCAATGGTTCTCACCAGGCTGGCCGCTGCCTGCCAGTCAGGAAGCTTCTCGCCCAGGAAGGCGTGGAATACAGTTCCAGAGGTATAGAGAGTCTGCAGCTCGTCCTGAATATCCAGAGCGTCAAAAATATCTTCCGTATACCCCACTGGAAGATGGGAACTGTTCGTATAGTATGGCGTCTCACCAGGTTCTCCTGCTGTAATAATATCAGGATACCGCTTTCTGTCATGCTTGGCCAGGCGGTAGGAAGTGGATTCTGCCGGAGTGGCCTCCAGGTTGTAGAGATCCCCGTACATTTCCTGGTAGTCAGACAGCCGCTCTCTCATGTGGTTTAACACCTTCTTTGTAAACTCCTGGGTCTCTTTATGAGTCATATCCATCCTGAGCCAGCGGGCATTCAGTCCTGCCTCGTTCATTCCCACTAGTCCAATCGTGGAGAAATGATTCTCGAAGGTTCCCAGATACCGTTTCGTGTAGGGATAAAGGCCATTGTCCAGCAGCTTTGTAATCACATTTCTCTTAATTTTTAAAGAGCGGGCCGACACATCCATCATATGATCCAGGCGGGCAAAGAAATCCTTCTCATCGGAAGCCAGATACGCGATTCTCGGCATATTGATGGTAACTACGCCCACGGAGCCTGTACTCTCTCCAGAACCGAAAAATCCGCCTGTCTTTCTGCGCAGTTCCCGCAGATCCAGTCTTAAGCGGCAGCACATACTGCGTACATCGCTGGGCTGCA
The DNA here is from genome assembly GCA_018377235.1 of Clostridium sp. Classification (GTDB taxonomy): domain Bacteria; phylum Bacillota; class Clostridia; order Lachnospirales; family Lachnospiraceae; genus Otoolea. The sequence continues at coordinate 146,012 of JAGZZT010000004.1, forward strand.
TATCGCTGTTTATGTAATTGGAGAAATAGGGTGTGCCGTATTTTGAGGTCATCTCAAACAGCAGCCGGTTATTCTCCGTATCGGACCAGTCAAAATCTTTTGTAATAGAATAGGTAGGAATCGGATACTGGAAACCTCTTCCGTTGGCATCTCCCTCTATCATGGTTTCAATGAAGGCCCTGTTGATCAGATCCATCTCCGCTTTACAGTCCTTATATTTGAAATCCATCTCCTTTCCGCCTACAATGGCATTCATCTCAGCCATGTCGTCCGGCACAGTCCAGTCCAGGGTAATATTGGAGAAGGGCGCCTGGGTTCCCCAGCGGCTTGGCGTGTTAACGCCGTAAATAAACGATTCAATACACTTTTTCACCGCGTCATAGGGCAGGTGATCCACCTTTACAAAGGGCGCCAGATACGTATCAAAGGAGGAAAAGGCCTGAGCCCCCGCCCACTCGTTCTGCATAATTCCCAGAAAATTTACCATCTGGTTGCAGAGCACAGAAAGGTGTCTGGCCGGCGAGGAGGTGATCTTACCTGTAATGCCTCCCAGCCCCTCCAACAGAAGCTGCTTTAAAGACCAGCCTGCACAGTAGCCAGTCAGCATGGACAGATCGTGAAGGTGGATATCTGCATTTCTGTGAGCCTCTGCAATCTCAGAATCATAGATCTCAGACAGCCAGTAGTTAGCCGTTACAGCGCCGGAATTGCTGAGAATCAGGCCTCCTACCGAGTAGGTGACGGTGGAATTTTCCTTCACTCTCCAGTCCTCCACCTTGACATAACTGTTCACCACATCCTTATAATCTAACAGAGTATTTTTCTTTTCCTCTGTCCCGTTTTTCTCTTTTTTATATGAAAGGTACGCTCCTGCTGCCTCTGAATATCCAGCCTGCTCCAGTACGCGGGCCGCGCTGGCTTTGATCTCCTCTGTTCTCAGCTCTCCCTCGCAGATCTTCGGCTGAAAATCTGCCGTTGTCCGGAGCGCTAAAAGTTCTGATATCTCCTGGCTGCATACGTTTCCCACTGCCTGCAGCGCTTTTTCGATAGAGGCTGTAAGCTTCGTCAGCTGAAAGCCGGCCGCCTGTTTATCACGCTTAATCACACTAATCATACTGCCTTCTCCTTTCCAGAACCCCGCTGAGCGGGTACAGACTCCATTATATCAAAGGGTACAAAAAAGCACAATATCTATGCTTATGTTTTTAATAAAAACCAGATATTGTGCTTTGTCGTTGTTTTTTTCACAATTTCCTGTTAAATCAGGCTTCCATAGATCTCTGCCGGAACATAGGCTTCCACCTGTATTCCATCTTCTGTGTACTCTTCCCGCAGAAGCTCTCCATACTTTCTGACAGACTGGATTTTTCCGGCCTCTGCGTAGGAAAATACCTTTTTCAGATATACTCTGCGGCTTCGCAGAATTCCCTCCAGCGTCTCTAACAGATCCGGGATTCCCTCTCCTGTTTTAGCAGAAATTTTTACCTGGAAGTCAGAACTGAAATCCCTTAAAATCACGTCCCCTGCCAGCTTATCCATCTTGTTAAAGACTGTGACTATGGTTTTATCCTTGATTTCCAACTGTCTGAGAGTCTCGTACACAATATGGATCTGAGTGTCCAGCTGAGGATTCGACACGTCCGCCACATGGAGGATAATATCGCTGTAGCGGGCTTCCTCCAGAGTGCTCTTAAAGGCCTCTATCAGGTTGTGAGGCAGCTTTCTGATAAAACCGACCGTATCCGTCAGAAGAAGATTCTGGCCGCTGGGAAGCTTAAGCATCCTGGTAGTGGGATCCAGAGTAGCGAACAGCTTGTCCTCTGCCAGAATTCCTGCGTCCGTCAGATAATTGAGAAGCGTAGACTTCCCGGCATTAGTATACCCCACAATAGCCGCTGACACGGTACAGTCCCTGTCTCTCTGCTGTCTGGCTACCTCCCTGTGGCGCTTTACATCTTCCAGCTCCGCTTTCAGCTGTCCGATCCGCTCATGGATCAGGCGCCGGTCTGACTCCAGCTTTTTCTCTCCAGGTCCCCTTGTTCCAATTCCGCCTCCCAGACGTGAAAGAGAGTTTCTAAGGCCTACCAGTCTGGCCGCCCGGTAACGCAGCTGAGCCAGCTCCACCTGGATTTTTCCCTCCCTTGTCACTGCATGGGAGGCAAAAATATCGAGAATCACCATAGTTCTGTCCATAACCTTCGTCTGAAGTGCGTCCTCCAGATTCCGAAGCTGGGCCGGGCTCAGTTCGTCATCGCAGACGACGCCTGTGGCCTGAAGAGCCAAAACCCGCTCTCTGACCTCTTCTATTTTTCCCTTTCCCAGATAAGTTCCCGGGTGAACCCTTTCCCGGTTCTGAATAATCCGATCCACGGCCTGTGCTCCTGCTGTTTTTACCAGTTCTGCCAGCTCATCCACCGACTCTTCTGTGTCATCCCCATCTCCTGTGCTGACAGCCACCAGGATCACTCGCTCCTCTTCTTCCCGCATATCATACAGCTCCGCCATTTTCACACTCCTTTTCCTGTTTTCTTCTTGTCTATGCTATGCCTGCCTCTTTTTCAGACTTCTTTTTTCATCCTCTGGCGCCAGATTTTTCCCAAAGCCAGAGCACCGAAAGACGCCTGGCAGAAAGTGCCTGCGCTACCGGCTCTCCAGAAACAGAATCTCTCTTTCTATTTCAGGAGTAGAACCATAATCAGAGACATAAGTGTTCAAAAGCTCCAGCGCCTTCTCAAAATTTCCTTTATACTCATAGGCAGCTGCTTCATTATACTTCAAATCCGGCATTTTCACCTCATCCTGCAGCGTCATCCCCTTTTCAAAATAGGAAATGGCCTCGTCATATTTCTCTGCCGCCATCATGCAGAGCCCCATCCGGTTACACAGATCTGCCGTCAGACCGGAGCTGGACGCTCCCTCATAGAAGCTCATAGCTTCCTCATACTGTCCTTGATCCTCATAGGCCTTTCCTATGGCTGACAAAGCCAGAGAACGTCCTGCCTCCTCCTCTGGGGAGAGGACAGCTTCGTGGATAGACTTCTGTCCCGGATCTACCGAGGCTGGGCCGGATTCGGTCTCCTGCTTTCCATCTTCAGTTTTTTCGTCCTTATTTTCAGATGTCTTCGTCTCATCTGCTGTTTTCTTTTGCTCCGAAGTTTTCCCGGCAATTTCTCCCTGAGCTTTCTCATAGGCCTCTACCGCCTCTGGCAAATTTCCGGCCAGAGCGTGAGATGCTGCCCCATAATATAAATATTCCCTCTTTCCCTCGTCTACATCCGCTAAAATATCATAGGTATGAGCGGCAGCCTGGTAATCCTCTGTCAGATACTCTGCCTCGGCTCTGTATTTCAGCACATCCAGCTCAAATGCGCCTACTATTCCGTCCGCCTCGGACAGTGCTCTGTCAAAGGAAGCGATAGCCTCCTCATAATTTTTCTGATTCAACTGCTCAATGCCGGACATCCTGGCTTCCCTGGCCTCTTTTGAATCCCCGCAGCCGGTCAGCAAAAGAACTGACGATACTGCGGCCAGCGCGCGGCAAAGCTGTCTGTATCTCCTCATTCGAGTCTCCCCTCTGCCCTTACAAACTTCCTGTTGTTTCATAGAACAATCTGACGTCTCTTCCAGCCCTTCTCTTTCCCGGCTGTCTCTTTGCTCTAGTTCGTTCCTGTGCTTCCGTGGCCGCCCCTGTCCTGATTTCCCAGAGTATCCGTTTCCTCAAAAGAGAAGGCCGGCTGATGCTCCATAATGCGGAACTGACAGATTCTGTCATTTACATGGATCATCGTATCTCTCAGGGCGTAGGCTGGAAAAAACCACTGATCATTGTCTCCGCAGTAGGTCTCGTCAATCACGCCCATATGGTTGGTCTGAATCACGCCAAAATTTTTAAAGGTACTGCTTCTTGGAACTACATGAGCCTCATAGCCTCTGGGAAGCTCCATGGCCACGCCAAGGGGAATCAGGGCAAACTCTCCCGCTTTCAGTTCCACATCCCTGGCAGCCCGCAGATCCATCCAGTCCGATTTTCCATCTATATAGCATAATTTATCAATTTTATCTGTAAAATATTTAATTTTGATTTTCATCCTTTTCTGGTTCCTCTCTCTTGTTTTCCTGCGCCTTTAAAGGTCTCTGCTATTTTACCATTTCACGGTGAGAATGTCACGAAATTTCTGTGGGGAGACAAGGTGAAAAGGGGCGGCCGCGCCGTCTGAAACGGCCGGCCGCCTAAAGGCTGCATTCTATCTATGTGTTATATATGTATTCTATGGTGCAGGACGCTACCTGCAGTGAAGCGTTACTTCTCCGCTCTCCAGAGATTTCTTTACATCAATAACTCTCTGGTTAGTGCTGCCTCTCCAGAAGGCGTCCTCATCCTTCAGCGCTTCCACAAAGCGGCCGTCTACCAGCACGTCAGCCAGTCCAATATAAGGAAGAGCCTTCACCTGATCCCACTCATAACCTGTGTAAAGCCAGATGGTCTTATCCGGAAACTTCTCCCTTATCTCCTTCATCAGAGCCCCTGTCTCCTCCCGGTTCGCCGGGTGAAGCGGATCTCCGCCGCTTAAAGTCACGCCGGAAATATAAGGTTTCTCAAGTTCCGCAAACAGCTCTGCCCTGGCCTCCTCATCAAAAGGAAGCCCTCCTTCTATATCCCAGGTAACGGGATTCTGGCAGCCCTTACAGCCATGGCAGCAGCCTGCCACCCATAACACTGCCCGGAGTCCGTCACCGTTTAACATATCATCCTTCGTTATATTGTGATAACGCATCGTTCCGTCCTCTCTCCCTTTCCTCAGCCTGCGCGGCCGGATTTTACATGGATTTGCGTTCAGCGATCTCCGCCATCTTCGCATCATTTAACCGGGTATCTCCCTTTACGCGGGAGTAACTTAAATACCCGTTCATTCTGTCAATCTTCGTCAGATTCCTGCTGCCGCATTTAGGGCAGACATCCATATTCAGTTCCTCATAGCCGCAGTCGTCACAATAGGACAGGGACAGATTCACACCTTCGTAAAAGCCCATCTTCATAGCCCTGCGCACCAGAGTACGGATGGCATCTGTATTATAGGCAATCGGATATTTCACATACTGGATTTTGCCGCCGTTTGACAGTTCCCAGAAGCGGTATTCCAGATCCTGCTTCTGGATCGGCGTAATGTCCTCCGTCACATGGCAGTGGAATCCGTTGCTCACATACTCCCTGTCGGAGACGTTCTCAATAATGCCGTACTTCTTTCTGAACTGCTTCACCTGAAGGCCGCACAGGTTCTCCGCCGGAGTAGCGTAAATGGCGTAAAGATTTCCGTCCTCTTTCTTGAACTGATTCACCTTTTCGTTGATATGCTCTAACACCTCCAGGGCAAACTGGCCGTCTTCCACCAGAGACTTGCCGTTGTAAAGCTCCTGAAGCTCGTTAAAGGCAGTAATTCCAAAGGATGCTGTCGCTGTCTTGAGAAGAGGCTTAATCTTATCGTGAAGGCCCAGGTGACCGCCGTAGAAGCCGCCTTCGCAGTAAGCTAACGGGTTCGTGGAGGCTCTCATCTCGCCCAGATAAGCGTAGGTGCGAATATGAATCTTTCTGATCAGCTCCAGATAATAGTCCAGAACCTCATAGAAATCCCTGCTTTCCTGTCTGGCCTTGGCTAAAATCATAGGCAGGTGAAGGCTTACTACGCCTACATTAAAGCGGCCTACAAAACGCGGTACGTCCGTCTCGTCCGCCGGCTCCATGCCGCCCTTCTCATACCACGGGGAGAGGAAAGCCCTGCATCCCATTGGGGAAATAATCCTGCCGTATTTCTTGTACATGCTGGCAATGTAGCCCTCTCCTGTCAGGGACAGCCAGTCAGGGTACATAGTCTTGGAAGAGCAGCGGATTCCCGCCTCAAATACGTCCTCCAGCTCCTTTCCAGGTCCGTGTAAATTTTCATCGTACAGGAATACTAATTTGGGGAAAAGCACCGGCTTCTTATGCCCATCCTTCCCCTGTCCCTTTCTGCGCACATCCAGCATCGTGATGGTAGCCATCTTAGCGAAGAGGCTTCTGCCAGTTCCGGCTGTCATGGTAATAAACGGATAATCGCCGCGGCTGGATGAAACGGAATTAAACTTATACTCCCAGCCCTGGAAGCCCTGCTCCATGTCTCTCTTGATATCTGCCCAGGCTACCTCCTCTGCCTTCTCCCGGCTAAGGCCCAGTCCCTCGTACTTTTCAATATATTTTGCATAGGACTTTTCTGCATAGGGAGCCAGAATCTCCTCCACGCTCGGAACCGTAAAGCCGCCGTACTGCTGGCTGGCTGCGCTCAAGACGATATCTCCGATTACATCGAAGGCCACGTCCAGAGTCTTCGGCTCGTTGTACCAGAGATTTCCCATCTCAAAGCCCCCGGTCAGAACTGTCTTCACATCAAAAAGACAGCAGTTCATGGTGTCGCGGCGGGCAGACATATCATGAATGTAAAGATACCCGTCACGACAGGCCTGAAGCTCCTCCACTGTCATAAAGAACTTTTTATAAAGCTCCTTATTCAGCTCATTGAAAATCAGACTGCGCTTGGTGGACACAAGGGCGCTGTCTGTATTGGAATTTTCCTTATCTCCAATATACATAATAGACTGGCTCTTTTTATAAACCTCGTCTAACATCTGAACAAAGTCCTGCTTGTAATTGCGGTAGTCCCGGTAGCTCTTAGCCACCAGCGGGTTGACCCTCTCTAACGCTCCCTCTACCAGGTTGTGCATACGGGCAATGGGAATCTCAGCCACTCCCAGTTCCTGAGCCTTCTCCTCCACAAACTGACAGATAAAATTCAGCTCTGCCTGTGAAAACTGAATCATAGCTCTCTCTGCCGATTTGTTCACAGCCACAACCACCTTCTGCACATTAAAGTCTTCCCTGGTTCCGTCTTTTTTGATTACTTTTATTTCAGCACACTTCATCCTCTGGTTCTCCTCCCTCGCTTTTTGAATAACCGGACAGCTGAAAAGCTCTTCCGGCTCTGTCTGACGCTTCCTGTCACAGACACAAGATATTGTATACAAAAGACTATATTTAGTCTCATTTTTAACATCCGGCACAATATACTGTGTTATGCCTGAACCATATCGTATCATCTGCCCCCATGGAAGTCAATAGCCATTTTCCTTCAAAAAGCTCTTGACAAGCCGCAAAGCCCCAGTCTGTGCGGAGTACAGCCTCCGGAATTTTTTTACGGCTCCTGCGTCTGTCCGCCTGTCTGTCCTCCCGCCTTCTCTCCAGTCTTCTCTTCCGTTGTCTCCTCAGCCTTTTCCTCCTGGTTTTTCTCCGTCCCGCTTTCAGATGACGCGGCGGCCTCCAAAACGGCCTGCAGTTCTTCATCGTTCATCTGAAGCTCTTCCTCCACCTCCAGCTTAAACTCGTCCAGCTGCTCCGGATCTATCACTGGAAGCTCTTCCATGCTGCCCACTCCAAAGCGTCGCAAAAACTCCTCTGTGGTTGCAAACAGAGCCGGACGTCCAGGAGCATCCAGACGCCCTACCTCATACACCAGATTATACTCAATCAAACGATTGACTGCGTGATCTGATTTTACTCCGCGGATCTGCTCAATCTCTATCTTGGTAATGGGCTGCTTATATGCAATAATAGATAAGGTCTCCAGCACCACATCGGAAAGTGCCTGCTTCTTTGGCGCCTTGGCCACCCGGATCAGGTTTTCATAATATTCTGCCTTTGTACACATCTGGAAGCTTCCAGAAAGCTCGATGACAGACAGCCCCCTTCCTTCTTCCCTGTACCTCTCCTGAAGCCTTGCCACTGCCGCCCTGGTTTCCTCCTCACCTGTCTCAAGAGCCGCCGAAAGCTCCCTAAGCTCCACAGCTCTCCCCATGGTAAACAGTACTGCCTCTGCTGCCGCCTCCTGCCTTAAAAGCCTGTCCTTCTCTTCCATTCCCGATTCTCCCGCTATTTTTCTGCTCTGCTTAAACTCTCTGTTGTTAAAACAATATGCCCGCAGCCTTAATCTGCTGAGCTGAAATCATCAAAGTCAATCTCATCTGCCGTCCCCTCTGGCTCCAGAGATTCAATATACATATCGCTGTCCACTGTTTCCTGTGTCAGATAAATCTTTCCGATTTTCATCAGCTCCAGCACTGCCAAAAAAGTAACTACCGTCTCCATTTTCCCGGCTGTTCCTCCCAACATCTGGCGGAAACTGAAGTTCCTGTTCCTTCTCGCAAAACTCAGGACAAAAGAAAGCCGCTTTTTCAGGCTGACCGGCTCCCTGGCAATGGTTCCGAAGCCGCTGCGGACAGGATCTTTTTTATTTTCCCCCCGCTTAATCACAGACTCAAAAATCTCCTGCAGCTTCGCCAGAGTCAGTCCCTTTAAAAGCTCATCCAAATCCACAGGAGCTTCGTACTCAGCCACCTCCCTGGGAATCGTAGGCGCTTTAAAAAGGAGGCGCTCCGCGTCCTCCTCCATATCTTCCAGCTCCCTGGCCATAAACTTATACATCTTGTATTCCAAAAGACGGCGGACCAGCTCTGCTCTTGGATCCTCCTCCTCTTCCTCCGCCTTCTCTTCCCTGGGGAGAAGCATTCTGGCCTTAATGTCCAGCAGCGTAGCCGCCATTACCAGAAATTCACTGACCAGATCCAAATCCTGGATATCCATATGGTTTACATAGTCCAGATACTGCTCTGTGATCGTGACAATCGGAATATCATAGATGCTTACCTTATTCTTCTCTATCAGATGCAGAAGCAGATCAAGAGGTCCCTCGAAATGCTCCAGCTTATAGGAAATTCCCATACGCACCATCCTTCTCTTGCTTTGGCCGACAGCATCCTTCTGCACGGCCCATGGAATCCAAGTATAGCAGATTTGAAGGGTAAAGTAAACTGGCAGGAACTTAACGGAAAAAAAGAAATTTTTCTTGTTCCACTTGAAAGTCACTGAAAAATTTCTTTCCTTCCGTTCTTTCGCCCGTTTGTGGTATAATATGAGTACTTAGCGAGGTCTTTTCGAGCTTAGTGAATGTGGTATAATAACTCTAAAATGCAGCTGTGCTGCGCACATCTGCCGCTGCCTTTGGCAGCTGAAACATTTTGTCGTTGCCATATCAGGTGAAAACAAATGTCTGCTTCGCAGCCGCTTGTTTTCCTGCTGATATGGTATATAATAACTAAAACGCAAATCATTCTGGAGGAACAGATTGTCTATGACATTTATCAGTGTTTTCGACGTGCTGGGGCCGAACATGATCGGGCCGTCCAGCTCTCATACGGCCGGAGCCGCTTCTATTGCTCTCATGGCCAGAAAAATGTTTAACTGCCCCGTTGTGCGGGCTGACTTTACCCTGTACGGCTCCTTTGCCAGGACCTACCGGGGGCACGGCACTGACCGCGCCCTTTTAGGAGGAATTATGGGCTTTTCCACTGACGACAAGAGAATTCCAGATTCCTTTTCTATTGCCAGGGAACGCGGAATTGAGTTTTCCTTTACCCCTAATGAAATCGAAACAGATGTACACCCCAATACAGTAGATATTGCCATGACCAGCGCCTCCGGACGCCAGATGAATGTCCGCGGCGAATCTCTGGGCGGCGGAAAAATCCGCATCACCCGCATTAATCAGGCAGAGGTAGATTTTTCCGGCGAATACAATACTCTGATCGTCATTCAGCGGGACAAGCAGGGTGTCATCGCCCACATTACAGGATGTCTCAGCAAAGCCAACGTAAATATCGCCTTTTTAAAGCTGTTTCGAGAGGCCAAGGGCAGCACTGCCTACAGTATCGTGGAATTCGACGGTATTCTGCCCAAGGGCATTCCTGATGAAATCCGTAAAAATCCCAATGTAAAAGACGTTATGCTGATTGAACTGTAAGGAGGTGACTGCTGATATGGATTTTAAAAACGGAAAAGAACTGCTTAAACTGTGCGAAAGCTGTGATCTGCCTATTTCCCAGGTAATGAAACAGAGAGAATGCGAACTTGGAGAAACTTCCGAAGAGGCGGTAGAAGCACGTATGAACCGCGTTTTAGAAATTATGAAGGAATCAGCCCACTCTCCCCTGGCCGAACCGAAAAAATCTATGGGCGGCCTGATCGGTGGAGAGGCCAAGCTGATCCATGAACGCCGTCTGGCCGGAAAAAGCATGGCCGGCTCTGTACTCAGCCGTGCTATCGCTTTCTCCATGGCCGTTCTGGAAGTCAATTCCTCCATGGGACTGATTGTGGCGGCTCCCACCGCCGGCTCCTCAGGCATTGTACCTGGACTTCTCCTGGCTCTTCAGGAAGAATATGAACTTTCCGACAGTCAGATCCTGAACGCCCTGTTTAACGCGGGGGCTATCGGATATCTGGCTATGCGCAACGCTACAGTGGCAGGAGCTGTGGGAGGATGTCAGGCCGAGGTAGGAGTGGCATCTGCTATGGCTGCCTCGGCCGCCGTTGAGCTTATGGGCGGTACGCCCGTTCAGTGCCTCGATGCAGCTTCTACGGTACTGATGAATATGCTGGGACTTGTCTGCGATCCCATCGGAGGACTGGTGGAATGTCCCTGCCAGGGAAGGAACGCCGCCGGCGCAGCCAATGCCCTGGCCGCCGCCGAGATCGCCTTAAGCGGAGTCCACCAGTTAATTCCATTTGACGAAATGCTGGACGCTATGTACGCAGTGGGCAAACGTCTTCCCCAGGAGCTGCGTGAAACCGCTATGGGGGGCTGCGCTGTCACTCCGTCAGGCTGCGCCGCATTCTGCCCCGGCTGTATGGACTAATTGCCAGACGTCAATTCTCTTTTTTCTTCAGACGGATATGTACCAGCTGGGGCTTATTGTGAAACCTGATATTAATAGAATGAGTTCCCAGTCCGCGGCTGACGATCATGGTTTTTCCTTCCCTGTCAAAGCGACCGGCACACCAGGGAAGGAAAAACTGAAACTGGGGAGTCATCACTCCCCCCAGAAACGGAAGTCGGATGGTTCCGCCATGGAAATGGCCGCAAAGAGTCAGATCTGCTCCCCATCTGCAGCACTCTTCAAAAAACAGAGGAGAGTGAAGGAGAAAAATCTGATACCTGCTGGAATCGCCCGCTCCCACATGGCGTTCCAGTTCTCCTTCTTCCATCTGCGGCACAGTAAAACGATGGCGGTAATAGGCTTCCTTCATATTGCAGCCGATAATCCTGATATCCTCCCCAAATTCTGCCGATTCATCGGAGAGATAATGTACTCCCGCCTTCTTAAGCTCCCGGCAGAATACCTGATAGCTGTCTCCATACGTCTCAGCTTCCCGCTTCATCCGCTCTTCATGATTTCCATTAGCATAGAAAACAGGATACTCTTTAGCCAGCGCTCTCACAAGTTCCAGAGCCGGCTTCAAATCCAGCTTTCCCCGTTTGCACACCATCATATCGCCGCCTATAAGCACTGCGTCCGGCCTTATCCTGGAAATCGCCTGAAGCAGTATTTCCTGATGTTCTCCAAACTGATTGTTATGCAGGTCAGAGAGAAACACAAAGTTTCTCTCCGGCTCTCTCATCTTTTCTGACGTAAGTTCAAAAGTTTCTGTCACAAAATGTTTTTTCTCATATTCTGAGCGGGCAAAGAAGCCTGCTCCCAATCCCGCCAGGCCTAAAAGGGCCCATCCCAGTCCTGTCATGGCGTTTCCTCTTTCTTCGTTATTTCTGCCTGACTTCTGCAAAGTTTTATACGTTCCATGCATCTGTCTCCCCTGCAGCCTGTTTATTTTTTTAACGTTTTATAAGCTCCGGCATAGGGCGCCAACTCCATGCGGATAAACCAGCCCTGTTCATGTTCACAGACAGGACAGTATTTCGGCGCAAAGGTTCCATGATACACATAGCCGCAGTTTAAGCATACCCATCCAGTCTCCACCTCTGAGGCGAACAGCTGGCTTTTCTCCAAAAGCCCCGCCAGCAGATCAAACCGATCTCCATGAGTCTTCTCTACCTCCGCGATCATGTGGAATACCTGTCCAATCCTGTCAAATCCCTCGTCCAGGGCAATATTTCCGAAATTCTGGTAAACGTCTCTGTACTCCTCAAATTCATTATGCCGCGCCGCCTTCAGAAGATCCAGGGTTTTATCCCAGCCGTCCACTGGATATCCTCCGTCAATCTGAATACTATCTCCTGTCATTTCCTTCAAAAAACGGTAAAATACCTCTGCGTGTTCCTTTTCCTGAGCCGCTGTAAACTGAAAGACTGCTTCTATGACAGGAAGTCCCTCCTTTTTAGCTGCTGCTGCCGCGAAAGTGTATCTGTTTCTGGCCTGGCTCTCTCCTGCAAAGGCTCTCATAAGGTTTTTGGCTGTCTCCGTATTCTTTAAAATAGATTCCATAAAGCTTCCTCCTGATTTTAAGCATTCAGGGAGTGATTCCCTATGGCTTTATGATTGCCATAATCAGGGGGTGGTATTCATTTTCATGAAAATTACAGCTCTGTTTTCTCTTCTATGCCTCTGAAAGGCTGGACTCTGCCTCTTCTGCGTGTTCTATAAAGATGCGGCGGACTTTCTCCAGCTCTCCCAGTCCCTTCAAAATGCAGGATACCTCATATCCCGCATCTTCAAAGGTCCTTTTCCAGGAACCCTCCTCATCGCCTGCCATGTCGTTGCTGGCGTGATCTCCCGCCACAATCATCAAAGGCTGAAGAACCGCCTTCTTATAGGATCCCGCCTTCACCTGCCCAAGCACCTCCTCCAGTCCAGGTTCCGCCTCCACGGTGCCTACAAAATAGTTTTCATGTCCCACCGCCCAGAACATCTCCTGCAGCTTTCGATATACCTGGTTAGCCTGGGCTTCTGTACCATGCCCCATAAAGCAGATTGCCGTCTCCCCATCGTCATACTCCGATGTCTCCTCTGCAAGAGCCTGAATCACAGCTAAAAAGTCCTCCTCTGAGGTTAGAAGGGGCTTGCCAACCGCAGCAGCTTCAAAAAAATGTGCCTGCTCCTTCACTTTGTTTACAAGAGCCATGTATTCAAATCCTCCCATCATATGGGTAGGCTGGACAATCAGACGTTTCACTCCATTGTCAGCCGCCCGTTTCAGGGCCTCCTCCAGACTGTCAATCTCAATCTGATCTCTGATTTTTACCCTGTTAATAATCATCCGGCTGGTGAATCCTCTTCTGATTGAATACTCTGGAAAGGCCTGTTCCAAATCCTCCTCAATCGCTCCGATTGTCCGGCAGCGGGTATCCTGATAACTGGTTCCAAAGCTGGCTGCTAAGAGTTCCTTTTCCCCAATTCCATCCTGATTTCTCGTATTTTCCAAAGAAGCGTCCTCCGTTTCATTCTGTTTTAAATAGGTGTACAGGTAATAGTAGCATTGAATGAGAGAAATGACAATGAGATGAAGGAAAAAGAGCAGATATTTCTATAGACACTAAGTTCCTCTTTAATATCTGCTCTTTTTAATATTGTTACAAAATTAATGCGGACAAGGATTGTATGTCTCTGTTCTAATCAGCCTTCCCCGTACAACATGTCCGCATTTTGTACAGCGCTCTGCTTCATAATACTTTATTTTACAGCTTCCATCCGCTTGTTTTTCATGAACTGTCACTTCCCCTTTCACATAGATATGAGAACATGCTCTATGCAGTTCTTGTTCTGATGGATTAGCCGGATAAATATTTCCATTTTCATCAGTAAAATACTCTTGGTAAGGCAGTTTTTCTATCTTTCCACTGTTCATGCTCTCAGAAAATACAACATAATTGTCCGGATCATCCACTACAAACAATTCCTCTCTGCATTTAGAATCCATGTACAAATTTTTTGTTCCTTGATAAGCAAATACCGGAATTCCGCTTACCGCAGCAATCAAACCTGTTGTTAAAACTAATACAGCTGCTTTCTTCTTTTTTCTTGTTCCCTTCATAATAAACTCCACCCTTTCTCTTATATTTGTTTTTCCCGAATTCAAAGCAGAAGCATAAGTTTCATACAAACAGTTTTCCTCTGCTGCTTGTATGATGATATATCCGTATTTAATTCTATCTTTCTGGCTTAAATTTTTGACAACTTCGCAGTCGCAATTTAACTCAGTAAATCGCTCTAACTCTTTTATTGCTATGTATATAAAAGGATTAAACCAGTTTAAACATACGGCGCAATATCTAAGCATATTCCACACCATATCATAATTTTTAATATGTACAAGTTCATGTTTTAATTCAAAAAAACTATTTTCCTGAACATTTTTTTCTGAAAGCACCACTGCAGGTTTGAACACACCTGTAGTAAAAGTTTTATTCATCTCCCCTGCGCAGTAAACATCAATTTTTTTATGCAATTTCAATTCTTTTTTATATTGCTCCAATATATCTCCAAACTGTTCATTTTTTAAATAAGTAGTTTGAAAAACTATTTTCTTAAATTTTTTATATTCCAAATACCATTTTAAAAGCAGATATAATGTAATACCAATCCAAACAGCACTAAAAATTATTTCACCCCTTAGTTCTGGATTTACATGCATCCCTTTCTGTGTTACTACTAATACAGGTTCGCTTCCTCTATAAATTATATCCTTAACTGTTAGAGAAAAAAAACCATATCTGGAAAATAAGTAAAGCAATACATTTTTGCACCATCCAAGCGGAAGTAAAAATAATAAAATATCTGCTTTCAGCATTTTGTAATTCCAAACAACATTTTGAGATAAATGAAATATCCTTCTAAACAATAATACTAATAATAAAAAAATACTTCCTGTTAATGATGTAGAGATAATAATTCTCATTTTATTCTTCCTGCTGCGCGGACAACTCCTCCAAATATCTTTTCAGTTCATTTGCGTCTTCCTGTGTTAGTTTAGAGGAGCCTGAAAGTGCAGATACAAAATTTTTTACAGAGCCTTCATACCAGTCATCCAGCATATAACATGCAAAATCTGTTTGAAATTGCTTCTTGCTGTATGCATAAATATATTTTCTATCATTTTTTATCACCAGCCCTTTTTCTATCAGATGCACTAAAAAGGTATTAAGTGTCTGGCGTTTCCAATTTTTTCCATTTTTTTCAAAATGATCCATCATTTCACGTATTGTCATCCATCGTGCTTCTTTCCATAAAAGCTCCATAATTTCTTCCTCTGACGGTGTTATTCTAGTATTGATGGTCATCACCCACTCCTTGCGACTATGTTTTATAGTTATTTATACGATATCACTTTTTTATCATTTATTCAACTTAAAATTTTACATAAAAATTCACTTTTTATTATTGACTATATTAAATAGTCGTGCTATGATGATTCTATCACAAAAAACTTATAAAAGGGGGTATCCACAATGGTATTCTAATACTTCTATACTAATCTTTCCGTAAAAATTTGCTACAATTTCAGAAGTGGAAGTGATTTTTTGAAAGAATTGATTCAAAACAAAACTCTCATAAACAGTTTTTTGAGCGTTTTATATTTTCTGGCGTCTGTTTTATATGTTTTCGACTGGACTATGCCTTTTTGTATTATCATGCTCTGCATTATTGCCTTGCTTCTTTTGACAATGACTGTCAAACAGGCAAAGCCTGCTTCCCATTTTTCTTGTCTTATACGAAACTTGGGGATGCTGATGCTGGCAGCTTCTCTCATTGTAAAACTTCTATAATATAATAATATTACTGTCAAAAGCCCCCACGCCAGAAGCATGGGGGCTTTTCTTTCCTCAAGTCTCATCTGCTTTGCAAAGGACTGAATCTTATTTCATCTTATTTGTTGTTCAGAGCTGCCTGAACTTCAGGACATCATCAGTATAAGGATACCTTTAATCATCATAATGTCCCCGGCAGGCGGCTATAATAACTGCCCCATCTTTCTCACAATAGACAATGCGGTTGGTCTCATCAATTCGCCGGCTCCAGTAACCGCTTAACTTTCCTTTTAATGGCTCTGGCTTGCCGATACCCTCAAACGTACTTCTCTGAATGTCTTTTATAAGAGCATTGACCCGTTTTAATGTCTTTCTGTCCTGCGTCTGCCAGAAGATATAATCTTCCCATGCACTCTCTTCCCATAATAGCCGCATCAGTCTGCCTCAATCAAATCATGCTCTGCTAATTTTGCGGTTCCGTCATTGATACCTGCCACAATTTTTTCAAGATATTCCATATTGCTTTTAGAATAAAACGGGTCGGCAGATAGTTCAAAAGGAATACGTTTTTCTCTGGCAACTGTTTTCAAGAAAATGTTAATTGCAGTCGACATGCTTAAGCCAATCGCGTCAAGCGTCTGTTCTGCACTTTTTTTGACTTCGTCTTCTACACGAATACTAATTTGTGCCATATCATCACTTCCCTCGTCTTTTCATAATTATTTTTGCGTTTTATTTCTGCTTTTATTATATCTCTATTTGCAGTAAAAAGCAATCATTTTACTATATATTTGCTTTTTGCATCCTATGCGTGGGTAAATAGCAAGGTGAACAGCAAGCCAAGCTGAACATATACCTGATTCAGCACAGAAAAACGAGAAACATCACTCTGCCCAGATCGCCAAAAAGCCCCCACGCCAGAAGCATGGGGGCTTTTCTTTCCTCAAGTCTCATCTGCTTTGCAAAAGACTGAATCTTATTTCATCTTATTTGTTGTTCAGAGCTGCCTGAGCTGCTGCCAGTCTTGCGATCGGCACGCGGAATGGTGAGCAGGACACATAGTCCAGACCAATCTTATGGCAGAACTCTACAGAAGACGGATCTCCGCCGTGCTCACCGCAGATACCTACATGAAGCTCTGGACGAACTGGCTTACCTAACTTAATAGCCATCTCCATAAGCTTGCCTACGCCGTCCTGATCCAGCTTAGCGAATGGATCGTTCTCGAAGATCTTAGCGTCGTAGTAAGCGTTTAAGAACTTGCCTGCATCGTCACGGGAGAAGCCGTATGTCATCTGTGTCAGGTCGTTTGTACCGAAGCAGAAGAACTCAGCCTCTTTTGCGATCTCGTCAGCTGTTACGCATGCTCTCGGGATCTCGATCATAGTACCAACCTCATACTTCAGATCAATACCTGCTGCTGCGATCTCAGCGTCTGCTGTCTCAACAACTGCCTTCTTAACATACTTTAACTCTTTTACATCGCCTACAAGCGGAATCATGATCTCCGGCTTAACGGTCCAGTCAGCGTGTGCCTTCTGTACGTTGATAGCTGCGCGGATAACAGCCTTTGTCTGCATCTTTGCAATCTCCGGATATGTCACCGCCAGACGGCATCCACGATGTCCCATCATCGGGTTGAACTCATGTAAGGAGTCAATGATGGTCTTAATCTGCTCAACTGTCTTGCCCTGAGCATCAGCCAGCTTCTTGATGTCCTCTTCCTCTGTAGGAACGAACTCATGTAACGGCGGATCCAGGAAACGGATAGTAACTGGGTTGCCCTCAAGAGCCTCATATAACTTCTCAAAGTCTCCCTGCTGTACCGGAAGGATCTTCTCAAGAGCTGCCTCTCTCTCCTCTACTGTATCGGAGCAGATCATCTCGCGGAATGCATCAATTCTGTCACCCTCGAAGAACATATGCTCTGTACGGCAGAGACCAATACCCTCAGCGCCTAACTCGCGGGCCTTCTTAGCGTCAGCCGGTGTGTCAGCGTTTGTACGAACCTTTAATCTTCTGTACTTATCAGCCCAAGCCATGATTCTTCCGAACTCGCCGACGATGGAAGCATCTACAGTCGGGATAACGCCGTCATAGATCTTACCTGTGGATCCGTCGATGGATAACCAGTCTCCCTCATGGTACTCCTTGCCAGCCAGAACGAACTTCTTGTTAGCCTCGTCCATAGCGATCTCAGAGCAGCCGGATACGCAGCATGTTCCCATACCACGTGCAACTACTGCTGCGTGGGATGTCATACCGCCGCGGACTGTTAAGATACCCTGAGCAGCCTTCATACCCTCGATATCCTCTGGGGATGTCTCAAGACGAACCAGAACTACCTTCTCGCCCTTTAAAGCCCACTCCTTAGCGTCCTCTGCTGTGAAGACGATCTTACCGCATGCAGCGCCTGGAGATGCAGCTAAAGCCTGAGCAACCGGAGCAGCCTCCTTTAATGCCTTAGCGTCGAACTGTGGGTGAAGCAGTGTATCCAGGTTTCTCGGGTCGATCATGGTAACTGCCTTCTCCTCTGTGATCATGCCCTCGTCTACTAAATCGCAGGCAATCTTTAAGGCAGCCTTAGCTGTTCTCTTACCGTTACGTGTCTGGAGCATATAGAGCTTCTTATCCTCGATAGTGAACTCCATATCCTGCATATCTCTGTAATGGTTCTCAAGAGTATGGCAGATTCCTACGAACTGCTCGTAAACCTCCGGCATAACCTCTTTTAACTGATCGATCTTCTGAGGTGTGCGGACACCTGCAACTACGTCCTCGCCCTGAGCGTTCATTAAGAACTCGCCCATCAGGTGCTTCTCACCTGTAGCTGGGTCACGTGTGAAGGCAACGCCTGTACCAGAAGTCTCGCCCATGTTTCCGAATGCCATCATCTGTACGTTTACAGCAGTACCCCAGGAGTATGGGATATCGTTGTCACGACGGTATACATTGGCACGTGGGTTGTCCCAGGAACGGAATACAGCCTTGATAGCCTCCATTAACTGAGTCTTCGGATCTGTTGGGAAGTCTTCGCCAATCTTCTCTTTGTACTCAGCCTTGAACTGGTTAGCCAGCTCCTTTAAATCCTCAGCAGTAAGCTCTACGTCCTGTGTAACGCCCTTCTCAGCCTTCATCTTATCAATTAATTCCTCGAAGTACTTCTTACCTACTTCCATAACTACATCGGAGAACATCTGGATAAATCTTCTGTAGCAGTCCCAAGCCCAACGCGGATTGCCGGACTTCTTAGCAAGAACCTCTACTACTTCCTCGTTTAAACCGAGGTTTAAGATTGTATCCATCATACCTGGCATGGAAGCTCTGGCTCCGGAACGAACAGAAACAAGAAGCGGGTTCTCCTTATCACCGAATTTCTTTCCTGTGATCTCTTCCATTTTGGAGATATGATCCATGATCTGAGCCATGATCTCGTCATTGATCTTTCTGCCGTCCTCGTAATACTGTGTGCAGGCCTCTGTAGTGATTGTGAAGCCCTGCGGAACCGGAAGGCCTAATTTTGTCATCTCAGCCAGGTTAGCGCCCTTACCACCTAACAGGTTTCTCATGGTTGCATCGCCTTCGCTGAACAAATAAACCCACTTGTTTGCCATAAGTTGTTTTCCTCCTATTGTTTTGCGGGAATACCCGCTTGATTGTAAAACGGACTGTGACCGCGGCGGATAGGATTAACAGGCATTTGCCCAGTATTCTTCCGCCTTCGTGAATATTATAACATAATCTTGTAACTAGTAAAGGGGGTTTCTGCAAATCTTTCCAATTTATGCGGTTTTTCTTCCCCTTTTTAACATGAAGACCGCGCACAAAAGCGTTACGCACTCTGTAGCTGTCATAGCTGCCCATATTCCGTTTACTCCAAAGGCCATAGGAAGCAGGAACACAAACGCTCCATTTAACACGATTCCTCTCAGCATACAAATCGTCATGGCAAAACCAGGCTTCAGCACAGACTGGAAGTAAGTGGCAAACAGCACGTTGGATCCTGCAGCCAGAAATGACAGGAAATAAATCCGGACTGCCGTGACTCCCATACTCATGATCTCCTCTGTCGGCTCCACGAAAGCGTATACCAGAATCTGCGGGCAGAACAGGCCAACAGCAGTAAACAAAACTCCAGCGGCAGCAGCGGCCTTTAAAGCCATGCGTCTGGTATCCTCCACGCGGAGCTTCTTTCCCGCGCCGAAATTGATCGCCATCACTGGCTGAGCCGCCTGGGAAATTCCGTTAAAGATGGAGGACGCAATCAACGCGCTGTTGGACACAATTCCGTACACCACCACGCCCAGATCTCCCACATAGCTTAGCAGCTGCCTGTTGAACAGGAAAACGACAATTCCGCTGGTCATTTCCACCAGAAAGCTGGAAGCTCCGTTGACCGCTGCTGCTTTCATCTCCCGGAAGCCGAATCGCTTGGACAATTTTAAAGTATTAACCGGAGAGACAAAGTGAGTTAAGAGAATCGCTACCGTAATCATAGAGCCGATCACTGTGGCAGCAGCGGCTCCGGCCATGCCGAGATTCATAGGGAAGATAAACACATAGTCCAAAATTACATTGGACACTCCTCCTGTAATCACCGCGGCCATAGCCCGTTTCGGCTCTCTGTCGTTGCGGACAAAGGCCTGGAAAAACGAAGAACAGACAAAAATCGGAGCTCCTGCAATCAAAATCTTCCCGTACTGGCGTACAAACAGATCCATGCTCTCATTGCGCCCGAGAAATTTTGTCACTGGATCAAAAAATACCAGAAAACCCACTCCGTAAATAATTCCCACAAAAAGCGCCAGAAACAAAGCCGCTGTAAAATATCGGCGGCACATAGTCTCTTCCTGCCTTCCTCTGGAAATAGAGAACAGTACGCTTCCCCCTACTCCAAACATCATGCCTGTTCCGAAAAACAGGCTGAATACAGGCAGAAGCAGGTTTAAGGCGGCGATTCCCACCGGCCCCACACCACGGCCAATCATCATCGTGTCAGCCAAAATATAAATAGAGGTCACAAGCGTAGCGCTGATAGACGGAAGCAGATATTTTCTGTACAGCGCCTTGATTGGATCCTCCAGAAGATTCGCAGTATTCTGTCCCATAACTCAAGTCATCCTTTCACCCTTCTATTCTTTCTCTATGTCCTGTTCCGCCAGATTCAGGACATTCTCTCTATTTTATCTTAAGTTTTCTGTTTTGTCACCTGTTTCCTGCCCTTTATTTGCTCTTGACAACTTTCTTAAAAGGGGTACAATATGTGACAGGGAAAATAGTTCTTTTTAGAACTTTTCCAGACTCATGTATGCCTGCTGCCTTTCATGGCGGAAAACAGGTACTGAAGAGGGGAGGATGTTCTATGAACAGCCGCACAGAGCTGCTTTTTGGAATCCGGAGAATTGTCAAATTTTATGAGCTTTTATTGAAGCCTATCTGCCTTTATTATAATCTTTCTCATATGGAAGCTGAAATTCTGGCATTTTTGCACAATAATCCCGGAAGGGACACGGCCAGTGACATTGTGGAACTGCGTATGTTTAAAAAAGGCAATGTTTCCCAGGCTGCAGACAGTCTCATTGAACGGGGACTTCTCACCCGGGAGCGTGATCTGGGTGATCGGCGTAAAAGCCATCTGCATTTGACTGAAGAATCACAGGAAATTCTGGCAAAAATCGAAAGAGCCCGCCTGGCCTTTCAGGCCCAGCTGTTCTCCGGTTTTTCAGAGGATGAATTCTCTCTTTTTCAGTCCCTCAACGCCAGAATCTTTGAAAATGCCCTGGCAGGACTTGAGAACAGGGGTAAAGTCCCTTTTGACCCCAGCATCTTTTAAATTCAAAGGAGTGAACCGTAAATGACAGAAAATAAAGATTTTCTAGGAACAGAGCCTGTTGGAAGGCTGCTTCGTAATCTAGCGCTTCCCACTGTGGCTGCTCAGCTTATCAACATGCTCTATAACATTGTAGACCGTATTTACATCGGCCATATTCCCGGAGACGGTCCTATGGCTCTGACGGGAGTCGGCGTCTGTATGCCGATTATTATGATTGTATCTGCCTTCGCAGCCCTTGTAAGCACCGGAGGCGCTCCCCGGGCATCAATTGCTATGGGCCGCGGGGAACAGAATTTAGCAGAAAATATACTGGGAAACTGCTTTTTTCTGCAGGTTCTGGTATCAGCTGTGCTGACTGCTGTCCTTCTCATCTGGAACCGTGATTTCCTCATGGCCTTCGGCGCCAGTGAAAACACCATCAGTTATGCTGTCAGCTACATGAATATTTATGCCATGGGAACCATCTTCGTCCAGCTTACTCTGGGTATGAACGCCTTTATTACCGCTCAGGGCTTCGCCAAAATCGGCATGCTGTCTGTTCTCATTGGAGCTGTTCTGAACATTGTGCTGGATCCGATTTTCATCTTTGGTCTGGGAATGGGCGTCCGGGGAGCTGCGGCAGCCACAGTTCTCTCTCAGGCGGTTTCCTGCATCTGGGTGCTGTCCTTCCTGGCAGGAAAGAAAACCTTCCTGCGTATTCGTGCGAAATATATGCGTCTGAACCCAAAGATATTTCTGCCTTGTATTGCCCTGGGACTGGCTACCTTTATTATGCAGGCCAGCGAGAGCGTTATTTCTGTCTGCTTTAACTCTTCCCTTTTAAACTACGGAGGCGATATCGCAGTCGGAGCTATGACTATTCTTACCAGCGTCATGCAGTTCGCCATGCTGCCTCTTCAAGGGCTTGGGCAGGGAGCTCAGCCCATCATCAGCTACAACTATGGAGCCGGCAATAAGAGCCGGGTAAAGAAGGCCTATTTTCTCCTCTTAAAGAGCAGTCTCTTCTATGCCTGTCTGCTCTGGGGCGGAATTATGCTGTTCCCTTCCAAATTCGCCAGTATCTTTACCTCCGATCCACAGCTGGTAGAGTTCTCCGCCAGAGCTCTGCGTATCTATATGGCCGCTCTGTTTATCTTTGGTATCCAGATGGCCTGCCAGATGACGTTCACCTCGCTCGGAAATGCTAAGGCGTCCATCGCTGTGGCAGTTGTGAGAAAATTTGTCCTCCTCCTGCCGCTTATCTATCTGCTGCCTCGGATTCTGCCTATGGATCAGACTATCTCTGTCTATCTGTCAGAACCAATCGCAGATATTTTAGCTGTAACTTTCACTGCGATTCTCTTTACCTTCCAGTTCCGAAAAGCGCTTCAAGTACTGGATCGGCAGACAGCGTCTGTCTGAAACTGATTTGCAGCTTAACCTATACGTTTTAAAATAATGGCGCTCCAAAAAAACCGCTCCAGGCAGACTATCACGTCCAGCCGGAGCGGTTTTTATTTTCTGTTATTTTGTTTTCAATTCTTCAGATTTCATATCATCAGCGACAGAAAACGGAAATCCAGCTTTCCCCTGTCATTTCTGCGGCCGCCTCGTCTTCAGTTTTTCCTGAATCCTTTTTAATCTTACGCCTTTTTTGTAAAGTCTGCAGCCGTCTCTGTGTAAAAACTGGGAAAAATCTTCAAAAACAACGCTTCAAACCGTTCTGATTTTAGAAGCGGAATTTGTCCTCCAGGTAGCTCTTCAGCTCTGTAATCGGCACTCTTACCTGCTCCATAGTATCACGGTCGCGGACTGTAACTGCGCCGTCTGTCTCAGAATCAAAGTCGTAGGTTACACAGAACGGAGTTCCAATCTCATCCTGTCTTCTGTATCTCTTTCCGATATTTCCTCTGTCGTCAAACTCACAGTTGTAATACTTAGAAAGCTCTGCGTAAACCTTCTCAGCGCCTTCGTTTAACTTCTTGGACAGAGGGAGCACGCCTACCTTCACAGGAGCGATAGCTGGGTGGAAATGAAGAACCGTTCTCACATCTCCCTCTCCAATCTCCTCCTCGTCGTATGCAGAGCAGAGGAATGCCAGCGTCACGCGGTCAGCGCCCAGGGACGGCTCGATTACATATGGAATATATTTCTCCTTCTTCTCATCGTCAAAGTAGGTCATGTCCTGTCCAGATACGTTCTGGTGCTGGGTCAGGTCATAGTCTGTTCTGTCTGCAATTCCCCAAAGCTCGCCCCAGCCGAAGGGGAACAGGAACTCCAGATCCGTGGTAGCCTTACTGTAAAAGCACAGCTCCTCCGGAGAGTGATCGCGGGCGCGCATCTCGTCCGGCTTGATTCCCAGGTTCTGCAGCCAGTCGATACAGTACTGTTTCCAGTATGCAAACCACTCTAAATCAGTGCCAGGCTCGCAGAAAAACTCTAACTCCATCTGCTCAAACTCTCTGGTACGGAAAGTGAAGTTTCCAGGAGTAATCTCATTACGGAAAGATTTTCCAATCTGTCCGATTCCAAATGGAATCTTCTTTCTGGATGTTCTCTGAACATTCTTGAAATTCACGAAAATACCCTGAGCAGTCTCAGGTCTTAAATATACAGTATTCTTTGCATCCTCTGTTACGCCCTGGAAGGTTTTAAACATCAGGTTGAACTGACGGATATCTGTGAAGTCGTGCTTTCCGCAGCTTGGGCAGCAGATGTTATGATCATCGATATACTTCTTCATCTCTTCCTGAGACCATCCGTCCACAGAGCCCTCAATCTCAATATTATTTTCCGCCATATAGTCCTCAATCAGCTTGTCTGCACGGAATCTCTCCTTACAGGATTTGCAGTCCATCAGCGGATCGGAAAAGCCTCCTAAATGGCCGGACGCCACCCAGGTCTGGGAATTCATTAAGATAGCGCAGTCTACGCCTACGTTATATGGGCTTTCCTGCACAAACTTCTGCCACCAGGCCTTCTTTACATTATTTTTAAGCTCCACACCCAGATTGCCGTAATCCCATGTATTTGCAAGGCCTCCATATATCTCGGATCCCGGGTATACAAAGCCTCTGGACTTCGCTAACGCTACAATTTTTTCCATCGTCTTTTCCATAAATAAACCTCCTGCTTATCGCTTATTTTTCTTTAAACACGACAACTGACGTTTCTCCATCCGAAAGCTTCACAGACATACTGTCAAGAATCTGCGCACCTGCGCTCACATAGAGAATCTCTCCCTCTGTCTCCAGGACGCCTCCTCCCTGAACAGATACGGCCGCCGCGTGTTTTTCTTTGGCGGCGTCCAGCCCGGAAGCCGGAGAACCGTCGGCCTTTATCAACTCTCCGGAAAGCCATCCGGCTGTTCCGGCCTCTGCCGCGCTCTTTACCTCAATACTTGAAAATGTGTTGCTGCTGTCTTCGTTTTCGTCGCTCTGTCTGAAAGAAATCAAAGCGTCGGCGCTCTCGTACTCAAACACCGCTTTCATAACGCCCTTTTCTGCAGTACAGGATTCGAGGAACACAGGACCGCCATCCTCTCCTTTACCGCTTTTCTCATTAAAACGGCTGACCGCTCCCTCTAAAAATTCCTTCAGCTCTCCCTCATCAAAACTTTCTTCTGACTCAAGAACCAGAGCGCTCCTAAGCGTCCCGTCTCCGGAGACATAGACGCAGCTCTGATCCGGGGAAAACGCGTTCTTCCCGCCGCTGCAGCCTGCCAACAGCACTCCTGCAGCCACTGCAGCAAGTATCAGCCTGGCCTTTCTCATCATCTGCCCTCCTGAATCGTTTGCAGAGCCAGGTGTTCCCTGGTATCTGCAATATTGTTCTAGTATACCTGTTTTATGTATTCTTTTCAATATATGGAAGAAAAGAAATTTTTTCCCATATGCCAGGTAAGTGCCATTTTATGTAACCACCCTGAGAATCTCCAGGGAGCGGAATTCCCGATCCACATACCTGCGCTTATTGTCCTCCACACACCGGGAAAACTCCTCAAACACCGGTTCTGTCAGAAGAAAGGTATAGAGCTTTTCAATGGGCGTGGAAATCACAAACTGCCAGGCGTAGGCGGCTGAATCACTGACCGTCCGCTCCGGAAGCTCCCGGTACTCTCCCTCAATGGTCATCAGACGCAGCTCGAAGATACGGCGCACCAGCTGATTGGGGATGCCAGGCTTTAAGAGGGCCCGGTAGGACTGATAGAGCAGCCGTATGGTCTCTGATTCATCCACATTTTCTCGTCCATAGTAGCCGGCAAACTCAGCAAAATACGAAGCGTAGCAGGCACACTCCATGTCCTTTGACAGTTCCTCGAAGTAATTTTCCACCTCAGCGCTGTAAAGATTGTAGGCGTCCCGCCCCTCGCTCATGGTGAATACGCCGAATACAAAGGGACGGGAAGGCGCTCTCAGCAGACTGGAGGCCCGCTTGGCTCCTCTGGCGAAACAGGTAATCTTCCCCCGCTCTTTTGTGAGGATTACCAGACGTTTGTCGTAGTCCCCGACCGGGGACGCGCTGATCACCATTCCGGTGGCTGAAATCAGCTCCCGCACGGTTTTCACCCTGCCTTTCCTTTAAATATCCTTGGGATTGTACCCGTAATTCTTCATGTAAAGATCACTGTCTCTCCACTCCCTGCGCACCTTCACCCACAGCTTCAGATTTACCTGGGTATCCATCAGGTTTCCTATCTCCATTCTGGCAGAAGTTCCAATCTTCTTGAGCATGCTGCCGCCCTTTCCGATGATGATTCCCTTGTGGGAGTCGCGCTCGCAGACAATAGTGGCTTCAATGTCAATCATGCCATTTTTCCGCTCCGTCATACGCTCGATGGTAACAGCAATTCCATGGGGAATCTCATCGTCCAGCATACGAAGAGCCTTTTCCCGAATCAGCTCTGCCGCAATCTGGCGCATGGGCTGATCCGTCACCGTATCCTCGTCATAAAACTGGGGGCCATATGGCAGGTATTTGAAAATGCTGTCCTTCACATCCTCTACATTTATCTCCTTTAAGGCAGACACAGGGATAATTTCCGAAAAGCTGCATATATCCTTGTAGGCCGCGATAAAGGTAAGAATATCCTCTTTATTCTTAACTGTGTCAATTTTATTGATCACAAGAAGTACCGGCGTCTTCACTTTTTTCAGCTGCTCCGCAATGTGGCGCTCTCCTGCTCCAATGAAAGTGGTAGGCTCCACCAGCCAGAGGATCACATCCACCTCCTGTAAGGTGTGCTCCGCCACGCTGACCATATATTCTCCCAGCTTGTTTTTCGCTTTGTGTATCCCCGGCGTATCCAGGAAAATAATCTGTCCTCTCTCATCTGTGTAAACTGTCTGAATCCTGTTTCTTGTGGTCTGAGGCTTATCAGAGGTGATAGCAATCTTCTGCCCGATCAGATGGTTCATTAGAGTAGATTTTCCCACATTAGGCCGCCCAATCAGTGTCACAAAGCCAGATTTAAAATTCTGCTCCATATAAATTTTCTCCTTTGCACGCTTAATTAAATAAATTTTTCACCTCACCGAACATCTCCTGGTTTTCCCGGATCTTCTCCGCATTTCCAATCACGCAGAGGCTGCCTGTATTTAGAATTTCCCGAATGATAGGAGCCAGCTGCCGAATATCCTCCTTTGTCACCTTCAGGATCTCTTCCCTCTCCTGCTTAAACATCTCATCTGTCAGGTGGGAGAAATAGGCTGCATCCGCCTTGCTTCCCTTGTAAGGCGCCAGCAGAGGAACATCCAGATCACTGACTGTTCCAATGACATACTTTGTCATGTCTCTCTCGTCCGCATCAAATTCCTCGAGATATTTTATTACATTTTCAAATACCTGGTTGGTCTCTGCCAGGTTTGGATCCCGGTAGGATACAAAGTAGCCCTCTCCTGTCCGTCCGGCTCCGTTCATAACGCCGTAAGCGCCGCCCTTGACCCTGACATTCAGCCAAAGGTAGTCATAGCCTAAAATCACCTTCAGCGTCCGAAGCGCTCCTGTATAGGAAAGGCCTCTTCCAGCAAAGGTTCCGCATCTGGCCACATAATTGACCTGGGAGGATGTTATAAAGCCTTCATTTTTATTATTTTTCTCACAGGCAAAGGCAAATCTCTCTCCGCCTGTTTCTGGAAGTGCGTCTGTCAGAAGCTTCAGGCTCTTCTTCATTCCATCGTAGCCCTTCTCGTCCGCCGTAAAGCTGAGCGTCAGATTGTCAGCCGTAAACAGGCGTCCTGCCGTCTCTTTCAGCTTTTCTATAAGAGTTTTCTTTCTCTCCTCAAAATTCTTCGCCAGATCCTCCAGGAACTGGTAGAAGGCGATTCCGCCAGTCACATCCCCATAGGCGGAAGAAGCTGAAAAGTAGGAGGTGGCTCTGGCCACAGCTGCAGAATGACCTGCCGAATTTAAACGCATCTGCGCCCTGGACTTTGTCTCATTGATAATTTCCAGAAGCCGCTTCTCATCGTCCAGTACAGAAGAGGTAAGAATCTCTCCCAAAATCGAGAAACCGAAATCCAGCTTTTCATAGAGTACTCTGGCTGTGCAGGCAAGCATGCCCGTAAACTGATCTGGTTCCTCCAGAGACGGATAAGACACAATACTGAAATTCACTCCGCCGCTGTTTAAGTTGATCTCGTCAGCCAGCTCCCCATAGCTGTAATGCTCTGTGCTGACAGCCCCTAAAACAGCCTTTAAAAGTCCCGCGTAGGCCATATCCTCCTGGGGAATTCTGTCTGTATTAAACAGAGCTTTTACATAGCCGATACCTGAGGTAAAGATATTGTGGAACAGAACCTTGACTCCCTCTTCCTCACGCTCCTCCAAAATCAGCTTTTCCGGCTCTGGATCGATATCCTCTCTTTTGAGCAGAGGAATTTTTTCCAGATCCTCTCTGGGAGAAGGGGTATCCTGGTATTCCTTTAATTCCTTCGTAGCCTGGACAAGAGCGGCTCTCTGCTCCTGTGTCAGAGTCTCTCTGTAAGCAGCCAGCTTCTCCTCCAGCTTTTTATCCTCCTCGGCAGTCATGTTTTTCTTCGGACTTACTAAAATAACGGCAGTGGAAGGATTGTCAAGCAGCCAGGTCTGGATCAGATCTTCAAAATAGCCCTCGTCTATACTTCTCTTCAAGAAGGCGAAGGCCTCCTCGTACTCCAGGTAGAGCAGCGGATCCCCCTCATACAGCCAGCTGTCCAGACACTGAAGACCATACATCAGTCCCTTGGGGAAGGAGCCGAAATCTGCCTCTCTGCTGCGGAATTCGTAATAATTAACAGCAGCCAGAAGGCTCTTCTTATTCAGACCCTGATCTGCCAGTCTGCGCAGTGTTCCCTGTACCACTGCCAGAAATTCTCCCTTCTGCTCCCGGTTGGCGTCCTTGGCAATCACAGAGAAATACGGCTGTAAAATTCCATTTTCATAACCGCCCAGAATATCCTGACCAATACCTGCATTTAAAAGCTCCACTTTAAGAGGCGCTCCCGGCGCATCAATCAGCACATACTCCAGTACCTGAAACGCCAGATAGTGAATAGGGTTTAACGGCTCTCCCACCACGCTGCTGACAGACAGATAGGTGGAATTTTCCTCTGACTCCGACTCTGTGATAGGGTAGAAAATCTCTCTCTCCTTCGGCGCATCAAAAGCCTTCTGGCTGCGGATCCTGGAATCTTTTTCCAGCCTGTCATACCTGGACAGATATTCTCTGTCCAGCCAGTCCAGCTTCTCCGCCATATCCATATCACCGTACAGATAGATATAGCTGTTGGACGGGTGGTAGTAGGTTCTGTGAAAATTCAGGAAATCCTCATAGGACAGCTTTGGAATTACTGCCGGATCTCCGCCGGATTCGCAGCCATAGCAGGTATCTGGGTAGAGGACATTTCTGGTGTAACGGTCCAGCACGCTCTCAGGAGAGGAAAAAGCGCCCTTCATCTCATTGTAAACCACGCCGTTCAAGGTGACAGGGCTGTCCTCCGACTCCATCTCATAGTGCCATCCCTCCTGTCGGAAAATCTTTTCCTCTTTATAGATATTCGGATGAAGCACCGCGTCCATGTAGACGTCCATCAGGTTCTGGAAATCCTTCTCATTGCAGCTGGCCACCGGGTATACCGTTTTATCCGGATAGGTCATGGCATTTAAAAAGGTGTTTAAAGAACCCTTCACCAGCTCTACAAAGGGATCTTTCACCGGGAATTTCTCAGAGCCGCACAGCACGCTGTGCTCTAAAATGTGGGCAACTCCTGTGCTGTCTGACGGCGGCGTGCGGAAGCCAATACAGAACACCTTGTTCTCATCGTCGTTGGACAGCAGAAAAATTCTTGCTCCTGTTTTCTTATGCTCCAGAATATATCCCCTGGAATGAAGCTCCTCTACATACCTCTCTTCCTTCAGGCTGTAGGACTCCAGATCTGTGATTTGTCTCATATGATCTCCCTCTTCTTTCTCGAATTTTTTCTTGAAATAGCCAGTGTAATAGTCTAAGACAGAATCGGAAGGGCTGACGACAGGCTGCGCTTTCGATTCTGTCTTGGGGCTTTCTAATACTTATATATTTCCCATAAATTTATCTTTTAATATAGCGAAACATTCCCGAATCCACAGATGCGGCGCCAGGCCGATATCTGTGGGAGCGGCAATGCCGTATACGTTTTTCACTCCCTGCTTTCTGGCAATGGCCTTAGCCCGGAACAGATGAAAATCGCTGGTCAGGATTCCAATGTGGATAGAATCCAGCTGATCTCCCGGCGAGTAGGCGTTCTGGGCCACTTCTCCGAAAATCTGGCGGAATACACTGTCCTTCCAGTTTTCCTGTTTCCGAATGACCTCCAGGCTGTACTGAATATTTTCCACTGTGTTTGTGGAGCGCGTCTCCAGCAGCAGCTGATTTTCCGGAACTCCGTTAAAGCGCAGATATTCATACATAGCCTGGGCTTCCGAAATCTCCTCATCCTCCCCTTTTCCCCCTGAGAGAACTAGAAAGGTGTTGGGATTTCTCTCTGCATACTCAATAGCCTGATCCAGACGTTTTCTCAGAGTGCGGCTGGGCTCTCTGCCATCCACCTTAGCTCCCAGGACAATTACATAATCCATACTGTTCTTTGTAGCCGTCAAAATTCCACTCCCTATAAGAGCAATGACTGCCAGCAGAACCGTCAGAACTGCGCCTGCCGCTGTCACAGCGGCTACGGCTGCCCAGACAGGAATCTGTTCTCTGTGTCCCGCATAATAGCGGCGTCCCAAAGCAAACATTCCCAGGAGAGCGGCGCACAATGGCCAGAACAGAGAAAATGAAATGGAAAATCCTATAGACGCCACCAGAGCCCCATAGTAGAGCAGGCACAGTGCTGCCGCTGCCTCCAGTATCCAGTTCATATTTTTCCTCCTTCCCGTGAGCTAAAAGGGGGTGCAAAATCAGCATCTCTGCTCTTTCGCATCCCCCGTTCCACTCTAAGAGCCCTGCAGACCGTCTAGCGTTCAGCCTGCCCCGCCTCTTTCTCCTCATTCTGTTCGCTTCTTCTTAAAATATCATAGGTCTCCGGCACTTCAGACAGTATCACCTTAAGAATCTGCTTCGGGTGGGGAGCGCTTTCCATCTGCTCTCCCTCCTCATTCCTGATCTCTTTTACTGTGACGGCCAGGTTTCTTCCATCCGGCTTCATAATCTCAATGGTTTCTCCCACTGTAAACTTATTTTTCTGCTCCATCTGGAAGCTTCCATCCTCAAAAACAGTCTCCACTGTACCAATATAGGTATAATTCTTCACATAGGTGTTGCTGTCATAAATCTGAGTAGTAGAATCCGGCTTATGAAAATAGAAGCCTGTGGTAAATTCACGATAGGTACACTTTCCAATCTCTGCCTTATACCACTCCATATTGGCTCTGTATTTTTCCGGACTCTCCAGATAGTCGTCAATAGCCTTTCGATAGGTTCTGGCCACCGTGGCCACATAAAGAGCCGTTTTCATGCGTCCTTCGATCTTAAAGCTGTCGATTCCAGCCTCAATCATCTCCGGAATATGTTCAATCATGCACAAATCCTTGGAGTTAAAAATGTAGGTTCCCCGCTCGTTCTCATAGACTGGCATATACTCGCCTGGCCTTGTCTCCTCCACCACAGAATACTTCCAGCGGCATGGGTGGGTGCAGGCGCCCTGGTTGGCGTCTCTTCCTACAAAATAATTGCTGAGAAGGCAGCGTCCGGAATAGGAAATACACATGGCTCCGTGAATAAAGCTTTCAATCTCCATATCCTCCGGAATCCTGTCCCTGATTTCTTTAATCTCCTTTAAGGACAGCTCCCTGGCCGTCACCACGCGCCTGGCTCCCTGGCTGTACCAGAACAGAAAGGTTCCGTAGTTGGTATTGTTAGCCTGAGTGCTCACATGAAGCTCCATGTCCGGCAGAACCTTTCTGGCAATGGCAAATACGCCTGGATCTGAGATGATCAGCGCATCAGGCCTGACTTCTCTCATCTCCTCGAAGTACTCCTCCACTCCTGGCAGATCCTCATTATGAGCTAAAATATTGGCGGTCACATACACCTTTACCCCTCTCTCGTGGGCAAAGGCAATTCCCTCCTTCATATCTTCTTTTGTGAAGTTTTTCGCTTTTGCCCGAAGTCCGAAGGCCTCTCCTCCAATGTATACTGCATCCGCTCCGTAAATGACGGCAGTTTTCAGCACATCCAGACTTCCGGCTGGGATTAAAAGCTCCAGTTCTCTCATCTATCTCTTCCTCTGTTCTATTATTCTGCTGCGTTCTTCCGGCTGGAGGCGGACTTTTTTACACTGATTGTCACCCCGTCCCCAATGGGAAGCACGGAAGTTTCCAGTTCCTCCATGTGGGTCAGCGTATAGAGATACTCCCTCATCCTGCTGTGGATGGTGCGGTTCCTGCGCTCCACCGCATACCGTGATTCAATCAAATCACCGTCCTGCAGCACATTGTCAGAAATCAGCACTCCCCCCTCCGGCATCAGATGAAGAAGCATGGGAAGCCAGTGAAGATATTGTCCCTTAGCCGCGTCCATAAAGATAAAATCCCAGCTTCCAGAAAGACCCGCTAATATCTCCTCCGCATCCCCTTCAAGCAGGGTGATCCTGTCCTCCATTCCAGCCCGCTGGAAATTTTCCCTCGCAACTGGCAGGCGCTTCTCGTATTTTTCTATGGTAGTAATATGACAGTCTTCAGGCATTGCCCGCCCCATTAAAAGGGCAGAATAGCCCACTGCCGTTCCCACCTCCAGAATCGCTCTGGGCTGCTTTAAAGCCACCAGCGTTTTTAAGAGAGCTCCAGTCTCTTTTCTGATAATCGGGACAAAATCTCTCACTGCCTCCGCCTCAATCGTATCTAAAAGCTCTCCATTTCCCTGATCCAGAGAATGAAGGTAGGAGGTCAGTCTCTCATTTACAATCATTCTTCCTCCTTTTTATCCTCATCAGAAACTCCCGGATTGTCATCCAGCATCTGAAGCATATCCATAGAGGTCTGAGCAGTGCTGAAGGTGTAGGTTCCCGGATGGATCTCGTACTCATAAAGGGAAGCTTCTATGGCAAACACATACTCATTGGGAATCAGGCCCTCATCCTTTAAAAGTTTTCCTGCCTCCATGGCCGACATTCCCTTCTCCACTGTCACCTGCCTTGACACTCCCTCTCCCTGGGCCATGGGCGCAGGAGCAAAGATCTCATGGCCGAAGCTGTAGCCTCTTGTCACACCCTCATACATGAGAATGCAGACAAGAGCCAGCAGAATCAGCTTCAGGGAGATATTTATAATTCCTCCCGTCACCCGGTTAATTTCCCTCGTTCTACGGCTCATATCTCAATTCCTCGCAGTCTCTCCTTCGCTGTCTCTCATCTCCTGGAGCTATACCTCCATGATAATCGGAAGAATCATCGGATTTCTCTTCATTCTCTTCCACAGGAAATCGCTTAAGCTGTCGCGGATAATGTTCTTAATTTTTCCCCAGTCGCTGACATGGCGCTTTAAGCAGTCCTGAACTGCAGCGTCCACAATGGCCTGTGCCTCATCCATCAGATCTTCAGACTCTCTCACATACACAAAGCCTCTGGACACAATATCAGGTCCTGCAAGCAGCTGATTACTGTATTTTTCAAGGGTGAGCACTACTACAATAATACCGTTCTGAGCCAGATTCTGGCGGTCTCTGAGGACAATATTTCCCACATCGCCGATCCCCAGTCCATCTACCAGAATACCGCCTGACTGAACGTGATCCACTGTCTTATATCCCTCTTCCCCGATCTCTATCACATCGCCGGAGGACATGACAATCACATTCTCCTTAGGGATTCCCATGGACTCAGCTAATTTTTTCTGAGCCATCAGGTGGCGGTATTCGCCGTGAACCGGAATGGCATATTTAGGACGCACCAGGGAATAGATAAGCTTAATTTCCTCCTGGCAGGCATGACCGGAAACGTGAGTATCCTGGTTAATCACCTCGGCTCCCTTCATGGACAGCTCGTTGATCACTCTGGAAACTGCCTTCTCATTGCCCGGAATCGGGGTGGAGCTTAAAATCACCACATCGCCCGGCATAATAGACACCTTTCTGTGAAGGCTTGCCGCCATTCTTGAAAGAGCTGCCATAGACTCGCCCTGGCTTCCTGTAGTAATGAGAACAGTGTCCTCCGGCCTGTAGTTTTTCAGATTTTCAATGTCGATCAGAGTGCCTTCCGGAATGTCTATATAGCCCAGCTCACTGGCTGTTCCGATGACATTTACCATGCTGCGGCCCTCGATGACCACCTTTCTGCCATACTTACAGGCAGAACTGATAATCTGCTGCACGCGATCCACGTTAGAGGCGAAGGTAGCCACGATAATCCGGTTATTCTGATGCTCTGAAAAAATCGCATCGAAAGTCTTTCCCACCGTTCTCTCCGACATGGTAAATCCGGGACGGATGGCATTGGTACTGTCGCACATCAGAGCCAGAACACCTTTTTTGCCAAGCTCTGCAAACCGCTGCAGATCAGCCGGCTCGCCGAATACAGGGGTGTAATCGATCTTAAAGTCTCCCGTGTGGACAATGATGCCTGCCGGTGTAAAAATCGCAAGAGCGGAAGCGTCCACAATACTGTGGTTCGTCTTCACAAACTCCACTCTGAAGCAGCCCAGGTTAATGGACTGGCCGTGCTTCACCACCTTTCTCTTGATGGTGCGCAGCATATTGTGTTCCTTCAGTTTGTGCTCGATCAGTCCGATGGTCAGCTTTGTGCCGTATACCGGCGCAGGAACATCCTTCAGCACATAGGGCAGAGCGCCGATGTGATCCTCATGTCCGTGGGTAATCACAAAGCCCTTTACTTTGTCAATATTATTTTTCAGATAGGTGACATCCGGAATGACCAGATCGATTCCCAGCATGTCATCGCTGGGAAAAGCCAGTCCGCAATCCACCACAATAATACTGTCCTCATACTCAAAGGCTGTCATATTCATGCCGATCTGTTCCAGGCCTCCGAGAGGAATAATTTTTACCTTATTATTTTTTGTATCCTTTTTCAAATAAATCGCACCTCCGATATCTTATTCTATCTCAATCCCCATATCGCCCATCAGCTCATTGAAAATTCTGGAGAGGTAATCAAGCTCGCCGTCCTCCTCTACAAATTCATATACTGCCTCTGAGTCCTCTGGTTTTGATATATCCTTAAGAAGGTAGCATTCGCCGTCCCCCTCTTTAGAATCTGTTACTAGAAGAAAATTTTCCCCATTTAACTTCGTCTCTTCGAGAACATAAAAGTCAACCGGCTCGCCGTCCTCAGACTGAAGCGTAATCTTATTTTCCATTTCATCTATTTTATCAAACATATCGCTCATATTTTGTCTCCTGTCTGCTGTTTTCTATCCTTTTTCTAATTTTTGCGGGAATCCAGGTATCCCTGCAGAATCAAAACGGCGGCTATCTTATCCACCACTGCTTTTCTGTTCTCCCTGCGGACGCCGCTTTCTATAAGCACCCTCTCAGCAGCTACAGTCGTCAGACGCTCGTCCCAGAGAATCACCGGTTTCCCTGTCCGGCGCTCCAGCATAGCTTTAAACTCCTCCGTCTTTTCTGCTCTCTCTCCCACTGTATTGTTCATATTTTTAGGATAACCTAAAACAATCTCTTCAATCTCATATTCTTTAATCAGTTCCTCGATTCTGGCACAGGTCTGACGCAGCTTATTTTCATCCTTGCGCACTATGGTCTCCACGCCCTGGGCTGTCACTCCCAGCGGATCACTGACCGCCACTCCTGTGGTTTTAGAACCGAAATCAAGTCCCATTATTCTCATTTTACTGGTTCTCCATAAATTTTCCCACTATAAAACAAGCTGGCACAATGCCAACTCCCTGTTTCCCTATATCCGGCGGCTCTTCCGTGCAGTCCACTCTGCACAGCCAGCTGCTTTCTCCATTTGGGGCTGAATCCAGAGCCAAAGCGGATCAGATCCTGCGGCAGGCTCTTCCTGCCAGATCTGATCCTCCTCTTTTATGCTCTTACTTAAGCCGTGTATCTACATAATTTTTCATCAGCTCTTCCAGAATTTCATCACGCTCTACCTTCATAATCAGGCTTCTGGCACTTTTGTGGCTGGTGATATAGGTGGGGTCTCCTGACATAATATACCCTACAATCTGGTTAATCGGATTATAGCCCTTCTCTGTCAGGGCAAAGTATACCTGCTCCAGAACCTGGCTCACCTCCAGCTTTGTATCATCCTGTACTGTTTTAAAAAACTGCGTATTCTTCATATCACCCATGGTTATCTCTCACGTCCTTCTACTACTCTCATTTATTCTAACCCAAAATATCCCATTCGGCAAGAAAAATATTTCTTAAGATAACAGACAGCTCCTATTCTTCTGCCAAAAACAGGATTTCGTCCGTCACCATTTTTTCAAATTTTCCCCTCACCGTTGTATTCTTCAGCCCTTCCCGGTAGGGAACCACTGCCTTCACATACTGTCTCGTATGGCCAATCATATAGTCTGTGCCATC
Organism: Clostridium sp.; assembly: GCA_018377235.1. Taxonomy (GTDB): domain Bacteria; phylum Bacillota; class Clostridia; order Lachnospirales; family Lachnospiraceae; genus Otoolea. The sequence continues at coordinate 182,466 of JAGZZT010000004.1, forward strand.
TACAGACACTCTCTCTTCCAGCAGAACCTCCTCCTCCTTTCCCAGGAAAGAACAGCGGTAGGCCCTGGACAGCTCTGCCTCCAGATCCAGGAGAATGTCGCTTCTCCTGTTTTTATCCTGCTCTGAAATCTGTCCCTCCATAACAGCGGCCCTGGTTCCCTCCCTTCTGGAATACTTGAACACATGCATCTCATAGAAATGAATCCGGTGCAGGAATTCTCTGGTTGTCTCAAACTCCTCCTCTGTCTCCTGAGGGAAACCCACAATCACATCTGTGGTAATGGCCGGATTTTCAAAATATTTTCTCAATATACTGCACCGGAACGCGTAATCCTCTGTGGTATAATGGCGGTTCATTCTTTTCAGTGTCTCGTCGCAGCCGCTCTGCAGGGACAGGTGGAAATGAGGACAGAAGCTCTTAAGCCCCGCTAACGTACCGGCGAACTCTTCTGTGATAATTCTGGGTTCCAGAGAGCCCAGACGGATCCGCTCTACTCCCGGAATCTGATCAAGGCGTACAATTAAATCCAAAAGACCTGTTTTCTCCTCCTTAAAATCTGCGCCGTAGGAGCTTAAATGAATTCCCGTCAAGACGATCTCCTTGTAGCCGGAGGCAGACAGCTCCTCTACCTCTCCCACTACATCCTCCATCTGCCTGCTTCTGACGCGTCCTCTGGTATAGGGAATGATACAGTAGCTGCAGAACTGGTTGCAGCCGTCCTGCACCTTAATGAAGGCTCTGGTATGGTCTGAAATCTTTCTGATATGAAGCGGCTCATACTCCCCTGTCTTCCCAATGTCAATAATATTCTCCGCTCCCTGATGCTCCTCAAAATACTGGTCTAAAATGGCTGTCAGATCCTGCTTTCTGTTGTTTCCAATTACAATGTCCACAGCCTCGTCCTTCAAAAGCTCTTCGCCTGCGGCCTGTACATAACAGCCTGCTGCTACCACTACTGCCGAAGGATTCATCTTTTTAGCCCGGTGAAGCATCTGGCGGGACTTTTTATCAGCCACATTGGTGACAGAACAGGTGTTGATCACATATACGTCCGCCCCCTCCTTAAAGGGAACAATCTCATACCCTGCGTCTTCCAGCATCTGCTGCATCGCCTCTGTCTCATAAGCGTTTACCTTGCAGCCTAAATTATGAAGGGCAGCTTTTCTCATTTTTCTGTTTCCTTTCTATCCAAACTATTTCCTAATGTTTCTGTTTAATTCTTTCATTTTCCTGGGCTGACACATGTTCAGCAGTTCTCGTAATTTTACCATATCAGGAGGTGGAAAGTCCACTTGAAAATAAACTGCCGCTTTAGAAACCTTAAAAGAGTGGAGCATGAAAACCTCTTTTTTCGTTCTTTCCAATGTTCATCTTAAATACTGTCTCTTTGCTTCCTCTTCTCCCACGCCTCTTTCATGAGATTCCCGTAAAGCTCTCCCTTCCAGTCCTCATAGTAGGGAACCTTCTCCCGCTCCCTGTCCGTCTCGTCCAGATCCAGCTCAAATACCAGCAGGCGGCTTTCTCCCGCGCCAGGAAGCTCAATGGGAATTTCTTTCTCCGGGCTTCTCTGTCTTCCATCCGGGCCGTACACGCAGGAACTTCCGCAGCAGTTTTCGTCCCTGTAATTAGCTCCCGCCGTAAAGGCCAGATTGCAGAGAGCGGCTGAGGCCAGATCTACCTCCCATCTGCGCTCTGCCGCAAAGCTCCAGGCCGCAGGGCAGAAAAGCAGTCTGGCTCCCTTCATGGACACAATTCTGGCCGGTTCAGGAAATTCCAAATCATAGCACAGAACAGCGGCAGTCTGCCCGGCGCAGGTTTCAAACACCGGAAAATCCCGACCTTCTGAAAACCGTTTTTTCTCACTTTTCCATAAGTTTACCTTCCTGATATTTTGAATTTTTCTTCCACATGAATCTATCACCAGACAGGAATTATAAATAGTTTCACCATTCCGCTCCGGATAGCCGAAAATCAGGGAAATACCGTACTTTTTTGCTGTCATGGCCATCTTTTCCGCCTGCTCTTCAGCAGTCAAAGACGCGGCAAGAAGCTCTTCACGCCTGATAAAATAACCGCAGGAGGAAAGCTCCGGCAGACACAAAAGCTTCGCTCCACTCTGAGCAGCTTTCTCGGCTATCCTGTCTGAAATTCTCTCAAACACTTCCTGATTTCCTCTCCCGATTCCAAGCTCTCCCAGAGCAATTTTTATCCTTCTTTTCCGTTCCATATGTTCTTTTCCCCTTTTCTTTCAGACATATTTTCCTCTCAGTGTCAGTGTACAGGGAATAAAATACTTTATAGGCTGACGCCTCTGTTTTTTTTAACAAAACTTTACATATTTCTCCCTATCTCGTACTTGACTTTTATCTGTTAAATTTGTAGTATAGAAACAGGACGGCGTCAATGCATACTGACGCCAAACAGCCAAATATAAAACAAAACGGCGCGCACGGGCCGGAGGAGGTTTTTCATGAAAACAGTTCGTATTTCTCTTAATTCTATTGATAAAGTTAAATCCTTCGTAAACGATTTAGCCAAGTTTGACGTTGATTTTGATCTGGTATCCGGAAGATACGTCATCGACGCCAAATCTATCATGGGTATTTTCAGCCTGGATCTGTCCAAGCCGATTGATTTAAATATTCATTCCGAGACTCAGGTAGACGAGATTCTCACCGTTCTGGCTCCGTACATCGTAGAGTAAGAATGTTAAAAAGAAAGAGCAGAAAGTTTCCCTGTTCCAATGGAAATCACCGGAAACTTTCTGCTCTTTCTTTTATGTTACAGCTCCTCCGGAAGGGCGAAGGGGACAATCTCATCGCTGAGAGTCACCTCGGTGACGTCAATCCCCATGCCTTCCTGGTACTGCTTTCTGGCCCGGGTGATATCGTATCTCAGCTTCAGGACTTCGTCTGAGTCTTTATCGATCCAGATATCCGCCTCTATCTCTCCCAAGTCTCCTGACTGGTCGCTGACCCCGAAATACTTATATCCGGCCAATTCTGTCTTTGCCTTTAAGTATTCTTCAACCGGGCAGGTTCCCTTAAAAAGCCTGGCTTTTCGCTCCCCCAGTTCTTCTGTTCTGACATAATTCCACTTATCAATCACAGCCAGGTCTACTCCGTCAATCGAAAAGGACACTCGTTTCAGGAAATCCTTTGGTGAAAACTCCTCCGGCCTGCTCTCCTCCCATCTGCCATCCTTATACCTGCAGAACAGCCAACCGTCCTCCTGCCTGATGTGATACTCGGAATACTGAAGATCCGTCTCTCCTGTATCCGGATCAAAGGCAGCTGCCTGCAGCGCCTCAGTTGGTTCAGAAAGATAGGTAAACTTTATGGTGTCCTCCTCCACGGTTCCCCTGATGGTTTTATGGAGGGACGTCTTTATAAAAGAAAAGGAGGACTGGCTGCTCAGGTTCGAGCAGATTTCTTCGGTTGAAACAGACAGCTGAGAACTCCTCCTGCCTGCCCATAAAAGACCTGCCGCCGCCAGAAGAGCAGTCAGTGCGGCGATAATACAAAGCTTTCTTTTTTCCTTCCAGACTCCCATACTCTCACGCCTCCTTATCTAAAACAAAAGCCATATAGGAAAACATTCCATTCAGGTATCCTCTCCAGCCCAGCTTTAACACCAGATAACTTCTGCCGTCTCCTCCGCTGTCTTGATCATTTCCTCGATTCCCTCAGCCAGCTTCTTCTCGGAACGTCTGATTAAATCCAGATTCGGCTTTGTGACAGGGTGCTTGGCCACGAAAATGGTGCAGCAGTCCTCGTATGGCTGAATCGATGTCTCAAATGTTCCGATTTTCTGAGAAATATCTACAATATCCTGCTTATCGAAGCCAATCACCGGGCGGAAAACAGGAAGGGTGCAGACCTCGTTAGTCACTGCCAGAGAGTGAACGGTCTGGGAAGCCACCTGTCCGATGCTCTCGCCTGTAATCAGACCCAGGCACTCGTCCTTCTTGGCCAGATCCTCGGCAATCTTCATCATGTAGCGGCGCATGATAATCGTCAGCTCCTCGTGAGGACACTTATCATAAATGTAGAGCTGAATGTCTGTAAAGTTGACTACATGAAGCTTAATGGGGCCGGAGTAGCGGGCTACCTGCTTGGCCAGGTCGATGACCTTCTGCTTTGCCCTCTCGCTGGTGTAAGGCGGAGCGTGGAAATACACAGCCTCAATGATAACGCCTCTCTTGGAAATCATGTATCCTGCCACCGGGCTGTCAATTCCGCCGGAGAGAAGGAGCATGGCCTTTCCGTTGGTTCCTACAGGCATACCGCCCGGGCCTGGAATCACCAGGGAGTAAATATTGATCTTGCTTCTGACCTCCACGTTTAACAGTACCTGGGGATTGTGTACGTCTACCTTGGTCTCCGGGAAGGTATCTAAAATAATGGAACCCAGCTCCCGGTTCATCTCGTCAGAGTGTACCGGATACTGCTTGTTGGCACGGCGGCAGTTTACCTTGAAGGTAAAGTTCTGCTCCTTGTAGGCCGCCTTAATGTAGGAAACCACCTGGTTTTTCAGTTCCTCAAAACCCAGATCCTCCACGCGCATCACAGGACAGATTGCGGCGATGCCGAATACTCTCTGAAGAGCCTCCACCACCTCGTCGTAGTCAAACTCAGACTTGGCCTCCACGTAAATACGTCCTGACTCCTTTGTCACCGCAAAGGTTCCCTCTAACTCCTTTAAAGACCGGCGGATATGCTTCATCAGCGCGTCCTCAAATACGTACCGGTTCTTTCCCTTTAAGCCAATCTCGGCATATTTTATCAAAAATGACTGAAACATGTTCATCCTCTTTCTAATGTTTTTCTCTCAATGTCTTCATCCTGTGCACACAGGCTCTTCTGCCGGGCGCAGACCTGTTCTCCTGCCCTGTCCGGCTGCCATGCTGTCTGACCGATATGCTGTCTGGTATGCTATCTGGCTCTGTATCTTCGGAGCACAGGCAAAAGCTCTCTTAAAACCTCCAGACAATAATCCGCCTCCTCCGGCTCGTTAAACAGGCCAAAGCTGAAGCGGATGGTGGAGTCTAACAGTTCTTTCTTCACGCCGATCCCCTTCAGAGTTCCGCTGACGCCCGGATGGTTCACCGAGCAGGCAGATCCAGAGGAAACATAGACGCCCCGATCCTCCAGAGCGTGGAGAAGCACCTCGCTTCTCACGCCCTCAAAGCTGGCGCTGACAATCTGGGGCGCATTCTCCCGTCCCTCATGTCCGTTAATGGTGACGCCAGGCAGCTCCTTTAAGCCTGCAATCAGCCGTTCTCTTATCTGGTACAGCTTCTCAATCTTCGCCTCGTGATCCCTGTAGACCTCCCGCACAGCGGCTCCCAGGCCGGCGCAGCCAGGCACGTTCTCTGTTCCAGACCGCATTCCCTTCTGCTGGCCGCCTCCAAAAAGAATCGGACGCACCTTGGCCTTCTCGTCAATATAGAGGAATCCTACGCCCTTGGGGCCGTGAATCTTGTGGCCGCTGACAGACAAAAGGTCGATTCCCTGCTTTTTCGGGCGGATTACATATTTTCCATAGGCCTGAATGGCGTCCACATGAAACAGCGTCTTAGGATTTTTAGCTTTAATAACTTTTGAAATCTCTTCCACCGGCTCCACGGCTCCGATCTCATTATTCACATACATGACAGAGACTAAAATTGTATCCTCTCTCACTGCCTGGGACAGCTCTTCCAGGGAAATACAGCCGTAGGAATCCACTGGAAGATAGGTAATCTCAAAGCCCTGCTCCCGCAGAAATTCCATGGTGTTGTAGATGGAGGCGTGCTCCACGCCTGTGGTAATCAGATGCTTTCCTGCTCTCTGATTGGCAAAGGCCGCCCCGATTAAAGCTGTATTGTTCGATTCGGTTCCGCCGGAGGTAAACAGAATCTCCTTTTCCTGTACCTTGAGAGATTTGGCAATCTCCGCCCTGGCCTCCTTAATCAGCCGCTCTGCCTCCACTCCCTTCATGTGGCGGGCAGCCGCGTTGCCATAATCCACTGTCATGGCATTTACTACTGCATCCTTCACACAGTCAAACACTCTGGTAGTGGCTGAATTATCAAAATATGCTTCCATTTTATCCATCCTTTTTTATCCTTCCTCTACAGGCCGCTTTCCAGATGAAAGGCCAGCACGGACAGAAGAGCCAGCCCCGCCGTCTCTGTCCTGAGAATCCTTTTTCCAAGGCTTACGGGAACTACTCCCGCCTCCCTGGCCTTCTCAATCTCCGACTCTTCAAAGCCGCCCTCCGGCCCAATAAAGACCGCGATTTTCTGGCCCGGGCCAGTCTGTTCCACAAACTGCCTCACAGAGTCCATGCCTGACGCGCACTCGTAGGGAATACATTTACAGTCAAACTCTTTTACAAAATCCAGAGCCTCCCCAAAGCTCATAACAGGAGCAGTCTCCGGAATAATGAGGCGCTTCGACTGCTTGGCCGCGCTCTCGGAAATAGCGTTCCAGCGCTTTAATTTAGCTTCCTCCTTCTTTTTATCCAGCTTCACCACAGCCCGCTTGGTGGCCACCGGAACAACCTGATAAGCCCCCAGCTCCACAGCCTTCTGGATAATCAGCTCCATCTTATCGCTTTTCGGAAGTCCCTGAAACAGCCAAATCTTCGCCGGAAGCTCTGTGGTTTCCTCTCTCTCTTCCAGGATCTCTGCCTCCACCGCGTCAGAGGCAATCTCCGACAGACGGCACAGATAATCACGATCCTCTCCGTTGCTGATCAGCACCTGCTCCCCCGGCTTCATCCGCAGCACGTTTTTAATGTGATTCACATCCGGCCCGGTGATGGTAATAGATTCCGGGTGAATCTGGGATCTCTCCACAAAAAAATGATACATGTTCCCCTCTGTCCCCTCTTATTTCACGCGCTTTGCTGTCACAGACACCCACTCGCCCTGATAGGTCACTTCCACCACCTCGAAGGCGTCATTGGCTGCAAAGGCCTCTCTCACTGCCTCTTCCTTCATATTGATAATGCCGGAGGTAATGAAGATTCCGCCCTTTTTAATGTGAACCGGAATCTCCTTCTGAAGCATAATAATCACGTCCGCCAGAATGTTGGCCACTGCCACGTCGTAACACTCGTAACCCGCCTGATCCTGGATCGCCTTGTCGTCGATGATATTGCCCTGAACCACCGTAAATCGGTCTGCCCCAATATCGTTGGACTCCAGATTTTCTCCTACTGCTGTGATGGCATTCTCATCCAGATCGGTTCCAAAGACCTCCTTGGCTCCCAGCTTTAAGGCTGCAATTCCAAGGATTCCGCTTCCCGTTCCCACGTCTAAAAGCTTCGTCTCAGGCGTCACATATTTTCTCAGTTGGCGGATGCACAGCTGGGTAGTCTCATGCATTCCTGTGCCAAAGGCAGTTCCCGGGTCAATCTGAATTAGAAGCTTGTCCTTATGCTCCTCTGGAACCGTCTCCCAGGTAGGCTTGATCAGGATATCGTCCACGGTAAAAGGCTTAAAATACTGCTTCCAGTTATTGATCCAGTCCTTGTCCTCTGTCTCGGAGGCCTCGATCTCACAGGTTCCCAGATCCACGAACAGTTTCAGCTCCTCAAGTCCCTCTTTTACCTGGGCGAGGATGCCCTCCACGTCTGCGTCATCGTCCAGATAGAAGCTGACCTTCGCCGTGCCGTCATCCGGCGGAAGCTCCGGCAGAATGTCAATAAACATGCCCTTAGTCTCTTTCTCTGTCAGAGGCACATTATCCTCAATTTCAATTCCCTCAATTCCAATCTCATCAAACATGCTGCTGACCAGATCCACAGCCGCTGTTGTGGTAGTCAGCGTAAATTTTTTCCATTTCATGTCCCGTTTCCTCCGTTCGTTTCCTCTGTTTGTTATATTTTACAGTCTTATTTTATATTTTTTGCTGCCGTTTTTGTTTCACTGCCTTTTTATAGCTTTCTATTGCCGCGCTGTTTCATAAACTTGTTCCACCCCGGCTGTCCTCTTTCCGCTATCCCATCAGCACCTTCACAAACAGGATAGCTAAGACAATGAGCACCACCGGACGCACAATCCTCTTTCCATTTGTCAGCACCAGGCCAGATCCAATATAATGTCCCAGAATACAGAACAGTCCCGAAATAAAGCCCAGCGGAATCAGGACCTTTCCGTTTAAAAGGAAGGTGGCAAAAGCCGCCGCGTTGGAGGCCAGATTGATCACCTTTGTCGTTCCAGCCGCTTCCTTCATGGTATAACGGGCTGCTCCTGTCAGAATCAGAATCAGAAAAGTTCCCGTTCCCGGTCCATAGAAGCCATCGTAGGCGCCCACAATGAGAGCCGCCGCCAGGCTGACGGAAAATTTTCTTCTGTCTGAGATAGTTCCGGCCTTAGAATCATCTCCCAGATTTTTATTCCAGAGCACATAGACGGCCACTACCGGAAGAATCACTAACATCAGCTTCTCTATCACGCCCTCGCTGACCAGTAAAACCAGGTGCGAACCGATGGATGAGCCGATAAGTGCGGCCGCAGCAAACCACACAGACGTCTTAAAATTGATAAAACCGTTCCTCGCAAATCTGGCAGTGGACACCACGGTTCCCATGACAGAGCACATCTTATTGCTTCCCAGGGACAAATGGGCCGGAATTCCGGCTATCATAAAAGCCGGAAGGGAAATCAGTCCTCCGCCTCCTGCGATAGAATCCATCAGCCCTGCCAGAAATACCAGGGGACATACAATTAAATACTGAACCAGCGTAATTTCCATTCTCGTTTTCCTCCCTGACGTGCCCCGTCTTTTGCTGTCTACCATGATAGCACAAAGGTTATGGGGTGGCAACTGATTGTTTTAACGCAGAGGAAGCTGCAGGTGTGGTGACCAGCTGCGTTTTCTAGTCGATTCGCGCATTTTTTATCCGCCATTCGCGAAAACTCGCCTGCGGCTCAGACACTTCGCCCGGTGGCGGAAATTAGCGCAAATCTCCCTGCGAAAGCCTCGCTATCATCACCACACCTGCAGCTTCTTCCTGCTTGCTGAATATGTGCAAAACCTGCGTTTTCTGCGCCTTACTCCATCAGAAATTCCGCCAGCACATAGTTGCTCACATCAATACCTCTCTTAGTCAGCCGCCAGAAGACTGTATCGTCTCTTTCATACTGCTCAATCAGCTCCTGACAGGTTAATTCATTCAGAACCTTCCCATACACATCGTCCAAACTGCGTCCAAAAAGCCTGAAAAATCTCTCCTCCGAAATCCCCTCTGTCAGCCGCAGTCCCAAAAACATGAATTCCTCCATCCGGGCCTGTTCTGTGAGAATCTCCCGCTCTGCCACCTGCCTTTCCGCCCGGAAATCTTCCCGGCTCAGACTCAGGTAAGTCTTAAAATCTCTTATATTAGAGCGCCGTTCCATCTGCCGTTCCCGGCCATCTTCTTTCTTCGTTTCCCCCGAGAGAGGAATCTCCCCTCTCCTGTTCACATAGGAGGAAGCTCCCAGCCCCAGTCCCAGATATTCTGTCCCGGTCCAGTATCCCTTATTGTGACAACATTCATATCCTGGCTTCGCATAGTTGGATATTTCGTAGCGGTGATATCCAGCTTCTTTCAGGATCCTCTCCGTCTCATAGTACATCCTGCGCTCCGCATCCTCGTCTGGAAGATCCGGAATGCCCAGCGTCTGGCGGCGTTTCTGCTCCTCCATTTCGTCTCCATCCCCGCCAAACAGCCGGTAGAAAGGCGTTCCTTCCTCAATGATTAAGCTGTAAGCAGAAATGTGCTCCGGCCTCAGTTTCACAACAGTTCTAAGAGTTTTCTCCCAGGAGGAAACAGTCTGTCCAGGCAGCGCAGACATTAAATCAATATTAATATTGTCAAATCCAGCCTCTCTGGCAGCCTGATAGCTTTCCAGAAAATCCTCCATAGTATGAATCCGTCCCAGACACTGAAGTTCTTTGTTTTCTGTAGACTGCAGGCCGAAGCTCAGGCGGTTGATTCCAGCCTGTTTCCAAGCCCTGAACTTATTGCCGTCTGCTGTCCCCGGATTTGCCTCTGTAGTAATCTCCGCATCCTCCGCCACATAAAAACTTTTTTTCACTGCCTCCAGGATGCCTTTTGTCTGTTCAGGCGTAAGCACAGAGGGGGTGCCGCCTCCGAGAAATATGGCAGTCACCACATAGCGCCCGGAAACAGCACCCGCCTCCTCAATTTCTTCTGTCAAGCATTCCACATAGCGCTCCCGCTCCTCCTCCCCGGACGGAAAGGACAAAAAATCGCAGTATGCACATTTGCGGACACAAAACGGAATGTGAATGTAAAGCTCCAGGCAGGATAATCTTCCCTTTTCCCTACTCTTCATCCAGCTTCAAAACGCTCATAAACGCCTTCTGCGGAATCTCTACATTTCCGATCTGGCGCATCCGTTTCTTTCCCTCCTTCTGCTTCTCCAGAAGCTTTCTCTTTCTGGAAATATCACCGCCATAGCACTTGGCCAGCACATCCTTCCTCATGGCTTTAACTGTCTCTCTGGCGATTACCTTTCCGCCGATGGCTGCCTGAATCGGGATCTCAAACAGGTGTCTCGGGATCTCCTCCTTTAACTTCTCGCACATCTTTCTGCCTCTCTCATAGGCAGAACCGGCAAATACGATGAAGGACAGGGCGTCCACCTCCTCGCGGTTTACAAGGATGTCCAGTTTCACCAGTTCAGACTGCTCGTAGCCCTTTAACTCATAATCAAAGGAAGCGTAGCCTCTGGAACGTGATTTTAGGGCATCAAAGAAATCGTAGATAATCTCATTTAACGGCAGTTCATATTTTAAGAGAGCCCTGGTTCCCTCAATGTACTCCATGCCCAGATAATTGCCCCGGCGTTCCTGACACAGCTGCATAATAGCCCCCACATAGTCGGAAGTTACCATAATCTCAGCCGTCACAATCGGCTCCTCCATGTACTCAATCTCCGACGGATCCGGCAGATTAGACGGGTTCGTCAGCTCAATCATCTCTCCGTTTGTCTTATAAACGCGGTAGATAACACCCGGCGCCGTAGTTACCAGATCCAGGTTGTACTCTCTCTCCAGACGCTCCTCTATAATATCCAGGTGCAGAAGTCCTAAAAAACCGCATCGGAAACCAAATCCCAGAGCCAGAGATGTCTCCGGTTCAAAGAACAAAGCAGCATCGTTCAGCTGAAGCTTCTCCAGGGCATCTCTGAGATCCGGGTACTTGGCGCTGTCCGCCGGGTACATGCCGCAGTAAACCATGGGAGTTACCTTCTTGTAGCCTGGAAGAGGGCTGTCGCAGGGCTCCTCTCTGTTCGTGATGGTATCTCCCACACGGGTATCCCTGACATTTTTAATGCTGGCAGTAATATAGCCTACCATTCCCGCAGACAGCTCGTCACAGGCAATAAACTGGCCTGCTCCAAAGTATCCTACCTCCACTACTTCTGCTGTGGCTCCTGTGGCCATCATCTTAATAGGAGTTCCCTTTTTCACTGTTCCGTTTTTAATACGGCAGAATACGATAACTCCCCGGTAAGAATCATAAAGAGAGTCAAAAATCAGAGCCTGAAGAGGCGCCTCAGGGTCTCCTGTAGGAGCCGGTATCTTTTCCACAATCTGTTCTAACACCTGATCGATGTTCAGACCTGTTTTAGCTGAAATCCTGGGAGCGTCATGAGCCTCCAGTCCGATAACATCCTCTATTTCAGCTGCCACGCGATCCGGATCCGCACTTGGAAGATCTACCTTATTAATAACCGGAAATACGTCCAGATCGTGATCTAAAGCCAGATATACATTGGCCAGGGTCTGAGCCTCGATTCCCTGAGCAGCATCCACCACCAGGATCGCTCCATCGCAGGCTGCCAGGCTTCGTGAAACCTCATAGTTAAAGTCCACATGTCCTGGAGTGTCGATCAGGTTGAAAATATACTCCTCCCCGTCCTTAGCACGGTACACAGTGCGGACAGCCTGAGATTTAATGGTAATTCCCCTCTCCCGCTCCAGATCCATGTTGTCAAGAACCTGAGCCTGCATCTCCCGGCTGGTGAGAAGTCCTGTCTGCTCTATAATTCTGTCTGCAAGGGTTGACTTGCCGTGATCAATATGGGCGATAATGCAGAAATTTCTGACTTTGCTCTGGTCAACTATTGCCATTTGTTTTCCTCTTTTCTCTGTTATTTCTAAATTTTCTCTGTCATTTTGAGAATCATTCCAAGAATGCCTCCGCCGTCAGCATAAAAGCAGGCGGCGTCCTTTTCTATGCAATCCAATATATCATTTTTTCCAGGTTACTGCAACAATTCCTTACATTTCATGCCCCACTTCACGCCTGGTTCCGGTTCCCCAGCACCGTGTCCAAAAGCTCTGCCAGAGGTTCCATGGCATTTCTTGCCTCCTCATATGTATTAGTCTGAGCGCCCACCTCTATCAAAGCGCTTCTGGGACGAAGATGCAGATTGTAGCGCAGCCCTTTCAAGTAGATATTTCTGGCGTAGCCTGGGTAAAAAGCATCGGCACAGAGCTTCATCTGGAAGCTGAAAGCCAGATTGTCCTCTCTGTTGGGATTTTCCAGATAGGAAATCGGCCCGTCCGGCGTCTGGCTGGTTCCATTAAAAAACATAATCTGGGCCATTGTTTTTCCATCCACCTCTTTTACCAGGCGCGTACTGTTTCCCACTCCATCTCTGTGAATGTCCAAAATCACCTCAATCGAGGGATTCTCCTCTAAAATCTTTTCTATTCCTTTCAAAGCATAGGTATACGCTTTATTCCTGTCCAGCTTTCCGTCTCTCAAGTCATATACCGAGGTATCGTGTATCACCTGATAGCCTTTTTCCTCCAAAAGCTGCGCCAGATATTCCCCCACTCCCACAATAGTAGCCTCCTTATTTCCCGTATGGTAATCAGCAAACTCCTCCTGGGAATGGCTGTGATAAATTAAAATCTGTGGTTTTCCATCATCTGTCTCCTGTTTCAGCGAAAAATCCTTAGCAAGAAATGTCTCAGCCTGAATCATATCCCTGCCTGCCGCTGCCGTAGGGTGAACCGTGTAAAAATGCTTCATCACATAATCATAATCTGCCAGCTGTTCCACCAGATAAGTTTTTCCTAATACAGGAAGCCCGGCTCTCTCCAGCAGGTTCAGGCCTGCCGTGGTCCCCATGGAGAAGCCTGAAGCAAAGCTTCCTGCCTCTTCCCCGCCTTCTGCATCCTCTTCCTGCTCTCCGCCCTCTGTTTTTCCATGACTGCCTTCCTCTCCCGCCGTCAAAGCCTGCTTTCCTTCCCTTTCCAAAGCAGAAGACGCTTCTGCAAGACCGCTCTGCAGTGCAGCCGGACTCCAGTCAGAGCTTCCGTCTCCAGCTATCAGGCCAGAATCTGCCAAAATCCTGCTGGAATCAAGACAATCCGCCAGACGGCTGTATTCCTTTGCCTGCTCCTGTTTCCTTTTATAATTTATGTAAGCTGGATCTTCCTCAGCCCAGTCAAAGTATTTTCCTCTTTGTGCCTCCACATACCATGGGATTCTTTCCATCAGCTGCTCCGCCAGAAAACGCGTCAGTCCTTCTGTTCTGCCTTTCACTCCTTCTTCTTGTGCATCATGGAACGAATCAAAGCCTGCGGGAAACCACAGTTCTGCACAGGCGCCGAGCAGAGAGCAGGCATGAGCGCCTGTCTTCACGCTCTCGTTTCCACTGCCTTCCTCATACTCTGCATTTACTTCCGAACCTCCTTCGGCCGCTCCCTCCTGCCCGGGGCGTGCTGACTTTGGCTGTTCTGTCTTTCCAGCTCCAAATATGGCCAGGACAAGCACCATGGCTGACAGTCCGCTTATCAAAATCTTCTTTTTTTCTCTTCCTCCCGTCCCCCGCCTTCGCTTCCATTTTCCAGCCATCCGCGTCCCACCTTTTTTATTCCCTTCTACATTCTATGCAGGAAAATGGCTTTTTTGTTATCTGGCTTTAAGGACTGTCCTCCCAGATACTATAAGCATCCGGGAAAAAGCTGTTTACTCCTTGTCTTTCCCGCCATAGAGGGCCTGATGAATCCCCTCAGAAATGGTAAAGCTGAGCCGCCTCACTCTTTCGTCTATATCCTGGGGAGTAACAAACATGGGACCGAACTCCGGCTCCAGAAGCTCCCGAATCAGCTGATACTGTTCCTCTGAACTGATTTTTTCCATGTAAGCGCCGTAATCCTCTGTCTCCTTCTCCTTTAAAAGAGCTTGAATCATAGCCTTCACTGTATCGTGGACAATAGCGGCCGCCCCTATGACAGTGGGAACCCCTACAGCAATGACAGGAATTCCAAGCTCTTCCCTGGTCAATCCTCTGCGGTGGTTTCCCACACCGGATCCCGGATGAATCCCCGTATCCGCCAGCTGAATTGTGGAGGCCAGCCGCGCTGCGCTTCTGGCCGCCAAAGCATCCACCGCGAGAATCAAATCCGGTTCTGTTTCCTCTGCTGCTCCCTTTATAATCTCGGCTGTCTCCATCCCTGTCTGCCCCATCACTCCCGGGGCAATACCGCTCAGTACGGGCAGTCCCCGCGTCCTGCAGAAATCAGAACTGTACTCCAGATTCAGGTGCCGCGTCATATGCAGATTTTCAATTACCCTTGGCCCCAGAGAGTCTGGCGTTACCTGAATATTTCCAAGACCTGCCACCAGCACCGATGGATGCGGCTTCCTGGGACAGCATCTGTCGATCATCCCTTGCAGCTGTCTGCCAAGTTCTGCCGCCGCTTCCTTATGATAGGATAGATCCTCTCTGGCCAGGGCTCCTGCCTCTATTGTTATATAGACGCCGGCCGGTTTTCCCATGGCCGCGGCGCCCTGGTCATTTTTAATCTCCACTCTGGTCAGCCGAATCTGTCCTTCCTGCTCCCACTCATCTACCGCAACTCCGGCAATCTCCTCCCCTTCTGTAAACCGCTCTCTCTCCTCCACTGCCAGATCTGTCCTGGGATTAAAATACTCCAGCGCCATATTCCCCTCCTGTTTCTTTTTACTTTTCTTTCTTGTATTTTGTTATTTTTCTATTCTCTTATTTTATTTTAAACAATTTTTTACCCTTTTATGTGATTTATCCAGCCATCTTTTCCGTCTGCCCGGAAAAACTCCAGAAAAACCTGCGAAAAATCACAATTCTTCCCATTTTTACTATTGACAGAACCATGTATTTTCGCTAGAATACAAGAGTATGTTTACATTAGACTGTCCGTGTCCAGGCTCTGATGCAAACCAGAGAATTATTGATATTACGAAAATCGATGGAGGTGTACAGATTGGCTAACATTAAATCTGCAAAAAAGAGAATCTTAGTAGCTGAGACAAGAGCTGCAAGAAACAAGGCTATCAGATCCAAGGTGAAGACTGTAGTAAAGAAGGTTGAGGCTGCTATCGCTGCTGGAGATAAGGCTGCTGCACAGGCTGCTTTATTAGTAGCTACAAGCGAGATCGACAAGGCTTGCTCCAAGGGAGTTTTCCACAAGAACACAGCTTCCCGCAAGGTTTCCAGATTATCCAAGGCTGTAAGCAGCATGGCTTAATTGCCAGACTGCAGGCTTCGTAAAGCATAAACACTTGAATTAACCCGTTCAAGTCAAAAAGCCGCTTCTTCGTGGGTGTGACGAAGAAGCGGCTTTTTATATATCTGTATATTTGATTGTATATGGATGATAGCGTCAGCAGACAAAAAGCTTATTATCCCTTTCACATGGTCACTGTCTCTGCGCGAGAGCTGCTATTTTTTCCACTGCCGGCCGGTTGGAAAACAGGGATACTTCGGGAAACTGCTTGTAATTAGGAAGCATTTCCAGAGTCAGCCACCCATCGTAGCCGATTCGCTTCAGGCTCTCTCCCACTTTCACAAAATCTACATCTCCGGCAAACAGATCCACAAAGCCGCCCATTCCGGCCTGTCCATAACGGAAATCTGACAGATGAATCTTTTTAATATGGGAATCTAAAATTTCAATCCAGTCTTCCGGATATCCGGTATAAATCACATTTCCCACATCGAAATATGCCCCCACAAAAGGAGAATTGACTTCATCCAGCAAGTGTTTCATCTCCAGAGGAGACAGCAGGAAACGGTTCCATACATTCTCAATTCCGATACAGACGCCGTATTTCTCTCCAAAGTCCGCCAGCTCTCTTAAAGCCTTCAGGCATCTCTCATAGGCTCTGTCATACCGGATTCGTTCCGGCTCATCCACGAAATCACAGCCTACATAGCCGGGAACTACAAGCACTGTGTCCGCTCCCAGAACAGCTGCGGCTTCCACCTGCTTTTTTACGATATCCACAGCCCTTCTCCTGGTTTCCTCTCTGTTTGATACAAGATTATACTTCCATAGAGACCAGACTCCTACGCTTGGAATCTCCAGTCCTTCCTCCCTGGCTATTTTCCCGATTTCCTTTATCTCTTCTTTTGAAGTTTCCTCATTTAAATATCCGAACTCACTGAATACCGGTTCTACCCCGTCATACCCGGCTTTTTTAATCAGAGGAAACAGACGTTTTAAGTCCGCATCCTCTGTAAATGAAAACATGCTCACCCCTGTTTTCATTGTCATTCCCTCCTCCCGCTAAACTGGAAGATTCCTCTTTCCATAGTCAACGATCACCTGTTTTCCAGTTTCCAGAGAAGCTTTCAAAGCCTCCATAACACACATCACCTTCCGCGCCTGTGCAGCCGGAATGATTTCTGATTCCCGGTTTTCGCTGATGCACTGTACAAAATGGCGCAGTTCTGTTTCATAAGCGTCTGTCTCATCCAGAGGAAGGATTTTCGCCCCCTCCTCACAGTAGACCCTTGTATCGCGTCTGGCTGAAGCTACGTCCTCCAGGTTCGCTCCTGCCTTCATAATATATTCATAAGTCGCCTGGCTTCCTGTCAGACGCAGCTCCATGGTAAAAGGATAGCCCTTTGTCATCTCAATCACACCCTGAACACTGGCGCTCTGTCCAGATTGGAATTTCAGGGTACTGTTGACAAAATTCCAGCAGCCAAGCTCATTTTTCTTGCCGGAGGCAAATACGCTTTCCACCTCTCCCAGCAGCCAGCAGAAGAAATCAATGTCATGAAGGTGGAGATCGAACAGTCCTCCTCCACTGTTCTCCGGTCTTCTGTACCACTCGCTCCAGGCCGGATGCTCAGAAAGCCTGGCTCCATAAGCATAATTCAGATCTCCCAATTCTCCATTTCCATACATTGCTTTCGCTGTCTGATATTCCGGCCAGAAACGAACCACCTGGCCGATCATAATCTTCACCCCGGCCTTTTCTGCTGCCTCAATCATACGATCTAAAGATTCTACGCTTAAGGCTGCCGGTTTTTCACAGAAAATATGTTTTCCATGTTCTGCTGCCTTGACTGCAAACTCTTCATGGAGAAAAGTAGGAAGACAGATATCTGCCACCTCAAACTCGCAGTCCTCAGCCATGGCCTCAAAATCCTCATAAAAGCTGCATCCAAAATCCCTGGCGAACTTTTCTCCCAGCTCCCTGTCTCTGTCGCAGACTGCCGCCACCTGAGCCAGGTCTATGCGGCTGTAGGCCTCTGCATGGGTTCTTCCCATGAATCCAGCCCCTATTACTGCTATTTTAACCACGTCTGTTCACTCCTTTGCAAACCGCTGTGAAAAGCGGACTTTCCACTTTCTATCTGCGGCGGATATTATTGATATTACTTAAAACCACAGCGCATACAATAATTGCACCTGTTATAATTGTCTGGATATACGTTTCCACCTGAAGAATATTCATGGCATTGCTGATTACACCCATCAGCACGCATCCTAAAAAGGCTCCTGAAATCGTTCCCTTTCCTCCATCGAAGGTTACTCCTCCGATAATCGCAGCTGTCAGAGCGCTTGTCTCATATCCTGCTCCTGCGTTGGCTGTAATAGAGTCAATACGGGCAGAGAAAATGATCGCTGCGATTGAACAGAACAAGCCTGCAATTCCATAAAGAATCACCTTATATCTGACAATATTGATTCCAGATAAAAAAGCGTTCTTTTCATTTCCTCCAATAGCCACAATTCTGCGGCCGAACTTTGTACGGTTCATCAGCACATAGGAAAGTACCACCATAGCGGCAAGTACCAGAAGCATAACCGGGAACACCTGGAACAGCTTTGTCTTTCCAATTCCATTAAAGGCTCCGTTAAAGCTCATAATCCTTCCTCCGGAGAGCGTCAGAGCCATTCCATAAAACATCTCGCTGGTTCCCAGCGTAATAATAAGAGGAATACATTTACTCTTGGCAATGATTACGCCGTTTAAGGCTCCGCACAAGGTTCCTGCGGCCATTCCGGCTGCTACTGCCAGAGCCGTATTTCCGGTGGAATGGATCACGGACGCCATCACTACGCCTGACAAAACCATAATATTTCCAATGGAAAGGTCGATTCCTCCTCCAATCAGCAGCATACTCATGGCCATGGTTAAAATACCAGTCACAGATATCTGCTGAAAAATAGTAATCAGGTTTTTCACCTGGATAAATCTTGGATTAATTGCAGATACAGCTGCTACAATTACTACAATTACAATCGCCAGCAGAACTCTCTGCTCCTTAATAAGTCGTTTCTTCAGCGTCATCTCTGTTCACCCCTAATGCTCTTCTGATGATTTCCTGTTCTGTAATCTGTTCTCCTGCAAGCTCCCCTTCAATCCGGCCTTTCTTCACTACCAGAATCCGGTCGCTCATGGAAATCAGCTCCGGCATGTCCGAGCTGATCATAATAATACACTTTCCCTGTTTTGTCAGGGCTGACATCTGTTTATAAAATTCCGCTTTCGCGTTTACGTCAATTCCCCTGGTAGGCTCGTCAAAAATATAAATTTCCTGCTGCACATACAGCCATTTAGCCAAAACCACCTTCTGCTGGTTTCCTCCTGACAGGTATACGGCTTCTGTCCAGACAGAGGGAGTTTTTAACCTGAGCTCCCTGAAAATCGGTTCAATTAACGGCGGATGCTTCTTTATATTGACAAAAAAGCCTTTTATCTTCTCCCGCAGCCCGATAATCGTCCCATTTTCCAAAACACTGTTGTGGAGCATCAGACCCAGTCCCTGGCGGTCTTCTGTAATATGGGCAAAGCCTGCCTTAATCCCATCTTCCGGATTTCTGATTTCCACAGGCTTTCCATCTATAAGGATCTCTCCTGCATATTTCGGATCTGCCCCTGTAACAGCCCGGACAATCTCTGTCCGTCCGGCTCCTACCATGCCGGCAATTCCAAGAATCTCTCCATGGCGGACAGAAAAATTGATTTCAGGACTGTCTTTTAAAAGCTTAAGCCCCTTTACCTGCAGACAAACCTCACCTATCGGATTTTTATCCTTCTTAAAGAACGTGTCTACCGGCCGTCCTACCATATCCTGGGTAATCAGGGACAGAGAAATATCTCTATTTTCATTTTCATAGGTTCTGACTACCGCGCCGTCTCGAATTACTGTAATTCGGTCGGCAATTCTCCTTATCTCTTCCAGAGAATGGGAAATATATACAATACTGATTCCCCTGGAAGCAATCGCCTCTGCCAGACGGAGCACCTTAGCTGCATCCTCTACGTTAAACATGGAGGTCGGCTCATCCATAATTAAAATGCGTGTCCTGGCAGAAAGAGCCTTTAAAATTTTCACAAACTGCTGATCGGAAACTGAAAGATCTTCTATCTTTGCCGATGGATCCAGATGAATGGAAAACTCCTCCATCTGATCTTTCGTTTTCTGATACAGCTCCCTGTATTTCATAAAGCCAAAGCGATCTGCAACCTCATTGCCCACATAAATATTTTCTGCCACACTCATGCTGGGAACCAGATCATTTTCCTGATACACAATGTTAATTCCCAGCTCTCTTGACAGGGCCGGGGTAAGGGAGCTGTACTCCCGCCCGTCGATACTGATAGTACCCTTACTTGGGCTGTACGCTCCGCTTAACACCTTCATCAGAGTCGATTTTCCGGCTCCGTTTTCTCCTACCAGACAGTGAATCTCTCCTTTATATAAGTCAAAGGTGATTCCTGACAGAGCATAAACTCCTGAAAATTCCTTCTCAATTCCTGTCATTTTAAGGACAGGCCTCTCTGCATAATCTGCCTTCAAAGTTCCCGGCCCCTTTCTTTCTGTTTATTCTGCGCTCTCTTCTCCGGAATAGACGAACTCATATGCCTTCTCATAATCGTCCCAGGCAATGTACTCATCTAAATTATTCTGATCGATCGGTAAAATTGGAAGAGAAACGAATTTCTCCGGTGTCGCGCCTTCCACTACAGAATCATACAGATTCTTAAAAGTCTGAACGCCCTGAACAGATACAGGAGCCGTCATATTGGCAGACTCGATTCCATCCTGCAGCATCTGGTAATCATCTGGTGAGCCTCCTGTGGAAACAATCGGAATATTCTCCATGCCGGCATCCTTTAACGCCTGATAGCAGCCCTGAGCCATCATTCCATTGTTGGCAAAGATATAGTCAAACTCTTCTCCTGTGGAAATAAAGTCAGTTGTTACATTATAAGCCTTATCTGTCAGCCAGTCGCCGTGAAGAGTCGCTACGATCTCAATCTGGTCTCCCAGCTCTTCAACTGCCTTATCCACGCCTTCCTGGTACTTCTCATATACGCCTGCGCCTTCCTGTCCTGCACAGAAAAATACCTTTGCTCCCGGCTTCTGCTCTGCAATATATTTGATTGCCTCATATCCAATCTTGTCATACTCACAGGCAACGGAAGCGATGTAGTCGCCCGGATCCTCAATATCCATGGCAAAGTTCTCTACTGTTACAGGAATTCCGGCCTCATTCGCCATCTTTACCAGCTGAGCGCCCTGCTCGGTGGAAATTGGGAAAATGGAGATACCGTCTACCTCCTGCTGAATCAGAGACTCCATAGCTGTGATTGACTCCTCCAGACTGTTCTTGGAATCCAGCACAACCGCCTCTACGCCTGCTTTTTCAGCTGCGTACTCAAAAGAGTTAGCAGAATACTCATTCCAGATATCTGTCATATCATAGGCAATATAGCCGAAAGTCAGATCCTCGGCTGCCTTCGCTGTTTCATCCCCCTCTGCCTTAGATGCGCCTTCTGTCTGTTCTGCTGCGCTCTCCTCTTTCTTAGTCTCCGCCGGTTCCTGACCGCTGCTGCAGGCTGTCAGAGATGCTGCCATAAAAGCCGCCATCATGAACGCTGTCATCCTCATTTTCTTTCTCATGTTGAAATACCTCCTCTTAAAATAATTATCTGATCTGCGTTTGCAGACAGTTTCCCTTTTTTGCCTCCGCCCTAGAGAGTAAAACCAAGACCAGTCAAATAGCCGGCTGCGTCCTGAACTGCCTGATCAACCTCCTCAAGGCTGCCAGGTCCTTCCTGTGTGAACTCTATTTCAATACTTAAAGGACTATTATTTCCTGCCTGTTCAAGCTTTTTAAAGAATGCAGGAAAATCCACTCTTCCCTTTCCCGGAGCAGGGAAATTCCATTCTCTGTCTTCTCCGCTCTTATCCTTCAGATGAATATAGGAAACTGCGTCCACACATTCTTTTATCTCTTCTGCCGGATTGACTCCGCCATAGAAAATGACGTTAGCCGTATCATAAGCTACCCTTACCCTCTCTGAACCTACGAGATCTGCAATCTCCTTTACAGCTTTGCCTGTTCCATGATCTCCGTGAGTCTCCAAAACAAGCATCAAATCATACCGCTCCAACCACGGAAGAAGCTCTCTGATATTCTCAGCCGCCTCCTCAGCGCCAGTCTTTGTCCGATCTGCCAGATGCGCCTCCCCCACTGAGGATACAATATACTGACAGCCAAAAAATCCTGCCAGACGGATATTCATAATGAAATCCTGCAGACGTTCCCGATCCATCAGATTGCAGTGACCGCTGAGCGCAATCGGGGTTATAAACAGCTCTTCCATCCTGTCCTTAACCGATGTCAGAAACTCAAAGCTCTGATCCGGAAAGACATGCTCCGTCCAGCCCTTGGTAGCCGTCAGCTCCACATAGTGAAAACCGGCCTTGTGAATCCCCTCCAGACATTCAAAAATCCCATATCCATGGTAGCAGTTTGAATTAACCGCAACAATATGTTCCATCCCTTCTCCTCCTTTTACGTTAAAAACAGCTTTCCTGCCAGATTCTCCTGAAAATTGTAATGAGTATCCATGTAATATCTGGCTGCCCCCGTTAAAATTGCTTCATCTCCCAGTTCGGCAAAACGAATATCCAGATTTTCCAGAAAAAACTGAAATCCCGTCTCTTTTAAATCAGAAATCGTTTCCTCTAAAAACGTCTCTCCAAGTTTTCTGGCCATTCCTCCGATAACAACCGAGTCTGGACGGAGAACCGTAATAAAGTTTCCAAGAGCAAAGCTTAAATCAGAAGCCAAAATTTTTATCAGCTTTTCAGCCTCCCTGCTTCCTTCCGCCGCCATTTTTCCAATATCCCGAAATAAAATCCTGCTCCCCTCCTGCTTTCCCGAAAGAGGAATGTCAAGATTATTTTCCAGAATCCTTTCCGGCAGGGCCAGCTCGCCAATCCTGTTTTCCAGGCATCCTCTGTTTCCACAGCGGCATTTCTTTCCGTTTCTGTCTATAGAAAAATGGCCCAGCTGTGTTCCCATGCCGGTTCCGCCATGAAGAATTCTGGAGTTCTGTATCATGCTGGCTCCAATTCCCTCATTAATGTTTACATAGAGGCAGCTGTCACCAGCCGTCTCGCTGAAGGCCCGTTCTGCATAAGCCATACAGGCCGTATCATTCAGAAAGGAAATCGGATATTCCGGAATCCTTCTTCTGATCTCATCGATAATCCTGTCCTGAGAAAGTTCCAGGACAATGGAAATAATACGATGTCCCACACTGTCAATCATGCCCGGCACAGTAATGCAAATCCCTAAAACACTCCTGTCTGAGGTATACCGCTCAATAAAGGATAAAATTTTCTCCGCTAAAGTCCCAGCCCCCAGCGTTTCAGGCTCCGCACTTTCCCGCTCCTGAGCTTCTATCTCAAACGCTGCTGACACAAGAGAAAGCCATATCTCATGACGCCTCCAATTTAATACAACCACACAATCCCGGCTGTTAACAGACAGACTGTTTGGGCGCCTTCCCTTCTTTCCACTTTCAATACTGCCCTGATCGACAATTCTTCCTTCCTGAATTAATTCTTCAATCAAAAGTGAGACTGTCGTCTTACTCAGTGAGGCAGAGGATGCCAGGCAGGCCCTTGATATACCAAAATTCTGTGAAATCAGCTGATACAGCCGCTTTTTATTCTCTGCTTTAATCGCCTGCTGGCTGAGCACATCCATCCCTCCAGTTCCATTTTATTATTTCTTCTGTCAATGAACCTGCATTTAATTAGTTCGTCCACTGGACTAATTAAATACTAACATTTTTTTATTTCCAACGCAAGTTGTTTTTGGCAGTTTCCATATATTGATAGTGTCAAGATTTTTTCGCAAAAATCAAATTCAGTCGTTTGGTAGCCGGCAGTTAACCGGCTATGATATCAGACAACAGATCATCCTCCAGTTT
>JAGZZT010000032.1 GCA_018377235.1 Clostridium sp.
CCTATGGTGAATTTTGTGTGGTAACTTTATTCTACCAAACGGCTATAGACCATGTCTATTTTTATAAAATTGAATTTGCGAAATTAATTATACGTTATCCATATATTTTTGTTTATATCTATATCTGTTTTGTCAAAATAGCCAGTTTCCCTGTGTTTAAAACTGGAAAAGCACAACTTTTTCCATAACAAAAAGGCTCTGGATATCCTGCCTTCTCATCACAGAAAAGCACTTCCAGAGCCTTTATCAGCATCTATATTATTTGAAACATTTATGACACTCATCGGGTATCCGCCAGATATGTTCAGAAACCTCTACGGCCAGGCCATTATCAGCGTTCCCACCGTAATGAAAAACGCTCCCACTCCTGACTTCCATGTAAACTGCTCGTGAAGCAGCACAAAGGAAAGAATTAAAGTAATAACCACGCTCATTTTATCCACCGGAACCACCTTGGATACCTGGCCGATTTGGATGGCTCTGTAATAGCAAAGCCAGGAGGCGCCTGTTGCCAGCCCCGACAAAATTAAAAATAACCAGCTTTTTTTGCCGATCTCCCCTATTCCATGCTGCCCTCCTGTCAAAAAAACAATTCCCCACGCCATGATTAACACTACAAACGTGCGTATTGCTGTTGCCAGATTAGAATTCACGCCATCGATGCCAATCTTAGCCAGAACAGAAGTCAAAGCGGCAAATATCGCTGAACCGGCTGCATAAATAAGCCACATTTTCTCATCCCCTTATACAATAGCTGCAGGCGTCAGATTTATCATTTACTGTACGCTTCGCAGACTGTCTATCTGCCATTCTGATGCAGACTAGTCCATCATAAACTTCTCCACCACATGAGCCACGCCGTCATCATTGTTGGAATAAGTGATAAAATCTGCAACCTTCCGAACCGGAAGCACTGCATTTTCCATGGCAACGCCCAGTCCTGCATACTGAATCATTGTCAGGTCATTATACCCATCGCCGCAGGCAATCATCTGCTCTCTCGTCATACCGATATGGGCCAGCAGACGCTCCAGAGAAGCAGCCTTATCGATTCCCCTGGGAAGAATTTCCAGGAAAAAAGGCTCTGAGCGGTAAACACTGAATGGGCTTCCCAGTGCAGCCTTCACTCTCGGTTCCACCATAGCCAGATAATCTCCGTCATCTAAAAAGAGAAATTTGGGAACTGGAAAGTTCAGATGCGACTTCATATCCTCGATCTGGCGGATCTCCATCCCATTAATTTTCTGCTCAATCAGCCCGTATGGACAATCCTTATTATTGGTAATAATCACATCCTTTTCATAGGTCAGAAAATCAACCTGCTGGTCTTCTGCCAGCTCAATGATTTTCCGGTTTGCCTCCACTGGAAGCAGACGTGAAAAAATCACTTCTCCTGTACTGCAGTCTGTAATCATACCTCCATTGTAAGAAAGAATATAGCTTCCATACTGGTCAAGCTCCAGTTCTTTCGCCAGAGGCATCACGCCCTGGGTAGGCCGGCCGGAAGCCAGCACAATTTTCTTTCCCCGTCTCTGGATTTCCAGCAGAGCCTTCTTCGTCTTTGGGGTAATCACCTTGTCCCGGTTGGTCAGAGTTCCGTCCAGGTCAAGCACAATAATTTCATATTGGTTCAATGGAATCTCCTTTGCTGTATCTCATTCTATATTGGACCACACAGGTTCTGTGTATGCAGACGCCATATTCTCACAAAGCGCTGTCCGAAGTCCTATTATAATAGAAGAAAGCAGAAATGGCAATGGGAGGAGATTCTGTCTGTATATCCTGATATCCTGAAAAAGCTAACAGCCGCTTCTTCCTTTACTTTTTCTGGCTGTCTGCAATCATCTCTGCCAGTTTCTCCACCTCCGAACATTCTAGTTCCAGATCTTCTGCTATCTGTACCGATGACCAGCCCTTTGCCAGCTTTTTTTCAATCAGAGTTTTTAAAGCTTCAATTCGTCCCTGCTCCAGCCCAGCTTCGTGGCCTTCCTCATACTCGGCTCTGCGGATCAGCTTCAGCTCCCTCTCCTCGTCATACTCAAAAATACTCATCTCGATGGCCTCCCCTCGGTTTTTTCTAAGAAAGTCCGACAATACTCCCTCATGAATGCATTCGTCTACCGCCCTCTCTGCCGCTGTGTCTAACTCCATGGTTTTCGTGTAAAGGCGGATCCGATCTACAAAAATCATATATTCCCTTAGCGTCCGGCACACCTCCAGCAATTCCTTATTATTTCCCTGGTTAATATTTAACACCAGTACCTTCAGTTCCAGATTTGGCCCTTCCTTCTGAGTCCCCGCGTATTCAAAAGAATCCGATAATTTCAGAACGCTTCGCTCCTCCCTCTCTTCTGTTCCATTGTAAAATACCAGAAAATGAGGAGCCGGAAGCCGCAGTCTCTTAGAAGAATACAGCGTTTCATCCTTCACCAGGCCCTGGTACGTCCTGGATACATAAAATAAATCGCGCAGCGGCATATTGGGGTTCCAGGTAGACTGGTGCTCATAGAGACTCAGCCTGTTGTCCAGCAAAAAGGCCACATCGTTTTTCATGTTCATGTACACAGCATTCTCCAGTGTGACTACCGTCAAAGCTTCTGCATCTGTGTAAGACGTGCGATTCACTGCATTATACAGGCTCAGCAGATTTTCCCTGTCCTGAAACAGCCGGCGAAAAAGATAACGTATAATTAATTTCGCAAATTCAATTTTATAAAAATAGACATGGTCTATAACCGTTTGGTAGAATTAAGTCACCACAACAAAACTCATCAAA
>JAGZZT010000022.1 GCA_018377235.1 Clostridium sp.
GTAGAACCCAGCAGCTGTAATGCGGTAGCTATTTGTTCTTTTGTGTATTTCATCGTTAATCACGATGTGCAAGAGTCCAACTTTTTGTCCGCACCCCCAGCGGACGGTGGAATTTACTTTTGAAAGTTTTAGAATAAAATGATGCCATTAATAGAGTTGACATACGATATAGAATATTATATAATTATTTTAGACATATTTATAATACTTAGATTAAATAATTTATTAATATATTTTTGATAACGAAAAATGGATAGAGCTTTTAGAAATTAGAAATTTTTGATAAGGAGGGATAAGAACAGTGGGACTCATTGAATTGGCAAGTGCAAAGTCCGTGTGGCGTGGAATGGATTATTATGAAGCAAAGCGAGTTATGACATGGGTGAAAAGCGGGCAACACATATATGACGGGATTGTGTCAGGAAATGAAGGAAAGGTCTATCATGTACATATTGACGCGGAGCATCCCAGAAAATCGGTCTGTGACTGTGCGTTTGCAAAGGATCGCAGAGTAATTTGTAAACATATGATTGCACTGTATTTTACGGCGGAACCAGAAGCTGCTCAAGCGTTTCAAAAGAAAGTAGAAGAGTGGGAAGCGGAAGAAGAGGAAAGAGAAAGGCAGTATTATGAAGAACTGGAAAAATATGTGAAATCTCTTTCTAAGAAAGAACTTCAGGAAGCATTATTTAATGCATTAACAGAATTAGAAGAAATGAAGTCGTACCGATAAGGAAAAGTTAGAAATGATAGCTGTTATGCTCCGCGAAGGACATATGAGTAGAAATAGATTGAAAAAGTTATTGAGTGCGTCGCACAGTCATGCACCATTAGGAGCATGTGAGTAAAAGGTAAAATTTAATTGAATCATTTAAAGTAAAGCGGAGGATCTCTGCAGAAATTTCTGTATATATAGTTCTTAAATAGCGTCAGTGTGCAAAGGGCAATGCGGCGGGTTGTTCCTTGTACACTGACACTAAATGAGGACAATGGAAAATAAGAAAAAGTATATTAAAAAGCTTGTTTTTCTGATATTATTAATATAATGACAAAAGTTTTTTCTCTATTCAGAGGGAGCGCCATGAAGAAAGAATATATTGCTCATATAAATGAATACACCGATGCAATCCAAACGGTGCAGCAGCATAGTTTTCATACTGCTGCTTTGTGCAGAGAATATGCAATCCCGGCGCTTAAGGATTTCCTATATGTAGTTGGACTTCTTCATGATATAGGAAAGTACACGGATGAATTTCAAAAACGGATTCGGGGCGCTCAGAACAGGGTGGAACATTCTGTGTGCGGCGCGATTGCGGCGGGGGAGATGTTTCCAAATGTGATGGGACTGATGATGCAGTTTTGCATTGCGGGGCATCATTCGGGACTGCCGGATGCGGGTTTACCTAGGGATGCAGCAGAACTTGGAACTTTGTATGGAAGACTAAAGCGGGAATTTTCTGATTACAGTGAATATAAAGAAGAACTTGAGATTCCGCCGGTGGATTTTAGCACTTGGGCAGAATTTGTAGCGGGAGACTGCAGAAAAGATCAGGAGCTTCAGATTGATAAATTTGCATTTCTGACTCGATATGCGTTTTCCTGTCTGGTAGATGCGGATTCTACAGATACGGCGGATTTTTGCAGGGGAGAAGAGCGGCCGCGTGCACTTAGGTCAGATTTTCAGGCCTGTCTTGATAGAGTAAACGCAAGATTGTCGGCTTTTGTGTGCAGGACAAGGCTTCAGGAGGCGCGCAGCGCGCTGCAGGCACAGGCATTTCAAAGGGCGGATAGGGATGCAGAAATTTATCTGATGAATATGCCGACTGGAAGCGGCAAGACGCTGGCAAGTGTAAAAATTGCGTTGGAGCGTTCGCTTGTCGGGAAGAAAAAGCGGATTATTTATGTGATTCCATATAACAGTATTATCGATCAGACAGTAGATGTTTTTGAAGGACTTTTTGGAGGGGAACTGGAAATTTTGCGGCATCAGTCCACTTTTTCCTATGAGGATGCGGAAGATCAGGATGAGGATTATCGAAAGGCAGCAAAACTTGCTGTAGAGAATTGGGACGCGCCATTTATTGTAACGACAGCAGTGCAGTTTTTTGAATCCGTTTATGCAAATAAGCGGGGAAAGCTTCGGAAACTGCACAATATGGCGGATAGTATTCTCGTTTTTGACGAAGCTCATTTGATGCCGCAGAATTATCTTCAGCCATGTCTTCAGTCGATTGCGTTTATTACCAAATATCTGAACAGCGAAGCGATTTTTTTGACGGCAACTATGCCGGATTTCGAAAATTTAATCCATAAATATGCACTTTCAGACAGCAATATTTTGAATTTAATTAAGGATACGTCATTGTTCGGAGAATTTCAAAAGTGCAGATATGAGTATATCGGTAAGGTAGAAGCTGACGCGTTGTTGGAGAAGAGCAGTCAGAGTCCCTCCAGTCTGGTAATCGTTAATAGCAAGAAAGCTGCCAGACAATTATTTCGCGAATGTAGTACAGGTAAAAAATATCATTTATCGACTTACATGACACCCTATGATCGAAAGCGTATTCTTCGGGAAATCAGAGAAGAGCTGAACAGGTTGGAGCAGGATTACCCGACGTATGAAGATGTGCCAAAGGAGCGCAGGATCACAATTATAGCGACTTCGTTGATTGAAGCGGGAGTAGATCTTGATGTGTATACGGTTTTTCGTGAACGCTCTGGGCTGGACAGTATTTTGCAGGCAGGCGGGAGATGCAATCGGGAAGGAAGACGGGCGATTGCAGATGTCTTTGTCTTTGATTTTACGGATCACACAAGAAGGGCTGCCGTCGAGGAAAAGGGGAATCTTGCAAAAGGACTTTTAGGGAAATATGCAGATATTTCTGATCCATCCTGTATTGCGGAATATTATGATACGCTGTATTTTATGAAACAGGAAGAAATTCAGAAAAATGCAATGCATGAGATGTGCACCAGTATCAGACGGCTTCCATTTAAAGAATATGCAGAAAATTTTGAACCGATCGATAACAAAACAGTTTCTGTTGTTGTGGCACGTGATGAGAAAAGTCGGGAGCTGGCAGAACATTTGCGGTATACAAAGAGCGTAAATACCAGGATGCTTCAGAAGTATGTTTGTACTGTTTACCAGAAGGAACTGGAAGATTTGATCAAACAGCATGCGGTGGAGGATTATGGGACAGGAGTTTACTGTCTGACGAACCTGGATTACTATGATGAACAGGTTGGAATTTTATTTGAGGCGAGAGACTATTTTTTATGAGCTGATGAGGTAAGAGAGTGGTAGATTTGTCTCACAAAGCATGGAAAATGGAATGATTGGACTGTAAGATAATGCAGCAGGCGAATGCGGAAAAGGGAGGGGATAGTGTGAGCTATGGTTTTAAGATCATTGTGGAAGGCGATTATGCATGCTTTACCAGACCGGAGCTCAAGGTAGAAAGAGTAAGCTACGATGTGCCGACACCGGGAGCGCTGGAGGGGATGCTGAAAAGTGTGTACTGGAAGCCGGCGATACGCTATGTGATTGACCAGATTATCATATTTCACGACATTGATTTTGCCAATATCCGACGCAATGAGGTAAAGGATAAGGTGCTTTACAGTGCGGTAAGAAGCCAGATGAACGGTAAAGGCGGAGATCCCTGTATTTATGCATCAGAGAGCAGGAGTCAGCGCGCGGCGATGGTACTTAAAAATGTAAGATATGGAATTGCATTTCATTTCGAGCTGACTGGAATGAAAAATGAAAAGCAGGACGAGTGTGAAGAGAAACATTATAATATTTTGAAACGTCGTCTGGAAAAAGGACAGTGGTTTCGTACGCCTTGTCTTGGCTGCTCTGAGTTTCCAGTTAAGCGGATGGAACTGGTAGAGGAATTTGATTTCGCACAGATCAGTCCCTCTATTTTAAGTATGGGGGATGTGGATCTCGGTTTTATGAGTTATAAGGTGAAATTTGCGGATGGCGGAAGACCAATCAATGGCGATTGGGAGAATCCAAAGTTTTCTGATCGGGCAGTGACCGCGTATTATCGTCCCCATATGGTTAATGGAGTCATTGAGGTAAATAAATACAGGGAGGAACTGCGATGCTGATTAGGGCGTTAAGTGATTATTATGACATTCTCGCAGCGGCGGGGAAGGTTCTTCCGAGAGGTTATTCCAAAGTAAAGGTGCAGTACCTTGTTGCGCTGACTACGGAAGGGAAAATTGACGAAATACTTCCCTGGAAAGATACCGTTGAGGTTCCGGCGGGGAAGGGAAAAAAGAAACAAAAAGAAGTCCCTAAAGAAGTTGTGATGATGCAGCGGACAGAAAAGTCTGGTATCGAGGCCAATATTATAGAGCATCGTCCATTGTATCTGTTTGGACTCAATCTGGAAAATGAAACTCTGACGCCGCTGGATCGAACTGAAAAAGCAAAAAAGTCTCATGAAGCATGTGTGACAGAAAATCTGGAATTTCTGGAAGGGATTGATACGCCTCTGGTAAATGCATTCCGCAATTTTCTGTTGAAATGGAATCCTGCGGAGGAGACAGAAAATGTACATCTCCTGCAGCTTGGAAAAGAGTATGCAAAATCGGGATATGCATTTTGTCTTTCGGGCAGTCCACAGCTTCGCCTTCATGAGGAAAAAGAGCTGAAACAGAAATGGGACAGCGAGTATGATAAAAAAAATCAGGAAAATCAGGATGATATCACAGCGCAGTGTGCAATCAACGGAAATGTTGCTCCAATTGCAAGAATCCACAGCAAAATCAAAGGCGTTTATGGGGGACTGGCAACAGGAAGTGTGCTGATCGGTTTTAACAATCCATCGGAAAATTCATATGGCAATGATCAATCGTATAACAGTAATATTTCGGTTGATATTATGAAGAAGTATACGGAAGCTCTGAATTATTTGCTGGGCAGCAACAAGCACAAAGCAATATTGGATGATATGACAATCGTGTTTTGGGCAATGGAGCCGGAAGAAACGTGCGAGGATCTGTTTAGTCAGTTGATATGGAGCCAACCAGACCAGCTGAATGCGGAAGACACAGAAGCAATGCTGAAAAAGCTTGTGGAGGATGCCAATGCAGGGTATCTGACAGAGCAGCGGCTTGCGTCAATGGAAGGAATTCATCCGGATGTTGATTTTTATATGCTGGGGTTAAAGCCGAATTCCTCCAGACTTTCAGTTAAATTTCTGATACGGAGAAAATATGCAGACGTCTTGTGGAATATTGCAAGATTTCAGAAAGAGCTGCAGATTACGCGAGAGGTAAAACCAGTATATCTGTCATGGATCAAAAAGGAACTGATTTCTCCCAAAAGTAAAAATGATAAGGTTAATCCGGCATTGATGGCGCGCCTGTTTGAAGCGATGCTTTATGGATGTGAGTATCCGAATTCCCTATTGGAAACAATGGTGCGCAGAGTTCGGATCGATGGCGGAAGAGAAAAAATGAATGACGTACGCATTGGCGTGATCAAGGCGTGTCTCAATAGAAAAAATGCAGGGGAGGAGATAAAAGTGGCTTTAGATAAGGAAAATACGAATCAGGCGTATCTGTGCGGAAGGCTGTTTGCCATCTTGGAACGGCTGCAGCAGGAGGCAGCAAAATACTCCTTAAACAGAACTGTGAAGGATACTTACTTTGCATCTGCGTCGACAAGACCGCTGCTGGTTTTTCCGAAGCTGATTAATCTGGCAAATCAGAGTTACCTGAAGAAAGCACAGTATCCTATGTTCTATAATAAGCTGATCGGAGAGGTTATGGTAAAGCTTGACGGCGGATTTCCGGATCATTTTTCTCTAAAGGAGCAGGGTGAGTTTATCGTTGGTTACTATCAGCAGAATCAGGCTTTTTACGAGAAAAAGAATCAAGAGGATGGGGAGGATGAGTAATATGGCACTGGAAAACAGATATGATTTTATCATGCTTTTTGACGTGGAAAATGGAAATCCAAATGGTGATCCGGATGCAGGAAATACGCCGAGGGTGGACGTTGAATCCGGTTATGGATTTATCACGGATGTCTGTCTGAAACGGAAAATCAGAAATTATGTAGAACTGGTTAAAGAAGGGGAAGCGGGCTACAATATTCTGGTAAAACCAGACCGTTCCCTGAACGCAAAATTTACAGCGGCGTATGAGGCAGAAGGGCTGCCCAAAAAGAATAAGGGAAAAAATGCAGATGATGTAAAGAAGGCCAGAGAATATATGTGCCGCAATTATTTCGATGTGAGAACCTTTGGCGCAGTGATGTCCACGGGAGAAGATCCGTGCGGCATTGTAAGAGGGCCGGTGCAGATTAATTTTGCGAGAAGTATTTCTCCTGTAAATATTCTGGAAGTTTCCATTACACGTCAGGCGAGGACAACAGAGGAGCGGACGGAGACTGGAGAAACAGAAATGGGAAGAAAAAGTGTGATTCCATATGCGCTTTATCGGGCAGAGGGATATGTATCTGCTGCGCTTGCCAATAAATCAACCGGACTTTCAGAGGATGATCTTGAGCTGTTGTGGAGCGCTATCATCAATATGTTTGAAAACGATCATAGTGCAGCGCGCGGAAAAATGTGTATGAGAAAACTGTACATATTTAAGCATAGTAATGTACTTGGAAACTGTCCATCACATCTTTTATTCGATAAGATTGCAGTATCAGAAAAAGAAGGTATTTTGCCGCGTTCGTTTACCGATTATGAAATCAATGTTGATCGGCAGATGCCGGAAGGAGTTGAGCTGATCGAAAAAATATGAGTATGATGGAAATAACAATTCGTTCCATTCAGCACTATTTGTACTGTCCGCACCGTTGGGGACTCCTTGAAATTGATAAAGCATGGGCAGAAAATTTTTTTGTGACAAAAGCAAATCTGATGCATGACCGTGTGCATGATCCAGAGCGGAGTTATACAGCAAGAGGAAAGCGGGTTTTTACTTCTGTGCCGGTATATAATGACCGTTATCAGCTCTATGGAATTACAGATTGCCTGGAAGCGAGAGAGGACAGGCAGGGGATAACGCTTCCGAATCTCGAAGGCCGATATAAACTTACAATTGTAGAATATAAGCCAACGAAACCGAAAGATGTGGAAGTGCGAGAGGATGACCGGATGCAGGTATTCGCGCAAAAGCTATGTGTAGATTATGTATTTGGCGGAAACTGTGAAGGTATGATTTATTATGCGGATGTGAAAAAAAGAGTTGATTTGCATCTGCAGGAAAATTTTGCTGTATATGATGCCAAATTAAAAACTATATTAGAAGAAATGCGAGGATATTTAAATGCAGGGAAAATACCTGCAATTCGAAAAGGACAGAAATGCAGCGGATGTTCTATGAAGGATCTGTGTATGCCGAATATTAAGCAAGTTAAAAGTATTCAGGGTGAGATCGAAAAAATTGGGAGGACAGCGCTATGAGAAAATTGCTGAATACGGTATATGTGACAAATGAAATGGCGTACCTTACTCTGGACGGAGAGAATCTCGTCTGTAAAATAGAAGGGGAGACAAAACTGCGCATTCCATTTGAAAACATCGAAAATATCGTTTGTTTTAATTACATTGGCTGTTCTCCTGCCTTGATGGGAAAATGCGTCAGTAAGACGATACCGATCAATTTTATTTCTCCACAGGGAAAATTTCTTGCAAAAGTCTGTGGAGAAACGAAGGGAAATGTATTTCTCCGAGTGGCGCAGATTGATGTGTTTCGTAAATCAGGACTCATATTGGCACAGAATACAATGGCAGCAAAATTCAGCAACACACGTCAGCTTCTGCGCCGGACACTTCATGATAACGCAGCCTTGCGGGAAGATGAGGAAGTGAAGAAGACAATAGAAATTCTGACAGCAGGCATCGAGAAGGTTTATAGTACAAAATGTGTGGAAGAAATTATCGGTATTGAGGGATACTGTGCTCAGAGCTATTTCTCGGTGTTTAATAAGCTGATAACGAATCAGAAAGTTCCATTTACGTTTGAACTGCGCACGAAAAGACCGCCGCTTGATCCGGTAAATGCAGTTCTTTCATTTGTGTATACATTGGCTACGAGCGAATTTGCAGCAGCATTGGAAACGGTAGGGCTGGACAGTTATATCGGCTATTGCCATACGTTGCGGAGCGGGCGTGTTTCTCTTGCCTGCGATATGGTAGAGGAAGTCCGCTGCATCGTGGAACGTTTTGTCCTTACTCTTTTGAATCTGCGGATAATCGGAGAGAAGGATTTCGAAACACAGCTTTCTGGTGCCGTATGGCTGAATGAAGATGGGCGCAAAAAAGTACTGACAAAATGGCAGGAAAAAAAGCGTACGGATATGACGCATCCATATTTGAAGCAAAAGATTCCATTGGGTTTACTTCCCTACATACAAAGCAATCTTTTGGCAAAGTATGTGCGTGGAGACATAGAAAGCTATCCATCGTTTCTTTTAAAGTAGGTGATCCGTATGATGGTGTTGATTAGTTACGATGTAAGCACTGTGACTGCATCAGGAAGAACTCGTTTACGCAAAGTAGCGAAAGAATGTCAGAATCATGCGCAGCGTGTACAGAACTCTGTGTTTGAAGCAGATCTGGATTATTCTTCTTTCCTTAAATTGAAGGATCGTCTGATTAAATTGATCAATCAAGAAGAAGACAGCCTGAGGTTTTATTATCTCGGAAATAACTGGGAAAAGCGAATTGAACATATTGGGGCGAAAAAAACGTACAATCCAGAGGGGGTAATCATCATTTAGCTTTTCTAATAGCTGTATAAATGAAATGATAGGAGAAGGTCAGGCAATGTAAAAACCTCGGAAGGTTCGCCCGAAAAAAGGGGTATTAGATATAGAATAAATCAATAAAATAAAGCAGATTTTAGGATGAAAAAGTCCGCTCCTCTATATGCAGGGAATGATTCGCTATTACATACTAAATGTAGCGGTCGCGCCCCGCGAGGGGCGTGTGAGTAGAAATATGTACGAAAAGTAATTCTTGAACTTCTCAACCTGTCGCGCCCCGCGAGGGGCGTGTGAGTAGAAATTTCTGCTTCTTCAAAGTTCTTGATTTCCAGAACTTGTCGCGCCCCGCGAGGGGCGTGTGAGTAGAAATTTCTGTCCTATACCGTTTTAAGCGTATAAGGGTGTCGCGCCCCGCGAGGGGCGTGTGAGTAGAAATATTCATTTGCAGGCGGTCTGCATTAACCCAGCCCGTCGCGCCCCGCGAGGGGCGTGTGAGTAGAAATATAATCATTCAGCCCGTGAAGACGTCGTGGAAAAGTGTCGCGCCCCGCGAGGGGCGTGTGAGTAGAAATCCATATTGTCTGGCACGTCTTCTTCCGTGACCGTGTCGCGCCCCGCGAGGGGCGTGTGAGTAGAAATGTTTTTGCCAGCGGTCTCTGCGACTGGCCGGTAAGTCGCGCCCCGCGAGGGGCGTGTGAGTAGAAATTTAAACGTGCCGCATGAGATCCGATCCGTGGCAAGTCGCGCCCCGCGAGGGGCGTGTGAGTAGAAATAGACGAGAAGATCACGGTTGAAGGCATGTTTACGTCGCGCCCCGCGAGGGGCGTGTGAGTAGAAATGATCGGGGGGAGGACGAAGAGGGTGTACCGTTTGTCGCGCCCCGCGAGGGGCGTGTGAGTAGAAATGACATTATGGAGGACATCGACGGCGTGCTGGAGTATGTCGCGCCCCGCGAGGGGCGTGTGAGTAGAAATTTCATCACTCACCACAAACATGAATGACATACCTGTCGCGCCCCGCGAGGGGCGTGTGAGTAGAAATTATACACAGGATAGCGAGCTGGAGGTCTGGCAGGGTCGCGCCCCGCGAGGGGCGTGTGAGTAGAAATTGCCGCGTCTGTGGACTCCTGCGCGCGTGTAGCCAGTCGCGCCCCGCGAGGGGCGTGTGAGTAGAAATCGCTGTACGCGTTGCGGTGAGAAATACGAAAAGGTCGCGCCCCGCGAGGGGCGTGTGAGTAGAAATCCGTACCATTCGATATCGATCGAAAGCTGACGCCGTCGCGCCCCGCGAGGGGCGTGTGAGTAGAAATAGCAGGTTAGATTATGATCTTCCGATTATCAACGTCGCGCCCCGCGAGGGGCGTGTGAGTAGAAATCTTACCAAATTGAAAGAAGAACGTGCCGCTAGGGGTCGCGCCCCGCGAGGGGCGTGTGAGTAGAAATCTGGACGTTCCTGCAACGGGAGAAGCTGGTGGAGTCGCGCCCCGCGAGGGGCGTGTGAGTAGAAATAACAGAGGAGGAGCAACATGCCATTTTATTCCAGTCGCGCCCCGCGAGGGGCGTGTGAGTAGAAATCAGAACATCCTGTATATCAATTTCCACGGAAAAGTCGCGCCCCGCGAGGGGCGTGTGAGTAGAAATAGAAAAAGTAGATTTTGTAATTCCAGTTTCCTTTGTCGCGCCCCGCGAGGGGCGTGTGAGTAGAAATGAGGCTATGGGAATTGTAACAGAGGACCTAAACATTGTCGCGCCCCGCGAGGGGCGTGTGAGTAGAAATTGAAAAGCGCAGTAGGGAATATATCGCAGAATATGTCGCGCCCCGCGAGGGGCGTGTAGAAATTTTTATATATCACTGTCAGTATGCGACCTCTAATGTATGAATTGAGTCATTTCCTGGTTAAGAGAGAGTGGTTGAAGAGATTGGAAACCTGTGATTATGAAAAATTGTACCGTAAGTTCCAATAGCATGAATTGAAACTGGCAGGCGAAGGGGAGAAAAAATTCAGTTTAAATAGTTCAGAGTTATGTGGCTTCATAAGATTTGGACAGAGGGCAGATATCTCTTTGTTGCTACGGTATTAAACCTAAAACGGATGGTAATAACTGTTTGATTACAGCCCATACCTATCCGTTTTTCTTAAATATCAAGTCTTATCCAGTACAATGTGGGAAAAAATGAGTTTGCCAACAGTTTCATTTTGTGATATTTCCTCTTTATAGGGTAACAATAAGTCATCGGTTCAGCCGATAATCTTCCCTATAAAATAAAAAAACGAGGGTGCATGATTAAAAAATCATACACCCCAACATTTTTTGTAGAACCGTTCTTTATCTGGATAGTTATTTGGTTTATGCTAACTTCTCCCCTGTCAGCATCTCATAGCTCTGCAGGTATTTGTCAATGGTTTTCTCCACGATTTCCTCTGGAAGTGTCCAGTTATTGCCTGGATTGGCGGTGAGCCAGTCGCGGGCGAACTGCTTGTCAAAGGACGGCTGGCCATGGCCTGGCTCGTATCCGTCTGCCGGCCAGAAACGGGAGCTGTCTGGAGTCAGCATCTCGTCTCCCAGAACGATATTGCCATTTTCATCTAAACCAAATTCAAATTTGGTGTCTGCGATGATGATGCCGCGGCTTAAAGCATAATCAGCACATTTTTTATAGAGAGCGATGGTGTAGTCGCGAAGCTTTGCGGCATATTCCTCGCCTTTTCCAGGGAAGTATTTTTCCAGGTGGGCAATGCTCTGCTCGTAGGAAATATTTTCATCATGGTCTCCTATTTCTGCCTTGGTGGAAGGTGTGTAAATCGGCTCAGGGAGCTTGTCAGATTCTTTTAAGCCTTCAGGAAGCTTAATTCCGCAGACAGTGCCGTTTTTTTGATAGCTTGCCCAGCCGCTTCCTGTAATATAGCCGCGTACAATGCACTCGATAGGCAGCATCTGAAGCTTTTTGCACATCATGCTGTTTCCGTCAAACTGAGGCTGCTGGAAGAATTCCGGCATATCCTTAACGTCAGCAGAGATCATATGGTTAGGAAGGATGTCCTTTGTTAAATCAAACCAGAACTTGGACATCTGAGTCAGCACGGTTCCCTTTTTTGTCACAATATTGTTCAGGATTACATCGAAGCAGCTGATACGGTCAGTTGCAACCATAATTAAGCTGTCGCCGTTGTCATAAATTTCGCGGACCTTTCCTTCTTTGATCGGTTTCATTTCGCATACCTCGCTATCTTTGTTTTTATAAGTATCATATATAATAGATAAGCAGACTTTCTCAAAAAAAGCAATAGTTTTTTTGAAATTTCCCTATATTTTTTGAAAGACTCCTGTGTTTTGCAGGGAAACTAATTTCTATATATAAGTAATACTTATTAAATGTCTGATAAATGTTTGTCAAACAGCCTTGTTCCAAAGGCATCTGGATGCCGCCCGGACAGAAGCACTGGAAGCACTCAGACAGTTTCCTGTGCTGCAGAGCTATTTCTCGTCGCACACCTGGAAGATATAAAATTTCAGATAATAGGATTCGTCTGCAGCCCATAAAATTGGATGATCGGCAGCCTGGGTTCTGTACTCTACCTGCCTGAGCCGTTTGTGGACGTTTCCAGCTGCCTCGCGGATGGTTTTTGTAAACAGCTCCGGCGTCATAAAGTGGGAGCAGGAGCAGGTGGCCAGGTATCCGCCATCTTTTACCAGCTTCATGCCTCTCAGGTTGATTTCCCGGTAGCCCTTAACTGCGTTTTTTACAGAGTTTCTGGACTTTGTGAAGGCAGGGGGATCCAGAATCACTACATCAAATTTTTCACCTTTTTGTTCCAGCTCAGGAAGCAGCTCGAATACATCGGCGCACAGGAAGGAAACGCGGCCGGAAAGGCCGTTTAACTCAGCGTTTTCCCTGGCCTGGCTGACACCCAGCTCAGAGGCGTCCACACCTAACACCTCCTTTGCCCCTGCGATTCCTGCATTGAGAGCAAAGGATCCAGTATGGGTGAAGCAGTCCAGGACACGTTTTCCGGGACAGAGTTTCTGAATAGCCAGGCGGTTGTATTTCTGATCCAGGAAGAAACCAGTTTTCTGCCCGTCTTTTACGTCTACCAGGTAGCGGACGCCGTTTTCCACGATTTCTACCTTTGTGTCGAAGGGTTCTCCAATAAACCCCTTGGTTCTGTCCATTCCCTCCTGCAGGCGTACCTTGGCATCGCTGCGCTCATAAACGCCGCGGATGACAATTCCGTCCTCAGCCAGAATCTGTTTTAAAAGCTCTACAATGGTAAGCTTCATTCGGTCAATGCCCAGAGCCAGGGATTCTACTACCAGAACGTCGGAAAATTTGTCAATGACAAGGCCGGGCAGGAAATCGGCCTCCCCGAAAATGACGCGGCAGCTGGAAATGTCGCCCACTGCCTTTCTGTACTCCCAGGCGTTTCGGATCCGCATTTCCAGGAACGCGTCGTCAATGACCGCGTCCTTTTTCCGGGACATCATACGCACTGTGATTTTGGAGCGTGTGTTGATAAAGCCGTATCCCAGACAGTAGCCGTCGAAGTCGCAGACCATTACCATGTCTCCGTTCTCGAAGCTGCCTTCAATCCGGTCGATTTCATTGTCATAAACCCATGCGCCTCCTGCCTTTAAGGCTCTGGCGCCTCCTTTTTTAATATGTACAACTGCATTTGTATTCACTGTGAATGTTCTCTCCTCTCTGTTGGAAAAGACTGCAGGGCTGTTTTATGTGCCTGTGCAGACTGGCTGGGATGCCTATGCACAGTATAACAGATAGAGAACCTTCAGAAAACACAATTTCATTATAAAATTTTCACATTTCCATCACAAATCGCTGATAAACTATGACTGTAAACAAAGAAGAGACAGCATAAGGTGTTACGAAGGATAGATGAAACAACAGGAAGGAGCAGCTGTTATGTATAACGATAAAGATTGGGAGAAAAATCACGAACCATTTAATGGGGAAAATGACGTGGATATCACGGAAGGCTCCTATGTGGACGGCGTCCACACAGGACAGCCAGATACCGAGCCGAGAAAAAGCCGCCGTATGTATGGCCAGATTGGACGTTCATCAGAAGGAAACACAGGATATGGAACATACCAGTATGGAGGCAGTCAGAGCCAGGAAGGACAGTATGGAAGCAGCCGGCAGAAAGAAGAACGCAGCGGGAATCCGGAAAATGGAGATTCCTTCCACAGAGGCGAAAAGAAAGGAAATCGTCTGGTCAGAAAGGCAGCTGGGATCGCGGCGGCCGGACTGCTGTTTGGATGCGTAGCAGGAGGGACGATGACAGGTATTCATTACCTGTCAGGAGGAAGGCAGGCAGAACAGTCTGAGATAGCAGCCGAGGCCGCCACAGAGGCGCCGCAGCTGGGGACTCAGTCCCAGACAGGAAACGGCGCTGTAATTCAGGCCAGTACAGGC
Source organism: Clostridium sp. (assembly GCA_018377235.1). Classification (GTDB taxonomy): domain Bacteria; phylum Bacillota; class Clostridia; order Lachnospirales; family Lachnospiraceae; genus Otoolea. The sequence goes on from JAGZZT010000022.1 coordinate 14,180, forward strand.
AACGATGTGTCTGCCATTGTAGAAAAGGCTATGCCATCTGTAGTAGCCATTAATAATAAAACTCTTTATACAACAGAAGACTGGTTTTTTGGAACCCAGCAGTATGAGGCGTCCAGCGCTGGCTCCGGAATTATTGTTGGAAAGAGCGATACAGAGCTTTTGATTGTGACAAACAGCCATGTAATTGCAAATGCAGAGGAGATGAATGTAACCTTTATTGATGGAAGTTCTTCAGCAGCGGCACTAAAGGGAACGGATGTGGATGCAGATTTGGCGGTGATTGCTGTTCAGTTAAGCGATATTCCGGCGGAGACACTGTCCCAGATAAAGGTGGCCACTATGGGAGATTCCGACAGCTTAAAGCTTGGAAATGGTGTAATTGCCATTGGAAATGCCCTGGGTGAGGGTCAGTCTGTCACAGTGGGGTATATCAGCGCTCTCAATAAAGAGGTGGATATTGAAGGTGTAACAAAAAATTTGATTCAGGTGGATGCGGCTATTAATCCTGGAAACAGCGGCGGAGCGCTTCTGGATATGAATGGAAATCTCATTGGAATCAATGAAGCTAAGATGGCCAGTACAGAGGTAGAAGGTGTAGGTTATGCCATTCCTATTTCTTACGCCAGGGATATTATTGATGATCTGATGACAAAGACTACCAAGGTAGCAGTAGCAGAGGAGGAACAGGGCTATCTGGGAATTCAGATTCAGGATATCAACAGCCAGATGGCCAAGGCTTATGGAATGCCGGAAGGAATTTATGTTTATAAGATTGTGGAAGGCCAGGCGGCAGATGGATCCGACCTGCGTGAGCGAGATATTATTACTAAGGTAAACGGTGAGACAGTGAGAACGGCAGAGGATCTGCAGAAAATGCTGACTTACTATAAGGGAGGCGAGACGGTGACTTTGACCGTGCAGTCCTTAGACAATGGCTCTTACGCTGAGAGAGAGGTTCAGGTAACTCTGGGCTACAGAAAAGACGCTGAGAAGAGCCTGCAGCAGGAGCAGAAGAGATAAGAGATAAAATGATGAAGAAAGAAAAGAAATTTTTCGGTAACTTCCAGATGGAATAGGGGAAATTTCTTTTCTTCTTTTATATTTCCTGTATTCGGAGCAGACGCAGGATTGCTAAGACACTGAAAATATAGTATGATATTTTCATGCAGCTTTTGCAGAAGACAGCTGGAGAGAAATGTCTGAGACGGCTGAGAAAGGGAGAGCGATTTGGACGACAGAGAGAAGGATAAAAACGAAGAGAGAGATAGAGTAGACGAGACGACAGAGGAGCCAGCAGTTTTGGACGAAGAGAGGGAGAAGGCAGATGGCTGTCAGACAGATGGTAAGGAAGACAGTAAGGACGATGAGTACGAAAAAATCTGCTATGTGTGCCGCAGGCCAGAGAGCAAGACTGGCCCCATGATTACCATGCCAGGAGGCATGAATTTCTGCCATGACTGTATGCAGAAGGCCTTTGATACAGTAACAAAGAGCGGGCTGGATTTGAGCCAGCTTCAGAACATGCCCTATATGAATATGAATCTCAGCGACTTTTCCAATCTTCAGAACCTGAACACAGAGATTCCAAAGAAAAACAAGGTTAAAAAGAAGAGTCAGGAAAAAGAGACGAAAAGGGAATTTTCTATCAAGGATATTCCGGCACCCCATATTATTAAATCAAAGCTGGATCAGTATGTGATCGGCCAGGAGCAGGCGAAAAAAGTCATTGCTGTGGCGGTATACAATCATTATAAGAGGGCGTTCTGCCAGGTGTCCGGTCAGGAAGGCGCGGAGGATGACGTTCAGATTGAAAAGTCCAATATCCTTATGATTGGGCCTACTGGAAGCGGAAAGACGTATCTGGTAAAGACGCTGGCGAAGCTTCTGGACGTGCCGTTAGCTATTGCAGACGCCACCACTCTGACAGAGGCCGGATATATTGGAGACGACATTGAAAGTGTAATCTCCAAGCTTCTGGCGGCTGCTGACAATGATGTGGAGAGAGCGGAGAAGGGAATTATTTTCATTGACGAGATCGATAAAATTGCCAAGAAGAAGAATACCACCAGCCGCGACGTCAGCGGAGAATCAGTGCAGCAGGAGCTTTTAAAACTCTTAGAGGGAAGCCAGGTAGAGGTGCCAGTGGGCTCGAATCAGAAAAACGCATTGACGCCTATGACTACGGTGGATACCAACAATATTCTCTTCATCTGCGGCGGAGCCTTTCCGGATCTGGAGAATATTATTAAAGAGAGGCTGAACCAGTCCAGCTCCATGGGATTTGCGTCGGAGCTGAAAGGAAAATATGACGAGGATCCGAAGCTTCTCAGCTACACCACTACAGAGGATTTGAGAAAATTCGGCATGATTCCGGAGTTTCTGGGACGTCTTCCCATTATGGTGACGCTTCAGGCCCTGACGAAGGAGCTGATGGTCCGCATTCTCACAGAGCCGAAGAACGCCATTCTGCGCCAGTATGAGAAGCTTCTGGCCATGGACGAGGTTAAGCTGGTGTTCGAGGACGACGCCCTGGAGTGGATTGCGGAAGAAGCTCTGAAAAAAGAGACGGGAGCCAGAGCCCTGAGGGCCATTATTGAGAACTTTATGCAGGATATTATGTATGAGATTCCTAAGGACCCCAATATTGGATCCGTAGTGATTACCAGAGCTTATCTGGAGAAAAGCGGCGGCCCCATGATTGAGATGAGGGGCTAGAGGAAATAGAAAGAGCAGAAAAATACAGAAAGAATAGAAAAAAACAGCAGCAGAGCAGCTTTTTCAGCTCAGTTCGCGCATTTATGATCCGCCATTCGTGAAAACTCGTCTGCGGCTCAGACACTTCGCTCGGTGGCGGAAATCAGCGCAAACTTCCCATTGAAAGCCTCGCTATCATCACCGGTTGTTCCGCTTTCCTGTATCAATAGTCTGCACCTCAGAAGAATGGAACAGTTTTACAGCGACTTTCGGTGGAGCGTATAAAACTGTTCCATTTTTAGTTGCTTCTATTTTAGAAGAGATAAGAAAATTTCTCATCTTCTGAGCGGGGCTTTCACTCCCTCAGCCGCAGGAACGCACCGTAAAGATTGAGGGTTCCATATCCCCATTCCCGGTTGGGATAGGTGAATACAGGATTTCTGTCTGCACCTCGGATCAAATAGGTTTTGGCTACAGAGGTATTCATATAAGAAATGCTGCCCTCACGGAAGGACCAGGACAGCAGGTTTGCGGCGGCTCCCGCCACATGGGCTGCTGCCACGGAGGTTCCTGTCATAGTTCTCATGGGAAAGCCGGCTGCTCCCTGGATACCGGGGCCGTCCACATTGACACCGGGAGCGGCCAGATCGGGCTTTACACGGCCCAGGCGTGTGTAGCCCCGGCTGGAATGGATGTAGATGCCGCCATTCCGATGGTTAAAAGCCCCGGCAGTAATGGTCTGGGAGGCATTCCCAGGATCTGTTACTACTGTGTCAGGAGAGGGACGAAGGAAGAAGGTATCATCAGAGATCAATCCCCTGGATGGAAGCCACAGGTGGTATTCCCCCCGCAGATAGAGAGATTTATAGACTCGGATCCTCCAGATACCCGGAGTGGGTTTTATGAAGCGCATGACAATCAGCTGGCTGCCAGTACCGGCCTCCGCCACCTGATAGTTCAGATAAATCACTGTATTTTCCAGGACAAAGGTAATGCGCTGCTCGGTGAGAGTATGATTAGGAATACGGCCGATCTGCTCCCCTGTAGGGGAGAGAAAGCCGATGGAGAACAGTTCTGGCTCCTGAGACCAAAGCTCCAGAGTGAAGCCGGCTTCCCCTTCCGCCACCCGAAGCTCCGCGTCCTCAAATTCCTCATCAGTGCCTATGGTTCCAAAAAAGTGGTGGCCATATCCAGTTTCATTGCCTGCGGCCGTTACTGTGATAATGCCCGGGAAATTACTGATGGTGTCCAGGTACCTGGCCAGGGGGGAGGTTCCCTCGTGGCTTCCCAGATTCGTCCCAAGGGACAGCAGGATGGTCAGTGGAAGATGTTTCGTTCTGGCAAGGGACAGCAGGTATTTCATACCCATCATAATATCATTTTCCTGATAGGCCTCGGCAGAATCAGGGAGCACATAGTAATCCCGCAGATACTGTTTGGCCGGCTTCAATTTTACCGCGGCGATAAAAGCTTTGGGAGCGGCGCCTGTGAAGGCTTCTGCACCAGACATATCCTGTCTTCCAGCAGCAATTCCGGCTAAGAAGGTGCCGTGTCCGTTTTCGTCTGTGGAAGGGACAATGCCCAGGGGAGAATCTGAGGCCAGGGCGCGATCGATATCTTCCTTTGTGTAGGCGGTTCCATAGAAAATATCCTCAGGGAGCTGTCCAGTCCGTTCGCTGGAAGTATTATTTTCATCCAGCTCAATCGTCTGATCCCAGATACCCAGAATCCTGGTGGTACGATCTGTCCCCAGAAAAACAGGGTTTCGGTAGTCAATTCCTGTGTCGATAATGCCTATGATTGTATTTTCTCCCTGAGTGTTCAGGAAGGGCTGCTGGAAGGATGTAAGGATTCCGGAGCTTTCCATACTGGAGGTGTCTGACAGTGTGTAGAGGCTGGGGATGGAGGAGTAGGAGTAACGGTTCAGCGTGATTGGAAGAGCTTCCTCTAAAGGTCTGTATACAACTGCAAATTGACTGTTGATAAAAGAAAGACATCCTTCTTCAATGGTGGATAACAGGGACTGAGGAAAGGCAAAATAGCGTATAATAAAATCAGCGTATTCCGGAGAAACAGCAGGACGCGTGCAGGGCATGGTTTTACCTCTGAAAACAGTTATTTTTAAATTATATGAAAAAGGATCTGCAGCATGCAGAAAAGTACAGCCGAAATGCGATGATTTTCCAATCTTTACCAGAACAGAAAACCATGGTAGGATAGGAGGCAGAACCGACAGTCAGAAAGAGAGGAAACAGGTATGTATCTATTAGGAGTGATAGCGGCCCTGTTTGGGCTGGATCAGTGTCTGAAGCAGCTGATGGAACGGCAGAATCCAGAGGGGTTTCCAAGGAGGATGGAGCGTACAGGGGGAAAAATTAAGCTTTACAGAAATCACAACAGAGGCTTCTGCTTTGAGTTTTTAAAGCACAGGCCAAATCTGGTGAGGCAGCTGCCTCTGTGTCTGACCAGCGCGGCAGGGGGGATTTTGTGTTTCCTTTCTGCTCAAAAGGGATACTGGGCGGAAAAGGCAGGTTATTCTCTGGTGGTGGCCGGAGGACTCAGCAATCTATATGACAGGCTTAAACGAGGCTATGTAGTGGATTATTTCAGTATTCAGGCCGGATTTCTGAAAAAGGTGGTGCTGAATCTGGGAGATCTCTTTATTATGACAGGAGCTGTCATTCTGACGGCAAAAAGTCTGTTTATGAGGGAGAACGAAGAAAATCTGTAACAGTTCAACTGGGGAACACGATTGACAGAAAAGGCAGATTCGTGTAAAATTACCTTTAAAAATAGTCCAGTCCGGTCTGAGCCGGAGCTGGCAAAAAAGAAAGTAGAGGTTGATTTTTTTGGAGTCGAGTGACGCCATACAATTGTTAATTATTCTTGTTTTAGTTGCCCTTTCTGCATTTTTCTCATCGTCAGAGACGGCCCTGACCACAGTCAACAAAATCCGCATACGGACATTGGCGGATGCCGGCGATTCGCGGGCTGCCATGGTTCTTAAAGTAACGGGAAATCCGAGTAAGATGCTCAGCGCGATTCTGATTGGAAACAACATTGTAAATATGTATGCTTCCTCCTTGACTACTCTTTTATCGTCCAAGCTGTTTGGAAACGAGATGGTAGGCGCGGCCACAGGCATTATTACATTTCTGATTTTAATTTTCGGAGAGATTACCCCGAAAACTTCTGCGACTCTTTCTTCGGAGAAGATGTCGCTGCGCTGCGCAGGCGTGATTTTTGTTTTGATGGTTTTGTTCACCCCGTTTATTTTCGTGATCAACAAGCTGTCCCTTCTTGTCTTAAAATTGGTGGGAGTCGATCCCAACAAGAAGGCGGAATCCATTACAGAGGACGAGCTGCGCACCATTGTGGAGGTGAGCCATGAGGAGGGCGTCATTGAGACGGAAGAGAAGAAGATGATTAACAATGTGTTCGACTTCGGAGATTCCGTGGCCAAGGACGTGATGGTTCCCAGAATTGACATGGCCTTTGTGGATGTAAACGCTTCCTATGAGGAGGTTATTGACATTTTCCGTCAGGAGAAGTACACCAGATTCCCGGTATATGAGGAGACTACGGATAATGTTATCGGTATTTTGAATGTGAAGGATATTCTGCTGGCTGGAGAGCGGGAACAGTTTTCTGTCAAAGATTACCTGAGAGCTCCTTATTACACCTATGAGTTCAAAAAGGTTTCTGAGCTGATGGTGGAGATGAAGAAAGCCAACGTAAATATTATTATTGTTCTGGATGAGTACGGCGCCACAGCGGGCCTCATCACTCTGGAGGATATGCTGGAGGAGATTGTAGGAGACATCCGGGACGAGTATGATGAAGATGAGGAGAATGAGCTGGTGGAGATTGCTGCCAACGAATATGTGGTGGAGGGTTCCATGAAGCTTGACGATTTAAATGACAGGCTGGAGCTGAAGCTGGAGTCGGAGGATTACGACTCGGTGGGCGGCCTTGTGATCGGACTGTTAGATCACCTTCCGGAGGAAGGGGAGGATGTAGTTTTTGACAATGTCCGGCTGGTTGTAGACCGGGTAGAGAAAAATCGAATTGATCGGATACATCTCTACATTCTGAATCCAGTGCAGGCGGTATCTGCCAGAATGAAGGAAGAGGAAGAGCGCAGAGAAGAGAAGAAAAAAAGCGCGGCGGAATAATCGGTAAGAAAACCAGGAATAAAAGAAAGCAGCAAAAGTATACAGTAAAAAGAAGGGGCGTTTCGCTTTCCAGTCAGGAGAGCGGAGCGCCCTTTTTGCAGCCTGTCTGCATCGCCTAGCTTATCATTCCGCCGATAGTTCCGCTTCCGGCACACATGAGAAAGACGGTGAGAAGCTCTCTGCTTCCGATTCCCAGTTCCCGGCTGACCGCAAAGGATACCAGAGAAAGAATCAGGAAGTAAAACACTCCTGTGAAAAATCCCCAGAGAAAGCGCCGCTGCCTGACAGCCTTTCCAGCCAGAAAACCGCCTGCCAGGCAGGAAACGATATAAATAAGATTGATTCCCAGGCTGACCTGCCCCTCTTCAAGATGAAGTCGGTAAAGAAGAAAGGCCAGAGCTGTCAGCAGCAGGGCCGTCAGTACATAGGAGATAAGAGTTCCATGGATAACGGCCTGTAATTTTGACGGTTTCATAAATTTCCCCCCTGAATATCGGATTCTGCTTTCAATATATTCGCAGGATTTAGCGAATATGCGGACAGAGCTGTGTTCTGCTTGCACTGAAGTCAAACATATGCTATAATTTGTACGAAATTATATCGAAATCTATGATAGGAGGGCATACAGAATGAAGCACGTTAAGACTTTAAACACAAACACATTAAAGAATACAATGAGAAAGGGTGGCTGCGGCGAGTGCCAGACATCCTGCCAGTCCGCATGCAAGACATCCTGTACAGTAGGAAACCAGAGCTGCGAGAACAAGGATCGCTAGTTTTTCAGGCAGAACTGATATGTTCCCTGAGCTAAGGATCCAGCAGTTATAGGCAGATGGGCTGCCCCTGCAATTGTTTAATTGCAGGGGCTTTACCATTGTATGCCCTCAGTTTATAAGAGAATAGACGGCCAGGACAGAGTAAATTTGGATGCCTGTATGTCCTTGTAAACTGAGGGTAAGAAAATGTATGGGAAGACTGGCTGCGCAAACATTAGATAAGGAGAAAAACTGTGATTCATCAGTATATTAATAATGATTACTACATTGTAATGGATGTAAACAGCGGATCTGTCCATGTGGTTGATCCGATGCTTTATGATATGATCGGGCTTCTCTCTGAGAAGATAGATAATCTGACAGAACCGGTTACGGTTCCGGATGAGGCGAAGGCATACGTATTCGGGAAATTAGAAGAAAAATATCCGCGACAGGATATGGAGGAAGCGTTTTCTGACATTCAGGAGCTGATCGATATGGAGCAGCTTTTTACAGCAGACGTTTATAAAGACTATGTGATTGATTTTAAGAAGAGAAAGACTGTGGTGAAGGCGCTCTGTCTCCACATTGCCCACGACTGCAACCTGGCCTGTCGCTACTGCTTTGCTGAGGAAGGCGAGTACCATGGAAGAAGAGCTCTTATGACCTACGAGGTAGGAAAAAAGGCGCTGGATTTCCTGGTGGCCAATTCTGGAAACAGAATTAACCTGGAGGTGGATTTCTTCGGCGGCGAGCCGCTGATGAACTGGGATGTAGTGAAACAGCTGGTGGCCTACGGCCGCTCCCTGGAGGAGCCGCACCACAAGAAATTCCGCTTTACCCTCACCACCAACGGAGTTCTGTTAAACGATGAGATTATGGAATTCTGCAATAAAGAGATGAGCAACGTGGTGCTGAGTCTGGATGGACGCCGGGAAGTCAACGATAAGATGCGCCCATTCAGAAATGGAAAGGGAAGCTATGATCTGATTGTGCCCAAGTTCCAGAAGTTTGCCAAGTCCCGCGGGGAGAAGGATTACTTTGTCCGCGGAACCTTTACAAGAAATAACCTGGATTTTGCAGATGATGTGATTCACTTTGCAGATCTTGGCTTTGAGAAAATGTCCATTGAGCCGGTTGTGGCTGCTCCGGAGGAGCCTTATTCTATTCGGGAGGAGGATCTTCCGAAGATTATGGAGGAGTATGACAAGCTGGCAAAGGAGTATATTAAGCGCCATAAAGAAGGAAGGGGCTTTACCTTCTTCCACTTTATGCTGGATTTAAACCAGGGGCCATGTGTGGCCAAGCGCCTGTCGGGCTGCGGATCGGGAACCGAGTATCTGGCGGTTACCCCGTGGGGAGATTTCTATCCCTGCCATCAGTTTGTAGGAATTGACAAGTTCCTGCTGGGAAATGTGGACGAGGGCATTACCCATCCGGAGATCTGCAATGAATTTAAGCTCTGCAATGTCTATGCTAAGGATAAGTGCCGGGACTGCTTCGCCAGATTCTACTGCAGCGGCGGCTGTGCTGCCAACTCCTACAATTTCCACGGCTCCATTACAGACGCATATGATATTGGATGCGAGATGCAGAAAAAGCGCATTGAGTGTTCCATTATGATAAAGGCGGCGTTAGCCGATGAAAGTGAGGCAAAGGAGAAGGAACATGAAGAGCAGTAAAGGAAAGGCCGCGATGCGTCTGGCTCTCCTGCTTGTCCTGATTGCTGTAGCTGGATTTTTTGGCTGCAGCTATATGGACGATATTAAGCTGGGACTTGATCTGGCGGGAGGAGTCAGTATTACGTATCAGGCCAAAGAAGAAAATCCGTCTGCCGAGGACATGAGCGATACGATTTATAAGCTCCAGCAGAGGGTGGAAGGCTATAGTACGGAAGCGGAAGTTTACCAGGAGGGAGACAACCGCATTAACATTGATATTCCAGGCGAGTCTGACGCCAACGAGATTCTGACAGAGCTTGGAAAACCAGGTTCCTTGGTATTTATGGATTCTCAGGGAAATACCATCCTGACAGGAGACCAGGTGGCTTCCGCTCAGGGCGGAATGGTGGACGGCAATGCAGGAAAGGAATATGTGGTTTCCCTGACCTTCACAGAGGAGGGAACCAAGGCCTTCGCAGACGCCACCACAGCTAATGTGGGCAATCCGATTTACATTGTGTATGACAATGAGATCGTGTCTGCTCCAGTAGTCAGAGAGGCCATTACAGGCGGACAGTGTACCATTGACGGAATGTCCGATTTCGAGGAGGCGGAAAATCTGGCCGCAACTATCCGAATCGGCTCTCTTTCCCTGGAACTGGAGGAGCTGCGCTCCAATGTGGTGGGCGCCAAGCTGGGGCAGCAGGCCATTACCACCAGCTTAAAGGCGGGAGTTGTAGGTTTTGCCATTGTGGCAGTGTTTATGATTGCCGTTTACCTGATTCCAGGCCTTGCCGCAGTGCTGGCTTTAAGCCTTTACGTGGGACTGATTCTGATTCTTCTGGTGTCCTTCGAGGTGACTTTAACCCTTCCGGGCGTGGCTGGTATCATCCTGTCCATTGGTATGGCGGTGGATGCCAACGTCATTATTTTCACCCGTATCAAGGAGGAGATCGGAGCTGGAAAAGCTGTAAAGACAGCCATTGACAATGGATTCCAGAAAGCTCTTTCCGCTATTGTGGACGGAAATGTGACAACTTTAATCGCAGCGGCAGTTCTGTTCTGGAGAGGTTCTGGTACAGTGAAAGGCTTTGCATCCACGCTGGCTATCGGTATTGTGCTCTCCATGTTCACAGCGTTATTTGTGACAAGGTTTGCTTTAAACGCCCTGTATTCTCTGGGCATTGAGAATCCGAAGTTCTACGGAATTAAGAAAGAGACAGCTCCGAAGCCGTTCTTAAAATACAGAAAGCTCTGCTTTGCACTTTCAGCAGCAGCGGTAGCAGCCGGCTTCGTATTTATGGGAATGAACCGTTCCTCTACAGGCCAGATCTTAAACTACAGCATGGAATTTAAGGGCGGAACTTCCACTAACGTGACCTTCAATGAAGAAATGAGCCAGGAGCGCATCGAGTCAGAGGTGGTTCCGTTAGTTGAGGACATTACAAAAGACGCGGATGTTCAGACTCAGCGTGTAACAGGCACGAATGAGGTAATCATCAAGACAAGAACTCTGAATGTGGAGGAACGCCAGGCTTTTGAGAAGGCTATGCAGGAAAATTTCGGAGTAGAGGAAGGCAAGATTGCAGCGGAGAGTATTTCCGGAGCAGTCAGCCAGGAGATGAAGAGGGACGCCATGGAGGCTGTTGTTATTGCGACAATCGGCATGCTGCTTTATATCTGGCTCCGGTTTAAAAATATCAGATTTGCAGGCAGCTCTGTGCTGGCTCTGATCCATGATGTATTAGTAGTTCTCACCTGCTATGCGGCATTTAAGTGGTCTGTAGGTTCCACTTTCATTGCCTGCATGCTTACTATTGTGGGCTATTCTATCAACGCTACGATTGTTATCTTTGATCGTATCAGAGAAAATCTGAAGGCGAGACGCCGGGATCAGACTCTGGAAGAGATTGTAAACCTGAGTATTACTCAGACTTTTACACGAAGCATTAATACGTCCCTGACAACCTTTATCATGGTTCTGGTGCTCTACATTATGGGAGTTTCCTCTATCCGCGAGTTTGCCCTGCCATTAATGGTAGGTATCGTATGCGGAACATACTCCTCCGTCTGCCTGACAGGTGCTATGTGGTATGAGATGAGCCGCAGAAAGGAAAAGAATGGAATATAAGATTCTGGCGAAGGACGGACGCGCCAAACGGGCTGAGATGAAGACAGTCCACGGCACGATCCAGACCCCTGTTTTTATGAATGTTGGAACAGTAGCAGCCATTAAGGGCGCTGTTTCCACTGACGATTTGAAGACCATAGGAACCCAGGTGGAGCTTTCCAATACCTATCACCTTCATGTGAGAACGGGAGACAAGCTGATCAAGCAGTTTGGAGGACTTCACAAATTTATGCACTGGGATCGGCCGATTCTGACCGATTCCGGCGGTTTCCAGGTATTTTCCCTGTCAGGTCTCAGAAAAATCAAGGAGGAGGGAGTATACTTTAATTCCCACATTGATGGCAGGAAAATTTTCATGGGGCCGGAGGAGAGCATGCAGATTCAGTCTAATCTGGGTTCTACCATCGCCATGGCCTTTGATGAGTGTCCGCCCAGCAAGGCCAGCCGGGAGTATGTGCAGAACTCTGTTGAGCGCACAACCAGATGGCTGAAGCGTTGCAAGGCCGAGATGGAGCGGTTAAACAGTCTGCCGGATACGGTAAATAAAGAACAGCTTCTATTTGGAATTAATCAGGGCGCTGTTTATGAGGATATCAGAATCGCTCATGCAGAAGAGATCAGCAGGCTGGATTTAGACGGATACGCGGTAGGCGGACTGGCAGTAGGGGAGAGCCACGAGGAGATGTACAGGATTCTCGACGAGGTAGTTCCTCATCTTCCGGAGCAGAAGCCGACCTACCTGATGGGTGTGGGAACGCCGGCCAACATTCTGGAAGCGGTGGACAGAGGCGTGGATTTCTTTGACTGCGTATACCCATCCAGAAATGGACGCCACGGCCATGTATATACAAATCATGGTAAGCTGAATATGTTTAATGCCAAGTATGAGCTGGATCCAAGACCGATAGAGGAGGGCTGCCAGTGTCCGGCCTGCCGTTCCTACAGCAGGGCCTACATTCGTCATCTGATGAAGGCAAAAGAAATGCTGGGCATGAGATTATGTGTCTTGCATAATTTGTATTTTTATAATAAAATGATGGAAGAGATTCGCGACGCAATCGAACATCACCGCTACGCGGAATACAAGGCTGAGAAGCTGGCCCGCATGGCGGAGGGAGAAAAAAATTAAGATTTCGCGGCGAGGCGCCGAATCTGGATGAAGGAGGAAACAGCACATGAACGCAATGGGATGGATAGTGTACTTTGTATTCCTGATTGGACTTATGTACTTTATTGCTATCAGACCTCAGAAAAAAGAGAAGAAGAAAATGCAGGAGCTTTTAGCCAGCGTGGCAATTGGTGACAGCGTTTTAACATCCAGCGGAATGTACGGCGTCATCATCGACATGACAGATGACACTGTAATCGTTGAGTTCGGCAGCAACAAGAACTGCCGTATTCCGATGCGCAAGGATGCTATTGTTCAGGTTGAGAAGCCGGAACTGTAGTCTTTGGAGAGCAGAAGAGAGCCTGCTTCAGAATGGAAATTCTGGAGCAGGCTCTTTTCTGTATCTGAAAGATAGATAATGTTATATGATTTTTGACAGGTTGTATATCATCGCAAAAAAACAGATAACGTATAATTAATTTCGCAAATTCAATTTTATAAAAATAGACATGGTCTATAGCCGTTTGGTAGAATAAAGTTACCACACAAAATTCACCATAG
>JAGZZT010000023.1 GCA_018377235.1 Clostridium sp.
CCTATGGTGAATTTTGTGTGGTAACTTTATTCTACCAAACGGCTATAGACCATGTCTATTTTTATGAAATTGAATTTGCGAAATTAATTATACGTTATCTCCCATCTTTTTTATTCCCTGATAACTCACTCCATGAATATTTGCAGCAGCTGGATAGAATGTTTAACAAACCCTCAAAATAGTCCACGAAAAATTGCAACTTAAGTCTTGACTTACTTCAGCCAGATCAGTTATAATAATAAAGTTAGGTGATGTAATACAGCTGACAAGAAATTACATTTTCATTTTTTAATTGAATCTCACTGTATATTCCCTAAAAGCTGCTTTATATCTGGTGTCTTTTGAACCCTTATATTGGATTCAGGTTCTGCTCGCATCGGAGATAACAGTAACAATTAAATATGTCCATATAGCTCAGCTGGATAGAGCACTCGCCTCCTAAGCGAGGGGTCGGAGGTTCAAATCCTCTTATGGACGCTGAAAAACTGGAAACCTTTATAAATAAAGATTTCCAGTTTTTTTATTTAAAAAAATCTGCACAATATTGACGAAATTATCAACCATACAAAAACTAATTTACAGGGAAAGGAATTACAAAAACCGTTATGAAACCAAAAGTTGCATTTATTTGTGTACACAACTCTTGCCGAAGTCAAATCGCCGAAGCATTTGGAAGACACTTTGCTGCAGATATATTTGAAAGTTATTCTGCCGGAACAGAAAAAATGCCCAAAATCAATCAGGACGCAGTTCGTTTGATGAAAAAACATTATCAAATCGACATGGAAAAAAGTCAGTATCCAAAATTATTGTCAGATATACCGCCCGTTGATGTGGTTATCACAATGGGATGTAATGTCAGCTGTCCCATACTCCCATGCAGGCGCCGAGAAGATTGGGGACTGGACGATCCTACTGGCAAGAGCGATGATGATTTTTTAGATACTATAGAAAAAATCAAACTGAATGTGAAGTCTTTAGCAAAAGAAATTAGTTTACAGAAATGACCGACATACATGGAATCAATGCTGTCAATTTCTTCTCTGTATTTTCTGTGAAAAATACTCAAATCAGGAAAATTGTTCCGTTTTCTGTGTTATTTCCAATCCGTGTATGTCCACAGTACACGGAGCGAAAGTAACGAAGCAAACTACCAAAAAGCCGGGACAGATTTTATCATCTGTCCCGGCTGAGTCTGCACTTCTGTTCTCTCTCACTTTTTTCTTTGCTTGAATCAGTGTACAAAATAAACTCTCTCCGCAAGCCTGCCTCACTAGCCAAATGCTTCGTCAAAAAATACTTTTCCCTGCATCCAGACTTTTCCTTTGAATCGACGTCCAACTTCAGGTTCGCCGAACAAATCTGCTTTATTGATGCAGACACGAAAATGGAGATCATTGCACTCCAGCTTCATATCATAAAGCTCTTCACCTGTGATTCTATTTTTTTTCAGCAGAATTTCTTCTATTTCTCCAATAATCGAATACTGGTCACATTCAATACCACTTGGCATAAAGCAGGTATCAATGATCGTGTACAGATCCTCCTTTGCCGCCCTTCTGGATGCCTGAGAATACAGATCAATATCTTCTATTGTCAGCGATTCCATTGCCTCCGGATCTCCATTTTTCGCCGCCTCCAACAGATTATTTCTATTCCTGGATGCCACCTTAGCCATTTCAATCTGATTTGCCGTCTTCTTCACAGGAAGCAGAATTTTTCCGTGAACAGAAAATCCTGCCAGATTGGCTGCTACCACCTCTGTGCTTTTTTTACGCTTCAGAAGTTTTTCGCGATATTCCATGCCATTGGACACATAAAAAATCAAAGAAATCCCTACTCGGTATTCATCCAGCAGTCCTGCATAAGTTTCTTTGTCTGTATGCCTCTGAATGGAGCACTCCGCTGTAGAGGTCTCAATGCTGCTCTCCAGATAGGGATAGTAATATTCAATTTCCAGTTCATTCTGCTCATTCATTTCCCCACACATGGAAATTCCGATTCCATCTGCTATTTCTGCACGGAGCTCATAAAAATCTGTATCCCGGTCAATCTGTACGCACCGGGAATCCTTCGGTTCTTTAGACAAGCATTTCAAAAGAGCCTTAATATCTCGATTTTTTTGATACATGCTGAAGCCAGCAGCGCGCAAATATTTATGCATCGTTTCTATCTCCTCTTAACTTATGCTCCGTAGTCTCTAAATAGAATGGGACTGCAGCATACCTTACCGCTTCCACATTTAATATCCTAAGGCTCTCTCCAGAGCCTCCTTTTCCTCTGCTCCCAGAAGAACATCTGTGCTTCCTTTTTCCACATCCTTCATATAAAGATAACATCCCTCGCGGCTATGAACAGAGTTTAATATAAATCCAGAATTATTATCGTCCAGAAGCGCAATGACAAAGCTCAAATTGCCCCCCATGCCCTTAAAGGCGTTATACTTTACAATTCCAATTTTCTGGTAGCTGGCTCTCACCTGCCTGGTCAAAGATTTAAGCTGATCTCTGCCCTCTTTATCTGTTGTCTGCCGCACAGCCGCTTCGTCCATCAAATCTAGAATAATGTCCTCCAGAGTCTCTGCATCCTTGCCTCTCATAAACATATCGTAACGCCGGTACAGCTTTCTATACTGCGAAAAGCATACCAGTGTCAAAATCATCAAAACAACTGTGAGCGCTGCAAGACCGATAATCAGATAGGCCGGATCAAAAAGAAGGTTATTTAACATGCTGTTTTCCATTGTCTTATTATCACTCCTGACTTTTCTATACTTCGCCAATCGACTGAAGCAGTTCAATCAGACGCTCCAGCTCTGCCGAAGAATAATATTCAATCTCTATCCTGCCTTTATTTTTATCCTTCTTATTAATAGTAACCTTTGTTCCCATAATGGATTTCAGCTTTTCCTCTAAATCCCTGTAAATAAAGCTCAAATCTCTCTCAGGCTCTTTTTTCTCCTTTTTAGGAGCTGAGGCAAGCTTTACCAGACGCTCTGTTTCGCGGACACTCAGTTGATTATCTTTGATTTTCATCGCCAGAGCGTATTGCTGTTCTTTATCCTCTAATGCCAGAAGAGCTCTGGCATGACCGCCGGAAAGCTGATTTTGAATCAGCATGTTCTGAATCCGTTCATCCAGCTTTAAAAGCCGCATACTGTTTGTGATAGTGGCTCTGTTTTTAGAAACTCGCTCGGCTACTTCCTCCTGCTTTAGTCCAAACTCTTGAACCAGCATCTGATAGGCCTTTGCCTCCTCAATGGGGTTCAAATCTGCCCGCTGAACATTTTCAATTAAAGCAATTTCTACTGTCTGCTGCTTTGTATAGTCACGGATTAAGACAGGCACTTCTTTTAATCCCGCTAATTTAGCGGCGCGCCAGCGCCGCTCGCCGGCAATAATTTCAAAGAAATCTCCTTTTTTCTGCACCAAAAGCGGCTGAAGAATACCATAATTTTTAACTGACTCAGCCAGCTCTCTCAGCTGTTCCTCATTAAAATGCTTCCTTGGCTGTTCCTGGTTCGGTTCAATCTGAGAAATATTTAAAAGCTGTTCTCTGTCTCCCGCTTCTCGCTTCTCATCTCCTGCCGTTTTAGCTTTCGCCGTTTTCTCGCTGCTTTTTGAAGTATTCTTCCCAGCCGCTTTCTGCCCGGATGCTGTTCCTGTTTTCTTTATCTTCTTTTTATCCAAATCTGCCTTCGTTTTTCTCGCACTTCCAGGAAGCACCATATCCAGCTCTTCCAGCTTTGCCTTCCTGTCTACTGCATGTTCCTCTTCCCCATGGCTGCTATTCTGCTCTGGAGCTTCATGCTCCAGTTCAGAGCGGGAATCTTCCTCCTGATAGTCTGGGAAATAAGCTCTCAGTCCCTTTCCAAGTCCTCTTCTCGCCATTCTTTAATCTTCCCCTCTGCTGATTACTTCCGCTGCCAAAAGCCGATAGCTTTCAGCTCCAGTTGACTTGCTGTCATATAAATTGATAGGCATTCCATGACTGGGAGCCTCCGCAAGCCGCACATTTCTTGGAATAATCGTTTTATAAATTGTTTCATTCAGGTTACTCTTAACATTTTCAACCACCTCTAAAGAGAGGTTTGTTCTGGCGTCATACATGGTAAATACAACGCCTTCCAGTTCCAGTTCTGGATTCATAGTCTTTTTCACCAGGCTGATAGTTCTAAGTACCTGGCTGAGTCCCTCCAGTGCGTAATATTCACACTGTATGGGTACTAAAACTGTATCTGCCGCTGTTAAAGCATTCAATGTCAGAAGACTCAAAGATGGCGGACAGTCGATCATAATAAAGTCATAGCTATCTCTCACAGCATCCAGCTGCTCTTTTAAAATAAATTCTTTCCTCTCCAAATCCAGAAGCTCGATTTCTGCTCCTGCCAGGTTGGAATCAGATGGAAGTACATCCAAATTTTCCTGCACTTCCTGATGGAGACAATCTTTTAACGTGCATTCACCCAGCATCATTTCATAGACCGTCTCTTCCATGCATTCTTTTTCTAAGCCCAGACCAGTTGTTGCATTTCCCTGTGGATCGAAATCAATAGCTAAAACCTTCTGTCCTGCTTCAGCCAGGCAGGCCGATAAGTTGATCGCTGTCGTTGTCTTACCCACGCCGCCCTTCTGGTTGGCAATCGCAATCACACGTCCCATAATGGCTTCCTTTCCTAAATAAGTATAAAATATCGCTTGCCGTATCCGCAGCAGCGCAAACATTCATTTCATTAGTATAACACATCTTTTTGCCTTTTCCTACAGGAAATATCCCCAATTCCTTATAAATGTTTCACGTGAAACTTATAGTTTCAGCCTTTTGCTTTTTCCAGAAAACAATAAAATTTAAAATTTTCTTTTCATGTCACCTATCCAAAATTACGGCAAACATGTAATGTTCTTACCCTGAATATAAAAAACGAAATCTTGCCGCTCATACAGAATCCATCGGCTTTATGATTCGCTGCATTTTCAGCTCAATTCGTGTATCTATGAGCCGCCGTTCGTGAAATCCACCTTACGGCTCAACCTTTCTGCGTAAGCCTCTTTTGCTGTCACTTAGAATATTTTTTGTCCATTTGGCAATGTTTCAAAAAATATTCATTTTTTATGCCTATGTGTGTTCTTAAATGAATAACTGTTCCCTTGAATTAATCTTATATGCTATAATAGCGTCAGCGTACAAGAGCCAACACGCCTCATAACAGGAGATTTGCGCTATTTTCCGTGTTACCATCAATCAGTGTACATCCAACAGCCCCTCCGATATGAGCAGGTCTAAGCGAAGCAAACGCAAAAATAAACCGTACACATCTGCCGGAAGCTTATGCCCATAACGCGGACACGATATATAGCAAAAGAGAGTCAGAAAACTGCCGGTATCTTTTGACGAACGGCAAATGTTGATTACAGCAGCTGTAAAAAACAGCAAAGCTGCAAATCATGATATAATAAATCTTGCAGTGATATATGCTTATGCACATCAGCATAAGAAGAAAAAATATATCCGCCGCCGGAATATTTTATTATAAAATTATTTTTTCACTAACGGGGGACTATTTGGACTCATGTCCGCTAAGCGGACATGAGTCCCGCGATATAAAAAATACCCTTTTAAACCCTATCTTTAAAGGAGAATAGAGCAATGAACAGTAAAAACAAAATTCTCACCTTAACTACTTTAGCCTCTGCGGCTGCCGTCTCCACAGTCCTTCTCAATAAGTACATCGATTTCTCTGCCACATCAAAAAATCTTCTAGCTAATTCTCAGGCTCGATTCTTTAAATGGAGACTAGGAGAAATTTTTTACACAAAAGAGGGTTCCGGAAAGCCTCTTCTTCTCATTCATGATTTTCATTTAACTGCCAGCGGCTATGAATGGCATTTAGCAGTAAAGTCGTTAAAAAAGCATTATACTGTATACACTATAGATTTGCTGGGATTTGGCCGCTCTGAAAAACCAAATTTTACTTACACAAATTATCTGTATGTACAGCTCCTCTCCGATTTTATCCGCACAGAAATCGGACATCGCACCAGTGTAGTAGCCACTGGCGGTTCTTCCTCTCTGGCTGTTATGGCCTGCAGTATTAATCCAGAACTTTTTGACCAGCTGGCTTTTATCAACCCGGATTCTCTCTCCATCTGCGGACAAGTATATGGAAAAAATGCCAAATTTTATAAATTTATTTTGGATTTTCCAATTATCGGAACACTTTTATATCATATTGCCTCCAGCCGGGAACTTCTGACGCAAAGCTTCAGGAAGGATTTTTTCTGTTCTCCTTCTTCTTTAAAGCCTGCTTTTATTGACGCCTACTATGAAGCGGCTCATCTTGGAGGATGTCCCAAAGCCATCTTTTCCAGCATAGAATGCTGCTGCACTCGATGCAACATCTCTTCTGCTCTCAGAAAAATCGATAATAGTATTTACATCCTTGGAGGCGCTCAGGAACCGTCTATACATAAAACGATTCAGGAGTATCAGGAAGTCAACCCTGCCATTGAATACTCTCTGATTCCCAAATCAAAACACCTGCCGCAGCTGGAGCAGCCAGAACAGCTGGTAAAACAGCTTCTGATTCTGCTCGCCTGAAAGCTAACCGTTATACATCTTTACAGAATATTCTTATACCATAGGGCAGCTAATCTCCTATGATATAAGGACAGGCAGAAGCGAGAAAAATTCACGTTTTCTCCTCTGCTTCTGCCTGTCCTTCGCAATTTTCATTTTCTATTTCAGCGGTTCCTTCGCCGGCATTCCGGCCTTTCTAGGATATTTTCCAGCTGTTGTCTTCACTTTTTTAATCATTACCAGCGTTCTCTCATCTGAATTAGGAAGACTGAACCTCTCTACTTTTTCGATGTTTCCTCCCAGCTTCTGAACTGCACTCTGTCCATCCTTCAGTTCCTCATCTACCTTTCCCGACTTATAAGGTACAAAATAACCCCCTATCTTCACTAACGGCACACAGTATTCCGACAGAGTAGACAAATTTGCCACTGCACGTGAAACGCAGATATCGAATGTTTCACGTGAAACACGATCCCTGCCAAAATCCTCTGCCCGCCCATGTACTGCCCGGATATTCTCCAGTCCCAGCTGGGAAATTACCTCATTTAAAAACTTCACCCGCTTATTTAAAGAATCTAAAAGCGTCACTCTCAAACCAGGAAATGCAATTTTCAACGGAATGCCAGGAAATCCTGCTCCTGTTCCCACATCTGCCACAGAAAATTCTTCTGATTCCAGACCAGCTATCACTTTTTTTAATGCAAGACTGTCTGCAAAGTGCTTTGTCACAACTTCCTTCATCTCTGTAATCGCAGTGAGATTCATCACCTGATTCCACTCATTGAGCAGCTCGTAGTATTTATAAAACTGCTCCATCTGTTTATCTGTCAGCGTCACTCCTACACATCTAAGTTCTGTTTCCATCTGCTGTTTGAAATCTTCCCTCATGCGCCCTCCCTGTTTGTTTTCTGTCTGCTCATTTATTCTAAAGTCAGCTGCTTTCACGATTCCTCAGTTTTCCTTCTTCAAATTTCTGATATCATTCTCTTTCTATATTTTTTCGTTCTGTCTCTCTGACTTCCAGTTCTCTTCTTTCTCCGCTTTTCTGCCATTTTTACTTCTGCTGATGTTTCAGCTGCTCCAGATGGACGAGAAGCACCGAAATGTCTGCTGGAGAAACGCCTGAAATTCTCGATGCCTGTCCGATATTCATCGGCTTATAAAGATTCAGCTTCTGTACAGCCTCTTTTCTAAGGCTCTTCACAGAGGAATAGTCAAACTGCTCATCTAACTTCCTGCTCTCCAGTTTCTTAAACTGGGCGACCTGCTGCATCTGTCTGCGAATATAGCCTTCATATTTAATATTGATATTCACCTGCTCTGCCACATCCCAGTCAAGTTCCGGGCGCTTCGGATCAATCTCCTTCACAGCCTCATAGCTCAGCTCCGGTCTGCGAATCAGTTCTGCCATCGTAGCGCCTGACTTCAGCTCTGTACTTCCGTATTTTTTCAGGCATTCCTGTACCTGGCTGTTTGCTCCCACCGGAAGCTGGTTCAGACGCTCCACCTCTTCTCTGATCTGGCGTTCCTTTTTCACCACCCGATCGTATCGTTCATCATCAATGAGCCCAATCTCATGGCCAATACCAGAAAGCCTCAAATCTGCATTATCCTGCCTGAGAAGCAGCCTGTACTCTGCTCTGGAGGTCATCATACGATATGGCTCATGACTTTCCTTGGTCACCAAATCGTCAATTAAAACGCCAATATAGGCCTGAGAGCGATCCAGAACAACCGCTTCTTTTCCCATCAGCTTTCTGGCCGCGTTTACGCCTGCCATAAACCCCTGAACTGCTGCTTCCTCATAACCAGAGCTTCCATTAAACTGACCACCGCTGAACAGGCCTTCTACGGCCTTAAACTCCAGAGTTGCTTTCAGCTGGCGGGAATTAATGCAGTCATATTCAATTGCATAGGCGTTCCTCACAATTTTCACCTGCTCCAGACCCGGAACGGTCCGATACATGGCCGTCTGTACGTCCTCTGGCAGGGAACTTGACATTCCTCCCAGATACATTTCATTGGTATAAAGTCCCTCAGGCTCCACAAAAACCTGATGCCGTTCTTTATCAGGAAATTTTACCACCTTATCCTCAATGGACGGACAATATCTGGGGCCTGTTCCCTCTATTTCTCCTGAAAACAGCGGCGAACGATCCAGATTATCCCTGATAATCTGATGGGTTTTCTCATTCGTATAAGTCAGCCAGCAGGAAACCTGTTCCTTCTGAACAGATTCCGGATCTGTGGTAAATGAGAACGGTACCACTCTCTCATCTCCAAACTGCTCCTCCATCTTGGAAAAATCAATACTTCTTCTGTCCACTCTGGCCGGCGTTCCTGTCTTAAAGCGGTACATCTCGATTCCCAGAGACTTTAGTGAATCAGTCAAGTGATTCGCCGCCTGAAGTCCGTTTGGCCCTGTAGGGGTGCTCACCTCTCCATAAATACAT
Source organism: Clostridium sp. (assembly GCA_018377235.1). GTDB lineage: Bacteria > Bacillota > Clostridia > Lachnospirales > Lachnospiraceae > Otoolea. Next base: position 9,030 of record JAGZZT010000023.1, read on the forward strand.
CTGGCTCTCAGATATGTTCCAGTGGCCAGCACCACAGCGCGGCAGTGATAGACAGCGCCTGAAAGGGTTTTTACTCCTGTTACCTTCCCTGATTCTGTGAGAATTTCTGTAATCTCTGCCTGCTTAATGGTCAGGTGATCCGTGTTTTCCAGCACACAGCGCATCTGGCGTGTATACATTTCTTTATCTGCCTGAGCTCTCAGAGAATGAACCGCTGGTCCTTTGGACTGATTCAGCATTTTAGACTGTATAAACGTCCTGTCAATATTTTTTCCCATCTCTCCGCCCAGAGCGTCCAGCTCCCGCACCAGATGTCCCTTAGAGCTGCCTCCAATATTAGGATTGCAGGGCATCAAAGCAATGCTGTCCACACTGACAGTAAAAACCACCGTTTCCATTCCAAGCCGCGCAGCAGCCAAAGCCGCCTCGCAGCCAGCATGACCGGCCCCTACTACTGCAATATCATATGTCTCCTCTAAATGCGGCATATTTTCTTTCCTTCCTCTACTCTTCTGTCAAAACCATGTTCAGCAGCAGATACTCCGGTGCTGCTTTCCAGATTTATTTTCTTTTATATTTTATTTATTGTATGTTTCGCTGCATATTTTCTTTTCCTGTTTTCTCCGGTATTATAAGGTTTTCGGATATTATATAATTTTAAGTTATATAATTCTATTATATTATTCTACCTCTCATTTTTTATTTACCGGATTTTCATCAGGCTGCCTCTTTCTGCTTCGTTGTATTCTCTCTTTTTTTGTTTTTTCTGTTTTTATCTATTTTCCCATACAGAACCGGCTGAAGATCTCATTGACCAGGTCATCCTCCAGAGCCTCTCCTATGATTGTCCCCAGCTGTTCGTAAGCGTTCATCAAGTCGATGGAGAAAAAGTCCTCCGGCATGCCGTCATCAATGCTTCTCTCCACCAGCTCCAGACTGTCAAAGGCCTCCTTGAGAGCTGTTTTGTGGCGGATATTTGTGATCATAACCTCATCGTTAAAATCTATCTCTCCTGACAGGAACATTTCCTTAATCTGCTCCTCTAAAGCATCGATTCCCTTCTGCTCCTTGGCCGATACCGGGATCACTGGCTGGCCGATCATCTCTTTCAGCTGTCCCTCGTCTACAGCCATCTTAAGATCTGTCTTATTCAGCAGCACAATCGCCCTTCTGCCCTGAATCAGTTCTATGATCTCCCTGTCATTTTCATCTAACGGCCGGGAGCCATCCACCACATAAATAATCAGATCTGCCTCATCCGCTGTGTGCCTTGCCCGATCTACGCCAATACGCTCCACTATGTCATCCGTCTCCCGGATACCGGCAGTATCCACAATATTCAGACTGATTCCATGGAGCTTAATATGCTCTTCCAGAATGTCCCTGGTCGTGCCTTCCACATCAGTGACAATGGCTCTCTCCTCTCCCACCAGCACGTTCATCAGCGATGACTTTCCGGCGTTGGGCTTTCCCAGAATCACTGTTTTAACACCTTCCTTTACCACCCGGCCATTGTCTGCAGATGCCAGGAGACGTTTCAGTTCCTCCTTCACCGGCGCCAGACGGACGCGCAGCTGCTCCGGATAACCATCCAGAGAAATATGCTCCGGATCATCCAAGGCCGATTCAATAAAAGCAATCTCGTAAATCAGCTGTTCCCGAAGCTTTTTAATCTTTTTAGACATAGCTCCGTTTAATTGGCTGACTGAGCTTTTCAGCGCATAATCATTCTTTGCATTGATCACGTCAATCACCGCCTCAGCCTGAGACAAATCAATTCTTCCATTCAGGAAAGCTCTTTTTGTAAACTCTCCAGGTTCCGCTGGTCTGGCCCCATTTTTAATCACTGTCTCCAGGATTTTTTTCATCACCAGGACGCCTCCGTGGCAGTCAATCTCCACCGTATCCTCCGCAGTGTAGCTCTTCGGTCCCCGCATCAGCATGACGAGTACCTCGTCGAGCATCTCGTCTCCATCGTAAATGTGGCCGTAATGAATGGTAAAGGTCTTTTCGTCCTTCAGCTTCCTGCCATTTGGCTTTCTGAAAATCCTGTCAACTGTCTCCACCGCTCTGTCTCCGCTGATTCGGATAATACCGATTCCGGAATTAGTAAGCGCAGTAGAAACAGCTGCTATCGTATCGTTATTCAGCGTATGAATCATAGGTCTCTTCGCCTCCTGTCTCCCATGTCCTGTCTTTCTGTTTTATAAGGAAAATGATCCCTCTCCCGGAATCCCTTTCCTTATAAAGCAGAATATCGTATATGTAAAGCAATCCTTTTTCTAATTAAATCAGCACAGGCAGGGAGCCTGCTCCCTGCCTGAATCACTGTTTCCGGATTTTGCAAGCTGTCTTTGCTGCTATCTGTCCGTCTTTTCTTTTTTTCCGTCTCTCTTCAGAGAGATAATTACGTGTCTGAATGGCTCTTCCCCATCGCTTCTTGTCACAACGTACTTATCATTCTGAAGTGCTGCATGGATAATCCGTCTTTCATATGGGTTCATCGGTTCAAGGGAAACAGAATGCTTCGTTCTCTTTACCTTGTAGGCAATATTTTTAGCCAGCGTTTCCAGTGTTTCCTTCCGTCTCTCACGATAATTCTCCGTATCCAGCTTAACACGGATATACTCCTCTCTTTTCTTGTTTACCACAAGGCTTACAAGATACTGGAGAGAATCCAGAGTCTGACCTCTCTTGCCAATCAGAATTCCCATGTCGGAGCCTTCCAGATTTACATTCATTTCCTTCTCCTCCGGATTATACTCGGCTGTGATGGAAACCTCCATATTCATGGACTGGAACACCTGATTCAGGAAATCAATGGCCCGATCCTCAATCCGCTCTTTCTTTTTCGCTCTGATTACCGCCGGCTTTGCGCCGATCCCTAAGAATCCTGAACTCCCCTTCTCCACAACCTCATATTCCAGCTTGTCGCTGGTCGTTTCAAGCTCGATCAGCGCTTTTGTAACAGCTTCATCCACTGTCTTTGCGGAAACTGTGATCATATCCATACTGCACCCCTCCTATTTGTTGTGCTTTTCGTTGTACTTCTGAACCATTCTGGCCTTGGAAGCAAGGCTGCCAGGCTTCGGATCTGAGTTGTAGAACTCTGTGGAATCCTTGATCTGCTTTGCATTTCTCTCCAGTCTGCGGTTCAGCTCAGCCTCCTCAGCCTCCTGCTTTGCCTGAATATTCTTAAGGCTGGCAGCGGCGTTCTGATTGATCTTTGCCGGAGGAAGTCCTTTCTTCGCACGCTTTTTGTTCATCTTCTCAACATTCTTTTTAATCAGCTCATCCATATCTACCTTCTTCATGTAGGAGTTGACAAACATCTGCTGGAAAATGAGGATAATACCCTGCACTACCCAGTAAATACCGATACCGGCCGGCAGAGTAAAACAGAAGAATACAGACATCAGAGGCATCATAATCATCATGCTGTTCATCATCTGAGCTCCAGGAGCGTCAGGATCTGTATTCTGTGTACTTGACATCAGCTTTGTGGAATACCACTGAGTCAGACCAGCTAAAATCGGGATAGCCCAGGCAATCGTAATATTCGTAAAACCTGTAAACGGCGCAGTTGCCAGGTTAATCCCAAAGAAGGAGTTCATCTGCTCAATTTTATCTGCATTCTGAGCAATCACCTCTGAAATGGATGGGAATGCATTCTGAAGCATCGTCCAGTTCTCTGGCGTAAACTTATAAAGCAAATCTACAATTTTATCAGCAGATCCAGATAAAGCCTCGGCTGTAAAGCCAGTGCTCATCTTTCCTCCGACTTCAATCAGCTTTTCCGCAAAACCCGGCTGATTCTGAAGAGGCTCCACTACATTGTCAAAGAACACTCTTACAGAAGGAACATACGCCGGAATATTGTAAATAACGCGGTACAGAGCTAAAATAATTGGGAACTGAATCAGCATGGGAAGGCATCCTGCCATGGGGGAGGAACCGTATTTCTCATAAACCGCCTGCATCTCCACCTGCTGCTTTGCCATGGAAGTCTGATCTGTCTTTCCCTTATATTTTTTCTGAATCGCTGCAATTTCCGGATTCATCAGTGCCATCATCTTGGAGGATTTCTGCTGCTTTAATGTAAGCGGAAACAGAAGAAGCCTTGTAATGATGGTAAACAGAATAATACATATACCAATATTGAAAATGCCAAAGCTGCTGGTAAAACGGAACAGCAGATCCATGACAATTCCAAACAGGCTGGCAATAGGCCCTAAAATTGAGCCTGCCTTAGTCGCTACAAATAATTCCAATTAACTACCTCCTACTTGCTACGGAACCGGATCATAACCGCCTTCTGCAAAAGGATGACATCTGAGTATCCGTTTGCAGGCCAAAAAACCACCTTTTAACGCGCCGTACTTCTGAAGTGCCTCAATGGCGTATTGAGAGCACGTAGGCGTGTACCTGCAGTGAGGTCCTGTCATGGGGGAAATATACTTCTGATACCCCCGGATCATGAATATACAGATCTTTTTCATCAATTCTTCTCACTTCGATTCTCTAAAATGTTATGAAGTCCGCATAGATGCAGATAGGCGCTCTCTATCTGCCTGAAATTCGAGTCTTTTGCAGCCGCTCTCGCGACCACCACGATGTCCAGTCCAGTCTTAACCATGTCCTTGTTCAGTCGGTAGCTCTCCCTTAAAAGTCTTGTAATGTGATGGCGCACCACGCTGTTCCCCACTTTTTTGCTGACGGAAATACCGATCCTCGTGTCGGTCTCCTCTTTCGTCTTCATCACATACATAATCAAAAGCCGGTTTGCATAGGATTTCCCTGTTTTATATACTTTCTGGAAATCTCCGTACTTTTTGATCGAATTAAAACGCTTCATGCATTCTCCCCTCGCTTCAGGACTCGCCCTGCATATTCCCGCAGAGCGTTAAAGTTTGAGAAAAGAAAAGGCCACAATTTTACACTGAAAATTGCGGCCACGCTTCATTAAGCAGTTAATTTTGCTCTTCCCTTTGCTCTTCTTGCAGCCAGAACCTTTCTTCCGCCTGCGCTGCTCATTCTAGCTCTGAAGCCGTGAACTTTAGCTCTCTGTCTTTTCTTAGGCTGAAATGTCATCTTCATAATTCAAAACACCTCCTCATTCATCTGATTATCAAAGAATTTGTCTTATCCATAGTTAGACTATTTTAAACTAAACATCTTCTTGATTATATAGAACAACCCTTCAGTAGTCAAGTATTTTCTGCATTTCCTGTACTTTTCTCTCACCCTGTTTTTCAGCTCCCATCTTCTTGTGGACAAGTTATCCACCGCCACAACATCTTGTAATCTATTGATTTTACAGTCTTTTTTTAAGACTATCCACAAATTATCCCACATTTATTCACATGCTTTACATAATTTATCCCCAAGCTGTTGATAACTTGTTGATAACTCACTGAATAACTTCTGGACAGCCTGTGTACAGTTTTCTCTGTTTTTAGTAATCCCTTTTATTTCCTTATGTTTTGTGCAACCTCTTGTGTGTATATCCCTTTTTCCACTTATCCCCATAAGTTATCCCCAACTTTTTCACATTTCCATTGAAAATTAATTTGTAATCATGTAAAATATGATTAGATTGGGCAAATTTGCAGTTTTGCTTCTTTAATATATTTAGGAGATCTACTATGTTAGAAAAAATCAAAGAAAAATGGGAAGAAATTCTGCTGCATATTAAGGAAGAACACGAACTGAGCGACGTATCCTTTAAGACCTGGCTGCTGCCGACAGAGGTTTATTCCATAAAGGGCGACACAGTTCAGATCCTGGTTCCTGATATCCATTTTTTGGGGTACATGCAGAAAAAATACGGTTTTCTGATTACCGTGGCCATCGCGGAAATTACAGGAATCGAGTGCAGCGTTGATTTTATTACCAGAGAACAAATCAAAGAGGCTCCAGCAGAAGTTTCTGATAATCAGCTTCTCTCCAGACCCTCTGATGTGGATCAGCAGGTGATCCAGAACGCCAACTTAAATCCCCGGTATACCTTCGATACATTTGTCGTGGGCGCCAACAATAATCTGGCTCATGCGGCTTCCCTGGCAGTAGCCGAATCTCCAGGAGAGATCTACAATCCTCTCTTTATTTATGGAGGAGTGGGACTTGGCAAGACTCACCTGATGCATTCTATCGGCCATTTTATCCTTAAAAATAACCCAAAGGCCAAAATTTTATACGTGACCAGTGAAAAATTTACCAACGAGCTGATCGATGCCATCCGTAATAAAAACAATATTTCCACCACAGAATTCCGTGAGAAATACAGGAATAACGATGTTCTCCTGATTGACGATATTCAATTTATTATAGGAAAAGAGAGCACTCAGGAAGAATTTTTCCACACCTTCAACGCCCTCTACGAGGCCAAAAAGCAGATTATTATCTCCTCCGATAAACCTCCGAAAGAAATTGAAACTCTGGAAGAACGTCTCCGTTCCCGTTTTGAATGGGGCCTGACTGTGGATATTCAATCTCCTGATTACGAGACCCGAATGGCTATTCTTCGGAAAAAGGAGGAGCTGGAAGGCTACAATATCGACAATGAGGTAATCAAATACATCGCCACCCATGTGAAATCCAATATTCGTGAGCTGGAAGGCGCGCTGACTAAGATCGTAGCTCTCTCTAAATTAAATAAGAGAGAAATTACTACCGATCTGGCGGAGGAAGCCTTAAAAGACCTGATTTCTCCAGGCGGAGCCCGGGAGATTACACCTGAGCTTATTATCCAGGTAGTTTCCGAACATTTCGGCATCACTCCGGCTGATATTTCCTCTAAAAAACGCAACAAAGAGATCGTTTACCCCCGCCAGATTGCCATGTATCTGTGCCGCACTATGACCAGCACCCCTCTGCAGGGAATTGGAAAATGTCTGGGAGACCGGGACCACACCACCATTATTCACGGAGCAGAAAAAATTACAGCTGACATGGAAAAAAATGAATCTCTCCGCAATACACTTGAAATACTGAAGAAAAAGCTGAGTCCGCAGTAGCGTTCATCCACAATGGGCGTGGAAAACCGTCTGGATACTCTGTGGATAATTTGAAAAGATTTCTCAGGCTTCTCAGACCTGTTTTGAACCTGTGGATAATTCTCAAGTTATCCTTCGCCTTTTTTCGACTTGTACACACCTTTTTCCAGTGGATTAGTCATTGATTTTTAAGGCTGTTTCAGAGTTATACACATATTCACGCCCCCTACGGCGATTACGGCGAAATTTATTTATATCTTCACTTACACTGCGTTTCATTTTTTCAGCAAAGGAGTTATCAACAACTATGAAGCTATCATTTGAAAAGGACTCACTATTAAACGGCATCAATATTGTTCTCAAGGCTGTACCTTCCAAAACAACTATGCCTATTTTAGAATGTATTCTTATCGATGCCTCTGGCTCAGAAATAAAACTGACTGGAAACGATATGGAACTTGGCATTGAAACCCAGGTAGAAGGCCTGATTTTAGAACATGGAAAAATTGCTCTGGAAGCAAAACTCTTTTCCGATATTATCAGAAAATTATCTGGAGGAGATTCTCCGATTATCATAGAGTCAGATGAAAAATATAACACTACCATTTCCTGCGATAAATCGGTATTTAAAATCCAGGGAAAAGATGGAGAAGAATTTAGTTATATCCCTCATATTGAACGAGATCGCTACATTACGCTCTCCCAATTTACATTAAAAGAAGTGATCCGTCAGACTATTTTTTCTATTTCTCCTAATGACAGCAACAAAATGATGACAGGAGAACTTTTTGAAGTAAAAGACAATGAATTAAAAGTAGTTTCTCTGGACGGACACCGTATGTCTATCCGAAAAATTCTCTTAAAAGATCATTATAATGATATAAAGGTGATCGTTCCAGGCAAGACTCTTGGTGAAATCAGCAAGATCCTGAACGGAGATAATGAGTCGGAGGTACAAATTTTCTTCAGTTCCAACCACATTATGTTTGAGTTTGACTCTACCTTGGTGGTATCCCGCCTGATCGAGGGAGAATATTTCCGGATCAGCCAGATGCTTTCCAGCGATTATGAGACAAAAGTCAATGTAAACCGCCGGAATTTTCTGGACAGTATTGAGAGGGCCAGCATCCTGATCCGGGAAAATGATAAAAAACCGATTATTATTACAATCAACGATGAGGGAATGCAGCTGAAAATGAACTCTGCCTTCGGAACCATGAGCGCCGAGGTAGGCATTACCAAATATGGAAAGGATCTGATGATCGGATTTAATCCTAAATTCCTGATCGATGCTCTGAGAATCATTGACGATGAAGAGGTAACTCTCTATATGATGAATCCAAAATCTCCGTGTTTTATCAAGGATGAAGAGGAAAATTATATCTATCTGATCCTTCCGGTCAACTTTAACGCGGCTGCTGTCTAAACAATGACCTGAAATCAGGCTGCCCAGCCGTCTCCTGGAATTGAGAGGGATGTGCGCGGCAGAAGGACAAAATAATGCATAAATGTATAAATATACAGCAAAAAGAAGGAGCTGTTTCAATCATGGAAGTAATTAAGCTTAGAGACGAGTACATTAAACTGGGCCAGGCTCTGAAGGCTGCAAACCTGGTGGAATCAGGTGTGGATGCCAAGTTTGCCGTTCAGGATGGGCTGGTAAAGGTCAACGGCCAGGTGGAGCTTCAGAGAGGCAAAAAGCTCTACGATGGAGATGTGGTGGAATTTGAGGGAACAGCCGTTAAAATCGAAAAATAGGAAAACTAAAGCTATATGTTTGTAGAATCAGTCGAATTAGAAAACTACCGCAATTACACAGACCTGCACATGGAATTTGATCCTGGAACCAATGTCCTTTACGGGGATAATGCCCAGGGAAAAACTAATGTACTGGAGTCTGTCTACCTCTGCGCCACGACTAAGTCACACAGAGGCAGCAAAGATAAGGAGATCATTCGGTTTTCCCAGGATGAATCGCATATTAAGATGATCGTACGTAAGGACGGCGTACCCTATCGGATTGACATGCACCTGAAAAAGAATAAGACGAAGGGAATTGCGGTCAACGGCATTCCCATCCGCAGGGCCAGCGAGCTGTTTGGAATTGTAAATGTGGTATTTTTTTCTCCGGAGGATTTAAACATTATAAAAAACGGGCCTGCAGAGCGCAGGCGTTTTGTGGATCTGGAGCTGTGCCAGCTGAACAGGCTTTATGTTCATGCGCTGGTGCAGTATAACAGGACTCTAATTCAGCGAAACAGGCTTTTAAAGGAAATTGCCTTTAAGCCGGAGCTTTTAGATACGTTAGATATCTGGGACATGCAGCTGGCGTCCTTTGGAAGAGATGTGATTAAAAGCCGCAGAGAGTTTACTGCTCAGTTAAACGGCCTCATCCGGGATATTCACAGCCATCTGTCGGGAGGCAGGGAGGAGCTTGTCATCTGCTATGAGCCGAACACGGCGGAAGACGATCTGGAGTCTGCTCTGAGGCGGAGCCGTGAGGCAGATTTAAAGCAGAGAACTACTATGGCGGGACCTCACAGAGATGATTTGAGCTTTGTGGTTAATGGCATTGATATCCGGCGCTTCGGCTCCCAGGGGCAGCAGAGGACGGCGGCTCTGTCCTTAAAGCTGGCGGAAATCGAGCTTGTGAAGAAGGTGGTAAGGGATTATCCCATTCTTCTTCTGGATGATGTCCTCTCGGAGCTTGATTCCCGCAGGCAGGAGCATCTGCTCTCCGGTATTAAGCATATTCAGACGATCATTACATGCACGGGACTGGATGATCTGGTCACCCATTCTTTTCATATTGATCGGATATTCCAGATCGTAAACGGAACTGTTAAGGAAGAAAATTAGTTAGGAGGAACTTATGGGTTCAGAATACAGCGCAGATCAAATACAAATTTTAGAGGGGCTTGAAGCGGTGAGAAAGCGCCCGGGAATGTATATCGGTAGTACCTCCATAAGAGGCCTTCACCATCTGGTATACGAGATCGTGGATAACTCCGTGGACGAGGCCCTGGCTGGCTTCTGCAGCGAGATTGACGTCCAGATCAATGCAGATAATTCCATCACAGTCACGGATAACGGACGTGGAATTCCGGTAGACATTCAGAAGAAGGCGGGAATCCCAGCTGTAGAGGTTGTCTTTACTGTGCTGCACGCAGGCGGTAAATTCGGAGGCGGAGGATACAAGGTATCCGGCGGTCTTCACGGTGTAGGCGCTTCTGTTGTAAATGCTCTGTCCCAGTGGCTGGAGGTAGAGATTTACAGAGACGGACACATTTATAATCAGAGATACGAGAGAGGAAAATCCATGTATCCTTTGAAGGTGAAGGGTGACTGCACGGCAGACATGCACGGAACGAGAGTTACCTTCCTGCCGGATCCGGAGATCTTTGAGGAGACTGTCTTTGACTATGATACCTTAAAGGTGAGACTTCGTGAGACAGCCTTTCTGACAAAGAATCTGAAGATTATTTTAAGAGATGACAGAGAAGAAAAGCAGGAGAAAATCTTCCACTATGAGGGCGGAATCAAGGAATTTGTCACCTATTTAAATAAAGGCGGCGAGAGTCTCTACGCTCCTGTGATCTACTGCGAGGGAATGAAGGACAATGTGTATGTGGAGGTTGCCATGCAGCACAACGACTCCTACACAGAGAACATTTATACCTTCGTCAACAATATCAATACCCCAGAGGGCGGAACTCATCTGAGCGGCTTTAAGACGGCTCTCACCAACACCTTTAACGACTATGCCAGAAAAAACAAATTGTTAAAGGAAAATGAGCCGTCCCTTTCAGGTGAGGATATCAGAGAGGGACTGACAGCTATCATCAGCGTGAAGCTGGAGGAGCCTCAGTTTGAGGGCCAGACGAAGCAGAAACTGGGTAATACAGAGGCCAGGGCAGCTGTACTGAACGTGGTAAGCGAACAGCTGACCTATTTTCTGGAGCAGAATCCCGGAGTTGCGAAAATTATCAGCGAGAAGTCTATTCTGGCTCAGAGAGCCAGAGCGGCAGCCAGACGTGCCAGAGAGATGACCAGAAGAAAATCAGCTCTGGATGGGCTTGCTCTGCCTGGAAAATTAGCGGATTGTTCTGACAAAAATCCGGAAAACTGCGAGATTTACCTGGTAGAGGGAGATTCCGCAGGCGGATCTGCCAAGGAGGCCAGAAGCAAGGCAAATCAGGCTATTCTTCCTTTGAGAGGAAAGATTTTGAATGTGGAGAAAGCCAGACTTGATAAAATCTACGCAAACGCCGAGATCAGATCCATGATTACAGCCTTCGGAACTGGAATTCACGAGGATTTTGATATTTCCAAGCTCCGCTATCACAAAATTATTATTATGACAGATGCTGATGTGGACGGCGCTCATATCAGCACTCTGCTGCTGACATTTATTTACCGCTTTATGCCGGAGTTAATCAAGCAGGGCTATGTATATCTGGCTCAGCCGCCGCTCTATAAGGTAGAGAAAAACAAGAAGATCTGGTATGCCTACAGCGATGCAGAGCTTAATGATATCTTAAAGGAGATCGGCAGGGATCAGAACAATAAAATCCAGCGCTACAAGGGACTGGGAGAGATGGACGCAGAGCAGCTCTGGGAGACTACCATGGATCCGGAGAGACGTATTCTTCTGCGGGTTACCATGGACGAAGAGACTACCAGCGAGGTTGACTTAACCTTTACCACGCTGATGGGAGACCAGGTAGAGCCGAGACGTGAGTTCATCGAAGCCAACGCAAAGTACGGAACCCTTGACATTTAAAGCGTGAGCGTCAAAGCTCCCCATTTTGGAGGATAGAAAATGGAACCAAATATTTTTGACAAAGTCCATGATATAGATTTGAAAAAAACCATGGAGAAGTCCTATATTGACTACGCTATGAGCGTTATCGCGGCCCGCGCCCTTCCTGATGTGCGGGACGGCTTAAAGCCGGTACAGCGCCGCGTACTCTACTCCATGATTGAGTTAAATAACGGACCGGATAAACCCCACAGAAAGTGCGCTCGTATCGTCGGCGATACTATGGGTAAATATCATCCCCACGGAGACAGCTCCATCTATGGCGCATTGGTTAATATGGCCCAGAAATGGTCGACCCGCTATATGCTGGTAGACGGCCATGGAAACTTTGGCTCAGTAGACGGAGATGGCGCGGCTGCCATGCGTTACACAGAGGCCAGACTGAGCAGGATTTCCATGGAAATGCTGGCCGACATCAATAAAAATACAGTAGATTTTGTCCCGAACTTCGATGAGACGGAGAAGGAGCCAGTGGTGCTTCCATCCCGTTTCCCGAATCTGTTAGCTAATGGAACTTCCGGAATTGCAGTAGGCATGGCCACCAATATTCCGCCTCACAACCTGAGAGAGCTGATTGCAGCCGTGATCAGGATTATTGACAACAAAATCGAGGAAGGAAGAGATACTTCCATCGAGGAGTTGATGGAGATTGTAAAGGGACCGGACTTCCCTACAGGAGCTACTATTCTTGGAAAGGCAGGAATAGAGGAAGCTTACCGCACTGGAAAGGGAAAAATCCGCGTCCGCGCGGTGACGGACATCGAGACTATGCCAAACGGCAAGAGCCGGATTGTGGTCACAGAGATTCCTTACCTGGTTAATAAAGCACGTTTGATCGAGAAGATCGCAGAGCTTGTAAAGGACAAGCGGGTAGATGGAATTACGGATCTGAGAGATGAATCCAACCGGGAAGGTATGCGGATCTGCATTGAGCTGCGCCGGGATGTGAACGCCAACATTGTATTAAATCAGCTGTTAAAGCACACCCAGCTGCAGGATACCTTCGGCGTTAATATGCTGGCTCTTGTAAACAATGAGCCGAAGGTGTTAAATCTGCATCAGATGCTCACCTACTATCTGGAACACCAGAAAGATGTTGTTACCAGAAGAACAAAGTATGATCTGAATAAAGCGGAGGAGAGAGCTCACATTTTAGAGGGACTTTTAAAGGCCTTAGACTATATTGATGAAGTAATCCGTATTATCCGCGGTTCCAAGAACGTAGCGGAGGCCAAGGCTTCTCTGATGGAGCGGTTTGAACTTTCAGACGTCCAGGCTCAGGCGATTGTGGATATGAGACTGCGTGCCCTCACTGGCTTGGAGAGAGAGAAGCTTTTAAACGAGTACCAGGAGCTTGAAAAGCGTATTGCAGAGCTGCGCGCGATCCTGGCAGATGAGAACAAGCTCTTAACCGTTATTCGGGAAGAGATACAGATTATTTCTGACAAATATGGAGATGACAGAAGAACGAAGATTGGCTATGACGAGTTCGATATGTCGGCTGAGGATCTGATCCCAGATGAGGACGTAGTAGTGGCTATGACAAATTTAGGCTACATTAAGCGTATGTCCAGTGATAATTTTAAGAGCCAGAACAGGGGCGGTAAGGGAATCAAGGGAATGCAGACCATTGAAGAGGACTATATCGAGGAACTTCTGATGACGACTACCCATCATTATGTGATGTTCTTCACCAACAAGGGCCGCGTTTACCGGTTAAAGGCCTACGAGATCCCAGAGGCAGGCAGAACGGCCAGAGGAACAGCTATCGTAAATCTGATTCAGCTCCAGCCGGGTGAGAAGATCACAGCTACTGTGCCCATGAAGGAATTTGACGAGGATAAATTCCTGTTTATGGCCACTAAGAATGGCATGGTAAAGAGAACTCCAATGAAGGAGTACGAGAATGTGAGGAAGAACGGCCTTCAGGCCATTGTTCTCAGAGAAGATGACGAGCTGATAGAGGTTAAGGCCACCGACAATACAGAGGATATTTTCCTGGTGACAAAGAAGGGAATGTGCATCCGGTTCCATGAGACGGACGTCAGAATTACAGGCCGAGTTTCCATGGGAGTTATTGGAATGAAATTTGAGCCGGACGACGAAATTATTGGCATGCAGATGGCAAGCCAGGGAGAATGTCTTCTGGTAGTTTCTCAGTATGGTCTTGGAAAACGGACGCCAATCGAAGAATTTACCAGCCAGTTCAGAGGCGGAAAGGGTGTAAGATGCTACCGTATTACTGATAAGACGGGAGAACTGGTAGGAGCCAAGCTGGTAGATGAGAGCCGTCAGATCATGCTTATCACTAACGAGGGCATTATCATTAAAATGAAGGTTAATACTATTTCTGTGATCGGCAGAAATACCTCCGGCGTAAAGCTGATGGATATTGATCCTGATTCCGGCGTTGTGGTAGCCAGCATCGCCAAGGTCCGGGAGAGCAGTGAAGACGAGGATGAAGAGATGGAGGAAATCTTTGACACAGAGTCGGACAGCGAAGACAGCCTTGAGGAACAGAAAGAAGACACAGAGGAATAGGAAAGCATAACAAAAAGCAGAAAGCATGTTAGAATGCTTATCAGGTAAAAACAGACAGGCCCTGGCCGGGAGATTTGGGGCCGGAGCCTGTCTGTTTATTTTTGAAGAATAAAACGGTATAATCGGTTATGTTAGGAGGAGAGGGCCATGAGAACAGTCCGAACAGAAGACATTGTTAAAAACATTAAAGAAATGTGCATCGAGGCCAATCACTTTCTGTCAGAGGACATGAGACAGGTATTTGAAAAATCAGTGGAGGCAGAGAAGTCGCCTCTTGGAAGCCTTGTCTTAAATCAGCTGAAGGAAAATTTAGAGATTGCAGGCAGAGACATGATTCCTATCTGTCAGGATACGGGAATGGCAGTCGTATTTATGAAGGTAGGGCAGGATGTACATATAGAAGGGGGAAGTCTGACAGAGGCAGTTAATGAAGGCGTGCGCCAGGGCTACACAGAGGGATTTCTCAGAAAATCGGTGGTAGGAGATCCCATCGAGCGAATCAATACAAAGGACAATACGCCGGCAGTCATTCACTACGAGATTACAGAGGGAGACCAGATTGATATCACAGTAGCTCCAAAAGGCTTTGGAAGCGAAAATATGAGCCGCGTCTTTATGCTGAAACCGGCAGACGGCATAGAGGGCGTCAAGGATGCCATTCTTACTGCAGTCAGGGATGCGGGGCCTAACGCCTGCCCTCCTATGGTAATCGGAGTGGGAATTGGAGGAACCTTTGAAAAATGTGCTCTTATGGCCAAACATGCTCTGACCAGAGAACTGGAAGAGCGCCCGTCCACTCCCTGGGTGAGAGAGCTGGAGGACGAAATGCTGTCCAGAATTAATCAGCTGGGAATCGGACCTGGAGGTCTTGGAGGGGGCACAACCGCATTTGCAGTCAATGTGGAGACATACCCAACTCATATCGCAGGCCTGCCCATGGCGGTTAATATCTGCTGTCACGTGAACCGTCATGCTCACAGAGTACTGTAGCAGCAGACAGCAGCAGAACATCGAGGCAGCAGGGCAGTTAAAAACCGCAGAACAGACAGCTGCTTTCATAGCTATACAGATAAAATAAGAGAAAAAGCAGGAGATAGGATTTAAGAAGAATAAAATTCAAGATATCACAAGATATCAGAAGAACAGGGATCCTATAAAAGATAAAAGAGAAAGGCAGGAATCCGTATATGGAACGTCATATCAAAGCACCGATCAGCAAAGAGGATGCCCTCTCCTTAAAATCGGGGGACTATGTTTATATTACAGGAACCATCTATACTGCCAGGGATGCAGCTCATAAAAGAATGCAGGAAGCCCTTGAAAGAGGAGAAACTCTGCCCCTTGAACTGAGGAGCAATATTATTTACTATATGGGACCTTCTCCAGCCAGAGAGGGACGTCCTATCGGTTCTGCGGGACCGACGACAGCCAGCCGTATGGATCGCTATACGCCGCAGCTTCTCGATTTAGGGCTTGGCGGAATGATTGGAAAGGGAAAAAGAAGTCCTGAGGTAATAGAGGGGATTAAGCGAAATGGAGCCGTCTATTTCGCAGCAGTTGGAGGCGCAGGAGCGCTTCTGTCAAAATGTATCAAAGAATCTGAGGTAATTGCCTACGAGGATCTGGGAACAGAGGCAATCCGCCGGTTGACAGTAGAGAATTTCCCGGCTATTGTTGTGATTGATTCAGAGGGAAATAATCTTTACGAGACTGCTGTGCAGAGCTTTAAGGCTTTGGAGTAAGCCGGAGCCGCTTTCCGGGGTTCGTCTGCTTTTTACAGGGCAGTACCCCGGAAAGAGAGGTATCATAAAAAGAGCAGGAAAACAGCGTCTGTAAAATCCATGAGTTCTTCTTATAAAGATTTATCAAAATAATTATAAAAATAGGCTTGACAACCTTCAGTATCTCTAGTATAATTGGCCTTGCTTCTGAGGCAATAGGCCAAGGAAACTATATAAAATAAGCAATTCGGAGAAATACTCAAGAGGCCGAAGAGGCGCCCCTGCTAAGGGTGTAGGTCGGGCAACCGGCGCGAGGGTTCAAATCCCTCTTTCTCCGCTTTATCTTTCTGAAAGAGAGATAAAACAAAATCTTAAAAAACTTCAAAAAAGTGCTTGACACTGACACGGAGTTGTGATAAGATATAACGCGTCGCTAAGAGCGGCACGGAAGTTCGAAAGAACTTCAAAAAATAAATTAAAAAAGTTGTTGACAAACACAACAAGTTATGATAAGATAAATGAGTTGCTGTTGAGAAACGACAACGAACCTTGAAAACTGAACAG
>JAGZZT010000024.1 GCA_018377235.1 Clostridium sp.
TAATGCGTTTAGGAGGCTTCTTATAGATGTATTTTATTACAACGAAAAGAATGTTGGAAGTGTGTTTTTTCGCACACCCCAACATTCAGTATAGAACCTTATTTTTTTTCGGTAAATACGAAAAGCTCAAAAGGCATAAAAATACGAAGAATCCGATTAAATAAGCATAAAAATACAATTGACGCCGGTTTTTATACAAAAAAGCAGTTGACTATTGGAAAAAAGCAGGTATAATAGGGAGATATGAAGATAAACATGTTAAATAAATATTCATGGTAATTTTAAGCCAGAACGGAGGAATTCATTATGAAAAAGAAAATGTTAGCATTATCTATGGCAGTTCTTATGGCAGCTTCCTTAGCAGGATGCTCTTCAGGAACAAAGGATGCTGAGACTACAGCCGCAGCTTCCGAGACTGGAGCTGAGACAGCCGCAGAGAGCGAGGGAGAGACAGCTGCAGCCGATAAGGCAGAGGAAGGAAAGACAGCAGAAGGCGGAACTTTGATTATGGGTACCAACGCAACTTTTCCGCCATATGAATATTATGAGGGGGACGAGATTGTAGGAATCGATGTGGAGATTGCACAGGCTATCGGAGAGAAGCTGGGCATGGAGGTAACGGTTGAGGATATGGAGTTTGACGCTCTGATTCCGGCTCTTGCAAGCAACAAGGTAGATATTGTAGCAGCAGGCATGACAGTGACTCCTGAAAGACAGAAATCTGTAAACTTCACAGACACTTATGCTACGGCTGCTCAGGTAATTATCGTAAAACAGGGCAGTGATATCGCGTCTTCCGAGGATCTGAACGGCAAGATCCTGGGCGTTCAGATGGGAACGACAGGAGACAGTCTGGCAAGCGAGATCGAGGGCGCACAGGTAGAGCGTTTTAACAAGTATTTCGAGGCTATCCAGTCTGTTCTTCAGGGCAAGATTGACGCTGTAATTATTGACAGTGCTCCAGCTAAGGCATTTGCGGAGAAGGATGAGAACCTTGTAATTCTGGAAGAGGCATTATCCTCCGAAGATTACGCTATGGCTGTCAACAAGGATAATACAGAGCTTCTCGACAAGGTGAACGCAGCGATTGCAGAGCTTGACGAGGAAGGTACTCTGGACGAAATCGTTGACAAATACATCCCGGCAGAATAATAACAGGGAAAGAGAACAGAAATTATGTGGAATCAGTTTGTGGATACCTTTACCAGGAATTTTATTGACGGTGGAAACTGGCATTATATTGCGGAAGGCCTGTTAAATACGATCAAGATTACGTTTTTTGCAGTTTTGCTGGGAATTGTCATCGGCTTGGTTGTGGGAATTATTCGTTCAACCTATGATAAGACACATAAGCTTAAGGTGCTGAATTTCTTCTGTAATATTTATCTTACAGTGATCAGGGGAACGCCTGTCTTAGTGCAGCTTTTAATTATTTATTATGTTATTTTTGCCAGTGTAAGAATTGACAAGGTATTGGTGGCGGTGCTTGCCTTTGGAATTAACTCCGGAGCCTATGTGGCTGAGATTTTCCGAAGCGGAATTCTCTCCATCGACAACGGACAGTTTGAGGCCGGACGAAGCCTGGGCTTTAACTATCCGCAGACCATGTGGTACATTGTGATGCCGCAGGCGTTTAAAAATGTGCTTCCAGCCCTGTGCAACGAGTTTATCGCCCTTTTAAAGGAGACGTCCATTGCCGGATATATCGGTATTCAGGATTTAACCAAGGGCGGAGATATTATCAGAAGCCGTACTTACAGCGCGTTTATGCCGCTTTTGGCAGTTGCGGCCCTCTATCTGATTATTGTACTGATTTTTACCCAGTTAATTAAGATTCTGGAAAGGAGGCTGAGACAGAGTGAGCACTAATCATACAGAACAGCCCCTGATCCAGGTGAAGCATCTGGATAAGAGTTTCGGCTCCCTCAAGGTTTTGAAAGATGTGACAGTGGATATTTACAAGGGAGACGTAGTGTGCGTAATCGGTGCGTCCGGATCTGGAAAAAGTACGTTTCTGCGCTGCTTAAACCGTCTGGAGGAGCCGACAGGAGGTCAGATCTTCTTTGAAGGCGTGGATATCACAGACGCTAAGACAGATATTAACAAGCACCGTCAGAAGATGGGAATGGTGTTCCAGCAGTTTAACCTGTTCCCCCATATGACGATTATGGACAATCTGACTCTGGCTCCCATTAAGCTTCAGGGAAAGAAGAAGGAAGAGATTGAGCCGGAGGCCATGAAGCTTCTGGAGAGAGTCGGCCTTGCCGACCGGGCGAACGCCTATCCCAGCCAGCTGTCAGGCGGACAGAAGCAGCGAATCGCTATTGTCCGCGCTCTGTGCATGAAGCCGGATGTGATGCTGTTTGATGAGCCCACCTCTGCTCTGGATCCGGAGATGGTAGGTGAGGTTCTGGGCGTTATGAAGGATCTGGCAGACGAAAAGATGACTATGGTAGTCGTAACCCATGAGATGGGATTTGCCAGAGAGGTGGCTACCCGCGTCATGTTTATGGACGGCGGCAGCTTTGTGGAGGAGAACGCGCCGGAGGAGTTCTTTGCGAATCCGAAGAACGAGAGACTGAAAACCTTCCTGAGCAAGGTGCTGTAGCAGAAAGTTAAGAGAAGATATGCAGATAAAAAGGAGAAACCATTTTCCCTGTTCCAATGAAAGTCACAGGAAAAATGGTTTCTCCTTTTTATAACACTGCTATGCCACACTGAAGTCAGAGATGAACTTGATATGACAAGAATGTATGTCTATCGATAAATGTTATTTTATAAAGAAAAAGTTTGGGAGGTAGTTAGATGAACCTATTAGAAGGAAAAAAGAAATGATCGCAAAGTATCCGGCAGAATATATTTTTGCCATGACAGGACTTACCGGCATAGGTTTTTTTGTTTGCTTATCTGTGCAGTCATTGCACCGCCAGAAGAAAAAGCAGAAATAATTTCGTTAATTTTAGTTATTTCAGTTATTTTATTAATATTAACGATTGGATTTAAAAGGTACAAAATAATCCTCAGCAGAGACAAGATTGCTGAAGTGCCTATTTTGGGTAAAAAGAAGCAGATAAAATTTGAAGAAATTGAAAGTGTGAAAATTAGACGTTCTAAAGCGATTGTTGTCTTGAGCAAAAAACGAAAAATATACATAGATCCTGCAGTGACGGAATATAAGCAAATTTTTTCTATTCTATCGTCCGAAGGATTCATTCGAGCTATATCATCTTATTTGTAAAGTCGCTTTCAGCTTGTTTAGTTATTAAAGAACAATAAAAATCGTAATTGACCGAGTAAAGCGAGGGATGCTTCTTGCCCGCAGGGCAAGAAGATGAACCGGGAAAAGAACAATAAAAATCGGAATTTGACGGAGGTTTTATATAATGGAATATATCAAGGTTACGAACGAAAATATTGAAAAAGAGCATATATGTTGTGCGATTTCTAATAACAATGATATTCAAGTATCTTCAAAAAAAGCATGGTTGTCAAAACGGTTTGAAGATGGTTTAGTTTTTCTCAAAAGTACAGAAAGAGGAAAGTGTTTTATTGAATATATCCCTGCTGAAAATGCATGGAATCCGATTTCAGCAGATGGTTATATGTATATTGATTGTTTATGGGTTGCGGGTTCGTTTAAAGGGCATGGTTATTCATCAGATTTATTAAATGCTTGTATTGAGGACAGTAAAAACAAAGGAAAAAAGGGATTGTGTATTTTAGCAGCGGCAAAGAAGAAACCATTTTTAGCTGACCCTAAATTTCTGAAGTATAAAGGATTTCAAGTTTGTGATGAAGCTGATAATGGTATTCAATTATGGTATTTACCGTTTGTGGAAAATACCACATTGCCACAATTCAAAGAATGTGCGAAACATCCCCATACTGACGAAATGGGGTATGTTTTGTATTATACAAGTCAATGTCCATTTAATGCAAAGTATGTTCCTGTAATTGAGGGGATTGCAAAAGAAAAAGCAATACAATTTAAAGTAATTCACTTGCAGAGTAAAGAGGAAGCACAAAACGCGCCAACACCAATCACAACATACGCATTATTTTTAGATGGAAACTATATCACGAATGAACAGATGAATGGTAAGCGTTTTTTGAAATTATTGGAGAAGTAAACTTCCAGTTTTTGAAAGCGGTTACCGGCTCACAAAATGAAAACTATCTTTTGCTGCCTATGAAAAATTATGTCAAAAAGAGGATAGCGGATAGCATCCGTTTCATATGGTTATCCAACGCCATATGCTTTAGATATTCATTATAAAAGCTAGTTCATTTCTTTCCATTTTTACCTTCCCCCGGCCTTATCTAAAAAGCGGTATAGGAAAGCTTTCCTGCGGCTTTCAGCGGAGTGTGAAAACTTTCCTATACCGCTCTGTTAGACCTGCCCCGCCTCCACTACCACGTAATAATCCTGTCCAGTAGCTCTTTCTGTTCAGCGCTGGAGCGGGTCAGGTAAATCCGGGTGGTTTCAATACTGTCATGCCCCATCAGATCTGCCAGGAGGGAGATATCGTTGTATTTTTTTAGAAAATTTTTGGCAAAACGGTGGCGGAAGGAATGGGGATATACAGTATCTGGATCAATGTGATACCGGACGGCCAGAGCTTTCAGCTGAATCGCTACTCCCCGGGAGGTGATTACCTGTCCGTGCTGATTTAAGAAAATAAATCCGCTTGTGATGCCTTTTTCTGCAAACCATGAAAGGGCCTCGTCACAGAGACGGCGGGGAAGATAGAGGCGCCGTACCTTGCCGCCTTTGGTGTACAGATCCAGGCGGCCGCTTTTTAAATGTTCAACTTTAATCTGAAGAAGCTCGCTGATTCTGGCTCCAGTGGCTCCCAGAAACCGAACTACAAAGTACCAGTAAAAATTATGATCCTGTTTCAGCCGCCGTTTCAGCTTTTCGTAGTCTCTCTGGGAGATAACCGAGTCCAGATAGGTGCATTGCTGCTGCCTGACCGGATCCAGGCGGAAGGAGAGATGGAGGCTGTCCAGAAAGCAGTTGACCGCGTAAATCCGCGCGTTGACCGTATTAACCCTGTAATGAGCCAGAAGGTAGGTTCGATAGGCGCGCAGATTGGCGGAAGTTAACTGACTGTAGAGGGAAAAATAAAGCCGGAGAGAGCAGAGATAGGAGCGTATGGTATTTGAGCTTTTACCATGCTGCTTTAAATAAGCCGTAAAATGCTCCAGGCATTCATCTAAATTCAGATCTATATTCACCTACCAATCCACCACCTTATTGACAATTTCATATTGTTCACTGCTGGAACGGCGCAGGTAAATACGCGTCGTCTCTATGGTCTTATGCCCCAAAAGATCCGAGAGCAGGGAAATATCTCCGCATTTTTCAATAAAATTTTTGGCAAAACGGTGGCGGAAGGAATGAGGATGCACCACATCAGGATTAATTCCATAGCTGACAGCAAAAGTTTTCAGCTGTCCCCGTATACCAGCGGGAGTAATACGCCGGCCGAAGCGGTTTAGAAAGATATCGCCTCTGTGTATACCAGTGAACTGAAGCCACAGGAGGGCGTCTGTGCGGAGTGCCTTTGGAATATAAATCCGCCTCGTCTTATTTCCTTTAGAATAGATTTCCTTAAAGCCTTTTTGAATATCCTCTGCCTGAAACTGAACCACCTCGCTGACGCGGGCTCCGGTGGCGGCCATAAAACGGATTAAAAAGTAGTAGAGGTATCGTTTATCCCTCAGCAGGCAGGATTTCAGATATTCATAATCTGCCTCGCTGATCACATTTTCCAGATAGTTTTTCTGCTGGATCCGTACGAGGGGCAGTTTTTTTGATTTTTCCCGTGTAAACTCCAGATAGGCATTCAGCGCCCTGAGACGCAGGTTGACTGTCTGGGGCTTGTAATGCTCTAATAGAAATATTTTGTACAGATGGAGGCTGGAGAAATCAGCCTGATGGTAGCGGCAGAGAAACTGGCGCAGAGCATAGGAGTAGACCTGGACTGTGTTGGCAGCCATGTTTTTGGAAATCAGATATTGGCGGAACTCGTCAATGGCTGACTGTACAGTCTTCATTTGACTGGAAAGGGTTTCCTTTTCTGCTTCAGTCAGGGGGGCGGCTGGCAAAGAAGGCTGGATGGGCGGAAGCTGGCTGACAGGTAATGCCATAAAAAGACTCCTCTTCATTCTATAATTTCGATTTCTGTAGTTCAGTTTGTGTATTTTGTGTTTATATTTCAGTTTTTATATACCAATTACGGGAATTACCGTATAACTATAACATTCTGCTGTTTGAAAATCAAGACTGGAAGCGGAAAACAAGGGCTTCTTTTCTTGCGCCCGGCCTGTTTAAGTGATATACTAAATC
Source organism: Clostridium sp. (assembly GCA_018377235.1). GTDB lineage: Bacteria > Bacillota > Clostridia > Lachnospirales > Lachnospiraceae > Otoolea. The sequence continues at coordinate 6,353 of JAGZZT010000024.1, forward strand.
AGTGTGAAATTAGGTTTAAAATAATAAACAGGGAGAATTTTATGAGCAGTAATCTGATTAAGCCGGCGGCAGAGGAGAGACGCCCCTGGCGCTGTATGGAGCTTGCGGCCAGTGTTTACACTCTGGCGCTGCTGTGTATCTTTCCTTTTGTGGTGCATAACAAATATTTCGATATCCTTCCCACAAAATATCAGGCCTATGCGGTTCTTACATGTGGAGCCTTGCTTTTCACTGTGATTTATCTGATTGCCAGCGGTGCGGCGGTGCGTGGGATTCAGTCGTTTCGGGATGGAAGCTGGAAGAAGCACTTAAGCTTTGTGGACTGGAGTGTTTTAGTTTTTGAAGTTCTTCTTATTATTTCGACGCTTCAGTCAGAATTTCGGTACGAATCCTTCTGGGGAAACGAGGGGCGCTATACAGGGCTTTTTACTATGTCCCTGTATGTATTTTCCTATTTTTTCATCAGCCGTTTTCTGCGGTGGAAGAAGTGGTATCTGGACGCATTTCTCGGCGGAGGAATTTTAGCCTGCCTGTGGGGAATTACCGATTATTTCCGGATGGATATTTTTCATTTTAAGGAGAGGATTGCCTCAAGTCCGGACACCTTTACATCCTCTTTCGGAAATATTAATACCTACACGATTTATGTGGCGATGGTAATTGCCATTGCGGCAGCGCTGTTTGTGACCTCCCAGTCGCTGAAGCGTTCCTTCTATTATTATATCTGCTTTATTATTGGAATGTTTGCTATTATTATGGGAGAGAGCGATAATGCATACCTGTCTTTGGGAACCCTGTTCGCCCTCCTGCCGCTTTACACCTTTACGAAGGGGCAGGCAGTCCGCCGGTATGCGGTGCTGGTGGCTACGATTTTTACGATTGCCAGGTGTATTGAGTGGATTAATGTCACCTATGCAGATACAGTAATTGGAATTAACAGCCTGTTTTCTTTCCTGGCAGGCCATGATAAGATTATGGCTATGATCGGAATTTCCTGGGCTCTTGTTGCAGCCCTGTACATTCTTAAGTATGTGGTGAAGAAGGAGCCCAAGGCAGTTCTTCTGGGGCTTCGTATCTGCTGGGGCGTGCTTCTTGCGGCTGTCGCGGCTGCCGTGCTCTGGATGTTTTACGATGCCAACTTTGCGGGACATCAGGACAAGTATCAGGCCATTGCAAAATATATTGTCTTTAATGACAACTGGGGAACGAACAGAGGATTTGCCTGGAGAATTTCCTGGGAAAACTTTAAGAACTTTCCGCTGATCCACAAGATTTTTGGCTTCGGTCCCGATACTTTCGGAATTATTACTACTTTTAATAATTACAAGGAAATTGTTACCTTTGATAATGCTCATAATGAATACCTGCATTTTCTGCTTACCATAGGTGCAGCCGGTCTTACGGCCTATCTGCTCTTCCTGGTATCCGCTTTTGTGAAGATGACGAGAGCAGCGGTGAAGAATCCGCTGGTTCTGGCTTCGCTTCTGGCCTTTGCCTGCTACAGCGCTCAGGCAACTGTCAACCTGAACGTGCCGATCACGGCGCCGTTTATGTGGGCATTTTTAGCCATGGGGCTGGCTCTTGTCAGAGAGGAAGGCAAGAGGAAAAAATTAGAAGAAATAAGCGCAGAGAAATAAGAAGGATGTTGTAGATTACCATGTTTGAGAAATATATGCCAAAAAACAAAAGAGCCAGAATGTTGATTCTGATGGCAGCGGATATTGCTGCTGTCCAGCTGTGTTCCTTTCTGGCCCTGCTGATTCGTTTTGATCTGAATATTGCCAAAATCCCGGCAGAGTACAGCGCCAATGTAATGAGCTATTGGCCGATCCATACAGCGCTGACAATTGCCTTCTTTTTCCTGGCTCACCTCTACTCTACCATGTGGAGCGTGGCGGGCATCAGGGAGGTAATCAGGATTGTTATTGCCTGCGGCTTTTCTACAGTGACGCAGATTGCAGGTATGACGCTTATGCAGTATTTTATGCCGAGAAGCTATTATATTATCAGCTTTTTCGGACTGTGCATCACAGTGACGGGGATTCGGCTTTCCTACCGAATTAAAAATTCTCTGTTTCCATCAGGAAACAGGGGCGGGGATAGGATCATGATTGTCGGGGCGGGAACTTCCGGATCCGTCATTTTAAAAGAGATGATGACAAGCCGCCATACCAATGGAACAGTGGTGTGCTTTGTGGACGATGACACGAATAAAAAAGGTAAGTATTTAAACGGCGTTCCCATTGCTGGATCCAGAGAGGAAATTCCAAGCCTTGCGAAGGAGTATCGTGTGGATGAGATCTATGTGGCCATCCCCTCCGCACCTGCCAAGGAAAGAAAAAAGATTATTGAAATCTGCCGAGAGACAGACTGCAGAATTAAGGTTCTTCCTGGAATTTACCAGCTGTTAAACGGAGAAGTCAGCGTGGCGAAGCTGAGGGAGGTTCAGATCGAGGATCTGTTAGGCCGTGATCCCATCCGGGTTAATCTGGATGAGATTATGGGATATGTGCAGGACAAGGTCATTCTTGTTACAGGAGGAGGCGGCTCCATCGGAAGCGAGCTGTGCCGCCAGATTGCAGGACACAGGCCCAAGCAGCTGATTGTATTTGACGTCTACGAGAATAACGCCTATGATCTGCAGCAGGAGCTGGAGCGGACATTTCCGGATCTGAATCTGACGGTTCTTATAGGTTCTGTCCGGAATACCCACCGGATTGAGACTGTGTTTGAGAAGTACCGCCCTGATATTGTGTATCATGCGGCTGCCCACAAGCACGTGCCGCTGATGGAAAACAGCCCTAATGAGGCGATCAAAAACAATGTGTTCGGTACGTTTAAGACAGCCAGAGCGGCAGGCAAGTATGGAGCAAAGCGCTTTGTCCTGATTTCTACGGATAAGGCAGTTAATCCCACTAATATTATGGGAGCCTCCAAGCGTATGTGCGAGATGGTGGTTCAGATGATGGATCACAGATATAAGACAGAGTTTGTGGCCGTGCGATTTGGAAATGTGCTGGGAAGCAACGGCTCTGTCATTCCGCTGTTCAGAAAACAGATCGCAGAGGGCGGTCCGGTGACAGTAACTCACCCGGATATTATCCGGTATTTTATGACGATCCCGGAGGCAGTTTCCCTGGTACTTCAGGCAGGAGCCTATGCCAAGGGCGGAGAGATTTTTGTTCTGAATATGGGAGAGCCAGTGCGTATCCTGGATCTGGCAAAGAACCTGATCCGCCTGTCCGGCTATGTTCCCAATGAGGATATTATGATTGAGTTTACCGGACTCCGTCCGGGAGAAAAGCTCTATGAGGAGATGCTGATGGATGAGGAGGGAATGCAGGACACTCCCAATAAGCTCATCCATATCGGAAAACCCATTGAGTTTGATGAGGAGGAGTTCCAGAAGCAGTTAGACGAGCTGTATGAAACTGCAAATCAGGATTCCGACCACATTAAGGAGGCCGTCCAGAGGATCGTGCCTACCTATGTGATCAAGAAGGATTCCTAAGCTGAATCAGAAATGCATTAAATTGATTTTTCAAGAACCCATCGGCGGAGGCCTCCATACTTTAAGGCCTCCGCGATTTTTTTATATCCCAGCTTCTGAAAATTGCAGAGACTGTAGTGGTTATCTGGGTGTACAGTAGCCATGAAATAGCGGCATCCCAGAGCGGCAGCTGCTTTTTCACCTTCGATCAGCAGCTTTTGCTGAAGGCCATTTCCAGTGAAACCTGAAGCTACAGCCACTGTTTCCATGTGAGCTACCTGCGTCAATTCACTGTCAGAAAGGTGCAGATAGGTTCCAAGATTATCTTCTGCAGGGCCTGGGAAACGGATCAGAAGAAAAGCGGCCAGACTGTCCGGAAGGAATAGGCCGGTCTCTCTTTCTGCCCCTGCAGGGCAGGCTTTGAGAATCATTCCTCTGTCTTTAATATGCTTTTTGATAAATTCCAGGCTGTCAGGAAAAAACCAGTCTTTATTCTGAACAGAGGCGGCTGTATCCGTCATCAGGCGGTAAAGATCCTGGCAGTCCTCCGGCACAGCTGTTTTAATAGAAAATTGGCGGGGTAGATGAGTCATGGCTTACTTCCTTTCTGCTGTTTTTTCTGCTGTTATTTTACTATATTGAACAGGAAAAGAAAATACTTTATCATGTTTTCTCCCGGGAGCGGGTGGTAATATTTTTATTATCCTGATATGGGTAATAAAAATGATGGAGGAGAAAGATGAGGGAAAATGAAGTGATGAGAGGGGAAGACAGGGAAGAAAAGGCTGTGAGCTTAGGCGAACTCTGTGAACAGTGGCAGCGGTCAGTAAAGCCGGCAGTGAAGCCCAGTACCTACGCCTGCTATCTAACCATGATTGAGAAACATATCCGGGGGGAGCTGGGGGAGGTACAGGTATCGGCTCTGACCAATAGAAGAGTCATGGATTTTATAAATGGCAGACAGAAGCAGGGACTTTCGGCGGGGACAGTCCGGCTTCTTTTATTTTTGCTCAAACGAGTCGTGCAGGCAGGGGAGGAGATGGGGGTGCGCCCGGCAGAAACATTGTACTTGAAGCTCCCCAGACAGGCGGGAAAAAGAAAGGAAATTATGGAGTGGGAGGATTTTCATAAGATGGTCTGCTGCCTGCTAAACTCCAGGAAAAGCTTTGATCTGGGACTTCTGATTTCTCTGGGAACGGGAATCAGGGTGGGGGAGCTGTGCGGCATACGCTGGGAGGATATTGATCTGGACGCAGGAGTCCTGAAGATCAGACGGACAGTGTCGCGCATCAGAAACGTAAACGAAGCACAGACAGAAGCAGTGGGAGGAAAGACCATACTTCAGATAGGGACGCCTAAGACAGGCTCCTCGGTGCGGGATATTCCTCTGCCCAGATTTCTTACAGAACGGCTCAGAGAGCGTTTTTATGAGCGGCGGTTCAGCCCTCAGACTTATGTGCTTACGGGAAGCGGCCGGGTGATGGAACCAAGAAGTGTTCAGCGCAGATTTAAAAACCTTCTCAAGCGGTGCGGGATCCGCCCGGTCAGCGTCCATTCACTGAGGCACTCCTTTGCGTCCAGGTGGATTGAGCAGGGGTTCGACAGCAAAGCGCTGTCTGAAATTCTGGGCCACTCGTCAGTGAAAATTACAATGGACATCTATGTTCACAGTACCATGAATCAGAAAAAGAACTACATGGATCATGTACTGGAGAGTTTTTAGAAGGAATTGTAATTGATAAAAGCTATTCTCTGTGATAAGATGAATAGCAGAGCATTTTACAGTTAGGAGGATTAAAATGGAGTCTCAATACAACTACGAGCAGGAGATCGATCTGAAAGATTTGATGTTCGCCGTCCTTCGCAAATGGCGTCCGATCATCCTGGTTGCGATTGTTTTCGCCGTTTTGCTGGGCGGTATTAAAGGTGTGGGAGCGCTGAACCAGATGAAGGACAGCGAGTATCTGGCGTCCAAGCAGCAGGAATATGATAACAGTATGGATCAGTACGAGATCTCAAAGGCAAGCCTTGAAAAAGAGGTAGAAAATATTAAGGCTAGTCTGGAGAGCCAGAACGAGTATATGGAAAAATCAGTGCTGATGAATATTAATCCCTACGATGAGTATGTTACAGCGGCAGCTTTTTATGTGGGAACAGACTATCAGATTATGCCCGGAATGGCATATCAGAATCCAAACACAGCTTCCAGCATTATGCAGGCGTACATGTCCATGATTCAGAATGGGGATATGTATAATTATGTGTTAAACGGCATGGGTGCTCCGCTGGACCGCAGATATCTTCAGGAGCTGATAACAGTTACCCCGAATTTAGAAAACAATATGTTTGATATCCGTGTAATCAGCAATTCTGAGGAGGGCGCTTCCAGTATTATGAAGCTGATTATGGACTCCTTAAACGAGTATGGCCAGGTCATTACCCAGGCAATTGGTCCGCACACTCTGAAGGTGATGAGCAGCTCTGCCCGTCCTGGTGCAGATATGGCTCAGACGCCGGAAGTGATTCGTGAGGGTGGAAGTCCTGATGTCTATACGACTGTGGATCTGGAGCTTGAGAAGAAGCAGCAGGAGCAGTCTGCCAGAATCGCAGAACTGAATCAGAGTCTTACTGATAAGACAAAAGAACTGTCTGATTTAAAGGAGCCGTCTATTTCTCTTCCAAGCAAAGGAGGAGCGCTTAAGTCAGCTGTGAAGTATGCAGTGTTAGGCGGGGTTCTGGGAGGTTTCCTGGCTGTATTCTTTATCTGTGTGGCATTTTTGATGAGCGACAAACTGGGCAGCGACAAGGAGCTGCGCCGCCGCTACGGGCTGATGGTTCTCGGCCTGTTTGATACTTCAGATAAGAAGAAACTGTTCTCCTTTGTAGATCGATTTTTAGATCGCATGGAAGGAACTGCTGTCAGAAAGATGGACAAAGAGACCGTCTGCAGCGTAGTAGCTGCCAATGTGACGAATTATGCAGGAGATGCGAAGCAGCTGCTGCTAATTACCTCTGCTCCTGGCTTGAATCTGGAGACAGTAAAGGGCGATATTGCTCCAGTACTGACAGGTCTTACAGTGACGGCTGGAGGAAATCTTGACAGCCAGGCAGACGCTATCAGAAAGGCAGCATCCTGCGATGCTGTGATTTTGGTAGAAAAGAGGAGGGAATCTTCTTTCGCCGGTATTGAGAGAGAGCTTGATATTGTGAGAAGCCTTGATAAGAAGGTACTGGGCTGTATTGTTCTGTAACGCCTTCGCGAAGTTTTCAGGCTGCTCTGGACCTGGTCAGTTTCTGTCGAAACTTGCGGTCGATTTTTCTGTCATTCTTCCTGTGAGAGGTGTATAATGATAAACGCAGTCTCAGGAAAGCAGGAGGGGTAGAAATGGATGCGGCAGCACAGTTGAAAGAACTGATGATTGAAGTAGAACACCTGAAGGATGAGAATGAAATTCTCTTCGATACGGTAGTTCAGATGAAGAGCTCGTTGGACAGGCTGATCACAGTCTATATTGGCAGCGGCAAACAGAAGATGAGACAGGCAGGGATGTAGCAGAAAACAGAATAAAAAAGAAAAAATCCGGCATCAGCAGCAGGAAAATTCAAGGAGATGAAATCCTGACGGCTGTATGCCGGTTCTTTTTTTATGCATATAAGTGAGCCGCTGGTTTTCCGAAAAACTGCCGGCTGTCCACAGGAAAAGAAAGAATTCCGATGACTTCAAGTGGAGTAAGGAATCCTTTCTTTTCCTGTCTAAAGCTCCCCTCCCCCTCTCGTCAGCTCCCAGATCGTATCGTGCATCCATGTGACTGTGTCAGAGAGTTTTCTGTTTTCTTCCTTCAGGTCTTCAAGTTCCTGCTTTAGTTCCTGAATGGTTTCAGCCTGTTTTGCAATCTCAGAACGGCTGTTAAAACGCCTGGCCTGTTCTGTGATGCGCTGTACCACGGAGGAGTGTGGCTCTGCGCCATGGAAGATCTGGCTTCCAATCAGCTGATCCCGCATTTTATAGTCGAGATCCATAAACTGCTGGAAGGACATGGGGAGTTTTGTCATGTGGATACGGCAGGACGGGCAGACGGCTCGCCTGGGAAGCAGATAATACCCGTAATAACCGCAGTGAGGGCAATAAAAGACAGTTAGTTCCTTCATAATAATTCTCCTTCGACATCTACTAGTCTCCTATTAGAAAACGAAAAAAACAGGAGAAATATGACTAAAAATGAAAAACATTTGGAAATTTCTGAGGAATGCAAATCGCAGTTTATGATATGTATTGTCCCTGTACACGGACATTGTGTCTGAATCAGCAAAAAAGCGGCGCCGGCAGAGAAGGCGGATGCCTGTTTTCTGCCGGCTGATGGCCGCAAATCAGGAGAGGAACTGCTTTGACAGCCCTCTCCTGTGAACGGATGACTTATATATTTTACTGGATGATTCCGTTTGTGTCAACTGTCCACACAGTATCATTGGAATCTTTGTAATCCTTAAAGCCCTTGGAGAGCTCTGGTTTTACATCAGAAGTGGAGGAAGAAGACGCTTTCTGAATCGTTCCGCTGGTGTTTACCAGGTAGGTCTTGTCTCCTGCAGCTACAGGCTCGTAGCGAAGCTCTGGATTTGCTTTTTTCATCAGGCCGTTGACATAGACGCGGTTGTCCTTTTCGCCTGTATAGCCCTGGCCTTTTTTAGAACCGCTTGGATAGAAGTACCAGGTCTGGTTTTCCTCCGCATCCTCGTCATAGATGGTCTGCTTGCCGGTTTTCATGGCTCCGTCATCTCCAAAATAGTAGACAGCCTCCCCGCCGTCTTTGACGGCTATTGTCTGGATACCTGTCTGCATCTCGCCTTTTTCATTGAAGGCGTACCGCTCAGAGTTAATGCTGAACAGCTCGAGTCCTGTTTCCTGAGAGAAGTACGGCTTTCCATTTTTGAAGTAGAAGTAATATTCCTCTCCCTCTTCGCTGATACCGTCAATCCCCTGGGTCAGATACCATCCGGAAGCACGTTTTCCACCCTGCTCTTCATCGTAATACTGGTAGGAAGCAGGAGAGGACGTTTCGCCTTCGGCAGTCTGCGCTGTATTCACCCAGCCTGTCTGCATCTGACCATTTTTAAAGGTATAGTAGGAACCGTCGATTTTTCTGTCAATCTGATTGATCACCAGCCTGCCATCCTCATCAAAGTAGCACCAGATACCCTCGTGATCGGTATCCTCCGTGATATCCTCTAACAGAATCCAGCCAGTTTTTCTAACCCCGTCGCTTTCTTTGCCCAGATAGTAGACAGAGCCGTCCAGCTCCAGAATACCTGTCTGCATGATGCCATCTTCGTCAAAGTAGTGCCAGTTGTTCTGGATGGACATCCAGCGGGATGTGACAATCTTTCCGTTTTTGTCAAAGTAGTTCCACTCCTGGTCGGATGCAGAGTCGGGGGAGTCATAGGTTTCCTCGCTTTCAGGGGATACCCATTTATTTTTAACCATTTTACCTTCACTGTCCACATAATACTCGTCTACCCGCTCGTTCACAGTTATATTGCCGTCATCGTTCAGGTAGTACCAGTCGTTTTCTCTCTTTTTCCAGGTGTTGGATTCCAGATAGCCGTCCTCATCGTAGAAATGCCATCCGCTGTCTTCCTGTACCCAGCCGCCTGACGCGGCGTAAGTCTTTAAGAGAAAGCTGTCGTTTAAGACATTAGGGGCTGCCATGGACACCATAGCGGCAGCAGATAATACAGCGATCAGTTTAGTTGTTTTTTTCATGGAATGTTCTCTCCTTTTTTGTGAATGAAGTGTGTTTGAAAATCCATCGTTGCATTACAGCGCTTATTATAGCGTGGCCGGAGAGAGAATGAAAGTGAAGGTTGCTGGAAGCGCTGGAAGGAGTGGGAAAAAAGAAACAGGGCCTTAACGGCCCTGCTTTTCCTCGTACCAGGAATCGGTGATAAATTCTGCCTGAAAGCTTCCGGAGAGTTTTTTCAGGACGTTTTTCACATAAGAATTAAGGTTCATGGATTTCTCTTTTCCGATCCGGTAGTCCATATCAGCATTAAAGTAGTTATCGCCTCCCACGCTGTAGCCGTCGAAACCGGCGCAGGCTGCCCTGGATACCCCTGCTTTTACCAGGACATTTAACAGCATGACAAAGGAATTGTCAATAATTTCCGCCTCTCTGTCAATGAGGGAACTGTAGTTTAAGGTGTAGTCAAAGGAACCGTTTACATTCGTTACGTTAGAGGTGGCAATAACACGGACTGCAGCAGTCTGAGAGGCTTCCTGCTCCTTTTTAAGCTCCAGCAGGCGTGTGGCAAGCTGTACGTACCGCCTGGAATTGCTCAGAAACGCATAATCTACCGAAATATCCTCCGGAATGTAGTTGACAGCGATGACAACGGGATTATATTCTTTCAGATAACGGTCGATCCGATCCTTCTGAAGTTCCATATTTTTTCCAGGACCAAGAAGAAGAAGTGGTTTTCCCGCCCATTCCTCAGAAAGGCGCTTTAAGTCCTCCTCATCTCTGCACTCCATGTTCTGGTAATTTAAATACAGGTTTTCGATATAATCCTTATCATACATGAGCTTCTTTTCCGGCTCAATCTGTCCAAGAATCACATTCAGGGATTTTAAGGACAGAGTGTGCTTGTCCATCAGGAATTTCACATAGTTTGGATGGCAGTTATTGGAGGCCGCGATGTAGAAGAAGAGGCTGTAGCCCCAGGGACTCTTCTCAAAAAACGGCATGATATTGATATCAATCGCTTCCAGCATCTGGCTGGTATCATAGGATTTTCCATAATGGAGGTTCATGTGCATGGAAATCAGCTCCACAGGCAGATTTCCGGCGCTCTTTCCCATACCGTAGAGAGAGGCGTCTACCAGAACCGTCCGATTTACCGGTTTACTGAGCATTTCCATGCTGTTGGCGTAGGCCATCTGGAAATTGTTGTGGGAGTGGTAGCCAATGGAGATCTCAGGATTCAGATTGTGATCCAGGATTTCAAAATAGTGGAGGAGACTGCTCTGGTGGAGCAGGCCGTAGGTATCCACCATGGAGAGAGCGTAGGGGTTCAGGGCGTTGACCAGATCGATGAGGTCCAGAAGCTCTCGGTCAGAGTAGCTTGTAATGGAGACTGCCTGGACAAAAACCTGGTAGCCCAAAGCCTTTACCTGGGTACAGAAGGCCAGCGCCTCTTTCATAATGTGCTTTTTAAAGATGACACGGATGCCGTCCAGACAGCTTTCACTGCAGGGAGCAATGTTCTCAATGGAGCAGGTCCCATAGTCAATCATGCCTACCAGCATGGTATTTTTCTTATCCAGACTGCCGAACAGGCGATCCGCGCTGGCTGTATCCGGCATGATGGTGCGGTTTTTGTCAAAGGGGCGCCTGTCATCGAGAAAGCCCACCTCTAAAATATCTACTCCGGAGCTTATAAGGCGCTCGAAGATATTGACCATGTTGTCATGTCCAAAATTCCAGTCATTGACATAGCCTCCGTCACGGAGGGTACAGTCGAGTAGCTTCACCTGTTTCATATAGATTACCGTCCTTTCGTTAGAGAAATCTGAAGAAATTCAGCGATTTCATTTGTGTCAGCTGCCGTCCATACAGGGGAGAAATGCTCCTCCCACTGAGCTTTGGTGTGATAACCGAAGCCAAAGGTGACAGCCATAAAGTCTGTGCCCGCTTCCCTGGCGCCGTTTCCATCGGATGAGGTATCTCCAATTAAGAGAGCATCGGAAGGATCAAGACCCAGCCCGTTCAGGCATTTTCGCAGCACGTCTGTTTTTGTCATCTTGCTTTCAAAGTCGCTGCCGCAGATGAGATCGCAGAGCTCTGCAATGCCAAAGTACTCTAAAATAGTATGGGCATAGTCCTCCCGCTTCAGTGTAGCCACTCCTATCAGAAAGCCTTCGTCCTTCAGAGCCTTTAAAAGTTCCAGAATGCCGTTGTAGGGACGCGCTTTCAGGAGATCTTTGCTTTTATACTGCTGGCGGAAAACCTCTGTGGCCCTGTCCGCCTCCTGGTCTGTGAGGCCGTAGTGTTTGATCAGAGAACGCTTGACAGGAGGCCCGATAAAGGTGAGAAGGGTATCCAGAGGCAGTTCTCTGTAGTTCATGGTCTTTATTGTATGGCGAATGCTTGCCAGAACCCCTTCCGAGGTGTCAAGAAGCGTTCCGTCCAGATCGAAGATAATTCCTTTGTACATGATAATCCTCCATTTACAGTGTTATACTTGCCCCAGCATCAGACTTACCTGGCGCAGATCCTTTTTTGTGTCCACAGACAGAGATGGATGCCCCGTATCAATAAAATATACAGGAACATTATGTTCCAGAAAACGGAGCAGATCACACTCTTCGATGGCTTCCAGAGTGCCCTTCGGCGTGTCCGCAAAGAAATCCAGGGCTTCCCTGGTATAGACGCCAATGCTGGCAAATTTTCGGTAGGTGAAATTCAGCTCTCCTTTGGGGTAGGGAATGGGAATACGGGAGGTATAGAGTCCCCGTCCGTTCTCTCCGCAGACAACCTTAATATTAGTGGCGTCCATGGCCTCAGACGGAGAGAACACAGGCGCCATGGCGTTTACTACGAAGAGGCCGTTTTCCTGCTTCCTTCTGTCAAGGGCAGCCTGGATAACAAGATCGATATCCTCACCTGTGAGAAGAGGCTCATCGCCTCCGATCATGACATATAGGTCGGAGGCGATGGATTCTGCCGCCTCACAGAGCCGGGAGGTAGGATTTTCGTGATTCGGATCCGTCATCAGGCATGGGATGGAGAGGGAGCTGCAGGCCTCTTTTATCTTCTGGCTTTCCGTAGCTGTATACAGATTTGTGAGCAGGCGGGACCTGGAAGCGTGTTCAAACACATGGAGCAGCATGGGACGTCCGTCTAAAAGTGCCAGAGGTTTTCCAGGAAAGCGGGTGGAGCCATATCTGGCGGGGATAATGCCGGTAATTTTCATATTCATCTGCCAGCCTTTCTAAAAATCTCATTTCATTATAAAAAGAATCCAGTTAAAAGACAAGGAAAACTGGTAAAAACTATGAAATCTTGTGTCAAATGTAAGAAAAAGTTTAATAGGCATTTATGGGAAAGTGTGATATACTGAGGTGGGTTTTTAGAAACTTAAAGATTTGTTCATATAACTGTAACATATAGAAAAATAGAACAAGCCGGATTGAGAAGCCGGAAAGAGAGTAAGGAGAGCATCATGCGGATAAAGGTATCCAACTATATTGCCCAGAAGCTGTTAGAGGCAGGGATTCAGGATGTATTTATGATTACCGGAGGAGGCGCCATGCATCTGGACGACGCTCTGGGACATCAGGAGGGATTAAACTGTATTTATAACCACCATGAACAGGCCTGCGCCATGGCGGCCGAGGCTTATGCCAGAATTCATGGACAGATCGCAGCTGTCTGCGTAACTACAGGCCCAGGGGGAATTAACGCTATGACGGGCGTGGCAGGGGGATTTATGGACTCCATCCCCATGTTTATCGTTTCAGGACAGGTGCGCTACGATACTATGTCCCGCAGCACAGATCTGCACCTGAGAGCTATGGGAGACCAGGAATTTGACATTACTGCTTCTGTGGCTAATATGACAAAATATACAGAGATGATCACAGATCCCATGAGAATCCGTTTCTGCATGGAGAAGGCTCTGTATCTGGCCTATGCAGGACGTCCTGGCCCTGTATGGCTGGATGTGCCGTTAAATGTGCAGGCAGCCATGGTGGAGACAGAGGATCTGATCGGCTTTGATCCGGCAGACTACGAGGCGGGAGGAACCGGCTGGGCCAACAAGAGCGAAGCTGAGATTTCCATGGACGCGGCCGGACAGGGCGAGTACCGCGCCCTTCTTCCTAAGAAAGTGGAGAAGGAGACTGCCAGGGAGATTATTAAAAAAATCAGAGCGGCCAGACGTCCTGTGATCAACGCAGGAAACGGAATCAGAATCGCAGGGGCACACGAGGTATTCATCCGTGTGGCTGAGGCCTTAAATATTCCGGTGGTGACAGGTGCAGACAGCATCGACTGCATCTGGGACGAGCATCCGCTATACACGGGAAAGGGCGGAAACGTAGGAGACCGGGCAGGAAATTTTGCTATTCAGAACAGCGATCTTCTGCTTTCACTGGGAAGCCGTTTAAGCTTCCGCCAGGTGGGCTACCGCTTCGATACCTGGGCCAGGGAGGCTTACACGATTATCAACGATATTGATGCTGAGGAGCTTAAGAAGCCTACCCTTCATGTGAATATGCCGGTTCACGCAGATGTGAGAGATCTGCTGGAGACCATGGAGGAGGTTCTGAAGGAAGAAGAGCTTTCCAGAGACGTCATGGACGAGGAGACGAGAAAGGCTCAGGATGAGTGGCTGGATCAGTGCAGGACCTGGAAAGAAAAGTATCCGGTTGTCCTTCCCCGTCATATGGAGGGAGGCACGGAGACGGAGGCAAACGTGTATGCCTTTGCCCATGAATTGAGCGCAAGGCTTTTAGAGGATCAGATTGTGGTAGTAGGCAACGGCTCTGCCAATGTAGTCTGCGGCCATGCCAACATTATGAAAAAGGGGCAGCGGTTTATTTCCAACTCAGGAATCGCTTCCATGGGCTATGGTCTTCCGGCCTCTATCGGAGCCTGCATTGCAGGCAGCAGCCATGACATTATTCTGGTGACAGGAGACGGAAGCATTCAGATGAATCTGCAGGAGCTTCAGACAGTAATTGGAAGATGGCTTCCCATTAAGATTTTCGTGATTAATAACGGAGGCTATCATTCTATTCGCCAGACTCAGAAGAACTTTTTCGGAGAGCCGTTAATCGGAATCGGTGTGGATAGCAAAGATTTGACTTTCCCAAGCATGGAAAAGCTGGCCTGGGCTTACGGCTTCCCCTATGTCTCTATCCATGGAAATAAGGAGCTGGATGAGAAGCTGGAGGAGGCGTTAGCCATCGACGGGCCGGTGATCTGCGAGGTATTTGTGACTCTTGACCAGAACTTTGAGCCAAAGTCAGCGGCTAAGAAGCTGCCGGACGGAACTATGGTTTCCCCTCCGCTGGAGGATCTGGCTCCGTTCCTTTCCGATGAGGAAATGGATGAGAACATGATTATCCCGAGAATTCGGAAGTAAGGAATCAGGGATGAAATAAATACAAAACAAGTGAAAATTTGACAGAAAGGCCCAAAGACCACATGAGATGGATACTGGGGCAAAGAGAGCAGAACAGGAGAGAAAGGCGGCCGTATATGAAGATAGTTGCTACAGGAGCCACCAGCTTTGTGGGAAGCGGGGCGGTGAAGGCCCTGCTGGAGCGGGGACATAAGGTTTACGCAGTGCTGAGAAAGGGATCCGTCAAGGCAGACAGACTTCTGACGAACGGAGTTCAGCCGGAAAACCTGGTGATTCTGGAGGAGGATCTGGGAAGCCTTGAACGGCTGCCAGAACAGATTAAGGAGCCCTGCGACGTATTCCTGCACATGGGCTGGAAGGGGGCTGGAAGCGATTCCAGGGCGGCTTCGGCTGTCCAGGAGGAAAATGCAGAGGATGCTCTGAAAGCTGTCCGGGCAGCGAAAACTCTCGGCTGCCGAAGATTTCTCTTCACCGGATCCCAGGCAGAGTACGGCATTCACGAGACTCTGATGGGGGAGGAGACAGAGTGCCGCCCCACATCGCCTTACGGGACGGCGAAGCTTAAGGTGAGGACAGAGGCAGAGGTTCTCTGCAGGAGTCTTTCCATGGACTACGGCCACGCCAGAATCTTCAGTACCTACGGAATTGGCGATCACCCCTGGTCTCTGCTTTCTTCCTGCGTAAAGACTTTTCTTTCGGGAGGCGTTATGGAAATGGGAGCCTGCACCCAGGACTGGAATTTCATGTACATTGACGATGCAGGAAGGGCTATCGCCATGCTCTGCGAATATCAGGAAAGCCTGATGGAGCATGGATGCGTTTACAATCTGGGAGGACCGATGGAGGAGACAGGACCTCTTAAAAATTTTGTAGAAATTGTGTACGAAATGTGCGGAAAACAGGGAAGCTGTGTATATGGGGTGAGAAAGCCCAATGCAGAGGGCGTAGTGAACCTGATCCCTGATTTAACCAAGATGAAGAAGGTAATCGGATGGGAGCCAGAAGTCAGATTCAGGGACGGAATAACCAGAGTAATTGAGAGCGCCCGTACATCTTAAGAAAAATGTCCCTTGTAAATTCCCCCAAGGAAGATTAGAATAATAGAAAATCCTGCAGGATGGGCGTGGAGTGCAAATCAGCCCGTACTGAAGCGGGACAGGAAGAGAGAACAATGAAGAATGAAAAAAATCAGCATTTTAATTCCCTGCTACAATGAGGAAGAGAATGTAGGGCCCATTAGCCAGGCTGTGGTGGAGACCATGACAAGGGATCTGCCGGAGTACGACTATGAGCTTGTGTTTATTGATAATGATTCCACGGATCAGACGCGCCCGATTCTCAGGGAGCTGTGTGAGAATAATCCGAGAATTAAAGCGATTTTTAACGCTAAGAATTTCGGGCAGTTTAATTCCCCGTATTACGGACTTCTCCAGGTGACAGGAGACTGCGTGATCAGCATGGTGGCTGACTTTCAGGATCCGGTGGAGCTGATACCCCAGTATGTGAGAGAGTGGGAAAAGGGTTATAAGATTGTCATTGGCATTAAGACAGGGAGCAAAGAAAACCCTGTTATGTACTGGCTGAGAAGCTGCTATTACAAAATGATTAAAAAGCTGTCCGATGTGGAACAGATCGAGCATTTTACCGGCTCAGGACTTTACGACAGAGAATTTATCGAGGTGCTGAGGAAGCTGGATGATCCAACGCCGTTTTTGCGCGGCATCGTAGCGGAGCTGGGCTATAAGAGGAAGGAAATTCCCTATGTACAGCCTCAGAGAAGAGCTGGAAAGACTCATAACAATTTTTACCGCCTTTACGATGCGGCCATGCTGAGTATTACCTCCTACACGAAGGTAGGCCTGAGACTGGCTACGATTTTTGGAAGCATCTGTGCGGGAATCAGTATTGCAGTGGCTTTTGTGTACCTGATTTTAAAACTGCTTCACTGGAATGATTTTCCGGCAGGAATGGCTCCTATGCTGATCGGCATGTGCTTTCTGGGCTCTGTGCAGATCTTTTTTATCGGCCTTGTGGGAGAGTATATTTTATCCATCAATGCCAGAGTGATGAAGCGTCCTCTGGTGGTGGAGGAGGAACGGCTGAATTTTGACAGCCCAAAAGCCGATGAGACAGAGCGGGAGCAGAGACAGGAGAAAACAGAGCCGGCGGCTCAGGAGATCCGTCTGGAGGATCAGGAGAATGCCTTAAAGCAGGAGAGGAAGCATGAAATTTAACGTAGATGTGGTGAGAATCCGCGAAAATTCCATACAGCTGAACGGATGGGCCATTGGGAAAACTCCCGAGGCCTCCATTTCCTATGATGTGGAGGATGAACATCATAAGCATCTGGAACACAAGTGCGTGGCTACCAGAAGAGACGATGTCAGCCAGATTTATTTTGGAAGTGTGATTGACAGAGAGTTTGGCTTTGACATTCAGTTTCCTTATGAGAGGGGAAAGGACTACTATCTGGTAATCCGCGGCGAAGGACGCAGAATCCGGGTTAAGTATAATGAAGACCTGATTGCCAGACGCAGCAGCGTCGCCCACAAGAAAATGCAGAAAATCCGGGATCTGATGAACATGGAAACTGTCCGGGTAGCCTACGATTTCTGGAAGGAGAATGGTCTGAAAGCTCTGATTAAGAAGTCAAAGCATAAGATTCAGGGGATTGACAATGACTATGATTATGCTGAGTGGTATGATCTGACAAAGCCCACAGAGGAGGAGCTGGCAGCTCAGAGGACGGCAGTGTTTGAGTACATGCCGAAGCTGTCCATTGTGATTCCGGCCTACAAGACGCCGGAGCGGTATTTAAAAGAAATGCTCAACTCCATTCTGGCTCAGACCTACGAAAACTGGGAGATCTGCATTGCAGACGGAAGTCCGGCGGGAGAGAGCAGCGAGCGGGTGTTAAAACGCTACGCAGAGCAGGATCGCCGGTTTAAATATGTAATTCTGGGAGAAAACAAGGGGATTTCCGGCAATACAAACGCAGCCATGGATATGGCAGCAGGAGATTTTATTGTACTGGCGGATCACGATGATACGCTTCCTCCTCATGCCCTTTATGAGGTGGTGAAGGCTATCAACGATCATCCGGGGGCAGATGTGATCTATTCTGACGAGGACAAGATGGATATGGACGGCGGGGCGCTGTTTGATCCTCACTTTAAGCCGGACTTCAATATTGATCTGCTTCGAAGCGTCAATTATATCTGCCATCTGTTTGTTGTCAGCCACGATCTGGCAGCCAGAACAGGCGGTTTTCGTCAGGAATTCGACGGAGCCCAGGATTACGATTTCATTTTCCGGTGCGTGGAGGCAGCGGGACAGGTGTACCACATTCCCAAGGTGCTCTACCACTGGCGCTGTCATCAGAACTCCACGGCCAGCAATCCGGAGAGCAAGCTTTATGCCTTTGAGGCAGGCTCAAGGGCGATTATGGCTCACTATGAGCGTGTGGGAATCCAGGCAGAACGTGTGGAAAAAGGCGTGGACTATGGCATTTACCACTCTATTTACAGGATTCAGGGAGAGCCTCTGGTGTCCGTGATTATACCGAACAAGGATCACAGACAGGATCTGGATCTCTGCATTCGTTCTATTATGGAGAAGGCTTCCTACAGGAATCTGGAGTTTGTGGTTGTGGAGAATAACAGCCAGGATCCGGAGACTTTTGCCTACTATGAGACTCTTCAGAAGGAATTTTCAAACGTCCAGGTAGTGAGATGGGAGAGAGAGTTTAACTATTCCGCTATTAACAATTTCGGCGTGACCTTCGCAAAAGGAGAATATCTGCTGTTTTTAAATAATGATACAGAGCCCATTGAGCCGCGGTTTATTGAGGAAATGCTGGGATTGTGCCAGAGAGACGACGTGGGTATTGTGGGAGCCCGGCTGCTGTACCAGGACGATACCATTCAGCACGCTGGCGTAGTAGTAGGCTTCGGCGGCATTGCCGGACACACTTTTATCGGACTTCACAAGGCGGAGAACAGCTATTTCCACCGGGCCATGAGCACTCAGGATTACAGCGCTGTGACAGCCGCCTGCATGATGAGCAAGAAAAGCCTGTTCGAGGAAGTTGGAGGCTTTACAGAGGAACTGGCAGTGGCCTTTAATGACATCGATTACTGCATGAAGGTGAGAGCTGCCGGAAAGCTGGTGGTTTATAATCCATATGCTCTTTTATATCACTATGAGTCTAAATCCAGAGGACTGGAGGATACGCCGGAAAAGATTGCCCGGTTCAACCGGGAGATCAAGATTTTTTCAGAGCGCTGGCCGGAGATCCTGGAACAGGGAGATCCCTACTATAACCCAAACCTGACTCTCAGAAAGTCCAATTTTGCTCTTCGGGATCTGAAGAAAGAGGGCATTGGAGAGCCATACAGGCTGGAGGTCTAAGGCCTGAAGAAAAAGGCCTGGAAAATAAGAGGAAGAGATATGACTGCGACTGTAACTGTGATTATCCCTAATTATAACGGGATGAAATTTCTGGAGACTTGTCTTGAGTCCCTGAGAACTCAGACCTACAGAAACTTTAAGATTCTGGTAGTGGACAACGGATCCAGCGATGGAAGCAAGGAATGGCTGAAGAATCAGAGCGTCGACACAATTTTTCTGGAGGAGAACACTGGTTTTTCCGGGGCAGTGAACATTGGAATCAAGGCGGCTGACACGCCCTATGTGATTTTATTAAATAATGATACAAGGGCAGACGAGTATTATGTGGCGGAGATGGTGAAGACGATAGAACGATCACCGAAAATTTTTTCTGTCAGCAGCAGGATGATTCAGATGTACCATCCTGAGTTGATGGATGACGCGGGAGATATGTACTGTCTGCTGGGATGGGCTTATCAGAGAGGCATTGGACAGAGTGTGAAGAAATACAGCCGTTCCAGGCGGGTATTTTCCGCCTGTGCTGGAGCCGCTATCTACCGCAGGGAGGTATTTGAACAGATCGGCTATTTTGACGAGATGCATTTCGCCTATCTGGAGGATTTAGACGTAGGCTACCGGGCCAGAATTTACGGCTATGACAATGTGTACTGTCCGGCTGCCGTGGTTTACCATGTGGGCAGCGGAACCAGCGGATCCAAGTACAATTCGTTTAAAGTAAAGCTGGCGGCCAGAAACAGCGTATATTTGAATTACAAAAATATGCCGCTTCCCCAGCTGATATTAAATGCAGTCCCCCTTGCGCTGGGCATGGCGGTGAAGCGGGGATTTTTTAAGAAAATCGGTTTTGAAAAGGAATATATGGAAGGCCTGAAAGAGGGATTTTCTACAGTAAAAAACTGCAGAAAGGTGACCTACCGCAGAGAACATTTGAAAAATTATCTTCAGATTGAACTGGAACTCATAGCGGGCCTTTTTATCTATACATGGGAATTTGCATCCAGAAAGCTGTCTGGCAGAAAAGAGTCAAAAGGCTGATGAAGGATGCAGCTGAGTCAGTTTCAAGTACAAGGGGATGATGAATCAAATGAATTATGATGGAGATGACGAGTTAGAGCGTATGCGGCAGAGACGTCAAATGAGACGGGACAGCCGTCAGAATCAGGATCGCTTCAGCTATGAAGACGAGCGCTTCAGAGAAGCGAGAGGTTCCCGCAGGGATTCCGGATTTGAGGAGGAATACCAGCGGGACGCAGGATTCAGCCGGGAAGCCGGCTATGAAAGAGGAAGCCGGGCGCGCCGGGGGGAAGATCTGCGAAGAAACAGCAGACAGGCTTCCGGGAGAGCTGGAGAACGGCCGGAGCGTCAGGTGAGAGAGGAAGAGAGAGCCAGAGTGCGTCAGGACGGCGTCAGAAGCTCTCAGAACCGTCAGGCCAGAACAAGAGACAGAGAGAGGGAAGCATCAGGAAGCCCTTCTTTCCGTTCCAGTTACAGCGGCCCTAAAAACAGCCATGGAGGCGGTCAAAGGAGAAACCAGAGGGGAGGCCGAAAAGGCGGTTCCCAGATGGATCGGAGAAAGAAAATTCTTCTAATCGCAGGAGGCGTTATACTGGCGCTCGTCCTGTTTGCAGCAGCAGCTTTTGCCTATGTGAATCACAAGCTGTTCGGAAATATGGCAAGTGTGGATTTTGATACGAAAAAGGTGGAAAACCTGGATCTGAGCGAAGAGCAGCTGGCTCAGATGAAAGGCCACTGGATGATTGCCTGTTTCGGAGTGGATTCCCGCGAAAAGGGCGGCGAGATGAACGTAGGAAAGGGAGCTAACGCTGATGTAAACATGATATGCAGCGTGGATCTGGAGTCAGGAGAGATCAAACTGGTTTCTGTCTTCCGCGATACTTATCTGAATATCAGCGACAAAAATTCTTATAATAAGATTAACGCAGCCTATGCTATCGGAGGTCCGGAGCAGGCGGTAGCAGCTTTGAACAAGAATCTGGATTTGAATATTACTCAGTACGCGACCTTCAACTGGAAGGCAGTGGCAGACGCCATCAACATTCTGGGAGGCGTGGATATTGAGCTGAGCGAAAACGAGCGTTCCTGGATCAACGCCTATATTACGGAGACGGTAAAGGAGACAGGAATTGGTTCCCACCAGATTCAGAAGGCGGGACTGGTCCACATGGACGGCGTGCAGGCCGTGGCCTACGGAAGAATCCGCTACGGCGACACAGACTACGCCCGTACCGAGCGCCAGAGAATTGTTCTCCAGGCAGCCTTTGACAAGGTGAAGACAGCAGACTGGGCAACCGTTAACAATGTCATTCAGACAGTAATGCCTCAGCTGGCCACTAATATCGACATGGCAGATTTGATTCCATTAGCCAGACAGCTGGCTAATTTCCATATCGGAGATACCAAGGGATTCCCGATGGCCAGAGGCGAGGCAAGCGTTGGAAAGAACGGAGACTGCGTCATTCCTCAGACACTTGCTTCCAATGTATCTGAACTTCACCAGTTCCTTTTCGGAACAGAGAATTATCAGCCGTCCTCCAAGGTGCAGTCCTACAGCGCTCATATTTCTGAGGCAACCGGCATGTACAAGGAAGGAAAATCAATTGACCATGTGCCGGTAGATCAGGGGTTGAACGCAAGCTCCTATGTAAAGGCGAAACAGAAGCGGGCGGCTGAGAAGGCTGCCGCAGAGCAGAGAGCTAAGGAAGAGGCCGAGGCTGCCGCCAAGAAGGATGAAACCCAGGAGGCAGACAAGGCGGAGACTCAGGAGGAGACCAAGGATTACTTCGGCAACTGGGACGAGGAAGACTGGGATGAAGAGGACTGGGAAGATTTCTGGGATGGCGAGGACTGGTATGAGGACTGGGGAGATGATGGAATCCCCAGTGACGGCGGAGCCACAGGTCCTGGAGCCGATACCTCAGGTCCGGCAGGCGGATCCGGAAGCCAGGGGAATTCTAATTCTGGAACAAATGGAAGCTCAAAACCAGGAAGTACACCTCAGGAGACGGCGGGCAGTCCTTCTGGAAATGGAAGCAGCTCTGGCAAGAACCAGGGCAGCAGCGAGAGCAAACCTTCTTCTGGGGAAAGCACAAAGGAAACTTCTTCTGCCCAGGAGAGCCAGGCTGTAACTCCGATTTCTCCACAGGGAGGCAATACATCCGGAGAGCAAAACAGGAATCAGGAGTCACAGTCTCAGAATCCTTCAAATACCAATCAGGAGGCAGCAGGGTCAGGAAACGCCGGCCCTGCCGGCCCTGCTGCTTAATCTTTCCGAGGAATGGATGTATGGCAGCAGAATCAGGTGAGATACTATGATAAAAGATAATCAGAAACGGCTGAACCGTTTCCATGTAGTGCTAGATGCGTTTGTGATATTGGCTTCCTACTGGCTGGCCTGGTTTGTGATCATGGTTATGAGCCCTAAGGCAACTGTTCACAACAGACAGGCCATGGCGGAGGTGTACATTCTGGCCGCTGTGCTGATTGTGCCTCTGTATCTGATCCTGTACGCCTTTTTTCACCTGTATACGCCGAAGCGTGTACAGGGAAGGCGGACAGAGCTGGGAAATATCATTAAGGCCAACACTATTGGTATTCTGGCGATTGCCTTGGTCCTTTTCCTGAATGCCAAGAATGACTACGTCATCAACTTTTCCCGCTGGATGGTTGGCTGTTTTTATGTATTTAATATTATCCTGGAATTTCTGGAGCGGAATTTTATCCGCCGGACCCTGCGATCCATGCGCTCGAAAGGCTACAATCAGAAGCATATACTTCTGGTGGGTTACAGCCGGGCGGCAGAGGGATTTATTGACAGGGTGAATATGAACCCAGAGTGGGGCTACCAGGTTAGAGGAATTCTCGATGATCATGAAGAGTGGGGAAAAGAGTACAAGGGAGTCCGGGTGATTGGAAAAACAGGAGAGCTGGAGGCGATTCTGGAGCTGAATACTCTGGATGAGATCGCCATTACTCTGGGACTTCAGGAGTATGGAAAGCTGGAGAATATTGTGGCTGCATGCGAAAAGTCAGGAGTCCACACAAAGTTTATACCAGATTATAACAACATGATTCCCACACTCCCCTATATGGAGGATCTGCAGGGACTTCCTGTGATCCATATCCGGCATGTTCCGCTTACCAGTCTGACTAACGCTACGATGAAGCGGATGATTGACATATTCGGAGCCTTGGTGGCTGTTGTTCTGTTTTCTCCGGTGATGCTGGGGACAGCCGCGGCCATTAAGCTCACATCCAAGGGGCCGGTGATTTTCAGCCAGGAGCGGGTAGGCCTTCACAATAAGCCGTTTAAAATGTATAAGTTTCGCTCCATGGAGGTACAGGCGCCGTCCCAGGAGAAGAGTAAGTGGACAACACCGGGAGATCCCAGAGTGACTCCAGTGGGAAGATTTATCAGAAAGACAAGCATTGACGAGATGCCGCAGTTTTTCAATGTATTGAAGGGCGATATGAGCCTGGTAGGCCCAAGGCCGGAGCGGCCCTTTTTCGTGGAAAAGTTCAAGGAAGAGATTCCTCGCTACATGGTGAAGCACCAGGTAAGGCCGGGACTGACAGGCTGGGCTCAGGTCAACGGCTATCGGGGAGATACATCCATTGTAAAGAGGATTGAACATGATCTGTACTATATTGAAAACTGGACATTAGGATTTGACTTTAAAATTCTGTTTCTGACGATTTTTAAAGGATTTATCAACAAGAATGCGTACTAGAATGAGGAAGCTACATGAGGTATGAGGATGAAATCGATCGTTCCAGGCGCCGGCAGAGCCGGGGCAGGGAGACGGTCAAGCGTTCGGGCAATAGAAATCCAGCGCCGAACCGGCAAAGGGAGCTGACGCTGATCACGGATTCCTTTAAGGAGGACGCAAAGCGGCGGAGCGGAAGGGCGGAGGGAACCTACGGAGGCTCCCAGAAGTCTTCTTCCAGAAAGAAAACTTCTAAAAAAGAAGAAAAAAACAGAAAGGCAGCCGTCCAGGGGCATAATCAGTCCTACCGCGCGTCAGCCAAAAAGAAGGCGAAAAAGAAGAGGAGAAAGATAGCCATGGCAGCTCTGTGGATCGTCTTTCTTCTG
Organism: Clostridium sp.; assembly: GCA_018377235.1. GTDB lineage: Bacteria > Bacillota > Clostridia > Lachnospirales > Lachnospiraceae > Otoolea. The sequence continues at coordinate 30,505 of JAGZZT010000024.1, forward strand.
GGAACAGCTGTTTTTGCAGGCTACAAATACCTTGATATTAAGTGGAAAGGGCTGACTCAGCGGGATGAAAACTGGAATCCAGCGGATATGATTAACCTGGATATTTCTGAGGAAAAGCAGGAACAGATGGAGGGTTACTGGACCATTGCCGTTTTTGGGCTGGACAGCCGGAATGGCTCTGTGGGAAAAGGAAACAACTCAGACGTTAATATTATCTGCAACCTGGATCTGGCTACAGGGGAGATTCGGATGGCTTCCATTTACCGCGACACATATTTGAATGTCAGCGATAAAAACAGCTACAATAAGATTAACTCCGCCTTCCTTCAGGGAGGTCCCACTCAGGCGGTAAAGGCTCTGAATAAAAACCTGGATTTGGAAATTGACGATTACGCTGTGTTTAACTGGAAAGCGGTGGCCGAGGCTATCAATATCCTGGGCGGTGTGGATATTGAGATTACCAAAAAGGAGTTTTACTATATCAACGCCTTCATCACAGAGACAGTAAAGGCTACGGGAATTCCGTCTACACAGCTGAAGAAGGCTGGCATGAACCATCTGGATGGCGTCCAGGCAGTGGCTTATGGCCGTCTGCGGCTTATGGACACAGATTATGAGAGAACAGCCAGACAGAGAAAAGTCATTTCCCTGGCTTTTGAGAAAGCAAAGCAGGCAGACTGGGCAACTCTCAATAATGTTATTCAGACACTTCTGGTAACGGAGCAGGATGTGGACACCAGCATTGATTTAGATGATGTGATCAGGATGGGCCGCGGCATTACAAAGCTCCACATGGGAGAGTCCTATGGCTTCCCGGAGGATCGAAAGGAAGGAAGAGTAGGAAGCAAGGGAGACTGCGTCATTCCGAATACACTGGAGAGCAATGTGGTAAAACTTCACAGCTTCCTGTTTGGGGATGAGAATTATGAACCATCTTCACAGGTGAAAAATATCAGCAGCAAGATTGCTTCCGACTGTGGAGCCGGCGGTAAGAGGGAAACATCGAAGCCTGCGAAGGAGCCGGAGACAGCGGCTGCCTCTACAGAGGAACTTAACAGCACGGAGCAGACGGGAGTTCATGGGGAGACCTGGCCAAGCCATGAATATCCATGGGAGTCAGAGACAGACGACGGAGCTGTAGGACCTGGAAAGGCTACCAAACCTCATGAAACTGGAAGCAGTGCGTATCCGGGAGAAACACATCCTGGATGGGAGACGAATCCAAGCGGAGAATCGAGTCCAGGCAGGGAGACATCAGCGCCAGGAGAGAGTCAGAGCAGTCCAGTCCATCATCCGACAGAGTCTGTGCAGGAGAGCAGTTCAGGCATCATTATCTATCCTGGGGATGGAGAGACGCAGAGCGGGATTCAGAAACCTGAAACAGAGCCAACCAGTGCGCCTGGAAGCCAGGGCCCTGGAGGACAGAGTCCCGGTCAGTACACAGATACAGGAGTGATTTTAAATCCCGGATCCATAAATAGCGGGCAGACGATTCAATAAACAAGCACAATGCGCTGCAGGAGTTTTGTCCTGCAGCGCATTCTTTATTTTTAGGATAAAATGCCATATTTCTGATTTTCTGCTTGACCTTATACCTGGTATAAGGCGTATGATACAGGCAGGAACAGAAAATACCAATGAAAAATCACGAAATAAGAAGCGGATCTGTGGGGAGGAGGACAGCATGGAGAGCATGAATATTAAAGAAGCAGAGGAAGAGACAGGCATCACCAGACAGAATATCCGTTTTTACGAGAAGAAAGGTTTAATCCGGCCGAAGAGGAATCAGGAAAATGATTATCGGCAGTATTCGGAGGAGGATATTCAGAAACTGAAAACAATCAAAATGCTGAGAAAACTGGATTTTCCAGTGGAGGACATCAGGGAGGTGATGGAGGGAAACGTGGATTTCCTTCAGGCGGTGAGAAACCATCTGGACAGTATGAAGGAGAGAAAGAAGGAATTGTCCGTCCAGATTAGCTTTTTAGAGAGAATGGAGCGGGAGGGGGCTGATCTGTCCAGTCAGGACCGATATTTGAGGCAGATGGAGCAGGAGGAGCAGAAGGGAAGGCGGTTTACCGATATTTTAGAGGACTATAAGAGAACAATCAGAGAGGAGAGCAGGAGGAGGTTCAGTTTTGTACCTGAGACCATGGCCAGAACCCCCAGAGAATTTACAGAAGAGCTGATTCACTTTGCAAATCAGGAGAAGATTAACCTGGTGATCACCAAAGAGGGAATGAATCCGCTGTTTGAGATAGACGGAGTCCAGTATGAGGCGTTCCGTCTGTCAGGGCGGTTCGGCATTGTCATCCAGTGTCAGATGACAGATTCAGGGATCGCATCTGCCGAGCAGAAGGATGAGCAGAGGAAAAGCAGCATAGGAAGAAGGGCTATGAGACTGTTTCACTATAGCTGGCCGGTTCTCATCTGGGCAGCCCTATTTTTTTCCAGGGCGGGGATAAGCCTGTGGAGTATTTTGGCATTTATTGGAACTCTAGGGGTTTTCGGGTGCGGCTGCTTTACGTACTGGAATCTGAAGAACTGATAGAGGGGGATACGAGGAAAAAATTTTCTTGTTCCACCCAAAGTCACCGAAAAAGAGTATACGAGGAAAAAATTTTCTTGTTCCGCTTAAAGTCACCGAAAAAGAGTATACGAGGAAAAAATTTTCTTGTTCCGCTTAATAAGGAGGAATCGCGATGTTAAATATGTTTAAGAAGTCATTTTGGATCCCATATCAGGACAGTACAGTATATCCAACTATGACAAAGGCCATGGAGGAAATTTCAAGGTACTGTGAGGAAAATGGAGAAACCTGTGTTTTCACAGGAGACGATGAAGTAGAAATCGGAGGAAAGAGGTACGAAATTTACAGAGGCTATGAAAATGGAAGCAGAGGTAATTACGGAATTAAGTGCCGGGAGAAGCAGGCGGAAGCAGGAGAGAAACTTTCTGACTCCCCCTTTACAGAATAACGATTGATTGATAGAATAATGAAACAAGCGAAGCGTCAGGACTCCCCATCCGGGAAATTCTGGCGCTTAAAGCCGTGCAGTGAAAGATAGAATGGATAAGGAGAACGACACGTATGTATATTATAGCAGGACTTGGAAATCCAGGGGAGAAGTATGACAATACCCGCCATAACGCAGGATTTTTAACTATAGACGCGCTGGCATCTAAATACAATATTGACGTCAGGGAGAAGGCGCACAAAGCTTTGATTGGAAAAGGTGTGATCGAGGGGCAGAAGGTGATTCTAGCCAAGCCTCAGACCTACATGAATGTGAGCGGAGAGAGTATCCGGGCACTGGTGGATTATTATAAAATCGCTCAAGATGAGCTGATTATTATTTTTGACGATATCAGCCTGGAACCGGGACAGCTCCGAATCCGCAAAAAGGGAAGTGCAGGCGGGCATAATGGAATTAAGAGCATTATAGCTCATCTGGGAACGCAGGAGTTTACCAGAATCAAGGTGGGAGTAGGAGAAAAGCCGCCGAAAATGGATCTGGCAGACTATGTATTAGGCCGTTTTCTGAAGGAAGAGCAGGATACCATGAAGCAGGCCTTTGAAAATGCAGCCGGAGCGGCGGCGGCTATTGTCACCCAGGGGGCGGATGCAGCCATGAACCTTTATAACGGCTCTAAAAAGAAGGAAGAGAAAAAGAAGCAGGAGCTGGAAAAGAACACTTTGGTTATGAAAGAAAGCCAGGCCAAGACGGCTGAAAGGGATCTGGAGTAAAGAAGACCGAAGGATGACAGGCAGAAGACAGAGACAGAGGAGCAGAAAACAGAGAGACAGAAAAATATAGGCAGAAAGCAGAAGGACAGGAGGGAGACAGATGGGAACCATATTTGCCAATCCGCTGGAGGAACTGGCTGAGTTTCAGGATATGAAGAAAGAGCTGAATGAAGGGCGGGGGCCTCTTCAGGTCAGCGGATGCGTGGACTCGCAGAAGGCCCACCTGATCAGCGAGACGGGAGACGCAAAAGGCTGGAAACTGATTGTCACATACGATGATTCCAGAGCCAGGGAGCTGTTTGAGGACTACAGAACCTTTGATCCGGCTGTGTGCCTTTACCCGGCCAGAGATTTATTATTCTACAGTTCCGATATCCACGGAAATCTCCTGACCCGCCAGAGAATGCAGGTATTTAAAAATCTGATTGAAAATGAGACCGGAACGGTGGTAACCACAGCGGACGCTCTGATGGATCACCTGCTTCCGCTTTCTGAAATTCAGGACAGCTGCGTCCATGTGAACTGCGGAGAGACGATTCAGCTGGAAAAGCTGAAGGGAAGGCTGTCTCAGCTGGGCTATGAGAGAGTGGGACAGGTAGACGGTATGGGGCAGTTTTCCATCAGGGGAGGAATTATTGATATTTTTCCCCTGACGGAGGAGCTTCCGGTCCGAATCGAGCTGTGGGGCGACGAGGTGGACTCCATCCGAAGCTTTGATCTGGAAAGCCAGAGATCGGTGGAGGAGCTTAGTGAGGTGAACCTCTACCCGGCCACAGAGCTTCTGCTTCTGCCGGAGCGGGTGGAAGAGGGACTTAAAAAGATCGAGAAGGAGACAAAAGCCTATGCAAAGGCGCTGCGGGAGCAGGTAAAAACAGAACAGGCCGCCAGAATTGAAGGACTGGTACGCGAGCTTTCCGAGGAGATCAGGGAAGGTTTTCGAGTTCACGGGCTGGGCGGATTTATCCAGTATTTTTCTGAGACAACAGTCTCCTTTTTAAACTATTTTCCTAAAGAGGATCTGACGGTATTTCTGGATGAACCTCTTAGAATCAAGGAAAAAGCGGAGGTGGTAGAGACGGAATTCAGAGAGAGTATGGCCCACCGGCTGGAGGGGGGATATCTCCTGCCAGGACAGACGGATTTTCTGTACTCTGCCAAGACACTGATGGCTATGACGGCGCTGCCCTGCACGCTGCTGCTCTCTGGCCTGGATCAGAAGATCCCGGGTTTCCCAGTGAAGAAAAAGTACAGCATAGAAGCAAAGAGCATGGGGACCTATCACAATGGCTTTGATCTGTTAATTAAAGATCTGGAGCGGTGGCAGAAGGGAAAATACAGGGTAGCCCTGCTGACGGCATCCAGAACCAGAGCCAGCCGCCTGGCAAATGACCTACGGGAGTACGGCTTGAAAGCATATCTGCCGGATCAGGATCAGAGCCAGGTAAAGGCCGGAGAGATTATGGTGACCTATGGAAATCTTCATCGGGGCTTCGAGTACCCTCTGCTGAAATTCGCCGTTGTGGCGGAAGGCGATATGTTCGGAACCGGACAGGGAAAGAAGCGGAAAAAGAAAAAGACTTCCTACCAGGGCAGGCATATTCAGAGTTTTTCAGAGCTGTCGCCGGGAGACTATGTAGTTCATGAAAATCATGGTCTCGGCATTTACCGGGGCATTGAAAAGATCGAACAGGATAAGGTAGTCAAGGACTACATTAAAATCGAGTATGCAGACGGAGGAAATCTCTATCTGCCGGCTACCAGGCTGGAGGGAATCCAGAAATATGCCAGCTCAGAGGCGAAAAAACCGAAGCTGAACCGTTTGGGGGGAAACGAGTGGCATAAAACGAAGACGAAAGTCAGGGGAGCTGTCCGGGAGATTGCCAAGGATCTGGTGAAGCTCTATGCCGCCAGACAGGATCAGGAGGGATTTCAGTACGGGCCAGACACTGTGTGGCAGAGGGAATTTGAGGAAATGTTTCCCTACGAGGAGACGGAGGATCAGCTGGACGCCATTGATGCGGTGAAGCGGGACATGGAGAGCCGGAAAATTATGGACCGCCTGATTTGCGGAGACGTAGGCTACGGAAAGACGGAGATTGCTCTGCGGGCAGCGTTTAAGGCCATCCAGGAGGGAAAACAGGTGGTCTACCTGGTGCCAACTACCATTCTGGCTCAGCAGCACTACAATACCTTTGTCCAGCGGATGAAGGACTTTCCAGTGCGGGTGGATATGATGTCCAGATTCCGCACTGCCGCTGAGCAGAAGCGAACTCTGGAGGACTTAAAAAAGGGCCTTGTGGACGTACTTATCGGAACGCACCGGGTACTGTCAAAGGATGTAGAATTTAAGAGTCTGGGACTTCTGATTATTGACGAGGAGCAGAGGTTTGGAGTGGCTCATAAAGAGAAGATTAAACAGATGAAGGAAAATGTGGACGTGATTACCCTGACGGCCACGCCGATCCCCAGAACGCTTCATATGAGCCTTATCGGAATCAGGGATATGAGCGTGCTGGAGGAGCCGCCGGTGGATCGCCTTCCTATCCAGACCTATGTGATGGAGTACAACGATGAGATGGTAAGGGAGGCCATCAGCCGCGAGGTGGCCAGAGGCGGACAGGTGTATTATGTATATAACCGTGTCAACAACATTGAGGAAGTTGCGAATCATGTGGCGTCCCTGGCTCCGGACGCTTCCGTTACCTTCGCCCACGGCCAGATGCGGGAGCACGAGCTGGAGCGAATTATGCTGGATTTCATAAACGGGGATATCGACGTGCTGGTTTCCACTACTATTATTGAGACAGGCTTAAATATTCCCAATGCCAATACAATTATTATTCACGATGCCGATCGTCTGGGACTGTCCCAGCTCTATCAGATCAGGGGGCGCGTGGGGCGTTCCAATCGAACTGCCTATGCTTTCCTGATGTACAGGAGAGATAAACTTTTGAGGGAAGAGGCAGAAAAACGTCTTCAGGCAATCCGGGAATTTACGGAGCTTGGCAGCGGAATCAAGATTGCCATGCGGGATCTGGAGATACGCGGAGCAGGCAATATTCTGGGAGCGGAGCAGCACGGTCACATGGAGGCAGTAGGCTATGATCTGTACTGCAAGCTTTTAAATGAAGCGGTACTGGCATTAAAGGGAGAGACTGACGAGAGCGAAGCGTTCGAGACGTCTGTAGACTGTGACATCGACGCCTATATTCCGCCCTTTTATATTAAAAATGAATATCAGAAGCTGGATATCTACAAGAGAATTTCTGCCATTGAGTCAGAGGAAGAATATATGGATATGCAGGATGAGCTGATTGACCGGTTCGGAGAACTTCCGGTTCCAGTAGAGAACCTGCTTCTGATTGCGTCTGTGAAGGCTCTGGCTCACAGCGCCGGAGTGACAGAAGTAAATATCAACCGCCAGGAGGCCAGAATTACCATGTTCAAACAGGCCAGAATCGATGTGACAGGCATTCCTGAGCTGATCAGCCGATATCGGGGGGATTTGAAACTTCGTCCGGGTGATATTCCGGAATTCATTTATCTGGATCAGAGAAATAAAAACAGGGACTGCCAGAGAATGATAGAAAAGACACAGGAGATTTTGAGGGGGCTTAAGGAACTTTGCGGAAACGGAAAGAACGCGGAAAAAAGAAAGGAGTCAGGCAGAGCCTGAGAAAAAATTGATTCAGAAATAAAAACAGAAATTGAGGCAGAAATAAAAGAACAGGATGCGGCGTCAAAATAATAAGAGAGAATCAGACAGGAGAGGACTGCAGACGTGGAGAAAAGAAAACAGGAGATACAAAATGGGGCAGAGGGAGTTCGCCTGAACAAGTTTTTAAGTGAAGCTGGTTTTTGTTCCCGGCGGGAGGCGGACAGGCTGATTGAGGCGGGAAAGGTCAGGGTAGACGGGCTTACCGCTTCTATGGGCATGAAGATAAAGCCGGGACAAAAGGTGGAGGCAGAGGGAACTTTGATTTCTGGAAAGGACAGGCCGGTAGTGCTTCTGGTCAATAAGCCGAGGGGGATCGTCTGTACGACTTCTGACAAGGATCGGGCGGAAAATATTGTGGAATTTTTGAATTATCCGGTGAGAATCTACCCGGTAGGACGGCTTGACAAGGATTCTGAGGGGCTTCTTCTCATGACAAATCAGGGGGAGATGGTAAATCAGATTTTAAAGGGCAGGTACGGACACGAAAAAGAATATCTGGTTACTGTCAATAAAGAAATTACAGCGGCGTTTTTAGACTGCATGAGAAAGGGTGTAAAGATTCTCGATACTGTGACAAGACCCTGCACAGTAGAACAGACAGGGGATAAGTCCTTCCGAATTATTCTGACTCAGGGTTTAAACCGGCAGATACGCCGGATGTGCGAGGCTTTAGGATACCAGGTGCGTACTTTAAAACGGGTGCGCATTATGAATCTGAAGTTAGGCGCATTAAAGACAGGAGAGTACAGAGAGATTACGAAAGAGGAGCTGCAGGAGCTGAAACGGCTGCTCCAGGGCAGATAAGAGATATCAGAAACAATAAAAATCTCCCCGGAAGCGTTTTCGCAGTCCGGGGAGAAATGCTATAAAGCAGGATAAAGCTGGAACCAGCTAACAGATTTTTCTGAAAGCAGTTTTCTCAGACGTTCCCTAGAGGAAGAACTCTGGCTCTGCACGTCTGGTATAGTTCTGCTCCAGCATGGCTACGTGGGATAAAAATGCCGGATCATCAAAATATTTGGCGCCGGAAGGACATTTTTTCACACAGGCCTGGCACTTGATGCAGATGCCGGGTACCAGAGACGGATCGGCTGCATCGATGGAACCCATGGGACAGGCCTTCACGCAGATGCCGCATTGATCACAGAGCTCGGCTTTCGTGCGCGGTTTTGCCTTTAAAAACACGGCAGGTTTTCCATCTGTGCCAAGGGGTGTGTAGTAGGGGCCTACCGGATCGTCGCCTCTTACAGAGACAGGAGCAGGAATTTCTGCCAGCTTCATTACCTTTTCGGCCACAGAGACAGCAAAGTTCTCAATGGCTTTCCAGTCTGTTTCATCAGGACGTCCAGGAGCCAGTTTTTCAGAAAAGACATGGCGGCAGGCGATTCCAGCTCCAGCAATGGTGTGGAAGCCGTTGTTTTCCAGCTCATTGCGAAGCTCTATGAGGCCGTTGTCAAAATTTCTGTTTCCAAAGGTGACAACCGGTACAGCCAGAGCGCCGTCTGCTTTAAAGCAGTTTTGAACAGTGGGAAGGAGCTTGTTGGGAACACGTCCGGCGTAAACGGAAGTTCCGAATACAATCAGCTCAGAAGAACTGTAATGGTGGGTTTCAGTTCTGCTGTCCGGAAGGGTGTAATCGCAGGAGGAGACAGGAACGCCCAGCTTTTCTGCAACGAGGCCTGCAATTTTTTCTGTCACTGCCTTGGTACTTCCTACAGCGCTGTAGTAAACAGCGGTAACTTTTGTGATTTTCATAATAAATTTCTCCTTTTCATGGGGGATTAGTGTCTGTCGTCCTGCCATTGATTATAGCTGACGATCTCGTCAAGAGGCTTGCGCATTTTTTTCCTGGGAGCGTCAGACAGAGCCGGGTATCCTGCGGCGATGACCAGTCTGGCCGGACAGTTTTCAGGAATTCCTAACAGCTGATGAGCCTTTTCCTGATTAATGGTTCCAAGCATACAGGTGCCAAGTCCCAGGGAGGAGGCCTCGCAGCACAGAGCCATGGCAGCCATTCCGATATCCATCTGGGCAAAATGCTGGGAACCGTACTGGGCTTCCACAGCTGGCTTTAAATGAGCTGTCTCCTCACAGATAACAATAAAGGCGGGAACACGGTTTGCCCAGGGGCAGCCGCAGACTCCGCGGTCATCCAGGATTTCTCCCATCCGGCTTTTCAGCTCCGGATCGTCTACTATAATGAAATGCCATGGCTGAGAGTTGCAGGCGCTGGGGGAGAGGCGGGCTACCTCTGCCAGATGAGTTAAGAGTTCTCTGGACACTGGCTTTTCACTGTAAACACGGCAGCTCTCGCGGGTGCGCTGAAGCGCTTCAAAATCTTCAAAATGCATAGAACATCCTCCTGCTTTCATTCACGTATTTATAGATATGGCTTCTGATGCTATTATACAACAGGTTTTAAAAAGAGACAAACAGGAATCACAGTCAGTTATGGCAGCAGTTATGGCAGATCCACCAATGTGAAGCAGTGATCCACAGCCGGAAGAAATTTTTCCAGTATGTCAGAGGTCCTGATTTTCAGGCTGGAGGTATTGACGCAGGGATGACAGCCCAGGAAGGGGTCTTCAAGAAGGGTTCTGTCAATGGCCAGCTTCACACGGTTATTTTTGTCATTCATCAGTCCCAGGACGCTGACTGAGCCAGGGGAGATGGAGAGAAATTCTTCCATATGGGCAGCGTCTGCAAAGGATAAACGGGAACAGCCCATCTGCTTTGAGAAGACAGAGGTCTTGAATTTTTTGTCTCCTGGAAGCAGGAGCAGATAAAAATGGGAGGCCTGGGAGTTGCATAGAAATAAATTTTTACACATACTTACCTGGAGAGCCTGGTCAACGCTCTGGCAGGCCTCAATGGTATCGGCAGGGGCATGGTCGACTCTCTCATAGGGAATGGAGAGCTGATCTAAAAAATCATAGACCAGAATTTCACGGGGCAGACGGCCCTCTTCAGAGACAGGGCGCCCAGAGCAGACCGCAAAATCCTGGGAAACAGCAGCTGTATTCATGTCAGTTAAATCCTCCTTTATAGACTGTTATAAAGTATTATAAATGGAAAAGGAAAAATTTCAAGAATACTCTTATCATGAGCTGCCGTTTGCATTGCGCTTGACAGTCAGATGGGCTATAATAGCCGAAACAGAAAAAAGCTGAGAAAAGCAGAAAAACGAAGAAAGACTGAGAGAAGAAGAGAGCCGGAAAAAGATAAGATAACTAGAAAAAGATAAAAAATTATAAAAAATAAAATATTAAAAAACAAAAATAATCAGATAAATATAGAATAATCAGATAAAATGAGAAAAGAACTTATTAAAAAAATAAATAGAAAGACAGGAGAAAAAATGACAGATAAAACTAGAAGAGCTGAAGCAGCTGAGAAAAATAAGAAGAAAGAAAAACAGGTAAGAGAGCCTCAGAAGCGGGTGACAGGAAGAAAAGGCACTGAGAGAAGAGAAACGGGCAGAGGAGGAACAGACAGAAAAAGCGAAGCAGGAGCAACAGGAAACAGAAAGGAAGCAGGAAAGGGCAGCAGAGCAGGGGCTGAAAAAGAAGGCAAAAATGCTAAAGGACAAAAGGCAGCATCCGCCAGCCTGTGTCCTGTTTACAAAAAGTGCGGCGCCTGCCAGTACCTTCACCTTTCTTATGAAAAGCAGCTGGCTAAGAAGCGGGAAATGCTGGAAATGCTTCTTGCAGGAAGCTGCCCGGTCAAGGCTCTGATTGGAATGGAGAAACCGTATCACTACAGAAATAAGGTGCATGCAGTATTCGGCCACGATCGGCGGGGAAATGCCGTTTCCGGCGTTTACAAGGAGGGAACCCACGATTTAATTCCTATTGAAACCTGCCTGATCGAGGATGAGAAAGCTGACGAAATCATTGGCACCATCCGTTCTATGCTCCGCTCCTTTAAAATCAGGACCTTTGACGAGGATACAGGCTATGGCCTGCTCCGTCACGTGCTGGTGAAGAGAGGATTTGCTACAGGAGAAATCATGGTGGTTTTGGTAACTGCATCGCCAGTATTTCCATCGAAAAATAACTTTGTCAAGGCGCTCAGGGAAAAGCATCCTGAAATTACTACTATCATCCAGAATATTAATGGAAGAAGCACCAGCATGGTACTGGGAGAAAAAGAGCACGTGCTTTTTGGAAAGGGATATATTGAGGATATTCTGTGCGGACACCGGTTCAGGATTTCTTCCCGCTCTTTTTATCAGGTGAACCCAGTGCAGACAGAGAAGCTTTATAACAAGGCAATGGAATTAGCCGGACTGACGGGAAGCGAGACAGTGCTGGACGCCTACTGTGGAATCGGAACTATTGGAATCACTGCCAGCGGCAGGGCAAAACGGGTGATTGGAGTAGAGCTTAATAGGGATGCAGTCAGGGATGCTGTTCAGAATGCGAAGAGGAATGAGATTAAAAACATTGAATTTTACTGTAACGATGCAGGCCGTTTTATGAGCAGGATGGCAGCTCAGGGCGAGAAACTGGACGTGGTGTTTATGGATCCGCCGAGAAGCGGAAGCACGGAGGAATTTATCCATTCCGTGGCAGAGGCAGGCCCCAAGACGGTTGTTTACATTTCCTGCGGCCCGGAGACACTGGCAAGAGACTTAAAGGTATTTGCCCGAAACGGCTACCGGGCAAGGGAGGCCTGGGGAGTGGATTTGTTTCCATGGACGGAACATGTGGAGGCGGTAGTGAAATTGGAGATACTTTAATTATGGGACATTGTAAAGTGATAGAGGATATGCTAAATGAGGTTGTGTTGGTGACACAGAAAGAAATAGCAGAGAAGCTTATTAAAAACACAGAACTGTCGCTTGAAGATATCGCAGAGATTACAGAGCTTTCTGTTGATGATGTGGAAAGTATTAATATAGAACAATGCCATCATTTATAGGATTTTGATAAAGGAGCGGTCTAAATATATTTGAACTATTAAAAACGTTTAAGCCTGATAAATATAAGCATTTTTTCTGCAGGAATGGAATATTAGAACGTTTTAGCTTATATGGAACTACTACAAAATGATGAAGAGGAGAGATTGGATGGCAAGAATAAAGAAGGAAATTACAATACATAGTTCTGCAGCGGAATATTTAACTTATGTGGCTTCAGTGGGAGACCAGGCGGATAGCTTTGAACTGCGCTATGAGGATGAAAATATCTGGCTGACGCAAAAGATGATGGCTATGTTGTACGATGTATCGGTATCAGCTATCAATCAACATTTGAAACGTATTTTTGCGGATGGAGAATTAACGGAAGAGTCAGTTATTAAGAAATACTTAATAACTGCAGCGGATGGAAAATCTTACAATACGAAACATTATAATTTACAGGCAATTATTGCAGTTGGTTTTAAAGTAAATAATGACCGGGCAGTGCGATTCCGTAAATGGGCCGGACAAATTGTGAAAGATTATACGATTCAGGGCTGGACGATGGATAAAGAACGCCTGAAAAAAGGTCATATGTTTACGGATGAGTATTTTGAGCGACAGCTGCAGAATATCCGTGAAATTCGTCTTTCGGAGCGTAAGTTTTATCAGAAAGTAACGGATTTATATGCTACCGCTTTCGACTATGATAAAGATGCGAAGACTACAAAGCGTTTTTTTCAAACAGTGCAGAATAAAATGCATTGGGCAGTCCACAGACATACGGCAGCAGAACTGATTGTCGAACGTGCAGATGCAGAAAAAGAACATATGGGACTGACAACATGGGAAGCGGCTCCTGATGGAAAGATTGTAAAATCAGATGTTTCCATCGCAAAAAATTATTTGAGTGATAAAGAGATGGCTTACATGGAACGAATCGTATCACTGTATCTTGATTATGCAGAATTGCAGGCAGAGCGTCAAATTCCTATGAGCATGGAAGATTGGGCAAAACGGCTGGATGGTTTTTTAGAGTTCAATGGAAATGAGATTTTAACAGATGCAGGAAAAATCAGTGCAGAGCAGGCAAAACTTTATGCAGAAACAGAATTTGAAAAATATCGGATTGTGCAGGATAGAATATTTGTATCTGATTATGATAGGTTCTTACTTGAACTGGAAGAAACAGTAGAGGAATGATCTGGTTCTAAATTGGTAAAAAACAGATTTCCGCCAGGGATAAAATCTGCTTTGGAGGCATGGGTTTTATGTCCTCAACACATGTGGAATGCTGCGTGTGATTGGAATGGAAGGTAAAGTAAGAGAGGCTAGAGCCGGTCTGAATTTGTAATTGTGCAAGGGACGTTGCACAATTGTCGTATTAAGAGTATTTTCTCACTGGCTGGTACAGAGCACCATGTATAATATATTAAAGGATGATAAAGTGGACAACTATGGAGAGAGTTTCATTTATCAGACCGAAGAAGGCTTGACGAAGATAGATGTTAATATACAAAATGAAACGGTGTGGCTGTCGCTGAAACAAATGGTGAATTTATTTCAAAGAGACAAATCTACAATTTCAAGACATATAAAAAATATTTTTGCTGAAGAAGAATCAGTGAGAGAGCCAGCTGTTGCAAAATTTGCAACAGTTCAAACCGAAGGGAATAGACAGGTAGAAAGAACTATAGAGTATTACAATCTGGATATTATCATTTCCGTTGGCTTTCGAGTAAAATCATAGCGCGGTGTTCGATTCTGTATATGGGCAATGAATGTATTAAAGGAGTACATCAAAAAAGGTTTTACAATGAATGATGACCATTTGAAAGAATTGGGGTGATGGTGGGTATTTCAAGGAACTGTTGGAAAGAATCCGTGACATTTAGGCATGTGAAAAGGTATTTTATCTTCAAGTGTTGGAAATTTAATTGGATATAATTATTAGGTATTCTACTGGGGACAAACCAGGTCTTTCGGTAATTCAGACCATCGCCTCAACACGTGTGGAGTACTGCGCAAAATAGATATACATTTATAAATAAGATTTAAAATTGTGCTGAAATGGAAGTTATTATTTTGTGCAAAGAAAGGATGAAGTTTATACAAACAATGGATAAAATCTTGTACTCACTTGACATGAAAAAAATAATTCAAATTATTTTAATTGCAATTGGTGTTAGTATAGCTGCTAGAATACATCAGATATTTTTGCCTAAATCCTATTCGTCAGTTTTGGATTTTAGATATTCAAAGGATGTTGGAAAAACTATAAGGAGTTCATCAATTAGATTAATTTATTTAGCAACAATTAGTATAATGGCTTCATTATGTGGTGTTGGTCAGGATGAAATATGTATAGGTGTTGGTACGGCAGCTTTTTTAAATGTTTGGCCTGCAATCGTACAATATCATCTTTTATCTATATTTAATAAATTTGATAAGTTTCGTTTGTTGTTTGGATATATTTGCTTTATTATTTTCTCTGTTATATTTTCTTATATAAGTACGGAGTATATTTTAAAATCATTGCAGGGAAAGGATGTCTTTGGGATTGTAGGCAGCAATGGTTTTGAAATTTTGATGTCACTATTACTGAGCGGATTGGCAATTAATGCAGAAACCGTATTATCCGGATTGGCAAAATTTGAAGGAAAATTGGATATTAAAACTTTCCGGACAGATTTAGAGATTTTGCTGGTGCAAACACAATTAGAAAAAAGTGAGATAAATCTATATCACTATGAGATAAAACGGGAGGCAGAGAATAATCACATTTCGTATGAACTACTGGAAACAATTTTGGTTTTAGAGAAAATTTATAGAGGAGCATGGTATTATAAATGTTTGGAAATATTATTTTGTAAACTGGGGATTTTACAAAAAATTGCTATAAAATCAGATTTTTCTATTGGGATGGGACAGATAAAAATTTCAACGGCACAACGTCTTTTAAAACAAAATCCATATGCCTTCATAGGAAAAATGCTGGATCCTGATTTTTCTATAGGTTTATGTGCAAAATATTTGCAAGAGATAGTAGAGAGTTATAAAGAAAATTATTGGAACGAATGCGAAAATATGACAATATATGAATATGTTGCAAATGAATATTTAGGCACTGATGATAGTTCAGAATTAGAAATAGTTAGGTTATACGCTGCTATATTAGAAAATATAGATAACAATAAGATGTACTCGTTTATAAATGAGGGAAAGATTTTATGTTTAGAAAAAGAACTGAGTGAGTACATACAACAATGTGAAAAAATTTCAATGAGCCAAAAAACATATTATATATATGGACCAACCAATCTATCTGTCAAAATAAAAAACAGTGAAAAAAGTCTTACATACTTACTGAAAAAGAAACATAAAACGAAACTATTTATCCTGGAACTAGATAATGAACAAATTTGGTTACATATCCCTGTTGTTGGAGGAAAAGTTGGTTCACTAATAGAGAATCTAAAAGAGGATTTTGCACAGCATGAAATGGAAGGAGAATTTTCATTACCAAGTGATCTGACATATGATGAAATTAGAGAAAGTTTTTTTAAACGAGCAATTGGATCACAAGGATAAAATATTTGCAGCTACAATATTTTTGCTAATATATTTAGTAATTAATTTGGGTCTAAATTTCAACCAGTTTTTAAGGAGGGGGTGCGGACAAAAAGTTGGACTCTTGCACATCGTGATTAACGATGAAATACACAAAAGAACAAATAGCTACCGCATTACAGCTGCTGGGTTCTAC
>JAGZZT010000025.1 GCA_018377235.1 Clostridium sp.
TTACTAATCGGTCGAGGGCTTAACCAAGAGGTTGGGTAGAGAGAAGAAGGATGGAAGAGATAGGAAGTAGGATTCAATGTGTGGTTTTGAGGGTATGTAGAAGTACCCAGATACCGGAGAGAGAAGTAAGAAATCCGGGGGAAGATAATCCTCCTTAGCTCAGTCGGTAGAGCATGCGGCTGTTAACCGCAGTGTCGTTGGTTCGAGTCCAACAGGGGGAGTTTTTAACAACCTCAACAGAGAACTTCATTGACAATTGCTCGAAATTGTGGTAAGATATCAGAGCGAAGCAGTTAAACTGTGGAGCTTTAATCAGTAAGGCCCCATGGTCAAGCGGTTAAGACATCGCCCTTTCACGGCGGTAACACGAGTTCGAATCTCGTTGGGGTCATTTAATTTAATATGGCGACATAGCCAAGTGGTAAGGCGTGGGTCTGCAACACCCTGATCACCAGTTCAAATCTGGTTGTCGCCTCTAAAAAGTCCTTGATTTTCAAGGACTTTTTTATTGTTTAATGTATGCAGATGTATGCGTAATCTCTGTCAAATAGATGTATTCAGGTTTTCAATTTTCAGGCAATGAAGCAGGAAGGAGATAGTTCGGATGGATAAAGAAAGGCCAATGAGGCGGGTAAGTGATTCAATTGTTGAACAAGTGCAGGTTGTTCTCAGTTGTCATATTAATGGGGCAGGCCGTCTGTTTGGAGGACAGCTGATGGAATGGATTGATGTAGTAGCTGGAGTTGTGGCACGCCGTCATTCAGGCAGAGATCAGACGACAGCGGCAGTAGACAGCCTGCAGTTTCGGGAACCTGTTCATGTAAATGATACGCTGATTCTGATTGGAAAACTTACATATGTGGGACAAACCTCCATGGAAGTGCAGGTGGAAAGTTTTGTGGAGGCTTTGGATGGAAGCAGAAAACTGGTTAATACAGCTTACTTTGTAATGGTAGCGCTGGATGAGAACGATCATCCAGTACAAGTTCCCGGACTGATTCCGGAAACAGAGGAGGAGAAAGAAGCCTGGAATGCCGGTGAAAAGAGATATAATCTGCGCAAGCACAGAAGAATTGAAAATTATTAATGAAAATTGCAGACACACATTCGGCTGCCTGCAGACAGGAGAAAAATATTTATGAGCAGCTGCGGGGCAGATAAAAAAAGAGAGCTTAGGAAGGCGGCCAGATGTGCCTTTCCCTGTACGCTCCCTATTTTAGCCGGTTTTTTGTTTCTGGGTATAACATATGGAATTTATATGAATGTGTCGGGATTCAGCTTCTGGTACCCTCTGTTCATGAGTATGACGATTTTTGCAGGTTCGGTGGAGTTTGTGGCGGTCAATCTGCTTCTGGGGGCATTTAATCCAATTCAGGCTCTTCTGATGACTCTGATGTTAAATGCCAGACATCTATTTTACGGTATTTCGATGCTGGAGAGATACAGGGGAACAGGTTTTAAGAAACTTTTTCTGATTTTTGGCATGTGTGACGAGAGCTTTTCTATTAATTACACAGCTGAGATCCCAGAAGATGTGGATCGAGGCTGGTTTATGTTTTTTGTTACTCTCTTTAATTACCTGTACTGGGTGTCAGGAGCGACTCTTGGAGGTATTTTTGGCTCTCTCATTCGCTTCAATACAGAAGGGCTGGATTTTGTGATGACGGCGATGTTTGCCGTAATTTTCATTGAGCAGTGGATGAAGGAAAAGAGGCATACAGGGGCTCTTTTAGGATTGGGGGCGCCGCTTGTGTGTCTGGCTGTGTTTGGGGCTGATCGGTTTATGATTCCTGCCATGGCTTCCATACTGCTTCTTTTGACGCTGTTCCAAAAACGGATAGAACAGAGAGGAGAGGAAAGATGACTCAGACAGAACAGATTATTACAATCGGAATGGTGATTTTGGGGACCCTTATTACTCGATTCCTCCCGTTCCTTCTGTTTCCATCAGGAAAAGCTGTGCCAAAGTATGTACAGTATCTGGGCAGGGCTCTGCCCTCCGCTGTGTTTGGACTGCTGGTTATCTACTGTCTGAAGAATGTAGAGCTGTTCCAGGGCAGCCACGGAATTCCAGAGCTTTTGTCTCTGGCAGCCGTGACTGCCCTGCACCTGTGGAAACGGCAGATGCTTCTCTCCATTGCAGGGGGAACAGTTCTCTATATGGTTCTGGTGCAGTGGATTTTTTAAGGCCAGTGCACAGGCGCCGCTCTATTTAGCATACGGAGGCTGCAGACTTTTGTGGAGAAGTTCCAGCATAACGGATAATTCCTGTACGTCTATCTGTCCTGGGGCGGAAGCCTTTCCAGCGGATCCGAAGGTCATGGCAGAACCGAACACTTCCCCGCAGAGGCGGCTGACGGTTCCGGAGCCGGACATGGACATGGTGATAATGGGACAATCCAGAAGGGAAGAAGCATTCTCCGTGGCTTCCAGCAGAGTAAGAACATCTTTGCGGCTCTTAGGCATCACAGCTATTTTTGGAAGGTCAGCGCCGATGTTTCTCATAGAACAAAGGCGGGCAGTCAGAACTTCTGTCTCGGGCGTTTTATAGAAATCATGGCTGGAGACAATGACTTTGCCTCCCAGCTTATGGAGTTCTTCAACGAGCGCTTCGGCGTCATCTCCTGCTGTGAAAAATTCTACATCAGCCAGATCAGCCAGTCCATTCTCAACAGCAGCCAGGTTAAGGGCTCTGTAGTTCTGAAAATCAATACTTTTCTCGCCTCCTTCAGCGGCGGTGCGGAAGGTAAAAAGCAGAGGCATATCGCCTAAAATTATCCGCAGCTGCTTTAAGGTATCTATAGCGGCAGCCAGATTGGGCTTCCCGTTTTCATTTAGAATATCGGAAAACCAGTCAGCTCTCCATTCTGCCACATGGGCTGGTGTTTCTTTCAGAGCGGCAGCGGCAGAGAAAATTTCTTCCTGCGTTCTTCCTACGATGGGAACGCAGATTTTGGGGATTCCCTCCCCGAAGACAACAGTTCTGATTTTTAATGGCTTCATGTCAAGCACCTCGCTTATATTATTTCCTATTTATATCATCTAACAGCCTTCTGCAGAGGCCATCCCAGGAGAGATGCTGCAGACTGCCGCTCAGCTCCTTTTGTGCTGCAGATTGTGCATTCTGTACAGCCTGTGTGACAGCCTCTGCCAGCTCTGCCTCAAAGACTGGAAGTGAGGCAGCTACAGGCTCATCCTCATTTTCCATAGCAGGCGGCTTCACGAAGATAATTCCGTGACCCGGCACATTTTCATCCATCCAGGGACGGATACCGGGCAGATCTGTGCAGACAGGACGGAGACCGCAGGCCAGCGCCTCTATAAGAACCAGAGGCAGCCCCTCGTAAAAGGAGGGAAGGACAAACAGATTTGACTGATTCATCTGCTGAGCCAGTTCAACCTGGGACAGTCTTCCAGGGAAATATACAGGGCAGGGACAGCCTTGTTCCCGCTCAGCCAGCATCCTGATTTCCTGAAAATCCTGTTCATTGCCCCAGCCTCCTGCCAGTGTGACAGACAGACGCTTCGTTAACTCAGGAGGCAGCAGCTGAAGAGAACGCAGCAGGCTTTTGACGCCTTTTTTTTCTGAGAGCTTTCCGGCAAAGATCAGGCGGATTGGGTCTGAATCTTCAGAAAATCCGGATGTGATTTCCATGGAGGCATTCCGCGTTTGAACTGCTTTTTTAAAAATTTGGCTGTTGTAGCCGGTTCCCAGAATTTTGACTTTTTCTGGACTGCACCCAAACAGCCGCAGCACTTCCTCTCTCTGCTCCCGGTGGAGGCACCATACTGTGTCAAGCCGACGGATCTGCGTCTCAATATAGCTGTGTTTTAACGGGTTCTTTTTAAATTGGCGCAGGTCGGAGCCATGGCAGATACCGATGACTTTGGGAAACTGGGAAGAAGGAACCATGGAAGGAAGCGTCATTTCCCTGGCCAGGGCAGTAAGCAGATACAGGTGGTGGCAGATAATCAAATCGGGTTTAAATTCCTCTAGTGCCCTCTCCAGAACAGTCTGGAAGGCAGTTAGAAACTGCTCTGTCATCTCGTGAGTCAGATCCCGGTATTTTGTACTTTTATAGGGCATTTCATCGGACATACCGCAAATAGAGAAGGGAAGCTGTTCTGACTGATAGTAAACAGGATAAAAGGAAACTCCGTCTGGAAAGCAGACAGAATCCTCATGGCAGATACCAGCCAGAACAGCCTGACGGCAGCCGCCGCGGTGAAGAGCCTGAACCAGCTCGGTCAGATACACTCCGCTTCCTGTGCTGTGGGGTTTCTGGGCAGTAATGCTTAATATTTTTAGAGAGCCTGAAACAGGCGGAAGTTCTTGACTCATAGTAATACTCCTGTAAAGTAAAAAATAATTCTAAGGCTATCATACAGGAAAAATGGAAGGTCTGCCACAAAAAATTATTGACATTTCTTTAACAGTTGTTATACAATAAGAGATGAACAGACAGAACTTCTGAATATAAAGTTAAAAGGGAGTAGTTATCTTCATACAGTCAACAATTCCCGGCTGTCAGGCCGGTGGCTGTGTGATTTCTGTATACAGCTTTACTTTTACAGGAAGACAAGACTTTTAGCATATGAGACATATGCTGAAAGTCTTTTTTTCTTTAAAAAAGCTGCCGCAGAATTTTGAAAATTTCTGTTTTGGGCAATACTACAGAATAACTGTTCTTTATCCGGCTGAAGGCTGGGGAAAGCCGGAATTCCTGCATGAACTGGAAAACAGAAGTTCAAGTACAGAAAGAGAGGATGGAAGGACGTATGATTGAAAACAGGAAAGAATACCTTCTGCACCACGAAGAGGTCATGAAGAGTCTGGATGTATCAGACAGCGGACTCACACAGGAGGAGGCGGAAAAACGGCTTTCTGAGCATGGCCCAAACAGGCTGAAGGAAGGCAAGAAGGAAAGCCTTCTGCATAAGTTTTTATCAGAGCTTACAGATCCAATGATTCTGGTGCTGATAGCGGCAGCTGTAGTTTCTGGAAT
This sequence comes from Clostridium sp., assembly GCA_018377235.1. Classification (GTDB taxonomy): domain Bacteria; phylum Bacillota; class Clostridia; order Lachnospirales; family Lachnospiraceae; genus Otoolea. The sequence continues at coordinate 5,007 of JAGZZT010000025.1, forward strand.
CACAGCGGTTCATCAGGGCGAGAGTTTTGCTGACACGATTATCATTATGCTGGTAGTTGTAATTAACGCTGTGCTGGGCGTGTATCAGGAATCTAAGGCTGAGGCGGCTATTGAGGCACTGCAGCAGATAGCGGCGGCTACGTCCAAGGTTGTCCGAGGCGGCCATCAGATGACAGTAAAATCTGAGGAGCTGGTTCTAGGCGATATTGTAATTTTGGAAGCCGGAGATTCCGTCCCTGCAGACGCGAGGATTATTGAATGCGCTTCCATGAAGGTGGAGGAAGCAGCCCTGACTGGGGAATCTGTGGCAGTGGAAAAAACAGAGCTTCCAGTTGCTGCAGCTGAAAACGGAGACGTTCCTTTAGGCGATCGGAAAAACATGGTGTACATGGGATCCATCGTAGTATATGGACGAGGTAAAGCAGTTGTCTGTGCTACCGGAATGGATACGGAAATGGGCAAGATTGCTGATGCTATTGCTAATGCAAAGGAGGAAGAGACACCTCTTCAGATTAAATTAAATCAGCTTTCCAAGATCCTGACAGTTATGGTACTGGGTATCTGTGTTCTGGTATTCTGCGTAAACATTGCCAGAAGTATGATGAGCGGAGCAGGTGCAGACAGCGGTTTGGTTCTTAATACATTTATGATAGCAGTATCCTTAGCCGTAGCGGCGATTCCCGAGGGACTGGCTGCTGTCGTTACAATTCTTTTATCTATCGGCGTTACGAAAATGTCGAAAAATCATGCGATTATCAGGAAACTGACAGCAGTAGAGACTCTGGGATGTACTCAGATTATCTGCTCTGATAAGACGGGAACTCTGACACAGAACAAGATGACGGTAGTGGAACATTCCTCTGCGGATGAAAATTTCCTGATAAAGGCAATGGCGCTCTGCTGTGATGCAGAGCTGGAAAATGGAGAGGCTGTGGGAGAGCCGACAGAATGTGCTCTTGTAAATGACGCATTAAAGGCGGAAATGCCAAAAGACCAGTTAAAAAAGACATACGAGAGAACTGGGGAGGCGCCCTTCGATTCTGTCAGAAAGATGATGTCCACTATCCATAAAAATCCGGATGGAGGATTTATTCAGTTTACAAAAGGAGCTCCGGACGAGGTTTTAAAGATCTGTACCAGAGCCTATGTAGATGGACAGGAAGTACCTATGACAGAAGATGTGAAAAAGCACATCCTGGCAGAGAATAAGAAGCTGGCGGATCAGGCCCTGCGCGTGCTCTGCGCCGCCTACAAGACCTACGAGGCCATGCCGGAGAATACAGCTCCGGCGGCGATTGAGAAGAATCTGGTTTATCTGGGACTGTCTGGAATGATTGATCCGATCCGCCCTGAGGTGAAGGCCGCTATTGCTGAGTGCCGCAGCGCCGGAATCAGACCAATTATGATTACAGGCGATCACAGAGACACGGCGGTAGCCATTGCAAAGCAGCTGGGAATCCTGGACGAAGGCCAGAAGGCCATTACTGGAGCAGAATTGAACAGCATTTCAGATGAGGAGCTGGCTCAGACTATTCAGAATTATTCGGTTTATGCCAGAGTTCAGCCGGAGCATAAGGTACGGATTGTAAAGGCATGGAAGAAGCTGGGCAAGATTACAGCTATGACAGGAGACGGCGTTAATGATGCTCCATCTATTAAATCAGCGGATATTGGCGTTGGCATGGGAATTACAGGAACTGATGTTACGAAAAATGTGGCTGATATGGTTCTGGCTGATGATAACTTTGCCACAATCGTATCTGCTGTGGCGGAGGGACGAAGAATTTATGACAACATCCGAAAAGCCATTCAGTTCCTGCTTTCCGCAAACCTGGCTGAGGTAATTTCGGTATTTGCGGCTACCCTGATGGGATTTACCATTTTAAAGCCGGTTCATCTGCTTTGGATTAACCTGATTACGGACTGCTTCCCAGCTATTTCTCTGGGAATGGAGGAAGCGGAAAAGGATACCATGCAGAGACCTCCAAGAGATTCCAGAGACGGTATTTTTGCAAATGGAATGGGCTTTGACATTGTATTCCAGGGAGTTGTAATTACGATTCTTACAATGGCGGCTTACTTTTTAGGACATTATATGGAGGCTGGTGTGTGGGAGATCACAGAGTCTCCAGACGGTATGACCATGGCGTTCTTAACGCTATCCATGGTGGAAATTTTCCACTCCTTTAATATGCGTTCCAGGCGTCATTCTATCTTTGCACTTCCGAAGCAGAATAAATACCTGGTGTGGTCCTTTATCGCTTCCCTGGTATGCACTACAGTAGTTATTTACGTGCCGGTTCTCAGAGAAGCCTTTGAATTTGAGCATATTTCCCTAATGGAGTATGGGGCAGCTCTGCTCTTGTCTGTCATGATTATCCCGATTATGGAGATTGAGAAGGCCATCGAAAGAGGAATTGAGAAGAAACATGGCGTTTCGCTGAATTAGCGAGTAAATAAGAGTTTTTATAGAACCCTGCACAACGGATTCCTGAAGGGAGTCTGTTGTGCAGGGTTCTTAACATTTTTAACAGAAAATGATTTTAGGAGACTTACGGGTTGCCCGGCGTTTTTAAAAATGATATCATAGATTTTAAATTGCTGAAAAGCACATGACAAGATGGAAAGTAAAAGGGGAAAATATACGATGGAAAAGGAGAAAATGGGAAAGAGGAACATAGAGAGTTCTTCCAGAGTTCTCAATCAAACTCTGGGTCTTCCCACAGCAATTTCAACAGTAGTGGGCTGCGTGATTGGTTCCGGCATCTTTTTTAAGCCTCAGGCGATCTATACGGTGACTGGCGGAGCCCCAGGGCTTGGGATGCTTGCCTGGGTGATTACGGGGCTGGTAAGTATAGCGGCGGCTTTGACCTTTGCGGAGATTGCCATTTTATTTCCAGAGACAGGAGGAATTCCAACCTATCTAAGCCGCGTTTATGGGCCTAAGGCAGGTTTTCTGGCGGGCTGGGTTCAGGTTGTGTTGTTTTATCCGGCTATGGTTTCCGCACTGGCGGTAGCCTGCGCCCAGCAGATGGCGCTGTTTTTGGGGGATGGTCTTGTAGTTCCCTGCGCTGTGGCTGTCATTCTTTTAATTGTCTTTTTAAATACGCTGGGCTCCAAGGTGGGCGGGGGAGTTCAGGTGGTATTTACCATCTGCAAAATGATTCCTCTGATTCTTCTTATGGTATTTGGCTTCCTCTGGGGAGACGGAAATTACCCGGTTTTTTCTCCTATGCTGGGAGACGGAGTAAGTCCGGTGAGCGCCGTGGGACAGCTGATGGTGGCGGTTTTGTTTGCCTTTGAGGGATGGACGTCTGTGGGAGCCATTTCCGGGGAGATGAAGAACACGGAACGGGATCTGCCAAGAGCCATTGTCGGCGGTGTTTCTATTATTACAGCTGTCTATTTTGTGATGAATCTGGCCTATCTGCAGGTACTTTCGGCGGAGGAGATGGCGAACCTTCCGGCACCGGCCTCTGCAGCGGCGATTGCTCTGTTTGGGGAGGCTGGAGGAAAGCTGGTATCTGTGGGAATTGTGGTATCAGTTTTCGGCGCGTGCAACGGCTTTGTATTTTCTGGATCCAGAGTGGCCTATTTTATGGCTTCCCAGGGCCTGCTGCCTGGCAGCAGGAGACTTTCAAGGCTGAATAAAAATCATGTGCCGGGCAGCTGTATTGTTCTGACAGGAGTCCTGGGAATCCTTCTTTCCATGACAGGACAGTTTAATCTTCTGACAGATCTGGCAGTATTTTCCAGCTGGACCTTCTATACGCTCACTTTTATGGCGGTTATCCGGTACAGGAAAATGAGGCCGGATGTGAAGCGGAGCTATCGGGTTCCCGGCTATCCTCTGACGCCTGTCATAGCCATTGGAAGCGGCGTGTTTGTGATTGTTAATCAGCTGTGCCTGGCTGGATTCAGGGCTTCTGCCATGTCTTTAGGAAGTATCGCTGTAATGGCGGCTGGTGCAGCGGTCTATGAGGGAATGAGAAAGAGAGAAAGAAAGTCTGAAATAAAAATGTAAATAAGACAAAAGCCCGCTTGCGGCGGATTGCTTTTGAAGTAAAATTCGATCCTGTAAAATGAAAAAGCGGGGCTGTGCCGATGAATGCACAGTCCCGCTTTTTGGAACTTTTATGCTATTTTACTACTTCTTTGTAGGAAGCGTGCTGCTCCAGAGCCTCTGCCATCTTGGCCATCTGAGACAGGTCGCCGATGAGAATGACTCCGCACAGGCGGTTGTTCAGGAAATAGAATTTTTTGTACTGCTCTTTGCCCATATCTTTGAACTCTACAGTCTTATAGAGCAGATTCGGATTTTTTCCATTGTCTCCGGCGGCGTAGAGGGAGGTATTCATGCCGTTAAAGGTAAGAGCAGAGGAAACAGGGCGGTATTCCAGCTCGTCGCCTGCCGCGTTGGCTCCGGCGACGCGGCCCTGCTCGGAGGCCTCCGGCCAGATGGCGAAGTTTGCTCCCTTATATTCAGCGCAGTCTCCGCAGGCATAGATATGATTTATTCCAGTTTCCATATGACTGTTTACTACGACTGCCTTCTCTGTTTTAAGCCCCATTTCCTGAGCCAGACCTGTGTTGGCGCGGACGCCGGCAGATACGATGACAAGATCAGCCGGGAATGTCTCTCCGGACACAAGGGAAACGCTGCTTACAGCCCCTGTTTCATCTCCATCAATGGAGGAGATGGAGACGCCGGTATGGATGGCAATGCCGTTTCTTCTGCTGATTTCCTCCAGAATAGATCCTGCCGTGGCGTCCAGCTGGCGTCCCATCAGCATAGGAGCCGCCTCGAGAACAGTAACGGAGAGTCCTGCCTTTTTAAGCTCCCAGGCCGCTTCCAGTCCCAGCACGCCGCCACCGATAACAACGGCGTTTTTCGAGATTTTTAACAGACTGGAGATCTTCTCTACATCGTTGATACGGCGGACGGCGATGACCTGCTCTCTGTCGCTTCCTGGAATCGGCGGGATGAAACATTCGCTTCCCAGAGCGTAAATCAGGCGTGTAAAGTGGATTTGGCTGCCATCGTCCAGGAGTACCTCCAATTTTTCTGTATCGACAGAGACCACGGTTCTGCCAAGTATCTGGCAGATATTGTTTTCCTCATACCAGCTCTCAGGCTCCACAGCAATCTGCTCCGCAGTCAGGGAAGCCAGCATGGTTTTCGTCAGCATAGGACGGTTGTAGGAGGAGCAGGACTCGTTGGAGATCATGACGACGGTTCCCGTCTTATCCCGCTCCCGGATGGCCTTGGCCGCGTTCAGACCGGCGATACCGTTTCCAAGGATAATGTAGTATTCCTTCGTGTTGTTGGAGAAGGAATTTTCCTCAATGTCAGCTGGAACAAAGTTCTCCTTTCCAACGCCGCACACAGGGCAGATCTCCAGAGAAGAATCGAAGATTTCACCGCACACGAGACATTTTACCAGAGTTCTGGCTCCTGTTTTTTTCGGCCTGCAGGCTTCGATATTCAATACGCGGCAGCCAAACTGGTAGCCATATTCGTAGGCTCCCACCAGATCGGAACGGCTTGGCTTAAAGCGCACGCGGAAACCATCGTCCACTTTCATGCGAAGCTGCTTTAAACGCTCTAAAATGTGGGGAACTCCTTCGCCGCTCCAGCCGTAGCTTCCGAAGGCTCCGGCAAATTTGCCGCCATGGGTTCCTGCAAACATAGAGAGAGTCAGATTCCAGATAGGAGCAAGAGCCTCGCCGAGAATGGTAGGCGTACCGAACAGGATACCGTCGGCAAAGAGAAGCTCCTGTTCCACAGCGGCCTTGTCCGCCTCCACCATATCGTAGGAGCGCACATCAATATCGCCGCTGTCCTTCACTCCCTCTGCAATTTTCTCCGCCAGCTCCTTCGTATAGCCGTAGGCGCTTACATAGGGGATGATAACCGTTTTTTTAGGGTTGGGATTGACGACAGTGGACCATTCCTCGTATTTCTGCATGATCGTTTTAATGGAGTCTGTTGTATCCAGAACCGGGCCATGTCCAGTGCAGATCATGGAAATATCCATGGTTTTTACCCGGTTTAAGGCCTTCAGCATAAAGGGCTTAAACGGTCCGATAATGCAGTCATAATAATATTTGGCAGCCTTCAGGTAGTCCTCCTGGCTGGGAACCGTGCTGGCCAGCACGCCGGAATGGGCATAGTGGGATCCGAAGGAATCGCAGGTTACTAAGATCTGCTCCTCCTCAATAAAGGTATACATGGTATCCGGCCAGTGGAGATTCGGCACAATTAAAAACTGCAGAGTTTTATTTCCAATTTCCATACGCTGGCGATCCTTGACTGGAATGCTGACAAAATCGCGGTTTACAATTTCCTTTAAAAAGCCAATAGCGCAGCCGGTAGCCAGAATTTTCATCTGCGGGCTTAACTCCAGAAGTTTTTCTACACTTCCTGCATGATCGGGCTCTGTATGGCTGACTACCAGATAGTCGATGCTGTGAACATCCACGATTTCCTTCAGCTTTTCGACGTAGTCCTCAAAAAACTTCGCCTTGGCAGTCTCGAACAAGACCGTCTTGTCGCCGGCTTTCAGAACGTAAGAGTTGTAGGTAGTTCCAAACTCTGTATACATGATAATGTCGAAGACGCGCAGACTCTCATCTGTGACGCCGGTCCAGTAAAAATCGTCTCTCAGTTTTACCATATGCATAAGTGATTCTCCTTTTCTCGCAGTCAAGAACCAAGTGTTAGCATTCTTGAATTATATTAGATAAAAATTTATCAATTATATAATAAAAATAATTACTGATATTATTATATTCTAAAACCTTCGTCTGGTAAAGGACTTTTTTATATTGTGAGAGTGGAAAAGTCATCTGGAGATGCAGAGCCATTTCCTGGGTTGGACAGATGCGTTTGATTTTATTTTAATGAGAAAATTGATAAATATACGTCAATTTCTGCGGCAGAAGAAAGATTCCTGTTTTCTGTATTAGAAAAAATCGTGTATAATGTCAATAAACAATGAGGCATATGCGGACACTTGTCAAGCGGAGAAAAAAGAGAGGATGCTTATGAAGAGACATAAAATAGCGGCGGCAGTTCTGGCGGCGGCAGCGCTGACTTTCAGCGGCTGTGCCAGGGAACAGGAGACGGGAATTGAGACGACGGATGAGCCGGTTCAGGAGAGCACAGCTGGGGAAATTCTCATTTATGACGATGCGCAGGACGCAGAGACTGAAAACAGCTCTGCTGAGGATAAAGAGACATTGGAATCAGACAATCAGGGGAAAGCGGAGGCTTCAGAGAGCGGCCTGGCTTTTGAAGACCTGAAACATATTCAGTTTGTCTTTTCCAGCGGAGCCGGGGGATGGTCTACGCTTTTAGACATCCGGCCGGATGGAAGCTTTGAGGGAGAATACTTTGATTCGGATATGGGCAGCACAGGGGAGGCATATCCTAATGGAGTCACGTATCTCTGTGACTTTAAAGGCCAGTTTACTGCTCCTGAAAAAATAGACGAGCACACATATGCCGTAAAAATTGCTTCCATGGAATATAAGCGCGAGACAGGTACGGAGGAAATCAAAGAAGGCGTCCTCTATAAATATACGGATGTTTACGGACTGGACGGAGCGGACAGGATTCTTATTCATCTGCCAGGTACGCCGCTTGAATCTCTGTCAGAGGAAGTGAGAGGCTGGATTGGATACTATGACTTGTCGGCAGCACAGGAGACGGAACTTCCTTTCTATGTGATAGAAAATGAAAATCAGCAGTACGGCTTCAGAGGCTGGGACAGCTTTCAGAGCATTAGAGATTTGATTGATAATACAGAGAAGTGGACGTCAGAAATAGAAGAAGAGCTGGAGACAGACAGCTCTCTGACTCAGACTGATTTAAACAGAAAGAGCCAGGAAATCTATGGGCTGTGGGATTCTGCGCTGAATCAGCTGTGGGACGTTTTGAAGAAGTCGAAAACCAGCCAGGAGATGGAGGTTCTGACCAGTGAACAGAGACAGTGGATTAAGGAGAAGGAAGCAGCAGCAGAGGCTGCCGGAGCAGCCTATGAGGGAGGAACCCTGCAGTCTATGGCAGTCAGCCAGAAGGCGGCAGAGCTTACAAAGGAGAGAGTATATGAGCTTCTGAAATATCTGGAGTAACAGTTTTTTGAAAACAGGCGGGGAGGGATATGTATGAGACGTCCTGACTGCAGAAATGAAATGGAGGCAGAATAAAGTGGAATAGACATAAGGAAAAAGGTAAAATAAGGCAGCAAAAGGAGAGGTGGAGAATGGAAGCAAGAAAATTGATAGAGGCGCTGAAAACGGCGGAGAGATTAAAGGATACCACCCGGCACTGCTATACGTCTAAGGGGCGCCATGAGAGCGTGGCGGAGCACAGCTGGATGATGACTCTGATGGCCTTTTTCATGCGGGATGAATTTCCTGACGCAGATATGGACAAGGTGACGGCTATGTGCATTATTCATGATCTGGGGGAGACCTTTACTGGAGATATACCGGCTTTTGAAAAAACAGAGGCAGATGAAGAAAGAGAGGAGAGACTTCTCAGAGAATGGGTCAGATCCCTGCCTGAGCCATATGCCGAAAGGATGGAAGCTCTTTATGATGAGATGGCGGAGCACAGCACGCAGGAAGCTAAGATTTATAAGGCCATCGACAGCCTGGAGGCTGTTCTCCAGCATAATTTATCTGATTTGAGTACCTGGCTTCCCATGGAATATGAACTGAATCAGACTTACGGTGAGGATAAAACGGCCTTTTCCGAATATATGCGGGAGCTTCGCAGGGAGGCGAGAGAGGATACGGTGAGGAAAATCCGGGAGGAAAAATAGATGGATACCTTAAAAACAGATGAGAATACCGGGAGAAAGCGCATGAAAATAGAACATATCGCCATGTATGTCAATGATTTAGAGCAGGTGAGACAATTTTTTGAGAAATATTTCGGAGGACGTTCCAATGGTCTGTATTACAACAAAAAGACGGATTTCCGCTCTTATTTTATCAGCTTCGAGGACGGGGCCAGACTGGAGATTATGACGAAACCGGGAATTGAGGACGAAGAAAAGAAGCTGGCCAGAACCGGGTACATCCACCTGGCGTTCAGTGTGGGAAGCAGAGAGGCAGTGGATCGGCTGACAGAGAGGCTGAGAGGGGACGGTTACCAGGTTCTAAACGGCCCCAGAACCACAGGAGACGGATATTATGAAAGCTGCGTTGTGGGGATTGAGGGCAATCAGATTGAGATTACAGTTTAGCAGATAACAGGATTAGACATTGACGCTGGCTGAAGGGATGTAAAAAATTTTTGAAAAAATTAGCACTCGCCTATTGACAGTGCTAATAATATGTGTTATATTACAGCTAGAACAAAGGAAGAGGAACAAAAAAGAAACCTGAAAGAAGGTTTGACTTCCCAAGTTCAGATAACAGAAAAACAAATAACAGCCTGCAGACAGCAGGCGATGATATTACAGTCCCAGCCATGAAACGGAACCGTAACATCTGAAAGGATAGGAGGTATGTTTTATGTTAATGCCAAGCATTTTTGGAGAGAATTTATTTGACGATTGGATGGATTTTCCATTTGACAGGAATTTCTTTGAGGGACGCGATCCGCTGTATGGAAAACATGCAAAGAACATCATGAAGACTGATGTCAGAGAGACGGATGATACCTATGAGCTGGATATCGACCTTCCAGGCTTTAAGAAGGAGGAAGTTACAGCAGAGCTTAAAAACGGCTATATGACTATCAGCGCGGCGAAAGGTCTTGACAAAGATGAGAAGGACAAAGAAGGCAGATATATCAGGAAAGAGCGCTACAGCGGTTCCTGCAGCAGAAGTTTCTATGTAGGAGAGCAGATAAGCGAGGAGGATATTAAGGCCAGATTTGAGGACGGCATCTTAAGGATTTCATTCCCGAAGAAAGAGCAGAAGAAGATGGAAGAGAACCGTTATATTGCTATTGAAGGATAATTGCCATCAGCGGTTAAATAAATAAGAAAAATGAGAAAAACGATAGACCTGCCGTCGCCAGGCCTATCGTTTTTTAATCCTCTTTTTCCTACAGGAGCCGCTTTGCCAGCTCTGCGTTTTCAAGCAGGGAAGCCAGCTGGATTTCAGAGGAATATCCTCCTGTCAGCTCGTCGATTTTTCCGTTGGCAGCAGGATGGAAGTATCTGCCTTCTGCTTCAGCCCGCTTTCCCTCCGCTACAGCCTCTGTGAGAATCCGGAGGTCGGCTGAACGCTTTTCTTCTGGAATTTCATTGATAATCAGAAGCGGCGGATGAAGGCCGCTCGGCTGTCTTTCTGAATCGGACAGCTTCAAAGTTCCCTGCAGTTTAACTGGCTCTCCAACAAACAGGTAGCCTGTGCAGAAATCACGCTTCGCGCCTACGACTTGGACGCCGTGGGAGGTAAGCCAGGAGACGGTAGACTGCCGATCCAGCATATCCTTGGGTCCAGAGGAGATCAGGCTTACAGGAATTTCGGCCAGAGCCGGGAGATCCGGGCATAGCTCCTCTCCCTTGATATCGCCGATCCCCCCCATGCCGCAGGTGACAGCCATGGAAATTCCAAGCTTTCTGCACACAGCCATGGTTCCAGAGGCTGTGAGGGCCCCGGAGAGACCTTCTGCTAAGGCTTTTTCCAGGATCTCGCAGTCAATTCTTATGGCAGACTGGGCCTCTGTCCGGAAAGAGAGATATTCCTCCATGGATCCAATTTTGATTTTTCCTCTGCAGACCCAGGCGATGGGAGCCTCGGAAAGAGTCCAGTGTTTCCGCAGATAATCGTTGCTCAGAGAGCGCAGTCCGTGAGTCAAAAGAGCTGTTTCAACTAAATAGTTCATAGTTATTTCCAACCTTCAAAGTCAGTCACGTTGTCCTGAGTTACAAGGGTCAGAGGCAGGTAAACCGGCTCCTCAAAGGTCTTGCCCTGAGCGATCAGCATAGCCATTTCCTCAGCTGCCTTTGTGTAAATCGCGCTGGAGTAGGTCATGCTTCCCATCATGGTTCCCTCCTCGATAGCCGCCTTGGCATCGGAGGTGTAGTCTACTCCATATACCATTACATCTTCATTTCCCATCTCCTGAAGCGCCTGAACTGCTGCCAGTGCCATATTGTCGTTGCAGGCGAAGATGCCTTCCAGATCTGGGTGTGCAGTGAGAATGTCCTTGGTTGCTTCATATGCCTTTTCTGTATCCCAGTCGCAGGCCTGGACAGCTGTCAGCTCAATGCCTTCCGCATTCTCAAACACAGCTTTGGCGCCGTTTGTTCTGCCCACACTCTGTCCTGCACCCTCCAGTCCGGAGAGAATGGCGACTTTTCCGCCATCCTCCATTCTGGCGATCATGTCTTTGGCAACAGTGCTGCCCTGTTCTTCAAAGTTTACAGTGATTTTTCCATCCAGATGACCGCCAGCGTCAGCCAGGGCTTCTCCGTCCACACCAGGTCCCAGGTTTATAACTGGAATTTCTGCGTCATTGGCGGCTACGATACCAGGAATCAGGTTTGTGCCGTCGATAGGAGACAGGATAATGGCGTCGAAGTCCATAGTAACCATAGTGTTTAACGCGTCTAGCTGGCCCTGTGCGTCATCCTCAGCGTCTGCCTCGAAGACCTTTGCCTCTATACCCAGATCTTTGGCCGCTTCCTCGTAGCGTGTTTTCATAGTACCCCAGAACTCATTGGAAGTGGAGCTTATAAGAATGCCGATTTTTTCGTCCTGACCGTTTTTTGGAAGCTCTCCCAGAGCCTTGTCCATTCTGGCTTCCACATCGGCTAACAGCTGCTCTACATTGCCAGAGGACGTCTCTGCTTTTTCAGACGCTGTCTCTTTGACTGTTTCTGTGGCTTCTGTCTTTGTCTCTTTTGCAGCAGCAGTTGTCTCAGGAGCTGAAGTCCCTTTTTCGCTGTCAGAACCGCTGCATCCTGTCAATGCAGCTGCCATACAGCTGGCTGTCAGTAAAACTGTGAACAATTTTTTCATTATACTACCTCCTCAACTTTTGTACTTATTATTTGATTAAAGTCTTGAACTTCCAGACCTTAATTTCTGAAATCAATACAGACACCAGCAGCAGGAATCCTGTGATCCACTGCTGAAAGTCCGAGGATACGCTTAGAAGCGTCAGCCCGTTCCGAATCATTCCCAGAATCAGAACTGCCAGGGCAGTTCCTGCAATACTGGCGTTTCCGCCTCGGATAGGCGTGCCTCCCATGATAACTGCCGTGACTGCATCAAACTCCATATTCATGCCGGCGTTGGGTTCGGCAGAATTCAGGCGGGCAGTGATAATAATAGCGGTGATGGCCGCTGTGATTCCTAAAAATACATGGACAAAAATGCGGTAGAATCCTGTCCGTACTCCTGCTCTTTTCAGAGCCGTTTCACTGCCTCCAAGAGCCTGAATATAATTTCCCAGTTTTGTGTGAAACATCAGGGGAAAGGAAATCAGGATCAGCGCCAGGGCAAAGAGAACTGGCAGCTGAAATCCCCCAATTCGTCCGATCCCCAGCTGCATAAATTCCTTTCCAAACTTGGTGACAGGCCTTCCATTGGTAATTATCAGGGAAATCCCCCGGAGCATACCGCTGGAAGCCAGGGTGAGCACAAAAAAATTAATTCCCGTACAGTGGATCAGAATACCGTTCAGGGCCCCCATCAGTCCTCCGGATGCGATTCCTATGAGGCAGGATGCAGGAACTCCCATTCCTCCATGAAGAGCTAAGGCTGTCAGCACGCCGCAGAGGGAGACAATGGATCCTGCGGACAGATCCATCACTCCGGAGGCCACTACAAAGGCCATACCCACAGCCAGAACCATCCGGTAGCTGGCGGCTTCCAGGACATTTCTGATATTTTTCCATGTAAAGAAATATTCGCTTTTTCCAGCTAAAACAGCGCAGATTAATAAAAGCACAGCCAGCAGAAACAGCTGCTGGGAGTATTTATTCATCCATTTCTTTGTCATCGGTCTGCTCTTCCCTTTCAATAATTGTCTGGTACAGCTGTTTTGGCGAACTGTCCTTTGTCAAAAAGGAATCCACCTGCCTGCCGTTTTTAATAACACAAATCCGGTCAGAAATATCGAAGACCTGGAACAGGTTGTGGCTAATCAGGATAATGGTTTTTCCCTGCTCCTTTAAGGAGCAGAACAGCTTCATAATCCGGGCCGTCTCCTTCATTCCCATGGCCGAGGTCGGTTCATCGAAAATCATGATATCTCCGTCCTGATACACTGCTCTGGCGATGGCTATGGCCTGCCGCTGTCCTCCAGACATCTTTTCGACAGGCTGGCGGATGTCAGGAATGTGGATGTGCAGCTGCTGCAAAAGCCTTTCTGTCTCCCGGTACATGGCTCTGTGATCCAGAAAGAACCCGAAGCGCAGAAGCTCCCGCCCCAGAAAAAGATTTTCGGCGCAGTTCTTACAGTTATCAAGGGACAGATCCTGATAGACTGTAGTAATGCCCTGCTCCATGGCTTTCCTGACAGTCAGAGAGCGGAATATGCGGTCTTTGATCCTGATCACCCCCTGATCCGGTTTCAGGCATCCGGTGAGAATCTGAATCAGAGTGCTTTTGCCGGAACCATTGTCGCCTACGATGGCAGTTATTTCTCCGCTGTAGGCCTGAAAATGCATGTTGTCAAGCGCTGTGATGGAGCCGAACCGTTTTACAATTCCATCCATCTGAATCATCGGTGTATTCAAGATAAAAACTCCAATCTGTATGAAATCTATCACTATTCTACCATTTTTTCTGGCTTGCTGAGATTGGTATTTTCGATATAAAATACACATTCATCGAAAATATCTATAAGTATAAACAGAAAGGACAGATCCGGTAATAAACTGCCCTTTCTCCGTCTCTTTCCTGCTTCCATAAAAGGAAGAAATTATGGTATAATAACTCCAAAATGCAGTTGTGCTGCGCACACCTGACGCTGCCTCTGGCAGCTAAAACATTTTGTCGTTACCATATCAGGTGAAAACAAATGTCTGCTTCGCAGCCGCTTGTTTTCCTGCTGATATGGTATAATAACTCCAAAATACATCAAAACCAGAAAGGGAATTAATCTATGAATCTGGAATTTAAACCAATCAGTGCTAAGGATATTGACAGGCTGACGCCTTTTTATCTGATGCGCCGCAATAAAACCTGTGACAGCGTATTTCTGGAGAGCTTTCTCTGGAGAGAATATTATAATGTACGGTATGCCATATGGGAGGACAAAGCCCTTCTCTGGCTGATGGAATACAAGGGAAGAGTGTTTTCCGCCATGCCTCTGTGCCGCGAGGAGGACCTCAAGGATGCTTTTCAAGTACTGGAACGGTATTTTAATGAAGAACTGGGATATCCCCTGGTGATTAATCTGGCGGATGAGGCGGCAGTGGATTATCTGAACCTGTCCCCAGAGAAGTATCTTGTAAAAGAAGAGGAGGGGGCGGCAGACTATATTTATTCTGCTGAAGCCCTGAAAACACTTGCCGGAAAGAAACTTCACAAAAAGAAAAATCACCTGAATGCTTTCAAAAGGAAGTATGAGGGACGCTATGAATACAGAACCCTGACCTGTGATTATATCCAGGATGTGTGGAAATTTTTAGACCGCTGGAGAGAAAAAAAGGGTGAAGATGTGGAGGAACATCTTGACTTTGAGGTGCGAGGCATCCATGAAATTCTCAGAAATTGCTGTTCTTTAAACATCCGTATGGGAGGTATTTATGTAGACGGAGAGCTGGAAGCATTCTCCATTGGAAGCTATAATCCGCTGGAGCGGATGGCGGTAATTCACATTGAGAAAGCCAATCCTGATATGCGGGGGCTGTACCAGCTGATTAACCAACAGTTTCTGCTGGAGGAATTTCCGGGAATCGAGCTGGTAAACCGGGAAGATGATCTGGGATTGGAGGGACTCAGAAAGGCGAAAATGTCCTACTGCCCAATTGAATTTGCGAAAAAATACCTGGTGCAGCAGATTTCCTTTGGCCAGGGCGCTGGTACAGAAGAGGGCTTTGGCTGGGCGGAAAAGATAGGAGCTTTGGCTGAGCCAGAGAAAGAGCTTACGGCAGCACAGCTGGAAAACTCATCTGAAGGGGACACAGCAGTTTTTGAGAGAGAGGGAATATACTATGCCAGTGACAGGGAAAAACAGCTCTGCCGGACTTTATGGCAAGAGGCGTTTCCGGATGATTCGGCTGCCTTCGCTGATTATTATTATCAGGAAAAAGTGAAGGATAACAGAATTTTAATTAAGATAGAGGAAGGCAGACTGGCGTCTATGACCCAGCTGAATCCCTATACGTTTGTCTGCCGCGGCAGGGAATGGCCTGTAGATTATATTGTGGGAGTGGCTACTGCTGAGGACAGCCGCCACCAGGGGCATATGCGTTCTATTCTCAAGAGAATGCTGGTGGACATGCACCAGGCTCATGTGCCGTTTACTTTTTTAATGCCCGCAGACGAGGCGATTTACCGTCCCTTCCAGTTCGCCTTTATCTATCGCCAGCCGCAGTTTTGTCTTACAGAAAAGGCCAGAGAGGAGTTAAGCTGCAGGCCCTGCAGCAGCCGGGAGGACGCGGCCGAAGCAGCTGCTTTCATGGAGAACTGGCTGAAGAAGCGGTTTGAGGCATACTGCCGCAGGGATGAGGCCTATGTATCCCGCCTGATGAAAGAACTGGCCAGTGAGGACGGCATTCTGGAATTTTTATTGAAGGAAGAGAACGGAGAGGAGAAGCTGTCAGGACTTCACGGGGAGTGGGGACTTGAGAAGCGGGAGCAGAGGCTTCTCTACGGGGAGGACAGCCTGATTTTTCGGGATAAAGAGAAGGAAAAGCCGGCAATCATGGCCAGAGTGACCGATGTAGAGGCTTTTTTCCAGATGATTTCCGGCAAAGATACTGGAGACATGGAGAAAGCAGCTGGAATAGATGAAGAACAGAGGCAGAAACCGGACGGATATCTGGATATTACTGATCCCTTCCTTCCTGACTGTGCGGGAAGATATCAGATTTTTACAGATAAGGCAGGAGGAGCCAGGGCTGTAAAGATGGCTGAAACAGGAGAGGCACAGGAGGGAGAGGTTCTGGATATTTCTGTCAACGGTCTGGCACAGTGGCTGTTCGGCTTCAGAACCTTAAAAGAGATTGCAGCTGAGGAAGGAAGAATGGGAGGAAGCGGCCTGCCTGACTGGACGAAAGGCATCCGTCCGATAGACGGTGTGTTCTTAGATGAAATAGTTTAGGCTTTATTGACATTGACATCTGATGGCCGGATAGGAACAGGTCAGGGAAACGGGAGAGATAAAGGCCTTGAGACAGGGGAGAGGAGAAGTGATTATGGGAGAAAACAGCGCTGAGGAGAAGAAAAAGAGAGAGATTTTAAAAAAATGGGTTCAGGAAAGCGAAAACGTGGTATTTTTCGGAGGAGCGGGAGTTTCCACAGAGAGCGGTATTCCTGACTTCAGAAGTGTGGACGGCCTGTACAGCCAGGAATACGACTATCCGCCGGAGACTATTTTGAGCCATACCTTCTATTTAAAGAAAACAGAAGAATTTTACCGTTTCTACAGAAATAAAATGCTGTTTCCAAAGGTTAAGCCCAATCGCGCCCATCTGGCTTTGGCCAGGCTGGAGCAGGAGGGAAAGGTGAAGGCTGTGATTACCCAGAATATCGACGGCCTTCACCAGGCCGCCGGAAGCAGAGAGGTGCTGGAGCTTCATGGTTCCGTACACCGTAATTACTGCGAGAGATGCGGCAGGTTTTATTCCATGGAAGATGTTCTTTCCAGCGAAGGGATTCCCAGATGCAGCTGCGGAGGAGTGATCAAGCCGGATGTGGTGCTTTATGAAGAAGGATTGGATGACAGTATTCTTTCCCGTTCTATCCAGTATATCAGAAATGCAGACGTATTGATTATTGGCGGAACTTCCCTGGTAGTCTACCCGGCTGCGGGATTGATTGATTACTACAGGGGAAATAAGCTGGTGCTGATCAACAAATCTGCTACAGCCAGAGACTCGCAGGCTGATCTGGTCATCTGCGGCAGCGTGGGGGAGGCGCTGGCAGATGCGGCAGAGCTCTAATTATACCAGAACAGATGACAAAAGAATAAAAATTTCCGAAACTGCTGAAAGCATCTCAGTATACAAAAAGACATATGGTTCCTTGTATATTGACACTGCACAGGAGAGATAAAAGAAAATGATAGGAAAAGAAAATAAGTACAGACCCTGCGAGGCAAGATACAGCAAAATGAGATACAGGAGGTGCGGGAAAAGCGGACTCCTTTTACCGGAGCTGTCCTTTGGACTTTGGCAGAATTTTGGCAGGGAGACCACGAGAAAGCAGCAGAAGGAACTGATTTTTACAGCCTTTGATCTGGGGATTACTCATTTCGATCTGGCCAATAATTATGGATTTCCGGCCGCCGGAGCAGCAGAGGAGCATTTCGGGCAGATTTTAAGGGAAGATTTAAGGCCATTTCGTGATGAGCTGATTATTTCCACGAAAGCAGGATATGAAATGTGGCCGGGACCTTATGGAAACTGGGGTTCCAGAAAATATCTTACAGCCAGCCTGGACCAGAGCCTGAAACGGATGGGACTGGAATATGTCGATATTTTTTATCACCACAGGCTGGATCCGGATACACCTCTGGAGGAAACTATGGACGCGCTGAGCGATTTAGTTCGGCAGGGAAAAGCGCTTTATGCAGGAATTTCCAATTATAAGGAAAAAGAGGCCAGGGAAGCTATGAGACTTCTCAGAGAGAGAAGAACTCCCTGCCTGATTAATCAGATTCGCTACAATATGCTGGAGAGGCAGCCGGAGGAAGGACTTTTGACTGCTCTGGAAGAGGGAGGAACAGGATGTATCTGTTTTAGTCCTCTGGCTCAGGGAGCTTTAAGCGGAAAATATTTGGAACAGATTCCAGAGAATTCGAGGGCGGCGCGTAAAGGAACGACAGTTGCAGAACGGTATATTAAAGAAGAAAACAAGCAGCGTTTAACAGAATTGAAAGCTCTGGCAGAGGATAGGGGCCAGACGATGGCTCAGCTGGCCCTTTCCTGGGTACTCAGAAGGCGGGAGGTAACGTCTGTGCTGATTGGGGCCAGCCGTCCGGAGCAGCTGCTGGAAAATGCAGAACTTCTCAGGCAGGAGCCGCTTTCTGAGAAGGAAATAAAACGAATTGATGAAATTCTGGAAAACAGACAGCAGGAGAAAAACAGGGAGACAGAGATATGACATACGAAGTAGGAGATATTGTAAAATTAAAAAAGCCTCATCCCTGCGGCAGCAGGGAGTGGGAAATTCTCCGGGTGGGCGCTGATTTCAGGCTGAAATGCACAGGATGCGGCCATCAGGTGATGATGGCCCGCCCTCTGGTGGAAAAGAGTACAAGGGGACTCTGGTCAGCAGACGGGGAAAAGAAAGCGTAGGCTCTGCAGCCAGGCAGAAGATAGAACGGAAAGCGGGCCGGTTCACACGGAGAAAAATATACGGAAAAACACGGAGAAAAAGTAAAAAAGAGCTTGATTTAATCAGGTTTCTCTGGTAAGATAAATATTCGTGATATATTATTGAAATTCCTTACTCTCTGTTAAAAGTCAGGGAGTCAGAGACCACAAGGAGGTTTAAGCAGCATGAACAAGTATGAGTTAGCAGTTGTTCTTAGCGTAAAGCTGGAAGACGAAGAGAGAGCAGCAGCCATCGAGAAAGTAAAAGGTTACATCACACGTTTCGGCGGTACTGTAACAAATGTGGACGAGTGGGGTAAGAAGAGATTAGCTTACGAGATCCAGAAGATGAAAGAGGGCTTCTACTACTTTATCCAGTTTGAGTCTGATTCCACATGCCCGAATGAGGTAGAGGCACATGTACGTATCATGGAGCCGGTAATCAGATACTTATGCGTAAGACAGGATGCATAAATAAAGAAAGAGTGATCGTATGAATAAAGTAATTCTGATGGGTAGACTTACCAGGGATCCGGAGGTTCGGTATTCTCAGGGAGAGCGGGCCATGGCAATCGCCAGATACACGCTGGCAGTTGACAGAAGAGGCCGCAGAAGCCAGGATGACGGATCGCAGACAGCGGACTTCATCCAGTGTGTTGCATTTGACAGAGCAGGAGAGTTTGCTGAGAAGTATTTCCATCAGGGAACCAAGGTTCTCGTGACAGGAAGAATCCAGACAGGAAGCTACACAAACAGAGACGGTCAGAAAGTTTATACAACAGATGTAATCGTTGAGGATCAGGAATTCGCTGAGAGCAAGAACGCTTCTCAGGGAGCGGGACATGACGGCGGCTATCAGGCAGCGCAGCGTCCGGCGCCTGCAAGCGCTATCGGCGACGGCTTTATGAATATCCCCGACGGAGTAGAAGATGAAGGACTTCCGTTCAACTAGAGACGTGAAAGCCCATCAGGGCGCCAGTTGAGCGAAAGATTGTTGCATCGGCAATTTTTGAAGGAGGGAACACCAATGGCATTCAATAAAGGTGATAAGGCAGACGCTTCTAAGGTAAGAAGAGGCGGTATGCGCAGAAGAAAAAAAGTTTGCGTTTTCTGTGGAGAGAAGAACGGAACAATCGATTACAAGGATACAAACAAGTTAAAGAGATATGTATCTGAGAGAGGTAAAATTCTTCCTAGAAGAATCACAGGAAACTGTGCAAAGCATCAGAGAGCTCTTACAGTAGCTATTAAGAGAGCACGTCACATCGCTCTTATGCCATATACCTGCGAGTAAAAGCCTGCAAAATTAAGGATTTGCGAGCGATTGGGTAAGTATTTTGCTCAATTTTTATTCCAAAAAGTTTTATAAAATTAGGCTCTTTGTCAATGGTTGGGGTGGGATTTGTTAAAATCCTGCCCCAATTCTATGAAAAGGGCTCTTTTTATATTTGGTTCCAAGTTTTTCTGATTTT
>JAGZZT010000005.1 GCA_018377235.1 Clostridium sp.
TTCTCATAATGAATGCACTCTCCTTTTTTCTTTTTGAAGTTAATATTTTTCGAAATTCCTAACTGCATTACGTGGCTATTATACTTCGGATAAGGGAAATTATCAATAGTTTTTTAACAAAAAAATAAAAATTTTTAAAATCTTCCTTTTTCTGTTATTTTATGTACTTTACTCCCTACCAGAAGTCCCTCACCTCCGATACACCTATATCATAATATACCTTTACCCAAAATACAATAACTTTTCTCTGTTCATTTTCTTACAGAATCATTACAGTAATAGAAAATTAAGGCAAAATTGTACTAATATCAATACAATCTTAAGATTTCCTCTGTACTTTCTTCTATTTCGTGATATAATGTTCATATTACACAATATAGTGTTATTTTTTGAACACAAAATCCAGTCTTTTAGAAAGAGGTTAACTATGGATCGATACGGTTTAATATGCCGAAGTATTTTGGAAACTCCTGATATTACACAGAGGGGACTTGCCCGGCTGCTGGACGTTTCTCTCGGAACAGCGAACCGCCTGGTCAACGAGTCCATCGAGCAGGGATTGATTAAAAACAACATTAATTCAAATAATTATTCATTAACAGAGCAGGGACTGGAGTATCTCCGCCCTTACAAGGTGGATGGCGCTCTGATTATGGCAGCTGGTTTTGGCTCCCGCTTTGTTCCCCTTACCTTTGAGACTCCGAAAGGCCTTTTGGAGGTTTTCGGAGAACGCATGATAGAACGGCAGATTAAGCAGCTTCACGCTGTTGGCATCACAGATATTACGATTGTAGTTGGGTATCTGAAAGAAAAGTTTGATTATCTGATTGATAAATATCAGGTCAGACTCCTCTATAATCCAGAATACTCTTCCAAAAATAATCTGGCTACCATCTATCATGCCAGAGAAATTCTAAAAGGAAAAAATATGTACATTCTCTCATCTGATAACTGGATGAGAAACAACATGTACCACACTTACGAGTGCGGAGCCTGGTATGCTGCCTCCTATATGGAAGGCGAAACTTCTGAATGGTGTCTAAAGACAAACAAAAAAGGACGTATTATTTCTGTCTCTATCGGAGGCCAGGATTCCTACGTTCTATATGGACCAGCCTTCTTCTCCAGAGAATTTTCGGAGCAGTTTCTTCCTATTATAAATGACTATTATCACCGTCCTGGGACTGAACAGTTCTACTGGGAAAACGCAGCAATTGATCATCTCTCTGAGCTGGAGCTGTATGCCAATCCACAGCCAGAACATCAAATCTATGAGTTTGAGAATCTGGAAGAGCTTCGCCGTTTTGATCCAAAATACCAGAACCACTCTGACAATGAGGCCATGATTCTGGTTTCCAAGGTTTTTCATGTACCGGAAGAAGCTATTACAAACATCAGATGCCTGAAGGCTGGTATGACAAACAAGTCGTTTCTGTTTGAGCTGCAGGGATCCCACTATATCTGCCGGATTCCTGGGCCAGGAACTGAGCTTCTCATTAATCGGAAGCAAGAGGAAGCAGTGTACCGGGCCGTCAACCCGCTCCATATGACAGAAGATATTATCTATTTTGATGGAGAAACAGGATACAAAATTGCCCGCTACTACGAAGGTGCCCGCAACGCAGATCCGAAAAGCCCAGAGGACATGACCCTGTTTATGAAAGAGATCAAGCGTCTGCACCAGTCAGGGCTTACAGTAGAACATACCTTTTCCCTGCGGGAGAGGATTAACTTCTACGAAAATTTATGCCGCGGCAGGCAGAAAATGCTGTTTGAGGACTATGCCGATGTACGCAGGAACATGGACCGCCTTCTGAATCGTCTTGAGCTCATGGATCGTCCCTTCTGCCTGACTCACATCGACTGCGTTCCTGACAATTTTCTGATTTTGCCGGATGGTTCTGGCAAAATCATTGACTGGGAATATGCCGGAATGCAGGACCCGCTGATTGATGTAGCAATGTGCGCTATTTATTCTTATTACAATGAAGAAGAAACGGATCGCCTGATCGAGATTTATTTAGGAAGAAAACCGGAACGTGAAGAGCAGTTTGTTGTCTACGCCTGTGCTGCCCTAGGAGGATTTCTCTGGTGTCTCTGGGCTGTTTTCAAAAGCTCGCTGGGGGAGGAATTTGGCGAATACACCCTCATTATGTATCGGTATGCCAAGAGCTATTATAAAAAGCTGGAGCTTTTAGGAGAAATTCCAGAATAGCCTATGTCCGTGATATAATATTTATCTCCGGCAGCGATAAAAATTTCTCTTTTTTATTTCATTTATGGTATAATATCGTTACAAACATTATTTTCTCTGATACAGAAATTTACTGTACGCATCAGGAGGCGTTTTTTATGATACAAAAGAAGCGTTTGCAAATTTGCGGGCTGGCCTGTCTTCTCGGCGCTCTTGCCTTTTCTCCGGCTATGGATACTCTTGCTGGATGGAAAAATACGAATGGAACATATTATCACTATGACGACACCAGCGGAAACATGACGATTGGATGGTTTCAAGAGCCTTCTAATTCCAAATGGTATTACCTAAAAAGCGATGGCTCCATGGCTGTCGGATGGATTCAGATTGATGGAAACTGGTACTATTTTGATCCTGATGGAAAAATGGCAGTTGGCTGGCGTCTTCTTGACGGCCGTTACTACTACATGGATCAGCAGGGCCGGATGAAAACTGGATGGCAGCAGGTTGACGGCAAATGGTATTTTTTCAGTCCCGAGGGAAAAATGCGTGTCGGATGGCAGCAGATTGATGGGAGCTGGTACTATCTGGGTGAAAATGGCCAGATGAAAACTGGATGGCAGAAAGTCAAGGATTTATGGTACTATTTAGATACCAACGGAAAAATGCTTACCGGGTGGAAGAAAATTAACGGAGAATCCTACTATTTCCATACAGATGGACGGATGCTTACCGGATGGCTCAATGACAGCGCCGGCAACCGCTACTACATGAGTACCGTATCTGGACGAATGATACGTGGATGGCGTGAAATTGACCAGCACTGGTATTATTTTAACAGCAACGGATATATGGTAAAGGGATGGCTGACTGAAAATGGAGCCTACTACTATCTGGATCCTTCCAATGGCATGATGGCCTCAGACTGTTCTAAGGTAATCGACAATGTAACATATACATTCGCCAAAAACGGAGCCTGCCAGACGAATACAAATCTGATCAGCGGGGCAGTTCAGGCAGATCACCTGGCAGACAGCAGCAATTCTGGAAGCTCCCCTGGCGTTTCCTCGCCTGGCAGCGGATCAGGTCCCAGCGGAACCGACTCCAATGGCTCCAGTTCTTCCAGCGGAAATTCTGCTCCAGGCAGTTCCAATCCAGACAGCTCCAATTCAGACAGCTCTGCTCCGGGAAATTCTAACACAAGCGGAAATCAAGCTCCAGGTTCTTCCAGTGGAAATTCCGCACCAGGCAGCAGTTCCAGTTCTTCAGATAATCACTATGATATCCAGGAAGGACTGACAAATGGTCCAGGACATTAAAAAACGCCCCACAGAACAAATATCTAAAAGCACAGCTTTACGGTGTATGTCCTGGGGGCATTTTTTTATTCTAATTATACTTCAAAAATCAAATCACCATAGCTTGGCAGCGGCCAAAGTTCTTTATCTACTATCATTTCCAGCCGATCAGCCGGGCGGCGCAGATTTTCCATAGCTGTTGTCACCAAATCATGGTATGCATAGGCTCTTTCTTTATTGTTTACAACTGCAGCAGCTTTTCCGATGGCATCTGTCAGAGCTGCAAGGGCTGTCTTCATATCTGACAGCAGATCAGAAGTCTCCAGCAAAAGTTCCTTCTGAGTGCTGCAGTCTGCCTCCGGGCATGCGCTTTGAACAGCGCCCAGAGAAGCAGCTAAATTCGTAGTATAGCGGATCACAGCCGGAATAATCTGTTTTCCAGCCATATCAATCATAGTTTTAGCTTCGATATTAATAGTCTTAGCATATGATTCATACTCTATTTCTGCTCTGGATTCCAGCTCTGCCTTTGTATAAACGCCAAAACTTTCAAACAAGTGGATAGCCTTATCTGTAATCAGGGAATCTACAGAGTCGATTCCGATTTTGAGATTGGGAAGGCCTCGCCTCTCTGCCTCCTCTACCCACTCCTGTGAATAACCGTTTCCGCTGAAAATAACTCTCCTATGCTCTGACAGCAGGGTCTTAATCATATCATGGACAGCTGTATCAAAGTCCTCTGCCTGCTCCAGCTGATCTGCCGCCTCCTTAAATGCCTCTGCCACAATCGTATTAAGCACTACATTAGGGGAAGAGACAGAATCTGACGAACCTACCATTCGGAATTCAAATTTGTTTCCTGTAAACGCAAATGGTGAAGTTCTGTTTCTGTCAGTCGCATCTTTTATAAAATCAGGAAGCGTAGTTACTCCTGTTTTCAGCATATCTCCATGCTTCGTATGAGTAGCCAGACCTGTGCTGCAGAGCTGATCCACCACATCCTCCAGCTGCTCTCCTAAGAAAATAGAAATAATTGCAGGCGGAGCCTCCGCCGCGCCTAAACGGTGATCATTTCCTGGAACAGCTGTAGATTCACGCAGCAAATCGGCATGTACATCCACGGCTTTTATGATACATGCCAGAACAAGAAGAAACTGGATATTATCATGAGGTGTATCTCCTGGGTTCAGCAGATTAATGCCGTCATCTGTAGAAATCGACCAGTTATTATGTTTTCCAGAACCATTTACCCCAGCAAAAGGCTTTTCGTGGAGCAGACATGTCAGCCCATGGTGGCCTGCAATCCTCTTCAGAGCTTCCATCATCATCTGGTTATGGTCAACTGCCACATTTACCTGTGTATAAATAGGCGCCAGCTCATGCTGGGCAGGGGCTGCTTCATTATGCTGGGTTTTCGCCGTAACGCCGAGACGCCACATTTCCTCATTAACTTCCTTCATAAATGCTCCGACTCTGGGGCGGATGCTTCCAAAGTAGTGATCATCCATTTCCTGCCCTTTGGGAGGCATAGCTCCAAACAAGGTTCTTCCCGCATAAATCAGGTCCTTTCGCTGAAGATATTTTTCCTTATCTACCAGAAAATACTCCTGCTCTGGGCCTACATACGGAATTACCCGCTTAGAAGTAGTATTTCCAAACAACCGGATAATCCTTAAGGCCTGTTCATCAATGGCCTGCATGGATCGCAGAAGCGGAGTTTTTTTATCCAGCGCCTCTCCCCTGTAGGAGCAGAAGGCAGTAGGAATGTAAAGGGTTACCCCCCAGGTATCTTCTCTTAAAAATGCTGGAGAAGTACAGTCCCAGGTTGTGTATCCCCTGGCCTCAAAGGTAGAACGCAGACCTCCGGAAGGAAAAGAGGATGCGTCTGGCTCACCCTGAATCAGTTCTTTTCCTGAAAACTCCATAATCACTCTTCCATCGCTTCCCGGTACGGAAATAAAAGAGTCGTGCTTTTCAGCCGTAATTCCTGTAAGCGGCTGAAACCAGTGTGAAAAATGAGTGGCCCCTCTTTCAATCGCCCAGTCCTTCATAGCATGGGCTACCACGTCAGCGATGGACGGATCCAGCTCTGTTCCATCTTCAATGGTTTTCTTTAACTTTTTATAGACGTTCTTCGGAAGGCGTTCCCTCATCACCGAATCATTAAATACATTTTTTCCGAACATTTCGGATACATTTGTGACGTCGCTCATCGTATATTCCTCCAAGTTATCATTCAGCCCAAACTGCCTGTCGTATAAAAGAACAAAATAAGCCTGCCTGAAGCTGGCTCCTGACTGCATATCAGAAACCTGCCCAGACCGGCTTATCTATGTTTAAACTCTCTTTATGCTTTTCCTACGGAACCAAATAATTCCATTTTTTCTTTTACTGTTGCCTTGATGGCCTCTGTTCCAGGAGCCAGAAGCTTACGCGGATCAAAGCCCTTTCCTTCCAGATCCTTGCCAGCCTCAATGTACTTACGTGTTGCCTCTGCAAAGGATAACTGACATTCTGTGTTTACGTTGATCTTAGCAACGCCTAAGGAAATAGCCTTCTGAATCATCTCTGCTGGGATTCCTGTACCGCCGTGAAGAACAAGCGGCATATCGCCTACCTTCTCCTTGATGGACTCAAGCACATCAAATCTTAATCCTGGCCAGTTAGCCGGATATTTTCCATGAATGTTTCCAATGCCTGCTGCCAGCATATCGATTCCAAGATCGGCCACAGCCTTGCACTCACTCGGATCTGCGCACTCACCTAAGCCCACTACGCCGTCTTCTTCTCCGCCGATGGAGCCAACCTCTGCCTCAAGAGAAATGCCCTTCTCTTTGCAAAGCTTTACTAACTCTGTTGTCTTCTCCACATTCTCTGCGATCGGATAGTGAGAGCCATCAAACATGATGGAAGAGAATCCTGACTCAATGCATTTTAAGGCGCCCTCGTAAGAGCCATGATCCAGATGCAGCGCTACAGGGACTGTAATATTTAATTCTCCCATCATAGCCTTAACCATAGCAGAGACTGTCTTAAAGCCTGTCATGTATTTTCCTGCTCCCTCAGATACTCCAAGGATAACCGGAGACTTTAACTCCTCTGCTGTAAGCAGAATCGCCTTAGTCCACTCAAGGTTGTTAATATTAAACTGTCCAACTGCATACTTGCCTTCTCTGGCCTTGTTAAGCATTTCTTTCGCTGATACTAACATATCATTGAACCTCCTTCACATTTCTCTACTTGCCTGCGCCTATTATATACTATTTTTCTCTATTTGAAAAGCCTGTTCCTTATTTTAAAATCTGTCTGACCATATTCTGCATATCCTCTGGACTGCACTGGCGGCTATGGCGGATAGCTGCATCGCGGATTTCTTTCACCGCCATAGGCTGCGGTACGCCAGACAGCTGCTCCATCCTGTCAATCAGCTCAAACTCATCCTCTGGAAGCCTCTCATCAGAGCCGCAAACTGCTTCCATGACGCTTCTGGAAAACTTGTAGGGACTTGCTGTAGATGCAATTACTGTCTTCGTTTCATCTGCACTCTTCCGTCTGTAAGCTCTGTATACAGCCGATGCCACTCCTGTGTGAGTATCAATCAGGTATCCTGTGTCCTTAAATACCCGTCTTATTTCCTCTGCATTCTCCTCCTGATTTGCAAATCCTCCTACAAAATCTCTCAGATTTTCTTTCATAGATGAGGTAATCTCATATACTCCCTCCTCTGAAAGTTCTGCCATCAGTTCTGAGGTCTCAGCTGCGCTGCCGCCGGTCGCCATATAAAGAAGACGTTCCAGATTGCTGGAAATAAGTATATCCATAGATGGAGAGGTAGTAAGAATAAATTCTCTGCGTTTATCATAAACTCCTGTCTGGAAGAAATCAAACAAAACCTTATTATCATTGGAAGCGCAAATCAGCTTATGAACTGGGACTCCCAGCCTCTTTGCAAAATAAGCAGCCAATATATTTCCAAAATTACCGGTAGGAACTGTAATGTTAATCTTCTCTCCCTCTTCTATCTCACCGTGGGCAAGAAGCTTTGCATACGCATAGACATAATAGACAATCTGCGGTACCAGACGCCCAATATTGATGGAGTTCGCAGAGGAAAGTCTATATCCGGAAGCTGACAGCTCTGCAGCAAATTCCCTATCCCCAAAAATCTTTTTCACGCCGCTTTGAGCATCGTCAAAATTTCCGGTAATCGCCACAACAGCAGTATTATCCCCTTTCTGAGTTACCATCTGGAGTTCCTGGACTCTGCTCACGCCTCCTTTGGGATAAAATACAATGATTTTCGTTCCCTCCACGTCTGCGAATCCGGCCATGGCAGCCTTTCCCGTATCTCCTGAGGTAGCTGTAAGGATTACAATGGTATCCTTTACCTGGTTTTTTCTGGCCGCAGTTGTCATCAGATGGGGCAGAATGGAGAGCGCCATATCCTTGAACGCAATCGTGCTTCCGTGGAACAGCTCCAGATAATAAGCTCCGTCAGCTTTCACAAGAGGCGCAATCTCCTCCGTGTCAAACTTAGAGTCGTAGGCCTTGGCAATACAGGACTTCAGCTCCTCCTCTGTAAAATCAGTTAAAAACAGCTTCATGACCTCATAGGCTGTTTCCTGATAGCTCATAGACGCAAATTCTTTTAAAGGCCGCTCTAACGCTGGAATTCTGTCCGGCATAAACAGACCTCCGTCATCTGCCAGGCCCTTTAAAATTGCCTGGGAAGCTGTCACATGGGATTCTTTTCCTCTAGTGCTGCTGTAGTAGATCTCCATTCCTCTCATCCTCTTTTCTTTTAAATGCTTAAAGTATTCACCTTTTTATGGTTCAAAATTTTATCACATTTTTTTATGATATGCAATGTCATTGCTTTTTTTCTCCTTCTGATGCAAAATAGAATCTGAACCTGTTTGACCAGGATGTACGCTCATGCCTGCATCTTCGGAATACATAACTCCAGCTTATAAGCTCATTCGTGTAAGGAGAATATCTATGGAATATATCAATATCTGCAAAGCTGTTTTTGATGAACGGCCCAACCGCTTTATCGCTATAGCCCACCTCTTAGATTCTAATGTTCCTGCTGTCTGTCATGTTAAAAATACAGGACGGTGCAAAGAGCTCCTTCTGCCCGGCTCCCAGCTGGTTCTTGAACACCATCCAGATGCCCTGAAAAAAGGAAGAAAAACAGAATACTCCCTCATCTGCGTCTACAAAAAACATGCTGGTTTCTCCAACAGAACAATTCTCATCAATATGGATTCACAGGCCCCTAACCAAGCTGCCTATGAATGGCTGGCTGGAGGAGGATTTGGAGCTGTCTGCAGACTTCAGCGAGAAGTAAAATTTGGTAATTCCCGTTTTGATCTTTCTTTCCAGAAGGATGGGAAAACCTATTTTATGGAGGTAAAGGGAGTTACCCTGGAACAAAATGGAACTGCCAGCTTCCCTGATGCACCCACAGAACGAGGCCTGAAACATCTTCTGGAACTTCAGGAGGCTGCCCGCGAAGGATACGGCGCCATTATTCTCTTCGTGATACAGATGAAAGATATCTGTGCCTTCACCCCTAATCGAAATACGCATCCTGCCTTCGCAGACGCTTTAAAACAAGTTTCCAGAAATGGCGTTCAGATCCTGGCAAAAGACTGCATCGTCACAGAACATTCTATGACCATTGATCAGGATATCCCTGTGATCCTCTAAAACGAAACGCTTGAATCAGAGGCTCTGTTTTTCGCAGATGCCTTTGAAACTGTCACCCTTCTCCCTCCTCAGTCATATAAAATAGTAACGCCTGTTTTTATGATGTGATTATATGTTAAATCCTCTCAGTCTGCTGATGCCTGGACAGTCGGCAGTAATACATTGGCTGCCCGAACAGCCTGCCATCGTTTCACGGCTTCTGGATCTTGGTTTTGTCCCTGGAGCTGCTGTCACCTGTACTCTGAGAAGAGGCCATGGCAATATTTCTGCCTTTTTAGTAAGAAATGCTGTCATTGCCATCCGAAAGGAGGATTCCCAGCTTATCCTGGCGGAGCCTCTTCCCTCCTGCTGCAAAAATGAGCCAGAAGAGGAACTGGAAGAAAAAGCAAACTATGAATCTTTCAAAGGAGGTGGTTCCCTTTGAAACAAATAACAGCCGTTCTCGCCGGCAATCCTAATGTAGGAAAAAGTACAGTCTTTAACGGATTGACAGGGCTGTCCCAGCATACGGGAAACTGGTCTGGAAAAACAGTCTCCTGCGCAGAGGGAAGCTTTGCTTTTGACGGCACTGTCTGTACCATTACAGATCTTCCTGGCATTTACTCTCTCAGAACTCACTCAGAGGAGGAGGAAATCGCCCATTCATGTATTTGTTCCAGCCATCCGGATGTCTTGATCGTTGTCGCAGACGCTACCTGTCTGGAACGCGGACTTCACCTGTTAAAACAGATCTCCCAGCTGCCGGATATAGAGCAGACTGCTCTGATACTCTGTGTCAATCTCTGCGATGAAGCAGAAAAAAATGGTATCCGGATCGACTTTCAGCAGCTGGAACAGATTCTTCATATCCCTGTGTTCAGCTGCGTTGCCAGAGACAAAAAAAGCATTGAATCATTAAAAGAAACTATTGTCTCAGCTTCCTCCAAGTCTGCCTCACATCCTCCGCAGGACTTTAAACCAGAGGAAATAGTCAGACAAACTGTGCAGTATACTAAAAAAAACTATAGAAAGCGTCAGGAACAGCTGGACCGTTTTCTTACTGGACGCTTTACTGGAAGTCTCGTGATGATCCTCCTTCTGCTCCTTATTTTCTGGATCACAATTACAGGAGCTAATTACCCGTCTGCTTTTCTGTGGAAACACTTTTTCCTTTTAGAAACCTGGCTGGCTGATGCTTTTCAGATCGCAGGATTTCCTGAATGGCTGACAGAAGCTCTTGTATTCGGAGTTTATCGCTCTGTTGCCTGGATTGTATCTGTTATGCTTCCTCCTATGGCCATTTTCTTTCCTTTATTCACTCTTCTGGAGGATTTAGGATATCTCCCCCGGGCTGCCTTCAATATGGACTGTGCCTTTAAAAAATGCCATGCCTGCGGAAAGCAGTGTCTAACCATGTGTGTAGTCACTGCTCTTGTATGAAACATTCTTTTTGAAACACTCTTTCTGAACAGCTGAATCTGTTTTTCAGCGGACTCTCTTCCATTTTCCAAAAAAATTCCGCTTAAAATGAGACAGACATCTTCTGGCGCCATCGTGGCCATAGAGAGCCGCCTGGCGATAGTAGTCCACTGCCTGCTCTAAATCCTGCGGAATCTGTTTTCCCTTCTCATACAGCTTTCCCAGTTCATAATAAGCATCCTTATTTTTTTCTTTCTGCGCTGCTTCCAGATAAAGTTCTGCCGCTTTCTTCTCATCCTTATCGCAGCCATATCCATTCTGATATAAAAAAGCCAGCGGAAGGCTATCCTTCAAACTTCCCTTTTCTCTGCACTCCTGAAAAAAGAGAAAAGCTCTGTTGTAATCCTGGAATACCTTTTCGCCCTCAAAATAGAGATAACCCAGTCTCTCCTTACATTCCTTATTTCCCTGCGCTGCGCCTCGTTCATAATACTCGATAGCTTTATCCCAATCTGGCACTTCTTTCCCTTCTATCTCTCCCTCATATATCCGCCCCAACAGCAGACAGGCCTCGTCTTGATCCTCCCAGTGATTATTCTCAGATGCATACTCTACCAGAAGCTGCTCTGCTTTCTTCAAATCCCAATGTTCTCCCGGTATTAAGCAGAGTCTGGCCAACGGAAGCCCTGCTTCCCTTTTCCCGCAGCCGTAAGCTCTGCTGTACCAATAATATGCCCTTTCCTCATCTCGGAAAGTTTCTTCTGAATAAAGCTGTCCTAATCTCAGAAGAGCCTCCCTGTTCTCATGTTTAGCCGCCTCCTCGAAGCAGACTGCTGCCTGAGAAAAATTCTGTTCTACACCTAATCCATTCATGTAAAGCTCTCCCAGGTAGTATGGAGACGTTTCGTCTCCCTGGCAGGCAGCCGCATAAAAGTAAGCGAACGCTGCCTCGAAATCCTGGTTCTCCACTGTATACAGCCCCATGTGCAGCAGACCCCATACATCTCCTGATGCCGCCGCCTTTTCTGCCCAGAAAATTCCCTTTTCCTCGTCTTTTAGCGTATATGTCCCCGAAAAGCAGCAGCTCCCAGCTCTTCTCATGGCTTTTACAATTCCGCCTTCCCCAGCCCTTTCATACCACTTAAAGCAATGTCCTGCCCAGCTCTCGCTCTTAGGAAGAATTTCATAAACATCTTCGTAGAAAAAGGCTTCTGCTATTTGATAGGCAGAAAATGCGTCTCCTTTCTTTGCAGCTTCTGTCAAAAGCTCAAAGCTTTCGTTCAGGGAATATCTGGACAGTTGTTTCATTCTGTCATCGTACTGTCCGGAGCGTACTGCTCCCAACACACAGCGAACACTTCCTGCCCGCGCTCCCGCCAAATAATATTCATACGCTCTTTTATCATTAAAGCCAACTGAACCGTCCCCCCAGCTGCAGCAGTATCCCAGAAAAAACAGTGCCTCTGCATCTCCTTTTTCTGCTGCCTTCTCCAAATATTCCAGTCCCTGCGGAAAAAGCTCTTCATTACACTGTTTCCAAATTAACTCTACACCCTTTTCACACAACTCTGACATCAATTCTGCCATATATGCATTCCTCATTTTCGTAACATTTCTATGGCTATCATACTATTTTTAAGGATCCTGTACAACTGTTTTTCCAGTTTTTTTATATCCGGCATCCCCTTTCTGTTTTCTGCATATATATAGAAGAAATCAAATCATATGGTGATGCAGATGAACAGTATGATACAGTATAGAGGCGCAATTTACCTGCGCCTGTCCAAAGATGACGAATCTCACAGAGAAAGTTCCAGTATTGGCAGCCAGAGGCGCCTTCTTATGAGCTATGCAAAAGAACATGGCTTTTCCATTGTCAAAGAATATTCTGACGACGGCTGGTCTGGAACCACTTTTGACCGCCCAGCCTTTCAGGACATGATACAGGATATCAAAAAGGGAAAAATCAACCTCATTTTGACAAAAGATCTGTCTCGCCTGGGAAGAAACTATATTATATCAGGTCAGTATACAGAATTCTTCTTTCCCTCTATGAACGTCCGTTTTATCGCTGTTAATGATGGGTACGATTCTGCAGTCTCTGACTCTGATATGATTCCATTTAAAAATATCATGAATGAAATGTATGCCCGAGATATCTCTAAAAAAATTCGCTCCTCTCTGCGCATCCGCATGGAGGACGGAAGCTACATCGGTAATTTTCCCCCCTATGGCTATCAAAAACATCCCGGACCTCCTATTCGTTTAATTCCTGATCCAGATGCTTCTCCCATTGTAAAACAAATTTTCGCGCTGGGAGCAAAAGATAAAACTCCCGCCCAAATTGCTCAGTTATTAAACGCCTCCCACATTCTCCCTCCTTCCTATTACCGATGCAGTAAATATCCTCAATTAAAGGAAAAGCGCTATCCATACAGTGGACGCTGGACTGCCAATACTATTCTGAAAATGCTTCATAATCCTGTGTATCTGGGCCGTATGATTCAGGGAAAGAGCCGAAAACTTTCTTTTAAAAGCCCTCTTATTATCAAAAATCCAAGAGAACTGTGGATTGACAGTGGAATTACCCATGAGGCTCTTGTAACAGAAGAACTCTTTGAAGCCTGCCAGGCTGCTATCGAAAAAAGAAAATGCAGGGCATAAGCAGTGACTACTCATGGCTATGGGCTTTGGCTGCAATGCAGTGGGTGTCACAGGATGCAGAATCATCGATTCCCCAAGAGAACGCCTGATCGCTATACTTACAAACTCCCTGGTTCCCTGCAACGGCCGTTTTCCTACTCTGATCACTCTTTCTCTATTTTTTATGGGCGGCTTTCAGGCGTCAAAGAGCGGTATAATCTCAATTTCGCCATCTCTGGCCACAGCTATCTTCCTAACAGGTCTGATCCTGCTTGGAATTGGAGCCACGCTGTTTTCCTCTCTGGCTTTGTCAAAAACACTGCTTCGAGGAATGCCATCTTCTTTTACGCTGGAACTTCCCCCATACCGAAAGCCTCAATTCGGCAAGGTAATTGTACGCTCTGTTCTGGATCGCACCTTGTTTGTTCTGGGCCGCGCACTTCTTGTAGCAGCTCCAGCAGGGTTAATCATCTGGATGCTGGCCAATATTCAGTGGAGCGGCATAAGCCTCCTGGCCTATCTATCCGGATTTCTGGAGCCTCTCGGACGGCTGCTCGGCATGGATGGAATCATCCTGACTGGATTCATTCTGGGATTTCCAGCTAACGAAATTGTGATCCCCATTGTCCTTATGGCCTACCTGCAGACTGGGCAGCTGGTAGAAATGTCTGATCAGGCACAGCTGTTTTCCCTGCTTTCTGCTCATGGCTGGACTGCGAAAACAGCTGTATGTATGGCTGTCTTTTCCCTATTTCACTGGCCTTGTTCCACCACCTGCCTAACCATACGCAAAGAAACCGGAAGCTGGTTATGGACACTGACAGCCTTCCTTCTTCCAACCTTTATAGGCATGGGACTGTGCTTTGTAATAAATCTGATTCTTTCTTAAAGATATCTGCATTCTCCTATCCATTATAAAAACTGTGCAGAATATCTGATATCCGTATAACTGCATTCCTGCACGTGTGCAATGCAGGAATGCAGTCCAATAAAACAGTTTATTTTTCACTATCTATCGTTTTCTGCTGCCCCACCGTTCCCATACAGCCCGTCCTGTTCGAAACATCAGGCGTAAAAGCACTATCAGGAGGAAAAGCAGCCCAAACCTGATAGTAACAGCAGTAAACCTCTTTATCACACGCCTTATCTCTTCTGACCACGCAGGCTCCAAAGACTCTGTCTGCCTGCTCTCTCCCCCTGTCCGTTTTTCCTCTGAACCTGTCTTCTCTGCTCTTTCCCTCTCTTTCAGGCGGTATACTGCCTTCGTCCGGTAAGTTTCCCTGGGAGGCAAAATAACCTCTCCCCCATAAACTGCCTTGCAGTCCCGTACCAGTCTCTGTCCTTTAGCAGCTGCATCCCGGCACAAAAGACCTGTTTCATCCCAGTATGGCTCCCCAGCCCACTCATATCCTGTAATCCTGTAGGACTCCTGCGGAAGACCAATCAATTCCAGCAGCTCGTCCTCATATCCCCAAAGTCTGGGCTGTTCTGAGTCCGAATCCACAAAAATCTCTACCCCTCCCAGTTCATAGATATCTGCCTGGCAGGAGTGGAAGGTAAGAGTAAATGAAAAGTCATTCTCCCACCGCTCATTCGTATACTCGCTTTGTACCAGAGGCACAGAAAAAAGTCCATCTTCCCCTTCAATAGAAATCTCTGCTGTCTTCGGAATCTCCGCATTCATACCTATCTTTTCGTAGACTACTGTAGATTCTCCATACTGCATACGTCCGGGAAGCCCTCCTTCTGCAATCTCCCATGATGCCAGCTCATAAGGAATGTTCTCCCTCATAAACACATCCGGCGGTTCTTCCAGCTGTTCCGAATCCGCTTTCGGTTCTGAATACCTCAAAATTTCCCTCGGAGGCTGCAGTTCTTCCGCCTGTGATACGGCAGGTACTAGTAAACTCAGTATACAGACAGCCTCTGCTGCCCGGAGCGCTTTCCGCACAAATACCGTTGCTGCTCTGTTATATCCCATAATCTTCTCCCTCCTTCAGAATATCAGAGCCAGCTGTTATTCATCTGCAGATCTGCTTCTGAGGAGGAGCACCTGCAGGCCTTTGCTGCACTTTGGTATATTTCGTGCTTCCCGCTCAAATCAGCGCAGGCTCTATGATTCATTTAATTGAAATTTTGCAGGATATCTGCTATGGAAAGCTGTCAGCTGACACTGACGCCTGCCGAAAATCAAAATCGTTCTCAGAAAGTGAAACGGATGTGGAAGATAGCTTCAGTGTAACAAATTTTTTTCAAAAATCAACCTGTTTTTCCCCTATATTCATTGTGACATTTCACAGATTTTTATCGCATTTTTTGTATACTATTTTCAAACCTTAAAAAATAATAAGAAAATAAAGAGTGTGCCTGAGCACATTCCCACGCCGTTCCCGGTCATCTGCGGCATATTCCTTCTTCACACGAATGCGCTTCCTAAGCGGAGCGTTTTTTGTGACATAGGACGCAATTTCCTATGCCACAAAAACAGCCTTCCACAATCAAAGATTCTGGAAGGCTGCGCGTCATTGAAATACAACCGGCTCCTCAATAAATTTTGTTTTAATAACAACAAATGGATACGATGGGGATATTCCCTGCTGAGTTCCCTGTTCCGGTCCTTGAAGCTCTGTCTTTATCACAATTGAATTTTCAGTCAGATAGAACTCTGGAACGGCAATACTGAATCCTCCTGTCTGCTGTTCTCCATACCCTACAGCTATGTAAAGATCCTCTCCGCTGGTGTAAGTCAGACGAAATTCTTCTGCTTTTTTCTGCTCAATCATATCCAGAAGTTCCTTGGGAATTTCATTCTGCCCTATCACAGTAAACTCCAGATCTTTTACCTTTTCTTCCGGCGCTTTTCCAGAACAACCGCTCAGAAAGCAAACGCAGGACAGCAGAATACCCGCAGCCAAAGCAGCCAGCTTTTTCATTTTCCCCATATACTTCATAAAAAGCTCCCTGTTCCATTGATTGTTATCATTTTATTAGTAAGCCATTCTTTTTATTCCTCTTCTGCTTACAGAAATTTTTTCTCAGCGCTGCAGGCCTGAAGCTGATGCTGATATTTTTCTTTTGTAGCCAGTCCGCCGCGGATATGGCGCTCCGCCTTATTAATATTCAGCACAACTCTCGCCTGAGCCGCCAGGGAAGGATTGATATCTTCTAAGCGATCGGTAACGTCTTTATGCACCGTGCTTTTGCTGATTCCAAACTTTTTCGCCGTCTGACGCACCGTAGCGTTATGGTCTATGATGTAATTGGCGATCTCCACTGCCCGTTCTTCAATATATTCTTTCATGGGGTTACCCCTGAAACCATTTTTTACATTTTATGTTTTTTAAATAAAAATATGACTTTTCTCCCTCTCCAGCAGTACAGACTGTTTTGTCAGAATTTAAAAATTGGGTATTCCGTTTATTTTTGATACTATTCTTTTCGTTCCTCTTTCTTTTTTGTTTTTATTTGTTTTATTTTGAAACATATTTCATGGCTATCTCTTTTATTTTTCTCCCTTCCTCTGATTTAGTTTAAAAACGAAACAGTTTTATTGTTTTTTTCGATGCCAAAACCGTTTAAATACGGCATAATATATAGTATCAATGAAAGAAAAGAGGAAGAACTATGATCCTTCTTTTAATTATTGCGGATGATTTTACCGGCGCGCTGGATACTGGCGTTCAATTCGCCGCCCGCGGCGTTTCAACCCGGGTGCTTGTAGATCCTGAGGTAGATTTTTCCGCTTACCATGACAGTGTTTTAGTGGCAGACACAGAAACCCGTCATCTGCCAGCTGAAAAGGCCTTCGATATTGTAGCCCGTCTTACCAGAAGAGCCAAAGAAGCCGGTGTCCGCTATATTTACAAAAAGACAGATTCTGCCCTGAGGGGGAACATAGGAGCCGAGCTGGCTGCAGTTCTCACAGCCAGCGGCTGCAGAAGCCTTCCCTTCCTGCCAGCCTTTCCTCAGACAGGCCGTATTACCAGAGATGGAATTCATTATGTAGACGGAGTACCTGTAACAGAAAGCCCTTTCGGAGTTGATCCATTTGAGCCAGTGGTTCACTCAGTTATCACAGATTTAATCAAAGAGCAGTCCAGCCTCCCATCCTTCAGCTTTCCAGCACTGACAAACGATGGATCTGTTCCAGAACAGGAAGGAATTCTGGTATTTGATGCTTCTACCCCTTCCGATCTCTTCAAAACCGGAAAAAAATTGTTTGAAAAGGGCATGCTTTCCATCATGGCCGGATGTGCCGGCTTCGGAGCCGTGCTGCCTGAGCTTTTAGATATTGCATCAGACAAGCCCGCCGCCATTCCTCAGCTGGATCCACGGCTTCTGGTTGTCTGCGGAAGTGTTAATTCCATTACTCTGGCTCAGCTGGATCATGCGGAAAAATCAGGTTTTTCCAGACTCCGCCTGAGCCCGGAGCAGAAGCTGGAACCTGGGTACTGGCAGACAGAGCAGGGAAAAAAGGCGCTTCAGGGTATTGAAGACATGCTGGCTTCCCACTCGCACTGCATTATTGAGAGCAATGATTTGGGCGGAAACCAGCCCACTGCCGACTATGCCGCAGCCCTTGGCATTGACCGGGAAACTCTGAGAGTCCGGATCGCAGGCTGTCTCGGCTGTCTGGTGGGAAAAATCTTTGCCAGCCCTTCTCTGGGCACTCTTCTTCTCACTGGAGGCGATACGCTGCTCCAGTGTATGAACTGTGTCGGCGTCAGCGAGCTAGAACCGCTGTGCGAGCTGGAACGCGGCGTAGTGCTGGCCCGTTTTACCTACAACGGCTGCACCCGCCATATTATTACAAAATCCGGCGGCTTCGGTCAGGAAGCCCTGCTGACAGACCTGGCAAAACGAATTGCTGATTAATATTTTCCGGCTGCTCATTACCAATTTAATTATCACAATTTACTTTTAACATTACATACTTGGAGGAAAACATTATGACATATCCAAAACTTCCCGGTTTAACCTGGGACGGAACCATTTACGAAAACGAAGAGATGGGAACCTGCGAGGCTCTGCTTCCCACAGGCGGCTATCCCACCGCTCACGCTCCTGCCATGGCAGAGCTGCCAAACGGCGATCTGCTGTGCTGCTGGTTCGCCGGAACCTATGAGGGAAGCGCTGATATCCGTATCATCTGCTCTCTTCTCCCAAAGGATGCCCCCGCATGGCTCCCTCCGACGGATATTTCCGGAGACCCAGAGCGAAGCGAACAGAATCCTTCCTTATTTTATGGTCCCGACAATGCCGTATGGGCTATGTACACAGCCCAGTTAGACCGCCAGGAAGGAAAGGACAATATGCAGTTTACCTCCGTTGTCCGCTGCCAGAAGAGCACAGACGGCGGAAAGACATGGGGACCTTATGAGACAATTTTCCCAGAGGAAGGTACCTTCTGCCGCCAGCCAATCCAGGTGCTTTCAAATGGACGCTGGATTTTCTCCAACTGGATCTGCACTGACTCTGCAGACGGCCTTTCCGGCGATCCGACTGCCTTCCGCATTTCCGACGACCAGGGAAAGACCTGGAAAAAGGTAATGATGCCTGAGAGCAACGGACACGTTCACGCCAACGTGGTAGAGTTAGAGCCTGGACACCTGGCTGCATTTATGAGAAACCGCGAGGCATACCGCATTCACAGAAGCGAATCCTTTGACTGGGGCGAGACATGGACCAAGCCGGAGCCGACTCCCCTTCCAAATAATAACTCCAGTATCAGTGCCATTAAGCTTCAGAGCGGACGCGTTGCCATTGCCTACAATCCGACCTGCACTCCGGATCCGCAGCCAGGGAAAGCAGCATGGCCGGGACTTCGCTGCCCAGTAGCAGTGGCTCTCTCTGAGGACGGTGGTTTAACCTTCCCAATCATCCGCTGGATGGAGAGAGGCGAGGGCTTCATCGGAGACGAAAATAAGACAAACAACAAGCAGTACGAATATCCGTACCTGATGCAGACACGCGACGGCATGCTTCACCTGGCATACGCCGCCCGCACCCGTCTGGGCGTAAAATACGTCCGCTTCAGTGAGGAGGACGTACTGGGCGAGAAGAGAGAGCGCGTAGGACTTTACAATCCTACCGCGGCTCAGAGCCGTTAATCTTTATACACGAAACCATTCAAGGAGGTTTTAAATATGCTTACTACTTATAATCTGAAAATGCCTCACGCCGTTTACGGCGGCGAGAACGCTATGGACAACATTACTTCTATTTTAAAATCCAACGGCGTAAAGCGCGCAGCTATGTTTACTGATAAGGGAATCGAGGAGGCCGGTCTTTTCGCCCTTCCCGAGGAAGCTGTCAAAGCGGCAGGCGCAGAATATTATGTGCTGGACGATCTTCCAGCAGAACCAAGCTACATGGCCGTTCAGAAGCTGGTGGACGAATTCAAGGCCAGCGGAGCTGACATGATTGTGGCCTGCGGCGGCGGAAGCGTTATGGACGCGGCTAAATTAGCCAGCATTCTGGTAACAGACGAGTACGGCGTGAAGGAACTCTTAGACGAGCCGGGCCGCGCTAAAAAATGTGTTCCGATTATCCTGATTCCTACCACTGCCGGAACCGGCGCAGAAGTAACTCCAAACGCCATTGTAGCCGTTCCTGAGAAAGAATTAAAGGTGGGCATTGTCAATGAAAACATGATTGCCGACTATGTGATTCTGGACGCCCGCATGATTAAAAACCTTCCGCGCAAGATTGCGGCGGCTACCGGAGTAGACGCCCTGGCTCACTGCATCGAGTGCTTCACCAGCAACAAGGCCAATCCGTTCAGCGACCTTTACGCTTTAGAGGGCCTTGACCTGATTCTCAATAATATCGAGAAGGCCTGCGACGATCCGGAGGCCATGACAGAAAAGAACCGTATGCAGATCGCAGCCTACTACGGCGGTCTGGCTATCACAGCCAGCGGAACCACAGCGGTTCACGCCCTCAGCTACCCCTTAGGCGGCAAGTACCACATTGCCCATGGCGTTTCCAACGCGATCCTCTTAGCTCCGGTTATGCGTTTCAATGAGCCGGCCTGCCAGGAGCGCTTTGCCATTGCCTATGACCGCTGCTGCCATGACGAGGTAAAGACATGCAAGACAAACGCCGAGAAATCTGCATGGATCATCAGCCGTCTGGAAGAAATTGTAAAGCACCTGGATATCCCGACCAGCTTAAAGGAATTCGGCGTTCCCGAGGAGGATCTGGATGGCCTGGTAGAGGCAGGAATGCAGGTACAGCGTCTTCTTGTAAACAATCCGCGCCAGGTAACGCCTGAGGATGCGAGAAAGCTCTATCTGGAGATTTTGTAGGGCGCTGTTTTAAACCCAAATATCATTTTATATTTTACATAACACAGGAGGAATTCACTATGAAACCAGTTGAAATTAAAGGTATTATCCCGCCAATTCTCACACCTATGAACGATGACGAGAGCATCAACGTAGCAGAGCTTCGCAACCAGGTAGACCGTATGATCGAGGGCGGCGTTCACGCACTCTTCCCATTTGGAACAAACGGTGAGGGCTACATCCTGAACGCCAAGGAGAAGCAGCTTGTATTAGAGACTGTGATCGAGCAGTGCAACGGACGTGTTCCGGTATACGCAGGAACCGGCTGCATCTCCACCAAGGAGACGATCGAGCAGAGCAAGATGGCTCAGGCTGCAGGCGCAGACGTACTCTCCATCATCACACCGAGCTTCGCGGCTGCCAGCCAGGACGAGCTCTACGCTCACTACAAGGCTGTTGCAGAGGCAGTTGACATGCCTATCGTTCTCTACAACATCCCTGCACGTACAGGAAACGCTCTGGCTCCGGCTACTGTAGCCCGCCTGGCTCAGATCGAGAACATCGTAGGCGCTAAGGATTCCAGCGGAAACTTCACAAATATTTTAGGATACATTGACGCAGGCGCCAAGAAGACAAACGGCAAGTTCTGCACACTGTCCGGAAACGACCAGTTAATCATCTGGACTCTTCTGGCAGGCGGTACAGGCGGAATCGCAGGCTGCGCAAACGTATATCCGCACACCATGGCTTCCATCTACAACCTGTTCATGGAGGGCAAGATCGAGGAAGCCAAGGCTGCCAACGCAAGCATTCAGAGTTTCCGCGCATGCTTCAAGTACGGCAACCCGAACACTATCGTTAAGACTGCCACTCGTCTCTTAGGCTACAATGTAGGACCGTGCCGCGCTCCGTTCAACCAGGTTCCAGAAGAAGGTATCCAGGCATTAAAGAAGGTTCTGGCTGAAAACGAAGCTAAGGGTATGCGCTAATTAAGGGGGGTACGACTATGAACGCAAAGCCGATTGTCGGTATTACTATGGGTGATCCTGCCGGAAACGGCCCCGAGATCACCGTCAAGGCTCTGGCTCACGCTGAGGTCTATGACAGCTGCCGCCCTATCGTTGTGGGCGATGCAAAGATGATCGAACAGGCGGCCCGTTTCGTAGGCCGTCCCGATATTGCAATTCACCGCTGCGAAAAGGTAAGCGACGCCTTGTTCCAGTGCGGTGTCATTGATGTGCTGCATTTGGAGCTGATCCCTAATGTGGAACAATTCCCTATCGGCCAGGTCAGCATCGAAGGAGGAAACGCCGCGTTCCAGTGCGTAAAAAAGGTGATTGAGCTGGCCTTGACCGGGGAGGTAGACGCTACCTGCACCAATGCTCTGAACAAGGAAGCCATGAACAAAGCTCTTGAGTTCTATCACGGTGAAAACTCTGACGGCTATACCCACTTTGACGGCCATACAGAAATTTATGCCACATATACAAACACCAAGAAATACACGATGATGTTAGCACACCATGATCTGAGGGTAGTTCATGTTTCCACCCATGTTTCCCTCAGGGAGGCCTGCGACCGGGTAAAAAAGGCCCGCGTTCTGGAGGTGATCGAGATCGCCCGCAAGGCATGCAAAGATATGGGAATCGAAAACCCAAAGATCGCTGTAGCCGGCCTGAATCCCCACTGTGGTGAAAACGGCCTCTTCGGCACAGAGGAAATCGAGGAAATCAAGCCAGCTATCGAGGCGGCAAAAGCAGAGGGCATCAATGCCGTCGGCCCTATTCCGCCGGACAGCGTCTTCTCCGAGGCTCTGGGCGGCTGGTACGACATCGTAGTGTGTATGTACCATGATCAGGGACATATCCCGCTGAAGACAGTGGGCTTTGTCTATGACAGAGAGCTGCAGGCCTGGAAGGCCGTGGAGGGTGTCAACGTAACGCTGGGGCTTCCGATCATCCGCACCAGCGTGGATCATGGCACAGGCTTCGCCCTGGCTGGAAAAGGCACCAGCAACGAGTTAAGCCTTGTCAATGCTATCGACTATGCCGTCCGCATGACAAATGGCAGAAACTAACAGCATGATCACTTGCCTGAGGAGGGCGGAGCGCAGGCTCCGCTCTCCTTTTGGCGTTTTTTGTAAAAGAGAGAAAAATGTTTTCAGCGACTTCAAGTGGAGCCAGAAAACATTTTTCTCTCTTTAATACTTGTTCTAAAATGAAACTTATTTTTTGTCTTCCTTATATATAGTTTCATTTATAAACACTATTTCAATTCATATTTATACTTTTTTAATATTTGTTCATAAATGAAACATAATCAGGGGTTGATTTTATTGTCTTCTCTTACAGCATCTTATATAATTAGTGCAAATGAAAGCCTTACCAGATTGTGCAGATTGCAGAACTGGCTGCACTGGGCACGAGGCTACTATAAGATTATGAGGAGGAAAACAATATGACCACCCAAATGATTATTGCTTTAGCAATCACAGCGCTCATGGTCGTTCTGATCATGATGGACAAGCTGCCATTTGGCGCACCGCCTCTGCTGGCCTGTCTTCTGCTTGTCATTTTCGGAATAGCAGATATCAAGGCGGCCTTCGGCGGATTCTCTAACGCAACCATCGTTATGCTTGCCGAGTTCATGGCAATCATCGCAGCTCTTCAGAAAACAAGCTTTATCGCTAATTTCAAGAAGACCATGTTTAAAATTGCCAGCCAGGGCGGCATCAAGGCTTACCTGCTGATGATTATCATTGTTATGTTAGGCTGCAGCCTGTTTGGAACCGGTTCCACTGCTTACTATGTTATGGTTATCGGCTTCCTGTCCACACTGCCCTACACAAAGCAGCTTCCGCCTTCTAAGGTTGTTATGACAGCAGGTTTCGCTGCGAACCATCCGCTGCTTCCGTTTAACACAGCACTACAGTATGGTATTGTAATCGCAGTTTTAAACAGCGCCGGCGTTGCAGCCAACATCCCGGTTTCTAAATTTGCTATTGTAAACCTGTTCCTGTCCTTAGGCTTCCTGCTTAACTGTGTGATTCAGTATAAGTTTCTGCCGGATCATCC
The DNA here is from genome assembly GCA_018377235.1 of Clostridium sp. Classification (GTDB taxonomy): domain Bacteria; phylum Bacillota; class Clostridia; order Lachnospirales; family Lachnospiraceae; genus Otoolea. Next base: position 23,609 of record JAGZZT010000005.1, read on the forward strand.
GATTGCAGCTTCCACTGATGCAGCCGCTGCCGAAGACACAGCTTTCTCTCTTCCAAAGTGGAAAGAGCAGGTTACTTATTTCGTATTCATTTTAGCTGTAGTTGGTATGCTTCTTCAGAGTAAAATCGGCGATGCAGGCTACGCTATCGCAGGTATCTCTGTTGGTGTAATCCTTGTGACAGGAGTTCTGGACTTCAAAGAAATCCGCGATTCTATCAGCGCTCCTATCATCCTGATGTCCGCCGGCGTAATTGGTGTGGCCGATGCTCTTGGAAGCACCGGACTGACAGACCTGGTAGGTTCCACTGTAGCTAATATGCTGGGAACCAACGTAAACCCGTTCGTTATGATTTTCACGTTCTGCATCCTTACAAGTGTGCTCGCTACACTGACAGGATCTACAATCGGAACTGTTTACGTATTCGCTCCTCTTGCCATCGCTACCTGCACAAGCCTTGGACTTGATCCGACTGCAGCAGCGTGCGCAATCGTAATCTCCGGATGGTGCGGACACTTCCTTCCTATAGACGGTATGCCGGCCATGGTTATGGGCGTCGGAAACTACAGCAGTAAGGAATTCTGTAAGTTCACCATTCCGCAGTACTTCATCCGTCTGCTGGCATTGACAGCAGGAGCTCTGTTGGTATTCCCGATGTAATCACTTCGGGCCTGTAAAAGAAAGAGGTACAGTTATGAAGAATAAATTTGAATTAGAGCACGTTGGAATCAATACTCCGAATACAGAGGAAGCTGAGAAATTAGCCCAGCTGTTAAGTCTGGTATTCAACCTGGAGCCGCGCCATGGGCAGAAATCCGAGTTTGCAGGTCCATATTTTGAGTGCATGAAAGCTCCGTTCCTTGGAACAAACGGCCACATTGCCATGCGTACTCCGGATCTGACAGCAGCCGCTGAGGAACTGAAGGAGAAAGGCTTCTCCCTCAACATGGACACTGCCGCTTACACAGAGGACGGCAGATTAAAGAATGTCTATCTGGCAGGAGAGTTCGGCGGCTTTGCTATCCACATTATGCAGAAATAATCCTTTTATTTGTTAATGAAACCTTTCCAAGAAAAGAGGGTATTGCAAAATCATCAAATCAGATGATAGAGCGATACCCTCGTTCTATGCATAGAAAAATCCGGGAGGAATCCTTTTATTTTAGGAATCCTTCCGGATTTTCAGGATACTTTAATTTTTACATCAGCCTCTTTCCCTTTATTTCTCTGCCGGAAGTTCTGCTGTAAATACGCTTCCTTCCCCAAAGACACTCTCCGCCCGGATGTCTCCTCCGTGAACTCTGGCAATCCACTCTGCCATGGAAAGTCCCAAACCAGTTCCCTCTGAGCTTCTGGAACGATCGGCCCTGTAAAACCGGTTAAATATCTGCCCTAAATCTTCCTTCTTAATTCCAATCCCTGTATCCTTCACCGTCAAAACGGCGTATCTGTCCCTCTTTCTCAGAAGAACCTCCACGCTGCCGCCTGGGCGATTGTACCGGATAGCGTTCGACACCAGGTTATTGACCATGCGGATTAAGAGCGTCTCATCTCCTGTTATCTGAAGAGCCTCCGTTTTCCAGGTAAGCTTCACCTGGCGCTCTTCGGCCTCAGACTCCAGCTCCTCGCAGACTGTTTCGCAGAGCAGATTCAGAGCTACCGATTCTCTCTCCGGCACAAATTTTCCATTTTCTGCCCGGCTCAGAAGGAGAAGCTGGGATACAATAGCATTCATTCTCTCAGACTGCTTTAAAACGGCTTCAAGCGCCTCTTTCTTTTCCTCTTCCCCAGCCTGCCCGGAAAGGGCAAACTCGCACTGTGAACGGATCACTGCAATCGGCGTGCGCAGCTCGTGAGAGACATCTGAGGAAAACTGCCGCTCAGTCTCAAAGGAGGCCTGAAGGCGGGCCAGCATCTCATTTATAGTATCTCCCAGACGATTCAGCTCATCTCCTCGTCCGTCCGTTTCGATCCGCTGGCTCAAGTCGCTTCCTGAGCCAATGGCCCTGGCTGTCTCTGCCATCTGTTTTACTGGCCTGAACGCCCTCTTCGTAATCCGGCAGCCTCCGAAAGCGGCTATTGCCGCCAGAAGCGGAAGAGCAGATCCAAACAGAAGAGGCAGATTTCCCAGCGCCTGGCCGTACTCTGTCATAGAAATCATTCCCCGCACCCAGAAGCCGGCGTCCGTTCCTTCTGAATACACATCGTAAATCATCCACCGCTCTCTGCCGCTGGAGGCTGTCTTAATTGTCTGATCCTCCAAAAGGGAATCTACCTGAATTCCCCGCGTTACTTTAGGCGCCAGGAGACGTCCCTTTGTATCATAGAGAAACACAGAAACGCCATTTTTATAAAAATCCAGTTCCTCTGTGTCCAGTTCCCCATACCGGAAGCTGACCTGTGAAACAGCGTCTGTCACTGTGTCTACCAGCTGCTCTCTCATCTGCCTTCCTGACATGCGGCGGGAGGATGAAATCAGATATACTGCTGTAATTCCAAACACGAGAACCATAAAAAAGGTATACCACAGTGTCACTCTGGCCTTAATGGAAAGTCCCTTATGCCTCTTCTTCATGATATTACTCCTCCCGCAGAGTATACCCGGCTCCCCGGACTGTATGAATCAGTTTTTTCTCAAAAGGGTCATCCAGCTTTTTTCTGAGATATCGAATGTATACATCCACAATGTTGCTTCCTCCCTCAAAGCCGTAATCCCAGACCTGATTTTCCAGCTGGGTTCTGGATAACACAGCTCCTTTATGGCGGATTAAGGACTCCAAAAGGGCGAATTCCCTGGTAGAAAGGCTGATCTCCTTTCCTCCCCTGATCACTTTCCTGGCAGAAAATTCAACTGTCAGGTCTCCCACTGAGACAGCATCTGTCTTCTCTGTAGAACGTCTTCTCAAAAGAGCCCTGATCCGGGCCGCCAGCTCCTCAAATTCAAAAGGTTTTGTCAGATAATCATCTGCCCCGGCGTCCAGGCCGTTCACCCGGTCTCCCACTGAGTCTCTAGCAGTCAGAAGCAGCACCGGAATCTGGCTTCCCCGGCTTCTCAAAGTTCGCAGCACCGCCAAACCATCCATTTTCGGCATCATAATGTCCAGGACAGCCACGTCATACTCTGTGTTCTCCAGATAGTAAAGAGCCTCCTCCCCATCCGGACAGCCATCCACTCCAAAGCCAGCCGCTTTGAGCCGTTTTGCGGTAATCTCCCGAAGATCCGGCTCATCCTCTGCAAGCAAAATTCTCATATGGTTCCTCCTCGCTTATTTCTCAACTTTATTTTTTCTTCTATATTTTATCATTTTTTATTATTTCTAATGTATTTTTAATTTTACTCTTGTAAACTATAGTTATCAACAGAAAGCATGAGAAACTAGGACAGGAAGAACTTTCATAGTTCTTAAAATATTTATATTTTTTATGTAATCAGCAAAAGGAGGATTTTTTATGAAACGCAATGACAACAAATATGACGCAAGATCTGCACATGGCAGAGGAATCATGAAAACAGCGGCTGCCGGAACACTTCTGGCTCTTCTCCTTGCCGGATGCTCCGGGCAGAATCCAGTTAAAACGCAGCCCATATCTTCCATGGAAAGTTCTGAGGGGGGAAAGGCAGAAACTTCACAGGACGATATATCCCTGACAGCTCCTTCGCAGACAGATGTCCTGGCAGAAAACGCTTCACTTCCATCAGAGGAAGAAAGCTATTACAAAGTCAAGGCAGAGCTGGATGCCATTGACATTGACATCGAAAATCTGGAAGCAGATTACCGGATTGGAAAGCTGTCCAGAGAAGATTTCACCGCACAGAAATCGCAGCTGGAAGCTCAGGAAAATTCCCTGGAACAGGAAAAAGACCAGCTGGAAGACAGCATGGATCTGGCCTATCTCCAGAGCAATCCCTCTGTCCCCAGCGGCAGTCTTGACGAACTCCGCTCTGCTAAGGCTGAACTGGAAAAGAAGGAGCGGCAGCTGGAAGCCCAGGAAGATTCCCTGGAACGAAGCTACCAGGCCGGGGAAATATCAAGAGAAGACTTTATCACTCAGCAGATTGAAATTATCCGAAGTGAGGAAAGCATAGATCGAGAGGACGACCTGCTGGAGCAGGCTATGGAGGCTATGGGGTTTGACGATTAAGGCGCTTCTTCTCTGCAGCCAGCGCCCGCATTTCCCGGGCGTTCTGGCGCACGGCCTCCGTAATCTCCGCTCCGCCAAGGAGTCTTGCCAGCTCGTCAGTCATCTGTTCCTCGGACAAACGTTTAATCTGTGTCACGGTTCTGCTGTCCTTTGTGGTCTTTCGTATCTCATAGTGGCTGTCAGCCATGGCCGCAATCTGAGGCAGATGGGTAATGCAGATGACCTGATGATTTCCTGCAATAAGACTCAGCTTCTCAGACACCATCTGCGCCGTCCGGCCGCTGATTCCTGTATCAATCTCATCGAAAATCAGTGTGGGAATATCGTCTGTATCCGCTAAAACAGCCTTAATAGCCAGCATAATTCTCGACAGCTCTCCTCCGGATGCCACGGCTCCCAGAGGGCGCGGCGGCTCGCCCGGATTGGTGGAAATCAAAAACTCCGCCTCGTCAAATCCGCCTGCGGTGTAGTGGGAGAGACGGCGAAATCCCATGGTAAACTCTACATTTAAGAAATTCAGGTCTGAAAGGCCTTCCCTCATTCGCTCTGTCAGAGTCTGAGCCGTTTCCCGGCGAATTCTGGACAGTTCCTCACAGAGAGTCTCCAGACGGCCTTCCAGCTCTGCAAAACGGCATTCTGTCTCCTCCCTCCTCAGGTCAAAGTGTTCCAGCTCCTCCAGCTTTTCCCTCTTCTTATCCAGGCTGTTTAGCACCTTTTCTATGGTGTCACCGTATTTGTTTTCCAGTCCCCGGATCAGATCAAGGCGCTCCTCCGTCTCGCGAAAAGCCTCCTCATCGAAGGTCATGCCCTCCATATAGGAAGAAATTTCCCTGTTTAAGTCGCTCATCAGTGCGTCCACATCGTAGAGCTGATCCCGGATGCCGGAAATCCCCTCGTCATACTCTGCCGCCTTCTCCACTGCCAGAAGAGCCTTTGCAACAGCATCCCCATTAACTGCCTGATAGGCCTCCGACAGACTTTCTACGATCTTACGGCTATTAGAAAAACGGCGATAGGCGCTCTCCAGTTCTTCCTCTTCGCCTGGTTTCAGCCCGGCGTTCTCAATTTCCTCGATCTCAAAGCGCAGAAAATCTGTCTCCCTCAGAAGCTGATCCCTGCCGCTCCGGTAATATTCCAGCTTTTTTTTCACAGCTGTGTACTCCTGGTAAGCTTCCTCTGTCTGTTCTTTTAATTTGGCAATTCTGGATTTTCCATACTCATCAAGGATTTCGAGATGCTTGGTGTGATAGAGAAGGGACTGATGCTCATGCTGTCCGTGAATATCAATAAGGATTCCCGTAATCTCCCGAAGCTTGGCAGCTGTCACCGTTTCGTCATTAATGCGGCTGATGCTTCTGGAAGGCATGATTTTCTTCGATATGATAAGATTTCCGTCTGCATCAGGGCAGACCTCCCTAGCGGCCAGCTCCTGCCGCTTCTTTTCATCTGTAACAGAAAATACCAGCTCTACATAGGCGTAATCGCAGCCCTGGCGGATCATGTCCTTCGACGTTTTTCCGCCCAGAGCTGCGTTTACAGAACCGATGATAACCGATTTTCCTGCTCCTGTCTCTCCTGTCAGGATATTAAGCCCTTCCTCAAATTCCACCTCAGCGGAATCAATCAGAGCCAGGTTTCTGACGCTCAGATGAAACAGCATGGTATCACCTCTTTCTATTATAACTGTCCGTCCTCCGGACTTTTTTAATGATTGACTATCTTTTTTAATTTATCCATCAGAAGGATGGTATCGTCCACGCTTCTGACCGCGCACATAATGGTATCATCTCCTGCTATACAGCCCACAACTTCGCTGAAATGAATAGCGTCCAGAGCAGCAGCCACCGCCATGGCCATACCCGCTACTGTTTTAATCACCAAAATGTTCTGCGCCATATCCATGGAGAGAAAGCCATCTCTCAGAATACGGATGTACTTATCGTTAAAAGCTGTCTGCTGCGGGTGAAACACTGCGTATTTCTGCCGTCCATGCTCCCCCTGGATCTTAGAAAGCTTTAACTCTCTGATATCCCTGGACACAGTGGCCTGCGTAACATTGTAGCCCTCCTTATTCAGGTACTCTGCCAGCTCCTCCTGAGTCTCAATATTATATTTTCCAATCAGTTCCACAATTTTGCTGTGACGTTCCAGTTTCATGTGTTATCTCCCCTTCTTTTCATCTGCCTTAAATCTGCTTCATCCGATCCCTCAGATTTTCTAAAAACGATACCTTTTTCAGGCGAACCAGCGTAGTTACTGTCTCTGACCGTTCAATCCGCACCAGATCTCCGTTTTTTAAATTCACCTGAGTGTCTCCATCAAAACTCAAAAACTTTCCCGTCTCCCCCCGTCCTGTAATTTCCAGCTCAATCACCCGATCCGGCGCCAGCACCACGCTTCTGGAATTCAGCGTGTGAGGGCAGATAGGTGTCAGCAGAATCATCTCTGAATCCGGCACCGCGATGGGGCCTCCTGCTGACAGATTGTAGGCCGTAGATCCAGTTGGTGTGGCGGCAATGATTCCATCCGCCGAATAATCGTTTAAAAACTCCCCGTCAATTGAAAGGTTAAACCGGAGCATATTCAGCCCCATTCTGGAGAGGACAATGTCATTCAGGGCAATATCCTCCGCCACAACCTTTCCGTCTGAAATCACGGTTCCCTTTAACATAATCCGCTGCTCCAGCCCATAGCGATCGGCAATCAGCTCATCTAAAGCGGGGAAAATATCCTCCTCCCGCCCAATCTGAGCCAAATATCCCAGCGTGCCCATGTTGACTCCCAGCAGCGGAATATTGCTTCCTGCCAGATCTCTGGCAGCCTGAATCAGAGTTCCATCTCCTCCCAGCACAATGGCGCACTCAATCCAGCCAGGAACCGCCTCCCTGTCTGTGTAGCGGAACTGCGGCCTCCGGGCTTTTCGTACGTCTGTGTCGCTGGCGTCCCACACCACGCACTCACAGCCCTTCTTCTCCAGGTAGCCTCGGATCAATTCTGCCCCATATTCTGCCTTTTTCTTTGAGTGGTTGACAATCATATAAAAATATTTCATCTCACCTGCTCCGCCTTTCCGATTCTTCCCTTCTCCCCTTAAGCCTCTTCGCTTCTGCTATTTATCCAGCTCTCTGTGAGCTGCCTCCACCACATCTCCAGGGCTTATCGGCAGCTCTTCCCTGCCGTCCCCTCCGCTATTCTGCAGGTGAAGAAGATATTCAATATTTCCCTCTGGCCCCTTAATGGGGGAATATTCCAGATTCAGCACCTGAAAGCCAATAGCCTTTGCAAAGGAAATCACCGTTTCAATAACCTCCAGATGGGTGCTCTTCTCACGGACTACTCCCTTTTTTCCTACCTTCTCGCGCCCCGCCTCGAACTGCGGCTTAATCAGACATACAATCTGTCCGTTCTCTGTGAGAAGCTCCTTAACCGGTCCCAGCACCTTCGTCAGAGAAATAAAGGAAACATCGATAGAGGAAAACTCCACCGGATCCCCAATGTCATCAGGAGTCACATAGCGGATATTCGTCTTCTCCATGCAGACTACCCGCGGATCGTTTCTCAATTTCCAGGCCAGCTGTCCGTGTCCTACGTCCACCGAGTAAACCTTCACCGCCCCGTTTTGGAGCATACAGTCTGTAAATCCTCCTGTGGAGGCGCCTACGTCCATGCACACCTTTCCGTCAAGCTCTACGCCAAAATGAGTCATGGCTTTCTCTAATTTCAATCCGCCACGGCTCACATATTTTAAAACGGCTCCTCTGACCTCCACCTTAGCCTTCTCGTCAAAGGCAGTGCCGGCCTTGTCCTCCTTCTGACCGTCCACATAGACGATTCCGGACATAATAATCGCCTTTGCCTTTTCTCTCGACTCTGCCAGCCCGTGTTTCACCAGCAGAACGTCCAGACGTTCCTTCATCTGCTGCCTCCTTATAAAAAGTATTCTTTTATCTTCTTTAAAATAGAATCGCTGTCAATTCCCAGATCACTTCTGAGAAGGGATACGTTTCCGTGCTCCACATAGGCGTCCGGCAGGGCAATATTCAGCACCTTAAGCTCTGGGTGATGTTTTTCCACATAATCTGTGATCCGCTCTCCATAGCCGCCCCGCAGCACGTTTTCCTCCAGAGTTACAATGACTCTGTGATTTTCAGCTAGCCGGTCCACGATATCCGTATCTGCCGGCTTAACAAAACGTCCGTTTACCAGCGTGCAGGACACTCCCATATTCTTCAGCTTCAGCCGCACGTGCTCTGCTGTGCTGACCATGCTTCCCACTGCTAAAAGCGCGATACCCGACTCCTCAAACAGCATCTCGCTCTTTCCGTACTCAATAGGCGCCAGAGCCTCCTTCAGCCCCCGGTAAGCCTGTCCTCTGGGATAGCGGATCGCCATAGGGCCGTCATACTCAATTCCAAATTGAATCATTTCCCGAAGCTCCCACAGGTTCTTAGGCGCCATCACGCTCATGTTAGGAATGGAGGAGAGAAAGCTCAGATCAAAAATGCCCTGGTGAGTCTCTCCATCGCTTCCCACCAGCCCGGCCCGATCCACACAGAAAAGTACCGGAAGATTCTGAATGCAGACATCGTGAAGAATCTGGTCATAGGCCCTCTGAAGGAAAGATGAATAAACAGCCACCACCGGTTTAAGACCTGCTGCGGCCATACCGGCGGCTGAGGTCACCGCGTGCTCCTCCGCAATTCCCACATCGAAGAACCGCTCCGGATACAGCTTTTCAAATCTGGAAAGCCCCGTTCCGCCCGGCATGGCCGCAGTGACAGCCGCCACCTTTTTATCCTGCTCAGCAATCTGACAGATCGTCTTTGAAAATACATCCGTGTAGCTGGGATAGATCTTCGCTGCCAGAGGTTTTCCTGTCTTCATATCGAAGGGTTCCACACCGTGGAAGGCCGCAGGATTCTTCTCCGCCGGCTCATATCCCTTTCCCTTTTTTGTCAGCACATGGATCAGAACTGCATGATCCATCTTTTTGGCTTCCTTAAAAATCCGCACCAGCTGCTTTACATTGTGCCCGTCTACCGGACCGATATAGGTAACTCCCATGTTTTCAAACCACATGCCGGGAATTAAAAGCTGCTTAATGCCATTTTTAGTCCTGGTCAGCGTCTGAACCATGCTGTTCCCCACTCTGGGAATGCTTCTTAAAGCCGCTACCACGGACTTTTTCAGCTCATTGTACCCCTCATCCGCCCTCAGATTGCTGAGGTAGCTGGAAATACCGCCCACATTTTTGGAAATGGACATATTATTGTCATTGAGAACTATAATGAAGTTCTTCTTAATCTGAGCCGCGTTATTCAGGGCCTCATAAGCCATGCCTCCGGTCAGAGCCCCGTCTCCAATAACAGAAATTACGGAATAGTCATCGCCTCTCACATCTCTTCCCAGAGCCATGCCCAGCCCCGCCGAGATAGAGGTAGAGCTGTGGCCTGTATCAAAGGCGTCAAAAGGGCTTTCCTTCCTCTTGGGAAATCCGCTTAATCCTCCATACTGGCGCAGCCCGTCGAAATTATCCTTCCGGCCGCTGAGAATCTTGTGAGTATAGGACTGGTGCCCCACATCCCAGATAATCTTGTCTTTGGGCAGATCAAATGCAAGAAACAGCGCCATAGTAAGTTCCACCACGCCAAGATTTGACGCCAGATGACCTCCTGTACGGCTGATCTTTTCAATCAAAAAACTGCGGATCTCCTCCGCCAGCATCGTAAGCTCCCCATCCTTCAGCTTTTTAATATCATCTGGCCCATTGATTCTCTCCAAAATCACGGCTTCACCTTCTCTCCCATTATTTTTCCCTGTGTATCAGGAAGCGGATCAGGGCTTCCAGGAATTCATTCCGGCCAGGAAGACCTGCCAGAAGATTTAACGCGTCATCTGACAGCCTTTCCACCTGGGCCTGGGCCTTCTCCATTCCTTCCAGAGTCACATAAGTGGTTTTATTGTTCTTCTCATCGCTGCCCACAGGCTTTCCTAAAACCTCCTGGCTGCTGGTCACATCCAGAATATCATCCTGAATCTGGAAAGCCAGTCCCACGTTTGCAGCAATTCTCTCCACTGTTTTAAGCTCCTGCTCGGAGGCTCCGGCCAGCACCGCCCCAATCATCATGGAAGCCTCTAACAAAGCGCCTGTCTTCAAACGGTAAATAAAGTCCAGCTGCTCCCTGGAAACCGGCTGATTCGTCAGCTCCACATCCACCGTCTGGCCCCCAATCATACCATAAATTCCCGTCTTTTCAGCCAGAATGCCAATACACCGGCCAACCCGGTCCGCATGCTCCGTCATGGCGAATGCACGGCTGGCCGTCTCCACAGCGTAGATTAAGAGAGCGTCCCCGGCCAGTACCGCCATATCATAGCCATAGGCCACCCAGGTCGTCTTTTTCCCTCTCCGGTACTCATCATTGTCCATACAAGGGAGATCATCGTGAATCAGAGAGGAAGTGTGAATCATCTCCATAGCCGCCATAAAGGGCTCAATTTCCTTTCCTGTTCCGCCGAACAGCCGGTAAACCTCTCTCATCAGCAGAGGGCGCAGACGTTTTCCGCCAGCCTTCACACTGTAATTCATAGCCTCGAAAATTGTCTTCTGATATCCCTCTTCCTCTGGGAGAAAGGAGTAAACCACATCCTCCGTCTCTTTTGCATACTGTAAAAGCTGTTCCTTAAGCTCCATATTCTCCTCCCATATCATCGATAACCAGAATCTGCTTTTCCACCCGATCAATCTTTCCTGAACAGGCCTTTACAAGCCTCATTCCCTCTTCGTAATACCGGAACGAATCCTCCAGAGAGCTGCTTCCGTCCTCCAGGCTCCCTATCACCTGATTCAGCCTCTCAAACAGCTCCTCAATGGAGCAGGAATCTAATTGTTCCTTTTCTGTCTCCGGCAGACGTTCCTTTCCTTCCATGCCTTTTCCTCGCTTTTCTATGATTCATGGTGTTCTCGGCGGCTGTAGGGAAATACAGCTTCCACTCTGGCATCAATCCGCCCGTCCGCCGTCCTGACCTCAATTTTCTCTCCAGGTGCTACCCTGCCTACAGAATCCACTCTCCGTCCAGCTTCGTCCGTCACAAAGCCGAAGCCCTGGCTCAGCTTTTTAAGCGGGGAGCAGCCTTCCAGTCTTCCGCTTAAAAGAGCCAGACGCTGCCTGTTCTCCGACAGATGCTTTTCCATCAGACGCTTTATGTCATCCTGCGCAGAAATAAGCCGCTGTCTTTTTTCATTGACCTGCCTTTTCGGATCGTGGAGACGCAGGCGCAGACGGTACTGTTCCAGGCGGCCAGACATTTCCTCTATTTTCCGGCTCACTCCCCGTCTCAGAAACTCCTCTGCCCCTTCCAGCTGTTCCTTAAACTGGCGATAGTCAAATACAGCCAGCTCCGCTGCCGCAGACGGCGTAGGAGCCCGCAGATCTGCTACATAGTCAGCAATCGTCACATCCGTCTCATGTCCCACTGCAGAGATCACCGGAGTGCTGCATGAAAAAATAGCTCTGGCCACAGTCTCCTCGTTAAAGGCCCACAGATCCTCGATGGAACCTCCGCCTCTTCCTGCGATAATCACGTCCACTCCCAGCTGATCCAGCCGTTCAATTCCTCTGGCAATGCTTTCTGCTGCCCCGTCTCCCTGGACCTTGGCCGGATATAGAATCAGCTGAACATAGGGATTCCTTCTGTGAGCAATATTCATAATATCCCGGACAGCAGCTCCTGTGCTGGCAGTCACCACCCCCACGGTTCTGGCAAACTGTGGGATAGGTCTCTTATATTCCCTGGCAAACATGCCCATCTCTTCCAGCTGGTTTCTGAGAGCCTCAAAACGCTTAAACAGGTCTCCGGCTCCGGAAAGCTCTATCTGATGGGCATAGAGCTGATATCTTCCGTCTCTCTCATAAACCTCTACGCTTCCCTTCACCACCACCTGCTGTCCATCCTGCATCTGAAAGGCGAGCCCCTTTCTTCTGCTCGCAAACATGACGGCCTGGATCGCAGCCAGCCCGTCTTTCAAGGTGAAATAAATATGGCCGGAGGTGTGGTATTTGCAATTAGATACCTCCCCCTTAATTGAAATGCGGTTCAGGGCAAAATCCTGGACAAACATATTTTTAATATAAGCGTTTACCTGAGACACTGAGTAGACACTTGCCATGGAACTCCTCCATCTATACTAATTTCGCCAGAATTCCATTTACGAAGGCCGGGGACTCGTCTCCGCCGAACCTTTTCGCCAGTTCCACCGCCTCGTTGATGGCAACCTTGTCCGGAACCTCCTCGTCAAAACGAATCTCAAAAAGCGCCAGGCGAAGAATCGTAAGCTCCACCTTCCCCATACGGCGGGTACTCCAGCCCTTGGCAGTCTCATCGATGGAAGCATCCAGCTCTGGCAGTTTCTCCAGCACCTTCTCCACCTTTGTCTTCACATAGCCGCTGTCGTAAACGTCCAGCTCCGGGCAGTGAATCAGTTCGTAAACACCCTCCGGTGTATAATCGTCCTCCCTAGGTTCCGTAAAATACTGCTCTATCTGCTCCTTGGTCTCTCCCTCGGAATAAAAATCAGCGCAGAACAGCAGTTTAAAGCAGTGTTCACGCAATTCTCTTCTGGTCATAAACGTATCCTCCTGATTTCTTCTGTCTTGGTCAGCCATTCACAATCGACTATTACTCTAATTTATCATTATAACTGAATCAGAGGGATTCTACAATACTTACGCAAAACTTTTCTCCTCTAACCGTTTACAGCTTTCCTCTTTCACGTTATACTAATAAAATAGAACTTTTACCGCAGAATTTTGGAGGAACAATAAGAATGAAAGCAAAACGGATCATAAAGTCAGGCCTGGCCCTGCTTCTTTCCATGCAGCTGGCCCTGATGTCCTGCATCACTTCCCTGGCTGCACCAGAGTGGCCAAGCGATACCGGCGTACTGGCTGATATTGGAATCGCCATAGACGCAGATTCCGGCGCTGTACTGTTCGGACAGGGAATTCACGAACTGACGCCGCCTGCCAGCATCACAAAACTTCTCACCGCCCTGGTAGTGGTGGAGAACAGCAGCATGGACGATATGGTCACCTTTTCCTACGATGCAGTTAATAATGTAGAATCCGGAAGCGGCAATAAGAAAAATATTGCCGAAAGCGACAAGCTTTCCGTCAAGGATTGCCTATATCTGCTCCTTCTCCAGTCCAGCAACCAGGCTGCCAACGCCCTGGCAGAGCATGTGGCGGGAAGCCGGGATGCCTTCGCAGATATGATGAACGAGAAGGTAACGGAGCTTGGCTGCACAGACGGCACTCACTTTGCCAACCCGTCTGGCTTAAATGATGAAACTCAGGTTGTATCGGCCTATGATATGGCTATTATTGCCCAAGCTGCTTTTAACAATTCACAGGTATTGGAAATCGCAGGCACCAAGTCCTACAAGCTGGCTCCCACCCAGAATAATCCAAGCGGCGCCACCTGCACAAATGAGCACCGTCTGGTTATCACAGATGATGAGACAAGCGAACTTTACTGCCCGGAGGCAAAGGCAGGAAAGACGGGCTACACCTCCTTAGCAGGCAATACGCTCGTCACCTACGGAGAAAAAGACGGAAGACGAGTAATTTCCGTAGTTCTGAAGGGGCAGCCCTCTCCTAACTATTTCCTGGATGGAAAAACGCTTCTGCAGTTCGGCTTTCAGAACTTCCAGAACGTGTCTATCCCGGATAATGAAACAAGATACGTGACCGGAGAAGAACCTGTTTCTATCAGCGGCACAGACTTTCAGCCAAACGATCTGGAGCTGGAGCCTGGATCTGTGATTACCCTTCCAAAGGACGCCTCCTTCCAGGACGCTTCTATGGAACTGGTGACAGAACTTCCAAAAAATCATCCTGAACGGGCGGCAGCGCTTTTACAGTACACCTATAATGACCGCAAAATCGGACAGGCCTATCTGCTGATAAAGGAAGAGGCTCTTCCTGCCTCCAGCGAAGGTGCTGACGGCGCCGTACCAGATGACAGCTCGGATAGCAAAACTGACGCTTCCAATAAAGAAAACAGCAAAAAAGACGGCGGCCTCTCTCTTCCGCCTCTTTCCCTTCCTATTGTAGGTATCTGTCTGCTGGTCTTCGCAGCACTTCTCCTCACCGCCTACACTCTCTATGCAAAGAAGAAAGAGGCCGAGGAACTAAAGAGACGCCATGAGCGGCGTATGCAGCGGCTCCGGGATGAAAATTATACGGAAGAGGAATTCTACGAACTTCTCGGCAGAGAAAAAGAACGCCTGGCTGGAAAACGCAGTCAGAAACGCTCCGAAAAAAGCCGTCCGAAAAAAACTGCCAGAAAAGCCCTCAGCTCTAAGAAGTCAGCAGCTGATGAAACGCCTCTGGACACAGATTTAGAGAATCTGGACGACCTTTTCCTGGAAGAACCTAAGAGTTCAAAAGAGGAGCAGCAGGACAATTTTAATAGTTAAAATTTTATATTGTAGTAGAAAAGAGGACTTGTTTTCACGCTCCACTAGAAGCCGATGCAAAACATATCCTCTTTTTTACATTGCCCCTGGCGTCAATATGAAAATATCTGAAACTACAGCAGTTCTTTGAAAAACCGGCTGTAAAACCGAAAAAGAAAAGAAAATTTTAATTTGTAAGGAAATCTTTATAGTATCCAGTCAGTAGTTCTTTTATAATGATAATAGAAATGTTGTGTTGCAGCAAAAAGTGCAAAAAGGCGGTACCATGATAAGCAATAATGACGGGGTTAGCTTGAATTATCCGAGATTATATTCAGGTTTAGAAAGGGGGCAGAATGATGGAAAAAATTAAACGTTTAAACTGGTACCAAAAAGGTGTTCTAATCGTTATGATTGCTATGGCGCTGGTATTTGCAGTAGTTTATTCCATGACAATTTCAAAAGTTGGATTTGAATATAAAAATGCAATTTTTGTCCCAAGTCAGGAAAATGGAATTTTAGATAACTTTGAATTTTCCTATACAGTTGGAGATGGAATTGAGAGGGACGAAAACGGAAATGCCATTGATCCGGTAAAACCATCTGCGTCTGCCATATTGGAACTGATGAATGGGCCTGCACTGACACATAAGGGCGATTGGTCTGCATGGTTTGGCGCTGTGTTCCTCTGCCTCCTCAATGCTTTTTCTGTTTTATTTGCAGATGAGCTTTTCCGTTGGAATCTGACATTTCAGATTCGTAATGCAGACCAGGCAGAGCCGTCAGACTGGGAAATTGCAGGAAGATATATCGCCTGGACTGTTATAACAATTGCAGCGCTTGTAATCTTTCTAATAGGATTGCAGTAAAATAAATTTACTTTTGATGAAAAATCTGTCTTTTTCCATTTCCTGCGGATTTCCCCACGAAAAAAGGAAACTGGTTTCTGCAGTTTTCTGCGAACCTGCCTATGAAAAAAGGAACTGTTTTCAGCGACTTCCAGTGGAGCACGAAAACAGTTCCTTTTTTCTAACTAACCTATTTATTCATCTTTCCCATCAACATTACAACCAGGGTAATCAGAATGATTACTACGAAGATTCCGCTCATTCCCTGCGCCATAATCTGAAGAGCGATTAAAAAGTTTTCCATCATAATCTTTTCCTCCTACAGGAACTGTGTCACCAGCTTGATAACAAGACCGCCTGCAATTACAGAGGCAATCTGGCCGGATACGTTAGCGCCAACTGCATGCATCAGAATGATGTTGCCCTTTTCCTCTTCCTGAGCCATCTTCTGGATTACACGGGCAGACATTGGGAATGCAGAGATTCCAGCGCCTCCGATCATCGGGTTAATCTTCTCCTTGCGGAACAGGTTGATGATCTTGGCAAACATTACGCCGCCGATGGTATCGAATACGAATGCCACCAGACCGATACACATGATAAGGATGGTGTCAAAACGTACAAACGCGTCAGCTCTCATGCTGAAGGAAATCGTGATTCCCAGAAGCAGTGTGATCAGGTTTGCCAGCTCATTCTGAGCTGTATCAGACATAGACTGAAGAACACCGCACTCACGGATCAGGTTGCCGAACATTAAGAAACCTACCAGAGCAACTGATGCCGGAGAAATCAGTCCTACGATAATCGTAACAATAATCGGGAAGGCAATCTTTGTTGTCTTAGAAACTGCCTTCGGGCTGTATGTCATATGGATACTGCGCTCTTTCTTTGTGGTAACAAGCTTGATTGCAAACGGCTGAATAATCGGAACAAGAGCCATGTAAGAATAAGCGGCTACTGCAATTGCTCCCACGTAGTCAGAGTGAAGTACCTGAGACACGAGAATCGAGGTTGGGCCGTCGGCTGCTCCAATGATACCAATAGAAGCTGCATCCTTTAAATCAAAGCCTAACAGAACTGCTACCATGATAGCGAAGAAGATGCCGAACTGAGCGGCTGCTCCGAACAGGAACATAACCGGCTGGGACAGCAGCGGACCGAAGTCGATCATCGCTCCGATACCGATAAACAGCAGAATCGGAAGTGCCTCAGAGGCCTCAATTGTTGTCTCAAATAACCACTGAATAATTCCTGGCGTTTCTCCTACGCCTTCCATTACCTGATTAATAACACCTGATAACGGCAGGTTTACTAAAATTGCTCCGAAGCCCATAGGCAGGAGCAGAGATGGCTCATAGCCCTTCTTAATTGCGAGCCAGATGAGCAGAACTCCTACTACATACATGACCAGCTGCTGCGGCGTGATGGCCAGAATGCCTTCCAGTAAAAAGTCCATTTCTTTCCCTCCTAATTTCTTTTTTCTTCCCTTTTCTCTTTGTCAGGGGTTCGCTGTTCCTGCAGTCTTCTCTTTTGCCCTCTTCAGACCCTCGATCCTGTGGGATCGCCTTTCCTTCAGAGGAGGAAATTTCCTATAAATTGAGAAACAAAAAAGACTTTCAGCATATGAAACCATATGCTAAAAGTCTTGTTCTTCTGCTCAATTAACAAAAGACATGCAACCACAGGCTGTCTGCCCGGCGTATGTTGACTGCATGTTGATAACTACTCCCTTTTAACGAAAAAATACTACCACATTTTTCAGAGTTCGTCAAGAAATACTCTAATTATTGTTCACATCTTAACAGCATCTTTTCAGCAGCCTCTTTGCCGTCTAGCTGTCCTCTCTCATATTGACTCCGGCAATCTTGATGTTGACCTCCAGAACAGTCAAGCCTGTCATGGTCTCAATCGCAGTCCGTACTCTCTCCTGAACCTTCTCACTGACCTCCGGAAGGCTATAACCATATTTCATGTTCAGAGACAAGTCGACAGAAACATGTTCCTCATTTACCTCTACTTTGACACCTCTGCTGAGATTCTTCATTCCCAGCTTTCCCACCAGCTCATTAGTAATATTTCCAGCCATGGAGTCTACGCCCTCCACCTCTGTGGCAGCCAGGCCGGCAATCATAGCCACCACCTCGTCTGCGATTTTCACCTCGCCCAGCTTACCATTTCTTTCTAGTACATGTATATTTTTCTCCGCAGCTTCCTTCGGCATCCCCGCTACCTCCTGTCTTTTCTGTGATAGTTTCATTATAGCAGATAGACAGACGTTTGCAAGATCTAACCGTAATTACTCCTGAAGCTTCATCAGCGTAATTACAATGTTTTCTGCTGTTACCTCAGCCTTTCTTTTTACGATATCCTCAATCTGGGCTCTCTCTGGATCTGTCAGAGAGGAGGCATTAATAACCACATCGACCTTGCCGTCTGTAATGCTGACAACCGGATCGGCAAAGCCCTTGGCCATAAGAAGCGTCTCCGCCGCATTCTCCTTCTCTGCTACTGCAGTCATATCAATCATATCCTGAACTGCAGTCTCCTTAGCCTTCGGATCCGCGTTTTCGTTGTTAATAATCTCCATCAGAGTTTCTTTATTTTTTGCTCTCACCTGCTCCCGGCTCAGCTGCACGTTTGCTATGTAGTCTGTAACGCTGGTTCCTCCTGTCAGAACCGCTTCTCCTGGATTTTCAATGGAAGAATCTGCCTGTTCAGCCGCTGCTTCATCTCCTGGTTCCTGATCCAGGCTGGCAATCTCCTTGTACTCTCTGGCCTCTCCACTGCCTGTACTTACGCTGTCCGCTCCTTCAGCGCCCTGCTGCGCTTCTGCCTGCTGTGATCCAGCTGCTGAGGAAGCGGCTGCGTCCGGCTGCGCGTTCTCAGCCTCAGGATTTAAGTTTCCAGCCGCCTGATTTTCAGCTAAAATGTCCTCGTCCGAAATTTCCATAACTCCAGCCTCGTATACAGCCCCTGAAAGCTCCTCTTTTCCGGAATAGTTCAAATATCCGGCAGCTGCTATCATAATGGCCAGCGTAGTAATGATAATCTGGTTTCGTCTGAAAATTCGCTTCACTTTCATATTCACCGCTCCTTTAGTCCACCCTTTTTAATACTTTTATTTTATGTGCCGGTATATTAAATAATGCTTGCATTGCCTCAGAAATTTCCGTTTTCACCAGAGCGTTTCCTCCTCCCTGGGCGCTTATAACAATTCCCTCCACCGCAGGACACAGCTCTTTTTCCACAATCGGCTCTTTTTCTGAACCGTTTTCCACAAACACTGTACTTTTAGAGGCCTCCTCATCCACAGTTTTCCTTGTTCCCCCTGCGCTGTCTGTCTCCTCGGCAGAAGAACGGCTGCGCTTCTGATCCTCATGAATAATCTTTTCACTGGAGGACTTGAGAACAATCATCACATCTGCCTCCCCCACCCCCTCAGTGCTCCTCAAAAGCTCCTTCACTCGTTCCTCCAGCTGTTTTTCATAGGAAGACAGAGCGGATTGTACCGGTTCTGTGTGTCCGGCATTTTGAAATGCCTCCTGAAGGTTCTCTTCTTCTGTCCTTGTTTTATTTGCATTATAAGTTTCATTATAATTTTCATCCTCCACCCCATAAGCTGCAGCAGAAGCAGGCGCCTCCTGTTTTCCGAGACTGGACGAAGCAAGCAGAAGCAAAAGACCGGCAGCCAAAAGAACCATCCATTTTTCCTGCTTCCTGTTATCATTTCCTGAATTTAATTTCGACAGCATGTTCTTCCAGTCCATAAAAATCTGTCAGCTCCTTTCTAATCCCCGCCTCTATGCCCGGATCTCCGGTATTTTCCTCTGTATCCTTTTTCCATTCCTCCAGCTCTTCTTCTCCATAAATTCCTGGCTCCTCTTTGTCTCCTAAATGAACCTGAATCCGATTTTTTTCAATGGATACCTGGCGTATCTCCTGTTCTTGTCCTGATTGTTCTGATTGTTTTAATTTTTCCTTCATTTCACCAGAATCCAGTGTTTTCTCTAAATATTCTGCTGATATCTCCGTCTGCCCTACGGACACTTCTGCTCCTTCCACAGTTCCAAACAATGCGCTGTCCCTTTCTCTGTTAACAGATACTCTGACCTCTGCATTCCTGTATCCCTTTTTTTCCAGAAGCTCCTCCGCCTGAGCAGAAACAGTTTTCTCATATTCATCTATTACTGTCTCGAACCTCTGCCGTTCTATTTCCTCCAGCTGTCCCTGAAATTCCCCAGCTTCATTCTGAAAAGAAATCTCTTCAAAG
The DNA here is from genome assembly GCA_018377235.1 of Clostridium sp. Taxonomy (GTDB): domain Bacteria; phylum Bacillota; class Clostridia; order Lachnospirales; family Lachnospiraceae; genus Otoolea. Next base: position 43,327 of record JAGZZT010000005.1, read on the forward strand.
CACCGGGCCATCTGTTCGTCCAGTCTCAGACTTCCTGTCAGGGGGCGGATCACTAATAGAATCAGCACCATTCCCATAAACAGACGAATATACCTGGTGTAAGCCTTCCCTGGCAGAAGATTCGTCACAAAATTCATAAAAATCATGTAAAAAATAATAGTCCGAACCCAGGTGTAAAAATGTTCCATTCCTTAATCCGCGTTCTCCTTTTTTTACTCCCCTCATTTTCGTCTGCAGCCTTTTTCTGCTATGCCGCATAGTATGCAGTATTCGATGCCATGCAGATCACCCCGATAGAGACAATCAGCAAAAGAAGGGAAGTGAACACCAGCTTTAAAAGAATCTGGTGCCCTTTTCCTACATCAGCCATACAGGCAGTCAGCCGCTTATCACAGATCGGCTCTGCTGCCGCGGCCATGAAATGATACAAAAGCATCAGAACAAAAAGCTGAATCATCGGCACCGCCGTAATAACTAAAAGTGTCACCGCTGCCCCTGCTCCTACTGTATTCTTAATCAAAATCCCAGATCCCAGTACCATCTGGGAAACTGCTGACGCCCCCTGTCCCAGACCTGGAATCATAGAAACCATCCGTTTCAGGGAAGCGTTTTTTACTGAGTCTGCATAGGGAAGCACCATCCCTTGAAGTAAATGAAAGCCCAGCACAGCTCCTGTCAAAGTTTTCATGCTCCACTCTACTGCTGTTCGTATTCCTGCGGTCATTCTGGAAAATATCCCCTCCTTCGTCAGATGCCCTGCTAAAACCAGTAATATGTAGATTCTGAACACAGGAAAAACTACTTTTGAGAGAAGCCACTGTGCAGCTGAAATAGAAAAAAGCATCCACCCGCAGCTGGCCCCCGCGCTTAGGCTTCCTCCTGTAAACGCCACTGTCATAAAATATCCCGGCGCCAGCGCTCTCATCAGTTCAAAGGCCTGGCTCACCGCCCGATCCGCCACAGAGATACTCGCATAAAAGCTGGAAGCCAGCAGAGAAAAAAGCAGAAGAAAGGTTACATAGAAGGCAGTTTCTGAAATCTGTCCGCCTGAAAAAATATCGGAAAAGCAGGTAAATACTGCTCCTGTCAAAGCAATGAGAAAAACCTGAGCCATCAGTCCGGCCCCGGAAGACAGTTCTGAAAATAGGCTGTCTGATAGACCGTGAAACGCCATAGAACATGCGCCCTTCATATCTCCCCTGACCATAGCTTTTAAAAGCTCTTCAAAAGAAAACCTTTCCATTCCCTGTCTGCTTTTTCCAAGAAACTCATCCACTGAAGAAAAATCCAGCTCTGAAAAAGCCCTATCTGCCAGTTCCTCTTCTTCGTATATCTCCTCTTGGTGTGTTTTGTCCTCCCCTATTTCTGCTCTGTCTGTTTCCGCTCCCATGGCCTTCCACGGACAAAAGAAAAACAAAACAGCAGAAAGAATTAAACACAAAAATAGTCTGGACATATCAGGACTCCTCCGCTTCCGCTTCTCTTTTTTCTATTTCAAAAAGGTTTCCAGCGTCTTAAACAGAGCCAGAACAATAGGTGTGCTCACTGCCAGAATAGACAGCTTTCCAAACATTTCTATCTGAGTTCCCATAGAGGAATATCCTGCGTCCCTGCACAGGCCAGAGGCCAGCTCTGCGATATAAGTGATACCCGCCATCTTGAGAAGAGCTGTCAGATAGGCCTGGTTCAGCTGGATGCAGCTCTGAATCTGCCTGATAGCTTCTAAAATAATCCTCAGCTTCCCTGCGCTGTAGAAAAAAATCAAAATTCCTGCTGCCAAAATAATGTAGATGCCAAATTCTGCCCCTCTGCTCTTAAACTGCACCGCAGTCAGCACCGCGATAATTCCCACAGCTGCCGCAGTCTCAATCCCCACAGTCAGCGCCTCCCTTCCTGATGCTTGTACAGTATATTCCCAGGGACGGCTCATTAGCACCGGGAACTAAGAAAGAATAAAGGCGCCGCCTAATCTATCATTGATTATGCAGCGCCTTACAATCAGGCATTTCTTCTATTGTTGTCTATCCAGGCTGGCTTTACACCTCAATCGCCTTGCCCAGTGCAGCTTCCACTGCCTGAATCAGGCTTCCGTCTTCAATAATCTTCTCGCAGTAATTAATATCGTCGTAAAGCTCTCTGTCCTCCTCCAGTGTAGCTACTGCCTTTCTCACCAGGTCGTAGGCGGCCTGCGTTCCCTTTCCAAGCCCTTTATTTCCTCTCATGTCAATGCCCTGGCAGGCTACCATAAGCTCCATAGCAAGGACTCTTCTCACATTTCGTCCAATCTCTCCCGCTTTTCTGGCTGCGATAGTTCCCATGCTGACATGATCTTCCTGGCCTGCGGAAGAAGGAATGCTGTCCACGCTGGCCGGATGAGCCAGAACCTTGTTCTCTGATACAAGGGCAGCTGCAGAATACTGAACGATCATAAATCCAGAGCATACACCTCCATTTGGAGTTAAGAAAGCCGGCAGACCGCTGTAGGCCGGATTTACGAGACGCTCAATACGGCGCTCAGAAACATTAGCCAGCTCAGACTCTGCAATTCCCAGGAAATCAAAGCTTAACGCCATGGGCTGTCCATGGAAATTTCCTCCGGAGATGCCCGCATGATCATCCTTGAAAATAATCGGGTTATCTGTCACGGAATTGATCTCAATATCAACCTTATCCTTCACGTACTGCACAGCGTCCTTGCTGGCTCCATGAATCTGCGGACAGCAGCGCAGAGAGTACGCGTCCTGCACCCGGATTTGCCCCTGTCTCGTAGTATTTTTGCTTCCCTCCAGCAGTGCAAGGAGGTTTCTGGCTGTGGCCATCTGGCCGCTGTGAGGACGCACCCTGTGAACTCTGGGATCTAAAGCGTCTACTACGCCATTCTGAGCCTCAAAGCTTAATGCGGCGGCAATATCAGCCACTTTAATCAGATCCAGCGCGTCATGGAGTGCCAGAGAACCTGCACTTGTCATAGCCTGTGTTCCATTATTCAGAGCCAGACCTTCCTTCGCCGAAAGCTCAATTACAGGAATTCCAGCCCGATCCATAGCCTCTTTTCCTGGAAGCACCTCTCCCTGATACTCAGCCAGTCCCAGCCCCAGCATAGGAAGAACCATATGGGAAAGAGGTGCCAGATCGCCGGAAGCGCCCAGAGAGCCCTTCTCCGGTATAATCGGTGTCACTCCCTTATTCAGCATATCCGCCATGGTCTGAAGAGTTTCCAGACGAATCCCGGAAAATCCCTTGGAAAGGTTATTGATACGCAGCAGCATAATTCCTCTCGCAATGTCTTTAGAAAACGGTTCTCCAGCTCCTACCGCATGGGTGATAATCAAATTTTTCTGCAGCTCCTTGCACTGATCCTGAGAAATCACCACATCACTGAATTTTCCAAATCCTGTAGTAATGCCGTAAACCACCTTTTCCTCTGCAATGAAGTCATCCACTACCTGTCTGGAAGCCTTTACGTTTTCCTTTGCCTCCTGAGAAATCTCTACCTGGGCATTTCCCCGGCACACGCTGACAATATCGTCTAACGTCAAATCCTCTCCTGTGATCAGAACCTTATTCATAAAACAACCCTCTCTCTTTTATGTATTTGTGTTTGTTAACGTCATTATACATAGTGCAGCGTCAAAAAACCGTCTATGTAACATTACTTTTCAGCTGAATCCCGTTGTTTTTCAGACTCTGCTGCGCTTCTGCCAAAATTTTCTGCGTCTGAGGATTTCTGATTTTTTCCGATAAGCGCACTCCCTCATAAAAACGGCTCTCAGCTGTCTTTAAATCTTTTTCTGAAAGGCTGATCAGGCACAGCAGGGCTTCCACTCTCTCCAGTCCCCAGATACAGCCGTTTTCCTTCAGGCGTTTTTCTGCCATCTCCAGATATTCTCTGGCTTTTTCTGTATTTCCAGCCATGTAAAGAGCCTGTCCCGCCCCGGCATAAAACTGTCCCAGACCGTTAATCCTGGGATTCTTCTCCACCAGAGCCATCGCCTGCTCGTAAAAAGCCACTGCTTCCGAAAAACGCCCTCTTTTCTTCATGCTGTCTCCGATATAGCCTAAACAGGCGGCCTGTCCAGGTTCACATCCAGATCCCAGCCATTTAAAAATATCAGCCGCAGCGGACAGCGTCCTCTCTGCCTTAAAATAGTTTCCTCTGTGCAGCAGATACCACCCCTTCAGTCGAAGAAAGGTGCCATATTCTTCCCAGTCCTTAGCCTCAGCTCCCTCCGGCGCTCTGCCTCTTTCCTGCTCCTGCAGCAGCTTCTGCAGAAGCTCCTCTGTATCCAGGCCGACGCAGTTCTCCAGCCCCTGCTCCAAATTGGAAAACGTCTCTCCAAAGGCGCTCTGTTCCTTCACTCTCTGAATTCCCCGTTCTACATAACTGTTCACCCGTTCCAGATCCTCCACCTGAATTCCGTAGAAAATCTGCTGTCTGTAGCAGGATAGAAGCATCCTCGTCTCCGACAGTTCCTCAGCCAGACGGACTCCCTCCTCAATGTGAGAAAGTCCCTGGCCGTATTCTCCCTGAGCTATGTGATATCGGCCCAGAATGTAATTCATCTCCAGCTTCATCCGCCTGATTTCCTCAGAATTTCCCTGAAGCTCCATAATTTCTCCAGCCAGCTGAAGCATCTCTCCCGCCTGCGGCATGACTCCCACACTCTCGGCCAGATCCGATATCTGCCAGTGAAGCACCGGAAAATTTTCATTGACCAGTGTATAGTATTCCTTCATCCACTCGATTTTGTACCAGCAGGCCTTGATCAAATCGTGGCAGCCCTCATAGTGGTAAATCACCTGTGGAAGCAGTGTGGTTGCCCTGCTCTGAAGAGCCTTCTCCTCATAGTGGCGCGCTAAAATCTGATGATACAGCTGTGTCTTCCCCCTGCTCTGCTGCTCGCACACATATTCCTGGAAAGCTCTGTGCACAAATTCATACTGGACGTTCCAGCCAGTCAGCACCTCCCTGATCAGAAAGCGCTCCTGAAGCGCTTCCAGCAGCCGCAGCAGCGACAGGCGGTCCATCTCCGGAAGCAGCAGCTCCATCTCCTCCACACCGATTTTACCAGGAAAAACTGCCATAGCTCCCAGCACCTCCCTCTCCTGTCTGGAAAGGCCGGAAAGCCTGGCCTGAATCACATAGTTTGTCTTCTTTGATTTTTCCAGAGTATAGCCTTTTTCCCGGATCAATGTCAGAAGCTCCCGGAGAAAAAACGCGTTTCCGTCTGTAGCCCGGTAAATCTCTGCCTTTTTCTCCTCCTCTGCTGCCAGCTCCGGAAGAGTTTTCCGAATCAGCTCGTCCGTCTCCTCCTTAGTAAAAGGTTCCAGGCGCAGTACCTCGGCCTGATCTCTTAAAAGCAGAGGCTCTAAGACTTCCAGAGCCTTAGTCTCCCCCTCCCGGCTCATGCTGCACAGAAGGAGGATATGCGCTCTGCCAAGGCGCAGAAGCACTCTGTTTAAAAGCTGGACGCTCATGGAATCCATCCACTGGATATCATCGAACACCAGAAGAATTTTCCGGCGTTCAGACAGACTTCGAAATAGATCTAATGCCATCTTTTCCACCATGGGGTATGTCATCCTGGAAGCCTGCCCTTCTCCAGCCGCTGTGCCGCTTAAAAACTCTTCTAAAATCTGTCTGGCTTCCTTCTCCTGGTTTTCCCGTTCAGAAAGCTGATAAAGCTCCTGAAAAATATCGTTCCATGGACTTAAATAAAACTCTTCTCCCTGCTTATAGCAGGCTGTTTTTAAAACTGTAAAGCCATCTCCTGCAGCCAGCCGGATCCCCTGTTCCAGAAAAGCTGTCTTCCCGGAACCGCTCTCTCCGCAGACTGCCATGGCGCTTTCCGCGCCGTCCCGTCCTTCCAGAAAACCGCTGAGCTGGTAAAGCTCCTTTTTCCTTCCTACAAAGGAAAGCTTCAGTCCGGCTTCCCCGGTCTGCACGTTCTCTTTCATATTATAGATACGCTGAAACAGCCCCTTCAGCCTCCCGGAAGGTTCCTCAGAAAGTTCCTCGGACAGCCTCTTCTTTAAATCCGTATACAGGCGGATCGCCATGCTGTAATTGCCGTTTTCTGCATACAGACTCATCACCTCAAAATACAGTTCCTCATTATAGGGGTCATCTCTAAGAAGGAGATCGCTGTATTTTTGAAGATTAGCGTCATCTCTCTCTCCAGCTGCCTTCTCCATCATGCTTCTGGCCTTCTCTGCCCTGCCTTTGCGAAGGTTCGTCCTGATCTGCTCCGACCACTCCTCAAACTCATAACAGTTTTTAATGTAAAAATGGTCTAAAAATTCTCCCTTCTCTCCTGCATCCCCCACTTCTTCTGCCTCTTCCCAGTCAGACCTGAGGGAAACTGCCGGGTTCAGTTCAATTTCTGTGTGTCCGCCTGTAACCAGCAGTTCCTTTCCAAGAAGACGTTTTACCTGGTACACAGCGTCCCTTAATTTTTTCTTTCCTGTTGTTTCGTCCTCGTCTCCCCAGAGCAGGCAGATTACTTCATCCCGGCTGACTTTCTTTCTCACGCACAGGTAATAGAAAAATGCCTCTGCTTTCTTATAGGGAAAGCGGATCTTTTCATCCCCCAGCCGTATTTCCGGAATTCCAAACAGCTGTACTACAATTTCTTCCATTGCCCTCTCCTAGTTGTCACGGAGCAGGCGCCAAACCCTCCGGACGCCCGCACGCTCAATCTTCCTTTAAGTATACCTTACTTGGGATCATTGGTCAATGAAAGGAAAAATTGACGTTTTTTAGACTATGCCTCTGTATAATAAAACTATCAATGATTAAAAAAGGAAGGTGCAACATATGAATAACAAAGAGATCGGTGCAGCTATGACAATCAAACTGGATCCTGTCCTTCCAGAATATCCTGTATTCAAGGAGGGTATCCGCCGGGCTCCTATGAGAGAGCTTACCTTAAATGAACGTGAAATCAAGCTGGCAGTCAAAAATGCTCTCCGCTATGTGCCTGAAGAGCTTCACGAAGCTCTGGCCCCTGAATTCATGGAAGAACTTCTGACCCGGGGACGCATCTACGGCTACCGCTTTATGCCAAAGGAGAGGATTTACGGAAAGCCCATTGACGAGTATAAGGGAAACTGCGTTCAGGGAAAAGCATTCCAGGTTATGATTGACAACAACTTAAACCACGATGTAGCTTTGTATCCCTATGAGCTGGTCACCTACGGTGAGACAGGGCAGGTATGCCAGAACTGGATGCAGTACCAGTTAATTAAGAAATACCTGGAAATCCTGACTGACGAACAAACTCTTGTGGTCATGTCCGGTCATCCGCTGGGACTGTTCAAATCCCATAAATCAAGCCCCAGAGTCATTATCACCAACGGCCTCATGGTAGGTGAGGGCGACAATCCGGAGGCCTGGGCCAAGGCGACTGCCATGGGCTGTTCCTCTTACGGTCAGATGACTGCCGGCGGATGGATGTACATCGGACCTCAGGGCATTGTTCACGGCACCTTCAATACTATCTTAAATGCAGGACGTAAGTTCCTGGGAGTTCCACACGACGGAGATCTGGCCGGCCATCTGTTTGTCACCAGCGGTCTGGGCGGCATGAGCGGCGCTCAGCCCAAGGCCATCGAAATCGCAGGAGGCGTGGGAATTATCTCCGAGGTAGACTATTCCCGCATTGAAACCAGGCACAGCCAGGGCTGGGTCAGCCTGATCACAGAAAGCGCTGAGGAAGCCTTCCGGCTGGCTGCTGATTACATGAAGAAAAAAGAGACCATTTCCATTGCCTACCATGGAAATATCGTAGATTTATTACAGTATGCGGTGGATCACGAAATTAAGATTGAACTCCTCTCCGATCAGACCAGCTGCCATGTGCCTTATGACGGCGGTTACTGTCCTCAGGGTCTTACCTTTGAGGAGAGAACTGAGATGCTGGCCCACGATAAAGAGCATTTTGCAAAGCTTGTAAATCAGTCTCTGATCCGGCATTTCCACCTGATCCAGAAGCTGGTGGAAAGAGGAGCCTACTTCTTCGACTACGGAAACTCCTTTATGAAGGCTGTTTTTGACGCTGGAGCAAAAGATATTGCCAAAAATGGAACCGATACCAGCGAAGGCTTTATTTTCCCATCCTATGTGGAGGATATTATGGGACCTGAACTTTTTGACTACGGATACGGTCCATTCCGCTGGTGCTGCCTGTCTGGAAAGCATGAGGATCTGGTAAAAACAGACCACGCCGCTATGGAGATTATTAATCCGAACCGCAGACCTCAGGACAAGGACAACTGGATCTGGATCCGGGATGCAGAGAAAAACCAGCTGGTAGTGGGAACCCAGTGCCGTATTCTCTATCAGGATGCCTTCGGAAGAAGAGATATTGCTCTGAAGTTTAATGAGATGGTGCGAAACGGTGAGATTGGCCCTGTTATGCTGGGACGCGATCATCACGACACTGGCGGAACTGATTCTCCTTACCGTGAAACTTCTAACATCTATGACGGTTCCAATATGACAGCCGACATGGCCGTTCAGTGCTATGCAGGAAACGCATCCAGAGGCATGAGCTTAATCGCTCTCCACAACGGCGGCGGCACTGGTATTGGAAAGGCCATCAACGGCGGCTTCGGCCTTGTATTGGACGGCACAGCAGAGACAGATGCCATCATCAGAGAAGCCATCCCATGGGATACTATGGTAGGCGTTTCCAGAAGAAGCTGGGCCAGAAACGAGCACTCTATTGAGACAGTGGCAGAATATAACCAGGTAAGAAAGGGCAGTGATGTCATTACCATGCCTTACATCGCAGATGACAGTTTAATTGAAAAGGCTTATCAGAATGCAGTGAAGAACCAGTAAAATCTAATAGGAAGAGCAGAAGTGTCCACGCTCCGCAGAAAGCTTAGCTTCCGCAAAACTTCTGTTCTTCCATTTACATCTGCATCTTCAGAAAGGATTTTATCTATGGAAAAAATATACATCCGCCATGCCTCTGAGCTGGTTACCTGCCAGGGAAAAGCTCCTAAACGCGGCAGAGAAATGGCCGATATCGGCCTGATTCGGGACGGTGCAGTACTGCTCTCAAAAGGACGTATTGAGGCTGTTGGAACCACCAGAGAACTGGATCAAAGGCTTGGCCTTGATACGGAAAGAGCAGACACCCTGAATCCAGAAACAGACTCTGGCTCAGCCAGAACAGCTGAAACTGCCGATACAGAAATAAACGGCCATCCCATAACTATTTTAAATGTGTCAGGCAAAACGGTTCTTCCTGGCTTTGTGGACTCCCACACCCATTTTATCTTCGGCGGCTACCGGGCGGACGAGTTCTCCTGGCGGCTGAAAGGCGACAGCTATATGTCCATCATGGAACGGGGCGGCGGCATCAACGCCACCATCTGCCCTACGAAAGAAGCTTCCGAGGAGGATCTCATTGCCGCTGGCATGGATCGCCTGAACCGGATGGCAGAGTTCGGAGTCACCACAGTAGAGGGCAAAAGCGGCTACGGCATGGACTGCGAGACAGAGCTAAAGCAGCTTCGCGTCATGAAAGAGCTGGACAGACGCCATCCTTTAGACGTGGTTTCCACCTTCCTGGGCCCCCACAGCGTGCTTCCAGAGTACAAGGGCAGAGAGCGGGAATTTTTAGACTATATGCTGACTCAGGTAATGCCTCTGGTGATGGAGGAACACCTGGCAGAATTTGCCGATATCTTCTGTGAGAAAAACGTCTTCTCCATTGAAGATTCTGAATACTACTTAAACCAGGCGAAGAAACTGGGCTTCAAGCTGAAAATCCACGCAGATGAAATGTACCCCTTAGGCGGAGCAGAACTGGCTGCCAGAACAAGAGCTGTCTCCGCGGATCATCTGCTGAAGGCATCCGATGAAGGGATCCGCCAGATGGCTGAAGCAGGCATAATCAGTACGCTTCTTCCGGCTACCGCCTTCTGCTTAAAGGAAGAGTATGCTCCTGCCAGAAAAATGATTGACAGCGGCTGTGCCGTGGCTCTGGCCTCTGACTTAAATCCTGGAAGCTGCTTTACCAACTCCATCCCTCTCCTGATCGCCCTGGGCTGTATCTACATGAATATGTCCATCGAGGAAGTAATCACTGCCCTGACCATCAACGGCGCGGCAGCCGTAGGACGGGCCGATACAATCGGAAGTATTGAGGAAGGAAAGCAGGCCGACGTTTTAATTATGAAATATCCTTCCATTTCCTATCTGCCCTACCACACAGCCGTCAATCAGGTAGAAACAGTTATTAAAAAAGGAAAAATCATTGTGTCTAAAAAGTGGTAATTCCCTGATTCCTCTATGAATATAAAAAATTTTGAAACATAAAAACAGCGTCTGAACCTCATATCCAGACGCTGTTTTTATGTCCTGTTTTTTCATTCTAAAGCAGCCCTAAATAAGCCTAAACAAGCCCAAACCTTTCCATGGCAAAGGCGATACCGTCCTCTTCCACGGTCTTTGTTATAAAGGACGCATAAAGCTCCAGTTCCTTGTCATGCTTTCCCATCAGCACGGCGTTCTGAGCGTATTGGAACATGGATAAATCATTCATGCTGTCTCCAAATACCCATGCATCCTCCAGAGAAAGGCCGTATCGACAGATAATCTGCTCGATAGCAGCAGCTTTTGAATGTCCCCTGGGAACCACCTCCACAAAGGTACTTCCTCTGTCAATTACCTCCAGATCCTCTCTCGTTTCTTCTTTAAACCGATCCAGGCGGCTGTTTTCATCTGTCACCAGACAAAACTTTGAAAAGCTGATATCCTCATCATCCCAGGTTTTCTCTGAGACAATCCCCAGGGCTGAAAAATCCTGCCTGCACTGCTCCACCTCCCTGGTCGGAGACGGCGCTTTCTGCATGTAGCAGGCCTCCACGCCCTCTAAAACTCCATCCATGCCGCAGTCCCGTATCAGCTTTATCAGCTCTGCACCTCTCTTCTGAGGGATTCTCCAGTCATAGAACACTTCTCCCTCTGCCATCAGATAAGTGCCGCAGCCGCAGAGCCAGCCGTCTGCATCGATCAGATGCCTGACTTCCTTTGTCTCGCACCAGGTTCTTCCGGTATTTACAAACACCAGATGTCCCTTTTCTCTTGCCTTCAAAAGGGCTCTTCTGGCGCTCTCCGGCACCTGTCTGTCCCTTCCCTCGCTGAGCAGCGTTCCGTCAATGTCAAAAAAAAGCGCTTTTCTGTTTCCCACCTTGTAATTCCTTTATGTCTTCCTCGCTGTATATATCGTTTCAGAGCCTTTCTGTGTCTTCCCAGGCCTGTCTTAGGCCTGTCTGTTCTCCCCGCGGAATACAATCTCCCCTGTTGTCTCATCCATGCTGTCCACGATCGCCAGGGACTCCAGGCGGATTCCCTTCTGCCGGATAATATCTCCGCCGCACTGGAAGCCCTTCTCAATTACGATTCCAGCTCCCACCAGCTCGGCTCCCGAATTCTGAATCAGCGTAGTCAGGCCGTCCAGAGCCTTTCCCTTTGCCAGAAAATCATCAATGACAAGTACCTTGTCTCCCTTCCCCAGGAACTCTTTCGATACGATAATATCATATACCGTTCCGTGAGTAAAAGACTCTACCTTTGTGGTATAGACGTCTCCTGCAATATTCTTCGTCTTTGTCTTCTTAGCAAATACCACCGGCACATTAAAATACTGCGCTACAATACAGGCAATTCCAATTCCAGACGCCTCGATAGTCAGGATCTTATTTACTTCCACATCAGCAAAACGACGTTTGAACTCCTTTCCGATTTCCTTAAACAGCTCAATATCCATCTGATGGTTCAGGAAGCGGTCTACCTTCAGCACGTTTCCAGCTCTCACCACTCCGTCCCTGCGGATTCTGTCATATAACATCTGCATTTCCTAAATCCTCCATCTCTGGTAAATTACTCGGCTACCGCCAGCCCGTCTACCTTTGTAATATCAGCGTTGTCCACGACTACCTGAATTGCCTTATCGTAGAGAATGACATTGTCTACATTTTCCGCTCCAGCCTTCTCAATCATATCATCTACGCTCTCGTAAGCATCCTTATACTCCTCGGCCAGGGCTTCTCTGTCCGCATCCTCAACTGTCAGCTTCTCCTTCTTGGCAATCTCCATAAGAGCCATCTGCTGCTTTACTGTCTGCTCAGACATCTTTCTTACCTCAGTGCGGAATCCATCTTCATCCAGTCCCATAATAGCCGCATAATCAGACAGTCCCATGCCGTACATGCCTGCCATGGAAGTATAATACTGAATCTGCTGATCGTACACCTCATTCACCTCGTCTGTGGCACAGGTAATCTCAGAATTTTCTACCACAGCGGCCAGAAGCTCAGCGTCTCTTTGCTGCTCGCTCTGCATGAGTTTGGCGTCCAGCATCTGCTGTTTCAAATCCTCCTTATAGGCGTCCACAGTTCCAAGCTCTGGGAAATTTTCCGCTACAAACTCGTCTGTCAGCTCCGGTACGTGCTTTTCTGCTACCTCATGAACTGTTACCTCAAACACTACATCCTGTCCAGCCAGATCCTCAGCCTGATAATCCTCCGGAAATGTCAGGTTCAAATTTCTGTTCTCTCCGGCCTTCACGCCGATCAGTCCTTCTTCAAAGCCGTCGATAAAGGTATTAGAACCCAGCACCAGGGTATAACCCTCAGCAGTACCTCCCTCAAAAGCCTCTCCGTCCTTTAAGCCCTTATAATCAATCTTTACTCTGTCTCCGTCCACAGCCTCTCTGTCTACTGCATCCCAGGTAGCATAGCCTCCCAGAACTGTATCAATCCGGCTCTGCAGCTCTTCGTCAGAAACCGTCGGATTTATTACTGTAACCGGGAGCTTCTTATACTCTCCCAGAGTAATGCTGCCCTCGGCAATGTACTCTTCCGTGCTTTCGTCTGCTCCTTCTGTCTTCTCCGCTTTACTCTCTGCATCAGACGGAGTTGCCGTCTGATCCTTCGCGCCGCAGCCTGTCATAAGCATCAGAGCTGCAAGTCCTGCAAGTCCTGCCTTTACAAATTTCCTCATTTACCTGTCCTCTTACTCTCTTTTTACTGATTGGCAAGGCGTTTTTTCCGCCTTTTGTTTCACCACTCTTCTTTAAAAACGTGTTTGGAAATAGCAATTTATCTCCAAACACGTTCTGAAAAGTATAAAACACATAATATCACAAAACACTGTGATAAAAAAGAGTTTTTCCGATTTTTACTTTTTTTTAAGATTTATTTATAAAATGCCTTAAACGCCTTATAGGTGTTGTAAATATCCAGCTTGGAAGCCAGCTCGAACGGCGCGTGCATAGCCAGAATCGGAACTCCTAGATCCACTACATCCACGTCCATCTTGGCCACATAGCAGGCAACAGTTCCGCCGCCGCCTACGTCTACAGCTCCCAGCTCGCCGATCTGCCAGTATACACCCTCGCGGTCCATAATATCAATAACTTTGGCCATGGTCTCTGCACTGGCGTCATTGCTGCCGGATTTTCCTCTGGCTCCCGTGTACTTGGTAAGCACGCAGCCCTTGTTCACATAGCAGGAATTTTTCTCCTCATATACGCTGGCAAAGGTTGGATCGTAGGCAGCGTTTACATCAGAGGAAAGGCATACAGAGTTTCTCAAAACTGTCTTCACATCTGCTCCTGCCGCGTCTGCCAGGTACTCAATGTAATGAAGGCTGAAATCAGAATCCAGTCCTGTGTTTCCTACAGAGCCGATCTCCTCCTTATCAGCCAGCACGGTCACTGTGGTGTACTCTGGCTTTTCTGTGGCCATTTCAGCAGTCATAGCTGTGTAAGCACAGACCTTGTCATCCTGTCCATATGCGCCTACCAGGCTTCTGTCCAGTCCCACGTCTGTTGCTTTCACAGCTGGAACCATCTCAATTTCCGCTCTGGTAAAGTCCTTCTCTGTCATACCATACTTTTCATTTAACAGCTTGAGTACCAGAAGCTTCACCGGCTCCTTGATCTCATCGCCTGCGTATGGGATAGAGCCTACCAGGACATTCAGCTCCTCGCCCTTGATTCCGTCCTTCAGCTTTCTCTCATTCTGCTCTGCAGCCAGATGTGGAAGCAGATCTGTCACGCAGAATACCGGATCTCCCTCATCCTCACCGATACAGATATTGACAGTCTCTCCGCTCTTTGTGATGACTACTCCGTGCATGGCTAACGGAATTGTCGCCCACTGGTACTTGCGGATTCCTCCGTAGTAGTGGGTTTTTAAGAAAGCCAGATCTGTCTTCTCATAAAGAGGATTTGGTTTTAAGTCAAGTCTTGGGGAATCGATGTGGGCAATATTTAAGCGGATTCCCTCCTCTAACGGCCTGCAGCCGAAAGTAGTCATAATCAAGGCCTTTTTCCGGTTAATAAAATAGACCTTATCGCCTGTCTCATACTTCTTTCCAATCTCATATTCCTGGTAGCCATTCTCAGACAGGATTCTCACTGCCTCAGCCACAAACTCTCTCTCTGTCTTTGCTTTATTTAAAAATGCCTTGTAGCCCTCGCAGTATTCAGCTGCCTCCTTCGTCTGATCCGGCGCTTCCTTTGCAATGTGAGGGAATTCCCATGTCAGCTGCTTCTGCAGCTCCTTTACATTCTCTTCCATATCATGATACTCCTTTTCCAGTAATAGTTACTTCTGTTTTTGTTTCTTCTGTATCCGGTCTTTTCCCGGCTGCTGTTCAGACGCCTTTCTCTACCGGCAGATTTCCTCGCTGTCCAGCACCAGAGTAAACGGGCCGTCATTTAAAAGCTCCACCTTCATATCTGCTCCGAACTCTCCATGCTCCACACGGCTTACATAGCCCCTGCATTTTTCTACCACATATTCATAGAGACGGTTAGCCATATCCGGCGCCCCTGCCTTTACAAAGCTGGGTCTGTTTCCCTTTTTGCAGTCTGCGTACAGAGTAAACTGACTGACCACCAGAAGTTCTCCCCCCACATCTGCCAGGGAAAGATTCGTTTTTCCCTGTTCATCCTGAAAAATTCTGAGCTTGCACAGTTTGTCCACCATCTTGTCGGCAATGGCCTCTGTATCTGTGTCGCATACTCCCAGCAAAACAAGAAATCCCTGTCCTATGCTTCCAATCACTTCCCCATCTACCGTCACACTGGCATGGGTTACTCTCTGCAGTACAATTTTCATGTCCTTTTTCTCCGTCCTTCGTTATTCCTGAATCTCCTGGGAGCGTCTGAACTCCTCTTCTTCCTTAATCCTCTGCTCGGCGCTGATCTTCATAATCGCCTCGTTGAGGGAAAACATCTTTGCATCCAGAAGATCTACCATGTCAGCACAGGCCTTCAGCTCCTTTTCCAGAAAATCGGGAGCGTTTCCCTCAAACTTATAGTAGATCTTATGTTCCAGACTGGCCCAGAAGTCCATGGCTACTGTGCGGATCTGAATCTCCACCTTAGTGTCCACAGGCCCTTCACTCAGGTAGATCGGGATCGTCACCACCATGTGATAGCTTTTATAACCATTTGGTTTGGGGTTTTTTATGTAGTCCTTCACATACAGCACCGTCACATCCGACTGCCTGGCAATCATATCGGCAATTCTGTAGATGTCCGAAGTGAAGGAGCAGATAATCCTGATTCCGGCAATATCGCTGAGGTGATCGATCATGTTGGGAATCGTCACTTCCCTGCCGTCGCTTTTCAGCTTTTTGACAATGCTTTCCGGCGTCTTCAGTCTGGATTTAATATGTTCAATCGGATTGTAGGAATAAATATGAACAAATTCATTGTTCAAAATCTCGATCTTTGTATTGATCTCCTTCAGTGCGGAGTTATACAAAAACATTACGGCCTTCCATTGATCCATCTGGTTAAAGCTCTTTGGAATATTCACTATGAACGGCCTCCTTTCACTGAAGCTTTCGCGCTGATTAAGACAAATATTTTGTTAAAATTTCAGTCCTTTTAAAAGAGAACCAAGGCTGGTAGCAGCCTGACCATTCTCATGATAATTAAACACTTCCTCCTGCTGAAGCTCCTCTTCCTCTTTCTCCTGGGCATCGCGGATACTGAGGCTCAGCTTTCCATCCTTAATTCCCACTATCTTTACCTTGACGTTCTGTCCTTCCTTTAAAACTGCGCCTGGATGCTTAATCCTCTGGCTGCTGATGCGCGATACATGAACCAGGCCTGACAGTCCGTTCTCCAGTCTGACAAATGCGCCGTAGTCTTTAATAGTCTCAACTGTTCCTTCCATCACCGCGCCTACCTGGCACTGCTCCACTCTCTTTTTCTTCTCCTCCTGCTCCTTCTCTCTGGCCAGCTCCCGTCCGGACAGAACCAGCTTCTTTCTGTCCTCCTCCACAGTGATTACCAGCACATCAATAGTCTTTCCAACCCACTCCTCCAGATTCTCTACATAGGAAGCAGCAAGCTTAGAAGCAGGAATAAAGCCTCTGATACCATCCACATAAGCAGTCACACCGCCATTTACCACCTCAGCGATCTCCACCTGAAGCGGTGTCTTCTCCTCCATCATTTTGGTAAACTTCTCCCATACAGGAGTGTCCTCATTTCTTTTAAAGGATTCCTCTATTTCCTTCTCGTAATCGGCCATAGTCTCCATATTTTCATTTAATCTTTCTTCTGACATACATCTTTCCTCCTGATTCTGAAATTCTATATCTATTTAACCATATCCTATCTGATATTTCTATAGTTTTCCTGTAAAAAATATGCATTTCTTTCCCAAAACACAGCAAAACGGGCAGAGGAAATGGTTTCAGGCGGCTTTCAGTTGGAGCCGCGGAACCATTTCTCTCTGCCCTGTTTTAGATTTTTATATTCCTTTTACTGGATCCAGACTCCGTCTGCTCCTACCTGGTATCCGTCGGGAGTCGTTCTGTTTCTGTAAAGAGCTCCTCTTGTGCCGTCGGATACGGTGTTGAAGTAATAGTATTTTCCGTCAATCAGCTGCCAGCCTGTCATCATCTTTCCTCTCGTACCGTCAGATACAGGGTTCAGATAGAAGGTATGTCCGTCAGCCTCAACCCATCCGGTTGCCATCCTTCCTTCTGCATTGAAGTAATACCACTCATAGGAATCTCCCCAAAGGGTGTAGATCCAGCAGGAAACTGCCTTCTCTCCATTCTCCTTTGTAAAGGTCCAGCCGTCCTGAACGTTCGTCCATGTTCCGTTTGTCACATAGGCTCCTCCGTCTAACGGCTGCGGCTCGCTGTTTCCGTAGAGCGGACGGCTGGAGGAATGTCCGCTTCCGCCAGAGCCGCCGGAGTGGCTGCTTCCGCCGCCTCTCTTCTTTAATGCCTTGTAAGCCTTGTCCAGCTTCTCTGCCGCCTTATTAACCTGAGCCTGAGTCGCGTTCTCATCCTCCAGTACGGCAATGGCCTCGTCAAGAGCGTCCTCCAGATTGCTCCAGCTGGAGCTTGTGTAATCGTCCTCATCAAGGGCGTCCATCTTTCTCTGGATCTCCTCAATCTTGGCCTCCAGACGGTCCTTATTTACCTCTGGCTTCTCCTCGCCTTCCTCATACATAGCGCGGATTCTCATGTCAGAGGTTACATAGTCAAAGTCCTTGTTCCAGCCTACAAAGGTGTAGCCCTCTCGCTTCGGATCCTCCGGAGCCTCAGCCGCATTGCCGTAGGCAACTCTCTGTTTGCTCAGAACTGTCTTGTCGTAGTCCTCGAAGATTACGTCAAAGCACTGTGTATACATGACTGCGTAAACGCCGTCCGGCGCTGCGTCAAAGATCAGGTTATTTCCCTCTACCTCGCAGCTTACCACCGATACGCTTGTGCCGTCCTCGCTGTACTCGTAGCGCATTACCTGATAGTCTTCCATTCTTCTGTCGTCCTTCGGAAGCTCCGCTGTAATCTGAACCTCCGGAAGCTTTGGATCTACCAGCTGTGTTACGGTTGGATTTCCAGTGCTGTTTGCCACTGACTTTGCAGCCGTTGTCCGAATCCAGAATGCAATCTTTGTCGTTCTGGCAGCTTCCTCGTCATCGTTAAGACCAGCCTCTTCTTTTACTGCCTTTAACGGAGAAAGTACCTCGGCCTTTAAAATGTCTCTCGGATTCAGAGTTTCCTCTGCATCGGATGCGCTTGCCTTCACTGTCTCGCTCTTTTCTGCATTGGAGGCAGTTGCCTTGGAGGTTGCGTTCTTATCATCGTCGTCCTCCTCTGCGTCAGACGGGCTTGCCAGAAGCTCGTAGCTCTTCAGGATATCCATCTTGCTCGGTTCTTTCTTAGAGTGCTTCAGGTTCATCTTAACCTCTGCGGTTCCGCCTCTCTGAAGAATTACCTCGTCGCTGTCTGTCAGAGCTGCCTCGAGCAGCGCCTCCATGTCGCTTTCGTCGCCGAATGCGAACCAGTTTGACGGCTCTGCTGTCGTGTAAGCTTCCTTAGACGGTTTGTCTTCTCCCTCTTCTCTGTATACTGCGTGCAGACGGCTTCCGCTTTCAGGAATGATAAAGGAAACCTCTTCCTTCTTCATATCCTCTTTGCTTAACAGATTCGTTGGAGCTGTCCTCCAGTGGTCAAACTCCATTCCATCCTTTGCGTCTGCCTTCACTGTAACGATTCTTCCGCTCTCCGCCTCGATCTGAGTCTGGCCTTCCAGCTCCTGATCATCCAGCTTTATGATAATTCCGTCCAGAACCGTCACATTCTGGGTATTGCTGCCCACGATGCGGAACTCCAGGCGGATAACGCCTGAGTAGTCCATGATTCCCTTTACAATCACAGTTCCGATTCCCGGCTTATCATTGTTCTCATAATTAACCGTATAATCAATACCGTATCTCAGGTCTTTTCCATCAATCGAAACAGATACTTCCGGCTTCACTGGAGTCTGATCCTCATCCATGATAAAGGTATCCTCTGGAAGAGTCACATTCTCCTCTGTCAGTTTCACGGTGTCTCTGGCCGTCCGGACTCTCACCTCGGCGGCGCTCATAAACTTATTTTCTGTATCGCCGTAGGTCTCCAGACCAGTCAGCTTCACAAATTTGGCCTTTACCGGCTCCTCAAAGGCTGCTATCTTCCAGCCAGCTGTATTTTCCCATTTTCCGGTAGCTGCTGTCGTCCATGTGTTTCCATCTGAGCTTACTTCTACTTTGTATTTATTAACGCGTCCATTATGGCTTCCTGTTCTGGAATAGTAGCGCAGCGCGTCGATATTGGTCTCCTTGTCGAGTTCCAGCTGAATCCAGCGCTTCTCTACTGGCGTAGCCTGATTCCAATGTGTGTGCCATACTGTGCCGTAGTTGTTGTCCAGGGCATTCTCTTTTTTGTCGGTTCCATATTCGTCTCCAACAGTCACTTTCATATCCCCGACTGGATAATCCATGGAATCGTCGTCTGCGCTTCCTGTGGACTCCTGCTCCAGATGAATGATAAATTCACCCATCTTAGAATGATCCTCTGACTCTAAGAGAATCTTTACCTGTCCGTCTGCAGCCGGAAGTACGGTGATAGCCGCGTTCTCCTCGCTGGCTGCCTCTAGCTCCTCCACAACGCTCATCGGAGTGTTGTACTCGCCTGCCTTCAGGGCGGACTCCGGAACTTCCACGCCGTTTAAGGTCAGACTGCTGAGAACTGTAGAACTGTTGGCTGTGAAGCGTCCCTCGGAGCGGTAAAGCTCTACCTCTGTGATTCCAGTAGTTGGCATAGATGCGCCTGCGGCGCCCTCGCTTCCCACTTTATTATTGTGGATTTCCAGCTTCAGGTAGGTCGCTCCCATAGGAGCGAAATCGTAAGTATAGCATTTTACCATGCTGGAGGTTTCCTTATCCGGAATCGTCTCCTTCACTCCCAGGGTGTGAAGCTCTGTCCACTGCTTCATATCGTTGGAAACGTAAATCTTGGTAATGCCAGGATCCGGGAACCGGAGTGAACCGTTATCCCTTACAAAGTAAACCTTAATCTGTCCCAGAGTCTCCTGTGTGTCGAAGACAAACTGAAGCTCTGCCGGCGGATTGTTCTGAGTTTCCTTCGTATAGTCCCAGTTGCTCCATCTGGACTTGTTGGGGCCGCTGGCAGCATCCACACTCTTTGTGGAACCGTCGTTGATTGCGCTCAGCGTATCAGATGCTTTTCCCACCGTCTGGCTGACCTTGGCCTTGGTTCCCACATTGTCTGTGATCACGGCCTTCTCCTTCTGCACCCGCACGGAAGCAGTCACATCCATCGGCTCCCCGAAGACGGAAACTGTTCCGTTCACTGTTACGATGCCCTCATCCTTGTAGTCCTCAGCCGGACGCTCATCCCACTCTACCGGAAGAGCAATATTTAAGATCTCACCGTCCTCGGATACCAGCTGTCTTGACTCTGGCAGAAGCGGATCCTCGCCCAGATGCACCGTTGTGGAGTAGTTTAAGATTGCCGCAATCTGACTGATCATATTGATGCTGACGGAAACCTTGGTTCCCTCCATGTCGCCGCTTAACAGGAAGCTTCCTTCCTCGTCCAGCTTGTCCTGTGGAATAGTATCCCACACAACTGGAAGCTCTGCTGTCGTTCCGTCTGTGTATGTAACCGGCAGCGTCTCCGGAAGCACCGGCTCGTAGCCTACCTTTACATAGTAGTTCTTGGAAATCTCGTAGCTTGCCACCATGTTGCCGGCGTCTGGATCGGTCTCTCCGCTCTCAACCGCCTCTGTGTTTACTGTGACCTCGCATCCCTTCAGTCCCTCGGCCTCTGCCTTCAGTGTGAAGGATCCATCCTCCTCTGTGGACTGTACAATCGCTACCAGCTGTCCATTGAATGCTCTGCGGTTGTCTGCCTGATAGGAATCATGGTCTGTAGTCCAGCCGTTGTCAAGGCCTACCAGCTTTCCGTCGCCCTCCACGGTGAACTTCACATGGTTGTCTGCGTCCGGAACCATCGTTCCATTCTCGTCTGTAATCGTTACTGTAATGTAGCTGAGATCGTCTCCATCGGCGTCAATTCTGTCGCTGTCAGCCTCCGCCTCGATCTTGGCCGCCTTTCCGGCTGTCTTAACTACATTTCTTCCCACTGTATTCGAAATCTCACGGCCGGAAGCGTCCTTCGCTACTGCCCGCAGCGTTCCATCCTCATAAGGAACCTTCCAGGTGCGGTACAGGTTCTTATGGGCTGTGCTGTCCTTGTCATCGCCCTCATACATCTGGTAAGTGTAGAGGCCTTCAGCACCATTCTCGCCCTCACTTCGCTTCTCAGTCATGGTCTTTGTACCGATCAGCTTCTCCTCTCCGCCTGTCGGAGTGAAATAGAGTTCTACAGTTGGAGCGTCTGAGTAAACCACTACTTTTACATTTCCCTGATCATCCTTCTCTATTACGTCGCCGTTCCATGCCGGAAGAATGTGAAGGGTATTCTCATCCTCATTCCATAAGCTCTGGTACAGATAGTAGCTGTCCTTCGGAAGTCCTGCTGTGTCAATGATTCCAAAGTAGGAGTTCTTCGGAGACGGCCATGCTTCCACTGCGCCGGATCCAACATTATTCCACTTGGTCGGCTCTCCGATGTAGTCAAAGCCTGTCCAGACGAACTCTCCTGCCACGAAATCCTTCTGGATGGTAGTATACCAGGCGTCGCTGGCCAGATGGCCCCAGTTTACTTTAGACTCATCGTAGGCTGTCAGCTGTCTGTCGTAGAGCTTCTCATTATAAACGCCTCTGCTGTTAATAGAGGAGGCTGTCTCTGAGCCGTAGATCTTCCAGTCCGGATGCTTTGTATGGTAATCGGATAAAGTGTTGTTGCCGTTTAAGGCCGTGTAGTTAAAGCCTACCAGACCACCTTTGGCGGCCAGCTTCTCGCCGATCTGCTGGGACTGTGCCAGACCGCTCTTCAGCTTATTATCCCCAGTGGTTACAGGTCTTGTATCGTCTGTCTCCACCGCCCAGGCAATCAGCTTCTGAGCCTGATTCGGGTAATCGCCAACTCCAATACCAATTCCCTCCATGACCTCGTTGCCCAGGGACCAGGAGATCACGCTTGGAGCGTTCCAGTCTCTGCGGATGACAGACTTCATATCGAACTCAGCCCATGTCATGCCGCCCTCTTCCTGTCCGAGAATCAAGTTGCCGTCCTCGATATTCTTTCCATACCACTTGGCATAGTCCTCGCTGTTCTGGTTCTTAGCGCCATGCCAGCCGTCGAACATCTCCTCAATGACAAGCATTCCCTTCTCATTGCAGATATCGATTAGATCCTGAGCCGCCGGGTTGTGCGTTACACGGATAGCGTTGCAGCCCATGTCCTTCAGAATCTCTACCTGACGCTCAATGGCTCTGTCCCAGGCCTCCGCGCCCAGAGAGCCCTGATCGTGGTGCATACAAACACCCTTCAGCTTCATGTTCTCTCCGTTCAGGGAGAAACCAGTGCTGCTGTCAAAATCAAAGTAACGGAAACCGAAATCAGAGGTTGTTACGTCTGATATACCCCCCCCCGTACTGATTTTTGTCTCCATCACGTAAAGATACGGATCATCCAGAGTCCAAAGCTCAGGGTTGGACGCAGTCATATCGCTCTCCACCGTCACGGTCGCTCCGCTGGCTACCTTAACCGGATCTGCCGTAATTTCGCCAATCGGAGTCTTGCTGTCGTCGTCCTTCCGGTAAATTCGATGAGATACTGTGACTTCCGCCTCAGATCCGGACTCATTCTGAACGGCAGTCTCCACATGGACGGAAGGATTGCTCTTGTTGGACTCCAGATCCGGAAGCTCCACTTTCGTTCCGTGCAGCGCCTCGTGTACCATAGGCGTGATGGTCAGCTTCACATCTCTGTAAATACCGCTTCCTGAATACCAGCGGCTGGACGGAGTCTTGTGATCTACCTTTACGGCGATTACATTGTCTCCGCCGTAGTTCAGATACGGAGTCAGGTCAAAGGAAAACGGCGAGTATCCATAGGGATGGGTTCCCACCTGATGTCCATTGATATACACAGTGGCGTTCATGTACACGCCGTCGAAATCCACGCGGACCTGCTTTGTGGCAGCTTCCTTCGGAACTGTGAAATTCTTTCTGTACCATCCAGTTCCTCCCGGAAGATAGCCGCTCTCCGCCTCCATATTTGGAGAGTAATCCTGCTCGATGCTGTAGTCATGAGGCAGGCTCACTGCCCTCCACTTGGAGTCGTCAAAATTGACTTCCTGCGCATTGCCGGCATTTCCCAGGAAAAACTTCCAGTTGCTGTTGAAGTCCTGAGACCGGACTGAGCCGTCATAGAAATTCACAAACACAGTCTCCGCGTCTGAAACCATCTGCGTGTCGTCTTCCGCTGAGGAAAAGAGCGTAACCAGCGGAGCGGCGTAGGCTGGGCCGGGAACAGACGATACCGCCATCACCAGGCTCAGCAGAGCCGGCACTACACGTTTCGTTTTTTTCTTCATAAAAATTTCCCCCTGATTTCACCGTTTTAAACGGTGCCTTTCGTTTACAGTTCCTTTGCTGCAGAAACAGCCGCTGAAACGGCTGAATTCTGTCTTTCTGATAAGCCAAAAAACCATTTTTTCCTTCCCAAACTATCCTCAGCTTATCTAATATTCATAATTATAAAGACAATTCCGGCAAAACAACATACAAATTTCAACGAAGTTAGGGTGAAATTCCAACGAAGTTTTCATCAGTTTTCTACATTTTTATTTGTGATATAACATATTTTTTATAGCACTTCTCACATAAACCGTCTTATTTCACTTGAAGCCACCGGAAACGATGTTTTATTCCTAGGGGGAGTTCGTGGAAAGTGGCAACATGCTGCGTTTTATTCTTGGGAGATTCGCGAAAGAGGGAAATACACTACTTTTTATATCTTAAGGCGTCTGCGACAGATTTGTGCTGACCTCTCTTCTGCCGCAGGAATCTGAAAAGGCGGGACACGCCTTCGCGAATCCCGCCTTGATATAATACTATATTATCTTTTATTACAGGCCAAGTGCCTCTTTTACCTTAGCTGTAATATGGATACCGATATCCTTGGAAGCGTCTACAGACTGTGCTCCGATGTGCGGGGAAACAATGAAGTTATCGCACTCGAACAGCGGGCTTGCAAATGTATCGTTTCCTGTCAGGCCGCTGCCTGCCAGCTCGTTCTCCATAACGTCTGTTGCATATCCGCCGATCTTGCCTGCCTTTAATGCCTCATACATATCCTTCTCATTTACGATTCCGCCGCGGCTCATGTTAAGAACTACTGCGTCATCCTTCATCTCAGCGATGGATTTAGCATTGAACAGATCCTTTGTCTCTGGTGTTAACGGTACATGGATGGATACAAAATCAGCAACTTTTAAGAGCTCGTCAATGCTCATACCTGTTGCATGCTCCTTCTCAAAGTCCTCAGCCTTTAAGAATGGGTCGTAAGCAACAACTGTCATGCCGAATGCGCGTCCCAGCTCGCCTACGCGGCGTCCAATACGGCCAAAGCCCATAACGCCCAGTGTCTTTCCGCGAAGCTCGCGGCCAACGAACTTGTACTTATCCCACTCGTGCTTAACCTTAACATCTGTATTAGCTGTCATGGTTCCGCGGGAAATGTCAAGCATCTTGGAAATGGTAAGCTCTGCAACTGCATTTGCATTTAAGCCAGGAGCGTTGAAGATCTGGATTCCTTTCTCCTTAGCGTAATCCATATCAATATGATTTAAGCCAACGGAGCAGACACCGATAATCTTTAAGTTCTTAGCTGCATCGATGATATCCTTATCAATCTTTGGATCAACACGCATGATCAGAACGTCAACATCTCCGATCTCAGCGAGAACCTGCTCCTTGGAGGAAGGCAGATTATCTGCTGTCTTTACTTCCATGTATTTTCCCAGCTCTTCTGCAATGCCTGCATATACCTTATCAATAATAAGACACTTCATAGTGAATTCTATCTCCTTTCAGTTTTAGACAGCGCCTGACGGCCTGTCTGGTTTAAATAAGGGCCGCTGCCTTAAGCGGCGCCTGTTGCCAGGCATTAACCACTTAATGCAGCAGCCCTTTTTACTTAGATAACCGCTTTATGTAACGATTGTCGATACTGATTACCAGCAGATACCCTGTGCCATCATAGCGTCAGCAACCTTCTGGAAACCAACGATGTTAGCACCAGCTACCAGGTTGTAACCTAAGCCGTACTTCTCAGCAGCCTCAGCAGAACCATCATGGATACCTGTCATGATCTGATGAAGTTTTGTATCAACTTCCTCAGCTGTCCAGGAGTATCTCTCGCTGTTCTGGCTCATCTCAAGACCGGATACAAGAACGCCGCCTGCGTTTACAGCCTTGGAAGGAGCTACTACCATGTTCTTCTGCTCCATTAAGAACTTAAGAGCCTCGTTTGTAGTTGGCATGTTAGCAACCTCAATGTAGTACTTGATGTTGTTAGCAACGATTCTCTTAGCCTGCTCAAGGTCAACGTCGTTCTGTGTAGCACATGGCATGATGATATCAACCTTCTGGCCCCATGGCTTCTCGCCTGGGAAGAACTGTACGCCGAACTTGTCTGCGTAATCCTGAACTTTGTTACGTCCAGATGCTCTCATCTCCAGCATGTAGTTGATCTTCTCCTCTGTTACAACACCGTCTGGATCGTAGATGTATCCATCTGGTCCGGAAAGTGTAACAGCCTTAGCGCCTAACTCAGCTAACTTCTTAGCAGCACCCCAAGCTACGTTACCGAAACCTGCCAGAGCAACTGTCTTGCCTGCCAGAGTATCGTTCTCGTGCTTCATAACAGCCTCTACATAGTAAACAGCGCCGTATCCTGTAGCCTCTGGACGAACCAGGGAACCACCGAAGGATCTGCCCTTACCTGTAATAGTTCCGTTCTCGAAAGCACCTCTGATCTTTCTGTACTGTCCGTACATATAACCAATCTCACGAGCACCTACGCCAAGGTCACCAGCTGGGATATCTACGTCTGGTCCAATGTGACGATATAACTCTGTCATGAAGGACTGGCAGAATCTCATAACTTCGCCGTCGCTTCTGCCGTTCGGATCGAAGTCGGAACCACCCTTAGCACCACCCATAGGAAGTGTTGTTAAGCTGTTCTTAAATGTCTGCTCGAAGCCTAAGAACTTCATGATGGAAAGGTTTACAGAAGGAGCGAAACGTAAGCCGCCCTTGTACGGTCCAATAGCGCCGTTGAACTGTACGCGGTAGCCGCGGTTTACATGAGTCTGTCCGTTGTCATCAACCCACGGAACACGGAACTCAATTGTTCTCTCCGGCTCAACCATTCTCTCAAGAAGAGCAACCTTCTCATACTCTGGATGTGCATCAACAACCGGGCCTAAAGAAGATAAAACTTCCTCTGCTGTCTGAAGGAACTCTGGCTCATGTGCGTTTTTCTCTTTGAGTTCTGCAAGAACTCTGTCAACATACTTGCTCATTGGAATATACCTCCTGCTTTCGCATTAATATTGTGAGTTTTCACTCAACAAAGTAGCCTCTTTGCTTCATGTCTACATTGTACCAAAAAGACTGCAAAAAATCTACTGTTTTTGTGAAAATCTTACGTTCTTTTTAAATTATAACTCATAATCCGTGTATAATCAAATTAATATCGCATTATACATATTATTATGTTTCATTTATATTACATAATAACGGACAGTCCGGGGCTTTCCCTGGTTATCAGGCAAAACCTGCAGGCTCTCCGCCTCAATGCAATAAACAGCCGGCCCAGAGGACCGGCTGAAAATTCAAACGCTGATTAACCTAAGAAGTTGATAAAAGCTGTCAGGATAGTAGCGTTGAAGAAGTCGATGAACAGGGAACCTACTAACGGTACTACCATGAATGCGGTAGGAGCCGGACCATACTGTCCTACTACTGCCTGCATATTTGCCATAGCGTTTGGAGTAGCGCCCATACCAAAACCGCAGAAACCTGTTGTCATAACTGCTGCATCGTAGTTGCGTCCTAATACGTTGAATACAACGAAGTTAGCGTATAAGAACATAAGAACTGTCTGAGCTGCTAACATTACTACTAACGGAAGAGCCAGCTCTGCCAGCTGCCATAACTTCATGTCGATCATGGCAAGTCCCAGGAATACAGATAAGCAGAAACCGCCTACTACACCGATTTCCTCCATCGGAAGCTCCTTTTTCGTAACATCTGCTACGTTACGGATTACTGCACCGACTAACATAGCACCGATGTAGAATGGGAAAGTCATCAGTTTTCCAAGAAGCATGGAAACGATTGTACCGAAACCAATTGCAATAATCAGAGCCAGAACTGCATCCAGGAATCTCTTGGAATCAATCTTTCCTGCATCCTCTGCCTCAGATCCGCCATCTGCTGCAGCTTCTGCAGAGTGAAGTTTAAATTTCTTAATCTTAGATGTAGCGATAGGTCCGCCGATAGCGCAGCCTGCTACCAGACCGAAAGTTGCGGAGGCGATCGCTACTACGTTTGCATTCGCTACGCCTAAATCCTCCAGAAGAGGTCCGAAGGAACCTGCTGTTCCATGTCCTCCTACCATCGGGATGGAACCTGTAGCAAGACCCAGTCTCGGATCAAGGCCAAATGCTGTGGCAAGACCTGCTCCCATAACATTCTGGAGAACTACCATAACTAAAGCCAGTCCAAGGAAAATAATCGTCTGAACGCCGCCCTTTTTCAGCATTCTGAAAGATGCTGTAAAACCAACGCTGCAGAAAAATCCTACCATGAAAACATTTTTTAATGTCATGTCTGCATTAATTTCAATAATTCCGGCAGATCTTACAATACAATGAACAATCGCGTAAACAAAGCCGCCAACAACCGGCGCCGGGATACAATAGCGATCCAGAATCGGAATCTTCTTTACAAGGAAACGTCCCAGCAGAAGCACGAGAGCTGCGACTGCAGTTGCCTGATACATATCAAGCTCTAAAAGTGGTGCTGTCATACATATACCTCCAATATTTTTGATGGTGGTACTGTAACATGCGGCTTACAAAATACTACAAAAAAAAACAGGAATCTGTTAAAAAAACGCAAAGATTTTTTCAGAAAGTTTATGAACTGTTTATTTTTGGCAGGAAACACACGGCTCCGGTTCCACTTTAGAAGCGGGATTCACGATCTGCCGCCAGCATCAAACTGTCAATAAACTTCTTAATGCTGACTTTTCCTCCATATTTACGTTTTCCGCGGATATGATCCATCTCTGCCCGGATTTCTTCAAAAGGAAAGAGAGTACCTGAGTAAGCGGTAAAAGTTTCATTCATAAAGTCCTCGATCCCCATATGCGCCAGATTAGCCATACCTACGGCGATAGCACGGCGTACCCTCTGTTCCATGTTCTTAGGAGCCGCACTTAAAATCTCACACAGCTGGCCAATACTGACCTGGGAGATAGGCTTATTGTTGGCATGAAGATACTGACATATTTTAATGATGTCATCGCAGCCCTTTTCTCCCGACATTCCAATCCTGTTCAAGATAACCTGAAGCTTCTTTACATATCCGTCGTTTTTCTTTTTTTCTTCAGGGATTTCCTTCATCTCTGCCAGGAACATCTTTCTGATATTGGAAAGAGTTCTCTCGTTATGAATCTGGCGCTCCACATTTTCAATCACAGATTTTACTTCTATTATATTAATAGGCTTACTAATAAAAAAGTCGATGCCAGCGCTGTAGGCTTTTCCGATCAACTCCTTGGCCGACACCTGAGAAATCATGATAAACCGGGAGCCGCAGCCAGCTTCCTTCAGTTCCCTCACAAGCTGAATCCCATCCTTTTCGGGCATTAGAAAGTCCACCAGCACCACATCCGGATTCAAACGCACAATCTCCTCCATGTCTGCCGGCTGTCCGCCGGAAGTTCCGCAGACATTTCCCAGTTCGTTGGTTTCTATTATATCTTCCAGAATATTGATCACTGTTCTGTCATCTTCTACAATATAAATTTCCATATTATGACTCCTCTAATCTCTCGGCAGGGATTTCCACCTGAAATCTGGTTCCCTTTCCAGGCTGTGAAACCACGTTGATTGTTCCCTTAAACTGCTCCTCCACTGTATTTCTGACTCCCCAGAGCCCTACGCCCCGGTAAATGTTTCCTGTTTTATAGTCAAACTTTGTCGAATATCCCATCTCAAAAATATTGGGCAGATGACGTTCGGAAATACCTGGCCCATTGTCCTCTACCTGGAATATATAGACTCCGTTTTCTTTTTTTTCTAAAATTTTTACCTGCCCTGGCTTCTTTCCGCTCTCAATGGCCTCAATGGCATTGTTGACCAGATTTTTCAGCACCGCCATCAGTGTATAGTGGCCGCGGGTAATAAAATTGTCGCCGCAGCTGAATACCAGCTTGATATCCAGCTTTTTAGCTGCAATCATATGGTAAGTGGAGGATTGCAGAATCTGAAGAATATCGTGAAAGCTCATGCTCTCCTCCTCGTACTCGTTCCCAATTTCCTCCTCAATTCCCTGAATAATACGGAAGTAGTCCTTTTTTATCTCATGAACGTCTCTGGCTATGGCCAGGGACATCTGCTTCATCTCATCAGGAAATTTCTGTTCGCAGAGCTTTTCATACAGCCGATAGGCGTTGGCCATTACCGACTCAATCTCCTCAGAATTTTTCCTCATAAAATATATCTCATTTTTAAGGCCTGTTTTCATCAGAAACAATCTCTGGTAGCGCCGCTCATGTTCGTTTTTCTTTAAAAGCGCCCGGTACTGCCGCTCTCCTACAAGGAGCAGCCCCGCAAACATAGTTCTGATCACGGCTATAACTGCCAGATAAATAATTATGTGCTCGTCAAGAGTCCGAAACTGCAGATACTCCTGCATCTCCGCCTCGATTAGATTCGCTCCGAAGTCAGACAGAAAAATAGTCCATAAAAGCTTCTTTCTGGTCGTCGCCCTTCTGTTCCTGATACAGAGCTTGAAAATCACTCCATAACTAAAATAAAATAAAGCGCCGGGAAGCACATACAGCGCTGTTTCCCCTGTCATTCCCACGCTTCCTGACTGAATCAAAAACCGCACTATAAACACAATCACTGATGTGACAAAGCAGGTAGTCAAGGTGTGAAGCTCCAGTCCCACTGTCATAAGCAGAACCGGAAGCAGGATCACGGAGGTGGAAATGCGAAAATAGTCGATAAATGCGTTCCAATACAGCTGGGATGTGAGAGCGATCACCGCTCCGATAGCGAGGGTCCGCTTCCATTGTCTGATACTCATACGCTCTGCTCCCTAAATATTCAGCTTTCTGTTAAAGCTGTTTTTATTTGACACATAAATGCCGGCCTTTAGTATACTTCTTTTTTTACGGTCTGTAAAGTTTTGTATCTCCCATATTTTTCCTGATGTTTTCTGCATACTGCCTCATTCTTTCCTCAATTCCAGGAAGCCTCATCGCTTCTCCTGGATGATTCGCAGTTTCCAGCATGGCGAAATGGCCCGGCAGATAGAAAGTCTTATTCATATTTAAAGCAGCTATCATCTGTTCTGCAATCAAATCGCTCCCAGAGTAGCCGGATACCACGATCCCGAACAGCTTTTTGTCGTAAAACCGCGTTGTCCTGAATAGAGCAGTCAGGCGATTGATAAAAGCAGTCAGATTTGCTGACAGAGCGTCGTTGTAATTGGGAGCCAAAAGCAGAATGCCATCCGCTTTTTTCACAGCCGGATATACATTTTCCACCATTACTCCACCGTAAAAGCAGCTTCCCCTCTCACCAAAATGAAGGCACATTTTGTAAGGGCACCCTGAACAGTCTGCCAGAGTTCCATTGCGCAGCCCTATCTCTGTAATAGAAAAGTCAGGAAGATACTGCTTCACTCCCTGCCAGACAGCATAAGTATTGGAACTTTTATGGCTGGAAGCGTGGAGCACTAAAAGTTCTCGTCCTCCATCCGCTTTCTTTTCTCCTTGCTCCAACAGCTGTTCTGCCAGCATTTTCACGCTTTCCACATAGGCTCCGTACAGATTTGTGCCAAGATTGGACGCCACAATTGTAAAATTAGACAGTGTTTTTGTTCCTTCTACCAGAGGACGGCCTACAAAGGCGCAGCCGGCGCTGTTGGCTGTAAACACCAATTCCCTGGCTGCAGACTTCGTATATAGAGAACTGTCCGCATCTGCCACTACTCCTCCTGTCCAGCCATCAAGACTCTTCGGACGGCTTCTCAGCCATCCCAGCAGCCTGGTATACTCAAAATTAATGCCATGCTCTCCCAAATCCAAGGCAAACAGCACCAGGTGTCTTTCCCCCTGGCCGCCCGGTGCGAGATGACCGTCCTGATCTACCATGGCTTCCAATTGGGAAATCTCTGTCACTTCCTGAATGCAGACTCCTCTAAGTCCTTCCTCAAGCACTTTAAGAAGGCGGGAATTTTCCCGCCCTCCAGGCTCTTTTGGACGAATCAGAAGAAGTTTCCCGCCTGTTTTCATTCTTCCTGCCTCACGTTCTTCCTGTTCCATATTATTTTCCCTCGATTCACGCACCCGATCGCCTAGTTAACAGCTTTTAAATTCTCCTGTGCCGTCACGATTCTCTCATACAGCGCATCTGGAAGAGGCAGAATCTCTGTCTCCAGTCCGTGAGCTGTATAGCGGTTCTTTACTCCCATAAAAATCCCGCCTAAAAAAACAGAACCGCAGTGCCATTCTCCCCTGAGTGTAAGAATCAGGGAAATAGCACCGGAGGAATAAGCCGGAGCAATGAAGGGCTTAAAGCCAATGGCCCTCATATGGAGATTGGCTGTCACAGTCAGCTGAGTCAGCTCCCTGGACAGTTCATCATTGTAATGTTCAATAGAATCAGCCACCACCAGATCCTGACCATGAGGGCCGAAGCTGCGTCCCTCTGTCAAAAACTGCTTAAACCGCTCGTCACGCTTTGCATAGTAAGCGGCTCTGGCATTCATGACACCCAGTCCGTAGCCCTGAATCTGCTCTGGGCGCAGCCCTTTCTGATCGAAGATGCCATTCTCGTCCGTATTGCTGGCCAGATAGGCTGCCTTTGCCAGTGGATCTACCGGGTCAGACACAACGGCGAAAAGCCCCTTAAACTTTTCTTCTCTGGCCTGTCGGGCATACTGGGCCACGATCTTAGAGTTGTTCTCAAACTGATACATTCTCACATCCTTGACTCCAGAGCCTACCGGCGGAATTCCTTTAGAGGCCACGAATACGAACACGTCGCACTGGAACAGTTCTTCCGGCCTTACTACATCTACTTCTGGAAGAGCATCGTAGTCCCATGGATAGGCGATCTGATTTTCTTCAAACTCCCAGCGGGCCGTCACCTTATCAGAGATATCGCAGATTCCAATAGAGCTTATCACATCTCCGCCCAGAAGATGAAGCCCTGTCAGCAGCGTGCTTCCCACATCTCCAATAGCCAGCACATGAACTCGTTTCTTTTTCTTTCCTGGCTTTTCTGCCAGAATCTCCTGGAACCTGGGATGATTTAAATTTACCGCGCGCATTTTTCCTTCTTTAATAAAGGAATCTACAATCTCATCACGCATTCCTTCTCCCAGAGCGTTTTTATTAAGCCAGGAAACGTCCTCACGGTCCTGATAGAGCAGTGCCGGATCTGTCACACGGAAAGAAGCACGGCAGTTTTTAGGAGAACGCTCAAACAGAAATACCAGCTCCTCCTCGCCGGAGGCCTTTTCTCTGGCCTCTTTTTCATCTGTGCCGCGGCCATAAAGCTCCTCCCTTGGAAAGTTCAGCTCTCCGTTCAGGCTGCAGCAGAGTGTTCCGTTGATGCGGTAATAAAACATACTCATTGTCCTCCTCTTAAATAATTTAGATAGATAAAATCCATTTGAATCTTACAGATTTTTCAGCTGGCTGATGCGATGAAGCATTTCCAAATCGTTGTCCAGATAGACAGATGCTGCCAGATTGGGATCGTAGTTTATGCAGTCTCCCTTATCCGGGCAGAGAGGCAGGATAACCGCCTCCGACAGTCTGGAAAGAGTCAGATTCCTGCCGAACAGAGCCCGGTACTCTGACTCCAAAG
This sequence comes from Clostridium sp., assembly GCA_018377235.1. Classification (GTDB taxonomy): domain Bacteria; phylum Bacillota; class Clostridia; order Lachnospirales; family Lachnospiraceae; genus Otoolea. The sequence goes on from JAGZZT010000005.1 coordinate 76,272, forward strand.
TCAGAAGAATATCTCTGGAATTTCTCACACAGCAGGCAGACAGTTCAAATAGAGATTCCTCGCTGCATCCCTTTAGCGGCGGAACCATGTAAGGCAGCACAATATTCACGGAAGGCATCAGTCCCGCCACCTTCATTGTGTCGCGGCGCACCGTATCGCCTCCGATAAAGGGGTAGAGTGTAGATTCCACAAACCAGAACTTCAGATTCGGAATAAAATAAATGCTGTCCGCCTCGAAGCCTCTGGTAGCCATAGCGTCCCTTCCATAGCCGGAAATCATTCCCAAAAGCACTTTTTTCACCTCTACTCCCTCTTCCCTCAGGTAGGGTTCCAGGGCATCGAACCTCCCCCCCTTGTGGAGCAGGTCATCCACCAGAATGACTGGGCGGCCGAAAGACTTAATGGTCCTTACCTGGCTTCTGAGCGGTGAGTAATATGGGAATGCCTCAATCTGGTAGCTGTCCAGATCCGGCTCATATACCTTATCTGTATGAATGGTCTTCGTCACAGTGTTAGGCACGACCTTTCCTCTCAGGATTTTTCCGAAAGGAACACACATATCATTTCCCAGCACTCTCGGCGTTGTCTGTTCTCTGGGAACCTGGTTAATCTGGGTGATTTTGTTCACCAGACGGTGATAAATCACACTGGCTGACAGCGACAGTACCAGCTCCCCTGGGTAGAGCCTTGTCATAGCGGCCTGCAGCTCTCTGTGTGCCTTATGAATTGCCTTTAAAATTCTAGGGCTGCTGGAAAACGGTTCCTTCAGAGTAGTCTCCAGATTCTGTACCAGTACCAATGGAGCGTGCATGTCCACCAGCCACAGACGTCTCTTCCCTTCAAAATTTTCTGCCTCCAAAAATCCCTGGCGCGTAACGGCGCCAAGAGACGGTTCACCTGGCTCCTCCTCCGGCAGGAACATGGCATAGCTGCAGTGCTGCTCCAGCGCCTTGGCCAGAGCCTCCGTCAAAAGCAGCTGCTCTGGATCGTAGATGGCGCTGTCCGGCTCCGCATAGATTCCTGTAATAAGGAGAATGCTTCCCAATGTATGGCGGCGCACCATGTCTGCCATGGAAGCGCTTCCCAGTACCTTAAACAGCTCCTCCGGCATCACAGAACGCATCTTCAGAAAGCCTGTCAGGCGGTTGTGCTCCACTGTATTTCTGAGAAGCAGGAAGGTTCCCTCAGAGCTCTGAAGACGTTTCAGCAGTCCGGGTCCATCTGTTTCGTCACCAAAAATATAATCCAGTACAGCTGCCTCGTCCTCCTCAGAAAGCCTCTCTGTCTCCTCAAATCCAATGGCTCTGGCCCGGAGAATAGGTTTGTATTCCGGTTCTCTCAGATACAAACCGTTAAAATAAATATATTCCTGTACCACTGGATCAATCAGATTGGAAATATCACGGTTCAAGTCAATATTTTCCCTGATTTTCGTAGAACTGATGTCTTCCAGATACTCTGGAAGTTCCAATTCTATAAGCTCCCCGGTAATCAGGCTCATCATCTCTCTGTTGTATCTGTTATCGCTTCTTCTGTCTCCCACCCGGCGGAAAGCAATGTGGTTCATGGAGTGAATGGAATCCTTCTCTGGCGGCTTTCGGTAAGAGGAAGCGTTGGCTATCACATCGCTTCCCACTACTACATACACAGTCCTGTCTGCAAATACCTCCTTCAGACGCTTCAGATCAGATGGATTGGCGATATTGACAGGAATGTCATCCGGGAACAGATTCACATGGAATTCATCCGCCACAGACATATTCACAATCTGACGCCGAATCAGGTGCGGCTGAGTTTTCTTGGACCAGGAGAACTCATCCACTGCCAGGTAAACCTCATAGCCCATATCCCTGATCTCCCGGACAATTCCCTTGTGGGAAAGTGTGAAGGGATCGAAAGTTCCAGGAAAAAAGGCGACTTTCCTGCGTTCCTCGATCTTCATCTGGCCGATAGTCAGACGATAGACAGTAATAAAACGACAGATGTTTGAAAGAGCCGCTGCCCGGTAAAATGCTGTCAGCTCTCCTCCCCTGTTCTCGTTAATCAGAAAAAGAAGTTTCTTATGGGTAAGTGTGAAAATCTCCATCTTCTCATGATCATTGAGTCTTCTGGAACCGAACATGTACTGTCCTGTTACCAGAAGAGCCTCCTGGCGCACAGTCTCCCTGTGGTTAGCCAGACCGCTTAAAACCATGCCCAGAAGCCTCCCCAGACGCTCTCTTGCCGTCTCCTCATCCTCTGCAAACCGCTCCTTATAGCGGGGATAATATTCTGTCAGCACTCCCACCGTATCCAGAGCCACGGAAACCACCCGGTCATTGGCATTAGCCATCAGGCCGCGCAGATAGGTTAAAACCTCCTCCAGCTGTTCCGGTGGAAGCCAGAGCGCCAGCTGTCCCAGGTACTCTGGAATATACTTGGAAAACTCGTACTCTCCTACCTCTAGCCCCTTTAACAGCTCTACTGCAATCTCATTTCTCTGATCCGCCGTCAAAAGAGGTGCCAGCCGGAGCAGAGCCCGGCCCGCATCATGGCGTACCACCACATATTCGCTGACCTTAATCAGGTTGGATAAATGGGCTGCAATGTGGAGAATATGCTCTTTCTTTCCATGATCCACCTGATCCACTAAAAGTTTAATATTGACTGCCTTCAGCACCCAGGGTGTCGCCATCTTCAGATTATCCAGGAAGATATCTGAAACCACGTCCCTGCCATAAAGCGTCTCCTCCTGCTTTGACACATTCCGGCCCAGATTAGACAAAATTCTGTACTGGAGAAAAATGCGGCTGATATCGTCCTCTGCAATTTTTTCGTTCTCCACAATCTCTGCAATTCTTCCGCAGAAAGCTCCGTCGTTTACCTCCGCTGTCAGCAGCTTAAATGCCCGCCACGCAGCAATGATAAGGCCCTCAAAGCTGTTCTCCCGGGGTACGGCATAATAGCAGGCAAATTCTGCCATCCGCTCCATATCCTCCCTGCTGCACCGCTTAAACGGCATATTGTGGAGAGCATCCAGCAGCACAAAAGCCTCTCCGCTCTCTCTTTCCTCCGGGCAGGCATACCAGCTCAGGAATTCCTGCAGAAATCCCTGGATATCCGCGGATGCCGCATGTTCCACCATGGAGGACAGTACCTGCTTTAAATTATATCCAATTCTGCGTTTATGTTGTACAGTCAGTTTGTGATCCGGACAGATAATCATGGACAGGAATGTTTTCCACAGCTCCATGGCCTTCTGATCCGCAATATCCGGCATATCTGCCGGTCTCTCCTTCCGATAGCCTGCATTAAACTGGGCAATGACATTTCCTATGAGACGGGCTGCCTGGGTTCTGATATCGCCTTCCTTATGCATGAGAAGTTCATAGAGAAAGTAGAGTGTCTGTTCCTTCTGAATATCATTCGTATATGGAAAATACTCCTGGAAAATGTTCAGGTAAGCCCTGACGTTCTTCCAGTTTTTTTCGCTTCTGGCCGCCTCCAGGAGATTTCCGAACTGACGCTCCGCTCCCATCCGGTGCATCACATCAATATTATGCTCCACTCCCATAAAGATCAGGGAATCCACAATCTGCTCTGTATTTCTCAGAGAAATATCCGGCATAGGAGATGTCTTCACCGGCTTTTTGTCAAGATTGACATCCACGCCCAAAGAGCGCATATAAGTCTCGAAATCGTGGAGTCTGGCGTAGACGAACCGATAGCGGTTCAGCTTGGCCTCATCTACATTGTCAAGCTTCGATAAAATGATCTCAAAAGCCTCGTCCAGACTTGAAATATAAGTAATTTCACGGCCGTCATCCCCTCTGCTCTGCTTCACCCTGAAGTCTGCATAGATCAGAACGAGAGACTCCACTGACAAGTTTTCAGGTTCCAGATCCCAGGTAGAATGATTGGCCGCAATGTGGCCTGTGTATTCCATATGGCGTCTGTTAAACCACTGATTTGTATAGTAGTAATGAAGATACGGCACTCTCTCATTGGGCTTGCACCCAAACTTGCCCAAATCATGTCCGGCAGCCGCTCCGCTGGTCAAAGTCAAGTCGATAGGCACTCCGGCCTCATAAAGCCCTCTTGCCACCGTCATGGCTACATAGTGGACTCCTGCAATATGCTCCAGGGTCCTGAAAGGAGTCACTTCCCCATTGAGACGCATCATTTCATAAATATATTCCCTGTAGAAAGCATTTTTAAATTTTTTATACTCTGTATAGGATTCGTAGGAAAGAGCCTCCTGCTCTGACAGGAAGGCAAAATCAACCATGGGTTCAAATGGGAGAACCTCTCTTTCCTTATCAAAGATAAATTGAAGAACAGCCAGATAAAACAGTGCTCCGGCGGCGTAAGGCTCCGCCTGTCTGGAAAATTCTTCGTCGGGGTACAGGATATGGCACACATACTGATAGGTAAATTTCATCCACCCGTCCCTGGGTTCCCGCCCAATCAGGCTCATAGGCTCCCGGCAGATCTCGAAAATCTCCCGGCACTGGATTCTCCTCTTAATGGGGAAGATACGTCCCAGCTGTCCCTCCCAGTACTCTCTGTTCATCAGCATCTGAACGCTCTCCCGGCTGAGATTTGACGCGGCCAGAAATTCCCTGGCACACAGTTTTGCAGTCAGCTCCTCTAGCATTTGGCGTACCTGTTTTTTACTCATCCGATACCTCCCTTATTGTCATATGGATAATTATACCACTAACCAGGGCCTCTTCCAACAAAAAATCATGCAATATCACTATTTTCCATCTAAAAAACAATTGACAAAGTAAGAATTTTGGGGCAAAATAAAACAGTAACTATTATTACTATTTTTTGTCAACTGAATGCGTCAGATTGGCAGATGAGATGAAAAGGAGGAATTGCCTATGAAAACCCTCAAGTACAGCCGTCAGAGGGAATCCATTAAGGCCTGCCTGATGGGCCGCAAGGATCATCCCACCGCCGACGCTTTATACACCAGCATACGTGAACAGTTTCCCAACATCAGTCTGGGAACCGTATATCGAAATTTAAATCTGCTTGTAGAGCTGGGGGAAATACGCAAGCTTTCCTGCGGTGACGGAACGGATCATTTTGATTACGATACATCCCCCCACTACCATTATGTGTGTAAAAAGTGCGGAAAGATCCTGGATTTAGCTATGGAAACCGATACCGGTCTGGAAGCTGCTGCCAGAGAATGCCAGAAGGGAACCATTGAGGAGCACACTGTTTTCTTTTATGGAACCTGCTGTGACTGTCTGCAGGAAGAGTCCCATTGATTTACAAATCAATATAAAATTTACATTTATTTTGCAAAATAAATATTGACAATCACCGCAAGTTGTGGTACATTAATATCAGTAATCATTACTGTTTTATTTCACAGCCGGATTCACTAGAGCGGCATGGGGAGTGAAGAGAGACAGCTTTGATTATGGATATGTATTTTAAAAATTTTTATATATGCAAAGGAGAGTATAAGTTATGAAGAAATTTGTCTGTACAGTATGTGGTTACGTTTACGAGGGCGAGGCAGCTCCGGAGAAATGTCCAGTATGTAACGCTCCAGCTTCCAAGTTCCAGGAGCAGGCAGCTGATATGGCATGGGCTGCAGAGCATGTAGTAGGCGTTGCTCAGGGCGCAAGCGAAGATATCATGGAAGATTTAAGAGCTAACTATGAGGGCGAGTGCAAGGAAGTTGGTATGTACCTTGCTATGGCCAGAGTCGCTCACAGAGAAGGATATCCAGAGATCGGTTTATACTGGGAGAAGGCAGCTTACGAGGAGGCTGAGCACGCAGCTAAGTTTGCAGAGCTTCTCGGTGAGGTTCTCACAGACTCCACAAAGAAGAATCTGGAGATGAGAGTTGAGGCTGAGAACGGCGCTACAGCTGGTAAGTTTGACCTGGCTAAGAGAGCTAAGGCAGCTAACCTTGACGCTATCCATGATACAGTTCACGAAATGGCAAGAGACGAGGCTCGTCATGGCAAGGCATTCCAGGGTCTCTTAGAGAGATACTTTGGCTAAGCTATAAGCCATGCGTGTATAAAAACAGGGAAGAACCCGGAGGGGAATGTTTACATTTCCAGCCGGGTTCCTTTTTGCTTTTATACACATACGGCGCCAGCCATCCAGCGAGATGAAGCCGCCAGGCGAAAGCGAGCTGGCCGCATGGCTTATCAGCCTGTTTCTCTATTTTTCCTCTGCTTCTGAACCGCCATCTTCTGCATCTTCATCTGTTCCCATATTCTTAGATGCATACACAGTAACTACTGCTGCGTCAAGGTCTGTCTGAAGCTCTACATCCTTATCAGAGGCAATAGCCAGATCACGAACCCTGATCGTATCTCCCACTCTCATGCTGCCTACATCCAGCTCAATTTTTTCCACCAAAGCAGATGGCAGAGCCCGGTAAGAAACTTCCTTTAACAGCTGCTGAAGTACCCCTGTAATCACTTTTTCATGATTGAGCAGATGAATCTCTGCTACAGAATGTACCTTTTCTCCGCTTACAAGCGCCTGAAAATCTATCTCATCTACCTGTCCTTTTAAGGAATTATAATCTATTTCCTTGATCAAAACATCCATCTGTGTTCCGTCTACATTCAGCATAATCTGGCTGCCTTTTCCGTTGTCCTTCAAAAGACGTTCCGCGTCATTTTTTGCGATTTTTACTGGTATGGAGCCCTCAATCTCACGTCCAAACACATTTCCTGTTACAAATCCTTCCCGTCTAAGCCTTTTGGCCTTCACATCCATGTTTCTTTTCTCAGCTTTTAAAGTATTCATTTATCTTTTCCTCCATCAAACTGACTGCTTAGCGGCTTCTGGGCGAATCCAGTTCAGAGCGTCCATCTCTGTCCTTCATCGTTCAGGTCGTATTAAGTATTTTTTGTTACATTTGTATTATAACATTTAAAACAAATTGTTCAAGAAAACATTTTGCCAAACCCAACATTATTTTCTGATATTTTTTTGTTCAATTTTATTTTATCTAACAGTTCCAACACTGTGTTTCCATATTTCTCCCTGTGTTTTACTGAGTTCTTTTCTCTCTTTAGTCACATACTAGAGTATATCTGAACCAGAGATTCAGATAAAAAGCTTATGACAAAAGACTTGTGATAAGGAGGAATCAAATGTGACTAGAAAAGAAAAGCTTCAGCATTTTCTGACCGCTGTTTTCTGGGGAAGCCTTGTGTTCAGCCTGGGTTTTACCTGGTTTTACTTAAATGAATCCATTCCGGATCGGCTGAATCTGGTAGTAGATGAAGCGGAAAGCTTTCATTTCCCTCTTCCTGTAAAGGTTACTCTGGAAAGTGAAAGCGCCGAAGTGGTGGTGGGAAATCATTCTAATATCCCCTCTGAACAGCTTCATCTGCAGATCAACCATCCCTTTTCCCTTTACTCTGCCAATGAGGGAACCTACCAGCTGGATTTGAAATTGTTTGGGCTGATCCATTTTAAGGACATTGAAGTTAATGTTTCCGATACAAAATATGCACTTCCCTGCGGCATGCCGGTAGGTATCTATATGAAATCTGACGGCCTCATGGTAATCGGAACAGGACCGGTGAAAACAAAGGATGGATCCTCCTTTGATCCTGCCCGGGGAATCCTCCAGTCAGGAGATTATATTGAAGCCATCAATGGAGAACCAGCTTGTGAGAAAGAAGATATGATCGAGGCTGTAGCTAAAGCCCAGGATTCCCCCGTCCAGCTGACTGTACGCCGTGGCGAAAAACAGATGGATGTAACCATGACTCCTCTGGAAACGGAAAACGGCGATTATAAGCTGGGAGTATGGATCCGTGATGACACCCAGGGAATTGGAACCATGACCTATATAGCTGAATCGGGAGAATACGGCGCTCTCGGCCACGGTATCAGCGACAGCGACACCGGGCTTCTGGTGGATACCTGTGGCGGAGAACTCTATGATACGGAGATCATGGGAATTGAAAAAGGTTCCATGGGAAAACCTGGTATCCTGTCAGGCGTCATTTATTATGGAAACCAGTCCAAACTTGGAACCATTGACGCCAATACAGAACAGGGGATTTTTGGAACAGCCGGAAATAAAATGTGGAAAGAAATCAGCAGCATGTTCGGCTCAGGACCTGGACGCGAGCCTATTCCCATCGGTTATAGACAGGATGTCCAAAAAGGAACTGCTTATATCAGAAGCTGTATTTCCGGTAAGCCGGAAGACTATGAAATCGAGATACAGAAGGTGGACTACTCCACCTCCCATAAAAACAAAAGTCTGGTAATCAAAGTAACAGATCCCCGGCTGCTGGAACTGACCGGAGGTATCGTCCAGGGCATGAGCGGCAGCCCCATCATTCAGAATGGAAAGCTCATTGGAGCAGTCACCCATGTATTTATACAAGACTCCACCAGAGGATATGGAATCTTCATCGAGAATATGCTGGAGCATTGAGTCCAGGCTGGACAGGAGAAATAAAGGGGCACTGCAAGCTTGCTTGTAAGGGCCTCTTTATTTCGAGTGGACAATTTGGCGAAAGCCAAACACCGAGGAAAAGCGGAGCTTTTCGAGGTGGGCCTGGACGGAGCGGAGGGAGCTTGCTCACGATATCGACTTTTTCTTATGGATGATATACGGCGAAAGCCGTACATGAGCAAGAAGCGAAGCGGATTGCGAATGCTGCATTGTGTGGTCTGTGAAAAGAGGCGCTGCAAACTTGTTTGTAAACGCCACTTTATTGCGTTGCCATTTTTTTGTAGGGCTTTTATCTATAAAAAGTTTGAGTACTTATGGTATAATGGTGTTGCCCAATTAGAATTACATAAACAGCATATGGTTACCATTGAGAAACATGTATGAAAATACTAAAATTTACGGGGTGGTTTTAATGGATAAAATGAAGGTTTATTTTAACGGAAGCTTCTGGGGACATCACGGCCGGGATCATGCAGGAAAGGAAATCCAAATCAATCAAACATTCGACTGGGCAGGACACCGCTGGTTCATTCCGGCAGCATACTCCTGCGGAAAAGGGCTTGTAATCGATTTTTGCATGCAGGCAGCCCCGGAAGCGATCCAAAACTTCATAAAAAAATGGAATCTAAGCCCGGAAAATGATTCCTGTACATTTTTCACAGAAGAGCAGCAAATGCAGATGGAGCTGGAAAATCCTCTGTGTCTGCATTTTACTCCATATATCGAGGTAAATAGAAAAACATTGTCTTGTTCCCACAGCTGTTCTGTCTGCCTGAATCCCTGTCTGCCAGATAAAAACAGTCAGGATTCAGAGGCAGTCCGGCTGGCTGACTGCTATGGACTGGATCCCTCCTCTGGCTGGGTAATCTGCAGAAATGCCTTTCCTTGGTCAGGCAGCCGCCGGCCTGAAGTCAAAACCCTTTCTCTTACCATGGAACAGCAGCCTGTACAGATTCCAGGACCACATTTCAGAATTCACTCTCCTGGAGATTCCTTTACCTTTTTAAGCCCAGTCAGCAACACGCTGCATAGGCTGACAGTGAACGGGCTGGAGTCTCAGACACTTCCCGAAAGCGCCTTTCGCTCTGACCATTTCACACAGTTTCTGTATCCCAGACACTGTACCGTTATGAGCTATTCACTTTCCCCGGAACCAGCGGATCCCATTACAGTTTTTGACTGTGATAAAGGTGATAAGCCGAAAAAAATCGGAACAGATAACAGTTCCTTTCATCCCCTTGCCAGCAATATCTGCTGCATTGGAATCATCAGCGGCACAGATGGCTCTGATTCTGCCGTTTTGGAGACTGAACGTCAAAAACAGCTTCACACAGTCTGCTCTGCCCTGCATTTCGAGCCGGCTCAAAGTGATACAGAGTGGCGGATTGTTTTCAATGCCCAGCCATTTGATAAGGCCTCTTTTCTGCTTATTTATAAAATCTAATGTATTCTCCGTTAAAGTTTCCCCACCATGTTTCTGCTTTTTCCTGCGTTCTATCTAATTTGGCAAAATACATGGTGGAGAAAAGCATTCCTGTCTCATTAAGTATGACTGCTGTCCTTAAAAGCGTCTCATCCAGAGGAAAAATCAGTTGATCTCCTTTTAGAAAGCCTGCTTCTTTCTCCCAGGCTTTCAAAGCTTCTATCTCACTTTCTGTCAGAACAGACTCTGCCTTTTTTCTCTCCTCTTCCTTCAGGGAAAACAGGTAAAAATCCAGAAAACTATTATCCGATCCATACTCTTTTTTCAGCTCCGAAAAGCGGCAAAATGCCTGTTCTCTATTCATGGTGATTATTTCATGTTCCAATGCTTCAAGCCCTTCTCTTATCCCGTCAAAATACAGAAATCCTCTCTTCTTAAGCTCCTCTCCTGTCATTTGTCTCTCCCTTCTTCTTTATTAAAGGGCAAACAGCTCCTTCATTGTCTCAAATAATTCATAAATGTACGGTACCATCCAGAACAGCACCAAAACCAGACCTGCCAGGCTTGTCAGGAACGCCTGCTCCTCCCTGCCGCTGTGCTTTAACACCTGGCAGATAACGGATACCAGAATTCCTACCGCTGCAATTCGAAATATCAGGCTGACTCCCATTCTATTCCCTCCCTGAAATCTGTTTTGTGTGTCCTTTTCTGCCTGTCTTCCTCGTCTCCATTACTGTTCTAAAACGCCGTTTTCCCCTGCCAGTATCCAGCATTTCGGAAGTCCCAGCTGTCTCAAATGAAAACTACCGTCAGAAACAGGCCTGCCAGAATCCCTGCGCTGGTGTAAAGACGGCTCTTCTGAGCTATTTCCTGATTGAGCTCCTCTGCTTCCCTTTCCAGCTCCTCCAGATACAGGGACAGCGTTCTTTCCTGCATTTCCCGATCCAAATAACCCAAATGCTCTCCAAATGCCAAAAACTGCTCTCGTTCCTCCCTGATTAAAGGAGTCTGAGTCAAATATGCTCCTGCTTCCTCCTGCCAGATAGAAAAAAAATCATCTCCCAGACCTTTCAAGAGGCGGTCTGCCACTGTTCTGAAAAGCAGTCCCTCCCTGCCTCCTGCCCTTTTTCCTGCCTTCTGAAATCCTTCATACAGAGGAACATTTGCGTAGAGAATCTCGCCTCTCAAATGAATCACCATAACTCTGATTTTTTTCAGAAGTCCTCTCCGCGCTGAAAGCCTTGACGCCATATCTGCTCCTATTTTACTGCAGGAAATGATAACAAGCAAAGCTCCCAGAGTCTTAAAGAGCATAGAGTTCACATCCTTTATGGTCTAAAATCCGCTCTACTGTGCCAGGCCCCCTTCTGCTGCTTAAAAATACAAACCGGCGGAAAATTTCTTCCTGAAACAGTTCTCGAAACATAGGCTTTGCAGCGAGATCTTCCGTGGAAGTTCCGTGGGCTGTGGCAATCAGGCTGCATCCACAGCCAGCTGCATACTGAACGGCCTCTAAATCATCTCTTCCCCCAATTTCATCCACTGCCACAACTCTGGGAGACATAGCGCGAATCATCATCATCATTCCCTCTGCCTTGGGGCATCCGTCCAGCACATCGCTCCGAATACCGATATCGTTCTGAGGAATCCCCTGAAAGCAGGCCGCAATTTCTGATCTCTCATCCACAATTCCCACTGTTCTTCCAGCCATATATCCACAGCCGTCTGAAATATTTCTCACAATGTCCCTCAAAAGCGTGGTCTTTCCGCAGCCAGGCGGCGATATCAAAAGAGTAGAAAGCCATTCCCGATGTTCTGAATCTGCCAGAAAACGCAGAATTCTGTCAGAACAGCCTCTTTTTTCGTGGGCAATACGCATATTCAATCCGCTAATCGGCTTGATTGTCCGAATTCCTCTGCGTTCCACTACAGCTCTTCCCACAACTCCGATTCGATGTCCTCCAGCCACAGTCAAAAATCCCTGCCTGATCTGCTCCTCAAAGGCATACAGAGAATGCTGGACTGCGCTTTCCACTGTCTGTTCAATATCCTTCTGGGAAATTACACAGACTGTGCTGTTTTTCCTGAGACTTTCTGAGCTGGAAAAGGCAGACAGTGTTCCATCTCTTTCCACTGTGTGTTCCTGTCCTTTCGCAGTGAGAAACAAAGGCTTTCCGCTCCTCATGCGCAGCTCCTGAACCTCTTCCCAGTTAAAAACTGCTTTCTCCAGGATTTCTCGAAGCTGCGGAGGAAATATCTGCAAAAGTTCTGCCTGTCCTGTCTTTCCGTCTGCCATTCCGCTGCCTCCTCCTGAGAATTCATTATTTCCTGCGTCTTAGTCCATGTATATGCCGGGACAGGCAGATTATGAGCAGTGACTATCTATTTTCTGCTTTTCAGGCTTTTATGTCTCAGTTTTTCACAGCCCAGCGCATTTTCGTGGATCTGGCTCTGCTGTTTCGCGCACATTCTTCTGCAGAAGGACGAATCACCTCCTCAGAAATCTCCCGATAAACCCCCTGCTTTTTCAGCTGCTTAAAGGAGCGCTTTACCATCCTGTCCTCTCCGGAATGAAAGGTCAAAACAGCGGCCTTCCCCCCCTCCTTCAACGCGCCTGGAAGCTTTTCCAGAAAGGCGTACAGTACTTCAAATTCACTGTTTACGTCAATGCGGAGAGCCTGGAATACCCTGGCGCAGGATTTTTTCACAGCCTCCTTCCTCTCTTTCTCCGGAATAAAAGACAGCGCCGCCTCAATGGCCTCCTTCAGCTGCGTCGTAGTCTCAATCGGCTGTCCTCTTCGTAATCGGTTAAATACCTCCTGAGAAATTTCCTCTGCATAGGGCTCGTCAGAATTTTCAATCATCATCCCGCAGAATTCCTCCCTGTCAATCTCTCTAAGCCGCTCTGCCGCCGTGACTCCTTTCTCTGGATTCAGACGCAGATCAAGGGGGCCTTCATATTTATAGGTAAAACCTCTCTCCGGGTTGTCAATCTGCATGGAAGACACGCCTAAATCTGCCAGGATAAAGTCAAACGGCCCCCTCTCCTCTGCCAGCTTGTCAAGCTCTGCAAAGTTCATCAGGCATACCGTAAGAATGTCAGGCCCATAGCCTGCATCCAGCAGTCGTTTTTTTGTCTTCTCCGACTCAATTGGATCCACGTCCAGGCCATAGATATGTCCCGTTCCCTGGAGCTTCTCCAGCATTTTTCTGGTATGCCCTCCATATCCCAGGGTAGCATCCACTCCAACCTGTCCCGGCTGGATATCAAAAAAATCCAGAATCTCATTCACGCAGATAGAAATGTGCATTCCCGCCGGCGTTCCGCCCTTCTGAATTACATGCTCTATGGTATCCTTGTACTTTTCTGGATTCAGTTCCTTATATTTCTCCTTATAGCTTCTGGGATGAGTTCCCTTGTAACGGACTCTCCTCTTGTGGGGAATCTGGCTTTCTATATCTCCTCCTGTACTCTGAATCTTCTTTTCCTCTCTCTGACTCATAATTTCTATTCTCCTCATGCTGTTTATAATGTTTTCTGCCACTGTTGTACTGCTCTTTCTATCCATTATAGCTTATAACAGGGGTTCTGTAAATTTTCTGTCCTCTTCTCCTAAAATCCCTCAAAATATCGTTCCGGACAGAAGTTTCCCGTTCCAAACAGCTCATCCACTGCCGCCAGATAACTGTCCATGGTTCCTGCCTTCCGTATTTTTTTCGCCTGCTTCTCACAGCCAGGAAACAGAGTCATCTGATAGCTCCACAGTTCTTTCATCTTAAACAGTGTATTCCGATCCCCCGACATGATCTCCCGGTATCCTTCCAGAATCTCGTCGTGGAAGCTTCGAAACTCCTCCTTTGTCATTCTGGCGTCCTTCTTCTCCAAGTTTCTTGCAAGTCCCGGATTGGCAATCATTCCGCGTCCCAGCATCACGCTGGCAGTGCCGGGAAACTCCTTTGACAATTTCTCTGCCGCCTGCGGGCTGAAAATATCCCCGTTGTAGCAGAGCCAGTCTTCCGTCTTCCCCTGCTGCCCGGCCGCCTGTGCAGCCAGAGAAAACGCCTCTCGGCTGGGGGTATTCTTATAGAAGTCCTTCTGCACCCTGGGGTGGATCACCAGCTCGCTTACAGGAAAACGAAAGTACAGACTGAGAAGCTCCTCAAACTCTTCCGTGCGTTCCATTCCCAGCCTGGTTTTAATCGAAATCTGTATTCCGTTTTTTTCAGAACAGCTGTAAATCTGGTCTAAAAAGCGGCATAGATCCTCTCTCCTGTCGGCTGCCAGAAAACCGGCTCCCCTGCCTTTCGATACTACAGTGCCGGATGGACAGCCCAGATTCAGGTTTACCTCCCTGTATCCTAAATTTTCCAGAATCTCCAGTGCCCTGCAGAATGCATCCCCGTCATTGGCCAGAATCTGCGGAACTACATAGAGGCCCTCGTTATGTTCCGGCAAAATATCATTCTTCTCTCTGGATGTCATGGCCTTATTCATATGAGGCGAAAGAAAGGGAGTAAAATATTTCTTTACTCCCCCAAAATGCCTGCCGCAGGCATTTCTGTAAATATATCCTGTAATCCCCTCCATGGGGGCTAAATAGTAGTTCATCCTTTTTGCTCCTTTTAAGCGTATTTGCACTGTCTTCTGTTTTATTCACAAAACAGGGAGAAGCCTTGCAGTCTCCGCAGGAGGCTGCAGAACTTCTCCCTGTTCTTTTATCACATATTTTTACACTATTTTCTCGCGTACTCTGGCAGATTCTCCTGAAGGAACTCATGAGCTACATCCTGAGGTTTCTGTCCTTCCTCATCTACCAGATAATTCAGTCCTGCCATAATATCTGTAGACAGCACAGAGGCCAGCTGCTCTGTAATCCCTCGAATCTCCGGATATTTCTCCATGATTTCCTCACGGAAAACAGGAACTGCGTAGTAAGGCGGGAACACTCCCGCATCATCCTCCAGCACTGCCAGATCAAACTTCTTTAACAGGCCGTCTGTGGAATAGGCATCGATTACCTGTCCCTCCCCGTTCATCAGGGCTGTATAGCGGGCGGAACCATCCACTCCTTTTTTCTCGAAATTAATGCCGTACTTATCCTCCACGCCCAGGAGACCGTCTTCCCTGTTCATAAACGCCAGAGTAGAACAGATCGTAACCGGCTGAGGCAGGGATTTCAAGTCACTGATAGTTTTTAAACCATACTTTTCTGCCATTTCCCTGGTAGTGGACAGCGTATAGGTATTATTTACATTCAAAGAATTTAAAACATCCAGCCCGTACTGCTCCTTCATTCCTGATACAGAATCCTGGTAAACCTGATCCACATCAGAGCTGGCCGGTTTCTTTAAAATATTCACATAAAGTGTTCCCGTATAATCTACATATCCATCAATCTCATTACTCTGAATGGAAGACAGGCAGACGGAACCAGCTCCCAGATCAGGCGTTGTCTCCACCTCCACTCCCAATTCTCTTTCAATGGACTCTGCAAGCATATAGGCAAAAATCTCATTTTCCGTAAAGTCCATGCTGGCAATCCTGATATCCGCCGTTTTCTTCGTCTGAAACAGACTGGTAACCAGAAGTGCAATCAAAAGAACCACTGCTGTAGCAATAACGAAAATTTCTCTTTTTTTCCGTCTGCGCTTCTCATCCTTGCTCTTTCCTTCCAGCAGACTGACAGGGGTCACGATAGTTTCAATGGCTGCAAATACCCGATCTACCAGCAGCGCCAGAATACAGGCCGGAATCGCTCCTGCCAGAATCATTACATTGCTTACAGTTCTAATTCCTGAAAATACGAGGAATCCCAGTCCGCCTCCTCCTACATAGGCAGCCAGAGTCATCAGACCTACTGCAGAAACTGCGGAAATTCTCACGCCGGTCATGATAACCGGAAGAGCCATAGGAAGTCTTACCTTGAACAGTATCTGACTCTTCGTCAATCCGATTCCTTCCGCTGCCTCCAGCATCTGAGCGTTAATGTTCATCAGGCCTGCATAGGTATTTTTAATAATCGGAAGAAGGGAATAAATTACTACCAGGAAAATGGCCGGCTTCATGCCGATACCAAATACCGGGATCGCAAGGCCTAACAGCGCCATGCTGGGCACTGCCTGAACGATATTGGCGAAAGCCAGCACCGGCTTACTGGCCGGGCGGATATAGGAAATCAGGATTCCCAGCGGCACGCCGATGAGGATAGCCGCCAGAAGCGCCAGCACTGTCAGCTCAATGTGCTCTACCAGAAGAGAGATAATTTCTTCTCTGGAGGAAACAAAATAGTTTAATAATTCTTTCATGCCTTCCATTACTCCCATTATGACTCCTCCTTTCCTGCATCTGCAATAAACTGACGGCTCAGCGTGTTAATCAGCGTACTCCTTGTAATCAGTCCCTCGATAATTCCCTGACTGTTCACAACTGGAAGAGTAGACAGATGATGTTCATCAAACAGCGTAAGCAGATCCACAATGGAACTGTCGGGCCCTACAGAGGTAAATTCCCGGTACATAAAATCCTCAGCCGGTTTCTTGATATCATGGACCCCGATCAGAGATTCTGCAAAGAGAACACCGAACAGCCGTCCCTTCGGATCTGTCAGCATCAGCGTGTCAACCTTTCTGCGTCCCATAGTTTCGATACACTTGAAAATCGGCATCTTAGGATGACAGCACACAGGATCTGTAATCATAATATCCCTGGTCTTTATGTATTCCGGAGAGGTCCAGATGCGTTTCGGTCCAATAAAATTGCGGACAAAGTCATTAGCCGGGTTCTTCAAAATGTTCTCCGGTGTGTCAAACTGAGTGATTTTTCCCTCCTCCATAATGCAGATTCTATCTGCCAGCTTAATAGCTTCGTCCATATCGTGAGTTACGAATACAATCGTCCGCTTCATCGCAGCCTGCATATCGATGAGCGCTGTCTGAATCTGAGTTCTGGTAATAGGATCCAGCGCAGAAAACGGCTCATCCATCAGAATAATCTCCGGCTCTGCCATAAAAGCCCGGACTACTCCAGCTCTCTGCTGCTGTCCTCCCGACATTTCTGACGGATATGCATCCATAAATACAGCGGGATCCAGATTTACCATATTCATCAGGCGGACAGCGTTCTCCTCCATCCGATCCCTGTCTTTGGATTTCATCTTCGCAATAATCTCGATATTTTCCCTGATTGTCATATGGGGAAACAGACCGATCTGCTGAATTACATAGCCCATTCGGCGGCGCAGAGCGATGGTATCCATGTGAGCGATGTCCCGCCCATTGATCTCCACTGTACCCTCCGATGGAAGAATCAGCTTGTTGATCATCTTAAGTGTAGTCGTCTTTCCGCATCCGCTCTCTCCCAGCAGAACTACAAATTCTCCGTCTGGAATCTGAAAGCTAATGTCGTCAATTATTTTCTTTCCGTGAAATGTTTTGGAAACATGTTTGAATTCAATCATCTGATTACCCTCCTGCATGTTCGATTCCTATGGGTTCTTAACCCCGCCTGAAGTGACACAATACAGAAAAGAAAAACCGCCTGTGAAAGCAGGCGGCGAAAGGTTTTCTGAAATAGGCATCTAAGCGCGCTGAAACTGCACGCAGTGCCAATACGCAAATCCTCCAATGTCTGCGAGATTAGCTGACGGATTCGGAAAAGAAGGTTTCCTATGGCAGTCTTCCTGCCAATTCACCCCAAAAAATTGGTTCTCCCGCTGCCGCGGCTCACGGCATTCGACGTTCTGCATTGATTGTATGCTATTATACTATAAACAATTCCTGAAAACAATAAAGTTTGTCTTAATTTTTTCCCCAAGTTATTAAATCTGTCTGATCCCATTCGTCTCCCGCTGGCGTTTCGCCCTCGCTTTCCCTGCATCTGGAAACCCAGAACAGTCCCCGGCGGCGCTCTGCGGCCGCTTCTGAAAGAATCTTTCCTGGAGCCGGATAACCATTTATCTCAGCATCACGACATGCCCAGTGAAGACGATAGTACAAGTCTGCGGCGTCTAAAAGCTCTCTTTCCGAACGCAGCCTTGTCTGTTTCTCCAGCTCCTCCAGAGACTGGAACTTCTTGATTTTTGTCACGCACTCCTCTATATCACAGATAGTCTCCGGCCACTTCAGGCGTTCAAACAAGCCCAGTGCCCACTCCATCACATATAGATTTTCATATTGCCAGGAAAACCGGATCTGTGTAATCTCGTCCGGACATCTGTCCTTCAGATAAGCTTTCTCAGACGGAGAAAAAAATTTTTCTGCTCCAAACCGCCGTACAATGTCTCTGATAAAAGTTCCGGCTTCTGAAGGCGCCATCCCCTCTCCCAGCAGACATTCCGAATAAAGAGACACAGCCAAAAGTGCGGCCGCCCTGCCGCAGATCTGATGTTTCGTCCTTCTCTGACTTTCTCTGGACAGCTCTGTCACAGGAAGGGAAGAAGGCGTATAGATTTGGCTTCTTCTCAGCTTTGCTATATTTTTCCTGCGCCGCTCCAATGCCTCTTTGGAACAGGCTTTCCCATCCGTTTCCTTCCATTCCTGTTTCTCATCCAGTGGAGGAAGGTAGAACTTTACCTTGCTGTTTCCATTTTCATCAAGGATAATTCTGCCATCCGGCCCTGCCAGAGCGCCTCCTCCTTTCGTGCGGATACCCTGAATCCCCCGCACAGCTTCGTTAATCATGTTCTCTGCCAGCAGAATTTTTTCTCTGTCTGCCCTCCCGCCTTTCTGGCTGAACGAATAGTGAACCCTCACCACACATCCGCATCTCTCCAATGTATACATCAAGTGGCGTTTTACATCCCCATACTCTGTATCCAAACTGTACAGATATCCTCTTACGCTGCTTAGCTCCTGTCTGGCGTAAACCTGAGCCTCTCCTTCGTCCTCTGTTCCGAAGGCAGCAAAGGAGAATTCCACCCCCTGCTGCCGAAACCGGACAGTATTTTCCTCCTTTTCAGCCGGAAGCTTTATTAAATCTGAGATCCTCTCTATTGTCTGCCTTCCCCAAACCTCAGGACAGAATAAAAGCTCCGCCGTTTCATATCTGGGCGCGCTTTTTTTTCTTATAAAAAATCTCATGGCATCCTCCTGCGCGCCATACCAGGCGCTATTTTTCTGTCAGTTCTCCCTCGTTGGCCTCCTCTTCCTGGATCTCTGTCTCCGCCTGCCTGTCTCTAATCGATATTTCAATCACCGACTGGGGCACATTCACAGAAAGCGCGGCAAATTTTCCCTTCTCCCCGGCTGCCTGGCAGGCCTCCTCATAAAAAAGGCGCACCAGACCGCGGTTCAATCTTCCCCCTCTCCAGTGAAACACAAAATAGGGCTGCTTCTTCCTGAGCGCTGTCTTCAGACGTTTTGCCACATCCTCCTCTTTTGTCAAAGAAAGCCTCTGCTCTCTGTAATAAAAGTGATCGCTGTCCGGGCAGGCTGGAACAGGGTAAAGAAGCTTCTGGTGATCTCTGAAGATTTCCCTGTCTCCTAGATTGAAATAGTCGAATCTGGCGGCTCCGTACCTTCCCAGAGAGCTGTCAAAGGTAGCGTCCAGATGATACCAGGTTTTTCCAGGCTTTACCAGATTCCAGGCATGGCGGTACTTGACTCCCTTGTCCGGTGCCGCTTCGCTGACGGCGATCACACACTCGATGTTCAGACGATCACAGAGAATTTTCACCGTCTTTGCAATTCCCTCGCACACTCCTACTCCCTGCTGGAGAGGACCGATAATCTCATGAGAATACTGTTTCTTCAGTTTATCATAAGTGACGTTTTCACAGATAAAATCGTGGATAAATTTCTCTGCCTCCTCCTTCGTCTTCCCCTGAACCTGCCGTGTTAAACGGTTCAGACGGCCCTCCAGAGCCTTCTGATGTTCCTTTATCTTCTTTTTTTCAAACATATAGGCAGGTTTCATCCTCACATACTGAGAATCTTCTGTGAACCGATACTGAAAGCTCTCCACATAAAAAATCTCCGGATGATCCAGCCGGAGCCTGAAAAAAACGTCGGACAGCTGCCGATTCTCCAGCCTCCTCACGGAAATTTCCGGAGCAATCTCACAGAAACCAGAGCACATATCCCTATATGCCTCCTGTTCCTCCCGGTTCATCTGTCCGTAGTAATATTCCTGCGCCATAAGCGTCTGTTCCTCCCGGTTTTTCATTTCATTTTATCATTTGTGATACGGCGCTCCCTCGATAATCCGAAAGCTTCTGTAAATCTGCTCCAGCAGCACCACCCGCATCAGCTGATGAGGAAAGGTCATCCTGGAAAAGCTCAGGGCGAAGTCGGCCCGCTCCATCACCTTTTTCGACAGTCCCAGAGAACCTCCTATCACAAGCTGAATGTGGCTTTCACCGCTGAGTCCCAGAGAGTGAATCTTATCTGCCAGAGCCTCAGAATCCAGCATTTTCCCCTCGATTGCCAGGGCAATCACATAGGCGCTGTCTTTCACATGGCTTAAAATCCGCTCTCCTTCCTTGTCCTTGATCTGCCTCTCTGCCGCTTCGCTGGCTCGATCCGGCGTCTTCTCGTCCGCTACCTGGATAATTTCCAGCTTACAGTACCTGGAGAGGCGCTTCGCATACTCTGCGATGGCCTCCTCAAAAAAGCGTTCCTTAATCTTGCCTACTGCAATCACTGTAATTTTCACTGCTCTTCTCCTCCCTGATCCTTCCTGCTGCCGGAAAGCTCTCCCCGTATCATGGCCTTTAACAGCTCTCTGGCTCTCGCCTCTGTCTCAGGCTTTCTGTTTTTTACCTTTTTGACCAGCTTCCCGTCGTCCTTTCTCTGAATTCCGTAGATGATACGCAGAAATTCTCCAATCTCTTCCCAGGCCTCCCTGCTTTCCGGAATCAGATCAAGCCCCATCTGAAATACATGAAACATTCCGGCATAGACGGAGGTGCGTACTTTTACGCCGGCCTTTTTAGCCTTATCTGACACCCGAATCGTGTCGCTTAACAGAACCTCGTACTCTCCCACCTGCATCAGTATAGGAGGAAAACCTGAAAAATCACCAAACAGCGGAGACAGATAAGGATTCTTCGGATCTGCGTCCCCTATATAGCTGCACTGATACAGCATGTTTTCCCTGGAATTTCCAAACAGCGGATCTATCTCATATTTGCTCTCATAGGATTCCCCGCTCAGCGTTACATCTGCCCATGGGGACATGGTAATAATCCCCCCCGGAAGAGGAAGCCCCTTATCTTTTAAATATAAAACAAGAGAAAGAGCCAGCCCTCCTCCGGCAGAGTCCCCTGCAATGACAATCTTTTCCGGTTCATAGCCCTTTTCCTCCAAAAGCCAGCGGTAGCCAGCTGCAGCATCCTCAAGAGCCGCTGGGAAGGGGTGCTCTGGAGCTACCCTGTAATCCACGCTCAGCACGTCTGCTCCATAGCTTATTTTAGAATAGCGCACAGCAAAGCGGCGGTAAATATTTTTCATGGGGCCAATATAGCCTCCTCCATGAAGCTGCAGAATCACCCGTCCTGTTACTGCGTCCTCAGGGGTCAGATATTCCACAGTGCAGGCATCAAGTTCCACCAGCCTGTAAACGTACCCGGCCGGACACCTCCAGGCTGGCTCTACCGGGCGTTTTCTGAACTCTCCTGTCTGGATTGGCTTTTTCAGGGCTGTCTCCATCACATCGCTCATCATTTCCCGAGTCAGCCGCCCAATCGCGCTGACCTCCTCCCGTTTTTCCGCACTTTTTCTATTTTCCCCTCTCTTCTCCCCTGACAAATATTTTATTTTCTCTCTTTTCTTCTGTCTGCTGTTCATCCTTCATTCCTCATTTAAATATGAAACCGCCGTCCCAGTTCCCTCTTTACGCTCCTTGCCCCCACCGCCCCAGTAACAGCCAGAAGCAAAAAGGCCGTACCGGCCGTAAACAGCGACAAAAACGGCTTTGTCACCAGGCCGGCCCACCACAGAACCAGAGGAATCACGGTAAAAAGCGTAATTACGATCTGATACATAAAATGTACCTGCCAGTTCAGACGGTTCAGGGCCATCAGCCCTCCCACTGCGACTACGTTAAATAAAAGCACACAGGGAATAGCATAATTAAAGGCCCATCCCCCATAACCGCAAAACCAGTCGATCAGAGCCAGCAGTACGCAGACACCCAGAGACTGTCTCACCAACCGGCCAGCCAGGCTGGAATGTCTCAGAATAGAAAAACGCACTGTCATAGCCGCGTAGGCGATTCCTGCAATAGAAAGCACAGACCACCATTTTCCCAGCCACCTGTAAGTAGCTGCATTGACCAGCCCTGTAATCACTGCCGCTGCCAGAAGCGCTCCATAAAACCAGGGAACCGCCTTTTTAATCCTGTTTTTCTGTTCTGTCATCTCCGGATAACTTCCCTTGTCAAACTCAGAGGCAAAAGCGCCGTTTTCTTCCCGTCCGGTGAGAAGCCCCTCCTGCTCCAGCCAGCTGTACACATAGTCAGGCAGACGTCTGTCCGCCTTCACACTGGCAAATGTCAAATCCACTGTGTCCCCAAAGGCCATTACGCCGCATTTTAACGGCTGCCGTGCGGACACGCCTATCATCACATGAAAATCCTCTATCTTTTCCTGAAAGGGTTCCTCCACCGATACTGGTCCCAGATTGGACAGAGTCAGCGTGTATCCTTTGGTATTTTTCGCAAATATGATTCCTGTAATCAGGTGCTTTAAAGCCAGCGGCGTAATTCTTACATACCACTTTTTCTCCTGAGATACATTGCTGGCAATGGTCTCTTCTAAGCGCTCCCTGACAATTTTTTCATCCATCTGCTGGCTGACCTCCAAAAGCACCTCGTCAAAAGAGGCTGGCCTTCTGCAGGCAGGAAAAGAGATATTTGTCACAGCAAAAAAATTAGCCATGGTATCAGACTTGAAAAACGCCCGCAGATTGATGGGGAGATTAACTGCTACTGGCTCCTTTTTCGTCTCTCCGTCCAGATATACCTGAATCAGAGACCACAGAAGAAGCGCAGCCAGGTATTTAGTCATGCTGACCTTTTTCTCACGGCACAGGGCTTTGAATTTCTTCAAATCCAGATAACCGTGAAAGACAGCCGTCTCTCCCAGGGGCAGGTTCTTTCCCTTCAGCTGGAATGCCCGTTTTTTCTCATATCCTGTATTGGCTCCTCTTCTGTCATGGTCATAGTGGAACAGATATCCATCGTCGCTGTATCCGGCTTCCCTCTGAAGTGTTTCCTGCCTGTTTTTTTCCGTCTCAGCCCCAGCTCCCTCTTCTTCTGAAACCGTCCCTTCTCCAAGACTCAGATAATTTTCCACCAGCCGTTTCAAAAAATTCATGGCCCCCATACCGTCTGTCAGACCATGAAATACCTCGAAATTAATCCTTTTTTTAAAAAAACTGACTCGGAACAGATACATCTGGCTGCTGTGCGGTTCTATAAAACGGCAGGGATAGGGAGTTTCCTGTTCTACCAGCGGCTCCCTGGTATTTGTCTCAAAATAGTTCCAGAAAAAGCCCCGTCTCAGTTTTACCTGAAACACCTGAAACTCGGGAAGCGTCTGATTCAGAGCCTTCTGAAGCCGCGCTTCATCTATCTCCTCCGTAAGCACTGCGCTGACCCGGAACACATTGCTCAAATCCTCGCCGGTTACCATGGCAAACAGCTTTCCCGTGTTGTCCAGACGCCTCCAGCCGGCTCCCTGGAAGCGTTTTCTATCCTTCCATTTCTTCATTTCAGCCTCTTTTTAATGCTCTCCAAATTCCAGACGCATATCGTACCATACCACGTTTCCATGCACTGATTTTGAGATTCCATGATTTACATAACCAAATTTTTCGTAATAGTGGATCAGACGCTCCTTACAAGTAAGAATCATGCCTTTTCTTCCATCTTTCCTGGCTTTCTCCATAAGAGCTCTCATCAGAAGTGCCGCTATGCCCTGATTTCTCTCTTCTGGTATCACATCCAGGCCGAACACGCTCTGATATGCCCCTGTGTCCTTGTGGAATGCCTCGTCCTCATACATTTCATCACAGATGAAAGCCTCGTCAGTCACGCAGCCGTTGATAAAACCGATTATCTGACCAGCCCTCTCAGCAATCAGAAAGCTATCTGGAAAAGTGTTAATCCGTCTCTCAAAGTCTTTTCTCCCTGCTGCCTCCGCAGCCGGGAAGCACTCTGCCTCCACTGCTGTTACCTGATCCAGGTCTTCCGGCCTGACTGTTCTAATTACAATATCCATACCTTATCCGTCCCTTTCCTGCACTTCCTTTTTCGTCACAGTTATTTTTCTTCTGCATTCTCCTGCCAAAACGTGCTGAAAGCCCGGCTTCACCGGGCTTTCACAGTCTTGCGGGCGGTCCGTTGTATTTATGCCCTGAAATAGTATCCCACGCCCCATTTCGTGTGTACATATTTGGGATCGCTGGGACTTGGTTCGATCTTTTCACGGAGCCGTCTCACATGAACATCCACTGTCCGCACATCTCCGCCTGCAGCTGCCTTATTGCCCCAGACGCAGCCCAGGAGCTCCTCCCGGCTGTAGACCTTATTGGGATGGCAGACAAGCAGCTCCAGCAGATCAAATTCTTTAGCCGTCAGATTAATCTCTCTGTCAGCAATAAAAACTCTCCTGCTGTCTGTATCCAGCTTCAAATCTCCAGCTGAGATCACACGGCTTTTCGGCTTCTCCTCCTTCTTCATACGGCGGGTATTTCTCCTCATAATCGCCTTAATTCTGGCTTTCAGCTCCAGGATATTAAATGGCTTGGTCACATAATCGTCTGCGCCGTACTCCAGTCCCAGAATCTTATCCATGTCTCCGCCCTTGGCTGTCAGCATGATAATCGGCATTTCCGAAAACTCCCGAATGGCCTGGCAGACTTCAAAGCCGTCCCGCTTAGGAAGCATCACATCTAACAGTACCATATCGTACTCCTTCTCTTTGGCCTTCTGAACCGCCTCTTCTCCATCGTAAGCGCAGTCTACTTCCATTCCGTCCTGCTCCAGACTGAAACGGATTCCCTTTACAATCAATTTCTCATCATCTACTACTAAGACCTTTGCCATGCTCCCACCTCTTCATCACATTTTCAGACTGTGATACTATCTTTTATCTTTTGAAAGGCAGCTTCCTTAATTCCGGAAACCTTCATAATGTCCTCTATCTTCTGAAATCCTCCATACTCCTCCCTGTACCGGATAATGTCCTCTGCCCGGGATTCTCCAATTCCGGCAAGAGTCATCAGCTGTTCCTTGGAAGCTGTATTAAGATTCACCAGAGGCTGGGGCTGTGTCCCCTGTCCTCCTGCGGCTCCAATACCTCCCAGACCTGTTTCCGAAGGCTGAATCAGACCCGCTCCAGCAGACTGTTCCTCCAGGAGGCGCCTGGCAGTTTCCTCATCCGGAACCTGAATTTTCATACCATCTGTAACCTCCTGAGCCATGTTCAGACAGTCAGGCGCTCCCTTTTCTGTACAGCCTCCTGCCAAATCCACCGCCTCATACACACGGCTTCCTTTTAAAAGCTGATACACACCTGGCGAAACTACCTGACCGCAGACATGGACATACACATATTCTGTCTTTTCCTGTGTCTGAAATTCTGTCTCCTGAATGTCTTCCAAGCTCTCTTCTGTGTCTGTCTCCCCTATCACGATTCTGGTTTCTGACTGGCTGCTCAGCGCCTCGCCCTTCATATAGCTGCAGCTGTAGCATATTCCAGCCGCCGCCATAAACAGAACAGCCAGTATAGCCTTCATCCGTCCTGCTGCCTCTTCTTTTTTCATATGTATCGGTACCTCCTGTCTTTTCTGGCAGAAGATACTGTTATGCCTGTATTCCTATTCTACCTAAAACCCATGTTAAACACAAGCACTAAATCGTCAGCTTTCCCACTGGAAAATAATAATTCCTGCCACAGCTGCTGCCGCTCCTATGGCTTTCCTCCACTGAAATCCCACCTTCGCCACACCGAACAGCCCCAATACCTCAATCCCATAGGCCACCAGAATCTGACTCACGACAATCAGAAGTGCAGCTCTGGCCGGCCCCAGGGTTCCCATGCTCTTAATCACAGTATACGTAATAAAAGCACCTATCACTCCGCCTGCCAGCATGTATTTCGGCTCTACCTGAAACAGGCCTCCAATCCGTTCCCTGCCTGAAAACAGCCAGAAGACAATGCAGGTCAGAAAAGCCGATGCCTGTACCCAGCCGGCAGCAACCCATGTTCCTGTCTGTTTCGTCACCTCTGTGTTAAAGACCCCCTGGATACTCATAAGCGCCCCTGATACCAGGGCTGTAATGATTCCCCACATAATAAAAAACCTCCATGGTTTAAGATACCCTTAGTATCTCTCCCCATGGAGATTTTATGCGTTTTTTATTTAATTGCAAAATCTATGGAAACACTAGCCTCGATCTCAACCTCTCCGCCCATGGCAGCCATTGCATTCATGTCTCCTTCCATATCCACACTGGCAGTTTCCAAAGCCATAACCTTCGTTTCAACAGGTCTGGCCGACTGATCTGAGCTGAGCTCGCTGATGGAAATTGTCTGCCCAATCGAACAGCCTCCTGCCTCAGCCATAGACTCTGCCTTCTTTTTTCCAGCTTCAATAGCCAGCTTCAGCGCCTCCTCGTATTTCTCGTCGAATGTGCTGCACAGATAGGATACGGCATCAATCCGGTTGACCCCTGAATTCACTGCAGCGGACAGCACGTCTCCCACCTTTTCCATGGGAATATCCTTTACAGTAAGCCGCGTCTCCATCTCATATCCTGTAATTGTCTTTCCTGCATCCCAGTCATAAATAGGGTTCAGTCCAAAGGTGTATGTCTGAATGGATGTCTCCGCAATTCCCAGACCCTTCATCGCTTCCACCGTTTTCTCAAGATCCGTATTGTTCTGGGTCTGACAGGTTTTAGCATCTGTTGCCTGAGAATAAACCATAAATTCCAGTTCCGCAATATCCGGCTCTGCCGTCACAGTTTCCGAAGCAGTCACAGTGATTACCTTCTGCTGGGAATCACCTGCTGCGGCAGTGCCCGTACTCGTCTGAGCTCCACAGGCAGTGAGCATCAGCGTTCCCGCCAGTGCTGCTGATAAAACTAATATTCGTTTCTTCATACAATCCCTCCTCATTCCTGTTTTCTGACCTGTTATTTTTTCTTCTTCCATTATACAGGAAAAAAGAGAGGATTGTTTTTCTTTTCTCTTAACGACTTATGTCAATTTTCTGAAGCTTCCAGTCCGCCCTCTCTCTGCAGACGCGCCGCATGGACAAGGCGCTTGGCCAGCACAGAAGTTGTTACAGAGCCTACGCCTCCCGGTACCGGGGTTGCCATAGATGCCGTTTCTTCAATATCCTTAAAATTCACATCTCCACAGAGCTTTCCGCTGGCATCCACGTTAATTCCCACGTCAATGACAACTGCACCCGGCCGGACAAACTGTCTGTCAACCATTTTTGCACATCCGGCGGCCACTACCAGAATATCAGCGTTTCTGCACAGCTGAGGCAGATCCACAGTCTTTGTGTGGCATACAGTCACAGTGGCGTTTTCCTGGAGAAACAGCATAGCCAGAGGTCTTCCCACCACCATGCTCCTTCCTACAATCACAGCTCTCTTTCCAGCTGGAGAAATTCCATTAAAACGCAGAATGTCCATCACCGCCTCAGCAGTACAGGGGGCGAAACCTGTACTGTCACCGCTGAATACTTTGGCTATATTCACAGGAGAAATACCGTCCAAATCCTTTAGCGGATCAATCATCCTGTCAATGTCTTCCTGAACGATCTGCTCTGGCAGAGGGCGGAAGACTAAAATTCCATCAATCTCGGGATCGCTGTTAATACTGCCAAACGCCTTCTTAAATTCCGAATCTGTAATGCTTTCCGGAAAGGTATATTTTACTGCTTCCAGTCCAAAAGCAGCCATCTTCTTGACAGCCCCCTTTTCATAAGAAATATCGTCGGGGCTCTCCCCTACTCGGACAATAGCCAGTCTCGGAACCCTTCCCAGCCTGTTTAACTCCTCCTGAACCTGTGTCTTCAGCTTTTCAGAAACCTCTGCTCCTCTTAATGTAATCATTGTCTCTCCTCGTTTCTGTATTTATCTTCTGCTCTGCGTTCTGTTCCCTGTACTGCGCTGCCCTTCCTCTGTCCTGCCTGTGAAGCCTCTGTCTATACAGCTCCCCCTGCAAACATTTCCAGAACATAGACTGCGAAAATAGCGGCCACAGCCACTACCACCAGGCTCTTGCCTTTATATCCTAATACAACGGCCACAGCTGTCCCGCCTGCTGCTGAAAAAAGATGCCCTGTACTGAAAAAGACGTCTGGAAACGTCAGCGCTCCCAGAACGGCATATGGCGTATAATCCAGAAAAGAACGGATAAACCGCGACCGGATTTGTTTTCTGAAAATCGTCACCGGCAAAACCCTTGGAATATAAGTAACCAAAGCCATCAGCGCCACACAAATCAATACCCGTTTAAGCTCCATACCCGTCTCCTCCTGTTTCCTGTAAGGTCGTTTTCTGATCCTTATTCTTTTCCGCAGCTTCCTCTGTTTTTCCACTGTTATCTGCTTCTGTTCCATCACCCTCTCCCGGGAACAGCCATGCACCCAGTCCGGCGGCAGCCACTGTAGAAATAATCACACGGAATCCGTCCGAAAGGAAAGAAAATGCCGGAATATATTTTAACCCGCACTGCACTGCCACAGCAATACAGATAATACAGAGTACATGGGCAGATGCCTTCGCTGCCGGTATAATCAGCGCAATAAACATAGCATACAGGGCAATGCCCATGGCATTCTGAAGCGCCTGGGGAAGCAGCGTAGAAATACATCCTCCCATCAGCGTTCCCAGATTCCAGCCGACTATGGGCATAAAAATCAGTCCAAGCATAAATGGCGCAGTCAGGGTTCCAGGCTTTAATGAGCCCACCACAAAGGTCTCGTCTGTAATTCCGAAGGCCATCACAAGCCTTGCCAGAGTCCCCGTTTTTCTCTCCAGCTTCTGAGACAGCGAAAGAGACATCAGCATATATCGAATATTAATAACAAAGGTAGTCAGCGCCACCTCCAGATACCCGGCTCCGGCAAAAATTAAATTTGTGCCGGCAAACTGTCCTGCGCTGGTCAGGTTGGTCAGAGAAATCACCACTGCCACCCAGATGGGCAAGCCTCCTGAAACAGCCAGAAATCCAAATGTAAATGACACAGGAATATATCCCAGCCCAATGGGAAGTCCGCTCTTTACACCCTTTTTAAATTCTCTCTTCCAATCCATTATCTATCTGACCATCCTTTTCTTCTCCAGAGCCCGCTCCACCGGAAAAATGCTCCTGCCTCATCTGATTCAGCCATTCCACCCCCTGCTCAATGCCTTCCTCAGAAAATGCAAACTGTTTTCTTTGCTTCTTATCCTCCGGTGTGGCGTCATACCCGTATGGTTCCGGCCACACAGTTACCATGAGAACTGTTTCCCCGTCTCCATCTGTCTTTTCCATCCTGTATCTCATGCCCTGGTCGCTTCCTGTGAAATGTTCTTTCTTCAGGAAGTTCACTGGCATAACATCTTTTCTCATAATCATGCGTTGTTCCTCCCAGGCCCGGCCAGGTCTCTTGGCCTGACTCTGCCTGACATTATAGCATAAATACTATAATTTGTGGATCCAGATTCCTCTCTTTTCCGTCTGTATCTAAAAAAATGCAAGGTGTATATTATTCATTTCGTTTTCCAATTTTATTCAAATATATCTTGCTTTTTTCTTATACATGTTGTATATTCATATCTATAATTTTTATAAATATACATTTATTCAGAATGTTTCTCCCAGTATACCGCCTTTTTATCTGAGAGAAACTGCCTGTCAGAACTATCTAACATGGAGGAGGAAAAGTATAATGAAAGAAAAAGTTATTTTAGCGTATTCCGGGGGACTTGATACCACTGCCATCATCCCGTGGCTGAAAGAGCATTTTGATTACGAGGTCATCTGCTGCTGCATCGACTGCGGACAGGGCGAAGAACTGGACGGACTGGAGGAGAGAGCTAAGCTTTCTGGCGCGTCAAAACTCTATATTGAAGATATTGTAGACGATTTCTGCGATAACTACATCGTCCCCTGCGTACAGGCTGGGGCTGTATATGAAAATAAATATCTGCTGGGCACTGCCATGGCCCGCCCAGGCATCGCTAAAAAACTGGTAGAAATCGCACGCAAAGAAGGCGCAAGCGCTATCTGCCACGGAGCCACTGGAAAAGGCAATGATCAAATCCGTTTTGAACTTGGAATCAAGGCTCTGGCTCCTGAGCTGAAAATCATTGCTCCCTGGCGTATGACCGATGTGTGGACCATGCAGTCCCGCCAGGAAGAAATCGACTACTGCAAGGCTCATGGCATTGATCTTCCATTCTCCGCTGATTCCAGCTACAGCCGCGACAGAAACCTTTGGCATATCAGCCATGAAGGACTGGAGCTGGAGGATCCAGCAGCCGAGCCTGACTATGAGCATCTGTTAGTTCTCGGCGTAACGCCTCAAAAGGCTCCGAATGAGGCCGAAACTGTCACCATGACCTTTGAAAAAGGTATTCCCGTTTCCATCAACGGAACTCCTATGAAGGTCTCCGACATTATCCGTACTTTGAATCAGCTGGGTGGCAAGCATGGAATCGGAATTGCTGATATTGTAGAAAACAGGGTAGTGGGAATGAAATCACGCGGCGTTTACGAAACTCCAGGAGGAACCATACTAATGGAAGCCCATGCACAGCTGGAAGAACTGGTACTGGATCGCGCCACCATGGAAATGAAAAAAGAGATGGGAAATAAGCTGGCTCAGATTGTCTATGAGGGAAAATGGTTTACCCCTCTTCGGGAAGCTGTTCAGGCTTTTGTAGAAAAAACACAGGAATATGTGACAGGAGAAGTTTCCTTTAAACTCTATAAAGGAAATATCATCAAAGCAGGCACTGCTTCTCCTTATTCTCTGTACAGTGAGTCTCTGGCCTCCTTCACAACAGGTGAGTTATATGACCACCATGATGCAGACGGCTTCATCACCCTGTTCGGGCTTCCATTAAAAGTCCGCGCCATGAAAATGGCAGAAGCCGAAAAAAATAAATAACATTGGTGTACAAAGAAACACTTCTGCGAAAGGGGGAGAGCTTTTACTGCTCTCCCCCTCTTTCATGTATACATCTTTCTCTGCCACTGCTTCTGCCATTTCTATGCAGAAGGAAATTTATAATTTCTGATTACCACCTGGAGACTCCTGTTCCCATTGTACTCATTAATCTCTGGATAATAGATAATATCCATAGCTCTTCTGCCTGCCCTCTCCTCCTCAAAAGCAATCCCGTCTGTAAAGAGAATTCCATCCATAGGCATTCCGCTGCATCCCTCCAGAACAAACTTCACCACATTTTTGTTCTTCCCAATCACCCGGCTGCTCCTGATTCTCACCTGCTTCTGCGCAAACAGAGGTTTCTCATTTCCCTGGCCAAAAGGCTCTAAAATCTTCAGTTCCTCTACCAGACGCTCTTTTATGTAGTCAATAGGCATAGGAACGTCAATCCACAATTTAGCCTTAAAATCCTCCTCCGTCAGCCCAGATTTCTCATTGAGTGCTCCCCTGAAGGCGTCAATATTCTCCTCTCGAAGAGAAAGTCCTGCAGCCATAGGATGGCCTCCAAACCTCAGCATCAGCTCCTTAACCTCAGATAGTTTCTGAAACATGTGGTAGGCTTCGATGGAACGGCCGGATCCCTTCACAGCCTCTTCGCTGCGCGTCAGTACAATGGCAGGCTTCTGACAGTATTCCCTGAGGCGTCCTGCAATAATTCCAGCCAGGGATTCATGACATTCTGGAAGGAAAATTACCAGCACTTTATCTTCTCTGTATTGGGTATCAGCCAGAACCTTCGCCTCTGCCGTCCAATGCTCTGTCATATCCTTTCTCATGTCATTGAGATCCTTAAGTTCCTGTGCCAAAGCCTCTGCCTCATCTTCATCCTCCGCCAGAAGCATGGAAAGAGCCAGCTTTGCCGTCTGAAGCCTTCCTCCGGCGTTCAGGCACGGTCCAATAACAAAACCAATATGATAGGCCGTTATGCTGTTCAAATCCAGGTTTGTTTTCTCCGCCAGCTTCCGAAGCCCCAGATTTTTCGTATGTCCCAGCTTTTTAAGTCCATACTTTACAATAATGCGGTTCTCATCCTGGAGTTTCATCACATCTCCCACTGTGGCGATAGCCGCGAATTCCAGAAGTTCCAGCCACTCCTCCCTGGGGACGCCAAGCTCCTCATACAGAGCCTGAACCAGCTTATAAGCCACAACAGCCCCGCAGATTTCCGGAAACGGATAGCTGCAGTCCTTCTGCTTCGGATCAATCACCGCGTCTGCAGGAGGCAGAATTTCCTGTTCTCCCTCCACAGGAACCTCATGATGATCTGTAACCACTACAGTCATCCCAAACTCCCTGGCCAGCTGAATCTGTGAAAACGCTGAGATACCATTATCGCAGGTTAAAATCGTATCGATTTCATCCTCCTCAGCTGCCCGGATCATGGTTTCATTGATTCCATATCCATCCTTAATTCTGTCAGGAATTGCATAGTCCACCCTTCCCCCCAGGCGCTTAAACGCCTGATAGAGAATATATGTAGAGCAGACGCCATCAATATCGTAGTCTCCTACAATCCTGATTTTCCGCCCCTCCTTCAGCTTCTGTTTTAAAATATTTACCGCCGGCCTCATATCCTTTAAAAGCCATGGAGAATACAGACCGTCCAGATTGCCGTAAAGATACCTCTCAATGTTCTCCCAGCCTTCGATTCCCCTGTTTCTGATTACTCTGGCTGTCACCGGGTCTATTCCGAACTGCCTCGCAATCCCATCAAAATCTGCTCTCTTGGTCTGAAGCATCCAGATCTGTTCTGTCATTGTATTTCTCCTTATCTTTTCTGCATGTTCTCCCTGTATCCTGAAGCCTTCCGCTTCCTGAAACTCCCTGCTTTCCTAACCTTCTCTCCTTGAAGAACTCTTAGATTTTACATCCTTGTCCCATTCTCCTTCAGCCACTTCCTGCGCTCTCTGTAATCTGGCAGTACCTTCTCCACCTCTCGCCAAAAATCTGCCGAGTGATTCATTTCAATTCTGTGAGCCAGCTCATGGACAATCACATAGTCGAGAATTTCATCAGGAACCAGAGACAGCTTCCAGTTAAAGTTCAAATTTCCGTTTCTGCTGCAGCTTCCCCACCTGGTCTTCTGGTCACGGATAGCAACTTTCCCATAAGACACTCCCATCTTTGAAGAAAAAACGGGCAGCCGCTCTTCTAAACATCTTCTTAGCCTTCGCTTCCCCTCCTGCATCTCAGCATCCGTATAAATCGGCCGCTGGAATACACGCTGGAGAACTTTCTCTCTCGTTTTCAAAATCCAATCCCCATGACTCTGGGCAAAAATAACAGCCTGGTCTACATTAACCTGCCTCGGAACACGCACTGTAATCTGTCCATCTTCTTCGATCTGGAGTGCTATTGTCCTTCTGTCAGATCTTATAATTCTACAGGGAATCTCCAATCGTTCCTTCTCCGGACTACCAGGCTGTTTTCTGAATGTATTCGTAATCTGCAAAAACCGCATACACTCTGTCCTCTTTAAACTCGATTGTCTGAGCGGCACGTTCCATCACACCTTCCATCTCTTTCACAAATCTCTCCAGAGGAGAACCTTCCTCCGCTTTGATCAGCTCCACGCAAGTATTCTCTTCTACACCAAGAAACTCCGCATACAGTTCATCCATGCTTCCCTCAAAATCCTCTGGGAAATTTAATTCTCTTTTCAGAAAATCGTAGGCCTCCTGCTCACTTTTTATCTGCTTCATATTAATTGTTACCATTTTCATAGACGATTCCTCCCTCTGCGATACTCCTATTAAAAACAAATATTTTCTAAACTGACAGCAAAACTTAAACAAATCAGATCTTGGCTATTCTTATAAAACAAAAAAGGACACCTGCAATCAGATGTCCTTCCCTGTATCCTGCCTGTGCAGGAACTTCTGACGTGCGTGAGAAGATTCGAACTCCCGACACCTTGGTCCGTAGCCAAGTGCTCTATCCAGCTGAGCTACACGCACATTTGTTAGTGATTTGTCTCCCTAACAACGAATGTTATTTTACACCTATTTATTCAAATTGTCAACAACTATTTTAAATTTTTTTAATTTTTTTATAACACCTCTTTATACCGCAATTCAGCCATTTAAAGATTCTCTGTTTTGTTTACCTGATTCTCTTTCTCCCCATATTCGCATGTCCTGTATAGAATCAGATGTATGTATGATTTTTCTCTCATTCTTCTGTATTTTATATACCGTGTATTCCTTATCCTGTTTATATTCCAGGCTAAAGGCAAGATATGCAAAAATTTCATTATCTGCACCCCGCCAGGATAACAGTCTCGCTCCAGACAGCGGAATATTAAAACGGCTCCGCATACTCTCGCCAATTCCTGATTTCTAAAAAATAAAGAAGTTACCCTCAAGAGCTGCGCCCTGCCAAGTTTTTGAATCATAACACCTGCTCTGTAGTTTAAATAGAAAAAACAAAAAGAGCCTTGACTTCTCAAGACTCTTCCAATGCCGCAGACCGGAATCGAACCGGTACGAAGTTTAACCCT
Organism: Clostridium sp.; assembly: GCA_018377235.1. Taxonomy (GTDB): domain Bacteria; phylum Bacillota; class Clostridia; order Lachnospirales; family Lachnospiraceae; genus Otoolea. Next base: position 110,823 of record JAGZZT010000005.1, read on the forward strand.
CGCAGGATTTTAAGTCCTGTGCGTCTGCCAGTTCCGCCACTGCGGCTTTCAATCTATCTGCTTTAGACAGATAAATGGGGCCTATAGGGCTCGAACCTATGACCCTCTGCTTGTAAGGCAGATGCTCTCCCAGCTGAGCTAAGACCCCAGATAAATATTAATGGCTTTCGCCAAACGACCCGGATGGGACTCGAACCCACGACCTCCGCCGTGACAGGGCGGCGCTCTAACCAACTGAGCCACCGGGCCAAAATTAAAACTTAATTTTGTATCAAATATTTTCTTTAGTCAGTGTTAGTGGACCTTCGGGGACTCGAACCCAGGACCGACCGGTTATGAGCCGGTTGCTCTAACCAACTGAGCTAAAGGTCCAGATAAATAAGCCGATGATCGGACTCGAACCGATAACCTGCTGATTACAAATCAGCTGCTCTGCCAATTGAGCCACATCGGCATATCAAATGACCCCAACGAGATTCGAACTCGTGTTACCGCCGTGAAAGGGCGATGTCTTAACCGCTTGACCATGGGGCCAAAATCTAACTCCACAGTTTCTACTGTTTCGCTCCTATCATCTCGTAAATCAGCTCATGCAAAATCTACTTCGAATCATGTGTAGGTATCAAAACTCCCCCTGTTGGACTCGAACCAACGACACTGCGGTTAACAGCCGCATGCTCTACCGACTGAGCTAAGGAGGATTATCTTCCCCCGGATTCCTTACTTCTCTCTCCGGTATCTGGGTACTTCTACATACCCTCAAAACCACACATTGAATCCTACTTCCTATCTCTTCCATCCTCTTCTCTCTACCCAACCTCTTGGTTAAGCCCTCGACCGATTAGTAAC
>JAGZZT010000006.1 GCA_018377235.1 Clostridium sp.
AAACTGGAGGATGATCTGTTGTCTGATATCATAGCCGGTTAACTGCCGGCTACCAAACGACTGAATTTGATTTTTGCGAAAAAATCTTGACACTATCAAAAAACAATTGTCAAAACGTAAAGAATAGCGGAAAATCTAGCGACCCATACGCACATTTTATATGTTTTGTCTGTTGGCACTGCTTCGCTAGATGAATTGCCGCCTTGCTCTTTTAGAGCAGAGCCTCCTAAAAAGAGAAGTATAATAAATACTGAAAATCGGAAAAACCCCTGAAAAGGAACAATGTTATATATTTTGTCTAAAACTCGTATAGCAGTTCCACTGACACAGCATACAGCCAACAGAATGTATGGCCAAGATTTTGTTTTAGCCATTATAGCACTCCTTATGCATTCCATCCCCACTCAACACGACGATAATTCCACATAACAACACCATCATTATTAGGACCATAGTAATACTCTACTCTTACATGAACACTATTATGTTTTTCACCTTGAGTCATTTCCAAAAAGATTCCAGCCGCAATTACAGATGCGGCAACAGCTGGAACTCCAGCTTTTACTAAACTGTTAAAAACATCAGAAGTATCTGAAATAGTGTCAAAATTAATGTAATAATCCATCCAATAGGTATCACCAATTTCAGCATCAGTAGGAAGTGAACCATAAAGCGCTATGTTATTAGTGAGCTGTTCAGATTCCGCTTTGTTTTTTAAAAATACCAATTCGCTTGCATCACTTTCACTTAAACCATATTTTTCAATAAATAAAGTCTTTAATTCATCATCGGACATAGCTGAATATTTTGCTATATCAATTGAATAGTCTGGAGAGAAACTTGAAGCAAATGACATCATTACATTAGAAAAGCACAGACAAAGTATTAGAAATAAAGCAACGAATTTTTTTAATGTTATTTTCATAAAAATCTCCTTTCATCTAGGTAAGAAAACAAAAAGGAATATAAAAAAACATCGTAGCCACCTCCTTCTAAAAACGATAAAAAAATAATACCATATAATGACAAAAAAGTAAATACAAAATAAATAAATAAATAAAATATAAAGAATATTAAAGCGAAAGTATAAATTATAAAAAATAAATACGGTGAAACATCGGAAATAATAGAAAAATAAAAAATGAGAAAATAGGAAAAAAGGTAACTGGGACGGCAAAATATAAAGAGATGGAAAGACAGATAGGTTAAACTAAATTGGTAAATTATCTAAAGGTCAGATATGCGACAGAAATTTCGATAACCTCCGGTTATACAAAAAATTCCAAATTTATATAGAAGGTTTCCTGTAAATCCCGGCCACGCAGTTGAAAAATACAGACAAATAGGATATGATGGAAAGAAACTAGAAATGCAGAGGAGTGAGACAGGATGGATTACAGGATTGCAGTGATTCCAGGAGATGGAATTGGGCCGGAGATTGTCAGGGAGGCATGTAAGGTGCTGGACCGGGTCGGAGAGGTCTATGGACATAAATTTCAGTATACAGAGGTTTTAATGGGTGGAATTTCCATTGATACATACGGTGTTCCTTTGACAGCGGAGGCTCTGAAAACGGCGAAAAACAGTGATTCCGTCCTGCTCGGAGCAGTGGGCGGAGATGTGGGAAACTCCAGATGGTACGATGTGGCGCCGAATCTGAGGCCGGAGGCAGGGCTGCTTGCCATCAGAAAGGGCCTTGGCCTGTTTGCCAATATCCGTCCAGCTTATCTCTACAGGGAGCTTTCCGAGGCATGTCCGTTAAAGAAGGAGATTATCGGGGACGGCTTCGATATGGTGATTATGCGGGAACTGACCGGAGGCCTGTACTTCGGAGAGCGCTATACGAAGGAAATAGACGGAGTGACAACGGCTGTGGATACTCTCACCTATAACGAAAATGAGATCCGAAGAATCGCAGTGAAGGCCTTTGATATCGCCATGAAGAGGAAAAAGCATGTGACCAGTGTGGATAAGGCCAACGTACTGGACTCCTCCAGATTGTGGAGAAAGGTGGTAGAGGAGGTTGCCAAAAACTATCCTGAGGTGACTCTGACCCATATGCTGGTGGACAACTGCGCCATGCAGCTGGTGATGAATCCAGGACAGTTTGATGTGATTCTCACGGAAAATATGTTCGGCGATATTTTGTCAGACGAGGCCAGTATGATTACTGGATCTATCGGAATGCTTTCTTCAGCCAGCATGAATGAGAGCAAATTTGGCCTGTACGAGCCCAGCCACGGCTCTGCGCCGGATATTGCAGGAAAGGGAATCGCCAATCCAATTGCCACGATTCTCTCCGCTGCTATGATGCTCCGGTATTCCTTTGACCTGGATCGGGAAGCCGCCGCTGTGGAGGCGGCTGTGCAGCAGGTGCTCACAGAGAATTTCAGAACGATAGATATTATGGCAGAAGGATGTGTTCAGGTGGGAACAGAAGAGATGGGACGCCTGATCTGCGAGAGGATTAAGTAAAGTATCTGATAAAGCTGCCCAAGAGCCTGGCGCTTTCCGGCAGTATCTTTCATACATAGATTAAATTAAGAAGGAGAAAAAATTATGAAAAGTGATGCAGTAAAAAAGGGTCCTCAGGCGGCTCCACATAGATCTCTGTTAAACGCTCTGGGTATGACGCCGGAGGAGATGAGAAAGCCCATGATCGGCATTGTCAGCTCCTACAATGAGATTGTGCCGGGACATATGAATCTGGACAAGATTGTGGAGGCTGTGAAGCTGGGCGTGGCCATGGCAGGCGGAACGCCGGTGGTATTTCCGGCTATTGCAGTCTGTGATGGAATTGCCATGGGCCATGTGGGAATGAAATATTCCCTGGTAACAAGAGACCTGATTGCCGATTCCACAGAGTGCATGGCTCTGGCTCATCAGTTTGACGCCCTTGTCATGGTTCCAAACTGCGATAAGAACGTGCCGGGACTTCTCATGGCGGCAGCCAGAGTGAATGTTCCTACTGTTTTTGTCAGCGGCGGACCCATGCTGGCCGGTCATGTAGGCGGCAGAAAGAGAAGCCTCTCCAGCATGTTTGAGGCAGTAGGCGCCTATGCGGCTGGAAATATTACAGAGGAGGAGCTGACGGAGTACGAGAATAAGGTCTGCCCCACCTGCGGATCCTGCTCTGGCATGTATACAGCCAACAGCATGAACTGCCTGACAGAGGCATTGGGCATGGGACTTCGCGGAAACGGAACCATTCCGGCTGTTTACTCTGAGAGAATTAAGCTGGCCAAGCACGCCGGCATGAAGGTCATGGAAATGTACGAGAAGAATATCCGTCCGAGAGATATTATGACGGAAAAAGCCTTCTTAAATGCTCTGACTGTGGATATGGCCCTGGGCTGCTCCACTAACAGCATGCTCCATCTTCCAGCTATTGCCCATGAGGCAGGAGTGGATCTTAACATGGATCTGGTTAACGAGATTAGCGCTAAAACTCCCAACCTGTGCCATCTGGCTCCGGCAGGCCCTACCTATATTGAGGAGTTAAACGAGGCAGGCGGCGTTTACGCAGTGATGAACGAGCTGTCTAAGAAGAACCTTCTGAATCTGGACTGCATGACTGTTACAGGAAAGACTGTGGGAGAGAATATTGAGGGCTGTGTGAACAGGAATCCAGAGCTGATCCGTCCCATTGAGAATCCGTACAGCGCTACAGGCGGCATTGCGGTGCTTCGGGGAAATCTGGCTCCTGACACAGCTGTTGTAAAGAGATCCGCCGTTGCCCCGGAGATGTTAAAGCACCAGGGACCGGCCAGAGTCTTTGACTGCGAGGAGGACGCCATCGCCGCTATCAAGGGCGGAAAGATCGTCCCGGGAGACGTGGTTATCATCCGTTACGAGGGACCAAAGGGAGGCCCTGGCATGAGAGAGATGCTGAACCCGACTTCAGCTATCGCAGGTATGGGACTGGGCGAGAGTGTTGCCCTCATTACAGATGGACGCTTCTCCGGCGCGTCCAGAGGAGCGTCCATTGGACACGTATCCCCGGAAGCGGCAGTGGGAGGAAATATCGCTCTGGTAGAGGAGGGAGATATGATTTCCATTGACATTGACAACCACTCCTTAAATGTACTGGTATCTGATGAGGAACTGGCGGAAAGGCGGGCAAAATGGCAGCCAAGAGAACCGAAGGTAACGACAGGATATCTGGCTCGCTATGCATCTATGGTGACCAGCGGAAACAGAGGAGCTGTGCTGGAGATTCCAGGAAAGAAACAGGATTAGAGCAGATTTCAAAATGAGGCCAGATGATCAGGCGGAAAAAGAAGGCAAAGCGAGGAACGCAGATGAAACGATTAAATGGAGCGGAAATAGTCATCGAGTGCCTGAAAGAGCAGGGGGTAGACACGGTATTCGGCTACCCGGGAGGTTCGATTCTGAACATTTACGACGCCCTTTACAAGCATCAGGATGAAATTACACATATACTTACCTCCCATGAGCAGGGAGCTTCTCACGCGGCAGACGGATATGCCAGGGCTACCGGAAAGGCAGGCGTATGCCTGGCTACTTCCGGACCGGGCGCCACGAACCTGGTAACAGGAATTGCTACTGCCTATATGGATTCCATTCCAGTAGTAGCTATTACCTGTAATGTGGGGGTAAACCTGCTGGGAAAGGACAGCTTTCAGGAGATTGATATTTTAGGCGTAACCATGCCTATCACGAAATACAATTTTATTGTAAAAGACGTGACGAAGCTGGCAGATGTGATCCGGAGAGCCTTTAAAATCGCCAGAAGCGGCCGTCCAGGCCCGGTTCTGGTGGACATCACAAAGGATGTGACGGCGGCTGAGTGCGATTATGAGTATAAGCAGCCGGACCCGGTGAAGCCCCTGTCCGACATGATCACAGAGGAGGATATGGAGCAGGCATTATCTCTGATTCACTCCTGCCAGAAGCCTTTTATCTTCGTAGGAGGCGGAGCCGTGTCAGCTAATGCCTCTGAGGAGCTGAAGGCTTTTGCCCACAAGATACAGGCCCCTGTAGCTGACAGCTTAATGGGGAAGGGCGCTTTTGATGGTACTGACGAGCTGTATACAGGCATGATTGGAATGCACGGTACAAAGACCTCTAACTTCGGAGTAGCTGAGTGTGATCTGCTGATTGTGGCAGGAGCCAGGTTCAGCGACCGGGTGGTAGGAGATTCCTCCCGTTTTGCCAAGAATGCCAAGATTCTTCAGCTGGATGTGGACCCAGCGGAGATCAATAAAAACATTCACACTACAGCCAGCGTGATCGGCGATTTGAAGGTGATTTTAAGAAGGCTGAACGCAAGACTGGATCCTATGAATCATGACGAGTGGATTGCCCACATTGACAGGATGAAGGATATGTATCCCCTGCGCTACAACAAGGAGCTGCTGACTGGCCCGTATATCATGGAGAAAATCTATGAGCTGACAGACGGAGAGGCTATTATTACTACAGACGTAGGGCAGCACCAGATGTGGGCGGCTCAGTATTACAAGTATAAGAAGCCCAGAACATTCCTGTCCTCCGGCGGACTGGGAACCATGGGGTATGGCCTGGGCGCCTGCATTGGAGCCAAGATGGGATGCAGAGACAAAATCGTAGTAAATATTGCAGGAGACGGCTGCTTCCGCATGAACATGAATGAGATTGCCACAGCCGCCCGCTACAATATTCCGATTATCCAGGTGGTGCTTAATAATCATGTGCTGGGAATGGTGCGCCAGTGGCAGAATCTGTTCTATGGAAAACGTTACTCACAGACTGTGCTCAACGACCAGGTGGACTTCGTCAAGGTGGCGGAGGGACTGGGGGCAAAGGCCTACCGCGTAACGGAGAAGGAGCAGTTTGAGCAGGTATTTAAGGAAGCGGTGGAGTTAAATATTCCAGTTGTGATTGACTGTCAGATTGGCTGTGATGACAAGGTATTTCCTATGGTTCCGGCAGGAAAACCTATTGAGGACGCCTTTGACGAAATCGATCTGATGATTGAGGGAAGATAGATCCGGCATATATGCCGGAAGACAGAAAAGAGAGAATAACAAGAAGGAGGAGCAGTTATGAGCAGAGTCTACAATTTTTCGGCAGGTCCGGCCGTGATGCCTGAGGAGGTACTCAGGGAAGCGTCAGAAGAGATGATGGATTACAGGGGATGCGGCATGTCAGTCATGGAGATGAGCCATCGCTCCAAGGATTTTCAGGATATTCTCAAGGAGGCGGAGCAGGATCTGAGAGATTTAATGCAGATTCCTGATAATTATAAGGTGCTGTTTATTCAGGGCGGCGGCCATATGCAGTTTGCCATGGTTCCCATGAATCTGATGAAAAATAAAGTGGGAGATTATATTATTACCGGCCAGTGGGCCAAGAAGGCTTTTAAAGAGGCACAGATGTATGGGACAGCCCATGCCATTGCCTCCAGCGAGGATAAGACCTTCAGCTATATTCCAGACTGCTCCGATCTTCCAGTAGATGAGGACGCAGACTATGTATACATCTGCCTGAACAATACAATTTACGGAACAAAATTTCCAGAGCTTCCCAACACCAAGGGAAAGATTCTGGTGGCAGACGTATCCTCCTGTTTCCTGTCGGAACCGTTAGATGTGTCTAAATTTGGAATCATCTGGGGAGGCGTGCAGAAGAACGTAGGTCCTGCAGGAATGGCCATTGCTATTGTGAGAGAGGACTTGATTACAGAGGACGTTCTTCCCGGAACTCCCACTATGCTCCGCTACAAAACATACGCTGACAATGACTCACTGTACAATACGCCGCCGACTTACTGCATTTATATCTGCGGAAAGGTATTCAAGTGGCTGAAAAAGCAGGGCGGTCTTGCAGCTATGAAGGAGAAAAACGAGAGAAAGGCAAAGCTTCTCTATGATTTTCTGGATGAGAGCCGGCTGTTTAGGGGAACGGTCGAGAAAAAAGATCGCTCTCTGATGAACGTACCCTTTGTGACAGGCTCTGAGGAGATGGACGCCAGGTTTATCAAGGAAGCCAAGGAGGCGGGATTTGTAAACTTAAAGGGCCACAGAACTGTGGGAGGAATGAGAGCCAGTATTTACAACGCCATGCCGGAAGAAGGAGTGGCGAAGCTGGTAGAGTTTATGCGGGAATTTGAGAAAAAGAACAGCTGATTTGACAGCCAGGGAGGAAATGAATATGAGAAAGATTCACTGCTTGAATCCAATTTCTGAGCACGGAACAGGGCTTTTTACAGAGGGCTATGAAATGACAGAGAACATCGGGGAGGCGGATGGAATTCTGGTGAGGAGCGCTTCCATGCATGGAATGGAATTTTCCGAGAATCTGCGGGCCGTAGCCAGGGCAGGAGCCGGAGTCAACAATATTCCTTTAGATGAGTGCGCCAGCCGGGGAATCGTGGTGTTTAATACGCCGGGAGCCAATGCCAACGGCGTGAAGGAGCTGGTGTTAGCCGGAATGCTGCTGGCTGCCAGAGATGTAGCCGGAGGCATGAACTGGTGCAGAGAAAACGCTGGAAATGAAAACATTTCCAAGGATATGGAGAAGGCCAAGAAGGCCTTTGCCGGCAATGAAATTAAAGGGAAAAAGCTGGGCGTCATCGGTCTGGGCGCCATTGGAGCGGAAGTGGCTAACGCTGCAGCCGGTTTGGGAATGGAGGTGCTGGGATACGATCCGTTCATCTCTGTAAATGCTGCCTGGATGCTTTCCAGAGATGTGCGTCATATTACTGACGCAGATACTATTTACAGTGAGTGCGACTATATTACTGTCCATGTTCCGCTTCTCGACTCCACAAGGGGAATGATTAACGCGGAGAGTATCGGAAAGATGAAGGACGGCGTGGTGATTTTAAACTTTGCCAGAGATCTGCTGGTAAATGACGCAGATATGAAGAAAGCACTGGCTGAAGGAAAGGTAAAGCGTTATGTGACAGATTTCCCGAATCCAGCTGTTATGGAAATGGAACATGTAATCGCGACACCACATCTGGGCGCGTCCACAGAGGAATCAGAGGATAACTGCGCCGTGATGGCTGTGAAGGAACTGATGGACTACCTGGAAAATGGAAATATCCGACATTCTGTCAATTATCCTGACTGTGATATGGGAGTCTGCTCTTCAGTCAACCGTGTAGCGCTGCTTCCAGACATGAATATCGCCAACATGGTTAATAAAAGCCGGGAGAAATACGCTTATACCATGATCGATCTGGAGACCAGGGTGGATCAGGAGACGCTGGAAAAATTAAAGGGAATTAAGGGAATGATGCGTGTGCGTGTGATCCAGTAGAGCCTCTGGAAAACGTCTGCATCATCGTTAAGGCGTATGGCACGGACAGCGCAAATACAATAGGGAAACGCAGAGAAAGCAGCAGAAAAGGCTTTACAGCCTGACTGCTGCTGTTTGCTGTTTTACAGAAAGCTGTCTGACAGGATTCTGTTGCAGGAAAGCGGCCTGTACAAATGCTTCTAAGAGGATGGAGTATTCTGGGAGGAATCTCTTTTAGCCTTCTCAGCAGAGGGATCCTTCATCTGATAAACGCGTTCCCACTCCTTGGTGCCTTCTTTTTTTACCGCCTCTGATCGGTTAATGTTTAAAAATTTCATCAGCTCATAGCAGTTGATCCAGATTTCACCGTTTCCTTCTTTCTGGGATTCATCGAAGATCAGCTGAAGGCCGAAGTGAAGGTGGGTTTTGTCGATATTGTTAGTGTTTTCTGTGGAGCTGTATCCAGTCCGGCCCATGTACCCGATGACGTCTCCAGCGGTGACAATGCTTCCCTCAGAGAGACAGCTCTGATAGGGGTAATCTTTTCTCAGGTGGGCATAGTAGTAGTAACGCTTTTTGTCGAAGCTTCGGATGCCAATGCGCCAGCCGCCGTACTGGTTCCAGCCTATGGTCTCCACATATCCGGACTCCACAGCTATGACAGGTGTGCCTGTCTGTCCCATCATGTCGTGGCCAAGATGCTTCCGCTTATAGCCGTAGGAGCGGGAAACTCCGAAATCATCGTAGTCTGTATAAGGAAATCCCTTGGCGATGGGGAGAAATCCTTTCAGGCCATATTTGGTGACCCAGACTTTTTCAGGGCTTTGGCCTGACTGCGGGCTGCTTTCAGTGCTGGGGGAAGAGCCGGCAGCGGGATCATCCTCCTGGATTCTGGTATCAGCCAGGGCGAAGGAGGGAGCCTCGGAGACGGGAATTTCAATTTCATAGTAACCCACCAGGCCACCCAGGACAGCCGTATAGGCTTCCAGATAGTAGGGATAATATTTCATATCGGCAGACAGCTGTTCCATGGAAATACCGCTTTGAAGCTGTCTGGCCAGTTCATCCATATCGGTTTCCTGATAATGAGAAAAATCACCTCCATATCTGGCGCCCAGAAAGGCCAGAAGCTCAATCCAGTTCAGATGGATCTGCTGCTGGCAGGTGGATACGTCCAGACGGAAGGCCTTTGTCATTGCATTTTCAGGAACATTAAAATCAACCCACTTGATAAAATTATCCTTCTGAGAATCTGTTCCGGCTGTTTTGATATTTTCCTGGGAGAGGAGGGACAGCAGACAGGAAGCGGCAGGAGAGTGGGGGTATGCTTTTAAAAGCAGACATGATCCAAGGAAAATAAGGGCCAGAACCTCAGCAGAGATAAGAAAAACAGTGCGTCTGCGGTAAAAAAATAATAAAATTGACTCATAAGTGTTAGAAATCTGTTTCCAGATGTTTCGCACAGATATCCCTCCAATCATACGCCGGGCAAACGGCGGAATATGCTTATTAAGATCTTATGAGGACAGGAGTCTGGTTATGACAGAAGGATTCATTCAGCTGTAACGGGGCATTTCGGTGCAGATTGTTCCGTGCATACTGACGCTGCAGAAAGGAAAAGAAAAAATGGAAATTTTAAAACAGAATAATCAGAAAACAGAAGAGCCGGATTTCCGCACAGCCCTGGGGATTAAAATCGTGGAGAGAGGAAAGGGATGGGCCAGAGGAGAGATGAAGGCAGAAAAGCTGCACCTGAATCCTCTGGGCATTATCCATGGAGGCTGCCTGTTTTCTCTGGCAGACACTGTGTCTGGAACCGCTATTATGGGGTATGGCTGCCGGGTGACCACGGTGAACGGAACGATCCAGTTTTTAAGGCCGGGAAAGCCGGAGGGAATCATCACAGCCACAGCCAGGACGATAAAGCACGGAAAGACCTTCTCTGTCTGCGATTGTCAGGTATTTGATGATACGGACGCTTTGATAGCGGCCACTACCATGACCTTTTATCATCTGGATCCGAAGGCGGAGGAAAAGGCCGGAGCCAGTCAGTCAGCTGTCTGTGCAGAACAGGAAAACAAGGTATCTACAGTAGAATAATTTCCCCATCGTCAGGAACCATCAGACAGCCGGAATAAAACACTTTTCCTTCTTCTGTGTATAAGCGCTTCCTCTGAGCAAGATTTTTATCCTCTGTATGCCAGAGCACCAGATTAGGGATGGAGAGCCGCTCTGCCAGCTGGCAGGCCTCTTTGACTGTGCTGTGATGTTTTTCATAGGGATGGAACTGCTCTTTCTGGCTGTAGAGGCAGAAAGCCTCGTGGAGAAGCCAGGAGCTGTCTTTGACATAGGGAAGACAGAGTTCCTGAAACGGTTCGTCCCCGGTGCAGGTGAATTTTTTTCCGTTTTTCAGCACTGTGGTAAAGCCGAACTGACAGGCTTTGGTGGAGTGGATATCGAAAAAGGTAACCGGATAGCCGAGAATATCTCTGGTTTCCCCGTCTGTTACAGGAATCAGAAGAATCTGTGTTCCAATCAGATCATAAAATTTCTTCTGAAGTGTCAGGCGGCAGAGAGTCCGGATTGTCTCGATAAGACCGCCATGGCAGTAAATTGCCAGGGTTCCCTCATAGGCGCCTTTTTTCATCTGTGTTCCGATCATGCGCACCATCCACACAATGCCGAGAATATGGTCTGTGTGTTCATGAGTAACAAAGATATGATGAATCTGCAAAAGAGGAACCTGCATCTTCTCCAGAATTCCCAGAATTCCATTGCCGCCGCCGGCGTCGACCATGAAAAATTCTGTCTGACCAGACTCAGGGTTTTCTGTCCGGAGAGCAAAGCAGGTATTGTAGCAATGGGTGACAGCAGCGTTTCCTGTGCCGAACACATACAGCTGTTCGCGGGGAAGACTGGATTCATGTTTGATATTCATCGGATTTCCTCCTTAAGAACTATTGCCCTTTGCGCTAGGGTTTATTGTGAAGAAACTTTCTTTTTTTATGATAATATGGTACTATAATCCTGTCAGAAAATCAACTGGACAGAAGGTATACAAAAAAAGCGCAGGATATCATTTAGGAGATGCAATCTATATGAAGAAAACAGAATTTTTAAAGGAGCTGGAGGCTGCTCTGAGGGGAGAAGTTTCGCAGGAACTTATTTCAGAAAACCTCCGCTATTATGATAACTACATTTCCCAGGAGACGTCCGGAGGGCGTTCAGAGGCAGAGGTCATAGAGGAGATAGGAAGCCCCAGACTGATAGCTAAGACAATTATCGATACCAGCGGAGGATCTGGCAGCTATGAGAGCGGGGAGAGTTCCGGCTCCAGCAGCTATGGAGGTGCGGGAAACTCTTCTGGAAACTATGGAAGCAGTCAGGCCGGATATTCTAAATTTCATTATATAAACTTGAATAAATGGTATTGGAAACTTCTGATCACTGTAATCCTGTGTCTGGTACTGTTTACAGTGCTATCCATAGTAGGAGGGATTTTTGCCATTTTATTCCGTTTTGCGACGCCGATTATCATTGTGCTTCTGGCTGTGTCGCTGTTCAGAAATATGAGGGGAAGATAGAGGAGGAAAAAATTATGCCGTTTAAACGCGTGAAACCAGAGGAATTGTCCGTCAATCCATTTACTGTCATTGGGAAAGACTGGCTTTTAATCACTGCTGGAACTGAGAAGGAGTGCAACACCATGACGGCCAGCTGGGGCGGTCTGGGGGTTATCTGGGGAAAGCCGTCTGCGACTGCTTACATCCGTCAGTCCCGCTATACCAAGGAATTTGTGGACAGGGAGGAGCTGTTTACCTTATCTGTATTTGACGAGTCCTTCCGCCCGGCTTTGAATCTGTGCGGAACTGTGTCTGGAAGAGACAGAGATAAGATTAGGGAAGCAGGCCTGACGCCAATGGAGGTGGACGGGACAACAGCTTTTGAAGAGGCGAAGATGATTTTCGTCTGCCGCAAGCAGTATCACCAGTACATGGGGCCGGAAGGCTTTGATGTGAAAGAAAATGATGAAAAATGGTATGCAGATAAGAATTATCATACTATGTATATTGGAAGCATCGAGGCAGTGCTGGTAAGGGAAGATTAATTTTTTGTATCGGAGTTTAAAACAGAATCGGCAGGTCTGGTATGATGACAGCGAGGCTTTCGCAGGGAGGTTTACGCTAATTTCCGTCACAGAGCGAAATGTTTGAGCCGAAAGGCGAGTTTTCGCGGATGACGGATAAAGGGTGCGTGAACCGAGCAGAAAACGCAGCTTATCATAGCAGACCTGCCGATTTTATGTCTTTTTTACTTTCCTCCTAACGGCATATCCCAGCCGTTGTGGTCAGTGTGGAGCAGCTTGTGAGCCAGATGGGAGCCTGGCTTTCCGAAGTAGTTCCGGTACAGTTCCTTGATTTCTTCATTTTCATGAGAGAAGCGGACTTCATTTTTCTGATCCATGGCGTAGAGTTTGGAGCTTCTCTGCTCTGCCAGCTCTTTTCCATCGTGAATTGGCTGTCCGCCGCCTCCGGCGCAGCCGCCGGGACAGGCCATGATTTCTACGAAGTCATAGCTGACGTCGCCTTTCTGAAGAGCGTTTATCAGCTTTCTGGTATTGCCCAGACCGCTGGCTACAGCTGTTTTAAGAACAGTGCCTCCCAGCTTGAATTCAGCTTCCTTCCAGCCGTCCATGCCGCGCACATTGGAGAAAGCGTCAGGCTTGGGATTTTTTCCTGTCACGATGCTGTAGCTGGTCCGCAGGGCAGCCTCCATAACGCCTCCAGTGGCTCCGAAGATTACTCCAGCTCCAGAACCTTCGCCTAACGGGGAGTCAAATTCCTCTTCCGGAAGGGAAGCCACATCGATCTGCTCCGATTTAATGAGACGGCAGATCTCCCTGGTGGTCAGCACATAGTCCACGTCCTTGATTCCTCCGTTTATGCCGTTGTCATACATGGTAGGCAGATCCGCCTCCTGCTTTTTCGCTACGCAGGGCATAATGGAAATGCAGGTGACATTGTTCGGGTCTACGCCCAGCCGGGCAGCAAAATAGCTCTTTGTCACAGCTCCGAACATCTGCTGAGGTGATTTAGCTGTGGATAACTGGTCCGTCATTTCAGGATATTGTGATTTCAGGAACCGTACCCAGCCCGGGCAGCAGGAGGTGAACATAGGCCATTTGTAGTCTTCCTTATGGCTTAAACGCTCCAACAGTTCGCTTCCCTCCTCCATGATCGTCAGATCTGCGCTGAAAGTGGTATCGAAAATGTAGTCGAAGCCCATGCGCCGGAGAGCGGCCACCATGCGCTTGTCTGTGGCAAAGTCTCTGGAAAGGCCGAATTCCTCTCCCCAGGCGGCCCGGACAGCCGGGGCGATCTGGACGACTGTGATTTTGTCAGGATTGTTCAGATCTCCATGAATATCGAAAATCCTGGAAACGTCATCTCGTTCCTGAAGGGCTCCCGTAGGACAGTGGGTAATGCACTGGCCGCAGAGAGAACAGTCGGACATTTTAATCTCCCGTCCCATGGAAACATCTACAGTTGTTCGTGAGCCTGTGTTGGAAATATCCCAGACATTCAGACTCTGAACCTTGTCGCAGATCTGAACGCAGCGCATACATTTGATGCACTTTCCTGCGTCTCTGACAAGAGGGAAGGTGGAGGTCCACTTTGTCTTTGCATAGCGGACAGGATATTCATTGGAAACCAGATTCAGGTCGTTGGCAATTTTCTGCAGAGAACAGTTTCCGCTTCTGACGCAGGTAGGGCAGTCGGTGTGGTGTTGAGAAAGAATCAGCTCCACATTTGTCTTTCTGGCCTCGCGGACCCGGGCGCTGTTTGTAATGACTTCCATTCCCTCTGTCACTGATGTGTTGCAGGCTGTCACCAGACGGCTGATGCCGGCCACTTCTACCATACAGACGCGGCAGGCTCCGATCTCGTTGATTTCTTTTAAAAAGCAAAGGGTAGGAATTTTAATTCCGATCTGTCTGGCGGCCTCCAGGATGGTGGTTCCCTCCGGGACGCAGACATGCTGTTTGTTAATTGTTAAGTTTACCATTCTGTTGTTCTGCCTCCTTTAAAGTTTCCATATCCGAAGCGGTCGCAGCGCAGACAGCGATGCGCCTCCTGATCGGCCTCCTTTAAGCTCATTGGGCATTCTGCCAAATCAAAATCATGTTTCCGTTCGTTGGCATCCCGCTCTTTCATATTTACGCGGCCGCAGGGCGGACGGTCGGAGAAGTCTGCTTCGGGGATATCCACATCTACGCTGATAATGTGGTCAAAGCCCAGATACTGGTCAATATTGGCTGCCGCTACCTTTCCGGCTGCGATAGCCCGGATAACGGTGGCCGGCCCTGTCACACAGTCGCCTCCGGCAAATACGCCTGGCGCATGCTCAACGGCGCTCCAGTTCGCTGCCTGAATGACGCCTCTTTTAATCGGAATGCCGGCATCCTCAAAGTGCCTTGTCTCGATGCCCTGTCCGATGGCTACAATTACGATGTCACAGGGGATACGGACTGGATTTTCGCCGGAAGAGGCGGGGGAAGGACGGCCGTCTTTTATGAGTCCAATCATCTTTGGGGAAGCCCAGAGAGCGGCCACATGTCCGTTCTCGTCTGTCTCAATCCGCTCTGGAGCGTGCAGTTCCAGGATATCTGCACCTTCTGCCACAGCTCCCTCTACCTCAGCTGGGAGAGCAGTCATATCGTCCTTTCTTCTCCTGTACACAACCGTAGTGTGGGAGGCGCCCAGACGGATAGCGGAGCGTGTTACGTCCATAGCTACGTTTCCGCCGCCGATGACGCAGACTCTCTTGCCGGTAAAGTCAGGCATCCGTCCTCGTCCAACCTCCCGGAGCATCTCCACTGCGGAGATAACGCCCTCGGCGTCCTCTCCCTCAATGCCAACCTTTTTATCATTGTGAGCTCCGATGGATATGTAGACAGCATCATATTCCCTGCGCAGGAAATCCATGGAAACCTGACCAGGTTCGCTTCCCACAGCAGTGTCGGTTTTCACCTCTACACCTGTGGCCAGAATGGCGTCCACATCCTCCTGGAGACGTTCTCTGGGGAGACGGTAGCTGGGGATTCCATAGAGGAGCATTCCGCCCAGCTTGGAACGTTTTTCATAGACGGTTGTCTGATGGCCCATAAGCTGCAGATAGTAGGCCGCTGACAGGCCGCTGGGGCCGCCGCCAATAATAGCGATTCGCTTTCCAGTAGAAGGAGCGCAGGGAGGCGGAGGCACAATGCCTGCATTGTCTACAGCCGCCAGCTTAATGCCGCGGATATTGACAGCGTCGTCAATCATATTGCGGCGGCAGCGGGACTCGCAGGGATGTTCGCATACCATAGCGCAGGCAGTGGGGAATGGGTTGTCCTTCCGGATCAGGCGCACTGCATCTGCATAGCGGCCTGCGGCTACCAGAGCCACATAGCCAGGAATGTCTACGCCAGCCGGACAGAGAGCCACGCAGGGAACCGGCTGATCCAGATGATAGAGACAGCGGTTCGATTCAATGTGATTTAAGAAATCCTCCCGGAAGCCGGAAAGCCCCTTTAACACCATGTTGGCGGCTTCGTAGCCAATGGCGCAGTCGGCGGAGGAGGAGATAACGCGCGCTGTTTTTTCAATGAGATTTAAAGTATCGAGGGTTCCACGCCCCTCTAAGATATCGTTCAGCAGCAGGTCCAGCTGGGAAAGCCCGATCCGGCAGGGAACGCACTTTCCACAGGTCTGCGCCATGCACATTTTCAGAAATGATGCGGTTAAGTCCACCGGGCAGAGTCCTGGAGGGCTGGCAATGATCCGGCGCTCCAAATCTTTATAAAGCCCTTCCACAACAGTCTGAGCTCTGCTGGTGGTCACAATACTAAGTCTGCTCAAAATGAAAGCTCCTTTCTTTCCGTCAGAAATGTCAATTGAATATTAAACTAATAATATCAAAATTGTTTGAAAAAGTAAATGGATTGTTACATATATAGCGAAATATTACAGAAACAGATCGAAGAATAGAAAAGCTTTTGCTTGATTCAGCGTTTGCTGTGAAGGTGATTGTATTTCACCAGAAACTTCTATATAATAAGGAACGTAATAATAAGGAACGTACATACGAACAGACGGCGGCAGGAATGGACAGGCGGCCGGGAGGAGCAGGATGGAAGAGAAACCGTTAGAGACAGGACAAGGATGGGAAAATGGCAGAAGGGAGCTGCGCTGGAGAAGGCTGTGGCTTCTGTTTTCAGGCATGTTTTATATCAGCGCCTTTACCTTTGGGGGAGGCTTTGTGATTGTCACCTTTATGAAGCGGAAATTTGTGGACACTCTTCACTGGCTGGACGAGCAGGAAATGCTGGATTTTACAGCTCTGGCCCAGTCGTCGCCCGGGGCGATTGCCGTGAATGCGGCAATTTTAGTGGGACTTAAAATCTGCGGAGCTGCCGGGATGGCGGCGGCGGTTCTGGGAACGGTTCTGCCTCCTATGATTATTTTGTCTGTGATTTCGTTTTTTTACAGCGCTTTTTCCTCGAATCTCTTTGTGGCTCTCGCTCTCAAGGGAATGCAGGCGGGCGTGGCGGCGGTGATTCTGGATGTGGCCTGGGATTTAGGTGAAGGCGTGGTGAAAAAAAAGAGCCTATATTTGAATCTGATTCTGGCCGGAGCCTTTGCCGCTGATTTTTTCCTGGGAGTAAACGTTATCTATATTATTCTGGCGGCGGCTGGCGCCGGGATTTTGCGGGCTGTGCTTCAGAAAAAAGACAATGAAGGAAGGGAGGGCTCCCTGTGATTTATTTACAGCTTTTTTTCAGTTTTTTAAAGGTGGGAATGTTCAGCGTAGGAGGCGGCTATGCAGCCATTCCGCTGATCCAGAGCCAGGCAGTAGAAGCCTGCGGGTGGCTGACGATGGATGAATTTACCAATTTAGTGACCATTGCGGAGATGACGCCCGGCCCCATTGCCATTAACGCGGCTACCTTTGTGGGAATCAGAATTGCGGGAATATCAGGGGCGGCTGCAGCCACTCTGGGCTGTATTTTCCCTTCTTTTCTGATTGTCTCTTTTCTGGCGTTTCTCTATTATAAATACAAGGGCGGTTCCTTTGTCAGCTCCGTGATGTCCTCCCTGCGCCCTGCCGTCGTGGCCCTGATAGCCGCCGCCGGCCTTTCCATGCTGAATACGGCAGTATTCAATGGCCGGGCGGCGTCCGTTGGAAATTTAGACGTGATCAGCGCCGCGCTGTTCCTTCTGGCCTTTTTGCTGCTTCGGACGAGAAAATGGAATCCAATTCTGGTTATGTGCCTGTGCGGAGCGGCGAACCTGGCCATAGGGACGGCGCTGCAGTAATTGCCCGGGCTGAAAATGACCGAACTAAAAATGAGGGATGCTCCTTGTCCGAAGGGCAAGAAGATGAAGCAGGGATAGAAACAGTAAAGTTGGAATGGCTGTTTCTTGTACACTGACGCTACTCGTATTTAAGAAATCCCGCCGTTTGATCATGTAATTCGATAAAAGGATTTTCTTTTAAATGTTCCCCGGTAACTGTGTTGACAATAT
The DNA here is from genome assembly GCA_018377235.1 of Clostridium sp. Taxonomy (GTDB): domain Bacteria; phylum Bacillota; class Clostridia; order Lachnospirales; family Lachnospiraceae; genus Otoolea. Next base: position 17,817 of record JAGZZT010000006.1, read on the forward strand.
CATGCTTATTGCTGCTAAAGGCGGAATAACCATCAATCATTTCCATAATTGCTGTGATTGTCTCAAAGGTAACATCGTACAGCATACTTTTTGTTTTTTCATCGTCACATTTATGTTGAATTATGCAAACCTCTACGCATGTTTCTTGTACCGCAGCCAAAGATTCAAAAAATCTTTTTTGCAATTCATTCATAAAAATATCCTCAAACCCTCCGCCTTTTATCCTTCATCGCATTTGAACAGCTTCCACCCGGCCAGCATCAGTCCTACGGCAAGTACAAACCAGATCAGAGCGGCAGCTCCGAAGCGCATCAGAAATAAGATGAACTGATGCTCCTCCTGCCATTTGTCATTAACAGCATAGAACACACCGTCCATATCCGCTCCATATTCCCCGCAGATAGAAGAAAGCTCGTTCCGGGCGGCATTGGTCATACTTACCTTTTCACCCACGGGAAGTGTGACGCTTTCGCCCTTTTTGATTGCCTTCGCTGTTTCCAGCGGAATTTGTGCCACGATATAAGTATGATCCGGAAGCTCCAGCAGGTAATATGGCTGGTAGCTGCCCAGCAAATCTAAGCCGGATGAAATAATTTCCGGCTGACGGATTTGACGTCCGGTTGCTCTGCCCTTGACTCTTTGCGTATAATAATGATCTTCCCATGGTTTCAGGCTGGAAATACCGGTTTCGACAATTCCCACCGGTTCCGCTGTTACATAATCTGACAAATAGATGATTTCTGAAAAGTTCTCTGCACCGGTCAGCCTTGGAATATCCTCACCAGCTGGGAAACCGTTAAAATCGGTTGTAAGATTTTGCTCTATATCGCTCAGCGTCACCGGCTGTTCCTTTCCTTTCAGAAGCGGTTCCGGGTTCCAGTTCAAGCAAAACAGAGCAGCACAAACCAGGGCAATCAGGACGCTGGCAGTTGGGATGACGGTTGTTTTTTTCATGGGTGGGGACCTCCTTTCTGATGGTATTTCATAAAGATGCGACTTCTATTTTTTCCATCAATGAATTTTTTTCAAATCTTTAATTACAATATCTGAACAATAAAACTTGATACAATCTTCTTCATAATCTCCCACTTCATACTTTGAATATTTTTCATATCCTCTTTCTGACATATCTTTGATATAAAATCCCGAAACCTGCTCATTCCCCTGAAAATGTAAAGACACTACATCAATACATTCCAGCAGGATTTTATAGTGATCCGCACTATCCATTTCTAAGAAAAGATGTTTATGTTCTGTCCAATCTTCAGTATCAATAACAGGTTCCCATTTTAAAGAAATAATCTTTTCAAACATACAGAAATCTTTCATTTCAAAATCAGGAAAGAAAAATCTGAGTTTATCTAAGTTTAACAATTGCTCCTCCAATTGATTGCTTTTTACAGTTCCCCTGCTGTACGCCGTTTCATAACCAGCCACACCATAAAGCACAGCACCAGATAGCCGCCAGATAATCCAATCATCCAAAGATACCGCTTTTGTTGTCCTGCTGCATAGGTATCAGCCGTCAGCTCAGCATCCACAGTCATATAGTTTCCGTTTTTTTTGATGGAAAGTTTTAAGAATAACCAGTTCTGCACTAAAAACTAATTTTACATTCCTTAGATTTTAACATTCCGTTTTCGTTAAGTTTTTTATCAAGCCAGAAAATAGGAATTGGCAATATTTTCTCAATCGGCATATTGGAATTTAAGCTTATCATGTTGTAACCATTTACTCCCCCGGCAAAGCTCCAATAATGGCTTTCATCTCTGTATAAGATATTCCATCAGATGAGCAAATCGCATAAGAATACTCTCCAGATTGCCAAACTGCTACATATGCTTTATCTCTGTTTCCTTTTATTGTAACTGTATTGTTTTGAATTATTTCTTCCTGAATTTGACTGTAATCATTGTAATCACCGGATATGTCTTCTCCGCTCTCGGCTACACGATACGTAATCGTATTACTATTTCCAACATATTCAATCTGTGCCATCTCATCAAAACACCAGGCATACGTATAGTCAATAATATTGAATGGAATATCCGTAAGTTCATTCATTTCAAATCCGGCATATTTTGACAGTTCTGTAATGTCTTCACATTCAATAATTTCGTTCCCAATAGCAACATTGTCTTCATTGGGCTGATTTGTATTCAGAATCTCAGGCAATACCGTTACGCATAACAAAACAATTGCAGCACATGCTGCCAAAGTACTCAAATATCTCCATTTTGGAAATAATATAACCTTCTTTTTCCTTTTCGAGGCTTGTTCTGATATATTAGACAGGATTCGCTTTCGCATTTCATCTGTAACTTCTACCTTTTCCATAATCTCATCATATTTCAAAATCATACGCCTCCCGTAACAAATCTTTTAATCGTTCTCTTCCACGTTTTAAGTCTGAGCGCACACTACTCTCGTTTCTACTGAGTATCTTACTGATTTCTTTTGTCTGATAGCCTTCATAGTAAAAAAGATGAATGACCTCACGATATTTTTCAGGTAACTTTTTTACCGCATCCCAGACAAAAGAAAGATCTTCACGTTCCTCCATAACCAGAGTATCTTCCAGTTCGTCAGTTTGACGTATACGATTATAATCAATTTTATTTTTACTCAGGTTAGCAGCAACTCTTAAAAGCCATGCCTTTTTATGAACATCACTCTCAAACTTTCTATCTGCTTCCATATATTTAATCAGCGTTTCCTGAAGAATATCCTCTGCATCACTCATATTATGAAGATAAGAATATGCCAATCTGAGAATAGAGTCACCATACCTGCCCAGAGCGTCTTCTACATCTGTAACACCTGTCTCTTTGCTCTCGGCTACCTGCACCTGATCGAATGCATTGCCTGTTTTTAAAAACAACGATGCCTTTATCAAATGGCATATTTTTCTCATCCATAAAAATATTTTCTGCAAATCATATATGTTTTTTTGAGATACTACACAGTCCATTTTGATTCACCAATTTATTCAACAAGAGGCATATCAAATCATATATGCCCCTGTTGCCTTTCATTATTTCATCTGTTGGATAATGGCTGTAACAAATTCTTCACTCATTTCAGGTGTCGACACTGCGTAAGAGAATTCTCCGTCAGTCCACGTAGCCAAAGACACCGTTCCATTATCGCCTTTCATGGTAACGTTATAAAAATCAATAGTTACTTGTTTCGATTCTGAATAAGAATTATAATCTCCGCTGATATCATCAGTTCCAGATCCTTTTCGAATATATATAACGTCATCCAGGTCATCTGAATTATTTGCATCATCTGTTTTTTCATAAATTACTTCGATCATCTCCTGATCCATGTTCTGAATTTGTCCTATTTTGTAACCTTCAACCGTATCAGGAACATCGAATGAAAAGCCTGCATTTTTTTCAGCCTCCTCCATGTCGGAGCATTTCGTCCACGGATCAGGAATCTGAGCATTCTTTCCACTATTTGTAACCGTTTCAGATGAAGCGGAGGTTTTTGCTTCCGTTTTTTCGGAATTATTATTCCCGCAGGCTGCCATGGAAAAAATCATTATTACACATGCCACAATTGTAATCACTCGTTTTGCTTTCATTTTAATCTATCCTTTCTGTAAATAAAATTGTTCAGGTTTCTCACCTGTCTATCTTAAATACAGATGACAATAACGAAATGTTGCAAAAAAAATTTATTTTTTTATTTTATATCAAAACAACCGATTTCAATTACAAATTCCGATTTGTTCTACTCCCATCTTCTTGCCCTTACGGACAAGAAGCATCCCTTGCTTTACTCGGTCAATTCCCGAACTTCCGCCTCCTTTGTAACTGTATTATATCAATTCCATAGCCCCGCCACAACAAAAAATATCCTGGATTTTTCCCGCAGAACCTATATTTTTTCATCCAAGCACGGGCCGCTCAGACGGCTTTTTTTGGCGCTTTTTTCTCTTGACAATAAAAATTTTTCCGACTATACTTTTAAAAGTTAGGCAGCGAACTATTTAAAAAGCTCTGAATATTCCAGCCTGAATTGGGCACAACAGACCTGTATATTGGAAGTCAGCGCAGACGGAGGTGATGAGATGAGTACAGAGGCAGAGAAAAGCGGTGAGCTCTGCTGCAAGAGTGCCGGCCGGATGGTGAATATTTTATCCAACCAGCTTAAGAGGCGTTTTTTAGTTCCGGATGACGGCAATGAACTGACCATGCTTCAAAGGCATATGCTCCATTTTATTATTGTAGGTTCTATGCATCAGGATATCTTTCAGAAGGATGTGGAGGCGGAGTTTCATATTCGGAAGTCCACAGCTACAGGGATTCTTCAGCTTTTAGAGAAGAAAGGTTTTATCTGCAGGGAGGGCGTGGAGCGGGACGGCCGTTTAAAACGCGTAGTTCCTACAGTGAAGGCTCTGGCTATGAGAGAGCGGGTGATGCAGTCTCTTAGGTGCGCGGAAAAACAGATGCTACAGGGAATTGATAAGGAGGATTTAGAGGTCTGCATGAAGGTGCTGGCCCAGATGTCCAGGAATCTTTCCTGCAAGGAGCAGGATTGCAAAGAGCAGGAGTGCCGCCTGACATGACATCTGAGTAAAAACAGAAGGAGGAAACCATGAACAGAAAACTCTTTAAATCCATCAGAGAGTACAGGCGGGAGTCTGTTTTAGCTCCGGCATTTGTCGTTCTGGAGGTTCTGATGGAGGTTTTGATTCCGCTTCAGATGGCGAAAATCATCGATGTGGGAATCGCGCAGGGAGACCTGTCCTATATTGTACGTATGGGCGTGATTCTGGTAGCTATGGCCATGATTGCCCTGTTTTTTGGCGCTATGGCTGGAAAGTTTGCAGCAGTGGCAGCTGCCGGCTATGCGAAGAATCTGCGCCATGACATTTTTTATAAGATACAGAATTTTTCATTTAAAAATATTGACCATTTTTCTACGTCAAGCCTTGTCACAAGGCTTACTACAGATATCACAAACGTGCAGATGGCTTACATGATGAGTATACGTCTTCTGGCCAGAGCGCCGTTTATGATTATCCTCTCCCTGATTATGATTTTTACGATTAACTGGGAGATTTCCCTGATTCTGCTGGTGCTGGTGCCGGTTCTGGGAGGACTTCTGATGTTCATTGCAAAGAAGGCTCATCCTCACTTTATCAGGGTATTTGACGAGTATGATGTCTTAAATAATTCTGTTCAGGAAAATGTAAACGCCTCCCGGGTGGTCAAGGCCTATGTACGGGAGGAATATGAAATCCAGAAGTTTCACGGTGTGTCAAAACTTGTATACAATCTGTTTACCAGAGCGGAGAAGATTGTGGCCTGGAATGCGCCTACCATGCAGTTTTTCATGTACAGTGTGATTCTTCTGATGGTTTCCATTGGAGGAAAAAGCATTATCAATCAGACTATGGAAACTGGAGAGCTGACAAGCATTATCGTCTACGCCATACAGATTCTCATGTCTTTAATGATGGTAACCTTTGTATTCGTCATGATTATGATCGCAGAGGCCTCTACAGACCGAATCAGCGAGGTGCTTGACGAGGTTCCGGAAATGCAGGATCCGGCGGACGCTGTGACGGAGGTTCCCAATGGAGACATTGACTTTGAGCATGTATCCTTCAGCTACAGCGGAAAAGGCGGAAATCTTTCCTTAAAGGATATTAACCTTCATATTAAATCAGGTCAGACGGTGGGAATTATCGGCGGTACGGGAAGTTCTAAGACCTCCCTTGTCAATCTGATTCCAAGACTCTATGATGTGACAGATGGCTGCGTCAAGGTAGGAGGAATCGATGTGCGCAGCTATGGCCTGGAAGCTTTGAGGGATCAGGTGTCCATGGTGCTTCAGAAAAACGTCCTGTTTACAGGAAGCATTTATGACAATATCCGCTGGGGCGATGAGAATGCCAGTGACGAGGAGGTTCAGAGAGTCTGCAGGCTGGCTCAGGCAGACAGCTTTGTACAGGAGTTTCCGGCAGGATACAATACGATGATTGTAGAAGGCGGAAACAATGTGTCAGGAGGACAGAAACAGAGACTCTGCATCGCCAGAGCCCTTTTGAAAAAACCGAAAATTTTGATTCTTGATGACTCCACCAGCGCGGTGGATACGAAGACAGATGCTCTTATTCGGAAGGCCTTCAGGGAGGAGATTCCAGATACCACGAAGCTCATCATTGCTCAGAGAGTTTCCTCTGTGGAGGATGCGGACATGATTATTGTCATGGAAAACGGCCAGGTGAATGGAGTTGGAACCTCAGAGGAACTTCTGAAAACAAATGCCATTTACAGGGAGGTATATGAATCACAGGTAAAGGGAGGTGAGGACTATGAGTAATGAGCAGAGAAAGCCAAAGGTGACTAAGGATACGCTGAAAACGGGAAAACGCCTTCTGGGATACGTTCTGAGAGATTACAAGCTGCGGTTTGTCGGCGTATTTTTCTGTATCCTGATGAGCTCCATCGCATCCATTTCCGTGTCGCTTTCACTGAAATTTCTGCTGGATGACTACATTATTCCGCTGATTGGAAAGCAGAATCCCAACTATACGGAGCTGTACCGGGCTATGGCAGTGCTGGGATGCATTTTTCTGTGCGGTGTCATTGCCACTTTCATCTACAGCCGCCTGATGGTCTATATTGGCCAGGGAGTGCTGAAAAAGGTCAGGGATGAGATGTTCGAGCATATGCAGAAACTCCCTATCCGTTACTTTGATCAGAACACGAACGGTTCGATTATGAGCCTTTACACGAATGATACAGATACTCTGCGGCAGATGATCAGCCAGGCCATTCCTCAGGTGCTTCAGTCTCTTCTCACAGTGACAGTTACTTTTATCTCCATGCTGGTGTTAAGCCCTCTGCTGACTGTACTGGCTGTGATCATGATTGGAGTTATGCTGGTTGTGACAAAGACAATTGGCGGAAACAGCGGAAAGTATTTCCTGAGCCAGCAGTTAGATATTGCCGGCGTAACAGGCTTCGTGGAGGAACACATGACGGGGCAGAGAGTCATCAAGGTTTTTAATCACGAGCGCATTGCGGAGGAAGAGTTTGATAAGCTGAATGAAAAGCTGTTTGTCAGCGCCTCTAAGGCTAATACTTTTGCAAACATGATGGGACCGGTAATCGGAAATATTGGAAACCTGCAGTTTGTACTGACAGCTGTGCTGGGCGGATTTTTATCCGTCATGGGAATCGGCGGCATCACTCTGGGTGTGATGGCTTCCTATCTTCAATTTACTAAGAGCTTCACCCAGCCTTTTATGTCCATTGCCCAGCAGTTTAACTCGATTATCATGGCTCTGGCTGGAGCAGAGCGGATTTTCCGCCTGATGGACGAGGAGCCGGAGCTGGATGAGGGCTATGTAACTCTTGTAAACGCAAAGAAGGATGAGAACGGCAGTCTGACAGAGTGCAGAGAAAGAACTGGTCTCTGGGCCTGGAAGCATCCCCATCAGTCAGATGGTACCGTAACCTACACGGAGCTGAAAGGGGACGTGCGTTTCTTTGACATGACCTTTGGATACACAGAGGAGAAGATGGTACTTCATGACCTGACGCTCTACGCAAAACCTGGACAGAAGCTGGCTTTCGTCGGATCCACAGGAGCTGGAAAGACAACTATTACCAATCTGATCAACCGTTTTTATGATGTACAGGATGGAAAAATCCGCTATGACGGCATAAATATCAATAAAATTAAAAAGGCAGATCTGCGTCGTTCCCTGGGGATCGTCCTTCAGGATACCCATCTGTTTACGGGAACCATTATGGACAATATCAGGTACGGAAAGCTGGATGCCACAGATGAGGAAATCTATGCAGCGGCGCAGCTGGCTCACGCGGATCAGTTCATTAAAATGCTGCCAAAAGGCTACGATACCATGCTGACCAATGACGGTGAGGAGCTGTCTCAGGGTCAGAGACAGCTGTTAGCTATCGCCAGGGCGGCAGTAGCGGATCCGCCGGTGCTGATTCTCGATGAGGCCACGTCCAGCATTGACACCAGAACAGAGCAGATCGTTCAGAAGGGAATGGACAACCTGATGAAGGGCAGAACGGTATTCGTCATTGCTCACAGACTGTCTACCATCAGAAACAGCGACGCCATCATGGTACTTGAACACGGCAGAATCGTGGAGCGGGGCAGCCATGAGGAGCTGATTAAAGAAAAAGGCGTCTATTATCAGCTGTACACAGGAAAGCTGGAGCTGGACTAGAAATATAAAGATGAAAAAGACAGGGCTTCTTATAGATATATCCTATAAGAAGCCCTGATTTAGTTGAAAAACCAATACCGGACCGCGCCCCCTTTTCTCGAATTCCCCTGTAAACTGTGATAAAATAGACAAACATGCATACAGTGCAAAAGAGATGTAGTTTCAGGAGGAGAAGAGAAAATGATGAATCTGCCGGAAAATTTTGTGACCTATGATGAGGCAAGAAAAGCAGGATTCATGAAGATGAAGGAACTGAAAGAAAAGGGCGCCAGAGTGGTAGGCGTATTCTGCTCCTTTGTCCCAGTGGAAATTTTAATGGCGGGCGGGGCTGTGAACGCCTCTCTGTGCGCTTCCAGCGAGCAGCCGATTCCTGCGGCCGAGACGAAGCTGCCGCGAAACCTCTGTCCGCTAATCAAGGCCAGTTATGGCTTTGCTTTGACAGATACCTGTCCGTATTTCTACTTTGCAGATTTGATTGTGGGGGAGACTACCTGCGACGGTAAGAAAAAGATGTTTGAGCTGATGAACGAGCTGAAGGAGACCTATGTAATGCAGCTTCCTGCTCAGAGAAATGAGAGAGGGTTAGAGCTCTGGAAGCAGGAGATCATCGCTCTCAAGGAGAAACTGGAGGATTTCTACGGCATTCAGATTACAGACGAGGACATCAGAAATGCCATCCGCCTGAAAAACAGGGAGAGAAAGGCCATGCTGAGGTTTATGGAGCTTGGAAAGCTGAATCCGGCTCCAATTTCCGGATATGAGATCAGCACAGTGGCGGATTCCCTTGGCTTTAACTTTGACATGGAGGATCGAATCCGCCGGGTAGAAGAGCGGACGGAAGAGGTGTTAAAGGACTGGGAGGAAAACTATAAGGGAAAAATCTCCAGGCGTCCGAGACTTCTGATTACGGGATGTCCTAACGCAGGAGTCCGCGATAAGATTATCAAGACAGTGGAAGAGATGGGAGCCGATGTAGTAGCCTTTGATTCCTGCAGCGGAACAAGAGAAAAAGTAGAGGCTGTGGATGAGAATATGCCAGTATTTGATGCTCTGGCGAAAAAATACCTGAATATTAACTGCTCCGTCATGAGCCCTAACGACAGCCGTCAGGACTACATTAAGGAGATGATTCACGACTACCAGGTAGACGGCGTGGTGGAAATCATTCTTCAGTCCTGTCACACCTATAATATTGAGGCACACTTCATCAAACGTACCGTGGAGGCTGAGGGCATTCCGTATCTGATGATCGAGACAGACTATTCCAAGTCTGATCAGGGACAGATTGCCACCAGGCTTGAGGCTCTTTTAGAGACTCTTTCCTAGCGCCAGATGATGTTTTCCAACAGCCGGGAAATTATTAAATAAATATAAACCGTTCCAATTTTCTTGACAGCGCAAAAAAAAGTAAATATAATAACGTCGTAACATATTTAACAATTATGTAACAATTAGAAAGAAAAAGTTAATATGTTGCTGGAAAGTTGTAAGATTGCGAATTGAGAATAAAAAGTCAGGAGTTTTGGGATGATAAAAAATAAGGGATGGAAACTGTTGGGAATGATGTGTGTCTGCTCTGCCGTATTATTTACAAATCCGGCCAATGCTGAGGCTGCTGAGGCCGAAGAGGGCGCAGTGGTAAAGGTAGAAGCAGAACAGGTTTCACTGTACTCAGAGATGAGCGCAGAGTCTGCTGTAGTAGAGCAGGCCTCCCAGGGCGACACTTATGAGGTAGTAGAGGATAACGGCGACGGCTGGGTGAAGGTCTTTTCAGAGAACGGAGAAGAAGGATACCTGATGGCAGATGGAAAGGCAGCAGTTGTGGAGGCGGAAGCTGGAGACGTGAGACAGGATGTTGTAGATTATGCGCTTACTTTCCTCGGCAATCCTTATGTGTACGGCGGATCGGATCCGAATACCGGCACAGACTGTTCAGGATTTACAAGTTATGTGTTAGAGCATGCAGGCGGAGTGGACATGAATCGTTCTTCCCGTTCTCAGGCAACTCAGGGAACACAGGTCAGCGCAGAGCAGATGCAGCCGGGAGATCTGGTATTTTACGCTAATGGCAGCCGGATTAACCATGTAGGGCTTTACATAGGAGACGGTCAGATTGTACATGCTTCCACAGAGCGGACAGGCATTAAAATTTCTCCTTGGACCTACAGGAATCCTGTAAAGATTGTGAGCGTGTTAGGTTAATAAAAATTGTTTTTTCTGAATAAATGCCATTTGAAACAGCCATACTGACTGTGTAGTAATTGAAAAGTCAGGAGGTAATGAACATGGCAGACAGAAACAGTTATAACGAAAACAGCTTAAAGGACAGAGACGATTCTCAGAACAGAAGCCAGAATAAGTCTCAGAACTCTTCCAGGGACTGCAGCAGAGACAGCTCTAAAAATTCTTCCAGGAATAACAGCAGAAACAGAGCAGACAACTGCAGCGACTGCAGCAGAAATAATTACTAGAAAAGCAGAGCAGACAGAAGAAAAATAAAGAACTAAGCGGGGAACCGTTTTCCAGGACTTTGGTGAAGGCCGGGAAAACGGTTCCCCATTTTCTGTCTTATAGCGGAACAAGCTGTGCCTGGCCGGAATACAATAGAATAAGAAACAAGCACAGGAGGAATATCATGTATCAGATGATACCAGTGCGGCATCTGGATCAGTTTTTAGACAGGGGATTTCCCGGAACTATTATAGATTTGCGAAGCCCAGAGGAGTACGGACGTTTTCACCTGAAAGGAGCGGTAAACAGGGAGCTGGAAGCGCTTTTAAATCAGCCGGAAGAGTTAGACAGGGCGCTTCCTGTGTTGTTCTACTGTGCCAGGGGGAGTGAGAGCCTGCGGGCTGCTGTCTGTTTTTCGCGGATGGGCTACTGCACCTTTGACGTGGCGAACGGAATCCAGTATTACCGCGGACACAACCTGGAGAAACAGGATTTTAAGCCCTTTGAAGAATAAAACACAGGCTCTCAGCCATTGACAGGAGAAAGTGGTTAAATTAGAATAGAAAATGCAGAACTCACATAAAAAAAGAAAGGGATGCAGTTATAGGGCAGCCGTGTAATACGGTCTACGCAGCATAAGAAAGATAAGAGGAACGAGGATTGGAACGATTTGAACTGATTGCCCCCTGTCACTTTGGCCTGGAGGCAATTCTGAAAAAAGAAATTACAGATTTAGGCTATGAAATCACCCTGGTGGAGGACGGCCGCGTTACCTTCGAGGGAGACGCGGAGGCGATCGCCAGGGCTAATGTGTTTTTGAGAACTGCGGAGAGAGTCCTTTTAAAGGCAGGCAGCTTTACTGCTGTGACTTTTGACGAGCTGTTTGAAAAGACAAAAGCGATTCCATGGGAACGCTATATTCCCCAAGACGGAAGATGCTGGGTGACAAAGGCGTCTTCTATTAAAAGCAAGCTGTTCAGCCCATCTGATATTCAGAGGATTATGAAGAAGGCTATTGCAAGGCGCCTGCAGGAGGCCTATGATTTGGGGCAGCAGCCTCTGCCGGAGACAGGAAGCGAATATCCTCTGCGGGTGTTTTTCTTCAAGGATCAGGTGACAGTGGGCATCGATACCAGCGGAGATTCTCTCCACAAGAGAGGGTACAGGACTCTGACCAGCAAGGCTCCAATTACAGAGACTCTGGCGGCAGCTCTGATTCTTTTGACTCCCTGGAAGAAAGACAGGATTCTGGTGGATCCTTTCTGCGGAAGCGGAACTTTTCCCATTGAGGCAGCTCTGATTGCGGCCAACATAGCTCCTGGCATGAACCGTTCTTTCCTGGCGGAGGGATGGAAAAATCTGGTGCCGAGAAAGCACTGGTACAACGCTGTAGATGAGGCTATGGAGATGATGGATGACAGCGTCCAGGTGGACATCCAGGGATATGATGCAGACGGAGATATTATCCGGGCGGCCAGGGAAAATGCCGCCAGAGCAGGCGTGGATCACATGATTCATTTTCAGCAGAGGCCGGTAGCTGAGCTGAGCCATCCGAAAAAGTACGGTTTTATTATCACAAATCCGCCCTATGGCGAGCGGATTGAGGAAAAGAAAAACCTTCCGGAACTGTACCGCCAGATTGGAGAGCGCTACAGAGAACTGGACGCCTGGTCCATGTATCTGATCACCTCCTACGAGGATGCAGAGCGTTATATAGGAAGAAAAGCTGATAAAAACAGGAAAATTTATAATGGAATGATGAAAACATATTTCTATCAGTTCCTTGGGCCGAAGCCTCCCAGAAGGCGGCCAGAAGAAAAGAATGGGGAATAATGAGGCGCAGACAGTTTATATTTCTGCTGGCGGTGCTTGCGCTTTCTTTCTGCACCTTGAAATTTGGAGGAGATCTGGCCGTAAAAGATGTGAGAGAAGGGGAGACATCGGGAAGTTATCCGGCAGAGTGGTATGAGATGGTATCCAGGGAAACGAATGAAAATGGAATCCAGGTGGTGGTGGACGGAGAAGAGAAGAAGCTGAAGACGCCGGTTCGGATGGCCTCTTCCGGAGGCTTTCTTATCCCTGTAAGCGAGCTTAGGGAGTTGTTTTCCTGTACAGCCCATACATATGATGAAGCAGTTCTGGTAATGGAGAAGGGAAGCAGACGAGCCAGCATTGCCATAGGGGAAAGACAGATGACTCTTCGCCGGAGAGACGACAGCGGAAAAGAGGAAGAGATTATTTCTTTGGAACATCCGCTGACTGTAGAAGAAGGGCAGCTGGCAGTGCCGGCTGAGGCCCCTGTGCAGGCTTTTGGCTATGATATAGACTGGGATGCAGAGGAGTCGGTTCTTTCTTTTATTTCCCAGAATCCTGGAGAAAAGTTACTTCCAAAGTCTTATGATTACCGGACTGAAGGGAGAGCTCCTGCTGTTAAAAATCAGGGAAGCCTTGGAACCTGCTGGGCGTTCGCTTCCCTTATGGCTTTGGAAAGCAGTCTGCTTCCAGAACAGGCCTTTGACTTCTCGGAGGATCATATGTCTCTGAAAAACAGTTTTCAGATGAATCAGAATGATGGAGGAGACTATACTATGTCTATGGCCTATCTGCTGTCCTGGCAGGGGCCGGTGCTGGAAGAGGAGGATCCTTATGGGGACAGCTGGTCTCCAGAGGGCCTTTCACCGGCGCTTCATCTTCAGGAGATCCAGATTCTTCCAGAGAAGGATTACGAGGCGGTGAAAGAAGCCGTTTACTTTACAGGAGGAGTTCAGAGCTCTCTGTACACCGCCATGGCTGATGGGGAGGAGAGTTCTGACTATTATAATAAAGAAGCTGGCGCTTACTGCTATGCTGGAGACAGACGTCCCAACCATGATGTTGTGATTATTGGGTGGGATGACGAGTATCCCAAGGAAAATTTTCCGGTTCAGCCAGAAGGGGACGGCGCCTTTATCTGCGCAAACAGCTGGGGAGGAGCCTTCGGAGAACAGGGATATTTCTATGTATCTTATTATGATACCAATATTGGAATCCATAATATTGTATACAGCCGTGCAGATACTGCCGATTACTACGATAAGATTTATCAGACGGATCAGTGCGGATGGGCTGGACAGCTGGGTTATGGAAAGGAAGACGCCTTTTTTGCCAATATCTATCAGGCGGAGGAAGACGAGGAACTGTGGGCGGCTGGCTTTTACGCTACAGACGAGAATACTCAGTATGAGGTGTATGTGGTAAATGACGCGGCGGGAAGCGCAGATTTTGGCAGGAGGAGATCTGTGGCCAGAGGAAAGCTGGAGTATGCAGGATATTATACGATTGATTTTCCAAGACCGATCAAAGTGAAGGCAGGAGAGAGGTTTGCAGTGATTGTGAACATCAGGACGCCCGGGTCCGTCCACCCGGTAGCCATAGAGTATAATGCGCCAGATAAAAAAACCAAGGTAGATATCAGCGATGGAGAGGGATATATCAGCCTGCGGGGGACAGCCTGGGATCGAGTGGAGACAGAACAGAGCTGCAACGTGTGCCTGAAGGCTTATACAAGACAGAGCGCTGCCAGATAAAAACTTAGGAAATCCGGAAAACTGCAGACAGCAGTAAAGGAAACAGAAGATGAAGATCAGAGGAATACTATAGGAGGAGAAACATGGCGGAGAAATTGATATTTGCAACATCAAACCAGGGAAAACTGAGAGAGATTCGCCAGATTCTGGGTGATTTAGGCCTGGAGGTCATTTCTATGGCCGAAGCGGGCTTTCATGATGAAATAGAGGAGAATGGAACAACTTTTGCGGAGAATGCGGCGATTAAGGCTAGAGCTGTGTGGAAGCAGACGGGAGGACTGGTTCTGGCCGATGATTCAGGACTTGTCATTGATTATTTGAACGGAGAGCCGGGAGTTTACTCTGCCCGGTATATGGGAGATGCGCCATATTCTGAGAAAAACCGCGCCCTGATTCAGCGGATGGAACAGGCAGAGGGAGCTGAGAGAAGCGCCCGCTTTGCCTGTGTGATTGCCGCTGTGCTGCCGGACGGAAGAGAAATTTTGACAGAAGGTTTTATGGAGGGACAGATTGCCTATAAGCCAGCAGGTGAAGGCGGATTCGGCTATGATCCGATTCTGTATCTTCCGGAGTATGGGAAGACCTCTGCCGAGCTTACTATGGATGAGAAAAACCGCATCAGCCACAGAGGAAAGGCTCTGGAACTGATGAAAGAGAAATTGAAGGAAGTATTTGGGGGAACAGAGAGATGAAGGTTTTGATTGTGAGTGATACCCACCGCCGCAATGGAAATTTACAAGAGGTAATTGAGCGGACTGCGCCTTTTGATATGCTGATCCATCTGGGGGACGCAGAGGGGAGCGAAGACCTGATTACTGCCTGGTGTCTGGAACAAAACCAGGACTGTCAGGTTCATATGGTATTGGGAAATAATGATTTCTTTTCCTGCCTGGATCGGGAAAAGGAAATCACCATAGGACCGCACCGGGCGTTCTTAACTCATGGGCATTTTTACAGTGTGTCTGTGGGGACGGAGCGGCTGGAAGAAGAAGCAGGCTCCCGCGGAGTGGATATCGCCATGTTTGGCCACACTCATAAGCCGTATCTGGAGACAAGAAACGGGCTGACGGTACTGAATCCTGGAAGTCTTTCCTTTCCGCGTCAGGAGGGAAGGAGACCCAGTTACATGATTATGGAGGCAGATGACTCGGGAGACGTCCAGTATCAGACCTGTTATCTTTAGAAAAGAGATGATTTTGTCAGAGGAGGCATCCTGCCTCCTTTGAATTTTTATGGAGGCAGGAGCAGCCAGCTTGAAAAACTGTTTAAGAAGGAAAAAAAGAAGCAAAAAAATATTTAATAACAAAAAAAGCAAATAAAGAGAAATTAACAGGCTTAAACAATGCGAACAAATAAAAAAACTGACAAAACGGGTAAAAAATATTTAAAATTAGACGAAAAAAGTTGCAAAAAATGTTGACATTGGGGTTGCTATAGTATATAATAGTCCTTGCTTGAAACGAAGCGCTTCAGAAAAAGCCTTCTAAAGAAAGCAAAAGAAAATTGATAAAGTTTTATGAAACAATTCATAAAGCCCTATCAGAGAACGGGGTGTGGCTCAGCTTGGCTAGAGCGCCTGGTTTGGGACCAGGAGGTCGCAGGTTCGAATCCTGTCACCCCGACTGAATATGCGGGTGTAGTTCAATGGTAGAACACCAGCCTTCCAAGCTGGATACGTGGGTTCGATTCCCATCACCCGCTCTGTACAGAAGCGAAAGCTGATGTACCAGGCAGTTGGCAGTAAGCCTCTGCAGGAAAAAGCGAAATGTCAATTTGTTTGGCAGTCTCCACAAAAAAATATATGAGTCTGTAGCTCAGCTGGATAGAGCAACGGCCTTCTAAGCCGTGGGTCGGGGGTTCGAATCCCTTCAGGCTCGTTGAATTCGAAAGGATTAAATCCCTTCGGATTCGTTTTATGGTGGGTATAGCGCAGTTGGTTAGCGCGCCAGATTGTGGCTCTGGAGGCCTAGGGTTCGAATCCCTATACCCACCCTCCCGATTGGGTTTTGTTGGGCTATCGCCAAGCGGTAAGGCACAGGACTTTGACTCCTGCATTCGTTGGTTCGAATCCAACTAGCCCAGTTCATATTATGGGGTATTAGCTCAGTCGGTAGAGCACTTGACTTTTAATCAAGTTGTCCGGGGTTCGAATCCCCGATGCCTCAGGTCTTATAAACAGCGGAAATCCTTGGTTTAGAGGGTTTCCGCTGTTTTTGTATCCAGGAAAAAATAAATGCATCCATCAAGGGCATAAAAATAAGCAGATAACGGGAGTCGAACCCGCCTTTCCAGCTTGGGAAGCTAGCGTTCTACCGATGAACCATATCTGCATATTACTAGTATATCACATTTTTCTGTTAATTCAAGAGAAAGAAAAAAATTGGCGCAGAAGATACAGAAATAACAGATCTTCATGCCCGCATTAAAAATAAAGAAGAGAATTTTTCCAAGGACTTTTAAGCAGAACAAGGAAAAATTCTCTTCTTTTTTGCTGCAGGGTTTCAGTTTCTTCCTATATTATGGTTTCTTACAGGAAGATGTATTTTAGAATGAACAGCACAGTCAGAACATACATCAGAGGTGTGTTGTCCTTGGCCTTGCCTGTGAGCAGGTGCAGAAGCACATAGGAGATAACACCCATGGAGATTCCCTCGGAGATGGAATACATGAACGGCATGGCAAAGATAGCGATAAAGGCCGGGATAGCTTCTACCAGGTTATCCCACTGAATCTTTACAACCTGCTGCATCATCAGGAATCCCACTACGATCAGCGCCGGAGCTGTGGCGAAGGCTGGGATAGCCAGGAATATTGGTGATAAAAAGAGGGATACAAGGAACAGGATACCGGCTGTTACAGAGGTAAGTCCTGTTCTTCCGCCTTCTGCGATACCGGAGGAAGACTCTACGAAGGTTGTGATAGTGGAGGTTCCCAGAGCAGCACCCAGAGTAGTTCCTACTGCGTCTGCAAACAGGGCGCTTCTGATTTTAGGAAGCTTGCCGTTTTCATCCAGCATATCTGCCTTGGAAGCACAGCCGATTAATGTTCCCAGGGTGTCGAACATATCTACAAACAGGAATGCAAAAATGACTACTGCAAAATTTAAGGTTCCTACAATGGAAAAATCCATTTTCATAAAGGTCGGTGCTACGGAAGCCGGCATGGAAATGATGCCGCTTGGAAAGAGACTGTAAAATCCAGCTTCAGGATTCGGCACGTAAAGTCCTGCCACCTGGCAGATCATTCCCAGTCCCCAGGTTGCCAGAATACCAATCAGAATATTTCCCTTTACCCGCTTGATGAGAAGCACAGAGGTAATGATAATTCCAATGAGCGCCAGAAGGACAGTAATACCTTCTGAAGAAAAAGTTCCGGCAGTCATAGAGCCGCGGAAGGAAAACAGGCCTACAAGGGTAGAGGACGCTACAACAATGTGGGCGTTCTGAAGACCGATAAAGGTAATAAAGAGACCAATTCCTACAGCTACAGCAATTTTCAGAGTGGCTGGAATCGCGTTAAACAGAGCTTCTCTTACTTTTGTCAAAGAGAGGAGAATGAAAATAATTCCTTCTACAAATACAGCGGTTAACGCTATCTCCCAGCTGTATCCCATACTGCCGCAGACTGTGTAGGCGAAATAGGCGTTTAATCCCATTCCGGCAGACAGTACAAAGGGCAGATTAGCCAGAAATGCCATTAAAAAGGAAGCAACAGCAGACGCAAGGGCGGTAGCTGTGAATACAGCGCCTGAATCCATTCCTGCGCCATCGGGACCAAGCATAGCAGGATTGACTGCTAAAATGTAGGCCATGGTCATAAAGGTGGTCACGCCGGCAATGATTTCCGTGCGGACATCAGTTCCATGCTCTTTGAGCTTAAAAAAGTGTTCCATACTCTTAATCCTCCTGTGAAAATTCCGTATGTTTTGTTGAACAGAAAAACTTTACGGTTTATTAATGGAAACGAGGTCTATTCTAGCAGACTTTCTCGAAAATTCCTAGGGAAATCCGGAAAAATGTAGTTACAATCCGCTTTATTTATCGTACAATAACAAAAAAAGACAAAACAAGATAGATGATAGAGGAGGAATAAGCATTATGACAAAAGAGGAGCTTACACAGGAAGTTATAGAACGGCTGAAAAAGGAATATCCGCTGGCTGTCTGTACTTTAGACTATAATGACGCCTGGAAGCTGTTAGTCAGTGTCCGCCTGGCAGCTCAGTGTACGGATGCCAGAGTAAACGTAGTGGTAAAGGATTTATATGCGAAGTTTCCTGATGTGGACTCTTTGGCTGACGCGCCAGTGGAGGAGATTGAGGCTATTGTCAAGCCCTGTGGCCTGGGGAAAAGCAAAGCAAGAGATATCAGCGCCTGTATGAGAAGGCTGAGAGATCAGTTTGGCAGCCAGGTTCCGGATGATTTCGACGCTCTCTTATCGCTGCCCGGAGTAGGAAGAAAAAGTGCAAACCTGATTATGGGAGACGTGTTTGGAAAGCCTGCCATCGTGACGGACACTCACTGCATCCGCCTGGTAAACAGGATTGGCATTGTGGATGGGATTAAGGATCCGAAAAAGGTAGAGATGGCTTTGTGGAAGCTGGTTCCGCCGGAGGAGGGAAGCGATTTCTGCCACCGCCTCGTTTATCACGGACGGGATGTCTGCACTGCCAGGACAAGGCCTCACTGTGAGCGCTGCTGTCTGTCGGATTTGTGCGCCAGGGCAGGTATTTAATATAGCATAAAATTTTTATTTTTGTGAAGACAGGGGAAAGCCTGATTCGTTTAAAATCACAGAAGGAAAGTGATAGATGAAAGAGGGAGAGCGAAAGGCCCTCTGGGTCTGTGAGAGTGAGAAAGGGCAGGATGCTGTATGGAAGAAAATAAAAATACTCCGTATACTCCCCCAAAAAGCGGGGAAGAGGTAGAAAAAGAGCTGGAAGCTTACATGAATTGTCAGGAAGAGAAAAAACGCCGTAGTTTTTTTCCTGTCAGGGCAGTTAGAACTATTAGAGGGCTGTCTCCCAAAAAGAAACGTACAGCGGTTATATTGGCTGCAGCTGCAGCCGTGTGCCTGGCTGTCCGGTGCGCAGCTGGAGGGAATGCCCTGCCTAAGGTTTCCTCGATGCCTTTGGAAAAGGGGGACGTAGTTTCAAGTCTCTCTCTGACAGGGCCTGTTTCTGGCACAGACAGCGCCGATGTAGTTTCCAGCCTCCATTCGGAGGTATTGGAAATAAGGGTGAGGGAAGGTGACACAGTAGAAAAGGGGCAGGTTCTGGCAGTGATTGATAAGACAGATGCCCAGAAGGAAGTGGATGCGGCCCAGAATGCATACGATCTGGCAGTCAGCGAATACAATGAGAGTCTCAGGGATACGAAAATTGGCTATGAGAAGGCAAAGCAGGATTATCACACAGCCAGCCTGAGCTATGAAAGAAATAAAACACTGTTTGAATCAGGCGCCATCTCTTCTGCTGAGTTTGAGGCGGCAGAAAACGCGCTTTCAGATGCCAGCCGTGCGGTGGAGGGATACCGGACGGAAAACGGACAGGCGCTTCCGGACAAGTCCTATGAGCTGAAGGTGAAGGCAGCGCAGTTTGAACTGGATCAGAAAATGCGGGATTTAGAGGATACAGAGGTAAAAAGCCCTATTTCCGGGACCGTAGTCAGAGTTAATTCTAAGGTGGGACAGTTTGCAGATAAACCGGAGGATGAGAAGCCCATGTTTATTATTGAAAATCTTTCCCAGCTGGAGATGGAACTTCAAATCAGCGAGTATTCAGTTGGGGATATATCAGTGGGTCTTCCTGTGGACATTACAGCAGATATTTTAGATGGAAAAACAGTGACAGGAACTATTGCTTCTATTTCTCCTACTGGGGAAGAGAAGGTGGGAAGTTCCTCCACAGAGAGAGTCGTACCGACGATTGTGTCGATTGACAAGGCGGACAGCGGGCTGATTGCGGGAATTACGGCGAGGGCTTCTATTGTAACAGAACAGGCTGAGCATGTTTTTAAAGTTCCATCCTCTGCGCTCAGGGTTGGGGAAGACCAGACCAGACAGATCGCCGTTTTGAAGGAGGGAACTAAGACTGTACATTTTATTTCTGTGGACACAGGGGTGGAAAGCGATCTGGAGACAGAAATTATTCCCAGAGACGAGGAACTGGCAGAAGGAATGACGATTCTGCTTTCTCCTGACGGACTGACTGAGGGAATGGAAGTGGAGCCGGTATGATAAAAAGATGGATAGAACGCATTCAGGGGCAGCTTCGGGAGATGAGGCATCAGTCACAGCTTCCTGGTTCTGAATCTGAGGAGCTGATACGGATTGTAAATTTGTGCAAGGTCTACGACACAGGTTCCATGAAGGTAGTGGGCCTGAGAGATATTAATCTGACTATCAGGCGGGGCGAATTTGTGGCAATTATGGGGCAGTCAGGCTCAGGAAAATCGACGTTTATGAATATTTTAGGCTGTCTGGATCGGCCGGTGATTGGCCATTATTATCTGGATGGAATCGATATCAGTGTTATGGACGATGATCAGCTCTCCCTGATACGGAATAAAAAAATAGGCTTTGTGTTTCAGTCTTTTAACCTGATTTCCAGGACTACAGCAAGGGAGAACGTGGAACTTCCTATGACATATGCCCATATTTCCAAAAGAGAGAGGGGAGAGCGCGCGGTGAGGCTGCTGGAAAGAGTTGGGCTGGGCGCCAGAACAGAGCACATGCCCAACGAAATGTCAGGAGGGCAGCGGCAGAGAGTGGCTATTGCCAGAGCCCTTGCGAATGATCCTCCTCTTATTCTGGCGGATGAGCCTACAGGCAATCTTGATACAGCCTCTTCTGTGGAGATTATGGAGCTGTTTTCTGAGCTTCACAGAGAGGGAGCCACGGTTGTGGTCGTGACCCATGAGGAGGATATCGCTGCATTTACCCAGAGAATTATCCGCTTTTGTGACGGACGGATTATCAGTGATGAAAAAAATGAATCCTGGAAAGAAAGAACGGCAGAAGAGAGGAGGGGAGCAGATGCTGGTTGAAAATATGAAGATGGCCTTTACCGCTCTGCGGGCCAATAAAATGCGCTCATTTTTAACGATGCTTGGCATTATTATAGGAATCGGCTCTGTGATCTCCATTGTCTCTATCGGAGATACCATGCGGGGATTATTCTTAAACCTTTATAAGGATGTGGGCCTGACTCAGACTTATGTAGGGATTGGATACTGGATCGATGACGTCAGGGAGAGCGACTATTTTACCATGGATGATCTGACTCGTATCAAAGAGGTATTTGGCTCTGATATTGCCTACATAGACAGCGGTGGGAGCGCCTCCGCGGAGGCTGTCTCCGGTTCAGATAAAATGCAGTTCAATTATACGGGGATTGACTGGAATTACAATGAAGTGCAGCCAGTGAAGATGCTTTACGGGCGATATCTCAACGAGGCAGATATTAAGGGAAGAA
This sequence comes from Clostridium sp., assembly GCA_018377235.1. Lineage (GTDB taxonomy): Bacteria > Bacillota > Clostridia > Lachnospirales > Lachnospiraceae > Otoolea. Next base: position 39,534 of record JAGZZT010000006.1, read on the forward strand.
AGGAAAACGCAGTGATCGATATAGACACAGCCAGAAACTTTTTTCACACAGATAATCCGGTCGGACAAACCTTCCGCACGGTTCTCTATGGAGAAATGAAGGAATTTACAGTGGTCGGCGTATATGAGAAGGAGATAAGTCCATTTCAGGAACTGATGATGGGAAACTCAGATGACAAGGGAAGCGCTTTTATTCCGTGGACCGTTCTCACCTGGCCAAATGATCATTTTTATTATTGCCACCTGTTTGCTGAGGAGATCATGACATCCAGCCAGCTGGAGCATTTTTATGATGAACTGGTATTCTACATTTCTAAGCTGAAAAACAGAAATCCAGAGGACTGGTATGTGGAGTCAGCTGTTGAGCAGATGGGGCAGGTAGATTCCATGATGGCGGGACTTTCGGTGGCAGTAGGGGGAATTGCGGCGATTTCCCTGCTGGTAGGCGGAATTGGAATTATGAATATTATGCTGGTTTCAGTGACAGAGCGTACCAGGGAAATTGGCATCAGAAAGGCGCTGGGCGCCAGAACAAGGGACATATTGATTCAATTTTTAACAGAATCGGCGATTCTTTCTGCCTGTGGAGGTCTCGCTGGAATTCTGATAGGCGGTGGAATCGTTACAGCGGCAGGAGCAGTTCTGGGTGTGGAAACGGTGGTAAAGCCGTCAGTCGTGATTCTGGCTGTCACTTTTTCAGCAGTGGTGGGAATTTTCTTTGGACTTTATCCGGCCAGAAAAGCTGCTGTGTCAAATCCCATCGATGCGTTAAGATATGAATAGTATAGCAGGCATCAGGAATATACTGCTGCCATGCAAAAAAGACTCCTGCTCCGCTGAACATGGCGGGCGGGATTCTTTTTTTACAATTTTATGAAAATTTTCACAGCCCCTCGAAATTTAAAGGATTGTATGCTATAATAAAGCGATAACGTCAGTATACAGTGACTCTGACACGAATTCAAAGCAGGGAGTGGAGCTATGCTCAATGAAGACAAAATCAGATTGATGACAAGCATGGCTATGTTTGAGAAAAAAAATGGAAAGGCCATGAATGCCGGAAAGAATTATTTTAAGAGCGATTATGTGAGCCGCCAGATGATACGCGGCTTTTTTAACTACACGATCAGCTGCACGGCGGTGCTGTTTCTCTGGCTTCTCTACAGTATGGAGCAGTTTTTAAGCACTCTTTCCTTTGAAGGAATGATTGGCCTGATCAGAAACTTTGTGATTTATTACATTATCGGTCTGGCCGTCTATATGGGACTGGTACATACTGTTTATTCCAGACGGTATGACTATGCGGCGAAAAATATCAGGCTCTACACTGCAAAGTTAAAACATCTTGACAAGCGGTATGATTATCATAACCGCTCAAGAACTCTGGCAAAGGAGGACAGGAGGGTATGATGGGACTGCTTGTATTCAAGGAGCGCCTGAGGATATTTTACGCTAAGAACAGCCAGATTGTGATTCCGGCAGTTAAATTTATTGTGGCGTTTATGGCCTTTTATTTAATAGGAAAGAATACCGGTTTTGTGGAGAAACTGAATTCTCCTCTGATGCCTGTGGTGATGGGGCTGGTGGGAGCAGCGGTTCCCTATGGCGTAACCGCGTTTCTGGCAGGAGCCTTTCTTATGGCTCAGCTGTTTGCCGTATCGCTGGAAGTGGCCGCGATTACGCTGGTATTTTTGATGATCGTAGTGCTCCTGTATTACGGCTTTCAGCCGGGAGACAGTGTGCTGCTGCTGGTGACGCCGATTATGTTCTTTCTGAAGGTTCCCTTTGCAGTCCCTCTTTTAGTAGGGCTGGGAGGAAGCATGCTGTCAGTGATTCCAGTCAGCTGCGGTGTGTTCCTTTACTATGTGATTTTATATGTCAAACAGAATGCAGGCGTTTTGTCAGGAAGCTCCCAGACAGAGCTGACTCAGCTGATTATTCAGCTGGTGAAAAGCCTTGTGACGAATCAGGCTATGCTGATTATGGTGGCTGCCATGGCGCTCTGTATCCTGCTGGTGCATATTATAAAGAATATGCCGATTAATTACGCTTGGGGAATCGCTATTGCAGCAGGCGTTATTGTGCAGCTTTTAGTGATTTTTATTGGCGATTTGAGATTTGACGCATCGGTCTCAGTACTGGAGGTGACGGCAGGCATGGCCGTTTCGGCTGCTGCCGCAGCTGTTTATCATTTCTTTGTATTTGCGGTGGACTACACCAGAACGGAGTATGTGCAGTTTGAGGACGATGACTATCACTATTATGTGAAGGCAGTGCCTAAAATCGCGGTGTCAAAGCCAGATGTGAAGGTACAGAGGATTAACATAAGGAAGACTCCCAGAAGGAGAGATTAGAAAAATTAAAAAAGGAAAAGAGGAGGTGATAGTATGGCAGAATATTTAAAAGAACTCTATTCGTGGATTGCGTTTGTTCCGAACATGACATTTAAAAATTTTCTGGAAATCGGAATTATTGCGTTTGTAGTATACGAGGTCCTGGTGTGGATTAAGAATACAAGGGCCTGGACGCTTTTAAAGGGAATTTTGTTTATCTGCGGTTTTGTTCTCATGGCTGCTGTACTGGAGCTGGACACCATCCTCTGGCTGCTGGGAAAAGCGTCTTATATCACAATTACAGCGCTTGTTATTATCTTTCAGCCGGAGCTTAGAAAGGCACTGGAGCAGCTGGGGAGCAAGAACGTGCTGACCGGAATTTTTACGGCTGATGACGGCAAGGTCAAAGAAAGCTTCAGTGAAAAGACGATCAACGAGCTGACCAGAGCCTGCTTTGAGATGGGCAAGGTGAAAACGGGAGCTCTTATGGTAATTGAGATGGAGACGCCTCTGACGGACATTGAGAGAACTGGTATTGAGGTGGACGGAATTATCACAAGCCAGCTCCTGATCAATATTTTTGAACACAATACACCTCTTCATGATGGTGCTGTAGTGATTCGCGGAAACAGGGTAACAGCTGCTACCTGCTATCTTCCGCTCTCTGACAACATGGATATCAGCAAAGCGCTGGGAACGCGCCACCGTGCAGCTGTGGGAATCAGTGAAGTGACGGATAGCTTGACATTAGTGGTATCGGAAGAGACGGGACGGGTATCTGTGGCCACTGGAGGGCGTCTGATCCGAGTGGCTGACGCTGATGAGCTGAGAGGAATCCTGGTTCGGGCTGTGCGGCATGAGGAGAACTCGTCAGGACGATTTAAGATTTGGAAGGGAAGGCGGAAGAATGAAAGAAAAGCTGACTAAAAATGCTCCGTTAAAGCTGATTTCACTGCTCTGCGCTTTCCTGGTATGGCTGGCTGTTGTTAATGTGGCGAATCCGATCCAGACTAAGTCGGTGGAGGTTCCGGTGAATATTATAAACGCTGAGGTTCTGGAAAGTTCAAATCTGACCTATGAGATAGAGGGAAAGAGTACAGTGACGATTCTGGTCAATGCCAGGGCCAGGGATATTTACCGGTTTACTTCTGAGGATTTTAAAGCCTATGCAGATCTTTCAGAGCTTTATTCTGTGACAGGAGCAGTTCCCGTTACAGTGGAAGTGCTGGATGATGAGCAGTATCTGGCCAGCAATGGAGAAGGTGTGAAGTACGAGGTTAAAGCGCCGGGTACAGTTCACATTAAGACAGAGGAACTTCAGACCAAGCGTTTTTCGCTGACACACCATGTGACTGGAACTCCGGCAGGAGATGAGGACTATCTGCCTGGAAAAGTAAAGCTGACTCCGAATTATGTATATGTGAGAGGTCCTGTTTCCCAGATTGGCCAGATCAGCAGCGTGGGAGTGGAAATCAATATAGACGGAAAGGACAGCGATTTGTCAGGAACTGTGGCTCCGAAATTTTATGATGCCAATGACAATGAGCTGACTCTCAGCAGTTCTGTGACGATTTTAGGGGGAGATATCTCTTATGAGCTGACGATGCTGAAGGTGAAAAATCTGGCTCTGGATTTTCAGGTGTCCGGACAGGTAGCCGACGGATACAGGCTGACTGGCGTAGAATGCGGAGTAAGCAGTGTTTCTGTAGCAGGTCTCAGATCAGTTCTGGCTAATATGAATACTCTTCCGATTGAGAGTCCGGAACTGAGTGCGGAGGGTCTGACGGCAGATAAGGAATGTACCATTGATTTGGCGGAATTTGTACCGCCGGGGCTGGAATTGGCCGGTATGGATAATACTGTTGTGACGGTGACGCTTAAGGTAGAGCCGCTTGAAAACAGAACCTATACCATTGACGGCAATGATATTACGCTGAAAGGAGCCTCTGATGAGTATGTCTATGAGCTGGCGGACGGAACAGCACATTTGACTGTGAGCGGTCTCAAGGAAGATCTGAACAGTCTGTCTCCAGATAAGATGACTTTGAGTGCAGATGTTTCGGGCATGAAGCCTGGAACTCATACAGCGGTTCTTTCCTATCAGCTGGATGACGCCTACGCGATTGTGGGGACGCCCAGCATTACCTTGGAGGTGAAGGAGAAAACGCCGGAGACGGAGGCTGCAAAAGAGGATGAAGAAGTCAAGGCTTCCTCAGAATCCATAGAAGCTGTTCCAGACAGCAGCCAGGAGAGAACGGAGCCGTCTGGAGCGGCCATTGACAGTCCAAAGCAGTAAAGAGTAAGAATACAGGAGAAGTTTATGGTTAAGGCAAAAGTAACAATCAAAAATACCAGCGGCCTTCATCTGAGACCAGCAGGTATTCTTTGCAATGAGGCGGTAAAATACCAGTCCCAGATTACATTCAGCCACAGAAATAATGTGTCAAATGCAAAAAGTGTCCTGAGTGTTCTGGGAGCCTGCATTAAATGCGGGGACGAGCTGGAGTTTATATGTGAGGGGAAGGATGAAGAAGAGGCGCTGTCCGCTATGCTGAAAGCAGTAAATGACGGTTTAGGCGAGTAACAGCTCTCATATATAAAAGGAGGAAAAAAGATGGTATCAGGAACAGGAGCGTCTGCCGGAATCGGCATTGGAAAAGTTGTAATTCTGAAGGAAGAGACTCTGGCGATAAAGAGAGAGACAGTAGCTGACACAGAGGCTGAGAAAGCACGTTTTAAAAAGGCAGTGGAGAAGAGCATTGAGGACACCCAGGCTCTGGCTGATGACATGGCTCAGAGGATTGGGGAAAAGGAGGCAGAGATTTTAAACGGCCATCTGATGCTCCTTCAGGATCCTATGATGACCATGGAAATCGAGGGCAAGATCGGTGGTGAGAAACTGTGCAGCGAAGCGGCTGTGGAGGATGTATGTACCATGTATGCAGATATGTTTGCATCCATGGATGATGAGCTGATGCAGCAGAGAGCAGCAGATATGCGCGATATTAAGACAAGGATGCAGAAGGTGCTTCTCGGCGTCCGGTCTGTAGATGTGTCATCTCTGCCGGCTGGGAGCGTTCTGGTTTCAGAGGATCTGACTCCTTCTGTGACAGCTGGCATTAATCCTGCAAATGTGACTGGAATCGTGACAGAGCTGGGAGGACGCACATCCCATTCCGCCATTCTTTCCAGAGCTCTGGAGATTCCTGCCGTTGTAGCGGCTTCTGGAATTCTTTCTCAGGTAAAGGACGGGGACGAGATTATACTGGACGGCGAGACAGGAGAAATTTTCATTCAGCCGGACGAGAGCCTGAAGGCAGAGTATGAGACTAAGAAGGATATTTATCTGAAAGAAAAAGAAGAGCTTAAAAAATATATTGGAAAAGAGACAGTCACAAAGGATGGAGTAAGGATTGAGACAGCAGCCAACATCGGACGCCCGGAGGACGTAGACCGTGTACTTTCCTATGATGCGGAGGGAATCGGCCTGTTTCGGACAGAGTTCCTTTTCATGGATCGGACGGCTATGCCTACAGAGGAAGAGCAGTTTGAGGCATACCGTAAGGTGGCTGTAGCGATGGATGGAAAGCCGGTAATTATCAGAACCCTTGACATCGGAGGTGACAAGGAGATTCCTTATATGGGACTTAAGAAGGATGAGAATCCGTTTCTGGGATACCGTGCGATCCGCTTCTGTCTGGATCGGAAGGATGATATTTACCGTCCGCAGCTGCGGGCACTTCTGCGTGCCAGTGCCTTCGGAGCAATTAAGATTATGATTCCTATGGTGACCTGTTTGGAGGAATACCGGGAGGCAAAGGCTCTGATTCAGGAGATCATGAAGGAGCTGGATGAGAAAGGAATCGCTTACAATAAGGATATCCAGACAGGAATCATGGTGGAGACTGCCGCTGCATCCCTGATGGCAGACGTTTTTGCCAGGGAAGTGGACTTTTTCAGTATTGGAACTAACGATTTAACACAGTATACGATGTCTGTAGACAGAGGAAACGATAAGGTTTCTTATCTGTACTCCACTTTTAATCCAGCTGTACTGCGCAGCATCCGGCATATTATTGAGTGCGGCAGAAAAGAGGGAATCATGGTGGGCATGTGCGGTGAGGCGGCCAGTGATCCGTTGATGATTCCCCTTTTAGTGGCATTCGGATTGAACGAGTTCAGCATGAGCGCTTCTGCTGTGCTGAAAGCCAGAAAGATGATTACAGAGTGTGACAGCAGAGAGCTTCAGGAAATGGCTGACAAAGCGATGAGCCTTACGACAGCCGGAGAAATTGAAAGCTTTATGAGAGAGTTTGTCAGCAGGAACTTTTAAAGAGGCGCTGCATAACTGCAGCTGTATAAATACAGCTGCAGTTATGCGGCCCTTTGGCGTTTATTTCAGTGAGAATAAAATTCATAACTGTAGAAACGTCTGATAAAAATTTATACACATGGGGATGAAAGAAGATGATTGTTTATCTAATATGCTATCTGGCCTCTTTTTTTCTGGCCCGGGGAGCGCATTTTTATCTGTCCGGACTCTGCCTGATGGGAGCGGCTGTCTTTTTGTATGTGCAGGATTTTAAGAGGACGGGAAATTGTATTCACCTGCGGGGAATATTTGCCTTGGCCTGGGTGGGAGGCCAGGGAGTCTCCTGTCTGAAGCTGAGTCGGCTGGCCCAGGACTGGACCTTCCTCACATGGCTGTGCTTCCTGGCGGCCTTTGTCAGCTTTTATTTTGTGTTTGAGATTTTTGAGAGAAGAGGAAGAGACAATTACAACAGCTATGCGTCCAGATGGAAGGGGCAGAAGAGATGGCATGATTTCCGTTCCTGCGAGGAGCCGGTGTTTGTCTGCGCTCTGACAGTGACTGTCTTATCACTGTTTTGCTTTGTGCTGGAGGCGGCGGTGCTGGGCTATGTGCCGTTTTTTCTAAGAGGAGTGCCCCACGCCTACTCCTATTTTCACATTACAGGAGTCCACTATTTTACTGTGTCCTGTGTTCTGGTTCCGGCTCTGAGCGTGATCTTTTTTCATTCCAACGGAGGACGAGACCGCCTGAGAACTGGAATTTTGATTGGTGCGGATGTCATTGCAGTTCTGATTCCAATTCTCTGTGTTTCCAGGTTTCAGTTGATCCTGGCCGCTGCGCTGGCTGTCATTACCTATCTGATGATGGATATTCATATTGATCCGCTTCAGATGATCATAAGCGCAGCGGTACTGTTTATCGGACTCCTGGCAGCGTATATTATTCTGACCATTGCCAGAAGTCATGACGCAGAATATTTGAATGGGATTTTCGAGATGAAAAACAGCCGGACGCCCATATTTATCACCCAGCCTTACATGTATATTGCCAACAATTACGATAATTTCGACTGTATGGTGCGGGCGATAGCCTCCGGCTACAGCCACAGTTTTGGTCTTAAGATGCTGTTTCCGCTGTGGGCGCTGACGGGTCTTAAATTTCTGGTTCCGTCTTTGACGGCATTTCCCCTGTTCACTACTAAGGAGGAACTGACTACCGTAACTCTGTTTTATGACGCCTACTATGACTTTGGAATTTTGGGCGTTGTGCTGCTTGGATGTATCCTGGGCTTTGCAGCCTGGTATTTGACTGATATGGTGAAACATATCAGAAATCCTATCGGATATCTTTTGTATGCGCAGATTGCCGTCTATTTCGGCCTGTCCTTCTTCACCACCTGGTTCAGCAACCCTGCCACCTGGTTTTACCTGGCAGTGACAGGAGCCGCAGCTGTCTATGTGGAGTGGAGGCAGTGATAAAGTTTTAGAATAAAAAAGGGAGGACAACTATGATTTCAAAGAAAATGCAGCCTCTGCTTCAAAACAATTCAGCAATTCGGATGATGTTTGAGGAAGGAAAGAAAATGGCCGCTGTCTACGGAGCGGATCACGTTTATGATTTCAGCCTGGGAAACCCCAGTGTTCCGGCACCGGAATCGGTGAATCAGGCGGTAAGAGAGATTCTCGAGGAAGAAGACTCTCTCTTTGTCCATGGTTATATGAGCAACGCGGGCTATGATGATGTCAGGGAGGCGGTAGCACAGTCTCTGAATCGGAAATTCGGCACCTCCTTCAGCCAGAACAATATCCTGATGACAGTGGGAGCTGCCAGCGGTTTGAATGTGATTTTAAAAACATTATTAAATCCAGGTGAGCAGGTACTGGTATTTGCCCCTTACTTTGTAGAATACGGTTCCTATGTGAGAAATTATGACGGAGAGCTGGTCGTAGTTTCCCCTGATACAGAGACCTTTCAGCCGAATTTAAAGGAATTCGAGGAGAAGATCTGCGAAAAGACAAAAGCAGTGATTATTAATACGCCGAACAATCCTACAGGAGTCATCTATTCCAGCGAAACTCTGCAGGCGTTAGCAGAAATTTTAGAGAGAAAATCAGCACAAATAGGTCATCCTATCGTGCTGATCTCTGATGAACCCTACAGGGAGCTGGCCTATGACGGAGCGCAGGTGCCTTTTGTGACAAAGTATTACAAAAATACAGTGATCTGCTATTCTTTCAGCAAATCTCTGTCTCTGCCTGGCGAGCGGATTGGCTATCTGGTAGTTCCAAGCGAGATGGATGAGGCAGAGCAGGTGTTTAATGCAGCGGTAATTGCGAATCGAGTGCTGGGCTGTGTGAATGCGCCGTCTTTAATGCAGCGGGTAATTAAACGGTGCATTGACGCGGAGGTGGATGTGGCTGCCTATGACAGAAACAGAAATCTTCTTTATCAGGGACTGAAGAGCTTTGGCTTTGAGTGCATTAAACCGGAGGGGGCTTTTTATTTGTTTATGAAGACACCGGGAGATGAGAAGGATTTCTGTGAGAAAGCGAAAAAATACCATATTTTAGTGGTTCCGGGAAGCTCCTTTGCCTGCCCGGGATATGTGAGAATTGCTTACTGCGTATCCTATGAACAGATTGAGAGGGCCCTGCCTGAATTTAAGAAGCTGGCAGCTGAGTGCGGGCTGACAGGAGAGACAGAATAGAATCATCAGATATTGAACGGCAGGTAAAGCAGGCGGCATCAGGCGGCGCGGCAGACATAGATTTCAGGAGGCGGGATCATGGAAGGCTTTAAAAAGTATTTCAGAATTATTCTGAATATTGTTATTCCCTTGACAGGACTTTATCTGGTGTGCGTTTGGGGGCCGAGAGTTCTGGGATTTTTTATCCCCTTTGTCATCGGCTGGATGATTGCCCTCATCGCTAATCCTCTGGTCCGTTTTCTGGAAAAACGGCTGAAGATTGTGAGAAAACATGGATCTATGCTGATTATCGCAGGCGTTTTGGCGCTGATTATCAGCCTTTTATACTTTGTTTTAGGAAAGGCTTATGTAGAAATCCGGGAATTTATGGGGGAGCTTCCAGCTTTGTATGACAGCGCGGCGGCAGAGATTCGCGGAGCTGTCCAGAATGGAAACAAGGTGTTTGAATTTCTTCCAGACGAATTCCGGGCTGCTGTGGTACAGTTTACAGAAAACATAGGAACCTATGTAGGAGAGCTGGTGTCCAAGGCAGCGGCTCCTACTGTGGAGATTGCCGGCAATGTGGCTAAGGGAATTCCCAATGCGCTGGTCAATACAGTCATCACGATTTTGTCTGCTTACCTGTTTATTGCGGAGCAGGACAAGATTTTGGAATGGATTCGGCGATATGCCCCTAAATTTATTCTGCGTTATGCCGAGTATCTTAAAAAGGATGCCAGGGGGGTGATTGGAGGATATTTCCTGGCACAGTTTCGTATTATGTTCGTGGTAGCCGGAATCCTGGCTGTAGGATTCCTGTTTCTGAAGGTAAAATACGGGCTTCTGCTGGCAGTACTGATTTCCCTTCTGGACTTTTTGCCAGTATTTGGGACAGGGACTGCCCTGTTTCCCTGGGCTGCAGTGAAGCTGTTTACCGGAGAGTATACCTATGCGGCTGGACTTCTAATTCTCTATGTGGTAACCCAGGTATCCAGGCAGCTGATACAGCCGAAAATTGTGGGAGATTCTATGGGACTTCCACCTTTGATGACCTTATTTCTGCTGTATCTGGGATTTAAAGTGAAAGGAATTGCCGGAATGATTCTGGCAGTACCAATTGGACTGATTTTTATTAATTTTTATAAATATGGAGCTTTTGATTCACTGATAGAAAATGTAAAGCTGTTAATCAGAGAGATCAGCGAGTTTCGCAATGGGGAGAAATGAAAAACAGCTTATTTTCTTCGTTTCGGCGTTTCGTGAAAGGATTTTTTATAGGCCCTTAAAAAGGCGTCGTAATTTTTGAAACCGCAGCGGTAACAGCATTCAGTAACAGAGAGGCCCTGATCCAGCAGCTGTCTGGCTATCAGGAGCCTTTTTTCGTTTATATAGGCTCCAATAGTGTATCCTGTTTCCCGTTTAAACAGACGCATCATGTGAGAACGGCTCATATAGAAGCGGGAGGCCAGACCGTCTATGGTCAGTTCAGAATCAGCGTTATCATGGATAAACTGCATCATGGAGAGAACGGCGGCGTTTCTGCTGGAGGCGGGAAGGCGGCGGGATTCAGGCAGTGTACAGGAACGGTTCAACAGGATGATTAATTCCAGAAGAACCAGACGCCTCAGAAGCCCATCTGCAAAGCCAGTTTCCCGGCAGGCTGCTTCCAGGCGGGACAGAGCGTCCAAGAGCTCTGTCTGCTGACGCCTGGGCAGGTGCAGCACATAGGAGCGGCTGTCAGATGCTCCTTGAAACAGTCCGTCCAGATTTTCATGGCAGCAGAGACGGCCGGTAAGAAACTCTGGCGACAGATAGAGAATAATGCGCTCATAGGAGCAGCCGGGACGGATCTCCGGACGGTGAATGGAGTAACGGGGGATCAGCACAATGTCGCCTGGCGCCAGATCATAGGATGCTCCTTCTATGCTGTATCCGGCTTCTCCATTTAAGAAAAATAAAATTTTATGAAAATCATGGTAGTGGTAGCTGATAGAGGATGCCACAGGATCAGTTAAATGAAACAGTCGAAACTCTTCAAAGAGATAGCCCCGCTTTTCATATTCCTCGTCCGAGGCGTGATTGAATAAAGGCACGAAAATTCCTTCTTTCTATAGTATAGATTATAAAATAGTATAAAAGAAAGAGAGCACTAAATGCAAGTAAAAGAGCAGAATTTCTCTATTATTTGTGAAAAATGAGGTATAAAATAAAAAATATGATAGAAGTTGGGCAGGAGGAGGTTTCTATGAAAGCTGTATTTGAAAAATATCATTGTATGGGAAATGATTATCTGGTATACGATCCGAATAAAAATGAAATGGAGCTGGGACCGGATCAGGTGAAAGCAGTCTGCGATCGAAATTTTGGAATTGGATCCGATGGAATTCTGGTTGGTCCTGTGCTGGGCGCAGAGAAAATGTATGTGAAAATCCTGAATCCGGACGGAAGCGAGGCTGAGAAAAGCGGCAACGGCATGGGGATTTTTGCCAGGTATTTAAAGGACGCGGGTTATGTCCAGAAGACAAAGGTTTCCTGGGATACTCTGGGTGGAGAGGTGACGGTGTACTATCTGAACGAGGAAGGTACCCGGGTGAAGATTTCCATGGGAAAGCCCACTTTCTGGAGCGATGAGATTCCGGTAACCGGGGAGAGAAGAGAGATGGTCAATCAGACCATGGTATTTGGAAAGATTCCCTATATTACTACCTGTCTGTCCATTGGCAATCCCCACTGCGTCATCTGGATGAACGAGATTTCAAAGGAGCTGGTATGCCGGATTGGAGAACATTCGGAGCACGATTCCAGCTTTCCAGAGAAGGTGAATACCCAGCTGTTAAACGTGCTTGACCGCACCAATATCCAGATTGAAATTTATGAGAGAGGAGCCGGTTATACTCTGGCTTCAGGCAGCTGTGCCTGTGCCGCTGCCTGCGCTGCGAATCGTCTGGGACTGGCAGATCGGAATATGTATGTCCACATGCCAGGCGGTACGCTGGAGGTGGAAATCAAAGAAGACGGAATCGTTTACATGACAGGAGAGGTAGGGTACATAGGACGAATGACTCTGGGAACTGAGATGGTGGAGCGTCTGAGACAGAGCGGAGAAAAGGAGACTGAAAGGAATTAAAAAAGAACTTAAAACGAATCCTGCAAAATAAATTGACAAACAAAACTGACACTGTTATATTTAAACAAGAGCGAGGGTGCTTTCTGAGAGGAGAGTACCCTCTTTTTATTCTATCAAACTCCGCCGCAGTGCAGAAGATAGAGGGAAGGGGAACAGCATATGGAAGACAGAGAGTGGATGCGTGAGACAGAAGAAGTAAATATGATTAAGCTGCAGTTTCCAGATCTGTGGGGCCGGTTAAAGTCAGTGGAAATTCCGGGAAACAGGAAAGAAGCGCTGGAACGCTGTCCTATATCAGTGGAGAGCAAGACTGTACTGGGGGAAAATTTCCAGGACAGAACCAGGTTTTTTTTGAAGCCTGACTGGGAAACCAGGCTTACTATGACATGGGAAGCAGGGGCCGGAGAGACGGCGGGAGTTATATGCTCTTTGACAGATGCAGACGGGAGAGCTGCATGGTGTGATTCCAGGGAAATACTAAAGCAGACACTGCGCCGCCTCAGAGAGGAGGGATTGAGCTTTCAGATTCGTCTGGGATGTGAGTTTTTTCTGTTCCATACAGATGAGGAGGCGCGGGCTACGGCAGTCACTCACGATACAGCAGGCTGCTGCGATGGGGGAGCTATTGACCTGGCTGAGAGTATACGCCGCGATATGGCGGCAGGCCTGCTGGAGGCAGGCATTTCAATTGAATATACAGCCCATGCAGAGGCGCCGGGACAGCACTTTTTTTGTCTGGAGGCCAGAGAGGCGCTGCAGGCAGCAGATGAATTTCAGGCTTTTCAAGCTGCAGTAAAGAGGATAGCCAAAAGCCGCGGGCTTCACGCCTCTTTCATGCCGCGTCCTTTAAACAGCTGTGTTGGTTCCAGCCTGATATTGGATTTGATTCCGCAGCCAGTATCCGGAGAATGCATGGAGGAAAAGCAGAGCCTTGTAAACAGGGCGGCAAGATACCTGAGAGGATGTCTTGGGGAGCTGGCTCTCGTGACGAACCCGACGGTCAATTCCTATCGTCGTCTGGCTGCTATGGGAGACGAAAAAAAGTACCCTGAGATGCTGGTGGAAGAAACAGAGGAAGGGATCTGTTTTAATATGGCAGATCCTTCGGCTAATCTCTACCTGGCGTTAGCCGCTGTCCTGTCTGCTGGATTTTTTGAACAGCAGGGGATGTGCCTGGAGGCAGGGCTGCCTTCAAGTTTTTTGGAGGCGTCGGAGCTTTTTTCAAGAAGCGCTGGTATGAGGCGTCTGATGGGGAATCAGCTGTTTTCCTTTTACCGAGATAGAAAGACAGAAGAGTGGAAGCGGTTTTCAGCATGGGTAACAGACTGGGAGATTCGGGAATACTTGTCTAAATATTAGAGCCGGGCAGGAAGTCAGGAAGGTGGAGGCATGACAAACATAATTGTGGCCTTTGCAAGGCAGGAGGATGGAAAGCGAATCAGGGATGTACTCATAAAAAGCGGTTTTCTCACAGTGGTTTTATGTTCCTGCGGGGCCCAGGTCCTCAGCCGGGCTGCTGTCATGGATCAGGGGCTCGTAGTGTGCGGATACCGTTTTGGAGATATGAGCTGTATCCAGTTGAGAGAACAGCTTTCCCCACGGTTTGAAATGCTTTTGACTGCATCACCCAGCCGCCTGGAAGGAAGCGGAATGAAGGGAATCATTTTTCTGCCGGCTCCGTTTTCAGTACGGGATCTGGTAGGGACAGTCAGGATGATGGAACAGAGCCGGAGAAAATCAGTGCACAGGCCAGGAAAAATCCATGAAAGAAGCGAACAGGAAAAAAGTCTGCTGGAGGAAGCTAAGAGGATTTTGATGGAGCGGAATGGGATGACGGAGCCAAGGGCTCACCATTATCTGCAGAAATGCAGCATGGACAGCGGAGTCAGCCTTCTGGAGTCAGCTTCTATGGTGATCCGGCTGTACAGGCAGGATTAGAAGGGAGAAAAAGATGAAATTTACGAAAATGCAGGGAATTGGAAATGATTATGTATATGTGGACTGTTTTCAGGAGACAGTAGAGAATCCGGGAAAAACTGCTGTATTTGTCAGCGATCGTCATTTTGGAATCGGTTCTGACGGGCTGATTCTCATTAAACCGTCAACAGTAGCTGACTGTCAGATGGATATGTACAATCTGGATGGTTCCAGGGGAGCCATGTGCGGAAATGGAGTCAGATGTGTGGGAAAATATGCCTATGATCATGGAATTGTTCCTCCGGATCGCACGACTCTGACCGTGGAGACAGCGTCCGGCATTAAGACTCTTCAGATTCAGGCGGAGAATGGAAAAGCCAGGGAACTGACAGTAGATATGGGAAAACCGGAAATTACATCAGAGATTTTTGAACCGATTACAGTAGATGGGCAGGAATACCGTTTTATTGGAATTTCCATGGGAAATCCCCATGCAGTCCTCTTTGTGGACGATACAGAGTCAATACCTCTTGAGACTATCGGACCAAAGTTTGAGAAGCATAGCCGTTTTCCAGATAGAACCAACACAGAGTTTGTGGAGATTGTGGACAGAGGCCATATTAAAATGAGAGTCTGGGAGAGAGGATCTGGAGAGACTATGGCATGCGGAACAGGAGCCTGCGCCAGCGCGGCAGCCAGTATACTGGCAGGCTACACTGATACAAAGGTAGAGGTGGAACTTTTAGGAGGCAGCCTGCTCATTGAGTGGGACAGGGAAAAAGATACCATATACATGACAGGACCAGCTGAGGAGGTATTCTCCGGAGAAATTGAGCTGAATTTTTAACTGAGATAAGCAGAAGGAACTCTTTCTGTCCTTTTTCATAGAATATAATAGAAATGCTTAGAAAAGGAGCCTTTCTTTTAAATATGAAAAAGAGAATTGTAATAGATGCAGGTCATGGAGGAACAACGGATCCAGGAGCCGTATATTTTGGAAGACAGGAAAAGGACGATGCGTTAAAGCTGGCTTTGGCAGTGGGAGATCTCCTGGAGAACAGGGGATTTGATGTGATGTATACCAGAGTGGACGACGTTTATCATACCCCTTATGAGAAGGCAGATATGGGAAATCATGCAGGAGCCGATTATTTTATCTCCATTCACAGAAACGCAGCCCAAATTCCGGGGACAGCCTCAGGAATTATGACCTTAGTGTATGAGGATATGGGGATAAACGGCAGGCTGGCCAGAGCGGTGAATGAGGAATTGGAAAAGACCGGCTACCAGGATCTGGGGGTGGTAGAAAGACCGGGGCTGGCGGTACTTAGGCGTACGGCAATGCCGGCTATTTTAATAGAGGCTGGCTTTATCGACAATCCTCAGGATAATCAGCTGTTCGACGATAATTTTGAGGCGATCGCAGAGGCGGTTGCCAACGGCGTGGAAAAGGCGGTAAGGGAAGAAGAAAAGAGAGAACTGCCGGTTTACTATATGGTGCAGACAGGAGCCTATCGTCTGCGTTCTCTGGCAGAACAGCAGCTGTCAGAGCTTCAGTCTCAGGGATATCCCGCATTTCTGGTCTATGACAACGGCTATTACGATGTGCGGGCCGGCGCTTTCCTGAATCTGGATTATGCGGCGGCTCTGGAGGAGGAACTGAGATCACGTGGCTACAATACATTTATTGTGAAGGATTACAGCACAGAGGATAAGGAGAAAATGAAGTAGAAACCTTGTTCCTGCTGCTGGCTTCAAGACGGATCTCCGGCAGCAGGAAGACAGGAAAAAGGCGGTGGAAAACGTCGGGCAGAAAAGAGAAAAAGCCCAGGATGCAGGAGGAATTAAGGATGAATCAGGAACAGAAAATAGAACGGATGAAGAAGCTGATAGAGCTGCTTAACCGGGCTGGACGAGCCTACTATCAGGAAAGCCGGGAGATTATGAGCAACTTTGAATATGATCGGCTTTACGATGAGCTGGCAGGGCTGGAGGGGGAGACGGGAACGATATTCGGAAACAGCCCCACTCAGAACGTAGGCTATGAGGCAGTCAGCGCTCTTGTAAAAGAGCGCCACGAAAAGCCCATGCTATCCCTGAACAAGACAAAGAGCGTGGAGGAACTGAAAGAGTGGCTGGGCAGCGAGCAGGGGCTTTTGTCCTGGAAAATGGACGGTCTGACTATTGTTCTGACCTACGAGGGAGGAGAGCTGAAAAAGGCCGTTACAAGGGGAAACGGAGAGATTGGAGAGGTGATTACGGCCAATGCCAGAACATTTGTCAACCTGCCGCGGACCATTCCCTACACAGGCCAGCTGGTGCTTCGGGGGGAGGCAGTGATCCGCTATTCCGATTTTTCAAAAATTAATGAAGAAATTGAAGATATAGACGCCAGATATAAAAATCCCAGAAATTTGTGCAGCGGGTCGGTGCGCCAGCTGAACAGCCAGATTACAGCTCAGAGAAACGTCCGCTTTTTTGCCTTCAGCCTTGTGATGGCCGATGGCGTGAATTTTGAAAATTCCAGAGAGAAGCAGTTTTTATGGCTTCAGTCCCAGGGGTTTGAGACTGTGGAGTACAGGCGCGTCACAGCGGCCAGCTTAGAGGAGGCGGTAGCAGGATTCTCCAGGCAGGTGGAGGAAAACGATGTGCCGTCAGACGGACTGGTGCTGCTGTTTGACGATATTGCCTATGGACAGTCACTGGGACGGACGGCCAAATTTCCAAGGGATTCCATTGCCTTTAAGTGGGCGGATGAAATTCAGGAGACAACTCTGTCTTATATCGAGTGGAGCGCTTCCAGGACAGGCCTGATTAACCCGGTGGCTGTATTTGAACCGGTGGAGCTGGAAGGAACGACAGTGACCCGCGCCAGCGTTCACAATTTAAGTATTATGGAGTCACTGGAGCTGGGAGAGGGGGACAGGATTACTGTCTACAAGGCCAACATGATTATCCCGCAAATCGCAGATAATCTGACCAGAAGCGGCGTGAAGCATGTTCCGGAGAATTGTCCGGTCTGCGGAGGAAAGACTGAGATACGTCAGATGAACGATGTTAAGTCTCTGTACTGCACCAACCCGGACTGCCAGGCTAAGAAGTTGAAAAGCTTTGCTCTTTTTACCAGCCGGGACGCTTTAAACATTGCGGGGCTTTCGGAAGCAACGCTGGAAAAGTTTATTGGAAGAGGATTGATCCACGAGTACGCCGATATCTTTCACCTGGATGCCCATGAGGCTGAGATTGTGGAGATGGAAGGTTTTGGAAAGAAATCCTTTGACAAGCTTTGCGAAGCAGTAAAACAGTCGTCCCATACTACCCTGCCCAGAGTTATTTACGGGCTGGGAGTAGCTGGAATCGGCCTTGCCAATGCAAAAATGCTCTGCCGCCATTTTAAATATGATTTCCAGGCAATGAGAAACGCTAAACAGGAGGAACTGACAGCGATTGACGGAATCGGAGAGGTTCTGGCAGACGCCTGGATTCAGTTTTTCCGGAATGAGAAGAACAACAGGGTAACAGACCGCCTTTTAGCGGAGCTGATGCTTCCTCCGGCTCCTGAGGAGGAAGAGGGGAAGGAAGGAGGACTCGACGGACTCACCTTTGTTATTACCGGATCTGTGGAACGGTTTAAAAACAGAAAAGAGCTGCAGGAACAGATTGAGGAGAAGGGCGGAAAGGTGACGGGAAGTGTAACGGCTAAGACAAGTTATCTGATTAATAATGATTCGGCCTCTTCTTCCTCAAAGAATAAAAAGGCCAGAGAATTGAATATTCCCATTATCACAGAGGAAGAATTTATAGAAATGTTTGGTTAGGACAGATTTTTTTCGGGCTGCTGGCAATTACGGCTGAAATATGGTATGATACCCTACAGACTAATGGGGAGGAAACATATGCCGATTAAAGTACAGAAAGATCTGCCGGCCAAGGCAGTTCTGGAATCAGAAAATATTTTTACGATGGATGAGGATCGGGCTCTGAGTCAGGATATCAGGCCTCTGGAGATTCTGATCCTGAACCTGATGCCGATTAAGGAGGAGACGGAGACACAGCTTCTGAGAGCGCTTTCTAATACGCCTCTGCAGGTAGACTGCACTTTTTTAATGCTTACGTCCCACAGCTCTAAGAACACCTCAGCCAGCCACCTGAATAAATTTTATGTGGTTTTCGATGATGTGAAGAAGAGAAAATTTGACGGAATGATTATCACAGGAGCTCCCGTTGAGAACATGGAGTATGAGGAAGTGAATTATTGGCCGGAGCTGACGGCAATCATGGAGTGGAGCAAAACACATGTAACCTCTACGCTGCACATTTGCTGGGGCGCTCAGGCAGGCCTGTATTACCACTATGGAATTCCCAAGTACAGGAGGGAACGCAAGCTGTCGGGCATTTACGAGCATCAGGTGTTAAACAGAAAGGTTCCGCTGGTACGGAGCCTGGATGACAGCTTTTACTGTCCCCACTCCCGGTGGACCGAGGTGAAAGAGGAGGATGTGAGAAAGCATCCGGAGCTGATGATTTTATCTAAGTCCAGGGAAGCAGGCATATTTCTGGTGATGAGCCGGGACGGGCGCCAGATTTTTATGCAGGGACATCCAGAGTATGACAGAATGACCTTAAACAATGAGTATCACCGGGATCTGAAGAAGGGAATGGATCCAGAGATTCCGTACAACTATTACGAGGATAACGATCCGTTTTCGATTCCTGCCCTGAAGTGGAGAAATATGGCCAATACACTTTACACCAACTGGCTGAATTTCTATGTATATCAGGTCACGCCGTATCTTTTGGAGAGCGATGGGCTGGAATCTGGAGAATGATGCCGGCATCAAGAGTGGAAAGAATTTGCGAAATAAAAATCAGAAACGAGATACGTTCATCGTATCTCGTCTCTGCTATATAGGAAAAACAGGAACAAAAATGGAGGAAATACATGAGCACTTATTTGGTAGATTTTGAGAACGTAGGGGTTGGAGGGATGGACGGCGTGGAAAAGCTGTCAGATCGGGACCGTGTTGTGATTTTTTATGGAAAGCAGGCTGCTGCAGTACCTTTTGAGCGCCATATAGAGATCGCCTCCTCCAGGGCGGAGGTCAGGTATATCAAGGTGGATAAGACGGGGAAAAATTTCCTGGATTTT
This sequence comes from Clostridium sp., assembly GCA_018377235.1. Lineage (GTDB taxonomy): Bacteria > Bacillota > Clostridia > Lachnospirales > Lachnospiraceae > Otoolea. The sequence goes on from JAGZZT010000006.1 coordinate 59,057, forward strand.
CAGCTGTCCAGCTACTGTGGATATCTGATTGGAAGCACCTCTGAGAGGGAATTTATCATTGTCAGCCGTGACAATGGTTTTGGCAGCATGGAAGATTTCTGGCATGGGAAGGAGATGTCTGGAAAGAAAATCAGCATGAAGAGGCGTCCAGCCATCGCAGTCAGCGGGGAAGAGCTGGAGAATGTCCGGGAAATTATTGTGGATAAGGGAGAGCGCCAGGCGTCAGCGTCCGGAGAGGCCGTTCAGGAGAAGGAGAAGAGACCAACAAAGCAGACAGAAAACGGCGGAAACAGGAGAAGGCGCAGAAACAACAGAAATCAGACAAGACCTCAGCCGGAGGGAATGATAAAAATTCAGACTATCTCAGCAGAGAGCCGAAAACAGGAACCGGAGCAGAGCAGGGAGCAGGAGAAAAAAGAAGTCTGCAAAGAGGCAGTAAGAGAGAGACAGCCGGAAAAATGCAGAGAGACAGATAAGGAAAAAGAGGGATCCTCTAAGAAGCATAACAGAAGGAGAGAGGGACGGCCGGGCGGAAGGCAGGAAAGAAGCGGCCGGAAGGAGAAGAGAGAAGCTTTTGCAGAGGAGGAGAAGCCGCTTGAGAAGGCTGCTGCGCCGGAGTCTGAGAGGCCTTTTGAGCCTGAAGGGCAGGTGGAAGCAGCCGCAGAAAAAGACAGCGTTTCTCAGAAGCAGGAGGGAATACAGGAGAGACGTCCTTACAGGAAAAGCAGGAGAAGACCAAGAGGAAGGTACGTCTGGAACCGGCAGAAGTAAAAGGCAGCTTAGAAAGATGAGACAAAGACAGGAGAAGAGGGGGAACTGATATGGCAGATAAGACAGTGATGGACATGCGGTATTTAAATGTGCCGCTTCCGGAGGATTTGATGAAGCTGAAATGGGGCGGAGATTATGAGAGGCTGGTTCGGGTGATTGACCGGCGTCTGGCAGATGAAACTCTTCCCGAAGCGCTCAGAAAGCGTCTTCAGCTGGAGCGGATTCTGGCGGCCAGAATTCCATCCCAGTATCCATATTCCTATGAGGAGGCTCTGGAGCTTCTCAAAACAAAAATCAGAGATTTTAAGGACGAGGAGCTGGAAATGCTCTGGGAGGAGAACACGGCAGAGTGGATTTATATAAACGGAAAAGTACGTTTCCATGAGCTGTTTTTCGACAATCTAATGAAGACAAGGGAAGATTATGGAGCGCGTTTTCTGGGAAAGCTGGAGGATAATGAAAAGAACGCGGCTCTCTTCAGGGAAAATGTCCGTCTGATGGAGGAAAAGGGAGGACGGACCGTTCATATGCGCCTTTTGACAAAGCTCTCTCTGACTCCGGAGGCAGAGAAGGCTTTCATGGGCAGAACTGCCCGTGTGTACATGCCTCTTCCAGTGGAATATGCTCAGGTAAAGAATTTCCGTGTTCTGGGTTTTCAAGGTACGGCCGGAGAACCGATATCTGTGGACAATGGAGATTATCCTCAGAGGACAGCCCTGTTTGAGACTGTGATCAGAGGAGGGGAGGTATGGCAGACAGAGTTTGAGTTTGACAATGAGACTGTTTTCAGAAATCCGGATCCTTCCCAGGTTCTTCCAGTACAGCCGTCCTTCTATACAGGAGAGGAAGCGCCTCATATCCGTTTTACGCCTTATCTCAGGGAACTGACGGAGAGTGTGACAGGAGGAGAGAAAAATCCCCTTTTGGCAGCGGAGAAAATATACCGGTTTATTACCTCCCAGGTAAAATATTCCTTTGTGAGAAGCTACAGCACAGTGGAGGATATTCCGGAGTTTACAGCTGCTAACAGGAAGGGAGACTGTGGCTTCCAGGCGCTGCTCTTTATCACCATGTGCAGGATTGCCGGAATTCCGGCCAGATGGCAGTCCGGCCTTTATGCCACTCCCCTGACTGTGGGATGTCATGACTGGGCGCAGTACTATGTGGCGCCATTTGGATGGCTGAGTGCGGACTGCTCCTTCGGAGGATCAGCCTTCCGCCAGGGGGATGAGAAACGCCGCGCCTACTATGGGGCAAATCTGGATCCCTATAGGATCCCATATGCTTCCCAGTTTATGCACAGCTTTTCAAGGGCAGAGGAGGGTCTGCGGGATGATCCCTATGATAATCAGTCGGGCGAGGTATTCTGCGGCGGCCGTTTTCTTCGGTTTGGAAAGGAATTCACAGTGAAGTACAAACTGGAGACATCAGAAAAGTAATCCTGCAGGATATGAGAAAAGCTATTTGACGGAAAGAAAAAATAGTGGCATAATGAAAGGAAGCATCATAAAAAGAGGAGGAAATTTGTTTTATGAAAGCATATGATGTACAGGCAAAAACAGAGGTAGAGGTTACAGTAGAGGATTTGATGAAGCTCTTAGATTCCAACCGTCAGGTGGATCTGGTATTTTCAGAGCCGAGAACAGATGAGGACGGTTACCTTACATGGGATCGCGAGAACTGGCTGTTGGTAAAAGAGGGAAAATACCAGAGAAATTATTTCCTGAATGGAAAAGCACTCTACGATTTTACGCATCACAATAAGTATGATATGAAGAATTCTTTCTTCCCGGATCAGGCGGAGAAGATTGAGCTGAACTAAAGGCATGGTAAAAGAGACTGAGCCTGAGAAAGCCGCCTGGCAGGACACTGAATCAGAGAAAGCGTCCTGCCAGGCGGCTTTCTGCATGGACAAAAAGGCTATGGAGTTTTTCTGAAAAACAAATAGAAGCCGGGACTTCTGTTGTCTGTCTCTCTGGTGAGAAGTTCAGGAGAGCACCAGGCGAAAGGCTCGTCTAAGAGAACCTTGCCTTTACGGCCTGGTTCATCGTACCGCCCTGGTCTGAGGGCCGGATCCAGAACGCAGATCTGATTATCGGCGCTTGCAATGAGAAGAATGAAATGCCCCTCATGGGCAAATACTCCCGTGTAGCCCTCTCTGTCTCCGCCTACATTGGCAATGACACAGCCGCCGCGCTTCAGACAGCGGATAGCAGTGTGAACGCTCTCTGTGGTAGAATATCCCAGATTGAATTGACTGGCAACCACAGGTCCCAGAATTTCCATATCTGTGCCAGGCAGCAGATTTGCTTTGTGTCTGACGGATAGGGAGACCAGCCGTTTCAGAGAAATAGACTTGTCTGTCAGCCGGTCCACCGCCATAGCCAGGCAGCAGAGACCGCAGCCAGCTTCCCGGACAGATGCCTGGATTAAAGGACTTCCAGGATGGCTGATATCTGTGGGATATGGAAGAGAAGGATAGTCTAATTGATTTAAAAATTTCATAATGTACCCCCTGCATTTAAAAATTCCTTTGACAATCCATGTTTCTATAAGATATTATGGGGGAAAAGAAGTCTTTTGTCCAACATTTTTTGTGAAATGCCTGATGGGGGACATAAAACAAGGGAGGTTTACAAACATGAAAAAAAGAATCTGCGATTATGGTATTTCCATTGGAGAACATCCCAGAGGAAAGAGAAATAAGATAACAGATGTACCGGGGGTAAGGGTTGGTCACAGGACGCTGGAAGGAGAAGGCCTTCACACAGGCGTTACAGTCATTCTTCCAGTGGAGGATAATATCTTTTTAAATAAATGCACCGCGGCGGCCTATGTTCATAACGGATTCGGAAAAACCTGCGGTCTTCCTCAGATCGAAGAGCTGGGAACACTGGAAACACCTATTGCCCTGACGAATACCTTGAATGTGGGGCTTGTGGCGGACGCTCTGGTAGAGTACACTTTAAAGCAGTGCCAGGCGGATGGAGCGGAGGCTTCTTCTGTAAATCCTGTGGTGGGAGAGTGCAATGACAGCCGGATCAACCAGATTTCCCGCCGGGCAGTGAAAAAAGAGGATGTGTTTGCCGCTATTGATCAGGCGGGAGAAGATTTTGAGGAGGGCTGTGTGGGAGCCGGAGCGGGAACTATCTGTTATGGCTTCAAAGGCGGAATCGGTTCAGCTTCCCGTGCAATAACGATTGGAGAAAAAAATTATACTATCGGAGTTCTGGTGCAGTCTAATTTTGGAGCTACCCGTTTTTTGACTATAAATGGAGTTCCTGTAGGAAGAGAAATTCTGGCAGCAGCAGATAAAAGAGAAGATCTGTCTCGTCCTTTCCCGTCTGAACAGGCCAGAGCGGCGGTGAGAAATTCTATGTTCCGAGAAGCGGAGGAGGATCGTGGCTCTATCATGATGATCTGTGCTACCGATCTGCCTCTGTCTGATCGGCAGCTGCGCCGTCTGATTCGCAGAATGTGCAATGGACTTGCCCGGACCGGCTCTTATACAGGCCACGGAAGCGGGGAAATAATGATTGGCTTTACTACGGCAGGCAGGGTTCCTGACGGGAAGGAGCCGGTTGTTCTGAACAGGGAGTGCTTAAACGAAGCTCTCATGGACGCTCCTTTCCAGGCTGTGGCAGAGGCTACAGAGGAGGCAGTGTTAAATTCCATGACAGCTGCTGTTACGACAGAGGGGCTGGACGGAACAAAGTATTATAGTCTGGCAGAGTTTCTGCAGTAAAATTTGAGGAAATGATTTGAGAAGAAATAGAATTTTCAAAATTTTTCAAAACTTTGGACAAAACTATTGACATGCGCATACAATGCGAGTATAATATGCAAAAAATCAATACTTTAAACCGTTGAAGCGGAGATAACGGCAATGATGCCTTTACAGAGAGCCTGCGATGCTGAGAATCAGGCAAGAAACAAGTTGTCAAATGGACCGCTGAGGGCGCAGTCAAATGTGATTATCACAAAGTATTCTGCGACGTTGCAGGCAGACGTAATTTGCCGGGGATATGTTGGTATCCTGCTAAGTGCACAGGCCATTCTGTGAATCAAGGTGGCACCGCGGATAAGTGTTTTTATTCGTCCTTGACAGAGAGAGTATATTTCTGTCAAGGGCGTTTTTATTTTATGAGACTCTTTTGATGAAAATTACGTCAAAGGAGTTTTTTCTTTTCAAAGGAGGTGCAGCTAAACAGATACTCAAAAATTTTATAAAGGAGATATGAGTTATGATTAAAGAAGCGATCGTAAAGATTGTAAATAAAGAAGACCTCACCTATGATGAGGCATACACTGTGATAAACGAAATTATGAGCGGTGAAACAACGGCAACACAAAATGCCGCTTTCCTTGCCGCCCTGTCCACAAAAAGTACAAAAGCTGAAACTATCGATGAGATCGCAGGCTGTGCAGCTGCTATGAGAGCACACGCCGTCAAGGTTGAAACTGGCATGGAGCTTTTTGATATTGTCGGAACAGGTGGTGACAATGCTCATAGTTTTAATATTTCCACTACCTCGGCGATCGTTGCCGCAGCAGGGGGAATAAAAGTGGCAAAGCATGGAAATCGTGCCGCTTCTTCACAGTGCGGAACAGCGGATTGTCTGGAAGCACTTGGTGTAAACATTAAGCAGAGTCCGAAAAAATGTATTGAATTGCTGGATGAAATCGGCATGTGCTTTTTCTTTGCACAGAAATATCATACCTCTATGAAATATGTAGGCGCTATCCGCAAAGAACTGGGTTTCCGCACTGTGTTTAATATTCTAGGGCCTCTTACCAACCCTGGAACTCCGTCAATGCAGCTTCTCGGCGTGTATGACGACTATCTGGTTGAGCCACTGGCACAGGTACTCATCAGTCTCGGAATTAAACGCGGCATGGTAGTATATGGACAAGACAAACTTGACGAGATCTCTATGAGCGCACCGACTACAATATGCGAAATCCGTGACGGCTGGTTCAGAACCTCAGTGGTTACGCCGGAAGATTTTGGTTTTGAACGCTGTACCAAAGAAGAGTTAAAAGGCGGCACTCCCGAAGAAAATGCAAAAATCACTCTGGCTATTCTGAATGGAGAAAGAGGACATAAGAGAAATGCGGTTTTGATGAACGCTGGTGCGGCGTTATATATCGGAGGAAAGGCTGATAGTATGAAGAATGGCATTATGCTTGCGGCTGAAATCATTGATTCGGGTAAAGCCCTGGAAACGCTGAACAAATTGATCGAAGCCAGCTGCCGCCCGGAGGTGGAGGTATGACAATACTAGACCAGCTTGCAGGCTATGCACGAAAACGGGCTGACGAGGCAAAAAGAAGAACGTCTCTTGCGGAAATCAGGCGGCAGGCATTTTTCATGCCGACAGGCAGATTTACTTTTGAAAATGCCCTGAAAAAATCTGGCATTTCATTCATCTGTGAGTGTAAAAAAGCCTCGCCTTCCAAAGGCTTGATTGTATCAGATTTTCCATATTTGCAGATTGCAAAGGAATACGAAGCAGCTGGTGCAGACTGTATTTCCGTGCTGACGGAGCCAAAATGGTTTTTAGGGAGTGACGAATATCTCCGTGAGATTGCGGATGCCGTGTCAGTCCCCTGTCTGCGTAAGGATTTCATCGTAGACGAATATATGGTTTACGAGGCAAAGGTGCTCGGCGCATCGGCAGTGCTGCTAATTTGCACTATACTGAGCGAGGCAGAGATTAAAGAACACATACACATTTGCGATGAACTGGGACTTTCCGCTTTGGTGGAAGCGCATAATGAAAAAGAGGTGCAAACGGCACTGAATGCCGGAGCACGGATCATCGGTGTAAACAACCGCAGCCTCAAGGATTTTTCAGTGGATACAAATAACAGCTGCAGACTTCGGAAGCTGATTCCTCCGAATGTACTGTTTGTTTCCGAAAGCGGTGTTCAGACAGCCGGGGATGTGGCAGCACTCCGTAAAATTGGAGCAGATGCGGTTTTGATTGGAGAATCACTGATGAGGGCGGATGATAAAAAGGCGAAACTCACAGAACTGCGAGGTGGCATATGACGAAAATCAAATTGTGTGGTCTGTTCCGGCCCTGTGATATTGAAACTGCAAATGAATTAAAACCTGATTATATTGGATTTGTATTTGCCGCAAAAAGCCAGCGTCATGTAACACCGCAGACAGCAGCAGAGCTGAAGGAGCTGCTTTTTCCCAAAATACAGGCAGTTGGCGTGTTTGTCAATGAAGATGAGGAAAAGATAGCGGATCTGCTGAGCAGCGGTGTCATTGACATTGCTCAACTCCATGGGGACGAGGACGAAAGCTATATCAGCCGCTTAAAACAACTTGCCGATAAACCGATTATCAAGGCATTTCGGATAGAAACGGCCAATGATATTGTAAATGCCGTGCAGTGTTCCGCTGACTATATCCTTTTGGACTCCGGTGCGGGAACGGGAACAGTATTTGACTGGAATCTTCTGAAGAATATACAGAGGCCTTATTTTCTCGCAGGAGGTCTTGGAACTGACAATGTGGAAAGCGCAGTTGAACAGTTAACCCCTTTTGCGGTTGACGTCAGCTCAGGAATTGAAACTAATGGACTAAAAGATAAAACAAAAATGGCGGCATTTGTTGCCGCTGTCAGAAAGGAAGAAAAAATATGACAAATCCCAACGGACGCTTCGGCATTCACGGTGGGCAATATATTCCCGAAACGCTGATGAATGCAGTCATTGAACTGGAAGAAGCATATAACTATTACAAAAACGATCCTGAATTTAACAAAGAACTTACCGAGCTTTTCAATGAATACGCAGGCAGACCGTCAAGGCTTTATTTTGCTCAGAAGATGACCGCTGACCTGGGCGGCGCAAAAATATATCTTAAGCGTGAAGATCTAAATCATACAGGCGCACATAAAATTAACAATGTGCTTGGTCAGGCACTTCTGGCAAAGAAGATGGGAAAGACACGCCTGATTGCTGAGACAGGAGCTGGTCAGCACGGCGTTGCTGCTGCAACAGCAGCCGCTCTTATGGGCATGGAATGTGTGGTTTTTATGGGCGAGGAAGACACAGTGCGTCAGGCACTCAACGTGTATCGTATGCGGCTTCTAGGTGCAGAGGTGATTTCTGTAAAGACAGGGACGGCAACGCTGAAAGATGCGGTTTCTGAAGCCATGCGTGAGTGGACTTCCCGTATCAGCGACACGCATTACTGCCTTGGCTCAGTTATGGGCCCTCATCCGTTTCCTACCATTGTCCGTGATTTTCAGGCGGTTATTTCAAAAGAGATCAAGGAACAAATCATTCAAAAAGAAGGAAGACTTCCGGATGCAGTTATTGCCTGTGTAGGCGGCGGTTCAAACGCCATTGGCAGCTTTTATCATTTTATTGATGACGAGGGAGTGAAGCTGATTGGCTGTGAAGCGGCAGGCAGAGGGATTGATACTTTTGAAACAGCGGCGACGATTTCCACGGGCAGACTTGGTATTTTCCACGGAATGAAGTCTTACTTCTGTCAGGATAAAGACGGTCAGATTGCTCCTGTTTACTCCATTTCTGCAGGACTTGATTATCCAGGTGTGGGACCAGAACACGCACATCTTTATGATATCGGACGGGCAGAATATGTTCCAGTCACAGATGATGAGGCGGTAAACGCTTTTGAATATCTGGCAAAAACAGAGGGCATCATTCCCGCAATCGAATCGGCGCACGCAGTTGCTCACGCTATAAAAATAGCGCCGGCAATGGATAAAGACAAAATTATCACAGTGACTATTTCCGGCAGAGGCGACAAGGACTGCGCCGCCATTGCCCGTTACAGAGGGGAGGATATTCATGAGTAATATTAAGAAAGCGTTTGAAAAGGGCAAGGCATTCATCCCATTTATCACCTGTGGAGATCCTGATCTAGAAACAACAGCGTCACTGGTTCGTGCAGCTGCAGAGAACGGAGCAGACCTTATTGAGCTTGGTATTCCGTTCTCCGATCCCACCGCAGAGGGCTCCGTTATTCAGGGAGCAAACCTGAGAGCGCTGAACGGCGGCATCACAACTGATAAGATCTTCGCCTTTGTCAAAGAGCTTCGCCGCGATGTGAAAATTCCAATGGTTTTTATGACCTATGCCAATGTGATTTTTTCCTATGGTGCGGAAAAATTTATTTCCACCTGTGGTGATATTGCGATTGACGGATTAATTCTTCCCGATTTGCCATTTGAAGAAAAAGAGGAGTTTCTGCCTGTCTGTCAAAAATATGGCGTTGACTTGATTTCACTGATTGCTCCTACTTCTGAAAACCGCATCGCTATGATAGCCAAAGAAGCAGAAGGATTCATATATATCGTATCCAGTCTCGGCGTTACAGGCATGAGAAGTGAAATAAAGACAGACCTTTCATCTATTATTAAAGTGGTACGTGAGAATACTGATATTCCTTGTGCAGTAGGATTTGGTATTTCAACGCCGGAACAGGCAAAGAAAATGGCAGCTGTTTCTGATGGCGCAATTGTTGGCTCAGCTATTATTAAATTGCTTGAAAAACACGGAAAAGATGCGCCTGAGCATGTGGGAGAGTATATAAAGTCGATGAAGAAAGCTATAAGATAAAAACTGACGCTGTTCAAAGTCAAGCAGCGGCTGAAAAAAACAAAAGAGAACCAAAGAGGATTTGGCGGCACGCAGGTGCAGAGAACAGCAAAGACCGGAAAAATAAGCGTTTTCCGGTCTTATGACGTGTGCGGCTATGGTGCTGAACTCTATTGCTGTACCTGCAATATATATCAGAAAAATCTGTTCTTAGACCTGCTGTCCGTCTCCGGCTGCCTGAGTGAAGGCCTTAAACAGAGGCAGCATAGTATCGTTGAAAGCCAGCATGGCTTCTGGATGCCACTGCAGACCAATACCGAAGGGATAATCGCGTACCTCTACAGCTTCTACTACACCATCGTCAGAGTGAGCCGCTACTTTGAGAACGCCTGGAACTCTCTTCAGAGCCTGGTGGTGATAGCTGTTGGTCCAGATACGGTCACCGAACAGGCTGTGAAGAATAGTGTCCTCCTGGATAGTGACAGGGTGGCTTACATCGCCCCGATCTGTTTCCTGCATATGTTTGGAGACAGTAGGAGAAAACTCGGTTAAGTCCTGATAAAGAGTGCCTCCGCAGGCCACGTTGAGTACCTGAATACCGCGGCAGATGGCGATAAAAGGCTTTCTGGAATCCAGAACCAGCTTCATCAGATTCAGCTGATAGTCATCCAGCAGAAGGCTGCTTGGACCAGTCAGACGGCTGGGCAGCTCATTGTATCGGCAGGGAGAAATATCCTGTCCTCCGCTGAAAAGAAATCCATCGCACATATGGGCGTAGTCTTTGAGCAGCTCCTCCTCCTTCGTGACGGGAAGCAGAATAGGGATGCCTCCTGCCTGTATGACAGCGTTCTGATAGTTGATGTTTACAGATACTCTGGGTACTGCCTGTGCATCTAAAATAGTGATAATTCCGATAAGCGGCTTTTTCGTCATAGGTAAAACCCCCTTAAAAGATAAGTATAGTATATAAGATATTCTAATTATAACACTAAATGAAGAAACATCACAGGAAAAATGAAAATAGATGATAAATAAAAATAAATTAAAAAAATATTGCAATGTATATTTAAATGTGTAATAATATACGCAACTATTTTAAATCATCAAGTTAAAGTGGTAGATTGACAGCGTGTTAAACTTGCGAAAAAGGAAAATTCGGCGTATCGCAGACGGGTGAGAGGGGAGGAAAGAAATATGAAGAAGAAATCAAAGTTTTGGAGAACGAAGCTCTGGTTAGCGGCAGCAGCAGGAGGCATGGCGCTGCTTATGACAGCTTGCGGCGCATCTCAGGGTGACGCAGACGCGGGCCAGCAGCAGGAAGCGGGCTCAGAAGCAGGGAATCAGGCAGAAGGGAAAATGAACCAGACAGCAGCGTCTCAGGAATCAGGAGAGAAGGTTCTTCCAGTATCTGAAGCGGAACCGTCGGTGCCTGAGGGGGCTTCCATATCTCAGGAAACAGATGTGACGGCAGCCATGGCTGTCGATTTTATGACCATGGATCCCATGGACACCAGCGACACCCTGTCAGGCGGAGTGCAGCGTCTGATGATGGACGGCTTATTTGGTTTTGATGATGATATGAAAATTATTCCGCTTCTGGCAGAGTCCTATGAGGCCAATGAGGACGCCACAGAATATGTGATTCATTTAAGGCAGGGTATCTCTTTCTCAGACGGTACTCCTCTTAATGCGGAGGCGGTCAAGGCGAATTTTGACCGCTGGGGAGATAAGGAACTGGGGCTTAAGAGGACAACGCTTCTCTGCAACGTGCTGAAGTCCGCGGAGGCAGTAGATGAGTATACAGTAAAAGTGACTTTGACAGAACCTTTTGGAGCGTTTATTGCGACTTTGGCTCATCCGGCCTGCGTGCTAATGAGTCCTCAGGTGATCGAACAGGGAAAGGAGGCCTGTGCTTCCAGTCCGGTGGGGACGGGACAGTATGTGTTTAAAGAGTGGGTGGCCGGCGATCACACTACGGTTACCTTGAATCAGGACTGGTGGGGCTACGACCCGGAGATCTGCGGAGGCACCGCCCTGGCAGAACCGGATGCAGGCTTTAAAAGCATTACCTTCCGCCCAGTTGGGGAAAACGCATCACGAGTGGCTATGCTTCAGTCAGGAGAGGCAGATTTTATCTGGCCGGTTCCCACAGAAAGTATGCAGACTCTGGCAGCAGATAAAAATGTATATGTAGGCGCGGACGAGGGCATTGTTGTCAGATATATGTTTATGAATACACAGAAGGCTCCGTTTAATGATGTGAGAGTCCGTCAGGCTATGAATTATGCGATCGATAAGGACGCCTACATTGCTGTTGTGAAAAATGGTCTTGCCTCCAAGGCAACCTCCATTTTAGGGCCGGCAACGCAGCACTACAAGGGAAATGATCCCTATCCTTATGATTTAGAGAAGGCAGAGAAGCTGCTGGCAGATGCAGGATATCCGGATGGCTTTGAAACCAGCCTGATCTGCACCACAACCACCAGCGACTTAAAACAGTGCGAATTTATTCAGCAGCAGCTGGCTCAGGCAGGTATTACGGTCAACATTAATTCCATGGAGAAGGCTATTGTCAGCGAGAAGGTGGAGAGTGCCGAGGGACCTGGATCAGAGGTCGAGGTGGAGATGTATATGAGCGGCTGGTCCTCCTCTACGGGAGACGCCGACTGGGGAATCCGCCCGGTGCTTGCCAGTGAATCTGAGCCTCCCAAGAGTTATAATATCAGCTATTTTGAGAACGAGGAGATAGATGGATTCTTAAAAGCGGCTTTGGAAACGGCAGATGAGGAAAAGCGGGCAGAACTCTACGCCAAGGCCCAGGATATTATCTGGGAAGAGTGTCCGGTTGTATTTTTTGCTAACGACTATAATACCTGGGCTTCTTCTGCAGATGTCGCTAACGTGAAAATCTACCCGGATGGATGTCTCAATATCAGAAATGCGAGGATGAATCCGTAAAAAAGAGGAAAATTGTTTTTGTTTTAACAAATTAACAGTGATATTCGATATTTATAACTTAAAAAGAAAATAGAGATTTTATAACATGAAATGTTGACATAACAGCCGGTTTATGGGATAATAAATTAAAAATTCAGAAATTTACAGTGAGAAAGTCCAGGAGGCAGACGCTGTGAAAAGAAAGGGAGGAAAAACTATGAAATTGAGAGCAAAAAAACTGCTGGCTCTCGCCATGGCTGGAGTGATGGCCCTGTCCATGGCAGGATGCGGCGGTTCCGGTGATTCCGGCAAAGAAACCACGGGACAGACAGGCGAAAGCAAGGCTCCAGGAGGAGAGAATTCAGGAGCTCAGGCAGAGATTCCGGTATCAGCTGCAGAAGTGACAGTACCTGAAGGCGAATCTGTATCCCAGGAAACAGACGTTGTGGGAGCAATGCTGGTGGACTTCACAACCATGGATCCTATGGATACCAGCGATACCTTATCCGGCGGCATTCAGAGGATGATGATGGACGGACTGTTCGGCTTTGATGACGATATGAAGATTATCCCAATGCTGGCGACTGATTATGAGGCGAATGAGGATGCTACTGAGTACGTGATTCATTTAAGACAGGGAATTTCCTTTACAGATGGAACTCCATTTAATGCGGAGGCTGCCAAGGCCAATCTGGACCGCTGGGCTGATAAGGAACTGGGACTTAAAAGAACTACACTTCTGTGCAATGTAATCGATTCTACAGAGATTGTTGATGACTACACAGTGAAGGTAAAGCTTTCTCAGTCTTTCGGAGCGTTTATTTCCACTCTGGCACATCCGGCCTGTGTGCTTATGAGCCCGCAGGTAATCGCACAGGGCAGCGAAGCCTGCGCGGAGAATCCGGTAGGAACAGGACAGTACATATTCAAAGAGTGGGTGGCAGGCGATCATGCTACAGTTACTCTGAATAAAGACTGGTGGGGCTACGATGCAGAAATCTGCGGCGGCACAGCTTTAGCAGAGCCGGATGCAGGATTTAAGAGCGTAACTTTCCGCCCGGTAGCAGAGAATGCCACACGAGTAGCGATGCTTCAGTCTGGAGACGCAGATTTCATCTGGCCGGTTCCTACAGAGAGCATGCAGGCTCTGGCAGGCGACACAAATATCTATGTAGGAGCAGAAGAAGGCATGGTAGTGCGCTACCTGTTCATGAACAACCAGAAGGCTCCGTTTAATGATAAGAGAGTCCGTCAGGCAGTGAACTACGCTATTAATAAGGAAGCGTATATTGCAGTAGTAAAGAATGGTCTTTCTTCAGCTGCTTCCTCCATCATCGGACCTGCTACTCAGCACTACAAAGGAAACGATCCGTATCCATATGATCCGGAGAAGGCAAAGGAGCTGTTAGCAGAGGCGGGATATCCGGACGGATTTGAGTGTACCTTAATCTGCGCCAGCACTACAGGAAACTTAAAGCAGGGCGAATTCCTTCAGCAGCAGCTGGCTCAGGTGGGAATTACCATGAATATCAATGCTCTGGAGAGTGCGGTTGTAAATGACAAGGTAGAAAATGTGGATAAGCCAGGTGCTGAGGCAGAGGTTGAGATGTATGTAATTGGCTGGTCCTCCTCTACAGGAGATGCTGACTGGGGTATCCGCCCATTAGTTGCTGTTGAGTCTGAGCCGCCGATGAGCTATAACATCTGTTATTATGAGAACGAAGAGGTAGATAAACTTCTTTACGATGCTCTCAGCACAGCTGATGAGACAAAGAGAGCAGAATTTTATGCTCAGGCGCAGGATATCCTTTGGGAGGACTGCCCGATGGTATGCCTGGTAAATGATTACAATACATGGGCAACTACAAACAAGATTGCCAATGTAAAGGTATATCCGGATAACTGCCTGAACATCAGAAACGCAAGAATGGCAAAATAGGATCTGAGTAAAATAAAAGGCTTTGCCTGAAAATGGTTTGGCGTCCTCAGAGCAGTAAGAGGATCGCCAAACCATTTTTGAGACTAAGGAGAGAGGGGAGAGTGAGCGGATGCTCAAATACATCATTAAGCGCATCATCGGTGTGATCCCGACACTGATTATTGTTACAACCTTTGTTTTCTTTTTTGTCCGCCTGATACCAGGCGATCCGGCCCGTCTGGTGGCCGGTCCCCAGGCTACGCTGGAGGATGTAGAAGTAGTGAGAGAGGAGCTGGGATTAAATAAGCCCATCGTGACTCAGTACGTGGACTATGTGACTGGATTGTTCCACGGCGATCTGGGAATGTCTCTGCGTACGAAACGTCCGGTAGCTACAGAGGTGAGCCTCCGCTATATGAACACTGTTAAGCTGACCCTGTTCAGCCTGGCCTGGAGTGTGGTGGTCGGCGTGCTCCTGGGCGTCTGGTCTGGAAAACACAGATCGAAGTGGCAGGACTATACTGGCATGACAATGGCCATATCAGGAATTTCCATGCCCTCCTTCTGGATAGGCTTCCTTCTCATTATGGTCTTTTCCGTTAATTTAAAATGGCTTCCTACGACAGGAGCTGATTCCTGGAAAAGCTTTATCCTCCCGTCCATTGCTCTGGGAACCAGTATTGCCGCGATTATTGCCCGCTTTACACGTTCCTCTATTATCGAGGTAATGAAAGAGGACTATATCAGAACAGCCAGAGCCAAGGGCTTAAAGGAGAGAACCGTTATCTGGAAGCACGCATTTAGGAACGCCATGATTTCCGTTGTGACTGTCGTGGGACTTCAGTTCGGCTTCCTGTTAGGCGGATCCGTTGTAACAGAATCTGTATTTGCGTTTCCGGGACTTGGCTCCCTTCTCGTAGAATCTGTAAACTACAGAGATTACAATGCCATCCAATCCCTGATCCTGATTTTCTCCCTGCACTTTGTAGTGATTAATCTGGTGGTGGACATCCTCTATGCTCTGCTGAATCCGGAAATCAAGCTGAATTAATGGGAAAGGGGAACAGTTATGGCGAAGGAAAAAGTATTAAATGAGAAAATGGACATCAATACGCCATTTAAAGATTTTGTTAGAAAATTTAAAAAACAGAAGACGGCAATCGCAGCAATGTTCTTTATTATTGCGCTGGTAGTGCTGGCAGTGGTAAGCTACCAGATTGCACCTTATGGAATCAATGAATATGATTATACGGCGATTATGCAGGGGCCCAGTGCAGCTCACTGGTTTGGAACGGATGAATTTGGACGTGATCTCTTCTCAAGAATCATCTGCGGAACCAGGATTTCCCTGAGTGTGGGACTTTTTTCAGTCAGCATCGCCGCAGTCTGCGGAACTATTCTTGGGCTGTTAGGCGGATATTATGGCGGAATTCTGGATTCCATTATTATGAGAATCTGCGATACGCTTTTTGCATTCCCAGGTATTATCCTGGCAATCGCTATCATCGCTATCTTAGGCAGCGGTATGACAAACGTAGTAATCGCTGTGGCAGTGTTCAGTACGCCGACCTTTGCAAGGCTTGTGCGAAGCACTACCTTAGCTACTAAAGGAAATGTGTTTGTGCAGGCGGCGAAGAATCTGGGCGCCAGCGATGCCAGAATCCTGTTCCGCCACATTCTGCCCAGTGCAATTCCGAATATTATCGTACAGTATACCATGTCCATCGGAACCTCCATTCTGACGGCATCCAGCTTAAGCTTCCTGGGTATGGGCGCGCAGCCGCCGACACCTGAATGGGGCCTTCTTCTCAGCAACGGAAGAACCTATATGGCTACCAGCTGGCATATTACCCTGTTCCCAGGCCTTGCGATTTTCCTGACAGTTCTGTGCTTTAACCTTTTAGGAGACGGACTCAGGGACGCGCTGGATCCGAAGCTGACAGATTAAACAGTCAGAGGACAAAAGGAGGAATCAAATGGATACAAGGAAAAATATTCTTGAGATAAAAAATATGCACACCTATTTCTTCACTGACAATGGGGTGGTGAAGTCGGTGGACGGAGTGGATATCGAGCTGAAAGAGGGATCCACCCTTGGTATTGTAGGAGAGTCAGGAAGCGGAAAGAGCGTAACAGCCCTGTCTGTCATGGGACTTTTAATGGGAACCACAGGCAAGGTAGTGGAAGGCCAGATTCTTTTAGATGGACGTGATATTACGAATTTAAGCACAGAGGAACGCAGGAAAATCAGGGGAAATCAGATCTCCATGATTTTCCAGGAGCCCATGACCAGCCTGAATCCTGTTATGAAAATCGGAGATCAGCTGGTGGAAGCCATCAAAATGCACCAGAACAAAACCAAGGAAGAGGCCAGAACCATGGCTGTGGAGATGTTAAAAAAGACAGGACTTCCACGAGTGGAGCGGATTGTAAACGAGTATCCCTTCCAGCTTTCCGGCGGCCAGAGACAGCGTGTTATGATCGCCATGGCTCTTGTCTGCAACCCTAAGATTCTCATTGCCGACGAGCCCACTACAGCTCTTGACGTGACCATTCAGGCTCAGATTATCGATCTGATGAACCACTTGAAAAAAGAGATCGGGACCTCCATTATGTTTATTACCCACGATTTGGGTGTAGTGGCGGAGACCTGCGACGAGGTAGTAGTCATGTACTGCGGCCGCGTGGTGGAGAAGGGAAACGTGTATGATATTTTCGGAAAGACAGCCCATCCCTACACACAGGGACTGTTAAAATCCATCCCGAAGCTGGGAGAGCATGTGGATGAATTAGACTCCATTCCAGGAAATGTGCCGAACCCTAAATACATGCCCAAGGGCTGTAAGTTTGCCCCCAGGTGCGCTTACGCCACAGAGCGTTGCAAAGAGGAAGAGCCGGGATTCTTTGATCTCGGAAACGGACACCAGAGCAGATGCTGGCTCTGCGATAAATAAGGGGGGACGGTTATGGCAGAAGATTTATTAAAGGTAGAAGGCCTGAAGCAGTATTATCCTGTGTCAGATGGTTTATTTGGAACCAAGGCTTTTGTAAAGGCCGTAGACGGCGTAGATTTTGAGGTAAAAAAAGGTGAGGTATTTGGGATTGTAGGAGAGTCTGGATGTGGAAAGTCTACTCTTGGAAAGGCGATCTGCAAGCTGATTGAGCCCACAGACGGAAAGATCATCCTGGACGGCGAGGATATCAGAAACTACAACAGCAAAAAAATGCGCGGAGTCAGGAAAAAAGTGCAGATGGTATTCCAGGATCCTTACGCATCCTTAAATCCCAGAATGTCCATTCACGACATTCTGGCGGAACCCCTCCAGATTCACGGACTGGCCAGCAGCAAGCAGGAGATAGATGAGGCGGTGGTTCGTCTGCTGAGAGAGGTAGGCATGGACGATTATCACGCCAGACGGTATCCGCATGAGTTCTCTGGCGGCCAGAGGCAGAGAATCGGAATTGCCAGAGCCCTGGCAGTCCGCCCGCAGCTGATTATTGCCGACGAGCCGGTTTCCGCCCTTGACGTTTCCATACAGTCACAGGTATTAAACCTGATGAATAAGCTGAAGAAGGAATATCACCTGACTTATATTTTTATTGCCCATGATCTGAGCGTTGTAGAGCATATCAGCGACCGGATCGGCGTTATGTATCTTGGAAACTTCGTGGAGGAAGCAAATAAGGAAAATCTGTACAAGAATCCGATGCATCCATACACCCAGGCTTTGCTGTCCGCAGTTCCGATTCCAGATCCGACGGTGAAGAAGGAGAGAATCATTCTGGAGGGCAGCATTCCTTCCGCTATCAATCCTCCGTCCGGCTGCAAGTTCCACACCAGATGTCCCAAGTGCATGGAAATCTGCAAGAAGGAAGCGCCGAAGAAATACCAGGTGGGAGAGGATCACTTTGTATACTGCCACCTGTACGATAAGGAAAATCCCAACGTCAAATAGCGCGTCAGAGGATATGAAAAAAGGAGATGAGCGTTATGAAGCTGTTTATCAGCGCTGATATTGAAGGCTGCGTCGGCACGACGCTTGCCAGCGAAACACATAAGGAGACGCCGGAGTATCGGCAGTTTGCAAAACGGATGACAGATGAGGTAAGAATTGTCTGCCAGGCGGCTCTGGAGGCAGGAGCCGACGAGATAGTGGTCAAGGACGGACACGGAGACGCCACTAACATTGACTTTACCGCCATGCCGGAGGGCGTGACTCTGATCCGTGGAAAGAGCGGCCATCCTTATAATATGATGTTCGGTCTGGACGAGACCTTTGACGGCGTACTTTATGTGGGCTATCACGCGCCGGCTGGCAATGGAGGAAATCCTATCAGCCATACCTCTACAGGAAACAGTAATCAGATTCTTCTAAATGGAAAGGTGATGAGCGAGTTTATGCTCAACACTTACACAGCGGCTATGATGGGAGTACCGGCCGTCTTTATTTCTGGTGATGAGGGAATCTGCAGACTGGCGAAGGAAATGGTTCCAGACATTACTACAGCAGCTGTGAAGAGGGGAGTAGGAGCCAGCACCATCAATATGAGCGTGACAGCTGCAGACAAGCTTTTGAAAGAGAAGGTAAAGGAGGCACTCGGCAGAGACTTAAAAGCCTGCCAGATCTCTATGCCGGAAGAATTCGAGTATATAGTTAATTACAAGGATCTGAAAAAGGCCTACCAGATGTCCTTTTTCCCAGGCGCAGAGAGAATCGACGAGAGAACCAACCGGGTAGTCAGCAGAGATTATAAGGATATTGTGACAGCTCACTCCTTTATGGTTTATTAAGGCTGGAAAAAGCAGAAGACATACAGACAGGAGGAACAGGAAACTATGGCAGATTTAAAAATGGTAGAGGATCTTACAAACGCCTTTGGCCCCAGCGGGTTTGAGGAAGAGGTTGTGCAGGCGGTGAAGAAGCACAGCGGCAGCCTTTATCTGGAGCATGACGCCATGCACAATGTATACGCTTATATGGATGAGGCGGCGAAAAAACGGTGTATGCCACAGGAAGGCAGAAAGCGGCCGGTTCTGATGCTGGACGCCCACTCTGACGAGGTAGGATTTATGGTTCAGAATATCGAGGAGAACGGCCTGCTCGATATTATCTGCCTGGGCGGTATTCATAATACAAACATTCCGGCTCATTCTGTCATTGTAAAAAACAGAGTGGGAAAGAAGGTCCGGGGCATTACCACCTCCAAGCCAGTGCATTTTCTGACTGCTGCAGAACGGGCGGACAATTCCTTAAATATTGAGGATATCAGAATTGATGTAGGAGCCTCCAGCCGGAGAGAAGTGATGGAGGATTACGGCATAGCAGTGGGGGATCCAGTGATGCCGGATGTGAAATTTGAGTATGACGGGGAACATGGAATCTGCTATGGAAAGGCTTTTGATAACCGTCTGGGATGTGTAAGTATTCTGAGTACAATGAAGGCTCTTCAGGCAGAGTCGGAGCAGCTGGCTGTGGAAGTGGTCGGCGGCTTTGCAGCTCAGGAAGAGGTGGGCACCAGAGGCGCTCAGGTAACCTCCCAGCAGATTTTACCGGACTTAGCTATTGTATTTGAGGGTTCTCCGGCGGATGACTTCTATTTCCGCCCCGGAATTGCCCAGTGCAGCTTAAAGACAGGAACTCAGATCCGCCATATGGATGCCAGTTATGTGTCAAATCCCGAATTTATCCGTCTGGCTCAGGAAATCGGAGACAAGTGCGGTATCAAATATCAGGATGCCGTAAGACGCGGAGGAAGTACCAACGCGGGAAAGATCAGCCTGACAGGAAAGGCAGTACCGGTTCTGGTTCTGGGAATCCCGTCCCGGTACGTGCACACTCATTATAATTTCTGTGCCATGGAGGATATTGACGCTACCGTAAAGATGGCTGTGGAGGTTATCAGAAGCCTTGATAAGGAGCGGATTGACATTGTGATGCGCCGAGGCATTATTTAATGAAACAGCTGCCAGGGACAGGACAGTTTAACAGTCAGGAGAGAGCCGGCTATTCAGACAGCCGCTGCAGAGAGTTCTGCGGCGGCTGTTTTGAAGATTAAAGAGGAAATTTTTGAGACATATCAAAAATATATGACTGTAATATAAAAAATATATTTTACAGATGTCGCATAATAAGTGTAATATATAATCTATAGGTAAAAAATTATAACTGACAGGAGGCAATTTCATGAAAGAAAACCACAGCTTAGAAATGATTGGAATTCAGAACACCACAGGCAAGGTTCACTACAACTTAAACCCTGCCCGTCTGGTAGAGGAGGCTCTTCGCCGCGGCGAGGGAGTGCTGACAAATACAGGTGCTCTTTCTGTTACTACAGGCAAGTATACAGGCCGCTCACCGAAAGATAAATTTATCGTTGATACAAAGGATGTACATGACAAGATTGCCTGGGGAGACGTAAACGTCGCTATCTCTGAAGATGCCTACCAGTCTATTAAAAATAAAATGTTCACATATCTGGCAGATAAGGAATTATATGTATTCCAGGGCTTTGCAGGCGCTGATAAGAAGTACACCAGAAAGTTCATGGTTGTCAATGAGTTCGCAAGCCAGAACCTGTTTATCCATCAGCTGTTAATCAGACCCACAGCAGAGGAACTGGAATCCTATGGTGCAGCAGATTTCACACTGGTTGTAGCTCCAGGCTTTACCTGCGATCCTGCGGTAGACGGAACACACTCTGAGGCAGCTATTATCGTAAACTTCCAGGAGAAAATTGTACTGATCGCCGGTTCTCAGTATTCAGGAGAGATTAAAAAATCTGTATTCTCTGTTATGAACTATTTAATGCCGGTTGAGGAAAATGTGCTTCCAATGCACTGCTCCGCAAATATGGATCCTGAGACTCATGAGACGGCTATCTTCTTCGGCCTTTCCGGAACAGGAAAGACAACTCTGTCTGCAGATCCGGCAAGAAAGCTGATCGGAGACGATGAGCATGGATGGTGTGACAATGGCGTATTCAACTTCGAGGGAGGCTGCTACGCAAAATGTATCAATCTGGATCCGAAGAACGAGCCGGAGATCTACAGCGCAATCCGTTTCGGCAGCGAGGTGGAGAATGTAGTGATCGACCCGGAGACAAGAATTCCTGATTATGATGATGACTCCATCACAGAGAACACACGAGTAGGCTACCCGATTACTTACATTGACAATGCGCAGATTCCAGGCGTAGGCGGAGTTCCTAAGGTAGTTATTTTCCTGACAGCAGATGCCTTCGGCGTACTTCCTCCAATCTCCAGACTGGATGAGAACGCGGCTATGTACCACTTTGTAACAGGCTTCACATCCAAGTTAGCCGGTACAGAGCGCGGAATCAAGGAGCCGCAGCCAACTTTCAGTACCCTGTTCGGCGAGCCGTTCATGCCGTTAAATCCGTCTGTATACGCAGAGATGTTAGGTGAGAGAATCAGAAAATACAATACAAAGGTTTACCTTGTAAATACAGGATGGACAGGCGGTCCTTACGGAGTGGGAAGCAGAATGAAGCTCTCCTACACAAGAGCCATGGTTACAGCTGCATTAAACGGCGAGCTGGAGAAGGCAGAGTACAAGCATGACGACGTATTCAATGTAGATGTTCCGCAGTCCTGCCCAGGCGCTCCGGCTGAGATTATGAACCCAAGAGATACATGGGCTGACAAGGCTGCCTACGACGAGGCTGCTGCAAAGTTAGCTAAAATGTTTAAGGACAACTTTGATAAGAAGTATCCAGATATGCCTGAGGAGATCAAGAACGCAGGCCCAAGAGCATAGTTTTAAGGGCGTGCTAAAATCAGCTTTTCCTGGCTGAAATAAAAACAGGAGCAGATATCTCTCTGCAGCCCAATGTGCTGGCAGGAGACTGCTCCTGTTTTTCTATTCTGTTTTTTCCTGTTCCAGAAGCAGATTTACCAGCTGGGCAGCTGGCTGACTTAAAGGCCGGCTTGAATCTTCGATAAGACTGCAGCGCCTGGCGGGAGGCTCCTTGGCCAGGGGGATCCGGACAACACAGCCGGAGGACAGAGCAGTTTCAGCCAGGCGTTCAGAAAGAAAGCCGATTCCCAAACCGTTTTGTATCAGACTAAGCATCTGTTCTGCAGAGGATGCCTCGATATCAGGAACCGGGGAGAATCCCAGACTTTGATAAAAAGAACGATAAAATTCAAAGGATTCGGCACTCCTTCCCAGTGTTATGAGGGGAAATCCGGAGAGTTCTGCCGGATATCTGGGACGATCCGCTAAAAAGCTGCATTGTCTGGATCCAATCAGGACTTCCCTGAATTCTTTCAGCGGTGTTTCCCTGAATGGCGACTCTGTTTTCTCTGGTTCTTCAGACAGAGCAGACAGGGCGAAGTCAATCCGCTCCTTTTTCAGAAGCAGGACAGCCTGCGTTTTGTCGGCAGATACCAAGCGCAGCCTGATTCCTGGAAACAGGCTGTGAAACTTGATCAGCTTTGGAAGCAGGACTTCATGGAACGCGCTGCTGCTGACACCGACAGAGACGCTGCCGCTTTGAAGTTCACGGTTCTGTCCCAGTTCCATCTCAGCAGCCTGGAGCTGCCTGTAGGCGATGGAGACATGAGAAAACAGGCGCTCCCCTTCCGGCGTCAGTTCTACACCCCGGTTTGAACGGACAAACAGCTGACATCCCAGCTGATTTTCCAGGTTGTTCATGGAACGGGTGATATTAGGCTGATTATTCAGCAGGACATGGGCCGCCTGTGTGAAGCTTTTGTATTTGGCTACATAGTAAAAAATCCGGTAGTAATCGTAATTGATTTCCATGAAGTCTCCTTTGTAGGTCAGGACAGGAATCAGGCGGCTCCCAGCTTCAGTTCTTCAAGAACCAGGGAAGAAACTTCTTTTAAAATTCCCAGATGTACAGCCAGGGGGAGACGGTCTACAGTCATTTCACGAAGTCCTGTGGCGCCGTCTGCTCCTCCGGCCTGAAGGACGCGGCGGAGCATTTCCGTTTCCTGCTCTTCATCCGGAAGCAGAAATTTCTGCGTTTCTCTGGAGAGAAGAGCGGCGGCTCCGATTCCCCACCAGTTAGATACTCCGCTGGCCAAGGCATAGTCGGCACCCTGCTGAGAGCATATTTCGCTGCCAAGGGGAACGAAAGATTCTATCTCTTTTCGGAACGCGCCCATACCCATTTCGTTTCCGCCGTCCCCTATGGAAATTGTGCAGATGTTCTTTTCTCTGGCAAGGGAGAGAAAGCAGTCGGCGTCCGCAGTCATTGAATCAATGACAATCCCCCGCATATTGTGATAATGGCCGTCGCAGGCTTTGCCAGGCCGTTCCAGAGTAACTACATGGGTGGGAGAAAAGGCGTCTAAAAGATCCTCTGCAAAGGATTCAGCGCCTGTCTCCGGAATTACAGCTATTCTGGCTTCGCGGCAGCGGACAGAGAGGGCAGCCTTGAGAATAGCTGAGGAATGGCAGTCTGTCACAGCCATAACCTGACACCCGTTTGCTTCCAGGGCAAAGGCTAAATCTGCGGTTCCCAAAGGTCCGTCCGTCTCTCCTGTCACTGTCTGGTCGGGGCAGATAACAGGAAAGCCAGTGAGAATAAGAACGCGCCTGGCCTGCGCGAGTTCTCTGGAAACAAGATCCAGATCCGCCTCTGGAAGAGCCTTCATAAGTCCGCGGCTGCCGAAATCCTGTCTCATAATCGAATTAAGTTTACTGAAAAAAGTCATATTGAACCTCCCATTTTGAGCTGTTTTTCTGTCTGTTTTCTGTCAGGATACAGTCTGGACAAACAAAAAAAGCCACTCCTCCTGTTCAGATTCATGGCTCTTATTTACAATGGGATCATCCGGGCAGGAGTCCCTATAAATAAAAGAATCCGTATGATTTTCAGTATCATTGTACCGTTTTTAACACGGGGTGTCAAGGACTATCATCAGACCGGCACGACAAATTTTGGAGGAAAAATTTGTTATTTCTGCGCCTGCTGTGACAAAGGTGCGGATAATACAGAATAGCAGTCTGTAAAAGGAGAAAAGTATATGAAATATGAAAAAAATACTATTTTAATTGTAGGACAGGCCAAGCCCAGCCGCGAAGACGCCATTTACAGCCTTCACGGGGAGTTTTACATCAGCCTGGTACTGGAGAAAAAGAGCGGAACCATTATCAATATGGACTGCAATACGATTTTGGGAGTAACCAGGGATTTTGTAGCAGATATGATAGTTGGAAAAAGCCTGAAAACAGATATGGAGCTGCTGGAAAAGGAAATCAGAAGCCGTTATTTTGCTATGACGCAGAAGCCGCTTATCGCCTGTTTGAAGGATGCCTGCAACCGGTATGCCATGGTTCTGGAAAAGGAGAGAGAAAAAGAAAAATAGAACCAGATAGAATTGAGAGATCCGGCAGCCGGATCTCTCAATTTCAGTATCAGGACTATTCTTTTCCGCTCCAGCAGTAAGTGCAGAGTTTGCAGGGAGAAATTCCAATAGATTCCACCAGATCGTCAAGACGATGGAACTGAAGCGTAGTGAAATTTAGTTTTTTGCGGATTTCTTCTACCATTTCCTTATAGTTTGTACTGTCTGGATTTGCATAATCGGCTAACAGCTCTTCAGATACATGTTCGCCTTCCCGTTCTCTGATAATCCGCCTGGTAATCAGATCCATCTCAGAATTAGACCGTGAGAAGTTCAGATACTTACATCCGAACATTAAAGGCGGGCAGGCCGGCCGGATATGAACCGCTTTGGCACCGCTTTCATATAAGAATTCTGTGGTTTCACCCAGCTGCGTTCCGCGGACAATAGAATCATCGATTAAAAGCAGGCTTTTATTGCGGATCAAAGTGTCCACTGGGATCAGCTTCATGCGTGCGATCAGACTTCTCTGATTTTGGTTGGCAGGCATGAAAGAACGGGGCCAGGTAGGTGTATATTTAATAAACGGACGGGCGAAAGGAATGCCGGATTCGTTTGCATATCCTACTGCGTGGGCAATACCGGAATCTGGAATGCCGGCCACCAGGTCTGCATCGGAGTGATCCCGCTTGGCCAGCATTTTTCCGCAGGCATAACGCATGGCTTCGACATTGACACCCTCGTAGGTGGAAGTAGGGTAGCCGTAATAAACCCACAGGAAGGAACAGATCTTCATCTCTTCCCTGGGCTTACTTAAAATTTCAAAGCCCTCGGGTGTCATAAAGACGATCTCGCCAGGTCCCAGTTCATGACAGTCCTTGTATCCCAGATTAATGTAGGCGAAGCTTTCAAAGGAAACGCAGTAAGCTCCCTCTTTCTTTCCAATCATGGCAGGAGTGCGGCCTAACCGATCTCTGGAAACATAAATTCCCTCTGGAGTCAGGATGAGGATGCTCATGGAACCTTTGATCCGTTCCTGAGCATAGAGAAGTCCATCTACAATTGATTCTTTCTGATTGATAATAGCAGCAACCAGCTCAGTCGCATTGATTTTTCCGCCGCTCATTTCCAGAAAGTGGATGTGGCCCTTTTCGTAAGCCTCCTTAACTAATTCCTTTTCATTGGAAATTTTTCCCACCGCGGTAATAGCGTAGCTGCCCAGATGAGATTGGATTAAAAGCGGCTGAGGATCCATGTCGGAAATACATCCAATTCCCATATTTCCTGTCAGCTCATCTACATCTCGCTCAAATTTTGTACGAAACGGGGAATTTTCGATATTGTGGATAGAACGATTGAAGCCGTCCGGTCCGTAAACCGCCATACCGCCCCTCCTCGTTCCTAAATGAGAATGGTAGTCCACTCCAAAGAATAAATCTAAAGTGCAGTTTGTTTTTGAGGTTACACCAAAAAATCCGCCCATTTTTTCCTTCCTTTCAGTCGTAACGATCTGTGATTGATTGTAATTTTATCTGCCCGAAGGCACAAATCAATTCTATCTTAGCATATATAAGGTAAAGAGGACAATAGGATTTATTTATTAAAAATTTTAATAAGAAATGGGCGGTTTTCTGATAAAAAATCAGTGTTTAGCGGCGGTGCTCTCCGCAGCTGTGCTCTTCGCAGTTATGTTCTCCGCAGCCGTGCTCTCCGCAGGCATGACCTTCACCATGGTGTTCGTCGTGGTGACTGCACCTGACATCCGGCTGGAAGGCAAGAGTTCCGTTTAAAAATGCCGCAGCTGCTTCATCTGCGCTGCCGGATACTCCCCCATACAGCTCGATGCCGACTGCTGCCAGCGCATCTTTCGCGCCCTGTCCGATTCCTCCGCAAATCAAAACATCGGCATTCAGGGCATGGAGGATTCCAGCTAACGCTCCGTGACCTTGTCCATTTGTATTGACAATTTCAGATTTTGTAACAGCTCCTTTTTCAGTATCATAAATTTTAAATTGTTCTGTGTGGCCGAAATGCTGAAAAATCTGGCCATTGTCATAGGTAACTGCAATTCTCATAGTATGTGCTCCCTTCTTTTTTTCATATTTCTGATGATACATGCGTTTAAAACAGCCGTCAAAGCTGCAGCCTTCCCGGCCGTCGCAAAGACGGTAATCTCCTCCCGCGATACGGAGAGGACGTCCCTCCACCAGGGCGAGAGCCAGCTTTTTTCTGGCGCTCTCATAAATCCGCTGGACAGTAGTTCTGGCGACTTCCATCCATTGGCTGCATTCCTGCTGAGACAGACATTCCAGATCCATAAGGCGGATGGTTTCATATTCGTCTACAGTCAGGGTAACAGGCGTCCTTAGTTCACCTTCCTGAACCGGAAAAAATTCAAGAGAGGGAGGAAAATGACACACGCGCCTGCACTTGGTCGGTCTCGGCATAAAGATTCCTCCTAGCTTCAGATATATCAGTAAATAAGCTGATATCGACAGTTCTGTTTTTAGTATAGGACATAAATGGGCATATGTCAATTACTGTTTTGGACATATGACTAAAACTAGGAAAATTGTCAGGAAAACTTAATTGTATTCCACTGATGAAACAGGTATAATGGACTTAGTGAGAAAAATAGATATGAGAAAGAGGGGAGCGATGTGAAATGGCAGTGAGAAGAACTACATTAAATGGGAAAAAAGCGGCAGAGCAGATAAGACACAGCGCAGAATGGATGCAGAAACAGGCAGGAAAGGGGCTGGCGCTCTTCCTTTGTCTGGGGCTTTTATCAGCAGGCGGGATAACTGCCTATGCAGACGGGCCGTCCGGCCCGGCATCTGATGGAGCGGCTGTATCGGCAGAGGCCGCGAAGGAAGGACAGGCAGAAGGACCAGGAAAGGGCTTGATATCTGAGGAAGCAGGACAGACAGAAACAGACAGGGATCAGCAGGAAAATTCTTCTGAAGGCCAGACGGGTACAGAGAATCAGGCGTCCGGTGCAGAAAGCCAGGATACAGGCACAGAGGAACAGGCAGAAGGGGAAAAGACAGAGGACGGACGTATTATGAGCGGAGGACGGCTCATTGATCCATCTAAGCCAATGATTGCACTTACCTATGATGATGGTCCCTACGCCCCGGTAGGAAACCGGATTATGGACTGTATAGAGCGGTACAATGGCCGGGCTACCTTTTTTGTAGTAGGAAACCGTGCAGGTTCCTATCAGGATGAGCTGCGCAGAATGCAGACATCAGGCCACGAGATTGGAAATCACAGCTACAGCCATAAATACCTTCAAAAGCTGGGAGCGGCAGATATAAGAAAAGAAATTGAGATGGGAAATCAGGCAATAGCCGCTGTGACGGGAGTCTCTCCGGCTTTGGTACGTCTGCCGGGAGGCGGCAGCAATTCCACTGTTCTTGCTAATATTCATCAGCCGATTATCTTGTGGAATGTGGATACAAGAGACTGGGCTACTAAGAATGCAGATCAGACAGTAGCGGCAGTGCTGGGAAAGGTAAAGGACGGAGATATTGTGCTGATGCATGAGCTGTATAAATCCACAGCTGATGCCACAGACCGTATTGTTCCAGCTCTGGCAGAGCAGGGCTTCCAGCTGGTGACTGTCAGCGAACTGATACGTTTTCGAGGAGGAGCTGCGCCTGGAACGCTCTATTATAAATTTCCGCCGAAATAAACGTGAGCTGTTCCACTGATGCCGGCTGCGGCCGGTCTGCATCAGCGGAACAGCTCTTTTACGGCCTGTTCGTTAAAATAACGGATGCGCCGCAGCGGGATTTTAGCAGCCTTAAAGGCCTGATCCTTAAATAGATCCCGTTTTTTTGCATCTGTGGTGTCGTGGCTGCTGTCATCCAGTTCAACGGCAAACAGAACCCGAAGATTTTTATCGCAGATGACGAAATCTACATGTTTTTGGGAAATTTTCCTGAAATACTGGAGATAATTTTTTTGAATAGTTACCTCCATTAAATCTTTCAGACCTACTTTGGGGCAGATTAAAAGGTCTCTGGCATCAGCTTCTTTTTTCAAGAGACGATAGAAAGCATATTCTCTTTTGGTCAGAAGAGGCTTGGCTTCATAGGGAAGGCGCTTTTTTCTGAAAAAGATAAACATAAGGAGAATGGAAAGGGCGATAAGGACTCCTGCCATAGAAAGAAAAGTTGAAAAGGTCATAGTATTATCTCCTTCTTTTGTAAAGTGTGAGTCAGCGCGGACTGGGCAGTATAGCGCGGACTGTATAAATATGTCAGATATTATATCACATGTTTTTAGATGACAGAAGATGGAGTTAAGGAGAGAGGGATTCCGGCTGCTGTCTGTATACACCGCCCTGTCCGCCTGAATATCCTGATAAAAAAGGAATAAGGAAAACAGAATGGATCAGGCAAAGAATTGGATTCACTGCGACGGAGCATATCGGCTTGGCCTGACGGGAAAACATGTGGGAGTAGCAGTCCTGGATACGGGGATTTTTCTCCACCGGGATTTTGAGGATAGAGTGGTTTCTTTTTCGGATTTTGTCAGGCACAGAAGAGATCCCTACGATGACAATGGCCATGGAACGCATATCGCGGGAATTATCGGAGGAGCCGGTCTGGAGTCAGGAGGACGGTATCATGGAGTAGCGCCAGAATGCAGCCTCCTCTGCCTGAAGGTGCTGGATCACAAAGGAAATGGATATGCTTCCGATGTTCTGACAGGTTTAAAGTGGATTCGGGAACACAAAGAGGAGTTTGGCATACGGATTGTAAACATATCAGTAGGCTCCTTTAATAAAAAGGGAATGAATGAGAATTCAGCTCTCGTAAAAGGGGTTGACGCTGCCTGGGACGCAGGGCTTGTGGTAGTGGTAGCGGCAGGAAACAATGGTCCGGGGCGTTATACGATCACTACGCCCGGAATCAGCAGAAAGGTTATTACAGTGGGCTGTTCAGATGATTACAAGGAGGTAGATGTGGCCGGGAGCAGGATGATAGATTATTCTGGAAGAGGACCTACCAGCGCCTGTGTGCTGAAGCCGGATATTGTAGCGCCGGGCTCCCACATTATCAGCTGCGCAAATCGGAAAGGATGCTATACAGATAAGAGCGGCACATCCATGTCTACGCCTCTGGTGTCAGGAGCAATTGCCCTGCTTTTAGAAAAGTATCCGGATATGACGAATTTAGAGGTAAAGCTTCGCCTGAGAGAGCGGGCGGTAGATCTGGGACTTCCCCGGAATCAGCAGGGCTGGGGGCTTCTGGACGTAGGACGTTTAGTGGAATAGGAAAAAGAGAGGGAGAACATATGAAATTTGCAGTACTGAATGAAAATACAGCTGGAAAAAGAGGCTTTCTGGCGGAGCATGGACTTTCTGTTTTGATTTTTCATGAGGGAAGAAAACTGCTGTTTGACACTGGACAGACAGACGTTTTTCTGCATAATGCAGAGAGAGTGGGAGAGACACTGTCAGATTTAGATGGCATTATCCTGAGTCACGGCCATTTCGACCATTGCGGAGGGCTGGAATATCTGGCAGAGCGGCATGCGCTGCCACCTGTCTATGTACGAAAAAATGCTTTTTTAAATAAGCAGGCAGTCAACAGCGACAAGAAGACCTACCGGGTGATCGGGATTCCATGGAAGCAGGAACTCATCAGGGGCGCAGAGATTCTGACAGAGGATAAGCAGGAAATTTTTCCAGGAGTGTGGGTGCTGGGAAATGTACCTTATACTGTGCCGTTTGAGAAGAGACCGGAACTCTTTTTTATTGACAGGGATGGAGAGAAGCAGCCAGATTATATGGAGGATGAACAGCTGCTTGTGATAGACACAGAAAAAGGACTGTGCGTATTTGCCGGATGCTGTCATGCAGGTATTGTGAACTGCTTATCCTATGTGAAAAACTCCTTTCCAGGCAGGCCGGTTTACAGCGTTCTGGCAGGCATGCATTTGTCAGCAGCAGGAGACGAAAGAATCGATCAGACCATTGAGGCTTTGAAGGCAATGGAGATTCCTGTTCTGATGCCGGTACACTGCACGGGAATTTATGGAATTGGGAAAATGAAGACAGTTCTAAAGGACAGATGCAGGATTATTGAGACAGGAGCAGTTCTGGAACTATAAGAGAGACTTTCAGAAATAAATAAGGAAGCGTTCCGCGCCGATAAAAGCTGCGGTGCGCTTCCTTTTGTATACTGCCTTATTTAACGGTAGAGAGAAATTTTTTGATATCCGTATTAGCGCCCAGAATTACCAGTGTCTCATTCCCTATGAAAACGTAATCTGCGCCTGGAAGTGTATGCAGTTCCTTTCCTATCTTTACAGCCAGAATGGAGATATGGTATTTGCTTCGCACGTTAATTTGGACAATACTTTTTTCTACCCAGCTGGAGGGAACGGGAACCTCATAGATAGAGTGATCCGGAGTCAGTTCAATGTAGTCGAAAATATTATCAGAACTGTATCGGACAGCGGATCGGATAGCCATTTCTTTTTCCGGATACACTACGCGATCCGCGCCGTTTCGGAGCAGGAACTTGGCATGGATATCGCGGTTGGCGCGGGAGAGGACAAACTTGGCGCCCAGATCCTTTAAGAGCGCCGTGGTTTCGAGAGAACTCTGAAAATTGTCTCCAATGGCTACGATGCATAAATCAAAATTTCTGACGCCGATGGAGGACATGTACTGTTCATTAGTACAGTCTCCAATCTGAGCGCTGGTAACATAAGGAAGGATGGCGTTGATCCTCTCTTCTGAAATATCAATTGCCATGACCTCGTGCTTCAGCTCATGAAGCTTCATGGCCATAGTAGCGCCGAAACGTCCCAGTCCAATCAAAAGAATTGATTTCATAGAATACCTCCGTCTGCGTCTTCCAGTCTTTATCCCACCGTGATTCGTTCCTCAGGCAGGTGGAAGGGGAATTTTTTATGGTTTGTGAGAGCGTACAGCATGGTAAGCCCGCCGACTCGTCCAAAATACATCAAAAGAATCAGAATTATTTTTGAAAAAAGGCTTAGATCTGCTGTAATGCCCAGGGAAAGTCCTACTGTGGCAATAGCAGAGGCCGCTTCAAAGGAGGACTCCATCAGTGTTACGCCGTCCGCCCAGGTGATAAGAAAGCTGGCCGCTAAAAACAGGCTCAGATACAATACCAGAATAGCGATAGCATTCCTCAGTATCTCATAAGGGATTCGCCTTTTATAGCAGTGGATGCCCTCTTGATTCTGAAATACAGAGCGGATACACAGGATAGCTACGGCAAAGGTAGTAGTCTTAATACCGCCGGCAGTGGAGCCTGGAGAACCTCCGATAATCATCAGCATAATAGTTAAAAGCTGAGCCTGGGTAGAAAGTCCGTCCAGGGGAACCGTATTAAAACCGGCTGTTCGGGGAGTAACTGACTGAAAAAAGGATGCATAGATCCGATCAGCCAGAGAATATCCCTCCCAGCGCTGCGGAGTAAACTCAAACAGAAAGAAGAGAACTGCAGGAATCAGGATCAGAAAAAAGGTAGAGGTGAGGACTACCTTCGTCTGAAGCCGGAATGCTCTGTGTGTTTTTATGTGCTGGATAACATCGTCCCATACAAAAAATCCAATGCCTCCAACTGCGATCAGAAGCATAACCGGAATGACAATCAGAGGATTGGAATGGTAGCTGGTGAGGGAAGAGCAAAGGCCTGAAGTGCCGCCCATCAGGTCAAAACCGGCGTTGCAGAAAGCAGAAATAGAGTGGAAAATGGAAAACCAGATTCCTTTCACAATGCCGAACTGGGGGCAGAACTGAACTGCCATAATAAACGCGCCTATCAGTTCCAGCACCAGGGTGCCTTTAATAATAAAGTTCGTCATGCGGACAATACCGCCTACCTGCGGGGCTGAGATGGATTCCTGCATGACAAAGCGCTGTTTTAAGCCGATTTTCCTGCCTGAAAGAATCGTAATGGCAATGGCCAAAGTAACGACTCCCATTCCTCCTATCTGTATTAGAAGAAGGATCACAGACTGGCCAAACACAGACCAGTAGGTATAAGTATCGTGAATCACCAGGCCTGTTACACAGGTCGCGGAGGTAGCTGTAAAGAACGCGTCAATAAAAGGAGTGAACTCTCCGCTTTTTGACGAGACAGGCAGAGTCAGAAGAAGAGCCCCAGCAGTAATAATCAGAAAGAACCCGCCTAAAATAATTTTGGCGGGAGTCAATGCCCAAACACGATTGCTCAACATTGCGAAAACTCCTTTGTACCATTGTGATATAGGTTTAAACAGTCCAGGTGACAATAAAAACCGCAATATAATATAACGATTATATATAGAACATAAGAGAATGTCAACGGGGAGGAGAAAATGCCGGAAAGGATGAAGAATGGAGGTTACTGTTTACTGGTTTGCCAGTGGACAGTAACGAACGGAGAGAAAAACCGATGTAAAAAACCGATGTAAAAAAACAGGAATCCAGCTGGACAGAAGGCAGGGAATGTGGTATGCTGATAATATAGACGATTCTTTATTTTCTGCCTGATTTCGCAGGCTTCAGATTTCATTTTCTGCCGTTTCGGCAGCGATTTCACTTTAAGATTTTACAGGATAAAAACGAAAATAACAGTTGACATTTCAGGCGGGCTATACTATTATAATTACATAAACAGAACACTTGTTCTTTTTGAAGGACGGAGAATGAGAAAGCTCTTAGACGCCTCATAAAAAGCAGAGCAGAAGGCTGAGAATCAGGATAAAGCAGAAGAGATGGAGGAAATTATGGATAGGGAAGAAAAGCTGAAGGCACTTGACGCTGCATTGACACAGATTGAGAAGGCATATGGAAAGGGATCTGTGATGAAGCTGGGAGATTCCAGCGCCAATATGAATATTGAAACAGTTCCAACTGGTTCTCTGAGCCTTGATATTGCTCTGGGGCTGGGAGGCGTGCCCAGAGGCCGTATTATTGAAGTATATGGCCCAGAGTCCAGTGGTAAGACGACCGTGGCTCTGCATATGGTGGCAGAGGTGCAGAAGAGAGGCGGAATTGCCGGATTTATTGATGCAGAGCATGCTCTGGATCCTGTTTATGCGAAGAATATCGGCGTTGATATTGACAACCTGTATATTTCCCAGCCGGACAATGGAGAGCAGGCCCTGGAGATTACAGAGACTATGGTCCGCTCCGGAGCTGTAGACATTGTGATTGTGGACTCTGTGGCGGCCCTTGTGCCAAAGGCTGAGATCGATGGAGAGATGGGAGATTCCCATGTGGGACTTCAGGCCCGCCTGATGTCTCAGGCTCTGAGAAAGCTGACCGCGATTATCAGCAAGTCTAACTGTATTGTTATTTTTATCAATCAGCTGCGCGAGAAGGTAGGCGTGATGTTCGGAAATCCTGAGACTACCACAGGAGGCCGCGCCCTGAAGTTCTATTCTTCTGTCCGTATGGATGTCAGAAGGATTGAAACTCTGAAGCAGGGCGGTGAGATGGTTGGAAACCGCGTCCGCATTAAGGTTGTTAAGAATAAGATAGCTCCGCCGTTTAAGGAAGCAGAGTTTGATATTATGTTCGGAAAAGGTATTTCTAAGGAAGGAGATATTCTGGATCTGGCGGTAAAGGAGAACATCGTGGAGAAAAGCGGCGCCTGGTACGCTTATAATGGAAGCAAGATTGGGCAGGGCAGAGAGAATGCCAAGAGCTTCCTCCAGGCAAATCAGGAGATGTGCCAGGAGATTGAGGCCAGAGTCCGTGCCAAGTACAGTCTGGATGGAGTTTCTGAGGAGGACAGAAGCGCAGAGCATGCGTCAGATGCAGATGGGGCAAAGCTTGCTATGCCGGAATTTGGTTCAGAAGAGTAGCGGCAGAAGAGGCAGGCAGGGATTAGATGGTCATTGACAGAATAGAGACTTTGGATAAAAGAAGGAAGAAGATCTTTGCTGATGGAGAATTCGTTTTTACCCTGTACCTGGGGGAGATAAGACAGTTCGGCCTGGAGGAGGGCGGAGAACTGACAGAGGAAGTGTACCAGAAGATTCTCCATGAAATTGTATTTAAACGTGCCAGGGAGAGGGCGGTCTACTGGCTGAAGTGTTCTGCCAGGACAGAGGAAGAACTGAGAAGAAAACTGAGAGATGGCGGCTATCCTTTAGCTGCGGCAGACTATGCAGTTGAGCTGCTGAAGAAATATCGTTACATCGATGATGAGGAGTATGCCAGGAATTTTATGGAGGTTCATGCCAGAGGAAAAAGCCGGGCTGAGCTGGCTGCCCTTTTGAGCCGAAAGGGTATCAGCCGGGAGTGTGTCAGCCAGCTGATGCAGGAAAATCCGGTAGATGAGGAAGAACAAATTCGGCATATTCTCAAGAAACGCCGTTTCCATCCGGAAGAGGCAGATCAAAAGGAATTGTCAAAACAGATTGCATACCTGGTGAGGAAGGGATTTTCTTACGACGCAGTCAGAAGAGTTCTCTCTGATTCATTTGTTAGATAGTGACGAAAAAGTGGAAACACTTCCTATTATACTTGACATAGTGTATAAAACAGTTTAAAATTGTAGTGTTGTATTGATATGTACAATGAAAACTAAATAAGGAGGTGCTCCTGTGCCACAAGTAATAATTATGTGCGTTGTTACGGCGGTTATTGTTGCTGTTATTACTTGGTTCGTCGCTGTTAATCATCAGAAGAAAACTTATGAGGCAAAGATTGGCAGTGCAGAAGAACGATCAAGGGAAATAATAGATGAAGCATTAAAGGTTGCAGAGACAAAGAAGCGAGAAGCTCTCCTTGAAGCGAAGGAAGAGTCACTAAAGACAAAGAATGAGCTTGAGAAAGAAACAAAGGAAAGAAGAGCGGAGCTTCAGCGCTATGAACGACGTGTGCTGAGCAAGGAAGAGAATCTGGACAAGAAGTCAGAGGCCATTGAAAAGCGTGAGGCAGGACTGAATACCCGTGAGGACGCTCTGAAAAAGAGAACCACAGAGGTAGAAGAGCTTTACGAGAAAGGGATGCAGGAGCTGGAAAAGATTTCCGGCCTTACATCAGAGCAGGCGAAGGAATACCTGTTAAAATCTGTTGAGGAAGATGTAAAGCATGATACTGCAAAGCTGATTAAGGAGATGGAGGCAAAGGCGAAGGAGGAGGCTGATAAAAAGGCTAAGGACTACGTAGTGACCGCCATTCAGCGCTGTGCAGCAGATCATGTGGCAGAGACAACTGTGTCGGTAGTACAGCTTCCGAATGATGAAATGAAAGGCAGAATCATCGGACGTGAGGGAAGAAACATCAGAACTCTGGAGACTTTGACAGGTGTGGAACTGATTATTGATGACACACCGGAGGCAGTCGTTCTTTCCGGTTTCGATCCGATTCGGAGAGAGGTTGCCAGAATCGCCTTGGAGCGTCTGATTGTAGATGGACGAATTCATCCGGCGAGAATTGAGGAAATGGTAGAAAAGGCGCAGAAGGAAGTTGAAACCATGATGCGCGAAGAAGGAGAGGCTGCGCTTCTGGAGGTTGGAATCCATGGAATCCATCCAGAATTAGTAAAACTCCTTGGAAAGATGAAATTCAGGACAAGCTACGGACAGAATGCATTAAAGCACTCCATCGAAGTAGCTCAGCTTGCCGGACTGTTAGCCGCAGAGGTCGGAGTAGACGTTCGTACGGCAAAGAGAGCCGGCTTATTACATGACATTGGCAAGGCTGTTGATCATGAGATGGAAGGCACTCATGTGAAGCTCGGTGTGGATCTGTGCCGAAAGTATAAGGAATCAGCCGTTGTCATTAATGCAGTGGAATCCCATCATGGTGATGTGGAGCCACAGAGCCTGATTGCCTGTCTGGTTCAGGCTGCTGATACGATTTCAGCTGCAAGACCTGGGGCAAGAAGAGAAACTCTGGAAACATATACAAACCGTCTGAGACAGCTGGAAGATATTACAAACTCCTTTAAGGGAGTAGATAAATCTTTTGCTATTCAGGCAGGCCGCGAAGTGCGGATTATGGTTGTCCCGGAACAGGTGAATGACGATAGTATGGTGCTGATGGCAAGGGAAATTTCTAAGAGAATTGAAGCAGAACTTGAATACCCTGGCCAGATAAAAGTGAATGTAATTCGCGAATCCAGAGTAACTGATTACGCGAAGTAGATAAAGGCAAGAAATATGTTCTGAACATCACAGCCAGAGAAATGAAGGCAAAAGAGGAAGCCTGCCTTACCGGTCATACCGGTAAGGCAGGCTTCCTCTTTTCCTTTGGTGAAAAATGATATTCTTGACAGAGAAAAATGGCAGGTTTACAATGAAATCAGTCTGACTGGAAGGAGAAGAAAAACGGTAAAATAAAAGCTGGAATAGAAAAAGACAGATGGAGGATAAGGAAAATGAAAAAAATTGGTTTTATTGGGATGGGAAATATGGGATATGCCATTTTAAGAGGACTGCTTCAGGTGTTTGACAAGGCAGATCTGATTTTGACAGATGCAAATCGCGAGAGAGTAAAGACAGTTTCTCAGGAGACGGGAGTGGAAGCGGCAGAAGATAATAAAACCTGCGCAGCTCAGGCAAAGTTTGTAGTTTTGGCAGTAAAGCCACAGTTTTATCAGATGGTTCTCGATGATGTGAAAGAGGTTCTTCAAAAAGATCAGATTATTATTTCAATTGCTCCGTCTGTCACGATTTCAGACTTAAAGGATGCTTTGGGACAGGATATGAGAATCGTCAGAGCTATGCCGAATACACCGGCTCTGGTAGGAATGGGAGTGACTGGAGTCTGCTATGATAAACGGGAATTCAGCCAGGAGGAGGAGACAGTGATCCGCAGATTTTTTGAATCTTTCGGAACGATGGAGCTGGTAGAGGAGAGGCTGATCAATGCAGTTGTATGCGCCAGCGGAAGCTCCCCGGCATATGTTTATATGTTTATCGAGGCTTTGGCAGACAGTGCGGTAAAATATGGACTGCCCAGAGATACTGCTTATCGAATGGCGGCTCAGGCTGTGATGGGAAGCGCAAAAATGGTTCTTGAGACAGGAGAACATCCTGGAACGCTGAAGGATCGTGTATGTTCTCCGGGAGGAACTACGATTGCAGCAGTATCTGCTCTGGAGGAGCACGGATTCCGCAGCGCGGTGATCAAGGCGGCTGATGCCTGCTATGAGAAGTGCCTGAATATGAAATAATAGAAGAGAAAGAGGGAAAGCCCTATGGAGCAGAAACAAAGAACAGAACAGATGGAAACTGTGACAGAGATTCCTGTAAAGCGGGTCAATCGGGAGCTGAAGTATCAGGGAGCAATTCTGAAGGTATATCAGGATACCGTTCAGGTCAATGGACATGAGGCAAAGTGGGATTATATTCATCACAACGGCGCAGCAGCTGTAGTAGCTGTGACAAAGGAAGGAAAGCTGCTGATGGTGCGTCAGTACAGAAATGCCCTGGATCGCTACACTCTGGAAATTCCAGCAGGAGCGCTGGATTATCCGGAAGAGCCAAAGATTGAGTGTGCATACAGGGAGCTGGAGGAGGAAACTGGATTTAAGACAGAGCAGCTGGAATACCTTTTAAGCATTAATACGACGATTGCTTTTTGCGATGAGGCGATTGATGTGTTTGTAGCCAAAGATTTGATTCCGTCAAAACAGCACTTGGATCCAGATGAGAACATCCAGGTAGAGGAATGGGAACTGGAGGATCTTTTGAAGCTGATTTACTGTGGAAAAATCACAGATGGAAAAACTGCGGCGTCTATTTTAGCCTATGCAGTGAAATATGGATGTCACAAAACAGAGAAATAGAATGTCTGTAGATAAAAACAGCGGCATAAGATAAAAAAAAGGAAAGCGGGACAAAACATGAAGCCACTTTTCAATACTCTTCGGAGCAGACCTTTTATGCCGCTGCTTTTTTGCCTGTCTCTGTCGGCACTGGCAGGAAGTCTGTGGTTTAACCGTCTGCCGGAGGAAATCAAAGAACAGTTGGGTATTTTAGGACAGATATGGATGAATCAGCCAGAATGCAGAATAATGGCGGATAAAGGAGAGATATGTGCTGTATTCATAAGGCGGGCCAGTCAGGCGGTTGTCGTCTGGCTGGCGGGGATGACGCCGTGCAGCCTGGTTGTATTATGCATGGAATCGACAGTTCTGGGATTTTCTATGGCTGCTGTGCTTTCTGCTCTCACAGCGAAGGCAGGTTTTTTTGCCCTTCCTGTGTTTCTTCTGGCGCTGTTTCCCCAGTGCCTTTTTTATGTACCCGTAGCGGCGGTTCTTTTGAGATGGGGGCTGAAGGAGGAGAAGAAGGTAAGAACAGCTGCCTTTTTGATCCTTCTGCTCCTCCTGGCGGCAGGCGCTGCTGCGGAAGTATGGCTGAATCCACAATGGATGACATGGATGGGAAAGATATTTTTTTATTAAAGAAGTACAGAAAAAATTCAATATCTTGCGTTGGTGAGGACGATAAAACAACATATTGTATGCTTTATGTCAATCCTTTGAAAATCCAGAGAAAAGTGGGAAAAATGTGTTTGATTTATAGGGAAATTACAGATATAATGGTAGATACAAGCAAAATCTGCCTTGTTTTTTACAGCAATACAGAACGATTAGGGGACGAAGTATGTTTGATGAGATAGAGAGGTTTGCGATATATCTTCAGGATGTAAAACAGATGTCGCAGAATACGGTTCTCTCGTACCGACGCGATTTACTGCAGTTTGCATCTTATATGGAAGATAGAGGAGTGAGGGAGGCTGGGAAAGTGACGAAGACCAGCCTGGATTCCTATATTCTTTTTTTAGAGAAGGAAGGAAAGGCGCCTACTACTATCTCTCGCATGCTGGCCTCGATCAAGGCATTTTTCCATTATGAATTTTCGGAGGGACATATTCGGAGAAATCCGGCAGACTTATTGAGAGCACCTAAGATCGAAAAGAAGGCTCCAGCGATTTTAACGGTGGAAGAGGTGACCCGGCTGCTAGAGCAGCCGGCAGGCAGAAGTCCCAAGGAGATTCGTGATAAAGCAATGCTGGAGCTTCTCTATGCTACGGGAATTCGTGTTTCAGAGCTGATGAATCTCAGTTTATCCCATGTGAATATGACGATTGGATTTATTACGTGCAGCGACAGTGGCCGGGAAAGAACCATCCCCTTTGGCCGTGTGGCGAAGAAGTCTCTCGACGACTATATGAAGCATTCCAGGCCTGAGCTTTTAAAACAGAAAGAGTCTGAGTGGCTGTTTGTCAACTGCAGCGGGGGCCGTATGAGCCGGCAGGGCTTTTGGAAGATTTTAAAATATTATGGGGAAAAGGCGGGAATCCAGACAGACATTACCCCTCACACGCTCCGCCATTCCTTTGCAGCCCACCTTATCAGCAGCGGAGCCGATATGAAGGCGGTTCAACAGATTTTAGGCCATTCAGATATGGCGACTACACAAATGTATGCTTCCTATGTGAGCAGCAAAAAAGAGAATAAAAGAGAAGAAAAAAAGGACTAACAGCGGATCTGGTTATCGGAATGGGATAATCCGATCCGCTTTTATAGTGGCAGAACATGGAGGAGGAAAATAAGTGAAAAAGGCAGGGGCATTTTTTTTAGCCGCAGCCGCAGTGGCAGCGGCAATTTTTCTGATACCTGTGCAGGAAAAAGAAAAATTTGGACAAGGGCAGATACATGGTGAAGCACATTTTGGGGGAGAGGAAAGGATTTTAACAGACGAGGAAGCTGCTCTGGCAGAAGGATGCCGGCAGGATTTAGAAGAGCTTTCAAAGTCAAAGGACAACAGAAATAACATAGATTTGTGCTGGAACATTGTATCACGGCTTTTTCAGGGACAGGAATCTATTTATATATCAGCACAGCTTCTGGAAGAATATGCAGAACGTACACGCGGGCTGACATCTGAAAGTCAGGTGAAACTGTATGGTAATATTGGGCAGCTGTATTTTCTCTCCGGTAGTTATGCATCGGCGCTATACTATTACTGGAGAGGTATTTACAAATTGGAGACAGAGCCATGGATTCCAGATAATGAGTTTTATCAGGCTAAATTTCTGTCAGCTGTCGGCGATACGTCTTACGCGCTTGAACAGTATGAAACAGCGATAAAGCAGTACGGCCAGTCCTTAGAGATGTTTGAAGCATCTGGAAGGAGAGACAGCGCTGCAGAAAACAGTTTGTGCCTGATTAATAAGAGCGCTTCCCATATTGAAATGGGACAGCTTTCGGAAGCTGCTTCCTGTCTGAAGCGTTTGGAGGAACTTCTGGAGATTCTTCCAGCAGGGCAGAGGGATGATATAGAAATTTTGAAAAAGAATCAGCTGGCGCAGCTGGCAGCCAGGCAGAATGATTTGGATACAGCAGAGAAAGAGCTTAGGGAGGCATATCAGCTTCTTGAGTCAGATACAGAAGAGTATTCTCTTGGAAAAGAAATTTATCTTGATAATACGCGTGCTCAGCTATATCAGCGTGGAGAACAATATGAAGAAGCCTTGAAGCTGTATCAGAAAACGGCAGAAGCGTCTGAAAAACAGGGACTTGGACTGGAGGCAGAGATTTACTATGATATGTCAAAAATCTGCATGGAATTGGGAAAACAGGAGCAGTATGTCCAGTATATAGAGTTATATGCCGAAACTTTGAAGAAAAAGAATCAGGCTTTAAGTGAGGAATATGTGGATTACTCCCGCGGTTTATATGAGTGCAGCCGTCTGAAAAGAGAGAGATATTTGGGACGGATGGCAGCTGCTGCAGGAGGAACTATGGCAGTAATTCTGTTTTCAGGTTTTACATGGTTTCTGATTAAATGGAGAAAAAAGAGTGTTTTAGATCAGATGACCAGACTGTATACCAGAACATATCTGGATGAATATATGAAAAGAAATAAAAAGAAGCTTCTGAACCATCCTCTTTCAGTTATTATGCTGGACATAGATTATTTTAAACAGTATAACGACTGCTATGGTCATTTGAAAGGAGATGCGGGAA
Source organism: Clostridium sp. (assembly GCA_018377235.1). Classification (GTDB taxonomy): domain Bacteria; phylum Bacillota; class Clostridia; order Lachnospirales; family Lachnospiraceae; genus Otoolea. The sequence goes on from JAGZZT010000006.1 coordinate 100,584, forward strand.
TCAAAACGATAGCGGAAATTTTGATAAAGGCTGCAGGAAAAAACGGAAGGGCAGTTCGGTATGGGGGAGAAGAAATGCTGGTACTGCTTCCAAATTCAGATAAAGCATATGCAGAAAAAACGGCAGAGTGGATTCAGGCTGCTGTAAAGGAAGAAGAAATCCCACACTGCCGTTCAGAAGCTGCAAAATATTTAACCGTCAGTATGGGAATTTATACAAAAGAATATCAAGGAGAGGATATTTTTGAACTGATCGGGAAGGCAGACGAGGCTCTCTATCAGGCTAAGGAAGCCGGACGAAACAGGTATTGTGTCAGGCAGCAGGATTTTTGTCAAAGTCCGGAAATTTAGCGGCTGGCAGGCAGAGTCACGATAAAGGCAGAACCAATATCCAGCGTGCTTGATACAGTGATGGTTCCCTGGTTTAATTCAAGAATTCGTTTCACCATAGGCAGTCCCAGGCCGTTTCCGGGAGAAGAGTCCTTATCTTTACGGAAAAATTTGTCAAAAATATGGGATAAGGTAGTTTCATCCATGCCAATACCTGTATCGGCGATAGTGATCTGCAGAGCATTATTTTGTTTTTTCAGAAGCACAGAGACAGTACCTCCTTTTAATGTATACTGAATGGCATTGTGGAGAAGATTGACCCAGACCTGCATCATCATCTCCCCATTTCCGTAATACTCAGCCGGTTCCAGATCAATATCCAGCCCCAGCTGTTTTTTGTCCCATAGAGGCTCTAAAAGGAGTACAGCCTGGCGCAGCTGTTCGTCCAGAGAATATAATTTTTTATTGGTGACTATTTCCTGCTTTTCAAGCCTTGAGAGAGATAAAATATTGCCTGACAGGCTGGACAGCTGTCTCACACTGTCAATAATAATATGGATATATTCGTCCCGTTCCTCATCAGAGAGGCTGTGATCCTGGAGAAGGGTGGTATACCCTTCGATTGCGGCCAGAGGAGTCCGGAATTCATGACTGATATTGGAGGCAAAATCATTTCTCAGGGCTTCAATGCTTCCAAGTTCCTGAACCATCTTATTAAAATGTCCGGCCAGCTCGTTCAGCTCAGGAGAGGAATAGTCTGTCTTCACCCTCACGGTGAAATCTCCTTTTGATACTTTTTTGATAGCGTCAATAAAGGTCATAATGGGAGATAAAAGAAAGTGATTTACCAGCCAGGTCAGAATTAAACCAGCCAGAAGACATTCTCCCAGAGTAGTCATCAAAGGAAAATAGGGGTTCGGTCCGTAGTGATTCGTCCGGCTGCTGAAATGGAACAAAATCCAGCCTACCAGGGCAGGAGTAATGGTAGTGCTGATTAAAATAATTAGAATAATATAAAATTTCAGAGGAGATACCGGACGCTTCATGATTCCTGCTTCACCACCTTATATCCAAGACCCCGGACCGTTTGAATTTGAAAATCATTACAGTCTTTCAAACGCTCTCTGAGACGGTTAATATGTACATCTACTGTTCTTTCATCAGAAGGGGAATCGATCCCCCATATTTCATCCATCAGCTGCCTGCGGGTAAATATTTTATTGGGATACGACATCAGCTTATAGAGCAAATAGAATTCTTTCTGCGGGAGAAGAGAAACTTCCTCGCCGCAGCGTACAGTCAGGGCATCATAATCAAGAGTTGTACTTCCGCAGGAAATTTTACGTTCTGTGGAAATTTTGGCCCGTTTCAGAAGGGCGCCGATCCGCAGTATCATTTCATTCACATCAATAGGCTTCACCATATAATCATCCGTTCCTGCCAGAAATCCTCTCTGCTTATCTTCAAACCTTTCTTTTGCCGTGATAATCAGAATCGGCATAGTGTAGCCATGTTCCCGTAAAGTCTGAATCAATTCATAGCCGTCCATGCCAGGCATCATGATATCAGAAATAATTAAATCGATGTATTCAGTATCCAGGATTTTCAGCGCGGTCATTCCAGTTTCTGCTGGCATGGCACAGTAGCCGTTGTGCATCAGAACTGTGCAGAACAGATTTCTCAGTTTTTTATCGTCTTCTACAACAAGAATGTTAAACATCTTCTTCTCCTCGCTTTGTCTGCTTCGCAGCTGTTTGTTTTTCTGCTGATGGAATATAGTATACCATGGGAATATTAAATTTGTATAAACAGCAGCAGGAAAACACAAAAGTTTCAAAATTAGTTTATGTTCGGTTTAAATTAAGTTTAAGTTCAATTAAAGGTAAAATGGTATACTCCCTCTTAAAGAACTGGAAGTCTGATGAAGAATTCCAGAAAAGTAATTCCAGAAAAGTGAAGGAAGGAGAGAGGAGAATTGTGATGGATAAACGGGAAGGGAATAGAGAAATGTTAAGCCAGGCAGCCAGTTTACTGAAAAAGCACAGGAAAATTGTAATTCCGGCAGCTGTCCTGTTTACAGCAGCACTGGTATTTTTGTCTGGCAGAGGAGAAAAAAGAGGCGGAAAAGGCCCTGAGGAGATGAATCGGGAAAATCAGGTGACGGTGGTATCTGCAGAGCATCCGAAAAAGGGAACGATAGAGCTTGAAACCTCTGTGACAGGAACGATAGAGCCTGCGGATGTAGTCACTATTTATTCTAAAACATCAGGAGATGTGACTTCTGTGCAGGTAAAAGCGGGCGATATGGTAGAGCAAGGGCAGATTTTAGCTACCATAGACACAAAGCAGGTAGATTCCGCTAAAAATTCTATGGAGTCAGCCAGACTCACATATGAGGAGGCGCAGAGTACCTTAAACCGCCAGCAGCTTCTCTACACAGGCGGAGATATTTCAGATCAGGAATACGAGCAGTATCAGAATCAGGCAGAATCAGCAAGACTTGCTTATGAATCGGCAAAAATGACGTATGAAAATCAGGTAGAATACAGTACAATTACTGCTCCTATTGCGGGAAAGGTGGAAAGCTGTTCTATTGAAGTATTTGATACAGTGGGAAGCAGCACACAGCTCTGTGTTATTTCGGGAGAAGGCGCCCAGACTTTGAAATTTTATGTAACAGAGAGGGTAGCAGAAAACCTGGCCGCAGGAGATGGGCTGAGAGTAGAAAAGGACGGGAAAAGTTACAGCGGGATGATTACAGAGGTAAGCGGGATGGTCGATTCTTCCACAGGAATGTTTGAGGCGAAAGGGAGTGTAAGCAATGCGGAATCTATACCAGCAGGAAGTGTGGTAAAGATTTATCTTACCTCTGAAAAGGCGGAAGATGTTATGACAGTACCTGTGGATGCAGTTTACTTTGATGGGGGTGTAGGAAACGTATATATTTACCAGAATGGAACCGTTCACAAACAGGAAGTAGAAGTAGGGATTTTTGATTCTGAACTGGCTGAAATTCAGTCTGGACTTTCAGATAGTGATTTGGTTATCAGTACGTGGAGTTCTGAACTTTATGAAGGAAGTACTGTAAGGCTGAAGGAAGAAGAGACAGAATCTGCCGAAGAAACTACAGCTTCTTCGGCAGAACAGCGGTAGGAGGATGCAGAATATGGGAATTACAAAGTTTGTCCTGAAACGTCCTGTTACTATTATCATGACTCTACTCTGTCTTCTGGTGTTTGGAATTTCATCTGTTTTTAATGCTGCGTTAGAGCAGATGCCGGAGATGGAGACTCCCATGATGACCATTATGGCCACTTATGAAGGCGCCGGTCCGGAAGATATCAGTGAGCTGGTGACAGAGCCCATTGAGGATGCTGTCAGTACACTGGAGGGGGTTAAGAGCATCAGTTCTTCGTCAAACGACGGTTCTTCTATGGTTATGCTGGAGTATGATTATGGCACAGATATGGATGAGGCTTACAGCGATTTGACAAAAAAGATGAGCAGTATCGAACGTCAGCTCCCAGAGGATGTGGAAACGCCCACTGTGATGGAGATGAGCCAGAATGCGAGTACTACCATGATGCTGTCAGTCGGTCATAAAACAGAGGCAGATCTTTATGACTATACAGAACAGAAGATTGTGCCGGAATTGGAAAAGATTTCTTCAGTGGCGTCTGTAGAAGCGAGAGGAGGTACATCAAAATACATAAAAATCCAGCTGAACCGGGAGAAAATGGAGCAGTATCAGGTGACAATGTCTCAAATCACCTCTGCAATCCAGGATGCCAATGTCTCTTCTCCATCAGGCGATACAGTGGTGGGAAACCTGGAACTTTCAGTGACTACTTCCATTGAAACATCAGGTGAAAATGAACTGAAGACCATTCCGGTTACCACGGATTCAGGAAATATCGTACTTCTGGAAGATGTAGCGGATGTATATACAGCAGAAGAAGAGCGGGGAGGAATTTCAAGATATGATGGAGAAGAAACGATTTCTATATCCATTACGAAAAATCAGAGCAGTACGGCGATAGAAGTTTCAAATGCTGTCAATGAAGTTATAAAAGAACTTCAGGAATCGGATCCGGATCTGGAGATTGAGGTGGCTGATGATACAGCCGATACCATTCTGGATTCACTCAAAGATGTAGCAGAAACCATGATTCTGTCTGTACTTATTTCTATGGCAGTTATTTTTCTGTTTTTTGGAGATGTCAAGGCATCTTTAATTGTGGGAAGTTCGATTCCGACCTCTATTCTAATGTCCCTGATTGCCATGACTTCTGCCGGATTTTCTTTGAATGTCATTACAATGAGCGCTCTGGTTCTGGGTGTTGGCATGATGGTGGATAACTCAATCGTTGTTTTGGAAAGCTGCTTCAGGGCAACAGAATCTAATCGTGATAAAGGAATTTTTGGATATGCAAAAGCAGCTCTTCTGGGAAGCAATACAGTGCTGGCTTCTATTATTGGAGGTACGGCTACAACCTGTGTCGTATTCCTTCCTCTGGCAGCAATTCAGGGAATGTCAGGGCAGATGTTTGGACCTCTCGGATATACCGTTGTGTTCTGTATGCTGGCTTCACTTTTGTCGGCTGTTACGGTTGTGCCTCTGTGCTATGTCATGTATAAGCCAAAGGAAAAGACAGAAGCTTTTATGTCAAGACCAGTGGAGCATCTTCAAAATCAGTATCGAAGGATTATGAAAAAATTGCTCAGGCATAAAGGACAGGTGATGCTGGTATCGGTTCTGATGCTGGCTGCAACTTTTTACCTGGCGTCTGGCATGGAGACAGAGCTGATGACCTCTGATGATACAGGACAGATCAGTATTGATATCGAGACAAGGCCTGGGCTGATTGATACAAAGGCAGAGGACGCGATTACACAGATTGAGGATCTGGTTTCTTCCAATGAAAATGTAGACTCATATATGCTTCGTTATCAGAGCCAGAGCGGTACAGTGACAGCTTACTTGAAAGATGACAGAACAATGGATACAGACGAACTGGCTGAATTATGGCAGAAGGAACTGTCAGGTATTGAAAATATAACTGTCGATGTGACAGCGGGAAGTTCCATGAGTTTTATGCAGGGCAGCCGCGGATATGAAACGATTCTTATGGGAACCGATTATGATGAATTAAAAGAAACCAGTGATAAAATTGTGGCCGAACTGATAAAAAGGGATGATATTATCAATATTCATTCTACATTTGAAAATAATGCGCCGATTGTTACAATTGATGTAGATCCGCTGATGGCGAAACAGAGAGGGCTTACGGCTTCCGCTATTGGAACAGCGGTCAACCAGACCTTGAGCGGGGTAACTGCCGCGACTCTGACAGTAGACGGAGAAGATATGGATGTAAAGGTAGAATTTCCGGAAAACGAATATGAGACGATTGAACAGCTGAAGAATATTACTTTGACAGCAGGCGATGGAACTGCGGCAGCGCTGACAGATGTAGCGGATATTGTGTATGAAGACAGTCCATCTTCCATCAGCCGGGAAGATAAGATGTTTAAAGTCACTCTAAGCGGAGATTTTACAGGGCAGGATACCTCAGCTCAAATTGACAGCGAAGTGATTGCACCGAACCTGACCGGAACAATTAAAAAGGGAACTAACAGTATGGATCGGATGATGAATGAGGAGTTTTCTTCTCTTTACACAGCAATTGCCATAGCGGTATTTCTGATTTTTGCAGTCATGGCAGCGCAGTTTGAATCGATTAAGTTTTCAGTCATGGTTATGACAACGATTCCATTCAGCCTGATTGGTTCCTTCGGTTTTTTAAAGCTGACAGGTGTTTCCATGAGCATGACCTCTATCCTGGGATTTCTGATTTTAGTGGGAACCGTAGTAAATAACGGAATTCTCTATGTAGATACAGTAAACCAGTACAGAATGGAAATGGACATGGAGACAGCTATGATAGAGGCTGGAGCGACACGTCTGAGACCGATGCTGATGACCAGCCTTACTACGATTTTGGGAATGCTGCCTATGGCCATGGCGCTGGGAAGCAGCGGATCCACCACTCAGGGACTGGCAGTAGTGGATATTGGAGGTTTGACAGTGGGACTTTTTGTTGCGCTTTTCATGCTTCCGGTTTACTACGCGCTTATGAACAGAAAGCAGAGCTCATGGAACGAAGACTGGGATATAGACTAAAAGGAGGGACAGGAAATGAAAAAAAGGTTCGGACAGAGAGCAGCGGCTATAGCATCGGTTTTAACAGTTTTATCTGGTTTCTGTTTTCCTCTTCAGGCATGGGCGGCCAGTCCGCCCTTTGCCTATACAGAGGAAGAATGGGCGTTACTCAGGGATGATATACTGGAATTTTCGGAGATTGAGAATCTGGTCCATGAATATAATACGACAGTAAAGCAGAATGCGATCAGCTATAAGGATTATCAGGGAAAGGACAGCAATGAAATAGCGCAGGAGTATTATGATGCAGCAGAAGAAATTTATGACAGCCAGCCGGATCTGGATCCTGATTCATCCAGCTATGCTTCGGATTTATCATCCTATATTAAGAATGAACAGACAGCGGATTCTATGAAAGAGTCAGGAGACAGCAGCGTGGATGATGAGGACACAATTAAGTGGGGCTATACCCAGGAAGAGAAGGAGCTGGTAAGCCAGGCCCAGGAACTGATGATTTCTTATTGGAACAGTATGGAGAAGCTGTCTGCTCTGAGGCAGGAGCTTTATGAGGCGCAAAGGAATGAGACAAGCCTAAAGACAAAGGCAGAGGCAGGAATGGCCACTCAGTCAGAGGTACTGACAGCGGGGCAGGCTGTGCTTACAGCACAGTCAGAGATTACCTCTGCAGAAAGTACCCTGGAGAAGACAAAAAACAGCCTGATTCTGATGCTGGGCTGGGATTATGGAGATTCAGTGGAAATAAAAAAACTTCCGGAACCGGACCTGGAGTCCATTGACTGCGTTCAGCTGGAGAATGATTTGAATACAGCGGCAGAAAATAATTATGATTTAAAAATTCTTAAAAAGCAGCTTCAAAACGCCAGATCCAGCAGTGTGGAAGCTTCTGTTCGGGAGAAGATTGCGAGCGGAGAAAAGGCAGTTCGCTCTAATGTGACAACTGCTTATCAGAGCTTGATGCTGGCCAGAAATCAGTACATTCAGGCTGTAAACAGTCTGTCATTAAAAGAACAGGAACTGGAAACAGCAAAGAGAAAAAAGGAGGCGGGGCTTTTAAGTGAAAACAATTATCAGACAACTGTCAGCAGCTGTGAAACGGCAGAATCAGAAAAACAGACGGCGGCGTACAGTCTGCTTGCGGCAAAGCTGGAATATGACTGGCAGGTGGGAGGTCTGGCATCTGCTTCATAAAAGAAACACGGAGGTGGTACTTTGGAGAGAAGGATGAAACAGGAAAGAAAAGACAAAAGGAAAAGAGATATAAAAAAATGGCTGTCAGGAAGTTTGATAGCGCTGTCTTTGTTACCGCCTTTCCCTGTCCTGGCAGCCAGGTCGCCGGAAAGTGTCCAGACAGAACTTTTAAGATCCGGGGAAGACACAGGCGCAGAAGCAAATGGGCCAGGGGTGCAGGAAAACAGTACACAAGCGGATTCTCAGGATGATGCAGCTGCCGTTTATACAGAGGAGGAGCTGAATGATTCTCTAATCCAGTATAATGAGCTGGAAGAGCTGATTAAAAGAGGAAACGCTGCGGTGAAATCATCCATTAGAGAGTACGATACGAATCTCGAAATTTATCAGGAGGCGCTGACTGCGCTGTCAGCTGCCAAACAGGAGATGGAAGAAAATGCGGACGATTTAGAAGAACAGAAGGGAAGTGCCGAGCTGATTGCTCAGTATAAGCAGAATGAAAGCCAGCTGGGAGCCTCTGTGGCGCAGATGAACCGAAATATACGGAAATTAACAGGAGTAAGCGGTACAAAATCTCTGAAGACCTCGATTAATACCATGGTAAAGACTGCTCAGACAATCATGTGCAGCTATAACCAGATGAGAGATCAGACAAAAACAGCAGAAAAGCAGGAAGAGAGTGCTCAGGATGAATATGAAAAAGTTAAAAAAATGGAGGCAGCAGGAATGGCATCTGAGCAGGAACTTCTGGAGGCGCAGCAGGAACTTTTGGCAGCTCAGATTTCCCTGCAGTCAGTAAAAAACAGCGAAATGTCTCTGAAGAGCCAGCTGGCTGTTCTCATCGGAAAAAATGCTGGTGAAATTGAGGTGGGAGAAATTCCTCAGGCAGATGATTCCTTCCTGGGTACTGTGGATTTGGAAGAAGACAAGAGAACAGCAATAGCCAGTGATTCAGCCATTCAATCTCTGAGAAAACAGTCTTCAGAGGGAAGTTCTGAAAAAGAATTGAGATCCAGCCAGATAGCAGAGGCAAAAAGCCAGAAAAATGCAGATATGGACGCACTTTACAATGAAATAACCGCTAAGATCCAGGCGAAAGAAGCGGCATCGCAGAGCTATGAGGCAGCAAAAAAAGATTATCAGGCTCTTCAGACGAAGGTTCAGGCGGGGATTCTTTCCAGACAGGAGTACCTGGCAGGACAAGTTTCTTATCTCCAAAAAGAGGCATCATTTAAACAGGCAGACAGGGAACTGAGCCAGGCTATTGCAGCATATCAGTGGGAGATAAAAGGCATTTGAGATAAATTCCTTAAAAATCTAAAAAACACACTGCCGGGAAGTTGCCCCGACAGTGTGCAGCATTTTAAATATTAATAAAACCAAGTCTAATTTTCACTTCCAGCAAAGGCGATAAAGGTCTCCTGAAGCTCCTTCAGGCCCTTTTTGACGCTCTTACTTTCGCTGCCTCCAGAGGTATTAAGAACAAAGGTTTCACTTCCGCAGAATCCGAGAACAGCGTAATTCTCCAGGGAGGAGTAACTGTCATCCTCATAGGCGGAGATGGAAAACATAAAGCCGGATCCATCGCTTTCATAGTCATCCTGATCGTAAACTTCCAACCCGCTTTCCGTGGGGAGCATTACACATTTTCCAGTCCAGCGTTCTGGAACAACAAAGGAAAAATCGTCTGTGACAATCTTGGAACCTGTCATTGGGATCACTTCATTTGAAGCGGCTTCTACAGCGTCAGAAGAGAGCGTCTGCAGAGCGGTCTGTGTTTCAGCACCAAGGGCTGTGACTGTATAAAAAAGCGTCAGCGCAGCAGCGCAGGCAAATGTTTTCAAACCCATAGTTAAGAACCTCCTATCTGTTTTTATTCTATCACAGGAAGCGATATTTGTCATTAAAAAAATCGTAATCAAATATTCACAGAATATTCATAAATAGAAGGACAAAACCTAGGCCATTTCCTTAGAAACGGCAGCTTCCGCTGCGCTCTCTTTTTCCAGATTCTTCTGAGCGGTAGCTAACATAAGCTTAATCCGGTTCAGCTGATTGACCTCGCTGGCGCCGGGATCGTAATCTACAGCAATGATATTTGCCTCCGGGTGTGAGGCTCTCAGCTCCTTGATTACTCCCTTGCCTACAATGTGGTTAGGCAGGCAGCCGAAGGGCTGTGTGCAGATAATGTTATTTGTGCCGCTGTGAATCAGTTCCAGCATTTCTCCAGTCAGGAACCAGCCTTCACCGGTCTGATTGCCCAGGGATACATAGGATTTGGCCATGGCGGCCAGATCATGAATGTGGGCAGGAGGCGTAAAATGGACGCTTTTTTTCAGCTCTTTTCTGGCCGTGCGGCGGAAATATTCCAGAAGCTGGATTGCCGCGTTGCAGAGCCAGGCGGTGGATTTCTTTCCTCCCAGGTTTTCTGCCTTAAAGTTGGAGTTGTAGAAGCAGTAGAGGAGGAAATCCAGAAGATCCGGCATAACGGCCTCAGCTCCCTCGCTTTCCAGCAGCTCTACTACATGGTTATTGGCCAGAGGTGAGAATTTTACCAGAATTTCTCCGACGATTCCCACTTTAGGCTTTACCATATGTTTTCTGGGAAGAGAGTCAAAATCAGCGATAATTCCCCTTAAATTATTGCCAAACTCTTTCATGGACGGCTTTTTGCGGCTTAAAGACCGAATGCAGATTTCCTTCCAGTGCTGGTGCAGGGCGTTGGCGCTTCCCGGCTTGGCCTCATAAGGTCTGGTGGCGTAGAGTACCCTCATGAAGATATCTCCGTACACGACTGCCTGCATGGCCTTGATGACCATGGGGAGCGTGAAGGAGAAGCCAGGGTTGGTTTCCATACCGTTGGCATTCAGAGAGATAACGGGAATCTGAGGCATTCCAGCCCTCTCCAGAGCGCGTCGGATAAAGCCGATATAGTTGGAAGCGCGGCATCCTCCTCCTGTCTGTGACATAATGACAGCCGTGTGGTTTAGGTCGTATTTTCCAGACAGAAGAGCGTCCATAATCTGGCCTACCACAATCAGGGAAGGATAGCAGGCATCGTTATTGACATATTTCAGGCCAGTGTCAATGGCCGTCCGGTCAGAATTCTGCAGTACCTCCAGCCGGTAGCCGCAGCTTCGCACCGCAGCTTCCACCAGATCAAAGTGGATGGGAGACATCTGAGGACATAAAATGGTATAGTCCTTTTTCATCTCTTTAGTAAAGAAGACACGGTTGTAGGCGCTTGACACGATCGGCTTTTCGTAGTGCTTCATTTCACGGACACGGATGGCTGAAATCAGAGAGCGGATTCTGATTCTGGCTGCGCCCAGGTTGTTCACCTCGTCAATTTTTAAGCAGGTGTAGATTTTGCCGGAACGGGTGAGGATATCATTTACCTGATCTGTCGTTACAGCGTCCAGTCCGCAGCCGAATGAATTCAGCTGAATCAGATCAAGGTTTTTCTGAGTCTTTACAAAATTGGCGGCGGCGTAGAGACGGGAGTGGTACATCCACTGATCTGTGACAATCAACGGCCGCTCTACATGGCCCAGGTGGGATACGGAATCCTCTGTCAGGACAGCGAAGCCGTAGGATGCGATGAGCTCCGGAATTCCGTGGTTAATTTCCGGATCCACATGATAAGGGCGTCCGGCCAGAACGATGCCATGGCGGTTGTTTTCCTTTAACCACTGGAGCGTCTCCTCACCCTTTTTTTTCATATCCTCTCTGGATGCAATAAGCTCTGCCCATGCTTTATCAGCTGCGTCCAGGATTTCCTGTTCCGGAATCTGGAACTGTTCTGTAAATTCCTTTACAAGAGCTTCTGACAGCACTTCCTTGTTGGTGAAGGCCATAAATGGGTTACGGAAGAGAATTTTATTACCGTGAAGTTCCTCCACATTGTTTTTAATATTCTCTGCGTAGGAGGTGACCATAGGGCAGTTGTAATGGTTTCCTGCCTCGGGAGTTTCATTTCTCTCATATGGAATGCAAGGATAAAATATGTATGTTACGCCCTGCCTGATCAGCCATTCCACATGGCCGTGGGCCAGCTTGGCAGGATAGCATTCAGATTCGCTGGGAATGGATTCAATGCCCAGCTCGTAAAGCTTTCTGGTGGACTGGGGAGAGAGGACTGTCCGGAAGCCCAGTTCTTTAAAAAATACGGCCCAAAACGGGTAGTTTTCATAAAGATTCAGCACTCGTGGAATGCCTACGGTTCCCCGCTCTGCCACATCGGCAGTCAGAGGCTCATAGTCAAACATCCGCTGGTATTTGTAGTCAAACAGGTTAGGGATATCGGTTTTCTTTTTGGCGTGTCCCAACCCTCTTTCACAGCGGTTTCCTGTAACGAACTGGCGTCCTCCGTCAAAGCGGTTGATGGTCAGGACGCAGTGGTTAGTGCAGCCCTGGCATCTTGTCATACTGGTTTTGTAGGACAGATTTAAAATTTTCTCCATGGGGAGCATGGTGGTCTTTTTGGAAGCGTCGTACCGCTCTCTGGCGATGAGGGCAGCGCCGAAGGCACCCATAATACCGGCAATATCCGGCCGGACCGCCTCGCAGCCTGAAATTTTCTCAAAGCTTCTGAGAACCGCGTCGTTATAGAATGTTCCGCCCTGAACCACTACATGGCTGCCCAAATCAGAGGCGTTTGTGATTTTAATTACCTTAAATAAAGCGTTTTTGATGACAGAGTAGGCCAGGCCTGCGGAGATATCAGCCACAGACGCGCCCTCCTTCTGTGCCTGCTTTACATTGGAGTTCATGAATACAGTGCAGCGTGTTCCCAGATCTGTAGGCGTTTTAGCGAACAGAGCTTCTTTTGCAAAGTCAATAACACTGTAGTTCAGAGATTTGGCAAATGTCTCGATAAAAGAGCCGCAGCCGGAGGAGCAGGCCTCGTTCAGCTGCACGCTGTCCACAGTGCCGTCCTTAATACGGATGCACTTCATATCCTGGCCTCCGATATCCAGGATGCAGTCTACATCCGGCTCAAAGAAGGCAGCGGCATAGTAGTGGGAGATAGTTTCCACCTCGCCCTCGTCCAGCATGAAAGCGGCTTTTAACAGGGCTTCTCCGTAACCGGTGGAGCAGGAGTAAACAATATGTGCCTCCTTGGGAAGCTCTTTCTGAATCTCTGACATGGCCCGGATAGCAGTAGCCAGAGGACTTCCGTTGTTATTACTGTAAAAGTGGTAGAGCAGAGTTCCATCCTCGCCAACTAAAGCGACTTTAGTGGTGGTGGATCCAGCATCAATGCCAAGGAAACAGTCTCCCTTATAATCTTTAAGACTGCCTTTTTTGACACAGTGGCTGGCGTGGCGGGTCTGAAATTCCTGATAAGCCGCCTCGTCTTCAAATAAGGGTTCCATGCGCTTTACTTCGGCATCCATCTGAATTCCTTCAGACAGACGGCAGATCAGAGCCTGGGCATCCATTTTTACCTCACGATGTGAGTTCATGGCCGCTCCCACAGCTGCGAACAGATGGGAATGTTCTGGGGCGATAATCTGATCCGGCCCCAGATTCAGAGTTCTGATAAAGGCGGCTCGAAGCTCAGAGAGGAAGTGAAGAGGACCTCCAAGGAAAGCTACATTGCCGCGGATCGGTTTTCCGCAGGCCAGACCGCTGATAGTCTGGTTGACAACCGCCTGGAAAATGGAGGCAGCCAGATCCTCTCTGGTAGCGCCTTCGTTGATCAGGGGCTGGATGTCTGATTTGGCGAATACGCCGCAGCGGGCAGCAATCGGGTAGATCGCTTTGTAATTTTTGGCATACTCGTTAAGACCGGAAGCGTCTGTCTGAAGCAGGGACGCCATCTGATCGATAAAGGAACCGGTTCCCCCTGCGCAGATACCGTTCATGCGCTGATCGATTCCTCCAGTAAAATAGATAATTTTAGCATCCTCTCCGCCCAGCTCAATGGCCACGTCTGTCTGCGGCGCATAGTCCTGAAGCGAGGATGCGACTGCTACGACCTCCTGAACAAACGGAACCTCCAGGCGGGAGGAAAGCGTAAGTCCGCCGGAGCCGGTGATGACAGGATAAAGCTCCATTTCCCCCAGAGACTTTACAGCCCGCTGAAGAAGCAGGGCCAGCGTCTCCTGGATATTGGCAAAGTGGCGCTCGTAGTCAGCGAACAGGATACTGCCGCTGTCGTCAATGATTGCAACTTTTACGGTTGTGGAACCGATGTCGATTCCCAGTCTCTTACAGGATTTCATATATCAAACCGGGGTAAATCCCCGTCCCTCCTTTGTAGTACAGGTTTATTCGGCCATAGTTTAACATAGAATAGGAAAGAATACAATTGTTCAGGTGCGTTAAAATCCTGTAAAAAAACGTCGAAAATCATCAAAAATGCACGAAGAAAGAAGATGGCTACAATTCATTTGACAAAGACATCGGCTAAATTTATAATAATGAATTAACGAGCAATGAATAATAAAGAGAGAGCAGGAAATGAGATGAAATTTTTAAGAAAACTGGAAAGGAAATTTGGAAAATTTGCGATTCCAAATCTGATGTATTACATTATTTTGATGTATGGAGCGGGGATTGTCATCGATCTGGCAGCTCCGGGACTGTATTATCAGTATCTCTGCCTGGATGCAGCGGCTATTTTAAGAGGCCAGGTGTGGAGGCTTGCTACATTCTTAATTTGTCCGCCGTCTGCAGGCATTTTCTTTAACCTGATCGCCATGTTTTTGTATTATTCTCTGGGAACAACGCTGGAACGGGTGTGGGGAACCTTCCGCTTCAACCTGTATTTCTTCTCCGGAATTCTGTTCCACATTATCGCCGCCTTTGTGATTTACTTTTCAATGGGGATATCGGTGCCGCTGACACCGTTTTATCTGAATAACTCGCTGTTTCTCGCTTTCGCGGCTACGTTTCCGCAGATGCAGTTCTATTTGTACGGGCTGCTGCCGATTCGAGCGTACTGGCTGGGAATTTTCATTGGAGCAGAATTTTTATATGAATTCCTGTTCGGCGGTATACTGGCCAGAGTCTGCATAGGGCTGTCCATGCTGAATTTTGTAATCTTCTTCCTGATGACAAGAAATTATGCTAAAATCAGCCCCAGGGAAGTTAAGAGAAAACAGAAGTTTAAAGCTGACATGAAGACAGCGCAGGCGGAAAAGATCAGACTGACTCATCATAAGTGCGCTGTCTGCGGAAGGACCGAGAAGGACGATCCAAATCTGGAGTTCCGTTATTGTTCCAAGTGCGAGGGAAACCTGGAATACTGCATGGATCACCTTTATACACATAAGCATGTGACAAAGGAAGATTTGGAATAGCCGTTTTGGAGAGGGGAAAGAAAACGGGGGAAACCAGTTGAAAAAGCCGGCATGGGGAGCTGGCTGGATACAGGAGGAATTAACAAGATGAAGAAAACGAAGATTATCTGCACTATGGGTCCGAATACAAACGACAGAGAATTGATGAAGCAGCTTGCTTTAAACGGCATGGATGTGGCCCGATTTAATTTCTCTCACGGGGATTACGAGGAACATATGGGGAGGTTCAAGCTTCTGGAAAGCGTACGGGAAGAGCTGGATCTTCCTATCGCAGCGCTTCTTGATACGAAAGGACCAGAGATTCGGACTGGAAGCTTAAAGGATGGAAAGAAAATCACCCTGAAGGAGGGCGATGTCTATACTCTGACAACTGAGGAAACGGTGGGGGATGATAAAAGAGGGTTTATTAATTATCCAGGCCTTCCAGCAGACGTAAAGCCAGGAAATCAGATTCTTATCGATGACGGCCTGATTGAACTGGACGTTGAAGAAGTAAAAGGAAACGATATTGTCTGCCGTGTGAAAAACGGCGGAGAACTTGGAGAGAAAAAGGGAGTCAATGTACCTAATGTAAAAATCAATCTGCCAGCTTTAACTGATAAGGACAAAGAAGATATTTTGTTTGGAATTCAGGCTGGTTTTGACTACATCGCAGCTTCCTTTGTGAGAAATGCAGATGCAATTCGTGAAATTAAAGAAATTTTGGAGAAGCACGGCTCCAGAATTCTGGTCATTGCCAAAATTGAGAATGCAGAGGGAATTGAAAATCTGGATTCCATTCTGGAGGAATGCGACGGAATCATGGTAGCCAGAGGCGATATGGGCGTAGAGATTCCGGCTGAGAAGGTTCCTCATATTCAGAAAATGATCATTAAAAAGTGCAACAAGGCATGTAAGCCTGTTATCACAGCTACTCAGATGCTGGACTCCATGATCCGTAATCCAAGGCCGACCCGCGCTGAGGTGACAGATGTGGCGAATGCTGTCTATGACGGAACAGACGCAGTCATGCTTTCTGGAGAGACTGCTATGGGCCGCTATCCGGTAGAGGCTGTCAAGATGATGGCGCAGATTGTGGAGGATTCAGAGAAATACCTGGATTATGCTTCCTATCGCCAGAGAAGAGTAAGCCAGGAGAATCAGAAGAATATTTCCAATGCAGTATGCTATTCATCGGTGGCTACTGCCCACGATTTAGGAGCGGCAGCCATTGTGGCTCCGTCTGTCAGCGGTTTTACTGCCAGGATGCTGTCCAAGTGGCGTCCAAGCGCTACGATTGTGGGGCTTTCTCCCAGCATGACAACTGTACGCCAGATGCAGCTTTACTGGGGCGTAAAGCCGTTCCATGCCAGACGCGCAGATTCCACAGACGTTTTAGTGTATTCCTCCATTGAGCTGCTGAAGGAAAAAGGAATAGTAAGGTCTGGGGATGTAGTGATAGCCACAGCAGGAATTGTCACATATGCAAACAGGCATTCACCGGCAGCCCACACAAATATTATGCGTGTGGTTGAAGTAGACTAGAGACGAAAGACAGGGGAAGTTAGGAGAAGTATAATGGAAAAGAAACCGTTTGTAACACTGGATCAGTTAAAAGAAATCACCAAAACATATAAGACGCCGTTTCATCTGTACGATGAGAAAGGAATCAGGGAAAATGCAGAACGTCTAAAGAGAGCGTTTTCCTGGAATAAGGGCTTTCGTGAGTATTTTGCCGTGAAGGCCACACCTAATCCGTTTATCATTGATATTTTAAAGAAATTAGACTGTGGCGTGGACTGCTCCTCTATGACAGAGCTGATGATGGCGGAGGCCATGGGTTATGAGGGAAAGAAGATCATGTTTTCCTCCAATGACACGCCGGCAGAGGAATTTCAGATGGCAGATCGTCTGGGAGCAGTGATCAACCTGGATGATATTACCCATATTGAGTTTCTGGAGCAGGCGGTAGGACATATTCCGGAGACTATCAGCTGCCGCTACAATCCAGGCGGACTGTTTAAAATCAGCAACGATATTATGGACAATCCAGGAGACGCCAAGTATGGCATGACCACGGAGCAGATGTTTGAGGCGTTCCGCATTTTAAAGGAAAAGGGAGCAAAGCGCTTCGGAATCCATGCGTTTTTAGCCAGCAACACGGTGACCAACGAGTATTACCCGATGCTTGCCAAGGTACTGTTTGAGCTGGCAGTCCGCCTGAAGGAGGAGACAGGAGCTGAAATTGCCTTTATTAATCTCTCTGGCGGAATCGGCATTCCATATCGTCCGGATCAGGAGCCGAATGATATTTTTGTGATTGGAGAGGGCGTAAGAAAGGTATATGAAGAGATTCTTGTCCCTGCTGGAATGGGAGATGTGGCTCTGTATACAGAGCTGGGCCGCTTTATGCTGGGACCCTATGGCTGCCTGGTGACAACAGCCATCCATGAAAAGCACACCCACAAGGAGTATATCGGAGTAGACGCCTGCGCAGTGAATCTGATGCGTCCTGCCATGTATGGAGCATATCACCATATTACCGTTATGGGAAAAGAGAATGCGCCCTGCGACCATAAATATGATATTGCGGGTTCTCTGTGTGAAAATAACGACAAGTTTGCGATTGATCGGATGCTGCCGAAGATTGACATGGGAGATCTGCTGGTGATTCATGATACTGGAGCGCACGGCTTTTCTATGGGATACAACTACAATGGAAAGCTGCGTTCGGCAGAGCTTTTATTAAAAGAGGATAAAACAGTACAGTTAATTCGGAGGGCGGAGACGCCAAAGGATTATTTTGCTACTTTTGACTTCTGCGATTTGTTCCAGAATGTGAAATAATGCATATGAAAAGCCTATAATGCAGGAAAAGCAGTTTTTATTGCACTGGCAGATGAGATCTTAAGAAAATCTTCATAATTTATTCAAAGAGTATACAAACATTTTCGGGAGAACCGTGTTATACTAAAACCATAATAAATGCACGATACAAAAGTAATAAAACCTTTTAAGCTTTTTGAAATTCCGAAAATCCTAACGAAAGAGTCCCTGCACCGAAAGGTGCAGGGATTTTTTCGTGGGTGCAGAGGTTTTGAGCGGAGTGCAAAAGCCTCAGCTCGTTTTATGAAAAACCTTCGCGTATCCCGAGTGGTTTTCAGATGGCATTTCCCAGTCTGACAAACTGGATAGATGCATTTGTAAAGGTACTGTCTGATGAGACAGTTACAAGAGAAATGGAAGCCGTGCCTGTTACATTCAGGATGATGGACGCAGACAGTGAAGCTGTGCCTGTACTCATAGGGGTACTGCCGGAAGTCCGGCTGCCTGGAATCGAAACGCCGCTGTTTCTAAGCTCAACAGTCACAGTTTTATGAGCAGAAGTATCTGTAGCAGTGACAGAGTAAAGAATCTGGTAAATACCAGGCTTTGTTATGGAGAAGACTCCAGTATTGACTGTATGGGTGATAGAGGTTCCTGCCTGAACCTGGTTGGTATTAAAAATCAGAGGAAGTCCTGCGTCCGCCGGTTCCTGTGCAGGGACATGGACGGAGTGAAGAAGCTCTGCTGCAGGTGCAGAACCGGCAGGTCCGGTGGGTCCAGTAGGTCCAGTGGGTCCGGCAGAGCCAGGAAGTCCGTCAAGTCCTCTTGGTCCGGTAGGTCCAGTGGGTCCGGCAGAGCCAGGAAGTCCGTCAAGTCCTCTTGGCCCGGTGGGTCCAGTAGGTCCGGTGGGTCCGGCAGAGCCAGGAAGTCCGTCAAGTCCTCTTGGCCCGGTGGGTCCAGTAGGTCCGGCAGAGCCAGGAAGTCCGTCAAGTCCTCTTGGTCCGGTAGGTCCAGTGGGTCCAGTAGGTCCGGCAGAGCCAGGAAGTCCGTCAAGCCCTCTTGGCCCGGTAGGCCCGGTGGGTCCAGTAGGTCCGGCAGAGCCGGGAAGTCCGTCAAGTCCTCTGTCCGGCAGAGCCAGGAAGTCCGTCAAGTCCTCTTGGCCCAGTCGGTCCAGTCGGTCCGGCAGGTCCCTGGGGTCCCATAGGTCCCTGGATGCCTTGAATACCGTCAGCGCCAGTTGCGCCCTGAGGCCCTTCTGGCCCTACAGGTCCTTGTATACCGGCAGCTCCTTCTGGTCCGGTACCGCCCTGGGGAATGGTAAAGTTTAAAATAGGATGGCAGGGAGTACCGCTGTTGTACACGGCGGCGGCGGTTCCAGGCTGTCCAGTGATTGTCTGGCCTATGGCAACTGGAGAAGGGCAGTCTGCCGGTGGAAATGGGGGAGGAAAGCAGGAAGGCGGACATGGATGGCCGCAGGAATAAGGGGTTTCATTACATTGATAACACATAAGATTGATCCTCTACAGGTTGTTTTACTATACTATATGCAGGGCTGTACTTTTTGACAGCCTGGCAGAGAAGAGGAGAACCGATGCCAGCGTCAGTGTACAAGGGACAACACGCCTTATAGATATTTATACGCTGATGCTATTTTTTCAGAATGATCAAAATTGCCAGAATAAGAAATAAAGTTAAATTAGGTTCACTCACAGAAATCCCTCCTTGTGACAGCTAAAGTGAAATAACAGGCAGCTCCGACAGTTCAATATTGTCTGTCAGCTGACTCATCAGGTTAAAAACAGAGGCGTTGTCTACGGCAGCGATTTGGTTAATGAAAAAACAGGAAACATTGGGAAAAACTTCTTTTCCCAGAGATATTTCTGACTTTTCTTTTACAACTGCAGTTATCTGCCCCCTGGGAGTCTGCAGCAGTTTTTGAATTAGATCCGGATCATGGTTGACAGTAGCATCATAAATAAAAATATCCATATGGATAATTTCAGTGTTTTTCCACCGGCAGCTTCTTTTTAAATGCATGCACAGAACTTCATTGACACGGTCATCTGCTTCCGTCTTGACATACAGTTTTATCATTTGCGAAAATGCTCCGAATACCCTGTCATACTCGCCGGGACGGCGCAGCTTTAGCTCGTCAAGAATCTGCCCCATTTGCTGTTTCCCCATATTGACTGCAAAGCCTGTCAGTGGAAGAATAAAGGTTGTTTTACTCTTTTTTTTGTTCCTGGTTCGATATATCAGTCCCAGATCCTCCAGACTGCGATTCCAGTTTCCAATACTCCGCTCTGTAGTCCCCAGCTCTCTGCTGATAGTGTCCATGCTGTGCCAGGATTCTCCGGTGTTGCTGTTAGCTGCAAAGGCATAATGCAGATAAAGCTTGACAGCACCGTCTGTCAGGTAAGGCAGGAATGCACCAAAATGGCTGTCTATCTTTGCAAAGCGGAATTCTTTATTCAGCTTTCCCGTACCATTAACATAAAACAGAGACAGGGTATCTGTTTCTGCATTCTGAAATAGAGTTTCTTTTTTCTTTAAATTTAAGTTCAGCATAGGCTTATCCTTTCTTTGTACTGCAGCAGACGAGATTTTGTTTTCAGTCTTTCAACTTTGGTCTATGGACAACATCATATCAGAAAAATAAATCTATGTAAATTCTGTTAAATAGGAAAGAAATAAGAAAAATATTTCCTATATATATGAATACAATTTCATATAAACTATATATCACTAAGACTGATCTATAATCAGTTAATAAAACGGATACATATTAATGGCAGAACGGAAGAAGAATGGAAAATGCGCAGCTTTTTAAAAAAATAAAAAAAGGGCTTTTAGAGAGGGCTTTGAAAATAAAAAACCGCCTTTCCGAAATTAGACGGAAAAGCGGCCTTTTGTGCTTATTCAGATATTTAGATTCCCTCGGCAATTTCATAGAGGAGGCGCTCAGAATCATCCCATCCCAGGCAGGGATCTGTGATAGACTTTCCGTAGCAGTGCTCGCCCACCTTCTGTGATCCTGGCTCTAAGTAGCTTTCAATCATCACGCCCTTGACAAAGTCGCGGATATCAGAGGAGTGGCGGCGGCTGTGAAGAACTTCTTTGACAATGCGGATCTGCTCCATATACTGCTTGTTGGAGTTAGAGTGGTTTGCATCCACAATGCAGGCTGGATTCTTCAGATTCCTTTCTGCGTAGAGCTCGTGGAGCAGCTTCAAATCTTCATAGTGATAGTTAGGCAGACACTGGTCATGCTTATTAACAGCGCCTCGTAAAATGCAGTGAGTCAGAGGATTTCCCTCTGTCTTAACCTCCCAGCTTCTGTAGATAAACTCATGACCGTGCTGGGCGGCGTGAACTGCGTTGAGCATAACGGAAAGAGCGCCGCTGGTGGGATTTTTCATGCCCACGGGCACGTCAATTCCGCTGGATACGAGACGGTGCTGCTGATTCTCTACAGAGCGGGCGCCTACGGCGATGTAGGACATAACGTCAGAAAGATATGTTAAGTTTTCAGGGTAAAGCATCTCGTCTGCTGTGGAGAAGCCGGTTTCCTCGATAACCCGCATATGAAGCTTCCTGATAGCAATAAGGCCCTCATAGAGGTTTGGCTTCTGCTCAGGATTGGGCTGATGGAGAAGACCCTTGTAGCCGTCTCCGGTAGTTCTTGGCTTGTTGGTGTAGATTCTGGGAATCAGGATCAGCCTGTCCTTTACCTTTTCCTGTACCTTGGCCAGCCGGGACACGTACTCGCATACAGAGTCTTCCCGATCAGCGGAGCAGGGGCCGATGATAACGAGGAATTTATCGCTCTTTCCTGTAAAAACGTCCTTGATGGACTCGTCCTTTTTTGCTTTTTCTGCTGCCAGAGCGGGAGCCAGCGGAAACTGCGCCCTGATCTCGTCTGGAGTAGGAAGCTTGCTGACATATTCAAATCCCATGGTATAGTCCTCCTGAAAATAGATAAATATTCATTTATAAATACGAATGTGTGTGGCTACATTATAATATAGAAATTTCAGTTCGACAAGGTCTGAGAGAAGAAAAATACAAAATAAGCGTATAAATATGAATTTTTGTGTTTTTTATTCATGGTTTTATGGGGAAAACAGGTGTATATGAAATAGATTTGTAAAATTAACTTAACAAAAATTAACAAAATAAGGCAGGAAGCTTGACGGAAACGAAGATTCATATTAGAATAGGATGGAATAAAACCTACAGGTTTTACTTTTCAGCATGGTTCAAAAAATTTTTTGGAATTTTTTGAAATAGATGCAATAAAACAAAAGTCTGTTGCATTAACTAATTGAACGGATGAAAATGATTTCTGTTTCTGGCAGACAGAGGGCATACACGAACACATATCAAGTTACTCGAAATTCCTTGATGCATTACACCCCGTTACATGTATCCTTCTAAAGCAGTACAGAAAATTTTCAAATACAGGCAGTATCAACCAACCAATCCACTGTCCTGTAGGCGAATAAAAAAGACCGGTCTGAGAAATCAGTTCTGGTCTTTTTTATTCGCCTTTTTCTATGCTCTTGACATACGATTTGCTTGACATTTACTGGAAAACGCGATATAAAAGTCACTGCACAAGGGGGAGAAAACGACATGAAAATGGAAAATGACTTAGGGCGGGACGATATCCGCCTTCTGGTGATGCGGATCGCGCTGCCTTCCATGCTGGCTCAGTTTGTCAGTGTGCTCTACAGCGTGGTAGATCGCATGTATATAGGAAATATTCCGAAAATAGGAGAGACAGCTCTGGCAGGAGTGGGAGTCTGCGGACCGATTGTGACGCTGATTACAGCTTTTGGCTCCCTGGTGGGAATTGGAGGGGCGCCTCTTATGAGTATCCGTCTGGGAGAAAAGGACGAGAAGGGAGCTTCCCAGATTTTGGCCAATTGCTTCCTGCTTCTCTCGGTGATTTCAGTTGTTATCACTGTCCTGGCGCTGGCGATGAAGAATAAACTGCTTGTCTGGTTTGGAGCAAGTCCTTCTATTTTTCCCTATGCAGATGATTATATTACCATTTATCTGCTGGGAACAATTTTTGCATTGCTGTCCATTGGAATGAATCAGTTTATTATCTGCCAGGGCTTTGCGAAAGTAGCCATGAAATCAGTTGTGCTGGGAGCGGTGGTAAATATCGTCCTGGATCCGGTATTTATCTTTGCCTGCGGTATGGGGGTAAAAGGAGGGGCTTTTGCTACGGTTCTGTCTCAGATGGCATCTGCCGGGTATGTGCTGTTATTCCTATTTGGAAAAAAAGTACCGGTTCCGATTACTTTTGGCGGCTACCAGTGGAGAATTATGAAAAGAGTCATTCTGCTGGGATTGTCACCATTTTTAATTATTGCCTTTGACAATGTGCTGATCATTGCAATGAATGCCTCTTTGCAGCACTTTGGAGGATCTGAGGGAGACATGCTTCTCACCTGCAATACGATAGTTCAAAGCTTTATGCTGATGGTGACCATGCCTCTGGGAGGCATTACAGGAGGAACTCAGACTATTTTAGGCTATAATTTCGGAGCCAGACGGTCTGACCGTGTACTGGCTGCCCAGCAGTATATTGTGATACTGGCAATGGCGTTTACTGCTGTGATGTTTGTGATTGCCCAGACCGTGCCCCAGTATTTTGTCCAGATTTTTACAAGAGAGCCGGAATATGTGGAGCTGACTGTGCGCGCCATAAAAATATTCACTCTGGGAATTATTCCTCTGGCTGTTCAGTACGAGATCGTGGACGGCTATACAGGCATGGGAATTGCACCTATTGCCATTTCTTTGTCTACAGTGAGAAAAACGCTGTATCTTCTGGGCGTTGTTTTAATTCCAATGTTCTTCAGCGTGGAGGCAGTGTTTTACACAGAGCCGATTTCTGATTTCCTGGGAACAGCAGTTAGCATTGTTGTGTATCTGACCACCATGAAGAAAATTTTAAGACGCAGGGAAAATGGAGAGCTGTAGGCATATTTGACAGCAGAATGCGGCGCATGAATTTATGGCAGAGGGGCATACTAGCAGAAGCACAGCAGGCTTTTTGGAGATGTCATAAGGAAAAACCTATAAAACCTATAAAAGTTCAAAAAACCCCTTGCTATTTCTGGAAGAATTAGGTACAATACAAAGTAGGTTGATTATTATTTAACAATCCTATTCACTAACCATCATGAAATAAAATTCTTAGGAGGAATGAAATCATGGCAGTAAAAGTTGCAATTAATGGTTTTGGCCGTATCGGCCGTCTTGCTTTCAGACAGATGTTTGATGCAGAGGGTTATGAAGTAGTAGCTATCAACGATTTAACAGATCCGAAGATGTTAGCGCACTTATTAAAATATGACTCTTCCCAGGGCAGATACGAGGGACATACAGTAGAGGCTGGAGAGGGTTCTATCACAGTTGATGGAAAGACTATCACAATCTACGCAAAGGCTAATGCAGCAGAGCTTCCTTGGGGAGAGCTTGGCGTAGATGTAGTTCTGGAGTGTACAGGCTTCTACACATCTAAGGCAAAAGCACAGGCTCATATCGATGCAGGCGCTAAGAAGGTAGTTATCTCCGCACCAGCAGGAAACGATCTTCCAACTATTGTTTACAACGTAAACCACAACGTATTAACAAAGGATGACAAGATTATTTCTGCAGCTTCCTGTACAACAAACTGCCTGGCTCCTATGGCAAAGGCTCTTAATGATTACGCTCCGATTCAGTCCGGTATCATGTCCACTATCCATGCATACACAGGAGATCAGATGATCCTTGACGGACCGCACAGAAAAGGCGATTTAAGAAGAGCAAGAGCAGGAGCTGTTAATATCGTTCCGAACTCTACAGGAGCTGCTAAGGCTATCGGCCTTGTAATTCCGGAGTTAAACGGAAAGTTAATCGGTTCTGCTCAGCGTGTTCCGGTTCCGACAGGTTCCACTACTATCTTAACAGCAGTTGTTAAGGGCAAGGACGTAACAAAAGAAGGAATCAATGCAGCCATGAAGGCAGCGGCTACAGAGTCCTTTGGCTACAACGAGGAGGAGATTGTATCTTCCGATATCGTTGGTATCCGCTTCGGTTCCTTATTTGACGCTACACAGACTATGGTTTCCAAGGTAGACGAGGATACTTACCAGGTACAGGTAGTTTCCTGGTACGATAACGAGAACTCCTACACAAGTCAGATGGTTCGTACAATTAAGTACTTCGCTGAGTTAAACTAATTGCAGATTTCAGATTTGCTTGACGAAGAGAAAATAGGATTCACGTAAAAAGGTGGTCCGGTCCGTCCTGGGCCGGACTGCCTTTTTAGGTAAAAAATGAGAAAGGAGCATTTCCATGCTTAATAAAAAATCGGTTGACGATATCCAGGTAAAGGGAAAGAGAGTATTAGTGCGCTGCGATTTTAATGTGCCGTTAAAGGACGGAAAAATCACAGACGAGAACCGTCTTGTAGCGGCTCTTCCTACTATTAAGAAGTTAATTGCCGACGGAGGAAAGGTTATCCTCTGCTCCCATTTAGGAAAGCCGAAGGGGGAGCCGAAGCCGGAGCTTTCCTTAGCGCCTGTGGCAGCCCGTCTTTCTGAACTGTTAGGCCAGGAGGTAAAATTTGCTGCTGATCCGGAGGTAGTAGGACCAAATGCGAAGGCAGCCGCAGAGGCTATGAAGGACGGCGAGGTAATTCTTCTGGAAAATACACGCTATAGGGCTGAAGAGACCAAGAACGGAGATGCTTTCAGCAAAGATTTGGCTTCCCTTTGCGACGTATATGTAAATGATGCGTTCGGAACTGCCCACAGAGCCCACTGCTCCAATGTAGGCGTAACACAGTATGTGGATACAGCAGCTGTAGGATATTTAATGCAGAAAGAAATCGATTTCCTGGGCAATGCAGTCAACAATCCGGTTCGTCCGTTCGTAGCCATTCTCGGCGGCGCCAAGGTAGCTGATAAGTTAAACGTAATTTCCAACCTTCTTGAGAAGTGCGACACGCTGATCATTGGCGGAGGCATGGCATTTACTTTCTTAAAGGCAGAAGGCAAGGAAATCGGAAGCTCTTTAGTAGATGATACTAAGTTAGACTACTGCCGCGAGATGCTTGCAAAGGCAGATAAGCTTGGCAAGAAGATTCTTCTTCCCGTAGATGCAGCTGTAGCAGCGTCATTTCCAAGCCCCATCGATGCTGAGATCGAGGTGAAGAATGTATCTGCAGACGCCATCCCGGCAGATATGATGGGACTGGACATTGGTACAGAGTCTGCTAAGATGTTCGCAGAGGCTGTAAAATCCGCTAAGACAGTGGTATGGAATGGACCGATGGGCGTATTCGAGAATCCAGTTCTTGCAAAAGGAACCATTGAGGTAGCGAAGGCTCTGGCTGAGACAGACGCAACTACCATCATTGGCGGAGGCGATTCTGCAGCAGCAGTAAATCAGTTAGGCTTTGGTGACAAGATGACTCATATCTCTACTGGCGGCGGAGCATCCTTAGAGTTCCTGGAGGGCAAAGAACTCCCAGGTGTAGCAGCCGCAAATGACCGATAGCACTTAGCGAGGTTTTTTCGAGCTTAGTGCGAAGGTCGTTCCCGAATCTAGACGAGGTTCTTTCGAGGCGTAGCTGAGGGAACATACCCGTATAGCACTTAGCGAGGTCTTTTTTGACTGAAATAAATATAAGAATAGAAAGAGGAGGAATTCTGACATGGCAAGAAAGAAAATTATTGCAGGAAACTGGAAGATGAACATGACACCTTCTGAGGCAGTAGAGCTTGTAAATACATTAAAGCCATTAGTGGCAAACGATGAGGTGGATGTAGTATTCTGCGTTCCGGCTATTGACATTATTCCGGCTATGGAGGCTGCCAAGGGTACAAACATCCAGATTGGCGCTGAGAATATGTACTTTGAGGAGAAGGGAGCCTTTACAGGAGAAATTTCCCCGAATATGCTGGTTGATGCAGGAGTAAAGTATGTAATCATCGGACACTCTGAGAGAAGAGAGTACTTTGCAGAGACAGATGAGACTGTCAATAAGAAGGTATTAAAGGCATTTGAGCACGGCCTTACACCAATCATCTGCTGCGGCGAGTCCTTAACACAGAGAGAGCAGGGAATTACAATTGACTGGATCCGTCAGCAGATTAAAATTGCGTTCTTAAATGTAACTGCAGAACAGGCCAAGACAGCAGTGATTGCTTACGAGCCAATCTGGGCTATTGGAACAGGAAAAGTAGCCACAACAGAACAGGCTGAGGAGGTATGCGCAGCTATCAGACAGTGCATTGGAGAGATTTATGATGAGGCTGCAGCAGAGGCAATCCGCATTCAGTACGGTGGTTCCGTATCTGCCGCATCTGCTCCTGAGCTGTTTGCACAGGCAGACATTGACGGAGGACTGGTAGGAGGAGCTTCCTTAAAGCCAGACTTTGGCCAGATTGTAAATTATAATAAATAAGGGACAGATAAAAGGAAAGGCACAGGGATCAGGGCAGGATCCTGTGCCTTTTACTGTCACTGAGTATTAAACAGGCGATCCAGCCGGCCTGAATTCTGTTATAAAAAGTACAGAAATAATTAAGAGGTTTTTCATTGATACAGAAAAGCCGGTGTGATATACTGTTCTCTAATTTCAAAAATGCAGATGAAAGAAGATTTCAGGAGGAAATAAAATGGCTAATGGAAATATGAAAAAACTGTTGATTGTAGTAGATATGCAGAATGATTTTATCGATGGTTCTCTGGGTACAGAGGAGGCAAAAAGAATCGTTCCGGCGGTAGTAGAAAAGATTAAGGAATATCAGGGAGAGAACTGTGAGATTCTGTTTACCATGGATACTCACTATGAGAATTATCTGGAGACGTTAGAGGGAAAGAAACTTCCGGTGGTTCACTGCCAGAAGGGAACAAAGGGCTGGGAACTCTGTCCAGAGGTGGATGTTTTTGAGGGAACACGTTTTGAGAAGCCATCCTTTGCAAGTCTGGAGCTGGGCCGATACGTGGGAGGAAGAGAGTATGAATCTGTGGAGCTGGCAGGACTCTGCACAGATATCTGCGTCATTTCAAACGCCATGCTGATGAAAGCAGTCCTGCCTGGAACTCCAGTAAAGGTAGATTCTTCCTGCTGTGCAGGAGTGACTCCGGAGAGCCATAAGAATGCTCTCGAGGCCATGAAAATGTGTCAGATTGACGTGATCTAAAGGCTACAGCGTTCTCTCTTCCAGGGAGGCGTAAGGTCTGAGGCGGTTCATCAGACTGTCGAATTCCTGGAAGGTGAGAGACTGAGGCCCGTCAGAGAGAGCCTTCTCCGGGCATGGGTGAACCTCGATCATCAGACCGTCAGCACCTGCAGATACAGCGGCCTTGGCCATAGGCTCCACATAGGCCCGTACTCCGGTAGCGTGGCTGGGATCTACAATAATGGGCAGATGGGTCTTCTGGCGCAGAACTGGTACGGCAGAGAGATCCAGAGTATTTCTGGTAGCAGTTTCAAAGGTACGGATGCCTCTTTCACAGAGAATGACGTTGGAATTTCCTTCTGCCATAATGTACTCAGAGGCATTGAGCCACTCATCAATGGTAGCGGAAAGGCCGCGCTTTAAAAGGATGGGAAGGCCTGTTTTACCGGCTTCTTTTAACAGCTCAAAATTCTGCATATTGCGGGCTCCAATCTGGAGAAGATCCACATATTTTACGGCATCTTCAATGGCGCGGGCGCTGGTTACCTCGCAGATAACAGAGAGACCTGTGGCTTCTCTGGCTTCCTTCATATATTTTAAGCCCTCTGTCTCCAGTCCCTGGAAAGAGTAAGGAGAGGTACGGGGTTTAAATGCGCCGCCGCGCAGAACAGTTGCTCCAGCCTTTTTTACAGCGAAAGCCGTCTCCATCAGCTGGCTGGAGCTTTCAATAGCACAGGGTCCTGCCATGACGGTCAGATTTCCAGGTCCAATGGCTGTGTTAGACAGAGAGATAACGGATGGCTCGGGATGGAACTTTTTATTGGCCAGTTTGTAAGATTCCGTTACAGCCACAACCTTGTCTACACCATCGGCGATTTCCAGGTTGGAACCCTGAAGTTTTGATTTATCTCCTACTACACCAATAATCGTTACTTCAGTTCCGTGGGAAAGATGAACAGTCAGGCCTTTTTCTTCGATTTGTCCAGCTACATTTCTGATATTTTCCTCAGAAGCGCTTGGTTTCATAATAATAATCATATCTGATTTCCTTTCTTTCACCTGTGGTTTGACTCTGCAGGCGAATATAACGAATAATTTTATCAATACAGTCTTGCTGACGCTATACAGCTATGTGGCTTATTTTAGAGCAGAAAAATGTTTCTGTCAATAATTTATTACGTTAAACTTTTGAAATTTAACGTAAAGGAAACAATAAAACCAGAAAAGTGAGGAGATGAATTGAACAGTTATCTTATATTAATTGGAGTTGTAATTATAATCTGTGTGCTTCTGAATCGGTTTGCTCAGAAGCTTCCGATTCCATCCCTTTTAATCTTCATTGCGCTGGGGATGTGCTTCGGCGTCAACGGAATTGTAGGAATTTCTTTTGACGATTATCAGGCATCAGAGCAGATATGTTCTGTATGTCTTTTGTTTGTTATGTTTTATGGAGGTTTCGGCACTAACTTGAAGGCAGCCAGGCCGGCGGCTGCAAAGGCTGTGCTTATGTCTACAGCGGGCGTGGTGATGACAGCCGGCCTGGTAGGCATATTTACCCATTTTGTCCTGAAGCTTGAATGGCTGGAAAGTTTTCTGATCGGTTCAGTGATTGCTTCCACGGATGCGGCCTCGGTTTTCAGCGTTTTGAAGACGCAGAAGCTGGACTTAAAGGATCACACAGCGTCTCTTCTGGAGGTAGAATCGGGTTCTAACGATCCGTTTTCCTATATGCTGACTGTTCTGTTTGTATCGCTTCTTCAGGGGAAGAGTGTATCTGTTCCGGCGCTTTTGGCTAGTCAGATTCTGGCAGGGGCAGGAGCGGGCCTTGCAATTGGATGGATGGCAGTATTTCTCATGAAAACATGCGATTTCTGCATGGAACAGGGGAAAACTATTTTTGTGTTCGCTGTTGCAGCGCTGGCCTATGCCCTGCCGTCTGCATTTGGTGGAAATGGATATTTGAGCGTGTATCTTTGCGGCATTTACATGGGAAATGCTGCTTTGCCGGAAAAACGCGATTTGGTACATTTTTTCGATGCGTTGACAGGAATTGCGCAAATGGTAATTTTTTTCCTTCTGGGACTTTTAGTCACTCCGTCAGAGCTGCCGCAAACATTTCTGCCGGCCCTTTTTATTATGCTCTTTTTAACCTTTATTGCCCGCCCTTTATCAGCATGGGCTCTTTTGGCTCCCATGAAATCCAGTCTTCGCCAGATAGGAGTTGTTTCCTGGGCAGGCCTGAGGGGGGTGGCTTCCATCGTATTTGCAATCTATGCGGTGCTGGGAGGACTGCAGCTGCAGTATAACCTTTTTAACCTTGTATTCTGCATTGTTATTTTGTCTCTGGGGTTTCAGGGAACACTGCTGCCCAGGGTTTCATCGGCTTTGGGCATGATTGACAGAAATCAGGATGTGCGGAAAACATTTAATGATTATCAGGCAGAAAATGATATAAGCTTTGTGAAACTTCACATATCGTCTGGACACAGGATGGCAGGGAAGGCTGTAAGAGAACTGAATCTGGCGCCGGATTTTCTGGCGGCGCTGCTGTTAAGAGGAGAAGAGACGCTGATTCCAAATGGAGAAACTGTGGTAAAGGAGGGAGATCTTCTGGTTCTGGCGGCAGAGCAGTTTGAGGACAGGGAAAATCTCTCCATGTCAGAAATACGCTTGGATCGAAACAGCAGATGGGCAGGGAAATCTCTCAGCGAAATCAGACTTCCCAAGGGGAATCTGATTGTGCTGATCCAAAGGGATGGAAAGACATTAATTCCAGGAGGCTCTACAGTGCTGCAGGAGGGAGACTGTCTGGCAGCGGCGAGACTGGGCGGAGGAAGCCTGAAGCAGGGATAGAGCCGGGCGTATGAACAGCGTTTTGTTTTGATAAAAATTTGACACTATCCCATTGAAACTTAAATGGAAATCATGTAAAATAAGGGACGGAAAGATTTCTATAATTTGATGATAAATGATACAGCCTTCAGAGATCCATTTTGGAAATCTGGATGGGAAAAGACAGTGAAGGAGAATATTATGAGCAAAAAACCAACGGTACTGATGATTCTCGATGGATATGGATTAAATGACAGCTGCGTTCACAATGCAGTCTGCGAGGCAAAGACACCTGTGATGGATCAGTTAAAGAGCCAGTGCCCGTTTGTGAAGGGCTACGCCAGCGGAATGGCAGTAGGACTTCCTGACGGCCAGATGGGAAACTCTGAAGTAGGTCATCTGAATATGGGAGCCGGCCGTATTGTGTACCAGGAGCTCACAAGAATCACCAAGTCGATCCAGGATGGAGATTTCTTTGAGATTCCGGAATTTTTACAGGCAGTGGAGAACTGTAAGAAGAATGGTTCTGCGCTTCATCTGTTCGGCCTTGTTTCTGATGGAGGGGTTCACAGCCATAATACCCACATCTACGGTCTCCTGGAGCTGGCTAAGAGAAACGGCCTTGAGAAAGTATTTGTACACTGCTTTTTAGACGGCCGCGATACTCCTCCGGCGTCTGGAAAGAGCTTTGTGGCAGAGCTTGAGGAGAAAATGAAGGAGATTGGCGTTGGAAAGACAGCGTCTGTGATGGGACGTTATTATGCCATGGACCGCGATAAGAATTGGGATAGAAATAAGCTGGCCTATGACGCCATGACAAAGGGAGAAGGAAACCGCGCAGACAGCGCTCAGGCTGCGATTCAGGCCTCCTATGACACGGAGAAGTTCGATGAGTTCGTACTGCCTACTGTGATTGAGGAGAACGGCGCTCCTGTCGGCCTGATTCAGGATGGAGATTCTGTGATTTTCTACAATTTCCGTCCAGACAGGGCAAGGCAGATTACAAGGGCCTTCTGCGATGATGAGTTTGCAGGATTTGAGAGAGGAAAACGTCTGAATCTGACATTCGTATGCTTTACAGATTATGATGAGACGATTGGAAATAAGCTGGTGGCTTTCAAGAAGGAGAGCATTACTAATACGTTTGGAGAGTTTCTGGCGGCAAACCATAAGACACAGGCCAGAATTGCAGAGACAGAGAAGTACGCCCATGTAACTTTCTTTTTTAACGGCGGTGTGGAGGAGCCTAATGAGGGAGAGGACCGCATTCTTGTTCCATCTCCAAAGGAGGTTCCTACCTATGACTTAAAGCCTGAAATGAGCGCTCCCGCTGTATGTGAGAAGCTGGTCGGAGCAATTAAGTCGGGAGAGTACGATGTAGTGATTGTAAACTTCGCAAATCCTGATATGGTCGGCCATACAGGTGTGGAGGATGCAGCTGTGAAAGCGATTGAGGCAGTAGACGAGTGTGTAGGAAAGGCAGTGGACGCAGTGAAGGAGATGGGCGGTGTTATGTTCATCTGTGCGGATCATGGAAACGCCGAGTTAATGGTGGATCCGGAGACAGGCAAGCCGTGGACGGCTCATACTACTAATCCTGTACCGTTTATTCTTGTAGGTGCAGACGCTTCCTTTGGATTAAGGGAGGGCGGATGCCTGGCAGATATCGCTCCGACATTAATAGAGCTTATGGGTATGGAGCAGCCGAAGGAGATGACAGGAAAATCCCTTCTGATCAGAAAATAAAAAAGCAGGAAAGCTGAGGGAGGAGAAGGAATGAAAACAGCGATTGTCACGGACAGCAACAGTGGAATTACTCAGAAGCAGGGAGAAAGCCTGGGGATTTATGTGCTTCCTATGCCGTTTATGGTGGATAACAGAACGTATTTTGAAGATATTGATCTGACACATCAGGAGTTTTATGAAAGAATGGACGGGGGGGCTGATATCAGCACCTCCCAGCCTTCTCCTGATTCAGTGATGAAGCTGTGGGATAGGCTGCTTGAATCCTACGAAGAAATTGTCCACATTCCCATGTCCAGCGGCCTTTCCAGTGCCTGCCAGACTGCCATGGTTCTGGCCCAGGATTATGAGGGGCGGGTTCATGTAGTGGATAACCACCGGGTTTCTGTGACGCAGAGGCAGTCAGCTCTGGATGCTCTGGAACTGGCGAAGGCAGGGGTAAGCGGGGCTGCTATTAAGAAAAAGCTGGAAGAAACTCAGGGAGATTCTGTTATTTATATTACTGTGGATACGCTCAAGTACCTGAAAAAGGGAGGACGTATTACCGCGGCAGCGGCGGCTCTGGGTACACTTTTAAAGATTAAGCCAGTTTTAATCATCCTTGGCAAAAAGCTGGATGCCTTTTCCAAGGCCAGAACGACAAAGCAGGCGAAAAATATCATGATCGCAGCGATCCAGAAGGATCTGAAGGAGAGGCTGGGAGATGAGAACTGTACGAAAACACATATTGAAATCGCCCACTCGCAGAATGCTGAGGCAGCGCAGGCTTTCAGTGAGGAGCTGAAGGAGCTGTTTCCGCAGGCAGATATTTATATCGATCCGCTTCCGCTCAGCATTGCCTGCCATATTGGACCGGGTTCTCTGGCTGTTGCAGCTACCAGGAGGCTGGAAGTATAGATGTGGAGCGGCGCTTTTAAGAAAAAGACCAGGAGGGAGGCCCGCCATGCAGTCAGCATGCGGCTCCCTCTGCTTGTCTGTATCCTTGTATTTACCATAGTTCCGCTTCTTGCCCAGTCGGCTATGCTGACTACTACCTTACGGCAGAGCCAGGTGGAGGATACCATGATTCATGCTCAGAATAAATGCCTGATTCTGGTGAATAAAATGCTCAGCTCCGACTATGCAAACAGCGGGATGAAGAATCCTATTATGGATACAGAACTGGCGGTGACAGCAGAGCTGTTTAACGGCAGGATTCTGGTGGCGGATCGGAATTTTAAAATTGTGAAGGATACCTATGGTCTGGCAGAAGGAAAGTTTAATATCTCAGAGGAGGTTCTGAAGGCCTATTCCGGGGAGACCCAGAGCAGCTACAACAGGAAAAAAGATTACTTTTCGCTGGCTTTTCCTATTCAAGAGAAGGAGGGGAACGGGGCGGCAGATGGAGTTTTGCTGTTTACAGCGTCCACAGAGGGCATTGAACTTTTGGACAGCCAAATTTCAGAGAAACTGTTTTTCTTTCAGATTGTAATTCTCTGGCTGGCCGCTGGTCTGGCCTTTCTGACCGCCGGAGTGCTGATCCGTCCTTTTACAAGGCTGCGTCATGTGCTGGGAATCGTAGCGGACGGAAATCTGGAGCAGGACATTCTGGTAGGCTCTTATAAGGAGACCAGAGAGATTTCCGAGGCAGTGAGCCGTACTCTGGGCAAGCTGAAGGCCGTAGATCAGTCCAGGCAGGAATTTGTATCCAATGTTTCCCACGAGCTGAAGACGCCGATTACCTCTATCCGGGTTCTGGCCGATTCCCTGATGGGAATGGAGGATGCTCCAGCAGAGCTTTACCGGGAATTTTTATCAGATATTTCCGATGAAATTGATCGCGAGAGCAAGATTATCGATGATCTGCTGACGCTGGTGCGGGCGGATAAATCAAACGCAGAACTGAACGTGGCTCCGGCCAATTTGAACGGCCTGATGGAGCAGATTTTAAAACGCCTCAGGCCCATCGCCAAGAAGAGGAATATTGAACTGGTATTTGAAAGCATCCGGCAGGTATCTGCAG
The DNA here is from genome assembly GCA_018377235.1 of Clostridium sp. Taxonomy (GTDB): domain Bacteria; phylum Bacillota; class Clostridia; order Lachnospirales; family Lachnospiraceae; genus Otoolea. Next base: position 135,173 of record JAGZZT010000006.1, read on the forward strand.
ACGTGGATGAGGTAAAACTTTCACTTGCTCTCAGTAATTTAGTGGAAAACGCCATTAAGTATAATCATGAGGACGGGTGGGTTCACGTAACGCTGGATGCAGATCACAAGTTCTTCTACGTGAAGATTTCAGACAATGGAATTGGAATATCCCAGGAGGCTCAGGAGCATGTGTTCGAGCGCTTCTATCGGGTAGATAAGGCGCGGTCCAGAGAGACGGGAGGAACTGGCCTGGGACTTGCTATCACTAAGAGCATTGTGCTGATGCACCAGGGGGCAATCAAGCTGCAGAGCAAGGAGGGAGAGGGAACTACCTTTACCGTTCGGATTCCGCTGAACTATATTCCGTAGGGGCAGCCTGAGAAGAACATTGGAAGAATTTTTCACGGAGGAAGCTCAGAAAGGACAGGAGAACAGGAATGGAACTATCCAGAAAGGGAGCCGGAAGGCTGAAAAAGACAGTGCGACTGCTGGCTGCTGCAGTGTTCTTGGCAGCGCTCTGTACAGGCTGCAAAGGAAAGCAGAAGGAAGGGGACGAGGCGTTCGGCCAGGGGGAGTACCAGATTTACTATCTGGACGCTTCTGGACTGAAACTGAGTCCCTGCAGCTATGAGACGGATACAGAGGATACAGAACAGCTTCTCGGAGAACTGGCTGGCCAGCTTCTGGCTCCTCCGGCAGATACAGAGTATCAGCCAGTGCTGACAGAAAAGACGCAGCTTTTAGGAATGAAGAAAAACGACAACGTACTCTATCTGGATTTTAGCAAGGAGTACAATTCCATGGAGCCAATTCGGGAAATTTTATGCAGGGCTGCATTTGTGAAGACGCTGACTCAGGCAGAAGGAGTTGAGTTTGTAAATATCAGCTGCGAGGGGCAGCCGAAGCTGGACAGCGCTGGAAATCCAGTGGGAGCCTTAGGAAAAAACGATTTTGTAGAAGGTGTCGCAGATATCAATTCGTATGAGCAGGCAGAACTGACTCTCTATTTTTCCAACGAGGACGGAACTGCTTTGATTCCGGAAACCAGAACTGTGGTACACAGCGCCAATACTTCTCTGGAGCGGCTGGTGGTGGAGCAGCTGGTGGCAGGCCCTTCTGGCGATGCGATGAATCCTGTGCTTCCAAAGGAGACAAAGATTTTGAATATATCTGTGGCAGAAAACATCTGCTATGTGAATTTTGACAGCAGCTTTCTGTCAGGGGTGTCCAACACCTCAGAAAAACTGGCAGTTTATGCGATTGTGGATTCCCTGACAGAGCTTCAGACAGTAAATAAAGTACAGATAACAGTGAACGGCTCCCAGGATATCATGTACCGGGATGCGATCCCTCTGAATAAGCCCTTTGAACGGGACGAACAGTATATTTTAAACCAGGAGGAATAAGGAAAGAAATACAAGGAGGAACCTGATATAAAACGACCGCTACTATGGACAGCAGCAGCCATTGTACTTGGAGAGGCATGGATGTATCTGGCCTGGAGGAATGCGGCAGACGATATAATAATAAAAGGCAGCGCGGCTGTGTTTGTAGCTGCGCTGGTATTCTATGCTCTTTTTTGGGATGGCAGCAGGATCGCCAGAGCCCAGAAAGAGCTTTTTTCGATGGGAACAGGCTTTTTAAAGACAGGATTTTGGAAGGAAGGGCGCCTGGCGCATCTCTGTATTTTGGCAGTTTTTATCTTTCTTGGCGCGGCGCGGATGGGGGCTGGACTTCAGGAGGAAGCGCTCCTAAAGGAGGAGGGACACTCAGATTTTTCAGATTCAGCGGTCAGGGCAGAGGGACTGGCAGAGACAATTCAGAAGAAGGATGGAAGAGTATCCGTCCAGCTAAAGAACGTGAAAATCGAGGTGAGAAGACCTGACCCGGAAGGGGACGGCAAATGGGAGGCAGAATGGAAGGAGTATAATTTGAATCGTCTTTTAGTCTATCTGCCATCGGAAGAGACTGGGACAGAAGAACTCCTGCCTGGAATGAAGATTTTATGCATGGGGGAGCTGGAAAGCTTTGAACCGGCTAGAAATGAGGGAGAGTTTGATTACCGTCTCTATTACCGTTCCAAAGATATTTGCTTCAGGATGAACGCAAAAAAGATGGAAATAACAGATACTTCGATCATGCCTTTGAAGGCTGCTGCTTTCAAAATTCGGGAAAGGGCGAAAAAACTTCTGGAAGAATACTGTACAGAGACAGATGCGGGACTTCTGGCAGCAGTTCTTCTGGGAGACAAGACGCAGATGGATGAGGAAATCAATGATTTATATCAGAAAAACGGGATTGCCCATCTTCTGGCAGTCAGCGGTCTCCACATATCTTTAATAGGGATGGGGATCTACCGGCTGCTCAGGCATCTGGGATTGGGATTTGGGTGGGCTGGAGTATGTGCCGGAGGGCTGCTTTTTGCCTATGGAACCATGACTGGCTTCGGGCCGTCGGTCTTTCGGGCCTGTCTGATGCTGATCTGTTTCTTCATCGCAGCTTATCTGGGCAGGACTTATGATCTTTTGTCCGCCATGGCGCTGGCGGCGGCCTGTCTTGCTCTTGGGAATCCCTTTGTCATCTTTACAGGAGCGTTCCAGCTTTCCTTTGGCGCTGTGTTTGCCATTGGATGGGCAGGAATGGAAATGATAGATGGATTTGGCTGCAGAAACAGCTGGACGAAGAGCCTGGCAGTGAGTCTGGCCATTCAGTTTATCACAGGCCCACTTGTGCTATACCATTTTTTTGAATATCCTCCATATGGAATTTTATTGAACTTTCTGGTAATTCCTTTGATGACTTATGTGGTGGGTGCGGGAATGACAGGTCTTCTCATGGGAATGGGAGGAATTTTCGCCTCCTCTTTTCTATCTGGTCCTGCGGCACTTTTTCTTAAAGAACTTCTGGATCTTGGCGCAGTGGGGAGTATGGGAACCTGCCACTATGTTTTTGCATTTTATGAAAATCTCTGTCGGGCAGCCGGGCATCTGCCGGGAAGTTCCCTGATTCTGGGACGGCCAAAGCTCTGGAAACTGGGGGCTTATTATGTGATTTTAACAGCATTTCTTGTCTTTTTAGGAAAACGAGGCAGAGAACAGGAGGCAGAGCGGGCAGAACAGGAGAGCAGACGAGGCGGAAGAAACCATCTGAGGAGACTGAGAACGGAAGAACTATGGAACCGACAGGAAGAAAGCAAAAATACAATAGAGACTGGGCAGCTGGCAAGGAAAAGTAAGATTATGGAAGGCATAAAGAGCGGTGGCTTTCTGATGCTTCTGACAGTCTTTCTTCTGCAGCGTTCCGTTTCCGGACTCAGGATTGACTTTATCGATGTAGGGCAGGGAGACGGCATCCTGCTGGAGACGAAAAAACAGGTGATCTTAGTGGATGGGGGCAGCACCCAGATTAAAAATCTGGGGGAACAGAGGCTGGAGCCTCTTTTAAAGAGCCGGGGAATCAGAAAAATAGATATGGTGTTTGTCAGTCACGGAGATCAGGATCACATCAGCGGCATTACATGGCTTCTGGAGGAGGACACAGGGATCGAAATCGGCCGTCTGTTCCTGCCGTTTCCCGGAAAGGGGGAGGCGGTCTATGAAAAGCTGGAATCTGCGGCAGAAAAAAGAGGGGTGGAAACAGATTATATCTGCGCCGGAGACTTTGTGCAGTCCGGCAACCTGTCTCTGTCCTGCCTGTATCCATACAGAGATACTCTAAGCAGCGACAGAAATGATCATTCGGAGGTGCTTTTGGCGGAATACGGAAATTTTTCCATGCTTCTCATGGGTGATCTGGGAGCGGAAGGGGAGGCTGAAATCGCAGAGGTCTGGGATAAGAAAAAACAGGTTCAGATTTTAAAGGCAGGGCATCATGGCTCTTCTACCTCCAGCTCAGAGCTGTTTCTGGATACAGTGAGGCCTGAAATGGCCATTTTATCCTATGGAAAAGACAATTCCTACGGCCATCCCCATCCCGAGGTAATAGACAGGCTGGAAGAGAGGGGCATTGTCCGATGGTCTACAGAGGAACAGGGCATGATCACTGTCAGGACAGATGGAGAGGAGATGGAGATTCAGGGATTTAGCTGTTGAAGCATTCATGCGTTTATCTACAGAAATCAGATTGGCAAACAGAAGGATTGATTATATAATAGTATCGAATAGCAAGACGGAAGCAAAGCAGAGGCTGCAGCGCATAAGCAGCGATCGGAGAAACAGGATATGGAGACATTAAATCAGGATATCAAATCGGGAAATTTCAAGCGTTTTTATCTGCTGTTTGGAGAGGAAGAGTTCCTGAAGCAGAGTTATAAAAAGCGTCTTCGCCAGGCTGTGGCAGGGGACGACACGATGAACTATAATTATTTCGAGGGAAAGGGGCTGGATGTGAGAGAGCTGATCAGCCTGGCTAATACCATGCCCTTTTTCAGTGACAGGCGTCTGATTGTAGTGGAAGACAGTGGATTTTTCAAGGCGGCCTCAGACGAACTGGTGGAAACGCTGCCAGACATACCGGATACCACCTGCATGGTATTTGCAGAGTCAGCGGTAGATAAGAGAAACCGCTTATACAAAAAGGTAAAAGAACTGGGAAGCGCCGTAGAGCTGAAACGGCAGAGCGCTTCTCAGCTGGCTGTCTGGGCAGGCAGGATTCTGGCACAGAATGGGAGAAAGATTACCTCCTCTGACATGAATCTTTTCCTGGAACGGACAGGAGACGATATGGAAACCATCCGTACAGAGCTGGAAAAGCTGATTTCCTACACCATGGGACAGGAGGTAGTGGGCAGGGAGGACATAGAAGCGATCACTACTGTTCAGGTGACAAATAAGATTTTTGACATGGTGACAGCCATCGTTGCAGGAAAGACAAAAACAGCCATGGATCTGTACGAGGATCTGCTGGCATTAAAGGAACCGCCTATGAGAATCCTCTTTTTAATAGCCAGACAGTTTAACCAGATTCTTCTGGTAAAAGAAATGATGGCGTCTGGAAGTGATAAAAGTACCATTGCCTCAAAGCTTAAAATTCCGCCCTTTGTGGCAGGAAAACTGATGCCTCAGGCCAGAAGTTTTATAAGAGAGCAGCTGGCTGGATGTGTGGAGGCCTGCGTGGAGGCTGAGGAGGCAGTCAAGACAGGCCAGCTGGGAGACAGACTGGCGGTGGAGCTGATGATTATGAGGAAGTATTAGCGAGGCGATGCCAGAAGGTTTAGTGTTTATTCAGAGGACAGGGCGTGTTTACAGAAAATGGCGTTACAAAACAGAAACTGGCCAGCCACATATCAGATGGAGAAGGAATGGCGGCGTCTGCCCTGACAAAGGATGATTTTATGGAAAATTTGAAGTTTTAGCAGTTATTTTAAATAGATATGGGAAGAAAAGTGTCGCTTAATAAGTAATTAAGCGACACTTTTTTGGTATTTTATAGAAAACTCTTTCATTTAGAACAAAATTTTTTGCTCTCGTAAATTATAACACCC
>JAGZZT010000033.1 GCA_018377235.1 Clostridium sp.
TCTGACAGGCCCCCAGTATAATCCGGATGACGGCTGGCAGGCCAATCATTATCCGCTGTCCCAGACCGGGCCGGAGAAGACAGAGTTTCCGATAGAAATAGATGCGGGCAAAAGCTGGGCAGATTTTGGAAAGCAAATAGTTAATTTATTTGACGAACACGGAGGAGCGATGGCAGGGGCAGCTACAGGAGTAGCAATAGCTGTATTTTTACTGCCAGGAGCAGGAGCAGTGATTCTTGTGGGATCTGCTCTTATAACTGGAGGAGCCGGTTACATTGTGGGAGGCGTGTCAGATTCTGAACTAAAGAAGGCTGACATCAGAAAAGCTCTGAGGGAACAGGGTATAGAAATAGACAAAGAAAATATAGCAATTGAGACGCTTCACGAACAGATGGAGAAAGGAGAGAGTTTAACAGAAGAACTGATAGCTATCTGTGAAGAGTATAATCATTTAACAGAAAAAGAATGGGATTATATCTATCAGGGCCAGGCTACGATGGCTGCTGGAGAAATTATCTTAGAAAGCCCTGCAATTATAGCTGCATTAAAAGGAATTCTTGACTCAGGAAAGGAGATAGGAAGCAATTTAAAAGTAACGATTCAAGGATGGCTAAATAAGGGGGGGAGTGAAAAATTACCTAGCGCTAAGGGGTTAATAGGGCATGATTTTGAAGATTATCTTCATAAAAATATCGGTGGAGATAGTCAATATATCAAAGGTTCTACTGCTGGAAGGGATTTTGATGGAGTAATAGGCAATAGATGGTATGAGGCTAAATCCGGAAACTATTGGAATAAATTGCAATCAGATAAAACAGTGGAATTAAAATTCAAGCAAAAAATGTCGGAGGGATTAAAAATTGCACAAGAGCATAATGCGACATATGAATTGTTTTCAAATACACCAATTCCAGAAAATATTAAAGATTGGCTTACTAAGAAAGGAATTCCATTTACAGAGATTTTGCATTAGGAGGGAATATGTCAGCAGAATATAATTTAAAAATAAAAATTATAAAGAAAGGAAAAGATAAAATATATGCAGAGGATATAATAGAGGCTTTGGTGAATGAGGGATGGAGTTTGTTTTCAGAAGGAAACACTATCATTTATACAGACGTATTAGATGGAGATGATTTTAACTTTGTTTCCAAAAATATTAAAAAAGAAGACTATTATGAGATTGTTTCCAAAAAACAAAAATATGGTGAGCCAATTGCCTGTGCCATGTTCTATACAGAAGATAGATATATATACAGAATTGATGTGATCATTACATCTGATTTTGAAGTCATAATATCACCGGACGATTTGACCAAAAAGATGATGAATTGTGAAAATGAATTGCTGGATATGAACTGGTACATTTGTAAAATAATACCGAAGCTGTCTAATAAAAATATGATAGTTGAGTCATTTTCTTTTTGCAAGATATAAATGTGGAATTCACAAGCCTGATATTATGAGTATAAGCCCGGAAAGCTACGGCTATGGAAAAAGAAAGATTGTTAGACGATAAATACAGAACCGGTAATAGATGGAATGAGCCGAGAATCTGATGGAGGGAATTACATAAATTAGCATAGATAATTCCGAATGTTTACCTAAAGAGGGTGATTTACAAAAAATAATTTTAGGATATGAATCAGGGAGGATAGGGATATGAAGATATTGGAAATAACAGGGGAAAAGTAAGAATATCATAAGAAGATATTGGTGTTGTTTAATCCCCAAATAGTATATTGCCCAGCTTTGCGGGCAAGGTTTCAGAGCCGAGCAGTTTTTTGCTGCTCGGCCTTTAACATACACGTAAATTTATTCTGATGCTTTCAAATGCTACACGAGGCGGTGGTATGTCATGGGGGTAGTTATGAAGAGAATGCAGCTACCGCGCAGAGAGCTATAATCCCAATACCGGCCTTGAATACCTGCGCGCAAGATACTATAATGCAGATAAGGGAAGATTTTTCCAGGAAGATACGTATCTGGGAGATATCACAGATCCATTAACCCTGAACCGGTACGCCTATGTGAAGAACAGTCCGCTGAATTATGCGGATCCGAGCGGGCATGTGGCGGAGTATCTGACAGGCCCCCAGTATAATCCGGATGACGGCTGGCAGGCTAATCATTATCCGTTGTCCCAGACCGGGCCGGAGAAGACAGAGTTTCCGATAGAAATCGTTTCTGGAACAGAAGCGGTAAAACAGTTCTGGGGAAGCGTTTCAGAAGGCCTGGACCATGTAATGTCCCAGCTTAAGGAAGCGGCAGATTTAAGCCTGAGCCAGCTGAGAGAATTAAGAGGCTGGATGAAGGAAGCGGTGGAGCATTCCGTTGTGAACGTATGCGAGAACCGGGTGGACTTAGGGGCG
>JAGZZT010000007.1 GCA_018377235.1 Clostridium sp.
CTATGGTGAATTTTGTGTGGTAACTTTATTCTACCAAACGGCTATAGACCATGTCTATTTTTATAAAATTGAATTTGCGAAATTAATTATACGTTATCTACCACTCCATTGACAAATGAACATTTTTGTGGTAGTGGCTCGTTCAAGTTTATAAATTTGAGCAAAATAAAAGCACTCAACTGTTAAGTCGAATGCTTTCAATTCAGCTATATTCTGTTTTTATTTCAGTAAATTATCTTCCATAAAATCATTTTATCATGTTCCAACAACATTCGTATTATTTCAAGCTCATTCGGACCTTCACACATAATCAGATATTTCATCTCATCAGCTCCTTCTTTAATGCCATGAGATCTTCATAGTTTACAGAAGTATCAAATGCATTATTGTAAAACTGACGACTTTTTAAAAGCTCCGGTCTGATATTGTAGGTTTCGTACATATTATTCAAATGAATCTTACTGTCTGATTTTGCAATCCAAATATTATCCTGTCGATTAAACAAATCCAATACTTCACAATAATGGGTTGTAAATATAAGTGTTGCAGACTTTTTATTCACAGTCTTATCTTTGAACAAGCTAATCATATTCTCAACCAATGTTTTATGGAAATGATTTTCCACTTCATCAATCAACAGATCAAATCCATTTTCCAAAGCTTCAACTACAAAAACATAAAGCAGAACACCTTTTGTTGTTCCACTGGAAAGCATATAAACCAATTCAGAATCTGAAAGTTCTTTTACATAATCCTCATATGTGAGTTTATAATGCTTTTCATCCATCATCTCCAGACTCTGAATCTTATCATCAAAAATCTTAATAACTTTTGTCAGAACTTCTTTTGATATTTTATAGATTTTCATTGCTCTGAACATCAGATGATAAGTATCTGTCCCCTCGCCGTCACAGTTAAAATAAACAGCACAAGTGGCTTTCTTTTTCAGAACAAAAAACACAATGGATGTATCTTCCGGAAGTTCTCCTAAATCGCCAATTTCTTCAAAGTCTTCGTCAGAATATATCTCTTTCACTTTTGATTTGTAATATTTTTTTCGATAGATATGCTGCTCTGTAAAATTCGCTTTACTTCCCAAATTCGGATCAGCTTTCAAAACTGTATTGTACTTGTAAATATACTCCTCATGATAGAAAATGATTTCTAATTTCACATTATCATAATTATAATGTTTATCTTCCAAGCGGAATTTGCTGAGAATGGAATAGCTACATTCCATCAATTCAATCGCAGATGTTTTACCAGAAGCGTTCTTCCCAACAAATGCTACGGTATTGAAAACATACAATTCCTCTGCTATCTCCTGCAACTCATACTCTTTATCTTCACTTGTTTTCTTAGACTTTGCCACGAGATCAATTATAAAATCATCACAGCAATTTTTATAGTTTGATTATACCGGAGTACATTGAGCCACTGAACCGGTTTTTGGGAGCCACCATTCCGGAGAAAGAGAGCCAGTCAAAATCGATGATTTTGTTTCAATAGATTACTTACCAGAACAATGCTTGTAAAGGCGGCTAACGCCCCGCTTAAGCGGCTCTGGCCTTGACAAACATTGTTCCAGTAAGTTCGGTGTAATCAAGCAAAATCAAAGTGGCTCTGTGCCACTGGAACTATGGCTCCAAATTTACCGGACAGGTGGCTCTGCCACATCGTAATAATCATAGTTCGATGCACAAACCCTTAACAGCTTCATCAAATACACCTTCCTTTGCTTCTATCTATTTGTATTATAGTGTAAAGGCGAATTAATTATATACTCTTTCTGAAAATTTATGTATGAAAATACAAATAAATTTGGCCGCAAAATTTTACAATTGATTTTATTTCAATCATAAAATGATCTCACTTGTCTCCACAGCACTTCCAAAGTCATCTATCCACCAGATAATGCCATTTCCCTCTTGCCCCAAACAAAGATTCACGATCTTGCGTCTATGCGGTTAGTAGCTGATCATTGTCTCCTTATAAGACGCTCTGTAATATCTTTGTGATCTGTGGATTTCCCTTGTAGTACTGGTGAACCTTTCATGTCTTAATTACATCAACACAGTCAGCCTATCCTTGAAATATTCTGGATAAAAATCAAGGCAATCGAAGATTTCCTCTCTATAAGCTTTCATCATACTAAGTATCTTGTCCGTTCCAATATTCTCATCAGATATAATTTGAGCTATTTCTATAGCTAATAAACGGTCGTTGAAAATACTCTCACAAACAGAAATCGCTGTCATATTAGGAACGCCGTATTTTACTTTCTTTTGTAGCAAAGTCATGACGTTCCTTGGATCAACCTGTTTCTCATCTTCTCCATCAACTACTATCAGATCGCAAACATTACCGATAAGAAAATTCAATCCATATGAAATTCTTTTATTACATATCGATTCTATTTCCGCAATTCCGATAGGTTCTTCATTATTAATTTCAACTGGCGTCTTTCCATCAATCCACTTTTGACAAATACTTTGCATATGCTCTTGATTTTTAAAATCATCGTTGATTTGCAGATACAATTCTACAATCATAGATAACATATCTGTTTCCGAATATATCTTCTCTGTAAGTTCATTCTGGACAATCCATTCCTCTATTAGAGAAGACAAACCTATTCCAGACATTGCATTAGAATATCTGCGCAAATTTTCAACAGAATATTGTTGAAGATTCTCCTCAATTTTCTGAAAAACCTTAATTAATAATTCTTTCTCTTTTTCTGTTGCCAGAGCATACGCCAATGTATTTGCACAAATATCAACTGCACTTTTCTTATGATCGTTATCTGATATTTCTGTCGAATATACTAAGCACAAATAATTTTCTATATGAGATATAATATCTTGTCGCAATAAGATTTCCTGTATGATCATATTTTGTGTTCTTCCGGGATAAGTTTTTAAGTACGCTTTTTCCAGCTTTTTTGCATAATCAAGCAAGAAATCTCTTTCACCTAGGTGATCTATTACCATACCAACAAATTTTTCACCACTTAAAGTTACATCATAATCTACGTTAAAATCCTGTACTAAAGAAAGAATGGAACTCCCACAAGGTTCTGCAAATTTTGTATCAAATAACTTCACACAGTCATTCCAAAAATATCTTCCACCATTTTTCCAATTAGTACGATTATCGTATATTTTGCAATCCGTAATAATAATGCTTCCTTCTGTGTATATACCTGCTCGTGCCGTTCTCCCCATCAAGTTTTGAAAATCTCGAGCTTTTACTATTTGCAGTCCATTGCGAATGCTGGTAACTAGCAAATATTTAATCGGAATATTTACGCCTTGTGCAAGCGTCGATGTACACACTACGCAAGAAACATATTTGTTCTTCAATGCATGTTCCACAACAAGCTTAACTCCATTTTGAAGATTAGATGAATGAGGCAAAACACCCAATTCTGCTGCTTTCGTATAATAATGCTCTGCCCCATAATAACTTTCTATAAATCCCTTGATCTTGGAAAGCTCCGCTTGATTTGTATTATCTTTTAATGGTTTCAAATCATAGTTTCTTTTATCCAAATTTATGATTCTTTCAAATACCGTTTTCATTGAACGCTGCTGCCCGAGATAAATAGCAACTCCACCGTTATGACACAGCTTTATTGCATTATAAATAGCTACATCTATAGATGATGAAAGATCCGGGAAATATTTATTACTTCTTTCTTTCGGTAACTTATTCAATTGTACAACTCGAAGGATTCGAGGAATATAATAATCTTCATTCAATTTGTCATCAGAAAAGAAATGAATATCCCTTTGTGCAGATGAAAACCCTATTGATTTAGGTGTCGATACAATACTATCATCTGTCGCCAAACAACTTTTACCCTCAAACAGCCACTGTGCAATATCATCTGAATTTGGCAATACCGCAGATAGCAAAACCAACTGCTGTTCGCTCATTATATTTTGACGTATATGTGTTACTAACAACTCATATGTTGCACCTCTACCACCATCATCAAACATATGCCCTTCATCAAACACAAATAAATCTATAGCACTTAAGAAAAGCGGATCATGATGCAATACATAACTCAGTTTCTCTGGCGTGCATATTAGTATCTGCCGTTTAATATCTTCAGAAAACAAATTCCAAAAATCATTTTGAAGTATATCAGAAAACTGATTTATCGTGACATCAGTTCCAAAGGCTTTGTACATATCCATTGTTACTTCATTACACAATGCCCTCAATGGTGCCACTATAATAGCAGTATTCGCTCGTTCAGCTAAAAAGGCTGCTCTAATAATTAGTTCAATACTTCTTGTCTTCCCCACACCTGTCGGGAGTTGTACAATAGAACTTCCTCCACGCAACAACCCCTTTTCGGCTATTAATCGTTGTGCTGGCCATAACATCTTTATTGACATCTTACTTTGTAAATATGGCTCCCATTCTTCATGCGAAATGCCTGAACTATCCGGCAAAAGGTTCCATGACGAATTATTGCACGCTACAATGATAGCTGCCACTAATATATCTACATAAAATACACTGTCAGAATCTCCTTTTTCGTATATTTCTTTTCTATATACCCATAAGTTTACTTTTAATGCCTCTAAAGATTCACTCTTTCCAAAGTAATCCAAGAAAAAATTATTAATCCGTTCATAAGTATCTACAACTTTCAAATATGGCAAATATACTCCACCTAAAAGATAGTTATAGATATTCGTCAACAATTTCTGCGGAGATCGCTCATCAGCAATTAAATCAGCTACTTTTTTTGCCAACACTTTAGCACTACCAAAATCCTTCCTAAGAAAGTATGCCGACGCTCCAGATAGCAAAAAATCCCAATCGTATTCTGGTCTATCTTTAGACTTAAAAGCTGAATCATAATATTCTGCAGTTGCATTCAAAAGTAACTCCAGCTCTTCTAATTCGTCATGATTATTTTCTATAATGCATTCTGAGTATCGTGACAACACATAAGTTGTCGGGTACGATAATTCATTAGAATTCAACGGAAAACGTGGATACTCCTGCTTTGAAACATCGTATTCTACCATTTTAGCCTTTGCTTTTTGATATTTTAACATTAATCTTGCATTTTTCCCAAAAATCATTTACAACACCTCTCGTAAATGTTATGAGCCAATTCCATCAACTTTTTACCATGTACATAAAAAATCTGTTCATTTTTTCTAATTTCAAGTTCTTCACCTGAAAAACCTAATTCTATGACACCATCTACATTTTCACAACTGCTAATTCCAGCAGCTACGTATGTAATTCGATAATTATTATCTGGTTTAAACGAGAATCTCTTTACTTCTTCTGCCTCTTCTATTTTTCCCAGTTCTTTTAATCGTTTTCTACAGTAGTTTACAGATCTTGCTAAACGATGCTCATCTTTTCTGGAATCAATAATTGCATTTTTGATTGGTGTATACTCTGAATTAGACAGTGTTGCTTTAACTTCTGCCGCTACCAATTCATCTTTATCGTTCGGCGTCTTATCTTTGTTTTTATACTTATATGCAATAACATCCGTTCCTTGTTGTGAATTATTTTTTCCGGATCTGTTCTTCAATTTATATCTCGGAACAGAATACTGATGAACAAACTCTAATAAATCAGAAATTAAAATTTCTGTTATGTCCGCAGAACGTGCCGTAGCTCCTAATTCTTCACCTTTTTGCGGAATCACATAATCATGCAAATACTGTTCAACAGTCATTGCATTGTCATCTGCGTCTTCTTTAAGTTCAGTATCTTCTATGTAATTTCTTCGAATGTGCAATGCCCAGTCATCAAGAATACTTTCGTCGTCTTTGTAATCAATTTTATAGCACTTTAGTGGTATGTTATCTTTAATCACAATACCAGCTTCTTCAACTATCCAATCGATATATTGTGGTTTTTCCATACAGCATTCCTCTCTTTAGCAAAAGAGAAGTCCACAACAAAAGAGCTTGTTACTGGACTTCTCCACTTGTCAATATTAACTCTTTGCTATTTCAACTGTTCCTGCAGTTCCTGAAAACTTTCCAATGCACTCTGCAAATTTTCAATAATATCCCCTGCAAGTTCATCTGGATCAGGTAGATTATCCAAATCTGCAAGGGCTTTATCTTTAATCCAGAAAATATCCAGGCTTGTTTTATCTCGTTTTGAGATTTCTTCTACAGAGAATTTACGCCAGCGTCCATCAGGATTTTCTTCTGACCATGTTTCTTTTCTTACATGACGATTTTCCGGATTATAGCAAGCAACAAAATCATCCAAATCTTTATCCTGCATAGGATTCTTTTTCAGAGTAAAATGGATATTTGTTCTGAAATCATAAATCCAGATTTCCTTTGTCTGTCTTTCCGCACTTGCCAGACGTTTATCAAAGAAAATTACATTCGCTTTTACACCCGGTTTATAGAAAATTCCAGTAGGCAAACGCAAAATTGTGTGTAAATCTGTAGTCTGAAGAAGTTTCTGACGAATGATTTCTCCTGCACCGCCTTCAAACAGCACATTATCAGGAACAACAACTGCAGCTTTACCAGTTGCTTTCAAAATTGTATTGATATGCTGCAAGAAGTTCAGCTGTTTGTTGGATGTAGTTGTCCAGAAATCTTGTCTGTTATAAACAAGCTCATCCTCTTCCTGTTCGCCTTCTTCATTTGTGAAAGTCATTGAAGACTTTTTACCAAATGGAGGGTTTGTCAGACAGTAATCCACCCTATATCCTGGATCTGTCAGCAACGCATCACCCAAAGTAACTGGAACATTTCCATAGATATCACCGATATTATGGAGATAAAGGTTCATCAGTGCCATTTTGAAGGTCATTCCAACAAGTTCATTACCATAGAATGTTTCGTTCTTCAAAAACTCTTTCTGTTCTCTATCTAAAGAATAGTTTTCAGGATTTGCAATAAATGATTGAGCTGCAAGGAAGAAGCCGCCACTACCGCAACAAGGGTCTGCGATAGTTTTCATTGGTTCCGGACGTACACAACGAACCATAGCACGAATCAATGGTCTTGGCGTAAAATATTGGCCCGCACCGCTTTTAATATCTTCCGCATTTTTCTGAAGCAATCCTTCATAGATTTCACCCTTTACATCCGATGACATAGAAACCCATTTTTCCCCGTCAATCATCTGTACTACACGGTAAAGAATGGCCGCATTACTGATTTTATTGGTTGCACCTTTAAAAATCTTCCCTAAAATACCGGATTGTTCACCGAGTTTTTCTAATATCTTTTTGTATTTTTCTTCCAGTTCTACACCTTTTAAGTTGCTCATATCAGCCCAACCATAACCGGCAGGAATACCTGTATCCTTTTTATATGGAGGTTTTGAATATTCATCTGACATTTTCAAAAAGATTAAATATGTCAACTGTTCCAGATAATCACCATATCCAACACCATCATCTCTTAACGGTGAACACATCCCCCATACTTTTGATATAATAGCACTTGATTGTTCAGACATTTACTTTTCCTCCTCTTTTTGCTTTTCAATTTCATTAATTAATGAAATTTCCCCTATTTTAATCTCTTTGAAACAAGGCACTAATGTCAACGCTGCTCCTACTCCTACAACACAAAGTCTTAAAATAGAGAATATATATACTTCAAGCGCATCTAATATTAAAAGAATTACACATACTACTGAAAGAATACACCAACACAAGAGTTTTAATGTGTTAATACTTTTTCTCTGTCTATCTTCTTTCTTTTGAATCGCTTTTTGACGTGCTCCAATTGTTAAAATATCATATGGAGGCAATATATAATCTTCAATAGCTCTATCGTAATCATTTTCCTTGACTGCTTCTGTAAAATCTATAATTTCTAATTTCTGTTCAAATCTATTTACTATAACAGCAACAACTTTAACAGGATTTTTATCATAACAGCGTTTTAAACTTTCAAAGGCCAATTTTTTAACTGACTTTTGGATTCTTTCTCCACATGTCTTAACTTCAATTATCATCATTGGCAATTTTGTGTGCACATCAATGATAACAAAATCTGCAAAACGCCTGCTATCCAGTTTCCCTTCCATTATGATACTCTCTTTTGGATATCCACATGACAGCAATTCATTGAAAACTATTTTCTCTACATCAAACATTTCTCTTTCATTCTTTGCCATTTATAATTCTCCCTCAAATGCTTTTTTCAATATGCTTTGACGCAAAGCTTCAGCCTGTTGCAAAGACAACTCTATAGTCCTTTCAATACCATCACATACTGACATTCTTGATTCAATCTCTTTTACCACTTCATCTTGTTCTTCTCTTCCACAATATGGCACAACCAAATTTTCAAGTGTATCCAAATTAATATTCTTTTGTGCAGTTGCAGGTGCAAATGCCCACAAACGCAATTTTTGAGATTCAATAAAATATTTTATATAAAACGGATTCGTGTTTTCATTTGGTGTAAAGCCTACAACACTATCAGGAAAACAAGCATCTATTCCCAAAAATGCAGTTTCTGCTATATTGGCAGCAATTGTTATACAAAGAGTTCCCTTCGGCCATAATTTACTTTGTGCCAAACCAAATTCACCATACATCTTAGAATATTCAGTAATATATTTATCAGCATTTTTCACTTCACTCGTCTGCAGAAAAGGATATTTTCCATCTTCAAATAGTCGAGCATCATTTCTCGGCCTGTGTTTTGACTTACCTCTTCCCAGATCACCAAGTTTATTCAAATGAACATATTTCCATTCCGAGGGAATCTCTGGCAAATTCTTTATTTCTTTCTTAGAACACCCCTCAATATCGATATTAATCTTTTCATGTTTCAGTTTTGTAAATTCACCCTCAAATGCCTTTTTTAAGATCGCCTGACGGTACACTTTTAACTGTTCTTTTATTTTATTTAATGTTTCCACACCATCATCAAGCTTAGAAAGCATTTCTTCGATTTTCGTTACAATCTTCGCTTGCACTTCTAATGATGGTACGAATACTTTTATTTTCGAATACTGCTGAATCCAATATCTCTTATGCGTGCTATGGTCAAACTGTATGATTTGCATTCTATAGTAAATAAACTTCGGCAAAACTAATTCTGTATTTGGTTGCAAAATCTTCATTGCCGATGATTTCACCTTAAACTTAAAATTTACATACTGACTGGCAGTTGTAAAATCATCAAAAATAATTACAGGCAGTCTGTCATATATACCATGTTCTTCATTCGTATATCCTAATAAAAATGATTTACCTGCAGTCAATACCGGAATATCATATTTATCATCATAATCTGTAGCCTCAACAATATATGATGTTGGCTGTTCATATGACAGCAATTCACCCAATTCATATTCCGTCCATTTGTCTGAATTAACATTTAACATGCTCTTCACTCCATTTTCGATTATTTAACATTCAACATTTATCCTTTAGCTTCTGTCCATGAATATATACTAGGAATAGTATCAGGAAAGAATGTAGCCGTATTCGAAACTAAATTATCCAACAAATCATTTGCAATACTTATTCCCTCATCGGAGAAATCATTAAACTCTAAATTGTCACAAATATCATCGCAAATGGAAATTTGCAAATTAAGATGTTGCCGAAAATCATCTGTATCGACAATATCTGATTGCACTAAAAGTGTATATTGATATTGCAAAGCAACAAGAGTATCTTTAATTTTTTTGACTCGAGCAGATATATATTGATAATTTCGTTTTCGGCTTTCGCTAACGTCCTTAATCCCGTAGCTCTGTAAATCTGCCAAAATAAAAATCCACTGTTTAAAAGAGCGTCTATTTGCATTATGAGCAATCATTATTGTCCGTCTTGACACAAAATAACAAAGGTCAATGACACTACTGATATACTCAGCAAAAACCATTCTTTCCTTTTCTTTTCGCTCTTTATTTTTATTACTACAGTTTGCTATTTCTATTAACCAAGCTACCACAGTTGAAGCAACACACCCTACAGCCAAATCGTTTACTGCATCATCAAAATTTGCAGATCCACTGCTTACAGGAATAAAACGTATAATAGAAAAAATGACAATTATAGATATGTATAGCCATTCATCTGGTTTATATTTTTCATAAAAGCTTGCATTTTTTCTCTTTTTCCACATAATTACGCCACCAATTCCACATTCATTTCTTGCAGAATACTTTCGTACGCATCACCAAACACATCGTAGAATCTGCCCAAACCACCTTTATGATCAAATGGGCTTAAATCCAAATCTTCGGGTTCAATACTCAAAGATGATGCTATATGGTCTTTAATCATACGTAGCCATTCCATCTGTTCTTCAGTAAAATGAACTGCACCGGCATTTCGTCTGAGAGTCCATTGCATAAAGTTATAGTTAACTTTATCTGCAAAAGGCGTAAGATTATCTGCATAACCCATTTCAAAGCGAATTATAGAAATCAAATCGGTAAGTTTAGCCGATGTACCTTTTTTCACTTTTTCAGGCTTCTTAATGGCATAACAATCCCACAGTCGGTCTACAGTAACACCTTTGGTTTTAAGTTTCTCATATAATACTTTTAAGCGTTCAATTGCCATAGGTCGGTCTTTATAACGCTGATCAAAAATGATTCTAAGTGCAATAATCTCATCCTTATTTTCATCAATAAACGCTTTAAAGCTGTTGATTGTTCTGTCTGCAGCAGCCTGAACATCAGTGTCATAACCTACGTTAATTACCTCATCAATATTTACATTGTCAATAATCTGATCATGACTTCTGCGAACATTCTCAATGTAATTTCTGACTTCTGGATTATAAAATGGCTCTACAGCCTTTTTTATCATTTCTTTTTTAGCCTGTTCCAGACAAGCCTTTTGTTCTTCTGTTGGCTCTTGATCACCATCCAGGACAATTCCAGCACGCTGCGCCTGAACATCAATATCAAAAGCATCCAGCAATCGCTGCGCAATATTTCCTGCTGATGCGCCTACATTCTCAGCAAAGTCGTTCCTTTCCTTTTGTGACATCTGGCTATTTAAGCGAATCAGACGATTAGCCAATGAAATCAAAGTATTTTCATCTTTAGAACCCATCGCAACATTAAGCATCAATTCTTTCATACTTACAGTTGGTTTGCGTTCCAATGTTCTTGTTTCAGTCTTCTTCGATTTTGTAACACCAACAGCATCCACAATTACAAAATGATCTTTATTTTCTGTTGCAGAAGGAGTTACTTTCTGCAAATCATCTTTGTTAAGTGTACGAGTACCTCTACCTTTCATCTGTTCGAAGTAATTTTTACTGCGTACATCTCGCATAAAAATCAAACATTCAATCGGTTTTACATCCGTACCCGTTGCGATCATATCTACTGTTACTGCAACACGTGGATAATAATCGTTTCTGAAGGATGCCAGAACACTTTCCGGTTTCTCAGCCTGACAGGTGATTTTCTGACAGAACTCATTGCCTTCACCAAATTCTTCACGAACAACCTGGATAATATCATCTGCATGGCTATCTGTTTTCGCAAAAATTAATGTCTTAGGAACTTCTTTACGATATGGGAATAGCTGCGTAAACAGATTATCCTTAAAAGTTTTAATCACAGTACGAATCTGGCTTGGATTCACAACATCCCTATCAAGACTTGAAGTTGTATATGTAACATCTTCGTCCATCTGTTTCCATCTCTTTGCACGGGTCAAGCGATCACGATATTCTATCATCTGCTTCATTATTTGTGCACCATTTCTGCTTACCTGTGTTTCAATCAGGAAAATATCCTCACCAACATTAACACCATCAACAATAGCCTGTTCTCGTGAATACTCACTTACTACATTCTGATTAAAGAATGCAAAAGTTCTCTTATCTGGTGTCGCTGTCAAACCGATAATAAAGGAATCAAAATATTCCAACACCTGACTCCAGACATTATAAATAGACCTGTGACATTCATCGACAATAATACAGTCGAAAAATTCAGGTGGACACTTTTTATTATATACAACTTCTTTTACTTGCTGTGAATCTGCAGATACCTGTTCATACATGGACTCTTCCTCTGCAGATTCATCTAATTCTTCGCCCTTAAGGATAGAATACATACGTTGGATTGTACTGATACAAATCTGTACATCATTTGGTATGTAGGAATTTTTCAGACGACGGACACCATATATCTGCGAAAAAGAACGATTATCATCATTCGGCATATAAGCCAGAAATTCTCTTTCAGCCTGTTCCCCCAAAGACTTAGTATCTACCAGAAACAGGATTCTGTTTACTTTAGCATATTTCAATAAACGATATGCTGCTGTTATTGCAGTAAATGTTTTTCCAGCACCTGTAGCCATCTGCACCAATGCTTTTGGTCTGTTTTCAGCAAAAGACTTATCCAATTTTTTAATCGCCTTAATCTGGCAATCTCTAAAGCCCTCTGTATCAAAATCCGAAAACTTTTTCATATTGTTTCTGATTGTGTCAGGCTGTTCCAAAAGCTTTTTCAAAGTTTCTGGTCTATGAAATGAAAACACTCTTCTAGAACGATATTTCTGATCATCATAATCCGTAAAACGTGTCAGCTCACCTGTTGCTTCATATGCAAAACGAATGCGATAGTCTACATTAACATATTTGAACTTGCTATTTGCATATCTGCCTGACTGACCTTCTACGACAGTGATATTCTCTCCGGCATCGTCTTTTTTTGCTTCAACAACACCAACTGGTTTCCCTTCTACGAATAAAGCATAATCCACAGGTCCGGTGCTTGTAGGATATTCTCGAACAGCAACACCTAATGAAGCCATAGGATTAACCATAGCCAAATCCTGAACAATCCATCCGGATTGTTCTAATTTCCCATCTATTATTTTCCTTGCTTTTTCTTCTGGTGCCATAAGGGTTCCTCCCTTGTAATAACTTTGTTTTATCCTTATTTACAACATTCTAAAGTGTCAATTTGACACTTTGAAATGAACTTTGATACTTTGGAAATCGGCTTGATTAATACTCAATCCTAAAATAATCCGAATACGCTTTATATTTATCCTGTGCCGTCAGACAGGTATCTGTCAGATACCCTTTCTCATTGTTCCACTCTTTCAATCCACGATAATAGAACATTTTCAGATTATCCTCGATGATAAATGGAACGATATTATATTTCAGACATTCCTTAAACATAATCAGTCTGCCTACACGACCATTACCATCCTGGAACGGATGGATTCGCTCAAACTTCACATGAAAATCCAGAATGTCTTCAAAGGTCTTTTCTTCTTTTCCGTTGTACTCTGTCAACAGAGCTTTCATCTTATCGGCAACTTCTTCCGGAAGTGCGGTATCCATACCGCCGACTTCATTCGGCATCTTTTTATAACCGCCAACAGCAAACCAATCTTTTCTGGAATCGCTAGTTCCATTTTTCAGGATTAAATGAAGCTCTTTAATCAGTTTCTCCGTCAATACTGCCTTTGCGTTGTCAATGATCATATCAATACAACGAAAATGATTTGCCGTTTCAATCACATCATCCACATTCAGCACTTCTTTTTCTACACCGATGGTATTGGTTTCAAAGATATATCTAGTCTGATCGTAAGTCAGACGGCTGCCTTCCATATGATTGGAATTGTATGTTAAATCAATCTGGGTCTTATGATAAATACCACCAGAATACTTGCTTGCTTTTTGCTCTTGCAGAATATCCAGTAAGGTAATCGGCTGTTCTTTCTTTTTATTTGAGCGTTCCGGTTTTTCTGCATTTTCAGGAATATTCCAAGTCTTACCGGTAAGAAACGCCCCATCTACTCGTCCATGAGCACAGTAATTTCGAACGCTTCGTTCCGACACATTCCATTTTTTCGCTATTTCATTAACTGAACGATATTGCATCCACATTCCTCCACTTTTCTAACGCTAAATCAAGTTACTCCTTTGTGTCCGTTAAATCTTCCGTCTTAAACACATAATAGCCTTCATAATAGTAACTGTGATCGATACCCTTCATATAAATTTCTCGATCATTTACATGATCCGTAAGTGCATTTTTCAGAAGAAACTTTATTTCGATATCTTTGATAGGACTTCGCTCCATGGCAAGCAGATAATCCTCTTTATCCACCTTGCTCCAGTCAACCACATAGCCGATTTCTTTTTTCAGCATCAGGTCAAGCCATATTCTCGTGCTTCTCCCATTTCCCTCTCGGAATGGATGAGCCACGTTCATTTCAACATATTTTTCGACAATTTCATCAAAAGTTGACTGCGGCATTTTGTCTATGCTCTGTAACGCTGCTTCCAAATACATCAGCGGGGCAAATCGAAAATTTCCTTTTGAAATATTGACCTTTCGTAATTTACCTGAAAAATCATAAATTTCATCAAAAAGATATTGATGGATCATCGCAAGACTTTTATAAGTCCCTGGTTCTAATGTCTCAAAAAAGCCACTTTCAAACATTTCAAGCGCCTTTTGCTTACTGATTTTTTCTTCCTCTCTTGCTAATTCTGTAGAATCTGTAATACCCAATTTATTTTCAAGCATAACTTACCTCACATTCTTCATGCGATTACTTTTCAGTCACAAATCTATCGTTATAAGTATACCATAACATCGGCAATAAAACCAATCTATCATAAAATATCTTGCTTTTATTTTGCCGTATTTAATGGTTCTTTCTTCCTCTTAACGTAAAAATGGCGAAGTGCTTATCGACAACACTTCACCGTTAGATGTTGGTAAATAAAATATCCTATAAATAAAAAAGTCCCACCGGGTTGCGCATGAAAATCAGAGGCGTGGTGGGTTCTGTTAAGCTTATTATACAGCTTTTGAAGTTACCGTCAATATTTCTTTTCAAAAAACAATAACTTTCATTGTTTCTTAAAACAGTAAAGAACATCATCAGAGAAAAGTAAAAATTGACTTTTGAAATATTAACTTTACGCAATTTGGCAACAATTTTGCCGATAAAGAAACCAGCCCGTTACTGAGCTGGTTTCGATTCACATCATATATAAATCACTTCCCTAACCACTACCTCCTCAGCCATTGCTTTCATCATGCCTTACCCAAGCCATAGAATCCGTCTCCTTGTCTGGTGCCGGATTTTTTTCCAGCAGTCCAGCCATAATGATTTCTACTCTTTTCTTCGCAATTTCCTGCACTTCATACAGATGTGAAAACAGCTGTTCCGTCAGCACCATGTCATCAAAGAGTATCGGATTATGTTCCTGCAGATACGTTCTTCGCATCCTGCCATACTTATTCAACACCTTGTCTTCTACTGGCTTTAATTCGATTGCTGGAATGAAATAGTCTCCCACTGGTATACAATTTTTCTGTTCTTTCATTTGTAAATCCTCCGTGAATTTTTTATATTTTCACGGCGAAATTGGCTCAAATCATATAAATTTCATATCGGGGCTTCGAAAAAATTTGGCGTACAAAATGGCGTACTTGAGGGTGTTCAAGTGCCGACAAACATTGATTTTAAAGGCTTTTTCGAGGATCAGTTGACATCATGCCGTGATGTATTAACACAATATAATATAAGATTTACTACTTAAAGAAGTCACTTATTTTCTTGATATTTGCATATTCTTTTATTTCTTATTATTCCCCCTACACCCTCCAGACCTCATACCCCTGCCTTCTGGCGGAATCATAAACCGGGCGCATATTTTTCTCTAATATACTGAAAAACTCTTCTCTCGTATTCCCTTTCCGGTATAACTCCTGACTGGCCCAGATAGAATGAAGGTTATCACGGTAACAGGCTTCATATAGCTTTCTTATCCCTGCTTTCCCGTGAATCAATTCATACATAATGTACTGATTTTCAGCAAAGCGCGCAAAAAATCTGTCCCACTGCGGCAGATGGTTGCTTTTTGACGAATTCAGAGAGGAATCCATTGGCATTAAATTCCACAGTTCATCGTTCATAACAAATGACCATGGAATGAAATGGTCTACATCGTAGGATTCCTTTTTGATT
Organism: Clostridium sp.; assembly: GCA_018377235.1. Lineage (GTDB taxonomy): Bacteria > Bacillota > Clostridia > Lachnospirales > Lachnospiraceae > Otoolea. The sequence continues at coordinate 15,977 of JAGZZT010000007.1, forward strand.
GGTTCACTCTTAAACACATCTGTAATACTGGTTGTATCCAGGATTCCCTCCCACAGCCTTCGGACATGGGCAAGCTTCCTCATTTTATCGTCTAACGGCAGCAGCTTGTATACAAGGCCTGGAACTTCTGGGTTATTGTTCTGCAGCCATCGTACCTTTTCATACTGAATCCATCCTAAAATGGTAGTCATCTGATCCTGAATCATCTGAATCCATGCTTCCTGAAAGATGATTTTCCGTTCCAGGCCTTTTTGACTGTCAAAGGTATACGGAAGCAAGATTCCTCTGCTGCTGAGTCTATTGTAGTAAGCTATCATTCTGCCAGCGCTGCTGTTTAAATCAATGCACTCTGAACTTCGATTGGCAAATCCGGACAAGGCTTTATAGGGCACATTTTTCGTCAGTACCATCTTCTCTTCATGCAGCTCTTTGGCAAATTCTGCAATTTTATTTTTGATTTCCACTTTTGATGCGTTAGCTGGCAGTCCGCTTAGTTTATATAATTTCAATACTGCCTTTTCCAGGCTGTCTTTTATTTCTCCGTCTCCCCAAATACCGCTGAGATGCACATGGAATTCCAGCACAGAATACCAGGCATTGGAAATCATCTCATTGATAATTTCATCATAGGAAGCCTCGTGCCTGTCCTCTGAAATCAGCTTCACGATCGCTTCCAGCCAATAAAATTTATAACAGTAGGACGGATCCTTCAGCATTCTTGAAAATCCCCCAATATCCAGTGTATTGTAATACTCTGCATCTATCTGCAGCTGGGACTCTGCTTTCTGAAAATCAGATTTAGCCATCTTTCTTCTCCTCTGCCAGATCTTACATCTCCTGTCATCCATTGCTTTTCAATCTTTAATTCTGGAATACCCGCCAGCAATTTCGCCGCCGAGGACTCTGTCAGATCGGTGAAATATCTTCCGTTTCGTTCTCCTTCAAACTCCCCGTACTTGAATGAAGTATAAATAATTCCACCTGTTTTTACTGCCCGGCTCATTTTATGGATAATATTTGGCAATTCCTTCTTTTTTACATGTAAGATCGAGGCACACGCCCAGATTCCATCATATCTTTCTATTTCTTCTAATTCTTCAAAAAACATATGTTTTACTGAAATACCGGTATATTTGCTTGCTAGTTTGCACAGTATTTCAGAACCATCAGTTGCTTCTACCCAGTATCCCTGATCCAGAAAATACTTTGTATCTCTTCCAGAACCGCAGCCAAAATCAAGGATATAGCCGCCTTCTGGAATCAGCTCCAAAAACACGTTTTGAATCTCTGTAAAATTCACTGCTGCCGTTCCATCGGCAAAGCTCTGCGCATTTTGATTATAATATTCTATTGTACTCCCCATAAAACGGTATCCTCTTTGCCAAAACTACAAATACTCCTCCACCATTGGAATCAGCCCTCTGTCTGCTGGCAGCCAGTCAACGCTGTAGAGTGTATCCCTGGTCAGCCATTTTGCTGCTTCATGCTCCTTTAAAACTAAGTTTCCTGACTTAATATGACAGATAAAGCAGTCCATGGATAAATGGAAATTAGGGTAATCATACTCTACTGTATCTAACAGCTTTACTACCTGAACTTCGGTATCTAATTCTTCTTTTATCTCTCGCACAATTGCATCTTCCGGTGTCTCTTCTGGCTCAATTTTTCCTCCTGGAAATTCCCATCCATCTTTAAATTCTCCATATCCTCTCTGCGTTGCAAATACCTTTCCCTGCTCTATCATAATGGCTGCTGCGACTCTGATTGTTTTCATAGTTTCTCCTGTTCTTCTTTCTTATCCATTGATCATATATTCATAAATATCTTCTCTTACCGGCGTATCTAGTGCCCACTCAATCTCCACTGCTGTTTTGTCTGTATTTGGCATGACAAATTCTCTCACAGTGCCTGTGGAGCTCATTTTCCCCAGATAATAGAATTCTTTTGATATTTTATCATCCTTATTTTTTCTTACAAACAGATGGACAGCGATTCCTCGCTCTCTTGCCTTTAGAAAATTTTGAACATCCTCTGACTCAAGACTTCTTCCACTTTTTGAAATGGCAATCAGCCTTTGATTGTTGATAAAATGGTCTTCATATTTTGTAGTATCGCTGATATCTTCCTGCTTATGGTAATTGATAAACACCGGAAATGTTTTTGTCTTTTTATCATATTTATAGCCGCCAATATTTAACGGTACTTCATTTTTTTCCCAATTTAATAAATGGCAGGTATCTTCGTATGTATATTTCTGGTACAGCACTAAGTCTGTGTCCTGATACCGCATGCTGAAATTCCTCTGATAGCGTGCAATACCAAAGTCGATCAGTTCTTTTAACATATCGAAAAAATCTTTATTTTTCAGCATTTCCTGAAACGGCTTTGAAATACCGTAATCGTCTCCTTCCTGTTCCAGAAAAACACAATCAGCATATGTTTTCTTTGCTGCACTGGTTGGAAATTGATTGGTCATCACATTTATAATGTTTGCAGCGCAATTATCATCTATGGAGCAGTTGTAGTTCTCCTTCAGTGATGTTTGCAAACTTCTCATAATTCCATGATGATATCCCAGTAACCGTTTTAATAATTCCAGCTCATGGATTCGTTTTCCACTGGCCAATTTTTGTGAAACAAACGCTATAACTGTTTCTTCCCCCTCTGACAAACGAATCGTATATTCTTTTTCATATTTGACGAGAAATTGATAATAGGATCCCAGGCTCTTATTGTCAAAAATCCGGAGTACATCCATCTCTCCATATTTATCAAAATCTTCCAGTGCTGGAATATGGCCCAACTTATTTTTTAAATTGATGTAATTTTCACGAATTAATTTTGTGTCACTAAAATTGGCATTATCAATGGCCTGAAAAATCCGCTTTCGTGAAATCTCGTCAAAATGAATGGTGCTGGATCCAGGAATGACACGCCCTCCTTCCGTCACATAGCGTCGAATATTATCCTTGTTATAGGTTCTGTCACCGGAAAGTGCTATGGGAATCATAAAATTATTTCGATAATTTCCAATAAAATCAATCACCACCACATATTCTTTTTCTTCTGACTTTCTGAGTCCACGGCCCAACTGTTGAATAAATACAATGGGGGACTCTGTGGGACGAAGCATAATCACCTGATTAATTTCCGGTACGTCTACACCTTCTGAAAAAATGTCGACAGATAAAATATAATCCAATGCGTTCTCTGATTCATCTCCCGCCAGCCGCTCAATGGCTGCTGCCCTGACTGCCTCTGAATCGCTGCCGCTCAGTACCAGAGTTCTCCACCCCTTCTCATTAAATTTCCTGGATAATTCCCACGCCTCATCAATCCGGCTGCAAAAGATCAGTCCCTTTACCCGCTCTCCGCTGTAGCCGAAAAACTCAGCCTGTTTCATTACGTTATGAACTCGTTCCTCTGATGTCAGATAACGAAAGCCTTCCACTTTCTCCTCTGCTGTTTTTCCTTCATCTGAAACCACCTCTAAGTCAGTAATTCCGAAGTAGTGGAACGGGCAGAGCAAGTCCTCTTCCATAGCATCCTGCAGACGAATCTCATATGCAATCTGGTGGTTAAAAATTTCATAAATATTTTTTCCCTCCAAATTATCGTCACGCTTGTCCGGTGTAGCTGTCATTCCCAGCCAAAGCTTCGGTGTAAAATAGTCCATGATTTTTTTATAGCTTCCAGCAGAGCTGTGGTGGGCTTCATCTATAATAATCAAATCCCAGGTATCCTTTTGATACCTCTGCAATGTTTCTTCCTTGCTAAGTGTCTGCACTGTGGCAAATACAATATCTGCATCATAGTCCTGTCGGTTTCCAGTGACCATCCCCATAGAAGCCTGTCCGCCAAATACCTTGCGATATGATTTTAATGCCTGCTTTGCAATCTGGTAGCGATGCACCAGAAAAAGAACCCTCTTAAATTCCAATTCTCTGGCTGCAAAGGCAGAAGCGTATGTTTTTCCCGTTCCGGTTGCAGAAATCAAAAGTGCCCTTTTCTCACCGGCTTCATACATGGTACGCAGATTGTTAATAAAACCAACCTGCATCGAGTTCGGCTGCAAACGATACATCTCTAAAGAGGGAATCTCTTCCTGTCTGGCCGTTTCTCTTTGCTTTTTAATAAGCTTATTTTTTGTGTAGAGTTTTGTATACGACTCGATAAACTGTTCAAATGGCAGGGACTCTTCTGCGTTCCAGAGCTGTTCAAACTCAGATACCAGATTCTGTGCATACTCTCCCTGGTCAGTCGATACGATTTTTGTGTTCCATTCACGGTTTTTAGTCAGAGCGCTGAGAGTCATATTGGAACTTCCCACAATCATTCGATATATTTCTTTTTTCTTGAAAATATATCCTTTTGTGTGAAATCCTTCTTTTGCGTTCTCCGTCGCAAACATTTTCAGCTCAATATTTTTAAATTTGGCAAGGATGCGAAGGGCCTTCGGATCGCTGAACACCAGATAATCTGTCGTGAGAATTCGTCCGGGAATCCCACGGCACTCCAGCTCTCTCAGTGTCTGAAGCAGAGGCGTAATACCTCCCATCGTAATAAATGCCACACTGATTGAGAATTCTTCGCAGGATAAAAGCTCATTCTCAATGGATGAGAATACCTTTCTGCCTTCCCTGTAGTTATTCGATATAAATTGCGGCTTATAAGCCAGATTGGATGAAACCGTCTGATTAATAAAGGCTGTTGTCAGGCCCTGCTGCAGCTTAAGAATTTTTTCCTGTTCCATTCTGCTTTTTCCTCCAGATAATCTTCCTTTATCATATCACATTTACTGGGCTTTCTAAACCATTTCCCCCTCTTTCCTATATAGAAAAAAGCCCGGCAGATACAATTCCACCAGGCTTCTCCCCTACTTCTCTAACTTTCCCTGATTCATTTTAAATACAGTGTCCACATAACTTAAATACTCCAGCTCATGGGTACTGAGGATGACTGTTGTACCCTGTGCGCTGATGTCCTTAAGCATCTGCATCACCTTATGTGAGTTTTCCGGATCCAGGTTGCTGGTAGGCTCGTCGGCCAGTATGACCTTGGGCTGATTCAGCATGGCCCGTACAATGGAAACTCTTCTGATTTCTCCTCCTGACAGGTTAGAGGGGTATTCCTTGGAAAACTCCTCCAGTCCAATCTGCTTCAGCAGCTCCAAGGCTCTCTCCCTGAATTCCTTAGAATTAGAGGACAGGTAGGCCGGCATACAGATATTATCCAGAATCGTAAAGTTATTTAAAAGACTCTGTCCCTGGAGTACATAGCCCATGTTCTGGTTCCGGAATACTGCTTTTTCGTTTTCCGCCATGGCTGTAATCTCCGATCCATCGATATAAATTTTTCCGGAAAGCGGGGCAATCAGGCCTGCGATCATATTGAACAGGGTCGTCTTTCCGCTTCCTGAATGACCGATAATCGCCGCAAATTCACCCTTTTTCACTTCCAGGGATACATTCCTGACTGCATCGAAATCTCTGCCATTTCTGGTAAATTTTTTTGTTAAATTTTCAACCTTTATCATTTATTCATTCTCCCTGAGCAGGCGGTATACCTCGCCCTTGCTGATCTGGCAGGCAGAGCATACAGCTGCAATGATTCCTGTAAACAGGGCAATTCCAATACAAATAGCTGCTACCGGCATAGTCTGCGCCAGGCTCATATCCAGGACTGGCACATCCAGCTTCACGCTGATTACATCCTTAAAGGCAGCTACAACGCCGTATGTAAGGAGAGTTCCCGTTACTCCGCCAATTCCGCTGATCATAAGCGCTTCTGATAAAATAATATTTCTCATCTGGCTCTTTTTAGCTCCCAGAGCATACAGAACTCCGAATTCATACCGCCTCTCATTGATGGTAATAGCGAAAATACTGATCAGTGCCAGGGCAGTGGAAATCAGTGAAATGTAGGTCAGCACATTTCCATAGCCGGCCAGCTTTTTCACCTGAGCGGAAATTCCACTTAACAGCTCATCTGTTGTGCCTGCATACATCTTCTGTCCCTCCGGACCACACTTGGCTACTTCCAGCCTTAAACGGATCAGATCCACATCCCGAATCTCATCGTTTACATCTACCATCAGCATGGACAGCTTATTTTCAATCTCATCCATAGGCAGAGTTGCCTGAGCTGTTACAGAATCTTTTAATTCATAGAGTGTATCAAAGGTCATAAAAACGGAACCGTCGTAGCCCATTCCCGTCGGCTCCAGCTTTCCGGCCACTTCAAACTCTGTTAAATAGAACTGAATCATATCTCCAGGTTCAGCTTCTACTCTGCTTCCTACCAGAACCTGTCCCTTTTCAAGCTTCACTGCATTCTGGTTCTGCAGCCAGGGCTGAACCACGAAATCCGTTTCCGGGTCAAAAGCTACCATCTGTACAGGCAGATCACAGCAGGAGGCAGACAGTGTTCCTACATACAGCTGGCCGGAAACACGCTCCACGCCCTCCACCTGCTCCACAGCTTCCTTCCATTCCTTGTCAAAGAAAATAGAACAGGGAGTACCTGCAAACAGAGAATCTCTGATATCCTCAGTTCCCTCGTCCGGAATCACAATCATGTCGGCTCCGGCCCGCTCTGTTGTACTTTTAATTCCCTGCTTCAGGTTATTCATCAGAATCGTACTGAAAAATACGGTTGCTGACATTAAGATGACGAAGAACATCATAAACGCGGTACGGGATTTCTTTGCCTTTAAATTCTGCACCGCCATGTTCAGAGTGCTTAGTTTTCTATCGCTTTTCATTGCTGAACCCCTTACCTTTTACTTTGTCTCTTTTACTCCTAGATAGACAGCAATAGCACCCAGTACCACACCGGCAGCTCCCAGCACTTTTACAAATGGTGCAGTAAAATTACATGCCATTTCCGGGTTCATGCAGATACCGATTCCCACAGAGGAATTCAGTGTCAGAATTGCCAGCACAGATACTGTTGCCGCAATCGCTCCAAACACTGCCTTCTCTTTTCTGACTGCACACATCACTGCGTTCACCAGAAGAATCACAGCTAAAAATACTAATGCCGCACTTGTATAGTGGCACTTCATGGGAATCTGTTTTCCTGCTGCCGTCTCTACCATTCCGGTACATACCGGCGCGATGACTTTTACTGTAAGAAGCAGGGCAGCGGCATGTACCATTCCTGCTCCTGCCAGAATCAAACTGTTTTTACTTGTTTTCTTTTCCATTGTTTTTTCCCTTTCCTTTCCCTTCGTACAGCAGCTCTGAATCAGTCTGGTTTTCTCCCTTGATTCACGAATCTGACAAAACTTATTGTACAAAAGAAATGTGGCATTCCCGTGACATTTGCGATTGGTTTTTTTAATGTGACTTATAGACAGGAACTATAAATGTAATCTTTGTTCCCTTCCCCTCCTCGCTCTGAATCCGGATATCAATCTGATGTCTGTCTGCAATGCTTTTGACAATCACCATTCCCAGTCCTGTTCCAGGAACGCTTTCCTTGGAAAGGCGGTAAAATTTATCGAAAATGTTAGGAATCTTATCTCTGGCAATTCCACAGCCCTCATCCTCAATAACAATATAGTAATCATCTGACTTTACTGTAATCTGAACCTGAATCGTTTTATCCGGCTCAGAGTATTTCACACTGTTGTCAAAAACCGCTAAAAACATCTGCTTCAGTCTTCCATAATCGCCTTCAAAGGGCAGCTCCTCCTCTGGTATGGCCAGATTTACCTGAATCCGCTTTTCCCTGGCCAGCATACGGACCGAACGGGAGGCATCCTCCAGAACAGTCCGCAGATCCAGAAGTTCCCTGGAAATTGGAAAATCCTTATTCTCCAGCCTGGACAGTTCCAGCATATCGTTAATCAGGCGCTGCAGTGATATGGTTTCGGAAAGCATCTGCTTCTGATATTCTTTTACCTTTTTCTCTGGTACCATTCCATCATACAGCGCTTCCATGGAGCTTCGGATGACTGTAACAGGTGTGCGCAGCTCATGGGAGAGATTGGCGATGTAATCCTTCTGCATCTGCTCCATGCGAGCCCGCTCTTTGTCTGTCTCCTCCAGCTTTTCTGCCAGAAGATCTGTCTGCCTTGCCAGGTTTCCTATCTCATTCTGAGCCTTTACCTCTGTTTTGACATGGTAATTCCCGCAGGACAGTTCTGAAACAGCAAAGGCAATCCTGTGAATTGGCTCCATAAACTTACGGGCCATATTTTTGGCAACTGCCGCTGCCAGAAGAAAGGCCGCTACCAGACACCCAAGAAGACTGGCTACAGCCATCAAGAAGCTTCCCTGATCTACATGAAACGTATCTGTGATCACCACCACTGCTGTCGTTCTTCCCTTCTCCTTAACCGGTATTCCTGCATAATCCCTTTCCTGATTCTTCACCTGCATATACTGGCCTGATTCAAATACCTGCTGTGCAAACTGCTCCACCTGGGCAGATGGCTTTTTTTCAATCTTCACCGTTGTCCCACAGGAACAGGGACAGGTGAAGGTTTCCCCCTCCCGACTGATAAAATAGGCATCTGCCAGCGTAATATCATCCAGAACCTTAATATAGGCACTTAGCTCCTGAGCTCCATTGCAGTCCCGCATAAAGTCCTCCAGCCTGGCCCGGATCACTTCTGCCCGATCCTGCAGCTCGCGGTTATATTCCTGATAGGAATAATAGCGGAATGTACCGTAAAAGCCAGCAAAGGCCGTACCGGCCAGAACCAGGGATACAATGACAAAGTATAAAAACAGCTTTCTGGTGATTTTACTCATGAGTCACCTCAAACTTGTAGCCTACTCCCCGCACTGTCGCGATATTCCAATCCGGATGAGGATATTTCTCTGTTTTGGCCCTCAGACGCTTAATATGAGTATCAATAGTTCTGCTGTCTCCAAAGTAGTCCATTCCCCATACAGAATCCAGAATCTGGACTCTGGTAAACACAAGACCTGGATTAGAGGCCAGCAGCCATAAAATTTCCACTTCTTTTTTGGTAAGCTCTGCTTCCCTGTCATGAATACAGACCTTAAATGTACCCAGATCAATTCGCAGGCTTCCTGCAGACACCAGCTCCGGACTGTCTTTTTCTGGATTCTGTACCCTTCTCAGGACTGCCCTGAGCCTGGCCATAACCTCAGAAGGGGAAAATGGCTTTACCACATAGTCGTCTGCTCCTATGTCAAGTCCCATAATTCTGTCGTAGTCCTCTCCCCTGGCCGTGATCATAATAATCGGCACCATAGAAGTTTCCCTTATTTTCCGGCAGACCTCAAAACCATCCGGAGCCGGCATCATAACATCCAGAAGAACTGCATCATATGTTCTTTTATAAAATTCCTCCAGCGTCTCTGTCCCATCATAAGCAGTAAACACCTGGTATCCTTCCTTCACCGCATACTGTCTTAATACCTCAATAATCTGAGTATTGTCATCTGCAATTAAAATCGTCTTCATTCTGTTCTGTCCCCTGCTAATCCAGTCTTGTAGAACCATCCGCCTGCCATTTCAGAATTTTCCCTCCCCGGCAGGGGGTCCATGCTCACTTTAACAGAAAAATTCCCACCGCAAGATCCGATGGGAATTCTCCTGACATCCACGCCGTATCACTCATACAGCTGTATATTTTCTCTTTTTCATACCCCTGTACAGACAAAACTCCCTATCAGCCAGAACCCCTTTTTCGTACAAAGAAAAACTCTCCCCTTTGTACCTTCTCCAGCAGGCTCCCGCCTATATACGAGGAAAAATCTTCGGTGACTTTTGGTGGAACGTAAAAACTTTTTCTTTGTATTTATCCTAGTCTAAAACTGGTGTCCATGCAATAGACATGATTTCGTCTACATCGTCCATGTTCTGAATCAGTCCCAGCCTTACATATCTCTCTACCACATCTCTCAAGGAAACCTCTGTAAAATCCTGATCCAGGCCGAACTGGAGAGAATTGTTGAGCATTACGTTCATCTCATAGCTTCCGCCGTTCCAGCCCTGGTCAAGAAGCATCTGTGTAGCCTCCTCCGGGTTATCACGCATATAGGCATGTGCCTTCTGAACTGCCTGCGTAATCTTCTTTGCAATAACCGGATTTTCTTTTACAAAGGTACGGTTCATGGCAATTACGCAGCAATTCTCATCCTGGAAGTCCTCGTCCAGAAGAGAACGTACGCATTTCAGTGTGCCGTCCTTTACTAAACCGTAAGCAAATGTATCAGAAAGCAGAGCTGCGGAAATCTCTCCGTTTGCCATTGCCTTCAGGCAGGCATCTGCAGATACTGCAGTAATGTTTACATCCTCCTGCGGGTTGATGCCGTCAGCATCCAGAAGCAGGCATGTGATATTGTAGTCAGACTTACCAATTCCGTTGGGAGCAGAGATAGAAGTTCCCTTCAGATCCTCCGTTGTATTATACTCACTGTCAGCTAATACATATAAGGACTTGCAGCCAATGTGGGCGCCGCCTACGAAAGTAAGATCTACGTTATTTGTAATCGGAACCAGCATAGTTGCAATGTGGCCTACTGCAACAGTTGCCTGGCCGCTTCCAAGAGCCTCTGTATAGGAATTTCCCTTTACGCCCTCTGACTCCAGTCCTGCTTCCTCATAGTATCCCAGATGAGCCGCAACTGTAGGACCTGCCGTACATCCGTCTGCCATATAGTAAAGTACCTTCTGTCCATAAGCCGGCTCTTTTTTCATAGCCTCCAATTCTTCCGCCGTAGGAGTCAGGTCAAAGTCTGCCATGTCAATGGCGCGCCCTTCCATATCGACAGGAGTAAACATAGCTTCCCATTTTCCGGATGTAGAAGCCTCGAAAGAATCCATATGCTCCGCTGCATTCTCTTCCTTTACCTCTACGTTCTCGTCGATTCCCATATCAATCTGACCATCGTTATTAGTGTCCCCGGCAATTCCTCCCTGAGCTGCGGCAGCAGCTGTTGTCTGAGCAGCCTCCTCTGCTTTTCCAGAGCATGCTGTCATACTGCAAGCCAGAGTTAAGGCCAGTAATGATGCTGTAAATTTCTTTTTCATTGTTTCCTCTCTCCTTTAAGGTCTTTATTTAAAATCGCAGCGCGATTTCAAACACATGGTAATCTAATCTACTGACGCTTTCCTCCAAAGTGAAGCGTGTTGAGAATTTCATTTCTATACTCTACAAACTGTGCGGAGGAACGGTCTCTTGGAAATTCTTCGTCTATTTTAATATCAGCCACAATACGTCCCGGATTGGCATCCATAACCAGCACCCGGGTTCCCATATAGATCGCCTCGTCTACGTCATGCGTTACCATCAGAGCCAGCTGCTTCGTGTCTGCCCACATATTGAGAATCTCATCCTGCATATTCATACGTGTAAAAGCATCCAGGGCTCCTAAGGGCTCATCCAGCAGAAGGATTTCCGGCTCATTAATCAGGGAACGAACCAGGGCTACTCTCTGAGCCATACCGCCTGAAAGCTGTCCCGGATAATCATCCTGAAACTGTTCCAGGCCGATAACCTGAAGCATCCTCTGCACCTTGTGCTCGTTTCCCTTCAGCTTTCCCTGCATTTCCAGGCTGAAACCAATATTTTTCTCTACTGTCAGCCACGGAAACAGAGTCGGCTTCTGAAATACCATACCACGATTGGGATCTGGTCCTGTAATCTCTGTTCCATTGACAGAAACTGTTCCCAGAGTCGGAGTAATCAAACCTGCTACCAGACGCAGGATTGTTGATTTTCCGCAGCCGGACGGTCCTACCAGGGAAATAAACTCTCCGCTTTCCATGGAAGCATTTATATTATACAGCGCATGGGTTACGTCATCACTTTCCACCTTTGCGAAAACCTTGCTTACATTGTCAAGTTTTAATGTGACTTTTCTATTCTCCATTATTTTTCAACTCCATTCTGCCAGCGCAGTACATGGCGCTTAATCCTTTCAAGCAATTTAGTAACAAGAGTAAAGATCAGGCAAATCACAAACAACGCCGCAAATACCTTATCATAGCTTGCCCAGCCTGTCTGCCAGGTCATATACCAGCCAAGTCCAGCCTTTACACCCAGCATCTCGGCAATCATAATAGCAACACAGGAGGAACTCATAGCCTGTGTGCAGCCCTGAAGAATCGACGGCATTGCATGTGGAATCGCTACACGGAACACAAGCTGCCTTTTACTGGCTCCCAGCGTTTTGGCAGCTTCAAAAAAGTCTTTGTCCACATTAGAAATGCCGGTCAGTGAAGCCACAGTAACTGCAAACCAGGAGCCCAGCGCAATAATAAACACAGCTCCGGCAAATAAGGAGCTGGCAATTACCATGATAACCGGAATCCAGGTAGAGGTAGGAATCGGCCCCAAAAATTTAATCACCGGATCCACCCAGTAACGTACCTTTTTCGAGTAGCCGCAGGTAATTCCCGTTATCAGTCCCAGACTGACGCCGATGCAGTAGCCAATCATAAGGAGACGCAGCGTATGAAGCGTACACTCAATCAGCTTCGGATAATCTGATACAAACGCATTGATAATAAAGTTCATACATGGCACAAAGGGCTGTGTCAGAATACCTGTTTTCAAGGTCAGATAGTCGTATAATGTAAGAAGCAGAAACAGGGCAGAACACAGAGGGGCCTCATAGCGGAGCTTCTCGTAATAAATCTTGTTTCCCTTTGCTTTTTTATAGAAGACAAACAGGCCGAATCCGATATAAACAGCTATCAGCCCAGCCAGCACATAGACATAGTACATGGGATTCTTATTTCTCGATAAATCTGGAAGTATCAGATATTCCAGCAGTGCAATGACTCCGCACAAAACAGGAAGCGCCATAATGACCGCCTCAAGAAGCTTCTGCATTGGAGTTTTTTCTTTTTCTTCCAGTTCCTTTAACTCACGTCTGGTCAAATTTCCCAGCTGAGCCAGTTCATAATCATTTTCTGGCGTAGGTTGAATATTCTCAGACATCTCTTTTCTCTCCTGTATCTTATTTCCTGAAACCTGCAGACGCTTTTGACAGCTTTTCTGCAAACAAAACCGAGCGCATTCTGTCCTGCAGAAACCCGCTCATGCTTTTCTGTTATTAGATTATCACAGCTTTCAGCAAACCAAAAATTGATTTTGCTTATAAAATCATACACTTATTGATATTTTTTATAAGATCTCCGCAGCATCAAATAAAGAATGTGCTTCCTAATCGGAGCGTTTTTTATGATATAGAATGCCATTTCTTATGCCACAAAAAAAGAGAGATTCTCCTGCCCCAGCTGCTGGGCTGTTGGAAAATCTCTCCTTATATTCATCTCTGATAAAAAATTCTAATATTCTGCTCTATTTATTCAACTTCCAGAAGCTCGATGTGGAAGTTTAACTCCTTGCCCGCCATATCATGGTTCGCATCAAAGGTAATATTAGTCTCATCCTTTGCTGTCACCTTAACCGGGAATGGCTGACCAAACTGGTTGGACAGATATACCTGCTGGCCGACTTCCAGCTTCTCTGCTCCTGGAAGCTGCGCAATCTCCACGGTGAAAATGGCGTCTGGATCCGGCATGCCGTAAGCTTCCTCTGGCATCAGATGAACATCCACAGACTGTCCTGGCTCCATATTCACAACTGCCGCGTCAAATCCCTTGATCATCTGGCCCACTCCACAGATAAATTCTAACGGCTGTCCTCTGTCGTAGGAGGAATCAAACTGTGTTCCGTCGTTAAGGGTTCCCTTGTAATGGGCCCGGCACAGCCTTCCTGCATTGCGCCCCTCCATCACAATTTGAGGCTGAGAACCGCAGCCTCCGCCGCAGCCGCTGCAGCCTCCCCCACAGCCTCCGCAGGAATGGCCCTCCTCATGCTCCTCATGGTCATGATGATCACAGTTTACGCCTGTGGAAACCAGCTCTCCTTTCAGATAAGCCTCCACAGCCTGATCACAGCTTCCCTGAGCGCCGGAAAATACCTGAATTCCCGCCTCGTCGAGAGCTGTCTGAGCGCCTCCGCCCAGTCCCCCGCAGATTAACACATTGACAGACTGTGCTGCCAGAACTCCCGCTAAAGCGCCGTGTCCCTCTCCATTGGAGCTGATGACTTCGCTTGAAACTACCTGGTTATTCTCTACCTCATAAACCTTGAAAGACTCTGTCTTTCCAAAATGCTGAAATACATTTCCATTGTCATAAGCAACTGCTATCTTCATCTCTCTATCCTCTTCTTTCCTCTCTGTGAAATATCTCCAGAGCTGATTATATGATTGATGCAGTCTATTCTAACATATGAAAAGCGGTTTGTGAACCGTCTCTTCGTTGCTTTTCCTCCTGCTTTCCTATATAATCTGATTGGGGAACAGCATGCAGAGAGCAGTCTGGTTCTATACACTGCACTCTGACATTGAAGGGGGATTATTTTATGGTACATATTTGTGTCTGTGACGATGACGACGCTATGGGCGGCCGTCTTAGCGGGCTGATTCAGGATATCTGCAAAAAACACGGCATTTGCGCCAGCGTATGCCGTTTCAGCTCCGGCGAAGAACTTCTATTTCATCTGGAGGAAATGAAGCAGCCCATTGATATTTATTTTCTGGATATCCTGATGAAAAAACTGAATGGAGTAGAAACGGCTGCCAGGCTTCGGGCCGTCAGCCCTACCGCCCAGATTATTTTTCTCACAATCAGCAAGGAACACGTTTTCGAGGCTCTTGACGTGATGCCTCTCCACTATCTTTTGAAACAGGATGTGGGAACAGTAAAAATAGAAAAAGTGCTTCTCAAAGCCGTTTCTCTGGCTGAAAAAAGCCAGCAGGAAGCCTTCTCCTATAAATTCGGAAAAACCATTGGCTCTGTTCTTTTGAGAGATATTATTTATTTTGAAGTAAAAAACAGAATTATCGAAATTCATCTGAAAAATGGTCCTACCATCGAATTTTACGGCAACATTAAAGACCTAGAACAGCAGCTTCTGTCTGCCTCCTTTGAGCGGGTTCACCGCTCTTACATTGTCAATTTTGAAAATGTAGACTATCTGAGGGGACGGGAATTTATCTGTGTCGACCAGACGGTGATTCCTATTGGACAGAAATATGCCAATGCAGTGGAGCAGTATCAGAATTACCTTCTGAACGGCCTTTCCATGATTTAGAGGAGGAACAGCCATGGCAAACCATATTTACCGCATATTCTGGGCAGTTTTTCTGGCTGTGGCCGGAGTGTTTCTCCTCTCCCTCCAGAAAGTCCATCCAGCTGACTCCTATCATGTTTTTCTGGATTTGACAAAATCCAGCGGCACTGTTCATTTTGAAAGCTCTGAAGCAGAAAAAAATCTGCTTTCTTTCCGCTGTGTCCTTCCTGCTGTACAGGCGGCCCAGCCGTCTCTCGCTGTCAGCGGCCAGCTTCCGTCAAAGGTATGGGCAGATGGAAGGCTGATTCCTGTTCCTGAATCCTGCGAAACCTTTGACATTGATTCTGAAACCTGGTTTCTCATTCCATTAAGCCAGGAAGAAGAATCTTCCTTCTCCTGCCTGGAGCTCCAGTTTAGGCCATTTACAGCAGCTCCTGTCCTGAAGTGCCAGGAATTCTTCGGAGAATACGTTCTGTCTGAAACGCCGCGTATCTGCTTCGGCTCCCGAAACGCTCTTTTAAGCAACCTGGCTATGTCCGGCAGTCTCCATATCGTGGCGTCTGCAGTTCTTTTTTTTGTGGCCTTTATCATTCTGGCTGCCGGTTCTGTATTTCGCTATGTATACAAAATACAAACTTACATTTTCTCTATCGGCTTCTGTTTTTTCGGCTATGGTGTCTGGATCCTGTGTGAGTCTTCTCTGGCTCTCTCCATTCTGGACGGCTGTTCCATTGATATTATTAAGTGCGTGTCCATTTTCATCATTCCGGTTCTTCTGTACCGCTATATCCGTCTGAAATTTCCCAGGGTTTATCCTGGTATTTTCACCTTTTTATGTTTATTCCACTTCGCTGTTCTGCTCTCTGCCGTCCTGGCTATGATGGAAGGTTCTGTTCCTTTCTACCGCCTGGAACAGTCTCTGTGGTTTCTCTTTATCTGTACTCTCATTGTGTGTATCTGTTTTCTGAGTGCTGAGGTATCAGAAAACAAATCTCTGCATACTGTGTACATTGGCATCCTGATTATCTTCTTTACCTTCTTCATATATCTGCTGTTTTATAATTTCCAGCCTATGGTGGCGATCCGCAGCCTTGTCATCGGTTCTGTATGCCTGATTCTCTATAATTTTTCCATTTTCATTCCGGAAACCGCCCGTATTTACCGACAGAGTCTGGAACGAAAAAGCCTGGAACAGCAGTTAAACGAACAGGTGCGCCACTATAAACAGATGGAAAGCCGCGATGAACAGTACCGCCGCCTGCACCATGACATGAAGCATCACTGGCAGGTGGTACAGACTCTACTTTCTGAGGGAAAATCTCCGGAGGTACTGGACTATGTCTCCCGGATTCAGGATCAGCTGGCATCTCCTGCCCGCCGCTGCATCATAAATACAGGAAATCCTTTTCTGGACGCCATTCTCACCTCAAAGCTGGAACAGGCTTCTGAAGCAGGCATCCAGACGGATACGGAAATCATGGTAGTAAAAAATATGAACATCAATATGATAGACTGCGGAATTATCTTTGGAAATATTCTGGATAATGCCATAGAAGCCTGTCAGCTTATCAAAAGTCAGGAGCAGCGAAAAATTTCTGTCAAACTCCTGTACAAGAAAAATATGCTGGTCTGTGGATTCTGCAACTCCATGAACCAGGAAATTCCTCTCCGTTCTGGTTTTCCCACTACCAAGGCCAGCCCGGAGCAGCACGGCCTGGGCCTCTCCAATATCAGAGAAGCTGTGACCAAATACGGCGGAAACGTCAACATCCGGGCAGAGCAGGGACGGTTTGAAGTTTCGTTTGTGCTGTTCGGAGTGTAGGAGAAAGAAAATCATTTTCCAGGCTCCACCTATGCCATTATTTTTACTACATTTTTCCTGCTGTTTACAACATCTTCCATTCTTTATCATGGTAATTTACTATAATGTGATTATCGCTAATGATAACAATGGGTTGAAAGGGGGAAACACATGTACAATCCAAATGATCCCGTTGGAAAGGTCACAGAAACTATGGCTAAGCTGTTTGCAGTCATGGCGGACGAGGTCATCCAGGAAATGGGAAATGAAAAGGGGGAGGCTGTCGTTAAGCGGGCAGTCCGGCGCTTTGCCAATTTAAGGGCAGAGGCCATTATGGAACGAATCAGAAAGGATGGGAAGGAAGTAACTTTCCATACAGTAGAGGAATATTCTGATTATCCGGACAATCAGGCTTGGGACTGCGATTCCCATGTAGAAGGAAACCAGCTTCGGGAAATCAACCGTGTCTGTCCATTTTCCACAGCATTCCGGGAAATCGGTTTGGAGCAGGCTGGAAAGCTTTACTGCGAGGAAATTGATCTGGCTCTGAATGAAGCATTTTTCGGAAACATCCGTTTCGAGCGTCCGTCTCTGTTTACGGACGGTCCCTGCGCGCCCTGTGAAATGATCGTGACGCGTCTGGACAAATAAACGATACATACCTATCTACAGGAGGATACAATCACATGAATCAAACGGAAACTAATCCCCGCTATTCAGAAAACGCCCTGCGGGAAAAGGCGTTTCTGAATGAACTGAACAAGAAACCGCCTCTGCAGAAGTTCTTCGGCTACTGCAAGCTCTCCGGTCCAGGCTTTATGAACGCCGCCTTCACACTGGGCGCCGGATCCTTTGCAAGTTCTGTCACACTGGGCGCCGCCTATGGCTACGATATGCTCTGGATACCGCTTTATTCCTTTGCTTTAGGGCTTTTTATGCTGGCTTTGTCCACCCGTTTTGTCACTGCCTCTGAAATGTCTGTTATCAAGGCTCAGGACAAGTTCCACGGAAAGTTTTTCGGAAGCTTTGCCACAGGATTAATCGCCTGCTTCATTGCCTCTATCGTGTACAATTTCGGACAGTATGCTTTGGGAGCAGACGCTGTAACAGCTCTGTTCTCGGTTGTAAACATTAATGTTCCTAAAAATATCAGCTGGATTCTTCTGGTAGCTGTCTCTGTTCCATTATCCTTAATGTACGGTTCCGGAGACAATCCAAAAGGCGTGCGTATCGTAGAAAACGCCATGAAAATTTTAATCGGAATTATGCTGGTTGTATTTGGAGCCGTGCTCTGTGTTACAGGTATCGACGTACCAGCTATGATTAAAGGACTCTTAGTTCCCACTCTTCCCAGCGGAATCGACGGTATTGTTATGCTGATCGCCTCCCTGACCGCCACCATCGGCGTTATGGACTGGGTACTGTTCAACAATGGAATGGAGTCCCGCGGCTACTCTGAAAATCACGAAACACTGGGACGCTTCGATGCTGTATTCGGAGGCCTGATCCCTGTCACTCTGGTGCTGTCCTTCGTATCTATCGCCTTTGCCGAGGCATTTGCCGGACAGGAAGGAATTCCCACCGATTCCACAGCTCTTTGTAATGCTCTGGTATCCGTTATTCCGTCTATCTGGATTCAGATTGGCTTCTATATCGGCATCATTGCTCTGGTATGTTCATCTATGATCGGTCTGAGCGTAACCTGCGCTACCTCCTTTTACCAGGCAACCAGCGTAAAGAAAGATACCAAGGCATGGTATCACCCATTTATCGTACTGGCTCCCCAGATCGGCTTCTTAGGAGCATTCTTCGGAAAGCCTGTTATGGTTGTAGTATTTATCGCAGCCATGCAGTCTCTGTTTAACTGGATCTCCGGAAACTCCTGGTATCTTCTGGGCAATGATCCCAGATACCTTGGAAAGAAAGTTATTCAGTCCAGATTTTTCAACGCCGGTATTCTGGCCTGTATTTCTGTTCTGAACATCGTGTTTATCACCTTTATTATGAGTAAGATGGGAGTGTGGCCTTCATAATGAATATTCAGAAATTTTTAGATTCAAAGCATGGAAACATTCTGGGACGCGTATATTTTCTGATCCTCCTTTTTTTCGGAAACGCGCTAATTCCCATTGGAGCAGTCATCAAATTCCTGCATAACGGCTCCGGAGTCCTCATGATTGCAGGACTGATTATCACTGCAGCTGCTATTGCGATTCTCTCCACGCCTTATGATTTAAGCAATTATAAGGAGACAGAAGAATAGATTCCTGATATAAGCGCTGCAAAACGCTGTTATAACAATTGCATAACCAATTCCATACTAAAAGAGAGCGGGCCTGTAAAGCGCCGCTCTCTTTCTCTTATCACACAATCTCAATATAAAAAGTCTGTCTGTATCTAGCTGACTCCCAGAAGGGCCGGATCAATCTCCACATAGTCTGCTGTATCAGGAAGAGTAATCTCCACCGGCTGTCCAGGCTGGTGAACAGTTCCCGTCACATCGAGAATCATTCCCACAGATGCGCCTTGAGACTCCATGGACAGATCCATATTCATCTTCATATCTGTATAATAGCCGTCCTTTCCAATGGTGTACTCGCCGCTTGCAGAGTTGACAGTCATATTCAGGCCGGACACCTGGCTCACATCTCCCATAGCGCCCATTACCTTCGCCAGATAATCGTTCATCTTCTCCGGATTGGCCGTAAAAGTAAGAATCTGATTGTCCCCGTCCTTCTTTGCCTCAACTGTATCCAAACTCTCGACAGGAAGCGTGGTGCTTCCCACACTCTCCTCTATCTGAGCAGTCAGGCTTTCCAGATCCATGGGATATTTCATTTTCTGACCCATAGCTTCCATATAATAATAGCCTTCCTCATAGAATACCGTTGTATCCAGGTTCATGCCGTCCATAGCCACGGAAGAATCTGTAATAAATTTCACATGCTCCTTATCCGACTGATCCATCTTCGTGTTGCTGGAAACCTCCATATCCATGGTCTCTTCCTCCACTGTCATGGTCATCTTCATGGTTACGTCCATGTCAACGCTGGCCAGAGAATTATTCTTTTCCACTGCTGCGCTGTAAATCTCCTTTGGATCCGGCTTCTTTGCACATCCCGCTGCCGCTGTAACTGCTAATGCACCTGCCATAAGAATCGCCGCTGTTTTCTTCCATCTCCTCATAGTTTCTCTTCCCTCCTGTTTTCGCCTTCTCTCCTCTTGCTTTCTGTATTATCTTCAGGTTCCCTGAGTTCTTCCATATCCTGCTATTCTAAAATTTCGGCGTGCCTGCCACCTGGCTTAAAGCTGCCAGAATCTCGTCCATCTTCATGCCGCTGACTGCGTCAATTGTGGCGACCACCGCGCCCTCCACCAGAGGACAGTCCGCCATCTTAACAGTATCCGGCTCAAACAGATCAAGCACCATCTCTGTAGTCATCACCGCGCTTCCCATGTCCATAAGAACAATAACGCCTTCTTCCGAGTAGACACTCTCAATGGCCTTTTGAATCTTCTCAAAACTGGTTCCAAATCCTCCGTCTTCCATTCCTCCCGCCGCTGCAATCTTCGCGTCAGGAGCCATTAATCCTGTAAACTCTGCTACGCTGTCCGCCAGATTCTTACTGTGGGACACAATCACAATTCCTACCATCAGACCGCCTCCATTCTCCTGCGTCCTTTAAATGACTTCTCCTGCTGTCTCCATCATAAAAGTAAATGAGGTAGCTCCCGGATCCTGGTGGCCGATACTTCTTTCTCCTACATAGCTGGCTCTTCCCTTAGTAGCGATGATAGTTTTCGTATACTCTACGCCTGCCTCAGCCGCCTCTGTTCCTTCCTTCCACGCTGTTTTTACATCTTTTCCCGCTGCAGCAGCCGCCTTCATGGCGTCCAGAGCCGGAATCATGGCATCCAGCATGGTCTTCTCACCTTTGTCTGATTTTCCTCTCTGCTTTACGCCCTCCACAGCCATCTCAAAGGCCTTCAGAAATTCGTCGAAGCTCATCTCCTTCTTTCCCGTCAAAGCCATGCCCATTTTCATAAACGCAGTTCCATAGAGCGGGCCTGCAGATCCTCCCACCGTAGATACCAGCGTCATGCCGGTTGTCTTAAAAATAGTTCCCAGATCACTGTCCATCATACCTGGCAGCTTTTTCTTTACCTCGCCAAAGCCTCTGGCCATGTTAATACCATGATCACAGTCCCCAATCGGCTTATCGAGCTCTGTCAAAAACTCCTTTTCCTCTATAATCTTATCTCCGATTTTATCAAGCAGTTCAACTACTTTCGCACTGTCTGTCATCTTCTAATCTCCTGTTCTCTTTATTTTCCAGTATAGCCCCGTCCATCTCCTTAACTGCAGGAAAGTAAACGGCAGGAGAAGCAAAAAGGCCTCCCCCGCCGTCTGCTGCCTAAGCCTTAAATGCCGGTGTGTCTGCTTTTGCGTCCAGGAGCTCCTTCAGCTCATCATCCAGACGAAGAAGTGAAATGGAGAATCCCTCCATCTCAATAGACGTCATATACTCTCCTACAAGGGTCTTATAAACTTTAATTCCTTTCTCAGCCAGAACGTCTGATACATGATTATTTACAATAAACAGCTCCATGAGAGGCGTTGCGCCGGATCCGTTAATCATCACCGCAACTTCTTTTCCGCTGTAGTCCAGATCTGCTAAAATCTTATCCAGCAGGAGATCCACAATCTCGTCTGCTTTTTTCAGCGGTTCCCTATGGGTTCCCGGCTCGCCATGGATACCGATTCCTACTTCCATTTCGTCATCGCTCAGTTCAAAACCCGGCTGGCCTGCTGCTGGAACAGTGCATGGGCGAATGGCCATTCCCATGGTTCTCACATTGTCGATGACCTTCTGCGCTGCAGCCTGAACCTCCTCCAGAGAAGCTCCTGTCTCTGCCTTGGCTCCTGCAATCTTATGTACAAATACAGTCCCCGCCACACCTCTGCGGCCTACGGTGTAAAGACTGTCCTTTACGGCCACATCATCATTTACAACTACCTGGGCAACCTTTATCCCTTCCATCTGGGCCATCTCTCCAGCCATCTCAAAATTCATCACGTCTCCGGTATAATTCTTGATTACCATGAGAACGCCCTCATCTGTAGCGACTGCCTTGATTGCTTCGTAAATCTGATCCGGTGTCGGTGAAGTAAATACAGCTCCTGAGACAGCTGCGTCCAGCATGCCCTCGCCTACATAGCCGCCATGAGCCGGCTCATGGCCGCTGCCTCCGCCGCTGATCAGCGCTACCTTTCCTTCCTTCTTGTTTGCGCGGACAACTACGTTCCCGCAGTCCAGCTTTCTCACATACTGTGGATACGCCTTGGCCATGCCGAGGACCATCTCATTCTCCACCTGCTCCACACTGTTGATAATTTTCTTCATAGCCATTTCCTCCAATCTTAGTTCCATCCGTCCAGAGCAGAGACACCGTTTTCTTAGGAAAACGTGTTCCGTTCTCTGACCTCCACACCAAAATCCGAAAAATACCTGTCTTTTTCCAGATGATTAGATATATTATAAAAAAATTCAGGCAAATGTTCAATAGTCAACTCTGTGAATATGTAAAAATAGGAAAAAAGGAACCCATGAATTCATGGATTCCTCTCTTACAGACCATTTAAAATATTCTCTTCCCTTTTCTGTGCCAGATGCTGTCTCTAGCGGATCTTCTCCGGGAAGCCGACCTTTTTCTGCACCTTTCGCAGTGTCTTATTAGAAAAATACTGGGCCTTTTCGGCGTTGGCCTTAATCACGCTGTCAATGTAGGCCTTGTCCTTGGAAAGTTCTGCATACCGCTCCTGAAGAGGACGGAGCACGTCCACAACAGCCTCGCCGACCGCCATCTTAAAATCACCGTAGCCCCTGCCGTCAAACTCCTTCTCAACCTCTTCTGGAGTCTTTCCTGTGCAGGCTCTGTAGATGTCAATCAGGTTCTTAATTCCAGGCTGTTCGTCACAGTAGCGCACACAGGCCTCAGAATCTGTCACAGCCCTCTTAAATTTGCGGATAATAGTATCCGGGTCATCCATCAGATAGATACTGCCGTTAGGATTCTCATCTGATTTGGACATCTTCTTGGCCGGATCCTGAAGACTCATGATCTTAGCTCCCGCTTTTCCTATATATGCCTCTGGAACAGTAAATACATCGCCGTAAATATTATTGAAACGAATGGCAATATCTCTGGTCAGCTCCAAATGCTGCATCTGGTCGATTCCCACCGGAACTACGTCCGCCTGGTACAGAAGAATATCGGCCGCCATCAGTACCGGATAGGTAAAAAGACCTGCGTTGATATTATCCGCATGCTTCGCCGCCTTGTCCTTAAACTGAGTCATGCGGTTTAACTCTCCCATGTAGGTGAAGCAGTTTAAAATCCATGCCAGTTCCGCGTGGCCGCTGACATGAGACTGGTAATAAATGCAGTTCTTCTCTGGGTCAAGTCCTGCGGCAATATAGAGTGTCAGCAGATTTCTGGCTCTCTTTCTCAGCTCAGCTGGATCCTGGCGCACTGTGATGGAATGCATGTCCACCACGCTGAAAAAGGTCTGATATTCATCGCTTATAGTAACCCAGTTCTTCAGCGCTCCCAGATAATTTCCAAGGGTCAGGTTTCCTGTGGCCTGCATACCGCTGAAAAGTGTTTTCTTTCCGTCTAACATATTGTGCTCTCCTTATGTTTCTCTGCCATACAGAGTCTGATTATGGATTCATTATAGTACAGAACAGCCGCGGTTTCAAGTTTATCTGTTTCTATACTCCCTGGCAATTCTGTTTAAATACAGTTCAAACAGCTGTCTGTGCTTTTTCGCGATCACATCCAGAATCAGACCGCAGGTCCACAGCAGAAAGGAGATCACATAGAAGCCTGAGACGATGATCAGGGTAGGGAATTTCAGAACCTGACCGGTGGTCAGATAGCTCATAAAAATCGGAGTAAAGCAGCCTGTGGCTGCCAGGAAAAAGAGAAGGCCCAGCCAGCCGAAAAATGCGAAGGGCCGATACTCTCTGAACAGCCTCATAATTGTCTTCAGCACTCTGGCTCCATCCCGGTAGGTGTTCAGCTTAGAAGTGCTTCCCTCCGGCCTGTCCCGGTAGGACACCGGTATCTCTGCCAGCTTGAAATTCTTATCCAGAGCGTGAATCGTCATCTCCGTTTCGATCTCAAACCCCTTGGAAAGAATGGGAAAGCTTTTTACAAACAGAGGACTGAACGCCCTGTAGCCTGTCATAATATCGTGAATCCTGCTTTTAAACAGGCCGTTAATCAGCCCTCTCACAATCCTGTTTCCAAAGTTGTGGAAAGGACGCTTATTTTCTGTAAAATAAGTGGATGACAGGCGGTCTCCGATTACCATATCTGCTTTCCCTCTTAAAACCAGATCCACCATCTCCCTGGCGTGCTCTGCCGGGTAGGTATCGTCTCCATCTATCATCAGGTAACAGTCCGCCTCTATGTCCCGAAACATGCTGCGGATGACATTTCCCTTGCCCTGGAGATACTCCTGCCGCACAATGGCTCCCGCCTGCCGCGCCAGATCTCCTGTGCCATCTGTAGAATTGTTGTCATAAACGTAAATATCTGCCTCTGGAAGCGCCTCTCTGAATTCTCTTATCACCTTTTCAATGGTCTGGCTTTCGTTATAGCACGGAATTAAAACCGCTGTCTTCCCAGTCTCCTCCCGTCCTGGTTCTCTCATACTCCTGGTTCCTCCCCTCTTGTATCTTTTCCATGATTTCTGTCTCTCATTTTTCCTGTCTGTCTTCTGTCTCCTGCTGCTCTTCCGGAAGCAGATTCAGGTTAATCACTGCCTCTATCACAGTTTCAGGCAATGTACTGACGCGAAGCGTTACCTCATCGTCCATTCCCGTCAGGTCGATAGGAATCTGAACCTTCTGATACTGCTTTCCTTCCATGGTAAGACTGGCTGTTTTCCTTCTGCCGCTTTCGTCCTCTGCCTCTATCAGAAGAGTAAAGCTTCTGCCCTCTCCCGTGTACACAGGAGAGCCTGCCAGAGCCTCAATCATGCAGCGATCCGCCGGACGCTTCAGCGTCATCTGGTTTTCCTCTCTGCCTGCTGTGAGCAGCTGGTTTGTCCTGTCCCCGGCCTGAGTCAGTCTGGCCATAGCCATAGTCCTGTAGCCTACCAGAGAATTGTCCAGATACATTAAATCCTCCACATAGTAGCCCAGCTGATTCAAATTGTCTAAATATGTGTGAAGATTTTCCTCCCCCTCTAAAAACATATCCCAGACACGTTTATCTTCCATCCAGCCGTGAACCCTGTCGTAAAATTCCTGTCTGTTTTCCAGCTCAAACTGAACCGCCTGCAGATTTACAATGGGTTTTCCATCTGCTATCATGCCGGCCCATCCTCCCCAGTTGTTCTGGGTCAGATAAATCATATCTATCCGATCCTTCACCGTCTGATCAGCCAGTTCTCTGTCCTTTAAGAACCAGGAAATATTCGTCTTCTTCTCCGGATGGT
Source organism: Clostridium sp. (assembly GCA_018377235.1). GTDB lineage: Bacteria > Bacillota > Clostridia > Lachnospirales > Lachnospiraceae > Otoolea. The sequence continues at coordinate 41,366 of JAGZZT010000007.1, forward strand.
CAATACTGCGGAATCCCCATTCTCCTCCGTGCAGCACCGCCTGGCCGCTGCTTAATACCTGGCCGGCAAAGAGAAGGAGCAGCGCGGCAGAGCCCAGCTGTCCCACTGGCTTCGTCTGCGATACTGTCCTGATATACCAGCACCCGAAAATCAGGGCGTTCAAAATGCTTCCCAGCATAAAATACCGTGTGTGTCCTGTCGTTGCAGCCCAGGCGTACACAGAGATAACATAGACGAGCAGAAGCAGTCCCTCTCTCCAGTAGTTCTTCCAGCCCTTCCTGAAACCCTGAATGGTCAGAAAAACCATAGCCAAGTAGCCTGCTGCCAGGTCGAGTACATACCAGGTAGGGAGTTCTGACATTCTGTAATCTGGATATATCATCATGTAAAACGGCCAGAGCAGCGTTTCCAGAGCGCTGGACGGACCCCATCTGTGATCCTTAAAGGTAGCGTCCGGAAACCACGGTGACTGGAATATTTCATTATAATAAGGATATACAATATTTCCCGTACTGACGCCGTTGTAAATCAGATATACCATCACCGGGAGGCATCCTGCTGCCAGGCAGACAAGCACCAGCTTTCCTGTAATCTTTTTTCTGATTTTAATAATATACAGCAGAAGCACTGGCAGAAGATAGACGATATTCGTCATCTTCATGGCGAAAAAAATTCCTCCCATCAGGCAGAACCATACAGCCTGTTCTCTGTTCTCCTCTTTATCGGAAAGCAGGAAAAGAAGCTCCAGAAAATATGGGAGCGCCAAAAGTTCCACCATGTAACTTCCCAGCTGCATCAGCACTTCGTTTTTAAGCAGAAACAAAAGAGCCAGCACAGGCGCACAGGTGAGAAGGCGGGATGCCGCCCCTCTTCCCCTTTCTCTGTCCGTTCCAATACCTGCCAGCCTTCTGAACCTGTTTAAGAGGGCGCAGGTCTGGGCGCAGGCTGTGATCAGAGCTATAGCTGTAAACATCATGCCAAGCCTCAGTCCCAGAACCCTGCGAAACAGATAGAACATCCTGTCCGGAAGACGAAAACCGAACAGCTGAAAACGGCCAGGAAGCACATTGTAGTGAATATTGTCTGCAAATCCCGGATTCTGCACATATAGATGATAATTTCCCGTATCATAGCTGAAATCAGGAAAAATACATTTAACCAGGCAGAATACTATAATCAGAAGACAGCTTCCCAGGAACAGCCACTGTTCCAAGCGGCTGATCCAGTCCCTCTGCTTTTTATTTCCCAGCTCTCTTCCTCTGCCGTCCCATCCATAAAAGGACACCTTTCTGCGCACCAGCAGATGCGCGATCCACGTTATGGCAAGGGCTGTTATTCTCGATAAAAAGCCGGTCTGTTCAAATCCAGACAGCCAGCAGATCAAATCCAGCGCCTCACAGGTCCAAATAAAAACCGTATATAAAAAAAACAGATAGAACAAGCGCGATGTTATCCAGATCGTCCCTGGTTCCCCGCTCTGTCTCTCTGTCTCTCCTTTTTTCAAAACGTCGAGTCTCATACCCTTCCTCCCTGTTTTTTATCTCAGACGCCTTATAGTATAACAGAAAATCATAGTTTGTAAACCTTGTTTTCCCTCTCCTTCTCTGCTACACTGATATTTACAGTGGGACTGGTGTCCGGATACCGAAAAATCCTGTTTCCCGCTGCAAATTTTTATACAGGGAGATTTTTATGGATAAAATTACAAGCTTCACGATCAACCATTTAGAGCTGATGCCGGGCATCTATGTGTCCCGGAAAGACAAGGCAGGGGATGCGGTCATCACTACCTTTGACATCCGCATGACACGCCCTAACTTCGAGCCAGTCATGAATACAGCTGAGGTTCACACCATTGAACATCTGGCCGCTACTTTTTTAAGAAACCACAGTCTCTGGCAGGAGCGGGTACTCTACTTCGGCCCCATGGGCTGCCGTACAGGCTTCTATCTTCTCCTGTCCGGAGACTATGAATCCAGAGACATTGTACCTTTGATGAAGGAACTGTTCCTTTTTATAAGAGATTACCAGGGCGAGGTTCCGGGAGCCTGCGCCAGAGACTGCGGAAACTATCTGGATATGAATCTTCCTATGGCAAACTGGCTGGCTGAGCGCTTCCTTCGGGAAGTTTTAGACGATATTGACGACAGCCGCCTGGTTTATCCAGAGTAAAAAGATACAGGAAAGCTTTTTCTTCCAGTATATAGCAGAAGCGGAAGGCCCGGCAGCCCAGAGGTTCTTTTTCTCTGTCTGCTGTCTGGTTCTGCCGCTTCTTCATTAAAAATTACTGCTCTGCTGCTTCTGTGAGCTCTGCCTGAGCTTCCTGCTCTTCCTCTGGAAAATAGAAGTCCTCCAGTTCTTCCTCGTTTGCAGAGTCCTCCTGTCCAAACGAATCCTGGAATAAACCTGATATACCTTCGCTCTCTGCCGACGCCTCATCGCGCTGCAGATAATAGCTAGGCGCTGACAGAGCTTTCTCTATGTCGCTGATATAAAAGCTTTCCACCCTGTCGTCTACCAGATACATCTGGCCATCCTTATAAATATTCAGATTTCCGTAAAACTCCGGATTCTTATAGTCTGTCAGAAGAACCAGAAAATCGTCTGTCTCTTCCACATTGGTAACTTCCTCTGCCACCGTCTCTGTCTTCCCCTCTGAAATCCGTTTGAGTATTCCAGAATTATCATAATTGTAGGTTAAATATTGGTAATTTCTGTCTTCGTAGGGAGCAATCAGATAAACATCTTCTGAGTCAGAATCCAGATCCCCATATGCCAGAGGATTATCCGCAGCTTTTTCCCCATTGATATACAAAGCCGTCTTTCCAAAATCTTCTGCATCGTCTGTATCTATGCTCTTTTCATATAAAATCTGGGAATTTTCTGCGCTGCTTAAAATAATCTCCTCTGATGAAGTATCTATCAGTTCCATTTCACCCATGTGTCCGTCTGACGTATCCACTTTAACCAGCTTGTACTCATAAGTCCAGCCATACAGCGCTTCTTCATCTTCCTTTGCATCGTAGCATACCAGATAACAGCAGTCTTCCTCCGGACTGTACATCTGCGGGTACTCGCATCCGTCATATGGAACTCCTGTCACCTCCCAGGCTCTGCCGTCTCTGACAAAATACCTGACAACGGAGTTTTCTTCTCCCTCTTTCTCCTCCTCATACCAGAAAATTCCTTCCTCTTCCCCATAAGCACAGTCATACATATCTGCGCTGAGCATGATCGTTTCTCCATCTTTATAATAGTAGAGAGCATCCCGGGGACCTGCCTGGCCGCTGTTCCTTTTTTCCTGCTGCGCCTTCATATCATCCAAAAGACTTCCGCTTTCAGGCTCCGCGTCCTCTGGATTCCTGTCTACATAGTAAAATTCTCCTGTTTCCGCTGACAGAGAAGTAACATAACCTCTGGATAAATCCATGTCTAAGAGCTGCCTGCTGTCTTTTCCCTTTTCCCAGAGAAACAGCTGCATCCGCTCCGTCTCTTCATCTTCCTTTGTATACCAGATTTTAGATCCGTCGCTGCTCATGCCTTCCAAATAGGCAATGTCCTCTGCCACCAGCACAGGGCTGCATTTTTCCTTAGAGGTGAGATCAGAGTAGTAGAAATCCTCCTCCGCCAGTTCCTTTTTAAAATCAGTTCTTTGAACTGAAAAAAGCATACCGTTTTCTGTCATCTGCGCAGGATATTGGGCGCCCCCCTGCTGTGAAACAACAAATACCCCCTCCGTTGGAGTATAACAGTATAAAGCCTCTGAGGATACGTCCGTTTTTTTGCTTTTTTCATTAAAAACAACCGTATTTCCTTCCATCTTATACCAGGACGCATTCTCTGCAATCTTCTCGGCCTTACCTCCTTTACAATTTTCAATCACATAGAGACGCATGTACTGGCCGGCTCCTTCTGTCTGATACAAAGGCACCAGCACATAGCTTCCGTCCTCTGACCATCTCATATCCAGGCTGCTGGAAATTCCTTCTCCCTCCTCCTCGTTTACCTGTTCCACTAACAGTTCTGGAGTGACCTCCCCTGGATTCTGGACATCTGTCCGGTAAAGAGCGTTTTCCTTCAGATAGTAGACATACCTGCTTCCGTTTTCCGTCCTCTCCTGGGCCGCTGAGCCTGTCTGCACATCTGATCCTGTCTCCAAATCCGGCTTTTTTTCGCTGCAGCCTGACAGGACAGACGTCTGAAGCAGACACAAACCTGCCAATGCTGCGCTGACAGCCTGCTTTCTCCTCTGTTTTTTCATTCCCTATTACCTCCCCTGTATGTTGACTCTGCCTTTTTCTGAGCTCATTTATAAAGCTGCTGAATTAATCAATATCGATCCGCATCCCCTTTCTGTAATAAATTCTATCCTCATCTCCAATGGGACGGAGCACCCGGCAGGGATTTCCCACTGCCACCACATTGGCCGGAATATCCTTTGTCACTACACTTCCTGCTCCAATCACAGAGTTTTCTCCAATCGACACGCCCGGGAGGATAATGGCGCCTGCTCCTACCCACACATTGTCCCCAATGTGGATCGGAAGGTTGTACTGAGCCTGCTTTCTCCGGATTTCAGGACAAATCGGATGATTTCCTGTACACACCACCGCATTCGGCCCAAACATGACATGGCTCCCCACAAAAATATCTGTATCATCCACCAGAGTCAGATTGAAATTCGCATAAACTCCATCTCCGAAGTGGACATTCTTGCCAGCCCAGTTGGCGTGAAGGGGCGGCTCAATATGACAGTTTTCTCCAAACTCGGCAAACATTTCCTTTAAGAGAGTCTGCCTTTTTTCATCTTCAGACGGCCTGGTCTGATTGTAATCGTATAAAAGTTCCAGACGCGCAGCCTGTTCCTCTCCCAGATCGCTTCCACTCTCATAATACAGACGGCCTGTTCTCATCCGCTCCCTTGTTTCTTTAAAATCCATATTCTTTTTCCTGCCCTTCTGTCAGCTGTACCATCCATCTGAGCCATCCAGCCACAGAGGAGGCTCTCCTGTTAATCAGACTGTCTCCGCAAAGCTGAAGTTCCCTCATTCTCTTCTGAATATACGGTTTGTCCGGTATTTTTCCTGTTTTTGCCACAATTTCAAACAGCTCGCGAAAAAGTTTATGCTCCAGAATCTGGCCTGCATAGGCCAGCTGACGTTTTTTATAATTCAGTCTGTTTACACAAACTCCCTTATCTGTAAGCTCTGCCCGGACCATCCCGTCCTTTCCTTTCTTCCTGGCTGCCAGCCCAAGATAGGCGCAGGCGTTATAGTAATAACCTGACTGCCTTTCCTGAAAGCCAAATGTCTCTGCAATCTCCGCCATAGTCAGCGGTTTTTCTGACAGATGCTCAGTAAGGGAAATAATCTTTTCAAAGCTGTCAGCCTGAATAAATGGAATGCCCCCTGGTTCCGGCTTCACGGAAACGCTTTTCATGGTATGGACTAATTCATCCATGGTGATTTTCGTATCCTCCAGGCTATAGCGCCGCTCCCTCACCAGGCGGATGGAATCGTAGACCAGAGGATCGGAAAACTCGTATTCCAGCAGTCTGAAAATCTGATTGGAGCAGACCAGAAATACTGGTCTCACCGGCTTTGTCAGGCGGTTCTCCCACAGGCGGAAGGGGTAATAGAGCTGACGCACCAGAAAATTGCTGTGAACTACATTTTTCCCCTCCAGAATGGCAAAGCTGTCTCTTCCCTCGAAGCCTCCGTCAATCTCCAGCTGGGAATTATTCACCTGAATCCGTGATAAATGCTTCCCACCTTCTGAACGTACCTGAAAGTCAAAAGCTCCGGAAGACATCCGTCCGGACACCGTCTCCACCAGCCTTTTTTCCCCCAGAAAATCCTCCAGAATCCCGGTGAGGCTGATAAGCTTAATAGCCGCGGCCTCTGACCGCACATCGCGTATGTCAATGGTCTCCAGATAATCTGGAATCCTGCTTCTGTCCACCTGGATCACGCCGCCTCTGCCGCTTTCTTCCTCCGGAAAATCGTGGTACAGAGAAAAATCACCAATTACATAGCTCCCCCTTGTCACAGGCAGAATTCCAAGCTTTCCAAACACCTTGGGAACTGACTCCCTGGTGTCAAACTTTGTCATCAGCCTGGGTTCCTTAAACTCCCGGATCTGATCTGCAGTAATCGGAAAAAATCCCCGTTCCTTCACCTGCTCCGCAATGCAGTATTTCTCAAACAGATCCTCCCATTTTTCCTCTATGATTCCCATAGTGACTCCCCTAAAAGTTTCTTACTAACACCTCGTCAATAGCGCCCCGCCTGTCCGCCCTTGCGTTAATGGCCCGTTTGGCCGGAACCCTCTCTATCTGGTATTCCCTGTACAGATCCTCGATGAAATCACAGCAGGAATTGGAGAGCAGAAATTTAATTCCTTTTTTATTCAAAAGATCACACTGCCTCTTAAGCTCTATCTGTTCCGCCTGGCCAAAACCTGATGCCGTATACCCGGTAAAGGAGGAGGATGAACTGAGCGGCATATAAGGCGGATCCAGATAGACAAAGGTTCCCTTTCTGAGTCCCTTCAGCGCTTCCCTGTAATCGCCGCAGCGAATCACCGCTTTAGACTGATTCAGATATCGGCTCATGGCCCTGATATTTTCCTCTGGGACAATATTGGGATTCTTATAGCGGCCCCAGGGAGCGTTAAACTGGCCTGCGCTGTTGACACGGAACAGGCCGTTATAGCAGGTTTTATTCAGATAAATAATCCGGGCCGCCCGTTCTGCCAAAGTCAGAGCCTGATACTTCTCCGGCTCCCGGTCCAGAGCGCGGATCTGGTAAAAATACTCCTGACAATTGCGTTCTCTATGGCGCATCAGCAGCTCAATCAGCTCTTCCGGCTGTTCTTTTACTGTTTGATAGACATTGATCAGCTCAGAATTAAAATCATTGATCACCGCCTTCTTCGGCTGCAGATCAAAAAATACGGCTCCCCCTCCTACAAAGGGTTCGCAGTAGGTAGTATGCTCTGGAATCAGAGGGCGAATAAAGTCTAAAAGCTGACGTTTTCCTCCCACCCACTTGAGAATCGGCGTAAGCTCCTGGCGGGCAGACGCGCCTGTTATATGTGATGAAGTCATAGACAGTCTCCTGTTATTCAAAAATTATTTCTGTTCTGCTTCCAAGTATACCACAAACTCCTGTTCCCTTAAATAGAAACATGCAGACGGGAGCACAAGAAAAAATTCTACTTCTTTCCTGCATCCTTCTTATTCCTTCTGCTTCTCGAATACCGACAGATCCTGCCCCTTGAACGCCCGCTCCAGCAGGAGGGGAAGCTTCTCCGGGGCGCAGGCAAAGCATGGAATCCCAAGTCCGGCCACACGCCCGGCCATCTGGGCGTCATAGCAGGGCTTTCCTTTATCAGAAATGGCCAGCAGACAGATCACAGAGGCTCCCGACTGTTTTATCTCCTCCAGGCGGCGCAGAAGAGAAGCCCGGTTTCCGCCTTCCTCCAGATCTGTGATCAGGAAAAACAAGGTTTTTTTCGGATTTTCTATAAACTGCTGGCAGTAGGCCACAGAACGGTCAATATCAGTTCCGCCCCCCAGCTGAAACCCGAACAGAAGATCCACCGGATCGCTGCATTTGTCTGTTAAATCCACAATATTCGTGTCAAAAGCCACAATCCGCGTCTTCACCGCCGCCATACTGGCCAGAATACAGCTCATAATCGAGGAATAAATAACCGATTCCCCCATCGATCCGCTCTGGTCTACATCAAGAATGACCGTATACCGCTCTGCCGCAGTTCTGCAGGTTCTGTCAAAAAAGTAAAAATGTTCTGGAATGATTTTTTTAAGCTCCGGATTGTAATGCTTCAGTCCCCGCCGTATGGTCATAGCGGCATCCAGAGCAGAGGCAGACGGAATAGGGGAGTGATTTCTCCGGTTCACTGCCGCTGTCACCGCTCTCCTGATATCCTGTTCCAAAAGCTGGTTAATCTGTTCTACAATCTTCTTAATAAATTCCCGTACGCTCTCCTTGGAGGCTTTGGGAATCTGATCCTTTAAAAGCAGGATCGTGCTGGCCAGCCCAATATCCGGCTCCAGATTTTCCAGCACCTCCGGCTCAAATAAAAGCTGTTTCAGACCGCACCGCTCCATCGCGTCTGCCTGTATAATTTTCACCAGATCCCGGTCAAACAATGTTCTCACATCTCCCAGCCATCTGGTAATCTGCGGATTGGACGGCCCTCTTCCTCCTCCTGAACCGGTGCTGCCCTGAGAGCCGAATCCCCCGTAGGCGCTGCTGTTATAAATAGCTGCCAAGGCCTGATCCATGAGAAGCTGTTCTTTTGAAAGACCTGCTTCCTCATAGCCATTCATGGTCTCAAACTGAGTCTCGCTCTCTGCGCCTAAAATCAGCCTCCACCGTTTCATCTGTTCCATCGTATCCATCGGCCGCTCTCCTCTCTCTGCTCCTTCTTCCCTTCTCCATCTGTCCAGCTTTTCCTGACAATGCCGTTTTAAATGTCATCAAAGTCGAAATCCCCCAGCTCATCCAGAAGTTCCCTTGTCTCCTCCGCTGTCAGCGTTTCATTGAGAGCCTCGCTGGCTGCAGCAGGATTAATCTGCCAGATTTCCCCCAGATTTTCAGCAATTTTATTCTTTTCCTCCGAAGTAAAGTCAGCGAAGGCTCTTCTTAAAAACACCAGAGCCCGCTTAAATTCTTCCCCATCCAGGGTATCCAGATACCTGCTCAGGCTCTCCCACAGCGACAGCCTGGCGATAAGGCCATAATGATTTTTCATGGAAAGTCCCTCGAACCATCCTGCTCCCAGTTCCGCTGGAATTCCCCTGGACAGACGCCTGGATACCTCTGCAGACAGTTCTGCCTCTGACAGCTTCCCGGATTCCAGAAGAATAGCTCCCGCAAAGCCGGACAGTCTCGTATTGACATCATCTCTCTCGGAAATCTCCCGCAGAGTTCGTTCCAGCCTCCGTTCATCTAAAAAATCGTGGGCTGCTGCAGCTCTGGCCGCCGTATCCATCGCTGGAATCAGCAGAGCCGCCGCATCATCATCGCATCGGCATTCTCCTGGAAATACCAGGCAGAGTCTTAAAAACAGCTGTTTTAAGACTGGAATTAAAGGCTCTCTGTCAAGTCTTCTGATATCGCCGTACTGAATCACCAAAGATAGCGCGCCCGCAGCTCTTGCCAGCTCTGACGCGGACACTGCGTCCACTGCCATCGCCTGCAGCGCAGACACTGTGTAGGCAACCGACTCCGGCATTCCGCATAAGAAAGCGTCCCTGATAATCTCCGACAGCGTCCCTATCTCCCCCGCTCCGTCCGCCCGGCTTTTAAGCTCAAACGCGGCAGCCTGCTCCACTGTATCTCCCTTTAACACAGACTCTATCAGCCCCATCTCCGCCTCTGGAGTCCATCTGAGCACCCACCGCTCTTTCCAGGTAGCTCCTGTCTGGCGGCTGTCAGAAAGAGAGGCAAAGCTGACGCTCAAAATCCTCAGCCTATGAAGGAAAAACGATCGGTTTAAATCTAAAAACGCAGCCTGTTCTGATTTCACAGCCAGGTTTTCCCGAAGATCCAGATCTAACACCTGGGCTGCTGCCCCTCGGAACCTCTCCAGCTTAAGCCGCGCCAGGTTCCTGTTAAAATCAGCCTGGACAGAGGTCTGGCTTACGCCGTGCGGAAGGCTTCCTATCACAGTTCCTATTTCCGTATCTGCCATAGCTACAGACAGCTCCCCTGGATTTCCATGTCCCATGCAGGCTGTCGCTCCGTCCCTCAAATCCTGAAGCGATGGGTTTTCGTGGCCGTTCAGCTTAGCCAGAGCAGCGGCCAGCCGCAGAGCCTCAATCACCTCGGCTGATGAAACAGGGCTTCCTTCCTTTCTCTGGAAAGCCGCCAGCCTTGCCAGATACTGAATGGCTCCATAATCTGCCTGACGGCGTTTCCTGCCCTCCCATAAAAGCTCATAATAAGCTGGAGCTCTGTTTCCAGCGCCATATCCGCTTAATCCTGACAAGCGGAAATACGAATAGGGCATCAGGGTTTTCTGGACAGGCAGCTGTTTCAGGGCACCAAACTCCTCGTCAGTCATAGGAGTTCCCTCCAAAAGCCCTGCTATGTGGAAGGCGCCTGTGACAGCCGCGATCCTGTCTGCAGAGATTCCTTCCTCCTCTGCTCTCCTGATTTCACGGAGCATATAGCGCTCTCTCAGCCTGTTTTCCCCCTCCTTCTCTCCCTCCACTCCCTCTGAAAGGCGGCGAAGTTCTGTTCCAAAGACAGCTGCTCCCATCCGGTATCCCTTCTCCGTCTCAGAATGCTCCAGCACATGCTCCCAGAAGTCCTCATTTCCGCCCGTTCCTGCTGTCTGATCGAGCCTTTCGTAGACGTCTCCCCTGTTTCCTGACCTTTCACCTTTTTGCTCTTCTTCTGAAGTCTCCCGGCGCTCCTCCGTCTGTTTTTCTTTCTTCTCGTGCTCCTCCAGAGCTAAAAAGACAGAAGACGGCAGATCAAAAAAACGCACCTTTCTTCCCTTTTCTCTGGCCCAGAGAGCCGCCTGGTATTCCGGTGAATAGACAGCCAGCGGATAGACAAGGGTCCTGATAGGCAGAGCAGCCGTGTAGGCCATGACAGCCACAGGCGGCTTCACCTCTTTTTCTGTTAAATCCTGCAAAAGCTCTGTAAAATCAGACGGTCCCTCAATCAGCACCAGCTCCGGGTCCGTCTCGTCCAGAAACTCTCTCAAATGCCAGGCTCCCGACGGGGACAGATGGCGTATTCCAAACAGATGAGGCTCCTCAGGCGTTTCCATGCTGTTGTTCCATTGTCTCTCCATTTCATTCCTCCTGCTGCTGGGTGTACCGCCCCAACACACTGATGCTATATTGTATTAAGCTCCCGGCACTCCTGGTAAAGCCCCAGCCATCTGGATCCTCTCTTCTTCATAATATTTTCCAGATACTCCGCCCAGGCTTTGGCATCCTTCTCCTCATCCTTCACCACAGCACCCTGTAAAGCAGCCGCCAGATCGCTGTCTGTAATCTGTCCGCTGCCAAAGCTTCCCGCCAGCGCCATGCTGTTGGCCAGAAGAGAGATCGCCTCTGCTGTGGACAGCACGCCGGAGGTACTTTTCAGCTTCTGTTTTCCGTCCAAAGTCGCTCCGGAGCGCAGTTCCCTGAAAATAGTGCAGACCTTTTCTACCACCTCCCGATCAGGCAAAGCCGCATTCAAATCCAGATTTTCAGAGAGCCCCGTCACTCTTGTCCTCACAATCTCCATCTCCGCATCCAGACTTTCCGGTGACGGCAGTACCACAATATTAAACCGCCTCTTCAGAGCGGCCGACATATCATTGACTCCTTTATCTCTTGTATTTGCTGTGGCAATCAGTGAAAAGCCCTTCCGGGCTGGAACCTCAATCCCCAGCTCCGGCACAGAAATGCGTTTTTCTGATAAAATCGAAATCAGCGCATCCTGCACCTCGGAGGCGCACCTGGAAATCTCCTCCACTCTGGCGATGGTTCCCGTCTCCATAGCCCGGTAAACTGGACTTTTCAGCATAGCCTCCTTAGATGGACCGTCTGCAATCAGCATGGCATAATTCCAGGAATACCGAATCTGTTCTTCTGTTGTTCCCGCAGTTCCCTGGACCACTTTGGTAGAATCCCCGTTAATAGCGGCTGTCAAATGCTCTGACAGCCATGATTTTGCAGTTCCCGGCTCTCCAATCAGAAGCAGTGCTCTGTCTGTCACCAGCGTTGAGATGGCAATTTCCACCAGCCTTCTGTTCCCAATATATTTGGGAGAGATCTCCACATCTCCTGCTGTTCCTCCGCATATGTAGGTCAGCACTGAGCGAGGCGACATTCTCCACCCCGTTGGAACCGGATCCTGTTCCGCCTTAATTAGCGCATCTATCTCCTTCTGAAACAGAGCCTCCGCTGGAAGTCTCTGCACATCATTCTTTTTGCCCATCCTGTTTTCCTGCCTTTCCTTCTTTCCTCTTTTTCTTTCTTTTTTCTGTTTCTTTCCTTCTCTTTCCAGACTGCTTCTGTCTCTCTCTTTCTGTTTCCAAGTCTTTCTATATCAGCTCCATCACAGACGCGCCGCACATCAGCTGATCTGCCCATATTAGCAGCCGATCCTGTCCTGTCGCCGTTCCGTGAGAAAGCGCCTTCTTCATGCTGGCCGCCAGTTCTCTGCCCTCCAATGGAATCCTGTCCAAGAGCATCCTGACTCCCCAGAGATACCGCTCCTTATTATTTTTCAAAATCCGCGCCACTACCATATCCCAGTCAGAATAGCCGCACCGTCTCAGCATATCGATGTGGAAGTGTTCAATTCCCACTCCATCCCGCAGCAAATCTCCAAAATATTCCTGGTATCTCTCAGCCAGTCCTTTCTTCTCCGGACAGTACAGAGCCGCCAGCAGACTGTCAAGCTTTGTCCAGCCTGTCCAGTCCCACGCCTTTTTGTCATACGCAGTTCTTGCGGGAATCTTAATATTGGCTCTTCTGATTCTGCTTCTGGTCGTCTTATTGAGAAGCCAGTCATACCATCTGTCATCCAGAGGTTCAAACAGGGGAATAACTCTGTGTTCCTCTCCCTTTCCGTGCCCCCGGTCTGAGAAAACATACTGCCCGCTCTGGCTGGCATACCTGACGCCCAAAAGAGCCCGGAAAATGCCGGAAGTATCCTCCTCTGCCCTGGACTGAAACCACCCATAGACCTCCTCCGCCGGCCTTGTAATCAGCTTTACCGCACACTCAGCCTCCAGAAGGCCTGAACTCCTTTCCTTCTTTGCCGACTCTCTTTTATCCCAGATTTCAAACATTTCCTCTGTGAACTCATGAAGCTCCTGACATGGGTTATCGCAGAGAGAATCATAGAAAAACCATTCTGGAATTTTCTCCGGCTTTTCCTGGTAAAGCGTTCGAATCAAATTTAAAAGCCTTCTGGAATGCTTGCCTCCTGCCGCTCTCCAGAGAGCCTCCCATTCCTCCGAATCCCGCTTTTTCCCCTTCTCATTTTCTTCAGCCAGTTCCTGCTGTATTAAATCTGCTGTCAGATCCGAAGCCCGGTTAAGGCTGGATTCTTCAAGAATAGCCGCCTGCTCCTGCGCCTTTTTCTTTCTCAAAGTCTTTCTATACTCAGAATCGTCCTCCATATCCATAAATGACAGTGCTTTCAGCACAGAATTTTTTACGGTTCCTTTTTCTGCTTTCATCATATTTAGAAGAAACGGCACGTTTTCAGGATCCAGGCTCAAGAATGGAAGAGCGGTCTCCTTCATCTGTTTATCGCCCTCCTGAGCTGCCTGGCGGTACAGAGAATTTTCAGATTTGCCTGCCAGCTTTCCAATCAATTCAAGCCTGAGAGCCATTTCTCTCTTTCCCGTCACATCGAATCCGTCCTTTAAAAGGGGAAGAACGCCAGAGCCTATTTTCAGCAGCTGTCTGTAAGCAAGACTGGCCAGCTCCCGATAGCTGTCCCCCAGTGCGCCCACCAGGAGTCCTGCCAGGCGGCGGTCATAAAACAGCTCCGGCTCCTCCTCTATGGCTTTCACTATGACGGAATATCTTCCCCCTCCTGTTCCCGTGAGGGCTTCAATTAACGGAGCCATACGGCTGTAGGAAATATTGTTTAAAAGGCAAAGGCCTCCGCTCTCCTCCCATTTCCCCAGGGGCTGAAGTTCTCCGAAAACTCCCGCTGTTCCCTGGGTACAGGCTACCGCATCGATCAGAGCCAGAGCGTCCAGAAGGGCACCAGCCGGTTCTTCGCATTCCGGAGAGACTGCCTGCCTGGCTGTCTGCTCAATCTTTTGAAATACAGGCGCTGCAGCAGCCAGAGGCCCCATCTGCTCAATCGCTCTTTTAAGGCGGAAATCCTCCCGCATCAGTCCGCACCCACTGACTGCCGCCGTCTCCAGCTGAGCCTTCAGTTCGTATAAAGCCGTCAGATTCATGTACATCCCTCCCCTTTCCTTAATACAGAAGCCTCACAATCTCTTTCTCTGTCACAATGCTTCTTGGATGGAGACAGATACTCCGATCTTCCCCGTCATAATAAAGAAAACCAAATAAAACCTGGTTTTCCAGAAGAGCTGGATCGGAAATCACATCCAACACAGCTGTACACGCATCCCAGCCTGCTCCTTTTCGATCCCTCAGCTCGATCCTGTTTCCTGCTTTGTCCTCTGCCGCATAGCGCCATATGCCTTCCTTTCCCTCCTCCGGAACGCGGCCGATTTTTGAAAATGCCAGAAGAACTCCGCAGAAATCGTCAGACAGCGTATTTTTCAGCTGTCCCTTAGCCTGCTTTACAGCCGCCGCAAAGTCAGTCTGCGCCTTTTCCATCAGAGCTCTTCTGTCTCTGTCTTCCGGTTCCGCAAAGGAAGCCGCCTCCCAGCGTATTCTCCGGTTCATGTCTCCGGGATAGTACAGAAGCATCGGAACCTTCAAAAGAGAAAAGCAGGAATCCTCCTGTTTAATATATTTAAGCGCCTTCAGCGGCCTGTAATTTCTCGTCACAGATACCTCTCCCGTCTCTATATCTGCCCAGAAACCCTCGTCGATGTACTCCTTCATAGCCTCGTCGTACCGCACAGAAAAGGCCAGCTGCAGAAGGGAGGCATTCTCCTTCTTAAAGCCCAGCTTTTCCAGCTGTTCGAGACGCCAGATTCCTCCCAGCTGCTCGTACAGCCAGCTTCCTGTCTCCTCAGAATCCGTTTTCAGCTGCTCTGTCAAATAGGCTTCTCCCTTTTTTTTCAGCGCCCGCAGGCGGATAAGAATGCGGACCGCTTCCTTCCTGCATCCCTCATCCTGGCTCTTCTGATACTTCTCCATCTGAAAAATCAGGCGGTTCAGGCCTGCCTGAGGACCGGGCAGATAATAATCTCCCAGCTGCTTTGAAAGCTCCCTGTACTCTCTGAGAGAGACACTCCCCATGGCGGAAAGCCCTGTTGTAAGAAGTGAGTCTGTCAGCTGTCCCAGCATGGCAAGCCCTTCCAGCTGTTTTTTCAGCTTTTTCGTTCTGGCGCTCCTGGTCCCTGACCTGGCTTTGGCAGTCTTCTTTCCTGTCCCGGAGGTTTCTTCCTGAGCTTCTCCAGAAGGCTGTACTCCCTCTTTCCCTTCCTGCTTTCCGGCAGACTGCTCTGCCTTCTTTTCTCTGGCTTCCTTTTTCGCCCTTTTCTCCAGAATATCTTCTGGAATTTCTCCTATGGGAAAATCCTTTCCCGCTTCTATCTCAAACAGCAAAGCAACTGCGTGTTTGCATGGAAACTGCCGGCTGGGACAGCTGCAGCGAAATACCGGCGAGCCTTCCTTCACAAAATCAGCTGATACTCTGTAATTCGATTTTCCGCTTCCCCTGCACTCTCCCATGTAGAAGGTATCATCTGCAGAGCGCATTCTGGACACAAAGCCCTGGCTGGAAGAAATTTTTCTTCCATTCGACACAGCCCCCGCGTTAGGAGCCAGGCTGATGATTTCCTGTTCACTGACTGTTCTCATATAGCCTCCTATCTGTAGAATTTTTCTCTATCATATCATAGTGCAGTCAAAAAATCTTCGACTACTTTCTTAATTTTTCGTCAATTTGTCTCAGCCTGCAAAAAGCATTTTCTCCTGACTACAGACAGCTGAATACAAAGATAAATTTTCTATGAAGCAAAAAAGGCGCTGCAAAGCCCGAAAGCTTTGCAGCGCCTTTTACACTGTCTGAGCAAGATACCGCCCTGGCCTGCATCCGTGAAACCACACATACAGAGCAGAAAAGCATCATATTATTTATAAGCACATATTGTGCAAAGATTCAATCGTCCTGTTGATTACTCAAGGATAGAAACTACTCTACCAGAACCAACTGTACGGCCGCCCTCACGGATAGCGAAACGAAGTCCCTGCTCCATAGCTACTGGATGGATCAGCTCAACTGTCATCTCTACGTTATCGCCAGGCATGCACATCTCTGTACCAGCCGGTAACTCGCAAACGCCTGTAACGTCTGTTGTTCTGAAGTAGAACTGCGGACGGTAGTTGTTGAAGAATGGTGTATGACGGCCACCCTCGTCCTTTGTAAGAACGTAAACCTGAGCTGTGAACTTGTTATGGCACTTTACAGAACCTGGCTTAACAAGACACTGTCCTCTCTGGATCTCGTTTCTCTGAACACCACGAAGAAGAGCACCGATGTTGTCACCAGCCTGAGCCTCGTCAAGAAGCTTACGGAACATCTCGATACCAGTTACAACAACCTTACGAACATCCTCATGAATACCAACGATCTCAACCTCGTCAGATACGTGAAGTGTACCACGCTCTACACGGCCTGTAGCAACTGTACCACGGCCTGTGATGGAGAATACGTCCTCGACTGGCATAAGGAATGGCTTGTCTGTCTCACGCTGCGGATCTGGAATGTAGCTGTCAACAGCATCCATAAGCTCCATGATCTTGTCGCCCCACTCGCCGTTCGGATCCTCAAGAGCCTTAAGAGCAGAACCCTGAACGATTGGTGTATCATCGCCCGGGAACTCGTACTCGTTCAGAAGCTCACGGATCTCCATCTCAACTAACTCTAATAACTCCTCGTCCTCAACCATGTCGCACTTGTTCATGAATACAACGATGTAAGGAACGCCTACCTGACGGGAAAGAAGGATGTGCTCTCTTGTCTGAGCCATAACACCATCTGTAGCAGCAACTACGAGGATAGCGCCATCCATCTGAGCTGCACCAGTGATCATGTTCTTAACGTAGTCAGCATGTCCTGGGCAGTCAACGTGTGCGTAATGTCTCTTCTCTGTCTCGTACTCTACGTGAGATGTAGAGATAGTGATTCCACGCTCTCTCTCCTCTGGAGCCTTATCGATGTTCTCGAAATCTGTAGCTGTGTTACCAGCAACTCTTACAGAAAGTACTTTTGTAATAGCAGCAGTTGTAGTTGTTTTACCATGGTCAACGTGTCCAATGGTACCAATGTTACAATGTGGTTTGCTTCTTTCAAACTTTGCTTTTGCCATTTTATAGCGTCCTCCTTAAATTTGCCCGGAAAAGGGCTATATGATATATGTTAGGCTGTTTCAATTATATTCTATCAGAATATCTTTTTCAAGCCTATTTTATACTCCTCCGGCAATTTTTTCCTGCCGGAGGAGCACTTGGAAACAGAATTTCCTGAATTACTTTCCTGCCTTCTCGGAAAGAATCTTCTCCTGTACGCTCTTCGGTACCTGCTCGTACTTCTCGAAGAACATGGAGTAGTTTCCACGTCCCTGTGTTCTGGAACGAAGGTCTGTAGAGTATCCGAACATCTCGGAAAGCGGAACGAATGCCTTAATCAGCTTGCCGCCGCCGACATCCTCCATGCCCTCGATACGGCCACGACGGGAGTTGATATCACCGATAACGTCGCCCATATACTCCTCAGGCATAGTAACTTCTACCTTCATGATAGGCTCAAGAAGAACTGGGTTAGCCTTCTTCATAGCCTCCTTGAAACACATGGAACCTGCAATGTGGAATGCCATCTCAGAGGAGTCAACCTCATGATAGGAACCATCATATACAGTAGCGTGAACGCCAAGTACCGGGAATCCTCCAAGAATACCAGCCTTGGAAGCCTCTTCGATACCCTCTCCGACTGCCGGGATATACTCCTTCGGAATTGCACCGCCGACTACGGCAGACTCGAACTTGAACAGCTCCTCAGCGTTAGCGTCCATCGGCTCGAATTTAACTTTACAGTGTCCGTACTGTCCACGTCCACCAGACTGTTTAGCGTACTTGTACTCCTGATCAACAGCCTTTGTAAAGGTCTCCTTGTAAGCAACCTGAGGTGCACCTACGTTAGCCTCTACATGGAACTCACGAAGCAGACGGTCTACAATGATCTCCAGGTGAAGCTCACCCATACCGGAAATGATTGTCTGTCCTGTCTCATGATCTGTATGAGCGCGGAAAGTTGGATCCTCCTCAGCAAGCTTTGCTAAAGCCTCGCCCATCTTCTGCTGTCCAGCCTTTGTCTTCGGCTCGATAGCGATATCGATAACTGGCTCCGGGAACTCCATGGACTCCAGGATTACCGGATGCTGATCGTCACAGATTGTATCACCTGTTCCGGAGAACTTGAATCCGATTGCTGCAGCGATATCGCCGGAGTAAACCTTGTCAAGCTCTGCTCTCTTGTTAGCGTGCATCTGAAGGATACGTCCAACACGCTCTTTCTTGCCCTTTGTGGCATTGAGAACATAGGAACCGGAGTTTAATGTACCGGAATATACACGGAAGTAAGCAAGCTTACCTACGAACGGGTCAGTCATAATCTTGAATACAAGAGCGGAGAATGGCTCGTCGTCAGAAGACTCTCTCACGATCTCGTTGCCCTCAAGGTCTGTACCCTTAATAGCCGGAATATCAAGAGGAGACGGCATATACTCGATAACAGCATCAAGGAGCTTCTGAACACCCTTGTTCTTGTATGCTGTACCGCAGCATACCGGGATAGCCTGGCACTCGCAGGTTCCCTTTCTCAGGGCCTTCTTTAACTCGTCAACAGAAGGCTCCTCGCCCTCAAGGTACTGCATCATTAACTCGTCATCCAGCTCGCAGATCTTCTCTACCAGCTCTGTACGGTAAAGCTCTGCGTCATCCTTCATATCTTCTGGAATATCTGTAATGGAAATATCCTCACCCTTCTCATCGTTGTAGATGTAGGCCTTCATCTCCATCAGGTCGATAATTCCCTTGAAGCTGTCTTCTTTTCCAATAGGAAGCTGTAAGCAGATAGCGTTCTTGCCGAGTCTTGTCTTAATCTGATCAACACAGCCGTAGAAGTCTGCACCTAAGATATCCATCTTATTTACAAACGCCATACGAGGTACGTTGTAGGTATCAGCCTGACGCCATACGTTCTCAGACTGAGGCTCAACACCGCCCTTTGCACAGAACACGCCTACAGCGCCGTCCAGTACACGAAGAGAACGCTCAACCTCTACTGTGAAGTCAACGTGTCCTGGAGTATCGATGATGTTGATACGGTGCTCCAGAGCGCCTTCCTTCGGCTTGCAGTTCTCCTGAAGTGTCCAGTGGCAAGTAGTAGCCGCTGAAGTGATTGTGATACCTCTCTCCTGCTCCTGAGCCATCCAGTCCATGGTAGCAGTACCTTCATGAGTATCACCAATCTTATAGTTTACGCCAGTGTAATACAGAATACGCTCAGTTGTTGTCGTTTTACCGGCATCGATATGAGCCATGATTCCGATGTTTCTGGTTCTCTCTAACGGATATTCTCTTCCAGCCAAAGCTTTTTCCTCCTATTAGAATCTGTAATGAGCAAATGCCTTGTTAGCCTCTGCCATCTTATGCATGTCTTCTTTCTTCTTTACAGATGCGCCTGTGTTGTTAGCTGCATCCAGAATCTCTTTTGCAAGTCTCTCTTCCTGAGTCTTCTCGCCTCTCTTACGGGAGTAGAGTGTGATCCAGCGAAGCGCGAGAGCCTGTCTTCTCTCCGGCTTAACCTCGATCGGAACCTGGTATGTGGCACCACCGATACGTTTTGCCTTAACCTCGAGAACTGGCATGATGTTGTTCATAGCCTCCTCGAATACCTCGACAGCGTCCTTGCCTGTCTCAGCTGCTACACGGTCAAATGCACCGTAAACGATCTTCTGGGCAATTCCCTTCTTACCGTCTAACATGATGTTGTTGATTAATTTAGTAACAACCTTGTTGTTGTACAGCGGATCTGCTAATACGTCTCTTTTCTGAGTATGTCCTTTACGTGGCACGTTACTTCCCTCCTTAATATGGCTGCCTGAAACTGATTTACGCTGCAAATGCAGGCAGATTTCGTTTCCGCAGCGTTTCATTAGATCTTAGGTACTCGTGCATTGAGCGCTTGGCGAGGTCTTTGCGAGCCTAGCGTTCAAGCACGCCTGCGAAGCCAGCGCGTCTTTCAGCGCGCCGCTGAGCATGGCGCTTTCCTATGCTCATCCCTCTTCTTCTCTCTGCACGTGTCGTGCTCGGTTCTTATGATTAAACCTGCAACCTACAAGTCAATATCAAAGTCCGGCACTAAAATTCAATTGAATTTTCACCTAATTATTTCTTGTCTTTCGGCTTCTTAGCGCCGTACTTGGAACGAGCCTGCTTTCTGTTGGCTACGCCTGCTGTATCAAGTGTACCACGGATAATGTGGTATCTTGTACCTGGTAAGTCCTTAACACGGCCGCCGCGGATAAGAACAACGCTGTGCTCCTGTAAGTTGTGTCCCTCACCTGGA
Source organism: Clostridium sp. (assembly GCA_018377235.1). Taxonomy (GTDB): domain Bacteria; phylum Bacillota; class Clostridia; order Lachnospirales; family Lachnospiraceae; genus Otoolea. The sequence goes on from JAGZZT010000007.1 coordinate 61,648, forward strand.
ATGTAGCTTGTTACCTCGATTCCATTGGACAGACGCACTCTGGCAATCTTTCTAAGAGCTGAGTTTGGCTTCTTAGGTGTAGCAGTCTTAACTGCTGTACAAACACCTCTCTTCTGAGGAGCAGATACGTTTGTAGCTCTCTTCTGTAAAGAGTTGTATCCCTTCTGCAGAGCCGGTGCTGTGGATTTCTTCTCAGATGTCTGTCTTCCCTTTCTTACTAACTGGTTAAATGTAGGCATCCTTTTCACCTCCTGTGATATTGTCTGTTGGTTGCGGCTTCTTCTATTCTAAAGCCTTGATTTTACGCACAAAAATACTGCATGAGAATTTTGCACGCTTACTCATTATATCAGATTGTCGGCTTCTGTCAAGGCTTCCGGAAGATTTTTTTCAGGGATTTTCCTTGTTTTACAAGGGTGTACGCCAAATGACAACCAGAGTAATAAAATCCATCGCGTAAAATTTTCTTATTACTATTTTTCTTTATTTTATAATGCCCGAATCTATGCTAAACTATTTCTATATCACAGCTGCGGCTTATCGGTCAAAGAAAGCCGCTGTCTTAAGAAAGGAAGATAACATCCATGAAGCTTGTAATTATTGAACCCCTGGGCGTGGAGAAGGAAAAGCTCCTTGCCATGGCGGCAGAGCAGCTGCCGGAGTCTGTGGAGGTGGTTTATTATGACACCCGTGTCACAGATACAGAAACATTGATTGAGCGGGGAAAGGACGCCGACATCATCGCAGTGTCCAATCTTCCATTAAATGCTGATGTCATTGACGGCTGTAAGAACCTGAAAATGCTGTCCGTGGCCTTTACCGGAGTGGATCACATTGCCCTGGAGGCCTGCAGAAGGAACGGGGTGCTGGTGAGCAACTGTGCCGGTTACTCCACCGCCGCTGTGGCAGATCTGGTATTCGGCCTTCTAATCTCTTTATATAGGAACATTCCCGCCTGCAATGATGCAGTAAGAAACGAGGGAACCAAAGAGGGACTGGTTGGATTTGAACTGGAAGGCAAGAAATTCGGCGTGGTGGGAACGGGAGCCATCGGCCTTCGGACAGCGGCTGTAGCTCAGGCTTTCGGATGCGAAGTTCTGGCATACAGCAGGACGAAAAAGGAGGTTCCCGGCATCACCTACACGGATCTTGACACGCTCCTCTCCCAGTGCGATATTATATCCCTCCACACGCCTTTAAATGAATCCACCAGAGGATTGATCGGAAAAGAGCAGCTGGCCCTGATGAAGAAGAACGCAGTTCTCATCAATACATCCCGCGGTCCGGTAGTGGACAGCCAGGCGCTGGCAGAGGCGTTAAATACGGAGCAGATCGCGGGAGCCTGCATCGACGTCTTCGAGACGGAACCTCCTATTAAAAAGGAGCATCCGCTGTTAAACGCCAAGCATGTCATCGCCACTCCCCACGCGGCCTTTGCTACTAAGGAAGCTCTGGTCAAACGAGCCGTCATTGTCTTTGACAATATCGCCGCATGGCTGAACAATGCTCCCCAGAATGTGATGTAAGCCTGATATAAATCGTATAAAATTAATATGTAATTCCAAAAGCTTATACAGACTTTTCTTACATAGCTATCAAAAAGAATGTTTTACTGCTTTGCAATATGCGCGGCTGTTAAAAACATTCTTTTTTTGTCCTGATGTCTTGCATTTCTTATGATTCCCTGTTATAATGTTCAATATCTTTTATTTTTAATCAAAAATGAACATTCAGCAGATATACACTGCTTAATAAAACCAAGGAGGTATCTTTCCATGAACGAACCGCATTCAGATAACAAAAAGCTGGCCGCCAAGCTGGATATTATGCCAATGGCAGTTTCCCTGGCCCTGATTCTGGCTCTGTGCCTTGCCTTTTTCCTGGCGCCGAATCAGTCTAAACACGTTCTGGACTCTGTCCGCTTCTTTATTGGGGAGGAATTCGGCGTCTACTATCTGGCCGTAGGCCTGGGCATTTTCCTGCTGTCTCTCTACCTGGCCTTCTCTCCATTTGGAACCATCCGGCTGGGGGCACCGGGAGAAAAGCCTCAGTATTCTGCCTTTTCCTGGGGCGCTATGATGTTCACCTCTGGTCTGGCGGCTGATATCCTTTTCTATTCTCTGTGCGAGTGGATTCTCTATGCCAACGATCCCCACATGGCAGAAATGGGATCCATCCAGGACTGGTCCAGCGTCTATCCCCTGTTTCACTGGGGCCCCATTCCGTGGAGCTTCTATGTGGTGCTGGCCTGCGCCTTCGGCTTTATGCTCCATGTGAGAAAATGCAGAAAACAGAAATATTCCGAGGCCTGCCGCCCGATTCTCGGCTCCCTGACAGACAAGGCTCCCGGACGTCTCATTGACCTTTTAGCTGTCTTCGCTCTGTTAGCCGGAACCGCCACCACCTTCAGTCTGGCCACCCCGCTGATGAGCCAGACAGCTGCCAGCCTGCTCCACGTGGAAAGCTCCAAATGGATTACCATTGGAATTTTGATCGTTACCTGTATTGTATACACGTTCTCTGTCGTCCGCGGCATGAAAGGCGTCATGAAGCTGGCCTCCTCCTGCGTGTATCTCTTTTTTGCTCTGCTGGCCTATGTGTTCCTGGCCGGCGGCGAGACTCGATACATTGTGGAAACGGGTTTTTCGGCAGTCGGAACACTGATTCAGAATTTCTTTACCCTGGCTACCTTTACCGATCCCCAGAGGACTACCTCCTTCCCTCAGACCTGGACCATGTTCTACTGGGCCTACTGGATGGTGTGGGCGGTGGCCGCTCCATTCTTTATTGGAAGTATCTCTAAGGGACGCACCGTAAAACAGACGATTCTGGGCGGTTATGTGTTCGGTTTGGGCGGCACCTTCACCAGCTTCATTATTCTGGGCAATTACAGCCTGGGACTGCAGGTTTCCGGACGGCTGGACGTTATGGGAATCTACAATGCCGGTCAGGATCTCTATGCAACCATCATCGCCGTTATCAACACCCTGCCTATGGCGCAGATCGTGCTGGTTCTTCTGGCTCTGGCTATGGTCACCTTCTACGCCACCAGCTTTGATGCCATCGCCTTAGTTGCCTCCGCCTACTCCTACAAGGAGATTCCAGATGGGGAGGAGCCCCACATGGGAGTGAAGGTTTTCTGGTCCCTGATGCTGATTCTGCTGCCCATCGCCCTTGTCTTTTCAGACAGTTCCATGGCGAATCTGCAGACCGTGTCCATCATCGCGGCGTTTCCTCTGGCAGCTGTGATTCTTCTGATCGTGGCTAGCTTTTTAAAGGATGGGAAGAAGTATCTGGAGGAAAATCGGAAATAGAATTTAAGATTAAGAAGAGGGAAAGTTTTCACGCTCCACTTAAAGTCGCTGAAAAACTTTCCCTCTTCTTTTTTCCTTGTGGTCTATATAAGAGAAAAGGACGTAATTTTTAGTGACTTTTGTGGAACAAAAAAATACGTCCTTTTCTCTGATTTTACCTTATTTTATTTTCATGGTCAGCCCAATCCGCTTCTTCTCCTGGTCGACTTCCAGCACCTTAACCTCTACAATGTCGCCTACGCTGACTGCTTCCAGCGGGTGTTTAATATAACGCTCAGTCATCTGGGAGATGTGAACCAGACCATCCTGATGAACACCGATATCCACAAAAGCGCCGAAATCAATGACGTTTCGCACAGTTCCCTTTAAAATCATGCCCGGTTTTAAATCCTTTATATCCAGCACATCAGTTCTCAAAATCGGCTTCGGCATCTCATCTCTCGGATCTCTGCCTGGCTTTTCCAGCTCCTTTACAATATCTCTGAGAGTAATTTCGCCGATGGAAAGCTCAGACGACAGGCGGCTGTAATCGCCGATTTTCCGTCCGATTCCTGCAAATCCGTCCTTGGAAAGCTCCTTCACATTGTAGCCCAGACGTGCAAGCAGCGTCTCGGCGGCCTGGTAGCTCTCAGGGTGCACGCTGGTGGCATCCAGAGGATTTTTCCCACCCTGGATACGCAGGAAGCCAGCGCACTGCTCGAATGCTTTCGGGCCCAGCTTAGGCACCTTTAAAAGCTCTCTTCTCGTCTTAAATACTCCATTTTCCTCCCGGTAAGCTACAATATTTTTGGCCACTGCCTTGCTGATTCCTGAAATATAGCCTAACAGAGAAGCTGAGGCTGTGTTTAAATCCACGCCCACGCTGTTGACGCAGTCCTCCACCACCCCCTGCAGGGCTTCACTTAAATTTTTCTGATTCATATCGTGCTGATACTGGCCCACTCCAATGGATTTCGGATCAATTTTCACCAGCTCAGACAGGGGATCCTGAAGTCTTCTGGCAATGGACACTGCACTTCTCTGTCCCACATCGAACTCAGGAAACTCCTCTGTAGCCAGCTTGCTGGCAGAATACACAGAGGCGCCCGCTTCATTGACAATTACATACTGTACCTGCTCTGAAATCTCTTTTAAAAGCTCTACAATCACCTGCTCCGACTCCCTGGACGCGGTTCCGTTTCCCACAGAGATCAGGGAAATGTGGTATTTCTTAATCAAATCCTTTAAAATTCGCTTGGACTCTTCCACCTTGTTCTGAGGAGCAGTAGGATAAATCACAACTGTGTGAAGCACCTTTCCTGTCTCATCTACCACCGCCAGCTTGCATCCGGTCCGGAACGCCGGATCCCAGCCCAGAACCACTCTGCCTGCCACTGGAGGCTGCATGAGAAGCTGCTTTAAATTTCTGCCGAAGACTTGAATAGCCCCTGCCTCTGCCTTCTCAGTCAGGCTTCCCCGGATTTCCCGTTCAATAGCAGGACCAATCAGGCGGCTGAAACTGTCTGCTGCTGCCTCTCTGAGCACTGAGGCAGAATATTCATTATTTTTTGTAATAATCTGTTTTTCCAGATATCGGAGAATTTTCTCCTCAGGAACTGTGATTTTAACGGTGAGCAGTTTTTCCTTCTCCCCCCGGTTCAAAGCCAGAATTCTATGGCCCGCCGCCTTTTTCACTGGCTCCGAAAAGTGGTAATACATTTCATAAACGGACTTTTCCTTCTCATTCTTGGCAGAAGACTCGATCACTCCCTCCTGAAGAACTGCCTTTCTTATGTAAGTCCTAAACTCAGCCGTCTCGGCAATTCTCTCTGCCAGAATATCTCTGGCGCCGTCCAGTGCCGCCCTGGCGTCAGCCACTCCCTTTTCTTCGGAAATAAAACGCTCTGCTTCTGAAAGCGCCGGATGTTCTAAACTCTGATCCCAGATTTTATCTGCCAGAGGAAGGAGCCCTTTCTCTTTGGCCGCCCCGGCTCTCGTTTTTCTCTTAGGTCTGTATGGAAGGTAGAGATCCTCCACAGCCACCAGAGTTGCAGCGTTTAAAATCTGTTTTTCCAATTCCGGTGTCAGCTTTTCCTGATCCCGGATGGAGGCAATGACCTGGTTTTTCCGATCCTCCAGATTTCTGAGATACTTTAATCTCTCGTCCAGATTTCTGAGAACCTCATCGTTTAATGAACCCGTCGCCTCTTTTCTATATCTGGCAATAAACGGAATCGTATTGCCCTCATCGATCAGCTTGACGGCAGCCTCTGCCTGATGTCTGCCAATCTGAAGCTCCGATGAAAGAACCTGTATAATGTCCATGAAATTTTCCTCATTTCCCAAAATATTCATTTCAGCAGACACAACTCTCTTCTTAAAATGCAGCCTCCATACACACTGATATGAATGCTGGCCGCCGCGTCTGCACTGATTATTATAATAGATTTTAAAAGGGGGCGCAACTGAAACCCCCTTCTCTCTTGATTTCCATAATCATATTTTTATTAAAATTCTTTCTTTGTCCAATCCATTATCTTTTCTGTACAGGAAGCAGGAGCCGCTCAATCATACAATTAAATGATTGAGCGGCTCCCACGTTTTCAAACTCTTTATCTGTTTTTTTCAGGCTAAATCTGTGCCCGGATCATCTGCCTTATATCGCTGAATGCCGCAGATACTTTTCTATAATACTCTTCTGTCATTTTGCCAGTAAGAACAGCGAATTCATCCATGCCAGGAAGCTCTACAAACTGAACCGGACCAAAGACCGCCTCAATCTCCCCTTTCTTCTCCTGAACACTTCCCCCAAATCGCAGGAAATAGGAAAACTCTGTTTTTTCTACTGGAATCAGAGTCTGGCGTTTTGATCCCCACCCAAACGGAAGGTTCCGCTCCATATTCATGGATATTTCCATAATATCTGCCACTACTGCACTGGCCGTAGGTCTTTTTCCGGCGCCGCTTCCGTAGAACATCAGCGTTCCTGCCATATTTCCCTTCACCATCACAGCATTGAACACATCGCTGACGCTGGAAAGAGGATTATCCTGAGGAATCATCATGGGACACACAAAGACAGATACCCTGCCATCCTCCATCCGGCTGCTGCCGAACAGCTTTACAGAGGTTCCAAGGGCAGCCGCATACTTAAAGTCCGTATCTGTAACAGCCGTAATACCCTCTGTATACACATCCTCATAATTGACTTCTTTTCCTGTGGCAAGGGCTGTCAGAATCGAAATTTTACGGCAGGTATCATACCCCTCCACATCCGACTCCGGATTGCGCTCTGCATAACCCAGCTCCTGAGCCTTTCTCAGCGCTTCCTCAAATGTCTGCCCTTCTTTTGCCATTTTAGTGAGAATGTAATTCGTAGTTCCGTTTAAAATACCGCTGATTTCCACAATCTTCTCTCCTGCCAGAGCCCCTGTCAGCGGTCGGATCAGCGGAATTCCCCCGCCTACGCTGGCCTCGAAAAAGAAATTTAATCCCTTATCCCTGGCAATCTGAAGAAGCTCTGTTCCGCAGGCAGCTACCAGAGCCTTGTTTGACGTTACCACATGCTTTCCTGCCAGCAGGCTGGCCTTTACAAAATCATAGGCCGGGCGGACGCCTCCCATAGTCTCCACCACAATTTTGACATCCTCATCCTGCTCAATCACAGAAAAATCGTGAATTACTTTATTTTCATTGGGGTCTCCCGGAAATTCACGGAGATCTAAAATATATTTTACCTGTATCTCTTCTCCTGTTCTGGCTGTAATAACATCTTGATTTTTTTCCAGAACCTCTGCTACTCCTGAACCGATTGTTCCATACCCCATGACTGCTGCATAAATCATAATCTATCACTCCCTGGCAATAATTTTCACATAGTGAATTCCCTTCTGCGCTTCCATCTCCTCCACCATTCTGGAAATGTCCCCTGTATCTGGTCTTACCTCCACACTCAGCGTCAGAGACGCCAGATTTCCCACAGGGATACTCTGGTGAATTGTCAAAATATTAGCCTTATAGACCGCTACAATGTGGAGGATGTCAGAAAGCAGTCCTCTTTCATCGTCCATCTGAAGAACCAGAGTGATCGTCCTCCCCTTTGCATTATCATGAAAAGGGAAAATATCATCCTTATACTTATAAAAGGAGCTTCTGCTGATTCCGACTCTGTCTGAAGCCTCCTGAACTGTCATAGCCTTCTCTGATTCAAGCAGACGTTTTGCCTCCACCACCTTTAAAAGTACCTCTGGCACCGCCTTTTGCTTCAAAACGAAATATTTTGTCCGCTCTTCCATTCCCATTCCTCTTTCGCTCAGCTGCATGCAGTCTTTCTGAAGCAGCTTATTTTACCTTGCTCTATGATTCGGATCAAAAACGGCCAAAGGCTCCGCTTGGAATCCGCCGGCCTTCCAGCTGAACGGATCCCCTGCTTTCTGCCTTTGGCCGCCATTTTTCCAGCTGCCATCTAAAGACTGCCGGCTTAAAATGTATGCGTGTGAAAAACACTTGTACTCACAGGAAAGATATTATCACATTTATCCAGTATATTCAATCACTTTTTGCTGTCCAGGTTAATCCATTTTAAATATGCGCTGATGAAGGAGTCAATATCTCCATCCAGAACCGCATTCACGTTTCCGCTCTCCTCCCCTGTACGATGATCCTTTACCATCGTGTAAGGCTGCATTACGTAAGAACGAATCTGATTTCCGAAGTTAATATCCTTGACATCTCCGCGGATATCAGAAAGCTTTTCTGCATTTTCCTCCTGCTTCATCAGGTAGAGCTTAGCCTTCAGCATCTGCATCGCCACTTCCTTATTCTGGAACTGAGATCTCTCATTCTGACACTGTACCACGATTCCCGTAGGAATGTGGGTAATTCGGATGGCGGAGGATGTCTTATTGATGTGCTGTCCTCCCGCGCCGCTGGAGCGGTAAGTGTCAATTCTTAAATCATCCTGATTAATCTCCACATCCAGATCCTCCTTGATATCCGGCATCACATCGCAGGATACGAAGGAAGTCTGCCTCTTTCCGGCAGAGTTGAAGGGGGAAATTCTGACAAGGCGATGGACGCCTCTCTCTGATTTCAGGAAACCGTAGGCATTTTCTCCGTTAATCTGAAGGGTAATCGACTTAATACCAGCCTCCTCGCCGTCCAGATAGTCGATGACAGAGGTGGTAAATCCCTTTCTGTCTGCCCATCTCTGGTACATCCTGTACAGCATGCTGCACCAGTCGCAGGCCTCTGTGCCTCCCGCTCCTGCGTTCAGCTTTACAATCGCATCGTTGTTGTCGTATTCGCCGGACAGAAGCGTCTGGATTCGGATAGTCTCCAGCTTCTCTACAAAATCATCCATCATATCCCGAATTTCAGGAACTAAGGCTGGATCATTCTCCTCGTAGCCCATCTCAATCATTACCTGAATATCCTCGTACTCCTGCTCCAGCTTATTATAGCTTTCCACGGTGTCTTTCAGGTTCTTAGACTCCCGCATCAGTCTCGTCGACGTCTCCGGATCATCCCAGAATCCTGGTTCCTCCATAGATTTATCTAATTCGTCAATTCGTTTCACCTTGCCATCCAGGTCAAAGTGAATCCCTCACTTCCACCAGGGTATCCTCATACGTTGACAGTGTGTACTTAAACTGATCAAGTTCAACCATAGCTTCACCCACTTTCTTATTTTATAGTTCTCCCTATTCTAACATGAGCAGAGGAGATTGCGCAAGGGCGTGAAAGAGAAAGACACGGCAAACGCATCAATGATTCAGCGGTAAACAGGACTGGCACTGCAGCATTATTGGCACAAAAAAGGGAAGCAGAGCAATGTTCCGGTAGATTTAAGTGGAACAAAAAAACAGTTTCTCTTTCTCTGCTGCATTTTCTGCACTTAAAAAGGGAAGCAGAACAATGTTCCGGTGACTTCCAATTGGAACAAGGAACATTGCTCTGCTTTCCCATATCTTACTCTTCTTTATTCTCTTCCTTCTTCGCTAACCGCTCTGCTTTTCTCTCCTGGTACTCGGCTCTGCGGGCAGCCTTCTCTGCCTGGTGCTCCTTGCGGCGCTCGTCCCGGCGCTCCTTTTTCTGCTGCTCCTTTTCCTTGCGTTCCTGCATATCTGCCAGCATCTGACGTCCGCAGCACTGCTTAAACTTCTTTCCGGAACCACATGGACAGGGATCGTTCGGATAAATCTTCCTCGTCTCCCTCTTCTGAGGAGCCTGGGGAACTGCATCCTTATTGGTTCCCGTCACCTTGGCTGCCGGCTCTCTCTCCACCTTCTGCTCTACACGGATATGGTAGAGTGTTCTCACCGTATCTTCTCGGATGGAAGCCGTCATCGCGTCAAACATCTCATAACCGCTCATTTTATACTCAACCAGCGGATCCTTCTGACCATATGCCTGAAGACCAATTCCCTCACGAAGCTGATCCATATCATCGATATGAGCCATCCACTTGTTGTCAATTACCTTCAGAAGAACTACCCGCTCCAGCTCGCGGATCTGCTCTGCCTGCGGGAACTCTGCCTCCTTCGTCTCGTAGAGCTTGGTAGCAGACTCCTTCAGCATATGCTTTAATTCGTTCTTCTTCATCTTCTTCTGATCCTCGTTCAGAGTGATGGGCGGAAGCGGAATGATAGAGAGAAGCAGGGAGTTAAGCTCTGTCAGGTTCCATTCCTCCGGACTCTGCTCATCAGAGATAGAAATATCCACTGCATTTTCCACGATATCCGTGATCATCTTCATAATCACGTTTCTCATGTTTTCGCCGTCCAGAACACGGCGGCGTTCCTCATAGATTACCTCTCGCTGCTCGTTCATAACCTCGTCATACTTTAACAGGTTCTCACGGATTCCGTAGTTATTTGTCTCGATCTTCATCTGAGCGTTCTCAATAGCCTTGGAAAGCATCTTGTGCTCAATCTGCTCATTCTCCGGCACACCCAGAGCGTTAAACATACCCATCAGCTTCTCTGAACCGAAGAGACGCATCAGATCGTCCTCCAGCGAGATGTAAAAGCGTGATTCACCAGGATCTCCCTGACGTCCGGCACGTCCGCGCAGCTGGTTGTCAATACGTCTGGACTCATGGCGTTCTGTACCGATGATTTTCAGTCCTCCGAGAGCCTTGGACTCATCGTCCAGCTTAATATCCGTACCGCGGCCCGCCATGTTGGTGGCAATGGTAACGGCGCCGTGGATACCTGCGTCTGCTACGATCTCAGCCTCCAGCTCATGGAACTTGGCGTTTAATACCTTATGAGGAATTCCTCTCTTTTTCAGCATCTTGCTTAAAAGCTCGGAGGTCTCAATGGTAATCGTTCCCACCAGAACCGGCTGTCCCTTCTCGTGAGCTGCACACACCTCCTCCACAACTGCGTGGAATTTCTCCTTTTTCGTCTTGTAAACAGCATCATTCTTGTCAATACGGATTACAGGGCGGTTAGTCGGAATCACAATAACATCCATCTGATAAATGTTTCTGAACTCCTTCTCCTCTGTCTGAGCCGTACCAGTCATACCGGCCTTTTTATTAAATTTGTTAAAGAAGTTCTGGAAGGTAATAGTAGCTAAAGTACGGCTCTCTCTCTTAACTTCCACATGCTCCTTTGCCTCAATTGCCTGGTGAAGTCCGTCAGAATAACGGCGGCCCGGCATGATACGTCCTGTAAACTCATCGACAATAAGAACCTCGTTGTCCTTTACCACATAGTCTTTATCGCGGAACATCAGGTAGTTGGCCCGCAGAGCCATGATCATGTTATGCTGAATTTCCAGGTTCTCCGGATCTGCCAGGTTCTCAATATTAAAATACTTCTCTACCTTCTTAACGCCCTCTAAAGTCAGGTTGACTACCTTGTCCTTCTCATTGACAATAAAGTCTCCCGTCTCCTCGATCTCCTCACCCATAATGGCAGAGAGCTTGGTAAACTCTGCGGAGGCTTCGCCCTGCTCCAGCTGCTTAGCTAAAATATCGCAGACCTCGTAGAGTTTTGTAGACTTTCCACTCTGGCCTGAAATAATCAGAGGTGTTCTGGCCTCGTCGATTAATACGGAGTCCACCTCATCGATGATAGCGTAATCCAGGTTTCTTAAAACCATCTGCTCCTTGTAGATGGCCATATTATCTCTCAGGTAGTCAAAGCCCAGCTCGTTGTTCGTCACATAGGTGATATCGCAGCCATAGGCAGCCTTTCTTTCCTGAGGTGTCATAGCATTTAACACAACACCTACTGTCAGACCCAGGAAGCGGTGTACCTCTCCCATCCACTCAGCGTCTCGCTTTGCCAGATAATCGTTGACTGTAACAATAAACACGCCTTTTCCAGCCAGAGCGTTTAAATACGCAGGACAGGTGGAAACGAGTGTTTTTCCCTCTCCAGTCTTCATCTCTGCGATACGTCCCTGGTGAAGAACAATTCCTCCTATCAGCTGTACTGGATAATGCTCCATCTTCAGCACTCGCTTCGCCGCCTCGCGGACTGTGGCAAAAGCCTCCGGAAGCAGATCGTCCAGCGTCTCCCCGTTTGCCAGACGCTCCTTAAATTTTCTGGTGTTGTCCCGCAGCTCCTCGTCTGTCAGCTTCTCCATCTCCGGCTTTAAAGCCACGATTTTATCTACAATGGGATAAATCAGCTTCAGCTCTCTGTCGCTGTGAGTTCCAAACACTTTCTCTATAAGATTCATGCTTTAATCTCCTATTTTTCTGCTTTCTTTTTTATGATACCCTTATGTTTCATTTTTCTGTCTCTTTTGCATTTGATCAATCTGCTGCAAACAGATATATAATCTTATTTATTCTATCATTAACCGCCCTATCTTTCAAGAAGTTCATAATTTTTTTACAGTTTGCCTGTGACAGTCCAGCCATGCGCAGATTCGGACAGTAAGACTATTGAATGCTTGTTTTCATAAATATTCACCTGTCTGTGTCTTCATAAGGCAGGCGCCGACAGATGTTTCCTTTACATAATTCTGCTTATTATTGTAAACCCAGCAGATTGCACAAAAAGTATGTTCTGTTTTTTACTTATGCACATTATCCACAGTGTTCCCACCAATCATACACACGACTTATGCACATCCTTTCTTGTCTATTTTTCAGGAAAAAGCAGTTATACACCGATTTATCCACATTATCCACAATTCTTTTCTGTTTATCACCACTTTTCGACAGTGCTCCCCGAATCTTCCATTTTTTGTATACTTGTAATAAATTTCATAATTTCACAAAAAAATACACCTTTTCTTCTTGACAAAAAAATGCTGGAAATTTTCGTTGGATAATCCTTTCTCTTCTTATATAAATGAAAACCTTTTATGAAAAATTCACAATAATTTTCTTAATACTCTCATTTTTTAATTGAATTTTTCTGATAAACGTGGTATACTAAGGACATCCCAATAAAAAAGGAGCGATGACTTATGCGTTATACAATTACCGGAAGAAATATTGATGTTACGCCTGGACTTAGGGAAGCAGTTATTGAGAAGATCGGAAAACTGGAACGGTATTTTAACCAGGATACAGAGGCCATCATTACTCTGAGCGTTACCAAGGATCGCCAGAAAATCGAAGTGACCATCCCGGTGAAGGGCCATATTATCCGTGCCGAAGAGCAGAGCACAGATATGTACGTATCCATTGACCTGGTAGAGGAAATCATCGAGCGCCAGCTCAAAAAATATAAGACAAAACTTATCGACAAGAAACAGTCCCATGTAGATTTCAGTGAATTCTATGTACAGGAAGAGACAGAGTCTGATGATGAAATCAAAATTGAAAAGGTAAAGAAATTTGCTATGAAGCCGATGGATCCAGAGGAAGCATGCGTACAGATGGAGCTTCTTGGACATTCCTTCTATGTATTCTTAAACGCAGAGACCGAGGAGGTTAATGTTGTATACAAGAGAAAGGGACAGACCTACGGACTGATTGAGCCGGAATTCTAGTGTTCTTTCGTTTTTTCAAATGAGCAAAAAACAGCCAAGCCTGGACGTACAGACCAGCTTGGCTGTTTTTTCGCCCTTTACAGAAAACGGCGCAGAGGAATCACCAGAATTCTCATGACAGAGTAGAATATCTCCTTTCCAGCTCCCATTTCTCTTGGAACATAACCTTCCCCGTATTGATATTCTCCGTTTTCCCCCATGGTTTTGCTCTTATGCTTATCGCGCTCCGCCTCCTGCCGGATGATGCGGTTCAGTTCCGGGCAGTCTACTGCCAGCATCAGCTCTGTATCCTGGTAGGTGCTGCGCATATCGAAGTTGTAGGAACCTACAAGGCTTAGCCTGCTGTCTAAGAGCGCCGCCTTGGTGTGGCTGGAATATTCTCCCATCAGCTCATACACCTTCACTCCTGTCTCCCAGATCCGTTCCTTTTGATTCAGATAATCTGTACAGCCCCACGGATTGGCTCCGCTGGCCACATCGTTGGTAATCATCTCTACAGAAACTCCTCTGGCTTTCAGTTCCTCCAGCCCCTGATACATCTCCTTCCCACAGATAATGTATGGCGTGTACATGGTAACCTGATCTGCCTCCATCATCAGCTGCTGAAGGGAATACCATAAAAGAGGCTCTTTATTTTCTGTCTCTATTGGATTAGAGAGCAGTGAAATTTTATTTGTCTCCATAGTCAGAGCTTTAAAGTCCCAGTCTGTATAAGCTTCCTGGTAAGTTTCTCTCAGGAAGTCATACCGCTCTTTCAGCTCTTTTTCTGCCTGTTCCACAGAGGATGTCTTTTTCCGGCAGACATATTCTCTGCTGTCAGAAAGGGCCCAGACTGTTTCAAAATATTTTCTCAGCTGAGAAATAGAAGCGTTTTCATCTGGTTTTTCCGTTTCGTATACGAACAGCTCCCTATCCACATTTTTTTCAGACGAGTAGTCTCCCAGGAACAGCTCCATAGTATTGCGCCCTCCCAGCAGGTACATACTCTCATCAATAATCAGGTACTTATCGTGAAGCCTCGCCTGCATATCCCACGGCCTGAGGAAGCTCACCGGATTATAGATCTTAACAGCAACTCCAGGACAGGAAACCAGGGCTTTGAAGTATTTATTTCCCGTCAGATCCAGGCATCCGTTAAAACCATCCACAATCACCCGTACCTGTACGCCCCTCCCTGCTGCCTGCATCAATGCGGCCATAATATCCTTTCCTGCCTCGTCAGAATTAAAATCAAAGGTGGACAGAATAATTTCCTCCCTGGCTTCCTCGATCAGCCGGAGTCTCCACAGCAGAGCGTCGTTATTGTCATCTATGTAAGCAGTCCGCTCCGGCCCCGGTCCGCTGCCGTAAAAGGAAGATACGTCAAAATTCTCCCTGTAAAAATCCGGAACCTCTTTATGGCGGACATAGGGAAGAACTAAAAGCCCTGCATAAATAATAAACAAGAGCAGCAGTATTCTCCCCACTGTCAAATGTTTTAAAATTGCGCCTCTTTTTCCTGTCATGGCGTCTCCTCCTTCTGTACGAATCCTCCGGCAGGTTAATCTGCGCTTCACATCAAATAAATAATTGCTTTCACATGATTTCTCCGGCCTGTTCTGTCAGACGTCTCACCAGGCTCTCGTCAACCATATCATAATCATTTTCATGAGGCTTTGCGGCAAAACTGTAGCTCACATTCTCCCCGGAAGTAGTAGGATCCTCCCGCCATCCCCTGCAGGAAGAGTGAATCTGGGAAATCCCTGTATATTCCATCAGCTCCCTGGCATTTTCCGCGTTCACACCGCTTCCGGCCAGCAGCTCAATCTGTGTCCCAAACTTTCGCTGAAGCTTTCTCAGAAGCTCCCGTCCTTCCCATGCTGTTTCTTTCAGACCGCTGGTCAGAATCCGGTCTGCCCCCAGCCCGATCAGCTGAGAAACGGCTTTTTCCGGCTCTCCGGTACAGTCAAAAGCGCGGTGGAACACTGCCTCCCTCCTATAGCTGTGAATCAGCTGGATCATCCTGCCCGTCTTCTCCAAATCAATTTCCCCATTCTTTTTCAGAAAGCCGAAAGCCAGACCATCACTCCCATACTCCAGCAGAATCTTTGCATCCTCAAACATCTGTTCCGTTTCCATCCTGGTGTAGCAGAACCCTCCGCCTCTGGGCCTCACCATGGAGATCACCTTCAAATCTGTATTCTCCTTTACCAGCCTTACGCATCCTGACGGAGGAGTAAGCCCGCCTAACGCCAGGGCAGAATTAAGCTCAATCCGCTGAGCCCCTCCCTGGCTGGCAGCCGCCGCATCCTCATAACTTCCACAGCAAATCTCAACCATCCTATCGTCCTCTCTGTTTTCTGTATTTTTCAGCCGCAGCGCTGGCTGCTTTCTGTTATTATATCCCATTCTCCCCGTTTTTGCCACCTGGCAGCCTGGGTTCGTACAGCGTTTATACAGAAGGCAGGGGCAGACACTTCTTAAAAAATAAGAGCCTGGACGTCAAAAGAGGCAGAATACAGCTTTTTCTGTACTCTGCCTCTCCCCCGGATGCCCTGCCCTATGGGGACAGCTCTCCTATGCTCTCTTTTCCTCGATTTCCTTAGTGGCAATCACGTCGACTCCTGTACCACAGATATCAGAGACAATCACATCTCCAATGTGTACCGGCGCTTCCACGCAAATTCCCTTCAGAGCGCGTACACAGTCGAAAATCTTCCCCTTGGGAATATCGTTTTTCGTCTTTACGGAAACCATATCAAGGCTTCCTCCCTTTACCATAACGGTGGAGGTAACGATTCTGGTGGGATTCGTCACTTCCTTGCGGGCATAATCGTCACCGCGCTTGCAGGTGTTTCCTGTCACACTCTTCACTTCGCCGTTTTCCATCTCAACGGTCACCATACATCCCAGAGGGCAGCCGATGCAGATCAGTTCTCTTTTTTCCATAGCCTTACGCCTCCTCTATTTTCAGTGTAATCGTCTTTAAATCAGGATAGGACGCAAGCTGCGCCTTTTTAAACTTCACATTCTCCATCTCGCCTGGGGCTACTACAGGACGTTTTCTGTGAACTACCCGCTCATCGTCAAAATAAACGCTTACAAAGCAGTTTTTGTAGACATTACCCACACGGAATCGGACTGTCAGTTCGTCTGCCATTCTCTCCGGATCAATGGTCTTCGGCACAGTATAGCGGACTCCGTCTGTGGGAACCAGCTTTATCTCTCTGCCGCTGTTCTCTGGCAGAATTCCCTTCACATATTTAGCTGCATTCTCCCCGGCCACAGCGGCCTCCTCAGATACATAGTCTACCAGATCGTGAACATGAAGCACATTTCCACATGCGAATACGCCGTCAATGTTAGTTTCCAGGCTCTCATTGACAGACGGACCTGAGGTAACCGGCTCAATATCAACGCCCATACCGCGGCTCAGCTCATTCTCTGGTATTAATCCCACAGACAGAAGAAGCGTATCGCAGTCGTAATCTTCCTCTGTGCCTGGAATCGGCTTTCCTCTTCCATCTACCTGAGCCAGGGTAATGCCTGTCAGTCTCTCCTTACCGCGAATCTCCACAACGGTGTGGCTCAGCTTTAATGGAATTCCAAAGTCATCCAGACACTGTACAATATTTCTCTTTAAGCCGCCAGAGTAGGGCATCAGCTCTGCCACAACCTTTACCTTAGCACCCTCCAGAGTCATACGTCTGGCCATAATCAGGCCGATATCTCCGGATCCCAGAATGACAACCTCACGGCCTGGCATAAAGCCTTCCATGTTGACAAGACGCTGAGCCGTTCCAGCTGAGTAAATACCTGCCGGGCGGTAACCTGGAATATTTAAAGCTCCTCTGGAACGCTCTCTGCAGCCCATAGCTAAAATCACAGCCTTTGCCTGAATCTCAAACAGTCCCTCCTCACGGTTCATAGCTGTGACTACCTTCTCATGGGAAATATCGATAACCATAGTGTTTAAACAGTACTCTATATTAAGCTCCTGCACCTGATCGATAAAGCGCCGGGCATACTCTGGTCCTGTCAGCTCCTCCTTGAAGGTATGAAGGCCAAAACCATTGTGAATGCACTGGTTTAAAATTCCTCCCAGCTCCTTATCACGCTCCAGAATCAGAATGCTGTCAATCCCGCTTTTTTTTGCAGCCGCTGCTGCAGCCAGTCCTGCAGGGCCTCCTCCGATAACGACAATATCATATGATTTCATGGCGTCCCCCTCCTTACAGTTTGTCCTTGTTTGTTCCCACTACAATCTTGGAATCTTTGCCGGACTTGGTAACCTCATACATGCTGATATTCAGCTCCCTTGCCAGAATATCCATGGTTCTCGGTGAACAGAAACCAGCCTGGCAGCGTCCCATGCCTGCTCTTGTACGGCGTTTTACGCCGTCCAGTGATTTCGCTCCTAAAGGTCTGTGAATGGCATCTAAAATCTCTCCCTCAGAAATTGTTTCACAGCGGCAGATAATATTTCCATAAGCCGGATTTTCTTTAATCAGCTTCGATCTTTCTTCTTTAGACAGTGATTTCGGATCTAAAATACCTTTTCTTGTAGCAATGAAATGCTCTTTCTCCTTCAATCCCGCCTTCTCCTTCAGAATATCAGCTACCATCTTTCCAATAGCAGGACTGCTGGAAAGGCCTGGAGACTCAATACCGGCACAGTCGATAAAGCCTCTGCAGTCAGGAAGTTCCTTAATGATAAACTCATGGTGATCCTCGTGAGCTCTCAAGCCTGCAAAGGACGTAATCACCTGACGCATCGGAATATTGTTCACGCTGTTCTGAGCCTTCTCAATTACCTCATCCAGCCCCGCTCTCGTTGTATTCGTCCCCTCTTTGTCATCAATATCAATAGCTGTCGGGCCTAACAGCAGATTTCCATGGATCGTAGGAGTAACCAGAATACCTTTTCCAAACTTTCCAGGAAGCGTGAATACCGTCTTGTCTACTAAATCTCCCGCCGTGCGGTCTAACAAGCAGTAATCGCCTCTTCGCGGGGTGATGTGGATCTTCTCCTCGCTCATCATGTTGTGGAATACGTCCGCATAAACGCCTGCTGCATTTACCACAAACCTTGTCTTTAAAACTCCATTATTTGTGTGAAGCTCAAAGGTTCCGTCTTCCACCTTCTTAATGTCTTTTACCTCTGTATTGAACTTAAACTCCACTCCGTTCATATTAGCGTTCTCCGCCAGAGCGATAGTCAGACCGAAAGGACATACAATTCCGCCGGTAGGTGCATAGAGGGCAGCCACTGCGTTTTCTGTAACATTCGGCTCCATCTCCTTCAGCTCCTCTTTGCTGAGAATTCTGAGCTCCTTCACACCGTTGGCGATGCCTCTCTCATAAAGAGCCTGAAGATTCGGAAGCTCCTCTTCATGCATGCACAAAACCAGGGAACCGTTTCTCCGGAAGTGGAAATCCAGATCCTTTGACAGCTGCTCCATCATCAGATTGCCTTCTACATTCAGCTTAGCCATCAAAGATCCTGTCGCTGCATCATAACCTGCATGGACAATGGCGCTGTTTGCCTTTGAAGTGCCGCAGCACACATCCTCTTCCTTCTCTACGACGCAGAATTTTCCCTCATACCGTGACAGCTCTCTGGCTGAAGCACAACCGGAAACGCCTGCGCCGATAATAATAACGTCATACATATTCCATTCCTCCTTGCTGCAACTCTATTATTATTTTTCAATTTAATTTATTATTTTCAATTATCAGAAAATTAAAGAGAGCCCGGCAGAGGAATCAGCCTGTAAGCTGATGATCTCCTTGCCCGGCTCATCTCTCCATGCAATACTTATTTAATTAGTCTTTTCCATGCGCTCAGTTTGAACAGCGCACAAATAACTTCTCTCTTTACGGGAAACTCAAACTCCGCTTCGCTCCGTTTGAGTAGCGCAAAACTTCCTGCACTCCCGTGCGCTCAGTTTTGCTTTACCACGGAATAGCTCCGTAGAGTAATACAGCTGCAATAGCTCCGATGATTGGTCCTACTACTGGAACAAGAGCGTATCCCCAGTTGGAATCACCTTTTCCCTTGATAGGAAGAACTGCGTGTGCGATTCTTGGGCCAAGGTCACGGGCCGGGTTAATCGCATAGCCTGTCAGTCCGCCTAAGGACATACCAATGGATACGATAATACCAAATACTAAGAATTTGTCAAGGCCAACTTCTGCTGCGCCTGGAACATTCGCAAGACCCTTGATAGCGAATACGAGAACAAAAGTTCCAATTGTCTCAGACAGAATGTTTAATGGTTTGTTCTCAACAGATGGTCCTGTACAGAATACGCCAAGCTTGGAGCCTGCGTCCGGTGTAGCGTCAAACTGCTCTTTGAACAGAATGTATACAAGTACAGCGCCTACAAATGCGCCTGCCATCTGAGCGATAATGTATCCAGGAACAAGAGCCCAGTCAAAACTTCCGTCAATCGCCAGCGCCAATGTCAGAGCCGGGTTAAAGGAAGCGCCAGAGGCTGCTCCAAAGATAAATGCCGGAACCATAACTGCAAGGCCCCATGCTAATGTAATCTGAATGGATCCTCCGCCTTTCATACCGGATTTATTCAGGTTTACGTTTGCTACAACGCCGTCTCCTAACAGAATCAGCATCATGGTTCCCAAAAATTCAGCTATATATGGCAGCATAAAAATTCCCCCTTTTCTATTATCCGATCGATGCGTCTTACTGCCGATTAGATTAATCTTCCTTAGCCCAGCCAAAGGAATACTTCACAGCCTTATTCCATCCCTTAACCTTCTTGTCTCTCTCCTCTGGTTCAATTTCAGGAGCAAATACCCGGTCAATGGCCCAGTTCTTAATAACATCTTCCTTGCTTGCCCAATATCCAACTGCCAGACCTGCCAGATAAGCGGCGCCCATAGCAGTCGTCTCTACACATTTTGGACGATGAACCGGAGCCTGGATAATATCAGACTGAATCTGCATCAGCAGGTTGTTTGCGCTGGCACCTCCATCTACCTTCAGAGCTTCCAGCTGGATACCAGAGTCAGCCTGCATTGCCTGAAGTACATCGTTTGTCTGATATGCCAGGGATTCCAGTGTCGCGCGGATAATATGGTATTTATTTACGCCTCTTGTAATTCCTACAATAGTTCCTCTTGCGTACTGATCCCAATGCGGAGCTCCCAGTCCTGTGAAGGCAGGAACTACATAGCAGCCATTTGTATCCTTTACCTTCTTAGCCATGTACTCGGAATCCGGTGAGGAATCAATAAGTCTCATTTCATCTCTCAGCCACTGAATAGAAGCGCCAGCTACGAAAATAGAACCCTCTAATGCGTAGTTAACCTTTCCGTCAAGTCCCCAGGCGATAGTAGTAACAAGGCCATTCTTAGAGAATACTGGCTTCTCGCCTGTGTTCATCAGCATGAAGCATCCAGTTCCATATGTATTCTTCGCTTCGCCAGGATTGAAACAGGTCTGTCCAAACAGAGCGGACTGCTGGTCTCCTGCAGCTCCTGCAATCTTAATTGGGCCGCCAAAGAAGGATGGATCAGATTCTCCGTAAACGCAGCTGGAAGGCTTTGCCTCTGGAAGCATGCACTTCGGAATATTTAATTCAGCCAGAATTTCATCATCCCACTGTAAAGTATTGATATTAAACAGCATGGTTCTGGATGCATTAGAGTAGTCTGTTACATGAACAGCGCCCTTTGTCAGTCTCCAAATCAGCCATGTCTCAACTGTACCAAATAAAAGCTCTCCCTTTTCAGCTCTTTCTCTCACACCTGGTACGTTGTCCAGAATCCATTTTAATTTTGTTCCGGAGAAATATGCATCGATTACAAGACCTGTCTTTTCTCTGAATTTATCTGTCAGTCCCTTTTCCTTCAGGGAATCACAGTATTCGGAGGTACGGCGGCACTGCCATACGATTGCATGATAAACCGGCTCTCCTGTCGCTTTGTCCCAGACAATCGTAGTCTCACGCTGGTTTGTAATACCAATAGCGGCAATATCTTCTGCGGATGCTCCAATTTTAGCCATAGCCTCCACAGCTACAGAAAGCTGTGTAGACCAGATTTCATTTGCATCGTGTTCAACCCAGCCTGGCTTCGGAAAATACTGTGTAAACTCCTTCTGTGCTACGCTGCACATTTCACCTTTTTCATTAAACAGGATACATCTGTTGCTGGTTGTTCCAGCGTCCAATGCCATTACATACTTTGCCATAAGAAACCCCTCCTTACATGATATGCATTTATAGTATCACCTTTATTGTCAAATGTCTTTAGACAATAATATCAATTTGTTAAAACAAATCTTTGTCAAGCCGTCTTTATCCTGTTTTTAATGTATCTTTCGTCTTTATTTTCTGACGAAGCGCTGCACTTAGCGCAGAGCAGAGAACAGATTTGAAGAAGCTCTCTAAGATTAGCTGCGTTTTGTTCCTTCTGAACCTTCCGGCTGGAAATATAGCGGAATATATACTGAATCACAGACACGGTAAGAAAATCAATCAAAAGTTCTCTGCCTCCTGAAAGGCTTCGAGTTTCCTGCTCTGTCAGCATCCCTGACACCAGGCGGCGTATCTGAGCCTCTACTGCCGGCTTCAGATAACCGGCAATCCGCTCCCAGTCCATGTCCTGAAGCATCTTCCGGTAGAACCATTTATTTGCTTCCACAATTTGCATTAAGCGCTCCATCCAGTGAGCAAAGCTTTCCTCCTCACGATAAACGATCTGATCTACCAGATCGTATCGGCAGATAAGTTCCAGCACCTCGTAGATATCCTGAAAATGATAGTAAAAGCTCTGACGCGTCATGTGGCTTCTCTCCACGATGTCCTGAATAGTAATCCGCTTTAACGGTTTCTCCGCCATCAGCTCTTTCAGAGCCTGAGCCATTTTTCTTTTTGTATCTGACATCCTTCTCCCCCTCTCTTAAATAAACCAGGTATTCTGATTTGTGGATGAGATGGAAATGGCTCCGGCTTCTATAGCCGCATAGATGTCCGCCTTCTCCGCAATTAAACCGCCTGCAATCACAGGCGCGGATACCATTTTAGAAACCTTTGCAATAATCTTCGGCATAATTCCCGGAAGAATCTCTACAAAATCCGGGGAAGCTGCCTCATACTGCTTTTGAATGTTATCAAATGCCATGGAATCAATGACAAAAAAGCGGAACACCGTAGCCATACCCAATTCCTTCGCTCTTTTAATAAATGACAGCTTTGTGGAAATAATTCCATCTGCCTGGGTATTCCGCTTCAGAAAATCAATGGCTATCTCTTTTCCCGACAGACCTGATATCAGATCTGCGTGTACCATAGCAAGCTTTCCCCTCTTTTTAATCTTGTCTACAATATCCGGTATGCTGACAATATCACCGTACAGAACAAAGATGATCTGTATGTCTGAATCCAGGCACCGTTCCAGCCCTGAATCATCCTTAATCGCCGCAATCACCGGACAATCCGTCACGGTATCGTAAAGTTTCTGCTCCATGCTTCACCTTCCTTAAAACTGCTGGTATGAATCAATTCCGGGGCTGCCGCGGCGGAACTCTTTTCCTTTCATGGAAATATCCTGCAATGGAAAAAAGAGCAGATTCAATAAGCGGCATTTCTGCCGTTATCCACCTGCTCCTCTCTCCTGGTTCATATTCAACTAAAGAAATCCTAACACATTACACAATATAAGTCAATATATCGTTATATTATTATCATTTTTGCACAATCAATCTTGTGTTGCCTTATATTTCGCATGGATCTTTGTATAAAACTTACAGAATTCTTCAAAAAACTACAGCTTTTTTACCAATTTCATCTATTTCTGCATATCTAGCTTCTCCTACCTGAGAAGAGACAGAAGTTCCTCCATATCCTTTTCGCCCATATAAATTGTTTCTCCAATCAAAATGGCCGGTACGCGGGACAGCTTATACTTTTCCACCAAATCTGGGTACAATCTGGCATCAATCATGACACATTCCACATTGGGACTTAAAAGAGCCAGCGTCTGTCCGGCAGTTACCACGCTCTGGCAGTGGTGGCAGGATAGAGAAACACATACGCGGATCACGTTCTTTTTCTTCAGCTTGCCCAGCTTTTTGAGAATGTTTTCATCATATTCCTTCTTCGGTCCTGCTGCATTTAAAATAGCGGATACGAATGAATTAATTTCCTTTCCGCCCGGCACTCCGCAGAAGGCCGCTCCCAGATATTCTCCCTCCTGAAAGAGTCCTGTCACAGGCAGATGCTCCGTATCCAAAGTCTGATCTGCCTGAATGTCTTCCCCTTTCTCCAAAAGCTGAAGTTCCAGAAGCGGACTCAGCTCACACACTGCCTTCAAAAAAGCTCCCATCTCTATACTCTCTCTCTGATCAGGCTCCAACACGGCTTTCAGGCAGAGCGTTCTCTCCAGCCGTTCAAAAATAGCCCTCAGATTTTTTTTCAGCTCTGTGTCTATAAGACGGCTTTCATTTGGAATTTGTTCTGTCAGTTTCTGGCTCATGGCTCTCTCCTCCCTATACTCTGACTCTGTTCTGCTATCTCAATTATACTGTTGGCAAGAAATAAAAACAAGAAAACCTTTATAGAAAAATTTATGTTCATTCTGCCGCTCTATTTCTTCTGTACAATCCTTCCAAACTGTCAAATTCTTCCTGAAATTCCCTCTTTTTCCGTTTGACTCCTCCTTGAATTTTCCTCCGGCCCCGGATATAATAAAATTACTAAATAATGAGGAGGTATGGGATATGGAGGAAAAAAAACAGAGCGGCTGGTCTAATTTAAATGGAATCAGTGATGATGATAAGACCTGCGGTTTAAACGATATGAACTGCCTGGGTGAGAACGATGATTCCAGCTGTGGTTTAAACGATATGAACTGTGTCGATGGAAAAGACGACATGTCCTGCTCTCTCAACAACATGAACTGCGAAGAGGAGCAAAAAAAGTAACTCATTTATCAAGTCTATCAAACGACGATTTGCCAGCGTCCAGAAAAGACGCCGGATACGGATACCCCCCGTGCCCGGCGTCTTTTCTCTTTTTATTTTTATCTTTTCCTCATTTTCTTATCTTTTCTATCTTCTCCGCTCCCACACATGTCCCAGCCACATAAAACTGCCTGTGAACAGACCTCCAGCTATGTTTCCCAGGGTGACTGGAAGCAGATTTTTCAGAAAAAAGTTCCCCCACGTAAGCACGGAAAGATCGATTCCTGCCTCCACAGCTTTTGCAGCGTACTCTGGAACAAAAGAAGCGAAGATTCCAGCTGGAATGTAGTACATATTAGCTACACTGTGTTCAAAGCCGCAGATGACAAAAAAGCAGATGGGAAAAAACAATCCCAGAACCTTTCCCGCCGTGTCCTTGGCACTCATGGAAGCAAGCACAGCAAAGCAAACGAGAATGTTGCAGAAGACTCCCAGCACAAAGGCGTTCCCAAAAGGCAGAGAGCATTTAGAGGCAGCCAGTTTCATAGTAAATACAGCCAGCCCGCCTCCAGAATAGTTCATCTGCCCAAATGCAGCGCAGGCAAAGGCTGTAAGCAGGCTTCCAGCAAAATTTCCCGCATAGACTGCCGCCCAGTTTTTCAGCACGCCTGCAAGCTTCGCCTGCTTTTCCAGAAGAGAAATGCACATCAGGCAGTTTCCCGTAAAAAGCTCTCCTCCCATTAAAACTACCAGAGTCAGGCCTCCCGGAAACAGAAGTCCTGAAAGAATCCTCACAGCCGACACATTATCTATGCTGTGTCCCGCCGTATTGGTCACTGCTGCTCCCAAAGCAATAAACATTCCTGACAGAACGCCCAGAATCAGCATTTTCAGCAGAGGCATCTCAGCTTTTTTCTTTCCTGCTGCCCCATAATTTTTTACAATTTCTGCTGGTGCAAAGAAATTCATTTTATTTCCTCCTGGCAAAATCCTGCAGCATATAGAAGACGCCGCAGAGGAACCACTCCCCTGCGGCGAATTTTGCACTTTTATAGTTAGAATAATCCGGAGATCCTTCCCTCTGCATCTACGTCAATCTTCTCTGCTGCCGGAACCTTCGGAAGTCCCGGCATGGTCATGATATCTCCTGTCAGTGCTACGATAAAGCCCGCTCCGGCGGATACCTTTAAGTTTCTGACTGTCACAGTAAAGTCTCTCGGCGCTCCCAAAAGCTTCTGATTATCGGAAAAGCTGTACTGAGTCTTTGCCATACAGATTGGACAGGAACCAAATCCCAGCTCTGTCAGTCTCTTAGCCTGTTTTTTGGCTGAATCTGCCAGCACTACTTCAGCGCCTCTGTATACCTTGGTGACAATTGCGTTCAGCTTCTCCTCAATAGAGAGTTCAGAGTCATAGCAGAACTGGAAGTGATTCGGCTCCTCACAAAGGCGGATTACCTCCTTAGCCAGCTCTACGCCGCCATCGCCGCCTTTTCCCCATACCTCGGAAAGAGCTACATTGACACCCAGCTCCTTACACTTTTCTGCAATCAGAACCAGCTCTGCCTCCGTATCAAATGGGAAACGGTTGATCGCTACTACACACGGCAGTCCAAATACCTTTGTGATATTCTCCACATGCTGAAGCAGATTCGGAAGTCCCTTCTCCAGGGCCTCCAGGTTCTCACTGTTCAGATCTGCCTTAGCCACACCTCCGTGGTGCTTTAAAGCCCTTACTGTGGCTACCACAACAACAGCTGACGGCTTCAGCTCTGCCATACGGCACTTGATATCCAAAAATTTCTCTGCACCCAGATCTGCACCGAATCCTGCCTCTGTGATCGCATAATCTCCCAGCTTTAAAGCCATCCTGGTAGCGATAATAGAGTTGCAGCCGTGAGCGATATTGGCAAACGGTCCTCCGTGGATAAAAGCCGGCGTATGCTCCAGAGTCTGAACCAGGTTCGGCTTTAAAGCATCCTTTAACAGAGCTGCCATAGCTCCGGCAGCCTTTAAATCGCCTGCTGTTACCGGCTCGTCGTCATAGGTGTAACCCACGATAATACGGCTCAGTCTCTCTTTTAAGTCAGTCACATTTTTAGCCAGACAGAGAACTGCCATGATCTCAGAGGCAACGGTGATATCGTATCCGTCCTCTCTCACCACTCCATCTACACGGCGTCCCAGTCCGTCCACCACGTTTCTCAGCTGTCTGTCATTCATGTCCACGACACGGCGCCAGGTGATGCGCTTTGGGTCAATCCGCAGTTCGTTTCCCTGATAAATATGGTTGTCCAGCATAGCGGCCAGGAGATTGTTTGCAGCTCCGATCGCATGAAAATCGCCGGTAAAGTGAAGGTTAATATCCTCCATAGGTACTACCTGTGCATAGCCGCCGCCTGCAGCTCCTCCCTTTACACCAAATACCGGTCCCAGAGAGGGCTCCCTGAGGGCCACAACTACATTTTTTCCCAGCTTCTTCATTCCATCTGCCAGACCCACGGTAGTCGTAGTCTTTCCCTCCCCAGCAGGAGTCGGAGTAATGGCTGTCACAAGAACCAGCTTTCCGTCAGGACGGCTGTCCTCATTTAACAGGTTATAGTCCACTTTTGCCTTGTACTTTCCATACTGTTCCAGATACTTCTCGTCAATACCCAGAGAAGATGCTATCTCTGTAATATGTAACGGGGTTGACTCCTGAGCGATCTCGATATCTGTTTTCATTTTCGTTCTCCTCCTACTAAAAATGATGCTGACTTATGATTCATCTGCATTTTTCCATTCTATCCTGTATTTTTGTAAAATGCAATCCCATTTTCCCTTATTTTTTTAAAGTTTTAAAGTCTTGGCAGTTTATTTTTTATATTTCAGCGGAAAGCTCTGAACTTTTCAATATCTTCGCCTCGTACTCAGACGCTGTTTTCTCCAGGCGTTTCACCTGAGCCTCCATGTCTGTTCTGAAGTCTTCATCTTTGATGGAGCTTAAATTAATTTTGACGTTCAAAAGAGCGCTCAGCACGGCGGTACGGGCCATCATGGCAGATACGAGACCATCTGTCACTGCATTGGCGTTTCCTCTTGCTACAGCCGCCTCAGACAGAGGGAAAATTTCAGCCGCCGTCTCAGCCACAGAAAGGGGAACTCTGGCAGCTTCCTTTAAGCCGTTCTGCATGGCCTCCCTTCTGGCCGCTTTCTCTTCCTCTGTGTTTTTTGGCATTCCCAAAGCCGCCATATAGAGATTAAACGAGACGCTGTCTCTCTGGATATCCGCTATCAGTTTCTCGCGAATGACGCGGCCCTTCTCAGCCAGATCCCTCATCTCATCCTCGGCCTCCGCGTACTTTGCCTTTCCTATGGTCAGGTTGGCTACCATCTCAGCCAGAGCTGCAGCCAGGGATCCCGCAGCAGCAGCCACGCTTCCTCCTCCAGGCGCCGGGGCATCGGACGCCGTCACTTTTGCAAATTCCTCTATGGTCAAATCCTTTAATTCTGTCATCTTATTCCTCCTCAAGAAGTCTGTTTTCCATTACCTGGGCAGAGTCGAAGTTCTCCACCTGCAGATAATACTCTGCGCAGTCAATCAGAGCCTGCATAGGGAGAAGTCCTACAATCTCCGTGCCCACTGCCCTCACGCCGTAGCGTCTCGCCTCCATTTTCACTGCCTCAAACGCACGGTAAATCGCTGTCTTGGTGTAATCTGTCAGGTTCATGGAAACCTGGGCGATATTTCTCTCCTCCAGCATTACACCAATAGCCTTCACATAGCGGTAACCGCCGTTAATGTGCCGTACCTTTTTGGCAATCTGATTGGCAGTCTCCAGATCTGATGTGTCCAGATTTACATTAAAGGCTACTAACGGCATTCTGGCTCCTACTGCTGACACGCCTGCTGTAGGGTGAATAGTATCCGGACCAAAGTCAGGCTTCCACATCTCCTGGTCTTTCATCTTCTCCGCCATTCCCTCAAACTGCCCTTTCCGGATGCTGGCCAGATTGACGCGGTGAGGCGCAGTGGCAGAGGACTCGTACAGGAAGCAGGGAATGCCAAATCTCTCACCTACTGTTTCAGCAACCTCCTTCGCCACTGCATCAGCCTCCTGAAGCGTCGTATTCCTGCATGGAATAAACGGAACCACGTCCACAGCTCCCATTCTTGGATGCTGACCCTCATGCTTTGTCATGTCAATCAGCTCAGCCGCCTTTCCAAAAGACTCAATCACAGCGTTTTTCAAAGCCTCTGGCTCTCCAATGGCCGTAACCACGCACCGGTTGTGATCCTTATCTGTCTGATAGTCTAAAAGACGCACTCCAGCCTTTCCGCGGAAGCAGTCTGCAATCTGTTCCACCTTCTGCATATCGCGTCCCTCACTATAATTTGGCACACACTCTAATAACTTTCCGCTCATAAAACCCTTACCTCCTGTTTTTGCTTTTATGATGTATTATTATAATATTGCTTCTTACTCTGCCGCAATCCTAGTTCTTCAGATTTCCCTGCAAATTGCAGCAGCAGCCAGAACGGCCTCCCCTGACAGGCTCAAAATCGTCCCGTTTTCTTCCTGATAAGGCAGATTATCCATGCGGTCCAGGCGAAGAGATTCACCAGCCTGAAGTTCCACCCGGCCCTGTTCAAGCCTTGCATCTGCCAGCCCTTCTATACAGTAAAAAAGCAGCGTATCCGCCGGGCGCGGTCCCAAAGCCTGCCAAAACTCTTCAAAACTGATCAGATTTTTCTGTTTTTGTTCCTGGCTTCCAATTTTCAAGGCTCTCACAAAACCTGTACAATCTCCCTTTCTCATCATCAAATTAAAATCTGTCACCTGCCCCCGGCTCTCCGTGAAAAGTCCGCCATCAAAAAAATATGGCTCATACGCTTTCAGAGAACGCCATGTGCGTCTGTCATGTGACAGCTGAAGTTCTCCCTTTAAGGTCATAATAACTCTGTCATAGTCTGGAAGGCTGGTAAATGTGCTTTTCTCCAGCTCCACACTGGCAGAGCTGATTCTCCACAGAAATTTTCTGTTTTTGTAGGATGCCTCATCTGGCTCAATAGAAAGCTCTGTTGTCTGACCGCCGCTCCACCATTCCGTACAGTAATCGCAGCTTTTTAAACGCCTTGCTCTATAGCTTATCATAGTTCTTCCTCTGCTTCTGTCTTCAGTCCTTCTGTTATTGTACGATAATTTTACCATTAAAAAGCTGTTATTGTACAGCTCTTTCACATAGAATGAATATTCATTTACCTAACAAATACACTTCAAATCCATTATCAGGTTTACAGATTCCATTTACTTTTTTCTCACTATCAGCTATACTATTATAGTTCAGGAATCATTTGCAAGGGAGGAAGCTCAGTGGACAACACAGATATTAAAATCATCAATATTCTGCAGGCAAACTGCAAAACCTCTATCCGGGAAATCGGACAACAGGTCGGTCTCACAGCACCGGCTGTTGCTGAGAGAATTAACCGTCTGAAGGATGCCGGAGTCATTGAAGGTTTTCACGCTAAAATCAATGACGCTCTGATGGGGAATCACATCTGTGCCTTTGTCCTGATCAATGTGCCTCCCAAATCATATGAAAGCTTCTGCCAATTCTGTGAAAAATCTCCGGCTGTCATTGAACACAGCCACATTGTAGGACTTAATAATGGACTTCTCAAAATCCGCGTCTCTGACTCAGAAGAGCTGGAGGCTCTGCTCCGGCAAATGAGAAAGTTCGGTCTCTCAAATACATCTGTTCTTCTGTCCACCTACTTTACCCAGAAACCATTTCCAGAGCTGGACAACCCCCAAAAAACAGAGTCTTAATCAGCAAACGGGCCGGCGCCTGATAATTCCCTGCGCCAGCCCGTTTTAAAGCTGAAGTATTCTCTTATCTCTCTTTTTTCAATTTACTTTCCATTCTTCCAGCCTGCTAGTCCAGGAAAGTGACAGCCTTGCACGGCGTCCTGTAGTTAGACGGCGCGATGCAGATCCCTGTCTTTGGATTGCTGGAGTGGATAATCTGTCCGCCTCCTATGTACATAGCTACGTGGTTAATATAACTTCCGCTGGCGTAGAACAGCAGATCTCCCGGCTGAGCCTCGCTCACCGAAATCTCCTTTCCCCTGGCAGCCTGATCTCTGGAACTGCGGCCTGTAGAAATCCCAAAATGGGCATAAACAGCCTGTGTAAATCCAGAGCAGTCTGCCCCTTTGGTCAGGCTTGTTCCGCCATAGACATATGGATTCCCTAAGAACTGCTTCGCATAAGCAACAACTGCCGTTCTGGTAGCCTTCTCCACCCCTGAAGAACTGCTTCCTGGATTCTTAGAACCTCCAGGACCGCCTGATGTCTTGTCAGAAGAAGGTTTCTGCGTCTCTTTTGGCTTTTCTGTCTCAGCAGCCTTTGTAGTCTCCTTTTCCTTCTCTGTCTCCTTCGGTTTTTCTGTCTCAGCAGCCTTTGTAGTTTCTCTGGGACTTCCGTCAGGATTCTGCTCTATGGTTCCATTAAACGAGGTCTCTGTCTCAGAAGCCTTCGTGGTTTCTTTTTTCTTCTCTGTCTCTTTCGGTTTTACCGTTTCAGGAGCTTTCACAGTTTCCCTGGCTGTCGTCTCTTTTTCCTTTGTCTCCTTAGAAGCCTCCTTCTTGGCCTCCTCCAGCTCCTGCAGAGCTTTCTCCGCCTCTTCCCTGCGTTTGGATTCTTCCGCTGCCTTCTGTTCTTCCTCAGAGTTTGTCACAGCGTGATCAAATTCAACCCGGGTATTCACATAATCCTTGAATACATACCCTACCAGATCTGTATCAACGGAAACCTTATAGAAATCTCCTTTTTCCTCAATTACCTCGTACTCAGCGTCTGAAGACAGGAGATCAAGAGTCTTGCTGTCCAAACTAGGTTCTTCCCTGAGACGCAGCGTAGAGGTATTCGCTACCTTTGCGTAAGTAGTTCCCACCTGTCTGGCCTTCTTCTCCGCCTCTGCTCCTGTAATAAAATACTGTGCCTTAATGTAGCCGTTTACAGAACCGGACTGTATCTTATACCATTTTCCTCCCTCTCCGTCCACTGTGTCAAGAATGGTAGCCGCGCAGTTATTGTAAATCTTTCCCACAACGGAGCTCTTTGTATTCGCTTCGCTCCTCACATTTACATAATTAGATACCTGGGACACCGCTACATTATCATAGGCAGAAGAAGCCGACGGGGTCTTCACTGTCGGCGCATCTTCCTTACCGCTCTTTACCACCTGTTCCATGGTTTCATCTGAGGAAAAAGCCTCCGCCAGCTCATTCTCCGGATCAAGGCTTCCTGCATAATAGTTATTCATCGCCACGGAAACTCCGGCTACAGAAGAATCTGTCTCCAGATTGATCGCCGCCTGCGCTCCAAATTCTGCCGTCACAGAGATGACAGCTGCTGAACACAGACAGGCCAGCATCTTAAATGGCGTCTCCATCGTATTTATTCCTCCTATCTCTCTGCCAGGTATCTCTCTGCGCTTGTCACGCAGTTAGCTCCGTCCGATGCGGCTGTCAGCACCTGACGCAGCTGTTTAGTCCGTACATCCCCTGCTGCGAACACACCGGGAACGGAAGTAACTCCATCCTCTCCGGCAGCAAGATACCCTTGGCGGTCTGTCTCTATCACTTGAGAAAACACGCTGCTTTCCGGTTCAATTCCTACAGCAATAAAAATGCCGTCCGTATTAAGCATCTCCGTCTCCCCTGTTTTTCTGTTGGTGAGAGCAAGTCTTTCAACTCTGCCATTCCCCTCAATGGCATCCACCACTGTATCCCAATGAACTTCTATCCTGTCCGACTCAAACACACGCTTCTGCAGCGTCTTAGCGCCGCGCAGCTCGTCTCTTCTGTGAATCAAATGAACCTTACTGCACAGTCTGGACAGAAATATGGCGTCCTCAAGAGCCACATCTCCTCCACCTATTACTGCCGCTGTCTTATCCTTGAAAAAGGCGCCATCACAGGTGGCGCAGTAAGAAACTCCGCTTCCTGAAAGCTCTTCCTCGCCAGGCACGCCCAGCTTTCTATGGCGGGCACCTGTAGCGATAATCACAGTCCTGGCCTGGTAGCTTTCCCTTTGTCCATAAAGCGTCTTAATCTCTCCCTGAAGCTCTGCTTTTTCAATGCAGTCCTCTGTAAAGACAGCTCCCAACTGTTCTGCATGCTCCCTGAATTTCATGCCCAGATCAAACCCCGAACTTCCCGGCAGTCCTGGGTAGTTATCCACCTCGTAGGTACTTAAAATCTGGCCGCCGCTCATCATCTCCTTCTCAATCACAAGCGTATCGAGTTCTGCTCTCTTTGCATAAATCGCCGCCGCCAGTCCGGCTGGGCCGGAACCTGCAATAATCAGATCGTAAATCTTTCCCATTCTGTTATTCTCGCCTTTCCTCTCGAATCTGCAATACACAGATCCGTACGTTCCAAGTGTTTCCCATCCTCTTTCCGCCAAAAAGCCGGTGTTCTTCTGTATTGTATTCGTTCTTTTTAGTATAACACATCTTGTCCCGCCAGTATACATAATTTTTTTATTTGCGTTATAAATTTATGCTGCAAATTTGCAGATTTTCTGAAATAAAGAGAGAGGAGCTGCTCTTTCTTTCAACTGAACATGGAAAACTTTCCTCTCCCTTTGACTTTTATGGTATAATAGCGTCAGATATTATACCACGCTGGTTTAAGCTTGTTTTATGAAAGGGTGTGAATACGTATGGCAAGAAAAACAGTACTTGTCACTGGAGCTTCCCGAGGAATTGGGAAAGCCATTGCTGTAAAATTTGCAAAAAAGGGATGGAACGTAGTGATCAGCTGTGTGAAGCGAGAGGAACAGCTTCTTCAGACGAAGAAAGAAATTGAATCCTTCCAGGTATCCTGCCTGGCTTTTCTGGGAGATATGGGAAAGATGGAGGACTGCGCTGCCTTATTTAAAAAAATCAAAAAACAGTTCGGCGGTCTGGACGTTCTCGTCAACAATGCAGGAATCTCCTACATCGGTCTTCTCCAGGAAATGAAGCCGGAAGACTGGGATTTGATTGTGCACACAAATCTCACCTCCGTATTCAACTGCTGCCGTCTGGCCGTGCCCATGATGGTGGAAAAACAGCAGGGGAAAATTATAAATATTTCCTCTGTCTGGGGAATCTGCGGCGCCTCCTGCGAAGTAGCCTACTCTGCCACCAAAGGCGGCATCAATGCTTTCACCAAAGCTCTGGCCAAGGAACTGGCTCCCAGCCATATTCAGGTCAATGCTATTGCCTGCGGAGCCATCGACACAGAAATGAATCACTTCCTGGATGATGAAGAACTGATTAACCTGATTGAAGAAATCCCAGCCGGACGTCTGGGACAGGCCGAGGAGGTAGCTGATCTGGCTTACCACCTGGGCTACAAAGAAAACTATCTGACAGGACAGGTTATTGGACTGGACGGAGGATGGATTTAAAGGTGACAGATAAAATGTGGAAGAAAGATTTCTTGTTCCTCCTAAAGCCACGGGAAACCGGAATTTTTCTTTCACATGAAAACGAAAAGGAGTGCATTTAAAAAGTGCATGCTGCCATATAAAAACAGCCCGGTAAAAGCCGGGCTGTTTCTCTGTCTGGGCACTGCGTCCTTCTCGCATTCGTAAGGACGCCGTCCGGCATGGGAGGGCCTGTCCGCATCATTCGTTCATGCAGACTGCCGTCCCCCGGACGATTATTTATTCTATTATAAAATTTCCGTTCAGATTAAGCGTTCTGAGCAGCCTTAGCAGCTTTCAGCTTCTCTGTTAATAACGGAACTACCTTGTTCAGGTCACCTACAATGCCGTAGTCAGCTACGTCAAAGATCGGAGCTGTCTCATCCTTATTGATAGCGATGATAATATCAGACTCCTCCATACCAGCTACGTGCTGAATAGCGCCGGAGATACCAATTGCAAAGTATACGTTTGGACGTACAGTCTTACCTGTCTGTCCTACCTGTAATGCCTTTGGCTGCCAGCCAGCATCTACAACTGCACGGGAGCAGCTTACTGTTCCGCCGATTACCTCTGCCAGATCCTCAAGAATCTTGAAGTTCTCTGGGCTTCCAACACCACGTCCGCCGGATACAAGGATCTTAGCGTCCATGATATCTACTGTATCAGCTACAGCCTTAACTACTTCCATGATCTCAACGTAGTTGTTGTTCGGAACGAATCCTGGATTGTACTCTACTACGTTAGCCTTAACGCCTGCTGTCTTAGGAAGCTTCTGCATAACGCCTGGACGTACAGTTGCCATCTGTGGACGGAAGTCCGGGCATGCGATTGTAGCGATTGTATTTCCGCCGAATGCAGGACGAGTCATTAATAACTGGTTGTGCTTCTGCTCCTTGCCTGGAATTGGGTTGATTGGGAAATCGCCAATCTCAAGCTGTGTACAGTCAGCTGTCAGACCTGTATGAATTCTTGCACATACACGAGGTCCTAAGTCACGTCCGATTGCTGTAGCGCCGATTAAGAAGATCTCCGGCTTGAACTCGTTGATAACGGAAGCCAGTGCGTGTGTATACGGCTCTGTTCTGTACTCTTTTAACTCAGGATCATCTACAACGATAACCTTGTCTGCGCCATACTCAGCCAGCTCGTCTGCCAGTCCCTTAACATCAGAACCAACTAAAACAGCTGTAACCTCTGTTCCTAAATCTTTTGCTAAATCCTTACCTTTGCCAATCAGCTCAAATGCGATGCCGCTGATCTCATTGTCAACCTGCTGTGCAAAGACGAATACTCCCTTATATGCTTCTAAGTTCATTCTTATTCACCACACTTTTCTCTTATTTTTAATTAGATAACATGTTTAGCTGCCAGCTTCTCAACAATGTAGTCAGCTGCTGCTGCCGGATCAAGAGTAACCTGCTCGCCTGCTCCCTTTCTTACCTTATCGGAAGCTCTTGCGATCTGTGTCGGGGATCCCTTAAGTCCTAAGTTGGAGTCCTCAACGTCCTTCAGGTCATTTCTTCCCCATACGGTGATTTCTTTCTTATAAGCATCAAAGATTCCGCCTGGAGTCATGTAACGCGGCTCATTTAACTCAGCCAGAGCTGTGATTAAGCATGGCATCTGAGCCTTTAATACATGATATCTGTCATCGTACTGACGCTCAACGATAACGCTGTTGCCCTCGATCTTGATATCCTGAGCGTAGCTGATTACCGGGATATTTAAATGCTCAGAGATCTGCGGACCTACCTGAGCTGTATCACCATCAATAGCCTGACGGCCTGTGATAATTAAATCGTACTCAAGGTTTCTGATAGCGCCTGCGATAGTCTGGGATGTAGCCCATGTATCGGCTCCGCCCAGTACACGGTCTGTAACCAGGATGCCGTTGTCAGCGCCCATAGCCATAGCCTCTCTTAAAACCTCCTCAGCCTTCGGAAGTCCCATAGTGAGAACTGTAACCTCTGCGCCGTACTGATCCTTTAAACGGAGAGCTGCCTCAAGGCCTGCCTTATCATCCGGGTTCATAATTGTGAGCATAGCTCCTCTGTCGAGTGTTCCGTCCGGGTTGAATTTTACTCCGCCCTTAGTATCTGGAACCTGTTTGATACAAACGATAATTTTCACTGTATTTTCACTCCTTATTGTTTAATTTCATGCAGGCCTGTCCGCAGGGACAGGGAACTGCATCATGTTTAGAGCCGCAATTATTTTAACAGAGCGCCGGAGATAACCATTCTCTGAACCTCAGATGTTCCCTCGTAGATCTCTGTAATCTTAGCGTCGCGCATCATACGCTCTACATCGTACTCTCTGATGTAGCCGTATCCGCCGTGAAGCTGTACAGCCTTTGTTGTAACTTCCATAGCAACCTCTGCTGCATACAGCTTAGCCATAGCTGCCTCTACGGAATATGTCTTCTGTGTAGCCTTAGCCATAGCTGCTCTGTAAACAAGGAGCTGAGCTGCCTTTACCTTTGTTGCCATATCAGCAAGCTGGAACTGTGTATTCTGGAACTGTCCCAGAGCACGTCCAAACTGCTTTCTCTCTTTTACATACTCGATTGTTCTGTCAAGAGCGCCCTCTGCAAGACCAAGAGCCTGAGCTGCGATACCGATACGTCCGCCGTCCAGTGTGTGCATAGCGATGTTGAAGCCCTTGCCCTTCTGTCCTAACAGGTTCTCCTTCGGGATGCGGCAGTCTGTGAAGATTAACTCGTAAGTAGCAGATCCGCGGATACCCATCTTCTTCTCCTTTGTACCAAAGGTGAAGCCTGGAGTTCCCTTCTCAACGATGAATGCGGAGATCTCTTTCTTCTTTCTTCCTCTAGCGTCCTCTTTTACGCCTGTTACAGCGATGATTACGTAGATGTCAGCCTCTTTACCGTTTGTGATGAAGATCTTGGAACCGTTTAATACCCACTCGTCTCCATCTAAAACAGCCTTTGTCTGCTGACCCTGAGCGTCTGTACCAGCGCCCGGCTCAGTAAGGCCGAAAGCACCTAACTTCTCGCCCTTTGCAAGCGGTACAAGGTATTTCTGCTTCTGCTCTTCTGTACCATATGTCTGGATTGGATCGCAGCACAGAGATGTATGTGCAGAAACGATAACTCCTGTAGTTCCGCAAACCTTGGAAAGCTCCTCTACGCACATAGCATAGCAGAGAGGATCGCAGCCCTGTCCGCCGTACTCCTTCGGAACCGGGATGCCCATGAAGCCGAGCTTCTGCATCTTCTTAACTGTTTCTGTCGGGAAGTGCTCTGTCTCGTCTACTTCCTGCGCTAAAGGTTTTACTTCTTTCTCGGCGAAGTCATGGAATAATGTCCTCGCCATCTCATGCTCTTTACTTAATGTAAAATCCATGTCTAGTCCTCCATCTTCTTATATCGCGCTAAAAAGGGGCCTTGGGGAGACCCCTTATGCGGTTGTGAATCTATTATAACAGAAACCACAAAAAAGTGGTATCCATTATTTGCTGTAATCGTAGAATCCTCTGCCTGTTTTCTGGCCTAAACGTCCAGCGCGAACCATCTTTCTTAACAGCGGATGCGGACGGTACTTCGGATCGCCTGTCTCGCTTTCTAATACCTGCATAATAGCCAGGCAAACGTCAAGTCCAATCAGATCGCCCAGAGCTAACGGGCCCATCGGATGATTTGCGCCTAACTTCATCGCAATATCAATTCCCTCTACAGATGCAATGCCATCAGCGTAAATGCCGATTGCCTCGTTGATCATCGGGATCAGGATTCTGTTTACAACAAAGCCTGCACCCTCTTCAACCTGTACTGGTGTCTTTCCAATCTCTTCGGAAATAGCAATTACCTTATCTACCATCTCCTTCGGAGTATTGAGTCCTGCAATTACCTCTACCAGCTTCATGACAGGAGCCGGGTTAAAGAAATGCATGCCCACAACCGGTCTTGCGCCTGCTCCAATTTCTGTAATGGAGAGGGAGGAAGTGTTGGTAGCAAAAATACAGTCTGCCTTGCAGATAGCGTCTAACTCCTTAAAGGTCTGCTTCTTGATCTCCATGTTCTCAATGGCAGCCTCAACGACCAGATCGCAGTCGCCGCAGATATCCTTAACACCTGTTGTAATCTTTGCGAGGATCTTATCAGCATCCTCCTGTGTCATTTTGCCCTTAGCAATTCTCTTCTCAAAGCCCTTTGCAATTTTCTTCTTACCGTTTGCAGCGAACTCCTCGTTAATATCGCATAAAGCTACCTCGTAGCCCTCTGTCTGTGCAAAAGCCTGCGCAATGCCGGAACCCATGGTTCCTGCTCCGATAACACCGATTTTCATGGCTATCTCCTCCTATCTTATAAAAAGCATCTGCTTTTTATTAACGGTTTTTGAACTGTTTTTCTTTTCTCTTCTCAAGAAACGCCGCCATGCCTTCTTTTTGATCCTCTGTCTCAAAGCAGGCTCCGAACAGCTTTTCCTCGATTACAATCGCCTGATCCATATCTGTCTGAAGGCCGTCATTGGCCGCCTTCTTGCTGTTTCTCACAGCAATCGGAGCATTAGCCGCAATCTGGCCTGCCAGCTTTCTGGCTGCAGTCATCAGCTCTTCCTGAGGATAAACTGCATTTACAAGTCCTAAACGGTAAGCCTCATCAGCCTTGATGTTTCTGGCTGTATAGAGCATCTCCTTGGCCTTTCCCACACCAATGATGCGGGCAAGTCTCTGAGTACCTCCAAAACCTGGGGTGATTCCCAGGCCTACCTCCGGCTGCCCGAACACTGCGTTCTCAGAGCAGATGCGGATATCGCAGCTTAAGGAAAGCTCGTTTCCTCCTCCCAGCGCGAAACCGTTCACAGCTGCAATCACCGGAATCGGGAAAGTCTCGATCTTTCGGAAAATATCGTTTCCATACTTTCCGAACGCCTCTCCCTCCGCCTTGGTCATCGTGCTCATCGCTGCAATATCAGCTCCGGCAACAAAGGATTTTTCGCCTGCGCCTGTCAGGATGATGGCTCTCACCTCTTCCTGATCAACAGCGTCAAATACAGTCTCTAAATCCTTCAGCACCTCTTCGTTCAAGGCATTTAATGCTTTGGGCCTGTTGATAGTTACAATACCGACATGTCCTTCCTGTTCGTAATCTACATAACCCATTCTGATCATCTCCTTAAGGCTTTACCCGGATTTTAGTCTCTCTCAACGATTGTAGCACAGCCCATGCCGCCGCCGATACACAGAGTAGCAAGGCCCTTCTTTGCATCGCGCTTCTGCATCTCATGAAGCAGTGTAACAAGAATACGGCAGCCAGATGCTCCTACCGGATGTCCGAGAGCGATAGCTCCGCCGTTTACGTTCAGGATTTCTTTATTAAATCCAAGCTCACGGGCAACTGCGATGGACTGAGCAGCGAACGCCTCGTTTGCCTCAATTAAATCAAAATCTTCTACCTTAAGGCCAGTCTTAGCCAGAACCTTCTTCGTAGCCGCTACCGGTCCGATTCCCATGATTCTTGGATCTACGCCGCCTAATGCGCCTGCAACCCATGTAGCCATCGGCTTAATTCCTAACTCTTTTGCCTTCTCCTCGCTCATGACAACAACTGCTGCAGCACCGTCGTTAATGGAGGAAGCATTTCCTGCTGTTACGCGGCCGCCGTCCGGCTTGAATGCAGGGCGCAGTCTTGCAAGTCCTTCCATGGTTGTTCCTGGACGCGGACCCTCGTCTGTGTCAACGATAACAGTCTCTTTTTTCTTCTTAACCTCAACCGGGACAATCTCATCCTTGAATCTTCCGGACTCTACTGCTGCGCATGCCTTGTTCTGGCTGACAACAGAGAACTCGTCAAGCTCTTCTCTTGTAATGCCCCAGTCATCGCAGATATTCTCTGCTGTCATTCCCATGTGGTAGTTGTTGAAAGCATCCCAGAGAGCGTCGTTTACCATAGTATCGATCATCGGAGCGTTACCCATACGGTATCCGTAACGAGCATTCTTCAGAGCGTATGGAGCTGCGGACATGTTCTCTGCTCCGCCTGCTACAACAATGTCAGCATCGCCTGCGAGAATCATCTGAGCAGCTGCGTTCACGCACTGTAAACCAGAACCGCATACTACGTTCAGCGTAACTGCCGGAACCTCGATGGGAAGCCCTGCTTTGATGGACATCTGACGAGCCACGTTCTGTCCAAGGCCGGCCTGGATTACACAGCCCATGTAAACGTGATCTACCTGCTCTGGAGCAACTCCTGCTCTGTTGAGAGCTTCCTTAATAACAATTGCTCCCATATCTGCCGCTGGTACTGTGCTTAACTGTCCGCCCATGGAACCAATGGCTGTACGGCATGCACTTGCTATTACGACTTTCTTTGACATAATTTGTTTCCTCCTTGTCATGGTTAGCCTGGAAATAGAAATAATTGCATAAATGATAGTAATTCTATACTACCACCGTTAGGCAAAACTGTCAATGACCACTTGATAAATAATTATCAATTCATTATCTATTCACGATTTTCTTCCTATTTCTTACCTATTCTTATTGACCTTGCCAGCGGCCAATGATAAACTGGTAGCAAAACTGAATAAATTTAATTAAGGATAGGTGAATCAAATGGATTACAGAAGCATGTATCAACAAAAACTTGTATCTGCCGATCAGGCTGCCGCTGTTGTAAAGTCTGGCGACTGGGTAGATTATGCCTGGACTACAGGAACTCCTGTGGCTGTAGACAAAGCCATTGCCAAGAGACTTCCTGAACTTCACGATGTAAATTTCCGAGGCGGTATCCTCATGTGGGTTCCGGAGATCTTTAAGATCGAAAATCCTGCAGAGCATATGACCTGGAATTCCTGGCATATGAGCGGCATTGAAAGAAAAGCCATCGCACAGGGCTTTGCCTTCTACAATCCCATGCGTTATTCTGAGCTTCCCAGATTTTACCGCGACTTTGCCGAGGCGAATCGAAACGATGTAGCTGTATTCCAGGTAGCTCCCATGGACGAGCATGGCTACTTTAACTTCGGTCCCAACGCTTCCCATCTGGCGGCTATCTGTGAAACCTCCAAGGTTGTAATTGTGGAAGTAAATGAAAATATGCCTGTCTGCTTAGGCGGATTTGAAGAAGGCGTCCACATTTCCCAGGTAGATATGATCGTGGAGGGTGACAACCCATCTATCGCTGAAATGGGCGGAGGCGGAGCTGCCTCTGAAGTAGATGAGGCCGTTGCCAAACTCATTGTGGAGGAGATTCCTGACGGCGCATGCTTACAGCTGGGAATCGGAGGCATGCCTAATGCTGTAGGTTCTCTGATTGCCAAGTCTGATTTAAAGGATCTGGGTGTTCACACAGAGATGTATGTAGACGCATTTGTAGATATCGCTGAGGCAGGCAAAATTACAGGTGCTCACAAAAATATTGATAAGGGACGCCAGGTTTACGGCTTTGGGGCAGGAACTAAAAAGTTATATGATTATCTGAATAATAACCCTGCCTGCATGAGCGCTCCTGTCAACTATACCAACGATGTACGCGTAGTGGCACAGCTGGATAACTTCATGTCCATCAACAATGCTGTGGATATCGATCTCTTTGGCCAGGTCAGCTCTGAATCCTCCGGAATCAAGCATATCAGCGGTGCCGGCGGCCAGCTGGATTTCGTCATGGGAGCATACCTTTCCAAGGGCGGAAAGAGCTTTATCTGCTGTTCCTCCACCTTTACCACAAAAGACGGAGAACTGAAATCCAGAATCCTTCCAACTCTGCATCCAGGTTCTATTGTAACGGACACCCGCGCGAATACTCATTATGTAGTAACTGAGTTCGGCAAGGTAAATTTAAAGGGACTCTCCACCTGGCAGAAAGCAGAGGCGCTGATTTCCATCGCTCATCCGCAGTTCAGAGACCAGCTGATTGCTGATGCTGAAAAGATGCACATCTGGAGACGCAGCAACAAAATATAACAGGACGTTTATTTAACCGCTCCCATTTTTAATGAAAAAAGAGACATAACTTTTTCGTTTTTCTAAAAATTTCGAAAAGTTATGTCTCTTTCTTCTTACACTGTCTCCTGATTTTCCTGTCTCTCTCTTTCTTCCTTCTGATTCTCTTCCCTTTGATTTTCTCCCTGTTTATTTTCTTCGCCCTGATTATTTTTGTTCTCTTTTTCCACAGCAGCTCCACAGAGACGGCAGTAATTGACCTTTTTTCTATAGGAAGCCCCGCAGGAGGGGCAGACGCAGACTGCTTCTTCGTCTAATTCTCCATCTGATTCAGCATGTTTCCCGCCTTTGTCCGGCCCGTCACCCTCTCTGTTCCCAGCTTCAGACGCTGCCGCCGTCTCCTTCTCAGCTTTCCGGAGGGACTTCAGTTCCTCTGCTGTCTCTTCCAGACAGTCCGCTTCCTCTCTTTGGGCATTCGCAGATTCTTCCAGCTTCTGCGCTGCCTGAAACGCTTCCTTCATGGAGATTTCCCATTCTCCTTCTTTCTTCCAGGCTTCATAGCTTTTTTCTGCAGCCTGAGAAAGCCCGTTCTGCATTTCTCTTTCTGTCTGCCGCGCTTCTGCCCGCAGGGTTCTGGCCTCCAGACGCAGCCTGTGTACCTCCAGCTTCAGAGCAGCTAAACGGCTGAAAGCTGCGGCTTTCTTTCCGATACTCAGCTTTATTTTCTCAATTTTATCCTGCGCCATTTTTCTCCTTTGTCCCTTCTTCCCACTATTTTCTGCTTTCTATTTCCCACAGCCGCGCGCTCTATTCGATTCCATGGATCTGATTCTGCCGGGTAAACACCGCCGTATCCCCGCTTCTCATATATGCGGCCCACACATCTGTATCAATCTCCGTGGCAGTTCCATTCCGATAACTGTTCAGGACTGCACGCCCCCTGGACGGTTCGTAATCTGTAAAGTACAAAACCGTGTCTGGAGAAGCAATATAGCCGGATACATTGTCATCTACAGACTCTGTCTCCCCTGTCTTCGCCAAATAGGATGTCAGAATTCCGCTCTCTGTCTGAACATCATAATCAGAAAGAAAATAAATCCCTGTCTCCTGGCCTTTCTGATTCCTTCTCAGACAGACAGAATCAATTTTCACATCGCAGGCCACTGCCTGCTCTCCAAAATAAAGATCGCCTGTCTGGTCATGAACACTGCTCAGGCAGAAAGGAATTCCTTCATACTGGCCGCAGAAGCGATCCGCATTCTGCGCTGCCTCTTCCGCGCTTCCAAACTGTCCCGGATCCAGAGATACCCGATACAGCGACTGCTCCATTCCTGGCTCCGGCGGCGCCAGATACCAGCCATAATCTCCGGAAACGGTAAATGTAATCTCAAGATTCGGATCACAGTCCAGCGCTGCAGACTTCTCCTCTCCCGCGATTCTAATTTCCTCTCCGTCTTCTCCGGACGCCTTGTAGGTTAAAATCCCATCCTCTTCATGGATTAAAAACAGAAACTCTGGATCCAAAAGCTGCTCTGTTACCTGTTTTCCTGCCTGCTCTCCACTCAGAACATATAGGCTCTCCCCTCCGTTTTCCTGCCGTGTAAAGAACAGTGTTTTTTCAGCTATGCCCGTAAGAAATACCTGGTTTACGTTCTGCGCCAGGCGCCTTTTCTCCGAATGGTTTTCAAGCAGCCAGATTTCTCCTTCTTTTTTATAGAGAATCGACTTTAAATCCTCAGATGCTCCCAGGAGTTTCGCATCCTTCTCCAAAAGTTCTTCTTCTGCCAATCTGCCTTTTTTATCCAGGCTGATGCCGTAAAGGCCCATAGTCTGATCTGGATGTTCCTCCTGCCAGATTAAATAGTCTCCTTCTGCTCCCAGCTTATAAAATGAAATATCGGCGGCCAGCTTTTTCTTACTGCCTTGGGTATACACATAGAGGCCTCCGCTGCTTTTTTCATAAGCTGCCGTCTCCCCGGCAGTCTGGACAGAAACGGCTCCGCTGTCTGCCTTCTGTTCTTTCTTATTATAAAGGCTCATCAGAGAAAAGGCGCCGTCTCCAGCCTGCTCTGGATACCATAAAATCTCTTTCTTCTCTGAATATGCCGGAATCCACTCTTTTGCATTGGACAGACGCAGCTGTTCCCTGTTTTTCCAATCTCTCAGACAAGCTTCAGAAATCTCTCCTGCCTCCCCATTCTCCCCCAGAACAAACAGGCTGTTATCCTTTATGTATCCCAGCAGA
The DNA here is from genome assembly GCA_018377235.1 of Clostridium sp. Taxonomy (GTDB): domain Bacteria; phylum Bacillota; class Clostridia; order Lachnospirales; family Lachnospiraceae; genus Otoolea. The sequence goes on from JAGZZT010000007.1 coordinate 105,432, forward strand.
GGCTGAAAATCCTCCCCCGCCTGCTTTCCTGATGCCCAGACAGCAAACAGAACAAGGCCACCGGCAGCAATCATTCCAGCCGCCGCTGCCTTTTTCCATTCCAGATGTTTCAGACAGCCAATGCTGCCTTCTTCCTGTTTTCCAAACTGTTTTCTGCTGTCTGGCAAAACTCTGCTGATTTCACGCTCTACTCTGGAGCCGCAGAATTCACAGTAAACGGAGTCCTCAGGCAGAATCCGGCCGCAAGAGGTACACCAGATATGAGCCTCCTGCTCCGCTTCCTGTTTTTTTATTTCTTCCGCCTTTCCCATCCTCTTCATCCTCCAGAACTATTCCTGTGTCCAGTCTATCACATTTTCAGTTTCCTGTAAACGGACAGGACGAAGCAGAATGCCGGCGCTACTTTGTCTTCAGCGCCCTCATGGCATTTAAAATAGCGATGACAGACACTCCCACATCAGCGAATACTGCTTCCCACATATTGGCCATTCCAAGAGCTCCAAGAATCAGTACCAAAGCCTTTACTCCCAGGGCAAATACGATATTCTGTTTAACAATGGCAAGTGTTTTTCTGGAAATTCGCACAATCGTGGAAATTCTGGCAGGATCATCGTCCATCAATACCACATCTGCCGCCTCGATAGCAGCATCGGATCCCATACTGCCCATAGCGATTCCAATGTCAGCCCGTGTCAGCACCGGAGCATCATTAATACCATCTCCGACAAAAGCCAGCTTCCTGCCCTCCGCCTGTCCTGCTAGCAGCCGCTCTACCTGTTCTACCTTGTCAGCGGGAAGAAGCTCTGTGAACACCTCGTCCAGTCCCAGTTTTTGAGCCACTGCCTCACCTACTGCCTTCCTGTCTCCAGTAAGCATAACAGTCTTTCTCACACCCGCCTGCTTTAAATCCAGGACAGCCTGAGCCGCATGTTCTTTTACAGTATCAGAAATCACAATGGTTCCTGCAAATACTCCGTCTCTCGCCAGATATACTACTGTTCCAATACTTTCACACTCTTTATATGCAATGCCTTCCATCTCCATCAGCCTGTCGTTTCCCGCCAGAACAGTGGAGCCTTCTATTTCTGTCCGCACACCACGTCCGGAAATCTCTTCATTTTTTCCAACTGAGGACATATTCAGCTGTCCTCCTGTCTTTTCATAGGCATCGCGGATAGAAAGGGAAATCGGATGGTTCGAATAGTGTTCTGCCAGTGCCGCAAGTCTTAAAAGTTCCTCCTCGCTCATGCCTTCCGGGCGAATCTCCGTCACCTTAAATTCTCCCTTTGTCAGCGTTCCCGTCTTATCGAACACAATCGTATCCATCTGCGCCAAAGCTTCCAAATAGTTGCTGCCTTTTACCAGAACTCCATTTCTGGACGCTGCGCCGATTCCTCCAAAAAAGCTGAGAGGTACAGAAATCACAAGAGCGCATGGACAGGAAATTACAAGAAAAATACAGGCTCTCTGAATCCATGGACCGAACCCTGTACCCAGCAAAAGAGGAGGCACAAGAGCCAAGGCTATGGCTGCAATCACTACTGCCGGAGTGTAATATCTGGCGAAACGGGTGATAAAATTCTCCACCTTTGCCTTTTTTGTACTGGCATTTTCCACCAGCTCCAAAATCCTGGCCACAGTAGAATCATCGAATTCCTTCGTCACCTCCACTCTCAGAACACCGCTCTCATTGATGCAGCCGCTGATAATCTCAGATCCTGTTTCCACTCTTCTGGGTACAGATTCCCCAGTCAGCGCGGAAGTATCCACCATAGATTCACCTGAAATAACAGTTCCGTCTAAAGGAACTCTCTCTCCCGGTTTAATCACAATGATGTCTCCGATTTCCACATCGTCCGGATCTGCCTGTACCAGCTCCCCTTCTTTCTCAACATTCGCATACTCCGGGCAGATATCCATCAATTCTGTAATGGACTGGCGCGAACGACTGACTGCATAGCTCTGAAACAGCTCTCCCACCTGATAAAACAGCATAACCGCTACTGCCTCAGAATATTCTCCTACGCCAAACGCACCAAAGGTGGCAATCGTCATCAGAAAATTTTCGTCAAACACCTGTCCATTAATAATACCCCGTGCAGCCTTGTATACAATATCCCATCCGATCACCAGATAGGGAACTAAAAAAACTGCAAAATTGACCGGAGCGCCAAGCTCCTCCATCACTCCCTTATGAGAAGCCGCAAAAAGCGGAATATACAGGATAAAGGCGGCAATAATCCTTGCCAGCATGGTTTTCTGCTTCTTTGTCATGATCCCTCCTGATGCTGTGCTACATATTAATAATGCAGTCCGGCTCTACCTTTTTGCAGACAGCCACAACTTCCTTCATAATCTCGTCGAACCTGTCATCATCCGCCTCGATAGTCATTTTCTGCATCATAAAGCTGACAGAAGCGTCCTTTACGCCGTCTATTTTCTTAATCCCTGCCTCCATCTTTGCCGCACAGTTTGCACAATCTAAATCGGTTAACTTAAATTTTTTCTTCATAGCTATGATTCCTCCATCTTTTCTTTCTATTCTTCTTTTTACTCTTCGATATGCTCGAGGCCCTGATTGATAATACTTCTCACATGGCCGTCTGCCAGAGAATAAAACACTGCCTTTCCCTCTCGCCTGTTTTTCACCAGTCTCGACTGCTTCAGAATTTTAAGCTGATGTGAAATAGCCGACTGTGTCATATTTAACAGCTGGGCAATATCACACACACACATCTCCTGTTCAAACAGTACATACAGAATCTTAATTCTCGTGGAATCGCCGAATACCTTAAAAATCTCTGCCAGATCATACAGCTCGTCCTCATCCGGCATTTTCTCCTTCACTGCCTTTACCACGTCTTCGTGAACCTGGTAAAAATCACAGCACTCCACATCATGAACTGCCATCTGCATACCTCCTCGTATAATAAGTTTGTAAGCAAGAAAAACAGCTTACAGACTTATTCTTTTTTGGTATAAATGGTAAGGACATCTAAGAGGAACTCCCCTC
>JAGZZT010000026.1 GCA_018377235.1 Clostridium sp.
GTGCAAAGCATATCCGAAGGTCTGTTAAAGTTACCCTTTTTTCTGAAAAACATATCAAAATCTTTTTCAAAAAGTTCTTGACATATCACCAGAATGCTAAATTCCAAGAATCTGCCAGATATAAAGCGGTGCAGTCAGTGTAAATACCAGACAGGCAAACAGAATTGCCGGTGCTGCCCATTCAAACTGCCCATGTTTCCGATAATCAAAGTATGCCGTTCCCAATTTTCCAAAAAAGAACACGGCAAGGATCAGATCTATGGCTGGAAATACAACATGATCGACAACTGTTTTGATCTGTTGGGATGCCGTCTGCCAGGTTCCCTCAATCGCCCCGGCCACGTCCCCGGAAGCCGCATATGCCGGCATACAGATTAGGCTTGCGAAAACTGCGGCTGTACAAACAGATGTTATGATTTTCTTTGTTTTCATTAAAATGTTCCTCCTATTCCTGTGTAATTTCCTGCAAAAACTCCCCCTACTCTGGGTTCTGCGGTGCGATGTGCCAGTCACTCCATAGGTTTCCGTCAATGGTAATGGAATCGGTCAGATTCATGGAAAGCATCCCAGCCGGTGTCCAGCAATCCAACAACCATGTATATGGCGTATAGCTTCCATCCGGATACCAAATTGGTGTAAAATGCGTTCTCCTCTCATAGGTACTGTAACCATTTTTCTTAAACTCATGGGTCATATCATAGCCGCCATTCATCCGTTCCAAAAGCCTCCAAAACCTCTCATACTGAAATTCTGGAAAATAAGTCACCGCATTCTGCGCAGATGTCACTGCAGAACTCTGATTGGTGCTGACATGAGTTGTTACCTTTTCCTGGAATCCATAACCGGATTTCATCGTCCTTCCCGTAGCGGTAGGGGACTTTTCATCGATTGTAATTCTCATATCTGCAGTCAGGCTTGCGGAGTATCGGTCCAGGTCAAACTCCCACCAGCCATGGTCACACCAGTACCCGTCATCATCCTCATCCCCGCTGTGCCATACCCAGTATTCCCTCCACCATGGCCTCCACACACCCCAGGATGCAGAGGTTACTTCTGCATTGGAAGGAACCGAAGGTCTTGTAAACCCGTCATTCCGGTCATCTGCATTGGGATCTGGCGGTGGATTTTCATCCAGATCCACAACCTTGATGTGAAGAGTTCCTTTACTTGTTCCTCCTCCGCCCCGCACACGAACGGTCATCGTCATAGTCTGAGGCTGCTCCGGTGTTGTCCAGCGGATCCAAGCCAGCTGACTGTCGCCGGACGGATAATATACCTCTCCCACCTCGTAGCTTCTTCCTCCTACGGAAAATGTTACGGATACCGGATGATCCGGATCACTCTGTCCTCCGCTTACCTCTACTGCCGTAATCACTTCCGTGTTAGTCCTATACTCATAATCATAGGTCGTGATCTCCGGTTCCTCTGGTGGCACATCCCGAAACCGTACAATGCCAAGTCCCAGGGAACTTTTTATTTCACTGTTGGAACGGATTCCTGATGTAGGACCTCCCCAAGCCGGATATCCCAGATCCGGTGTTTCCAAAAACATAGAAAGTGGTAGATTCTGAAATGCCACTGTTGGAAGGACAGCACGAAGCCCACCACTTAACATCTCATCATAGAGCGCTGCCTCTGTTGCTGTAACTGCAATCAGGGTTCCCTGAAATTTAAGAAAACTGATCGGCTCCAATAAGAGCCTATACTCCCCTCCCACCAGTGTGTCAAAATCCATTCCAGTCAGTCCTGCAATGCTGCGCACCACCTGTTCATCTGTAAAATAACTTTTAATCTGCTCAATGTTTGCCTGCCCCAGACTTTTCGAGCTGATGATTCTGGGTAGAGACTGTGCCGGATTTACATACTCATATGGATTGGTATCAATCATCAAAGCACTTCCTCTGGTATAAGACATTTTACTGACTTTCCCAAAGGAGTAGGCAATATTCGGATGCTTGTTTGTTAAGTCAATCGGTCTTGTTACCGGATCATGGCTCTCTGCCCGAATGACAGTAACCCGCACCCCTTCATTTCCCGGTGACCAGGAATTCTGACTGGTCCCCTGTCCCATACTTCCGCCGCCCCCATCAAGATTTCCGTCCCCTACTGCATAAACCTGGATGGAGAGTATCAAAGACAGTAAGATTGAGACTATGAAAAACACACATTTCTTCTGTTTCAAGTATCCTCCTTTCCAACCACAGGAAGCCTTGTTTCCTTCCCTGGTATCTGGGAAAAGAAAAAACACCACATTGATGTGGTGCTTCTTCTTTCTGTCTTAATCCATAATGCCAATCTTATTCCCGTTTTCATACATATCTTCTGCTGCAGTTCCAGAGCCTCCTCCTCCATGGTTTTCTACCCAGCCGAATCCTGGAACATAGATCTGGTTCCCGGAAGTATCTCCTGCCTGCGGCTGTTCCGGATCTGCTACCGGTTCGGACGGTTTTTCTACCGCTTCATGATCCACTGGAATCGGAGGGGTATCCTGCTTTGTACCATCTGGTTTTTGTGTTGGATCTGTCAGGATCTCCTTGCTTGGCGGTTCTGGTTTAGTTGGTTTTGGTTGGATACTCTGCGTTGTCTGATCAGTCTGTGGTGACCGGCTGTCCACCGCCTGAGTGTCTGTTTCCTGATTTTCTCCGATTCCTGGATGAATCACAAGGCTCTCTTCTTCTCTGGATACTACTTTACTTTCCTCTTCCTTCTTTTCAAAATCTCCAGGATCTACAATCAATTCTGTTTCCGTCTCCCCTGTTCCTGGCAGAACATCTTCACCGGACGGTTTCGAACCAAACTGCATTCCAATGGCAGCGATCAGGCCGATTCCTATGAGCACGCCGCCCAAAATTGCCAGATTCTTTTTCATCTTCTCTGTCAGTTTCATGATTCTGCTCCTCCTTTATCCTGTTTTCTGTTTTGTTATGCACAACATACTATACAATCCTCTCAAAGTCCAGGTCATTCCCTAGAACACCTCTGTATATCCAGCCTGTACCTTCAATGTGATCCACATGGATGGAAGAATCCGGCCGCCAAACCGAACTGGAACCTCCAGTCTAACAATGGCATCTGCCTCAAACCGCTGCGCATGGGCTGGATCCGATGGGGCCAGAGGTGCATTCCGAAGCGTCACTTGCAGGCTGTCTATGGCAAACTCCATTGCAGTTCCAGTATCCGCATACTTTACATGCCTGCCGCCAGACAATTGGGTCCCTATGGTTTCATCCAGATAATCATAAATGTCCCCTTCATTCAGATCTTCTTCCCAGTTTCCCTCTCCAAAGGGAACATAGCTGCCAGAATATCCCTCCCTGACTCCATGATACACACCTGCATAATTATCATTGACTGTGGAAATGACAGCATCCTCCACAGCTTCCCGCACACCTGCCGCAATGACTTGAAGCCGGAAATACTCACTAATCCCACACATCAGAATAATCAGCGAAAGAACAATCCCGATGGTCATGGGAAATGAGGAGGCTCGCCTGTCTCTCAGTATCTCTTTCATCCGTTTCCGCAATCCCTCCACCTCATTTCCAGTAAACTTCTGATTTTCCAGCTGCCTGTGCGCGAAGCGTAACCGGAAAAGAAGCAAACTCGCCAAACAGACCGATATTTGTATCCATCGTCAGGGTAACGGTAACCTCTTCATTTAACTGGATTCTTCCATGACTGGACCATAAAATGTCCGGATGAAGCCCTGTTTTTTCCGACAGCACAGCGGCACGGCGGCTTGTCTCTGCACCTACGCGCCCGCTTACCTCTGCTTCACGCACCAGTTCTGTAGCGAAGGTATCCAGCTGCTGTTTCTGAATAAAAACCGGAAGCACACGCATGGCAAGGGCAAGCACCATGACCGCACACAAAACCAGCACGATCACATCCACATATCCTTCGCCCCGTCTTTCTGACAGCGCTCTCCGTAAACGATGACTCCTCATCCTCTCCTCCTTCCTGTCTAAAACATTCCTCCAAGGCTCTCCAATGCCACATAGCAGATAATCGCCAAATAAGTCAGCAGAAAACATACCAGCATGACAAAGGAAAAAACACGGATCTTAGGAGGGATTTTCTGTGCCTGTGCTTTTAATCTCTGCAGTTCGATCTGCTTAAAATCATGAGCCAGCATCTGAAAATACACTGTGCTGTCATCCCCTCGAAGGACACCAATCAATCCACGTACCACATCGGATAGCATGGGCGAGTTCAGTCTTGCCTCAAATCGTGTCAGCGCCGCTTCATAATTGGAGGAACGCATATCCGCCAGAAGAATATCTAACTCTCCAGTCAGCGCTGGTCCCGCATTCCCCTTGAACCGCTCCAACATACCGATCACATTACGGCTTGCTTTCAGTTCCTGTTCCATAGTCGCCACCATTCTCGGAAGCTCCCCCTCTATCTCTTCCCGCTTTGCCTTTAAGGTTTCATCAGCTTTCTGATTTTCCTTAAAGTAAAGAAGTAAGGCCAGCACAACCACGACAGGAACCAGCAGCGGAAAAAGGAACATGCAGGGAATCGCCCCCAAAAGTACTGCGCCTGATTTTACCAGAGCATACGCCTGATACACTTCCGGGGTCATATTCATTCCACTGGCTTTTAACACATTCTGCATCCTGCTTCTCTTATATGCATCCATCCGGATGAAACCAGACAGTCGCACTGCTAGGATCATAAAATAAGTTTCCAATGTCTTTGCCGCTTTCCGCTCCTGTTTTACCGTACCCAGCATGGCCTTCGCCGCACCCATGGTAGGTAACTTTAGAACAGACGCAGTTAAAAAGAAAAGTCCCAGAGCTAAAAACAGCTCGAATAAAAATAACAAGCCTTCCATAGCTACCTCCTGTATTCAATGGGACGGGTCAGTTTCACTACAAAGCCAGCGGATATAAAAATAGCCGCCGCAGTGGCAGCCAGAATACACTGTCCCAGTACCGTATGCATCAGTACATCATACCAGTCCTGATTCAGCAGATACATAAGAGGAATATTGCCTACTACAAACACAACCATGATCATAAACTCTTTTCTTGGTTCTGCGATCATGTATTCCAGTTCTGCGTTCACATTCCGCATATCTGACAGCTTTGATACGATGGGCGGCAGTGTAGTCTTTAAGCTCCGGTCATGCTGGCAGTCACTGACCGCATCGCACCACTCCCGAAACACCTCATTATCAATCCTTCCCCGCAAAATCCGAAGGGCGGCCTGAACATCCGGATTTACCATTTTAATCTGGATGAGAAAATCCTGAAATACTCTGGACACTGGAGGATTTAAATATGCTATATTCTCCTCCACCGCCGTCACAATATCTTCTGTCCTCAGATATGCTGTGGTAATGACCGAAAGCGCCGTTTCCAGTTCTGCAGACACATCCCTTTTATAATAATTGGCAGTCAGTTTCACATACCAGAATGGTAGAAATAAAAAACCCACTGCCATCACCGGAGCAAGGAAAAAATTTCCCAACAAAATAGCAATGGATCCCCCAGCGCAAAACAGTGCCAGAGCAACTGCGCAGATGATGGAAAATCGGTTCCCCCTGCCCGTCATTTGAAGGATGTTCTGTGCTTCCTCCAGTTCCCTGCGCAAAATCCCTGATTTTTTTCTTCCTGATGATTCCCTGATGTCTTCCCGCAGACTTCGTTTTGGATTCAATAGAAATCCAAACAGGCTGTCCGTAAACTCCACTGGCTTCATTCCCAGCAGTAAAAATACACCCACGATCATTCCCGCACACGCCAATAGCTGAATCGCCGTCATTCATTCTCCTCCCCTCTATCCTTTTTTACATTCAAAAGTCCTGCCAGAGTTTCCTGCGGCATTCCATTCTCCATCAACCGTCTTGCCAGACTGTCCGAGATTGGGTTGATTTGTCTATGGTGCCCCACAATTACAAACTTTCCATCCTCCACCCTGTTTTCCGTAATCTGATATTGAAACAGCGGACGGTATCGTCTGGTTCCATCTGCCAGAATCTCACACTCCATGATTTCCATTAAACGGCGTTCCTTGTTTTCCAGCTGTTTGCAGAAAGCGATGATCGGATAGGCTTCCGTTACAAATCCCATCAAAGTCTCATCACTCATATCCACAGCACGTTTACACAGGGAAACCATGCGGCGGTAAGTTGCCTCACAACTCATGGAATGGATGGTTGTCACAACCGCAACACCGGTTCTGGCAGCCTCCTGTGCCGCATTCGCTTCTGGTCCACGCATTTCTCCTACCACAATAATGTCCGGATTAAAGCGTAGCGCCATATCAAGGAGTGCAATCTGATCTACTCTCTGCCTCTCATTCTCGCTGTCACGGGTCAAGGTATGAATCACGGAATTGACTACCCTCCCATCCTTTCTGCGTACCAGCGCCAGCTCCCTTGAACCATTCTCAATACTGTAAATACGCTTACCATCCGGAATTGTGGTCAGAAGCCAGCCTAACAGGGTGGTTTTTCCGGAGCTTGTGGCTCCCGCCACACACACAGAGATTCCATACCGGATACACTCCGATAAAAAATCCAGCATCTGACTGGTTGCCGTTCCTCCCTTTATAAAGTCCTGTTTCTTCATGCTCTGGGGATTCACAATTCGGATCGAGGCTGCCACCCCGACATCCTCATCAACAAGAGGTGTCTTCAGTACAGCAATACGGATATTTTTACTTAAATGTCCCAGAACGCTTGGACTCGCATCATCCAGCACCATTCCAGACACATGCAACATACGCCGAATGACATTGATGGCATGTTCGGGGCTTTCAAAATGCTCTTTCAATTTTTCTGTCACTCCACCAGAATACTGGACCTCCACATCATCCCAGGCATTTACATCGATCTCCTCGATTCCTTCCCCGTAGATGTACTTTGTGAGAAAACCGAACTCTGCCATTTCTGAATAAATCGCATCAATCAGCTCATCCGTGGTTTTTCCCGGTACTTGTATACGGTTATCCTGAATATACTTCCCGGCAAATCGGCGGATCTGTGCTTTTATTTCTTCGTTTCCATCTCCGGTTACCAGATTACTGTATTCTTTGGAAAGATACGCCTGTATCTCCTGCAGCACGGACTGAAAGTCACGCCCTTCATCCTCCGATGCAAAAAACAGGTCATGGGTACGGAGAGAACGACCTCCCGTTTTTTGAGTACACAAAGGAGCCTCTATGTCCTCCTCTTCTGACCAGATATCCTCCTTTCTATGCATCTGTCCTTCACAAGCCTGTTCCGACAGGCTATCATTTTGGAAGTTTTCTTCTATCCCCTCCCCTCCATCCAAGCCATCCAAAGAAGCCTCCGTTTCCATGATCTCCTCCGTAAGATGTCCAGAATCCTGTCGTGTTTCTTCCCGAACAGCTTCGGGAAAACCCGCAGAAAACGCGGCTTTGCTGCGTCTTTCCCCTAACATCCGAACACCTCCTTTGTGATTGCTTCCATGGTTTTTCTAAACCCCTTACTGTCCTTTAGCACCAGTTCTTTCAGAAGGTTTCCTTCCAGAACCTGTGCCTTTACTTCCTCGGAATGAGGGATCTGGAATGCCACATTGCCGAGCACTCGTTCAATGTGTTCGCTGGCCTCATTGGGATATACATTGCTGGCCACTTTATACTGCTTTTCTGCATCCCACTGACTGTCCTTAAGAAGCGGAAGCTGACTGGAAAGATAACTGATGGATTTCAGATCACAGTTTACCAGCCGCAACACTGCATCCGCCTCCATCAAGGCAATGGCCGAAAGAATGTCATTGGCAATACAGCTTCCACAATCAACGATGATATAGGGAGCGATCTTTCTCAAACACTGCAGTAATTCCTCTGCCTGTGTCCGCTCGTAAGGTGGATATGTGTATTCATTTTCCCCCTTCCTCATTCCAAGGATCGTTAGATGGCGTATTTTTTTATGAGTAATACAGTTATGGCGTACCAACGATTCCGACACATGGGTTGCTGCCAGAACACTCCCCAGAGAATGCTCCTCTTCCAGGTCTCCAGGAGGACAGATACAGGGAAGCATCGGTGTATTCATATCACACAGAAGGAGAGCCACATCCTTCTTCTGCATGGCAAGACGCGCCGCCAGCTTCACTGCTGTCGTGGTTTTACCAGATCCAGGACTTCCCCAGACTGCCAGCATTTGATTCTCATTTTCCGGTTCCCAGTCAGGAGAGCTGTCCCCGGCTCCCCTGCTGAAAATACTGTTTTTCAGAAAATTCAAGGCTTACTCCACCTCGCTTTCCTCTGTTTCGCCCTGTTCGTACTCCTCCTGCTCCTCTGCTTTGGTTTCCTCTGGCTCCTTATCAGAGTGATCCGGCGCCTCGTTTTCTTCCGCTTCTCCTTCCATATCTTCTGGAGGATACAGTTCCGTTAATATCTGGTTTTGCGCTTCCAAAAACTGCCCTGCACTCTTTTCATCCCCACGATACACCAAAGACAAATGCAGTTTTCCATCTGCCTCCAGCTCTGCCAGAATCATTGACTGCTCTGGCGTTACCAGCAAGGTAACGGTTCCAGGCAGCTCACGATCCGCTCCATCTTCCAGTTCTTCTCCCGTATTTGCGTCATATCCGCTGTTTGCAGTCACAGCAATGACCTCCACATACTGAAGCTCCGCAGGAATTACCGTTTTTCCCTGCTTTCTATAATCTGGAGCTATAACTGACACAATATCGCCGCTCTTTAGCTTTCCGGACAATCCATTGGCAAATGCCTTAACCGTAACAGAGATTGCCTGCTTTTCTCCTGTCAGATGATAGAGATAGGCATTTTCTGCCGCCGGCTCTTCTGCAATCTTGGATGTCAGGATGTAATCTCCTGGCGCCAAATCTGCAGATGCAAATGCCCCAACCACAGCATCCGAATGTTTTACTACATCATCTGGCAGGTTATAACTACCAACCTCTATGGTCTTTACCATGTCAGAAGTAATTTCTTCTCCCACTGAAATTGGTTTTACTACACGTACAATTTCCGTCTTTTCACTCATAGCCTTATTAAACAATGGTGTAACTGCAAAGCAGATGATCAAAGACAGCACGATGCAAAGCACACCAAGTACAGTCCTGTTTTTCAAAAATCGCATTTCATCTCCTCCAACTCTTTTCCTTATTTTGGTTCCTTTTTAACCAGTGTTCCACTGACTGCTGTCTACCTATTTTCTGTTGTGGTATATGATGGCCGCAATCATTGTAAGCGGCACTGCAACACAAACCATGATCCATAATTTCTTCTTCATATCATCCATCCTCCTAATCTCATACAATAAACGGCTGCCGCTCCTCCTGCCAGAAACGGTCCCACAGGAAATGCTTCTTTATCTCGTTTTCCCTTGAACCGATTCCACAGGCAGACCATACAACCATACATCACAAATCCTGTCAGTCCTAAACAGGAAGCAGTCAGACTTGCAGGAAGTCCCAGTACCAAGCCGATTGCTCCTGCCAGCTTGATATCACCGCCGCCAATTCCACCTTCCCTCTTGCAAAATAATGCAACTATGAGGTATGGCACTGCCCCTAAAGTTCCAAACAGCTGTCTGGGTGCAAAGTTCAGAAAGGAAAGCAGGGCAATCCCTGCCTGGAATCGGTCCGGAATAATCCGGTACCGAAGATCCCAGGCAGAAACCGCAATAAGCAGCGAGAAAAAAAGCACTGCCTGTACTGCCTGAAGCAGCGATATCCTGATCTCCATATCAACCGCTATAATCAAACATTTCCTGCACCCTGCGTACCAGTGTAGGAAGTACGGTATCATTAAACAGTGCATAAAGACCTGCCAGAAGCAGTGCTCCCAGCACAACTGCGATCAGGATCTTAATGGCTGTGTCCACATATCCCTCACCAGATGTATCCTGAAGCTTGTTTTTTACGTTCCACATATGCATAACCATTGCATTTCGATAATTTACCAGCTGTCTTTTAATATTCTTCATTTGATCTCCTCCATTGATTTTCTGTTTTTGTTCTCTGTACCCCTTAAATCAGACCATGTTCTGCCCTGGATTTTGAGGGGGTGCTGTCTGTAAGGTAGATGCCTGTGCCATGGACAGTGCCTCTCCATACGCTCCCAATACCGCTTGTTTCAGCTCGTTGCGGAATTCCTCCGTCACAGGAAAACAGATATCCTTGTATCCATCCTGTGTTTTCCGGCTGGGCATAGACATAAAAAGCCCATCCTTACCTCCCTCGACGATTTTGATTCCCCGGACGGCAAAACATCCGGCGATTGTGGCGGATGCATAGGCTCTGATCCCGCCCTGTACTCCTGGTGGATACATAGATGTAATCCGAACGTCTAAATCTGGCATACTGATTCTTCCTCCTTTGTTTTTTTCTGCTCATAAACCGTTCCTTTCTGGATCTATTTCAGTCAAGCAGACAGCCAAAACTGCCTGCTAAAACTGCATGGTGTGTATGAATTCCTCCGCCGATTGCGACTCTGTAAAATCAATTCTCTTAAAGTCATAGCGATCCACATAAAAAAAGGAACTCCCTGTTTCATCATAGAGTTCCAGCACATCACTAATGGATAGCCCATGACCTGTATAACCGGACGGCGGATGATACCGGAATTTATCATAGAGTTCTTCCAGGTCATTGGTGTCAGATGCCCCTTCATAGACTTTGATATAAAAATCCGGCTTGGGAGAGCCATATTGCTGCTCCATCTGGGAAAGTGCAAGGAACTTCATATGCACATCCACATCTCCTCTCAGTTGCCAGATGCGTACATCTTTTAACCCCTTTGCCGATTCCATATCTTCCTGGCTATTTGCCAACCGGTCGTAGATCCCGTCCTGCCACTGAATTTTTTGGATATTCCTCTGCTTACGCAGGAAGCTTTCTAATGCTTCATTCTGAAACATGGGATCCACTACTGCACATCCTTCCGTCACACGACCTACCCGGTTCCCATAATACCGGATCACTCCATTTTCAATCTGAATCTGCTTCATTTCCCTTCCCTCATTTCTAAATCATCTCCATCCCCCCGTCCTTCTGTGCCTGTTGAAACTGTTCCAGACTCTGCACATCGGGAAAGATCATCCTTCCCTCTAACATTTCCAGTACGGCAAAATCATCCCTGTCGCAGATCAAAATCCGATACTGGTAGTCCTTCTGCATCATTACATAGCTCCATACTTCCTCTGGATTTGCCAGCCATACCCCTGACGCATAGCGTCCATCCGGCAGAAAACTGTATCCAGAATATTCTGGGGAATGTCCATGTAAATCCAGCGCCCCAAATGGACGGATCTGGGAGAGCTGGAGCCGTTCCTTTTCCCCCAACAGTTCTGGCCGCAGCACACCAACCACATCCCTGTTCCAGCAGTGCCATGCCTCCCCAGTAGATAAGGAAACCAGATGGGCAATGGAATGTCTGGGATTTTCTGTTTTCTGGATATTCGTACAGAAAAAAAGCTGCCCCGTGTAATGCTCTGGTAATACCTTTGAGGGAAGAACCACCACCCGGTTCTGGATAGATGCCTCCTTTTCTGTCTGCATACAATCCTTTTCTGTGAATTCCTGCATGATCTTACCCCTCCTTTTTCTGCAGCAGTCTGCTCAGTTCTCCGATCAGATCCAGTCGGAGGCTGTCCGGCATAAACTGAAATGCAGTACGGACATATGCCTCCACTGCCTCCGGAGACTGATCTCCCACCTCGATAACCTCTACCTTCCGGACTGTAATTTTTCCACCCGCCATTCCCAGACAAACAATATCCCCATACTCCAGCTTTGCCGCTTCCCTCATAGATTTTGGAATCAGGACACGTCCCTTTCCATCCACTAAACGATACATCGGTTTACTCATCTGGTCCTTTTCTCCTTTCCCATCAATGCCTCCACTTCATTGGGTTCAATCCCCAGCTCATCGAACACCTTCAGATAGGGTTTGCAAACCGTCTGTACCGGAGCCTCAATACCAATCAAAATCACTCCGGGGACTGTTTCTATCATCAAATCACAATCAAGCGGAATCCCAGCCGTCAATAACAGTTCACTAGGCACAGAAAGGACACCGTTTTCCTTTTTTTGCACCATTGTTTTTCTCTTGTTTTCTGTTCTCATAGCACCTCTCTTTCCGGACAGATTTCTTCCCGGATCTCATAATGATCCGTTTCTCCATCTCCCCACATTCCAAATAGATCCAGCTGTCTTGGTTTTGACCGCTCCCTCTCACCAGGATCATAATTGGTAATAATGACCTCTGGAAACTCACAACCGCCCTCATACCTCTGGGCCAGGTTATTGATGCGGGTAACGGCTGTAATAAAATATCCTGCATACAGTTCCCGGATGAAATCGCAGTCATTGTAGCTGACCATCCACTTCCCCCTGCTCCCTGTCAGAGTGTCTCGGAGCCGTTTGTGATCCTCTTTTCGGAATACCACTGCATAATGACCTTCCGTCTCATAATAGGGCGGATCGCAATAAAAAAAGGCACTATCCCGGTCATACTGCCGAATCAGTGCCTCAAAGTCTTTATTTTCTATTACGGTATCTGCCAGCCTGCGGGATGCCTGCCAAATGGTGTCAAAGCAGTTCCTCACATCAAACGGACGGCAGGCAAAGGACGTGCAGCCACTTCCATAGCTGTACCGGATCAGTTTAAAAAATGCAGCCGCCCGTTTTACATCGGTTACCTCTGCATTTTCCAGCAGGATTTTTTTCACTTCCTCATAATCCGGCGGCATCAGATGCTTCTCTGCCAGCTCCAGCTCCTCAATTAAAAATCGGGTATCCGGTTCCTGCTTTTCAATAAATTTACGGATTACTGTAAATTCATCCCTACTGTTTAACGGAAGAAATCCGAGTTCCTTAAGAAATGCCCCCGTGCGGTTCTTGACGCAATAAAACAGGTTTGCCAAGTTAGAGTTATAATCATTATAAATCTCCATACACCGGTCATCTGGTGGTTTTCCAAACAGTACCCAACCACCTCCGCCGAACACCTCAATGTACCGGTCATAACTTGCAGGAAACATCGTGTAAATCAGGCTGCGGAGTGCTTTCTTTCCGCCAACCCATGAAATAAAACTGTTGATTCTGCATCCCTCCTAACATCCACAATACTCATGAAACATATAACTGAGTCCTACGCAAATACCGGTGACATCCCAGGTTCAAAATCCAGCTCCTCTGCCTGTTCTACTGCTTTTTCCAGTCTTTGGGCCTCCCTATCAAATCGGTAAACAAAATTCCCCAGCCTTTCCTGTGGATCCACGGCTTCCGCATTTACTGCCTCTACCATCGCATTCAGTTCTCTTACGCTCATATTCTCTGTTTCTTTTAGAATTATCGTTTCATGAATCGATGACGGAATCACGATTAAATCTGATCCCAGCTTTTCTGCAATAAGAGACATTACTTCTTCATCACACATATAAACCGCCCCATTGACCTGATTCGAATTCGTCAAAACATACATCATTGCATTGGGATCCACATCCTCTAAATGTTCCAAACTACCGGCCTTTACATCTCCTGGTTCGTCAAAATACATTTTTGCCAGCATATCCTGTAAATCCAAAAAACAAGGAGGATTGCTCTGCTTCATGTTTTCCCAGGCATCCTGCTTTAATTGCTCCTCGCTGACTCCCAGCCACTTCAGCCTGTCATAATTGATAATGGCACTTCCGTCCTTTTCTCCGTCCACCAAAACATGAAATCCATAAACTAGTGCCAGATCCTCACATATTTCATGAGGACAATCTGCAAGAAAATCAACATTTTCCTGTGCATTTCGGACATAGACGGTCAGCCCCTTCTTTATGGTTTCATAATTCCATTCTTTACTGGAAATGCCATCTATGGTTATTGCCGTTTCCTGACACTTCTGATAATCCCGAGCGATGTTCTGCCACACATCTTCAAGCTCCTTTCCGTTCTCAAGCTCCTGATAATAGGATTCCAGATATAAAAGCGGGACGGAGGTGTAGCTTGGGCTACCTGACAGATATACTCCCTGTAATTTGATGTTGTTATTTTTTAAAACCTCTCTGATTTCCACTTTTCTCTCCTGAAAAGATTCCGGAAAAAACCGTTTTAAATTCTTTTCTGTTAACTGTAAAAACTCCTCATAGGTCATTTTCTATTCTCCTCTACACCTTATTCATACATACTATTCAAAAAATACAGCTCTCCTTCCATGGTATTAAACTATCGAAAGATATAAAATTTTCTATCATAATGTGCCAAAAACAATTCCTCCTTTCTGAATATCAGGTTCCTGCTCTTCTCCTTTCAAACCTTCCTCTGTGGTAAGAAAGAATTCATCTCCACTGTTCCAAAAGCTAACATACAGTTCTCCTTCCGGAGTTTTGATTCCCCGCTGTTCAAAACCCTCTCCCCACCCGTCACTTTCCTGCCCTTTCCAGTACTCTTTTACTGCTTCAATCTCTCTTTCTGAAAGCTGATTATGACTTTCTACTTCCAGAACTCCCCATAGCTCCCCATGCCAGACTTCCACGGTGGGCTTCATACTATAAATATTTTCTTCTAATTCTGGAATATCCAAATAGACCGCCAGCCCTCTGTCTCCTTCTTCCGGAAGGCACTCCTTTGCAATCTGTTCCAAAATTTCCATCTCATAGCTGCATAACTCAGCTGGAAATACCTCCTCACTGCATTCCTCCAACTCTCCCCAGTCATCCTTTGCATACATGGTAGCTGTCAAAGGACTAAATATCCGAAGTACAAAACGCTCCATTGTTTTTTCACTGATGTTGTCCGATTTTACTTCTGTCAATGCTTCTTTCCTCCTCTCGCAAAACTCTACTTCCATGCCTGCGAATCACACAGGCTGTCATAATCCATTCAAATGCTCGGTCGCTTACCAGCTCTGGATCTGTAAGTTCTGATAAACGAATATGGCTGCTTCCCTGATACAGATCCCTTGCCATATGAAATAATACATAGCCGTCCAGATCTACACCATGAATACGGATTTCTGTAAAATGTATCCCATCTCTATCAACATTTCCCAGTGCTCTGCTCCACAAAAATCGATCTGCGGAAAGAAGATAGACTGCAGAACAGACAGCTGATTCTTCCATAGTTCTGCTATACTTCTCTCTCAGAGCCAAGAACCGCTCTCTATGCCCATTTTGAAAAAAGCACGGATTTCTCCTTCCTGTCAGACGGCACACACGGCTTACAAAGGCGCTGACAGCTACTTCCTCTGCCAACACCTCCAGAAGCTCATAAAACGGGATACAATCGGTAACACGGCTTTCACACGGGCTTCTCTGATTTTCCAGACAACCAGAAAGGAATCGAATCATTGTATTCTTCCTCCTTTACAGTTTCCGTTTTGAAACACAAAAAAGGCAATCACGCTTTACCAAATAAAACATGATTGCCTTTTAAGTTGCTGATATAAAAAGTATTTTCCTTTTAACTGGCAATTTTCAAATAATCTTCTCCTCTCATCAATGCTTCTTTTCCCAATTTATCACAAAAAGCAGGACTAGTCTTCCCAGTTTTATGGGCTGTAAACAAAAACTGGCGTTGGAGATAATCCCCAACACCAGCCTTATTTACAGCCTATGACATACCTTTAATAGACATGCTTCAAATTGTATATAATTATCCTCTTGGAGGGAATGGATCCTTCCCATGAGAATCTTTTTCACGAATTGTTCCATTCAAACGATGAATAATCAATTCGGAGCCCTGATTCTGAGCAATGCTTCGGGCACGCTCAATCGCTTCTCTCTGAGTCTCGGTACGCACAGTTGCACGAGAATTCCCTTCTCCTTTTACCTGCCAACCACCATCTGGATGTGGCACCACATGTTGATTTTTATTCATTATCATACCCCCTTATCTTAGCTGTGTTACGCATCCACAATATGGACATTTTGAAGGATTAGTAACTGGAATAAGACGTCTTCCACAGCGAGGGCATCGATAGTATTTGTATTTAATCTTCATAAAAATCATCCTTTCATCTGAAAAATTATAAATTTTATTCTATATCAACATATTTTCAGAGAAAAGTCTGCGTTTTTTACCTTTCTGGACACAGATTTCATATTGCAATCATCATTCAGGCGTGGTACAATAAAAACGGTCAAATTAATACTGTATTGGCGATAGTTGCTTCTGTCGTCCTGCAGAGCACCGAGTAGTAACTCGGTGTTTTTCTTTTTCTTCCTTATATGTAGCTTTCAAAAAACATATCCGGATTACATCCAAATGCTCCTTCTAAAAGCCGATTTACCAAATTAACCTTGGCCCGCGAAGTTTTGCACTCATTAAGCCTATGTAATGTACTTTTTCCATAATTATCTTTACTCGTAACCCATACCTGATCTCGCCGGAAATTTCCCGAAACTAAAAGCGGCTGATGGGATGTACATATAAGCTGTGCATGATGTGGGTTTGTTTCTTCGTTTATAAATAATTTGATTATCTCTTTAGCCAACAAAAGGTGTAATCCATTTTCTATCTCATCAATAAAAAGTATCCCACCTGATTCCAAAACATCAAATAAATATGGCAATGCAGTAAACAGTTTTACTGTTCCTAAAGATTCCTCTGCAAAAAATGAAATTGGTGTACTACTAGTTTCTTCTCCATTTTCATATACAGCGTGTGCTGTATCCACACCAACAGTTGTTTTAGTAGCTATAATCTCTCTATTTTCAAAATCATCAATTTCAATCTTTTGTCGAGCAAGTTCTTCTTCCTCAAATGATACTTTAATATCTCGTATCGTCGGATCAGCTTTCTGAATAATATCTAAATATTTTTCCAGACGTTCGTCCGAAAATGACTCTTTTGATTTTGTTGGCTTAAGTCTCGCTGCTGTCATGCTAACAATTTGTATCTCTTGAATCGCATCAACTATTTTTGATGCTAATTTATTATTTAACAATGCTGCAATTGGAAGACAAAGAGCTTCCTCTTTAACTGCCTGCTTCTTATTTTCAAAATCTTTTAATTCCGAGCGAAGAATGATATCTTTAAACGATGAGGATGTTCTTTCAATTAGCTTTTCTGTCCTCCTATACTTTTTAGTCAAAAGCTCAGATTCTATTTTCTTGCCCAAAATATTAAACTCATAGTGATATGTAGTTTTATCAATGACAATTTCTATCTCAAATTTTGTAGGTTTATTTCGATATTTATTGTCAAATACAAATGGAGTAACTGAAGCATCCATCCCCTTAAACTGAGGCAAAGAGAGTAATTGAGAATTATTCATTGCCATTAATGGGGACCAGTCTAATAATCGTTTAACCTCACGAAGAATCTTACAAAAAAAAGTTTTTCCTGAACCATTCGCTCCATAGAGAATCGAAACTTTATTGAATCTACTATCCGCTATCTCAAATGTATTTTCAAGATATTCCTTTTTACTCGAATCTATCTCTGTTGTGAACATAATCCGATCTGCAAAAGAAGCATAATTTTCAACAGCCAAGGATTTCAAGACTATATTATTCATCTTTTTACCCCCTTTACAGGAAGATTGTACCAATTCCTGCTCGATTTGTCAATAGTTATTCTCCATTTTTCTTCAATGATGTCAATTTTAGTTGTATAACTAATTTTTTCAACACATTCATCGATATACATTCTTTTATTTTCTGATTTCAAACCTAAAACGGACATACGAATATAAATTCCAGAGATTCGCCTGTATGGGATAATCCTTTTGGTACTCGAATTTCGATCTATACTTTATATTCTGTCTGACACACCACCAATGAATATCTTTCATTTTCATCGAGACACCGGTGCTAATACGCTCACCCAATATGTTGATCTTATAGTCATCTATCCCTGTTTCAGCAAATAAATAAAACCATACATTAAAATATTTAATTCTATACACCTTATAATCGTCATTATACTTCATACACACTCCTGTCTATACTGTTATCCTATTTTCGTTTTTTCTACTATATCCACATAATATATATCGTAAATTAAGGGGTAAATATTTCCACCAGAATCAGTACCACCTCAATTACGCCCACTCCGCTTTCATCTTCAAAAAATTCTTTAATTTCTGAATTGTATCCCATATTTTTCTCCTTCCATATCAAATTCCAAATTCCAGAAATGCCGGTACTGACACCATTACCATTACAATCAGAAGCATCATAAACAATGGAATCAGCAGTTTTGTTCCTGTCTCTTCCCCGATTTTCCTGGCAGCTGCCTTCCTTTCCTCAAATGCGTTCTCCATCTCTTCTTCCAGATTCTTACGGAGATTTCCAGAACCATTTTTTACATATTGTTCCATAAGACCTGCCAGCTTCCTATAGGATCTCAGGCCACAGCTTTTTCCAAACTCTCCATAAGCCCTCAGCTCCGGCATTCCCTGATTCATTCTTCCGACAGAAATCCGTATTTCCTCATATCCTGCCCTTTTTCTTCCCCCCGGCAGATTTAAACTAATCTCATATTCTCTGGCAAGCTGTTCCCAGGCCTTCCTGACTGGAAAACCGGCTCCCAAATAGACGCACAGACCTGATACTATATCTGAATAATCCAGTATAAGCTCTGTATTCCTCCTCTTTTTTTCCTCTCTTGCCTGTGAACTTTCCCCAAATTCCATAAGCCCTGCAGCAACAGCTCCCAGCAGCAAAAATATGTATCTGTCGCATCCCTGTTTTTCTCTATATCGAATTTCTCGTCCTTCCAGTTCTGAAGGCAGCACCAGATTTTCCTCATACTTTTGTTTTTCATCTGCGCTTTTTATTTTGTCCTCCAGCAGTTTTATACTTTTTTCTGATTCCGTCATAATTGGTTTTACTACTGTTACAGGAATCTCGTACTCCTTTTTATAGCTGCCTGCTGTCAGTGTAAGAAAAAGAACCGTTTTTTCCTGAGTATGCTGCATCTGATCCAGATATATCTCACCGCCTGAATCAAGCAATTCAGGATTACTGGAATCCCATTTCATAGTCATTCCAAAGCTGTCAAGCCTTGAGGACAGCTTCAGCGGGCTGCTCACTTTGTCAAAAGATGGATTGTCAGCCAAAGCTTCTTTTTTTGCGCTTTGAAATGCCTGTTCAAAGCTCTTCTCTGCCTCTTTTTGACTGTACTGCCGTTCTTTGATCTGAATTTCGAGCTCCTCTTCCCCGTCAGGAAGTCCCTCTACAATTAAAAGCCCCTCTTTCTCTCCCTGCCCATAAGTATTTCTCTCAATCACTCCCCCTGGCTTTAAAAAACCAGTATTTCCTGCTGCAGAATACGCTAGGAAAAAAAAGACTCCTGCTGCGATACATAAAAGCTGAATTTTCCTCTTTTTTTCAAATTTCAATATTCAGCATCCTTCCTGCCAGTGCATAAGCTCCCGCATATACCAGCATACACGCTGTCATTACTATTCTTCCAATTGTTGTCTTATACATAGCATCAAAAAAGCCTGGCGATGTTAAATCAATATACAGCACGATAAACAGCGGCAGAAGATTCATGATTTTCTGTTCAAACTGTTTCTGAGCTGTCATAAGCCTTATCTCCTCCTGAACCTGTATCTTTCCTCCTATAATTTCAGATACATGTGAAATCACCATTCCAAGCTGTCCTCCGCTTCGCCTGGCAGCCTTAAAAATCTGTGCGAAGCTCCTGATTTCTTCAATACCGCTCCTCCTTGCAAAATCTCCCCATAGTTCTTCCAGCGTCTGGTTCATGGAAAGCTGCCTTCTCATCATATCAAATTCCTTTGCCATCATTCCCCTGTCTCCATACATTTCCTCCAGCTGTTCCTGCACCTGGGCAAAGGAATTTTCCATGGAATATCCTGCTGACAGAGAAGAAGACAGCATTAAAACCGCTTCTTTAAACTGACGTTTCAGCTCCTCCTTTCTGCGCTCCTTCAAATCACGCCGTTTGTAAAGCGGATAGAAAATTCCCAGTGGAAGAAAGACGGCAAAACTCAAACGGTTCCTGTAAAATACATAGGAAAACAGAGCGCATACCATAATTCCCTGACTGGAATAACGAAGCCATTCCAGCGCTGACAGGCTGTATGTATCATACTCCATATCCCCCAGCGTCCCTCTTCCAAAAGTCTTATGAAAGAGATGCTCCGGAAAGTTCCAGCTTCTGTCTGTTTTGAAGTTCTCCCACCTGCTCCAAAACTCCCTCCACGCCTCCTCTATCCACACCTTTCTTCTCCTTAAACTGGAACAGCGGATGGAGGACAATCTCTCCCTCTTCAATTCCCATCACCTCCTCTATCTCCAGGACTCTCCTGCTCCTGTCGCGAAGTCTCCCTAAATGAATAAAAATATCAATAGCCGATGCAATTTGGCTTCGTATAGCTGCCAGTGGCAGATCTGCCCCCATTAGAACCATCGTCTCAAGTCTTAAAAGCATATCCCGACTGCTGTTTGCATGACCTGTAGAAATAGAGCCTGAATGGCCGGTATTCATACTTTGAAGCATCTCCAGCGCCTCTGCTCCTCTCACCTCTCCTACCAGAATCCGATCCGGCCTCATTCGCAGACTGGCTCTGATCAAATCTCTGATTGTAATCTCCCTGCTCCCCTCATGATTAGCTGCCCGCGTCTCTAAGCGGACCAGATTCGGTACATGAGTAATTTGCAGTTCTGCTGAGTCCTCAATCGTAATAAGCCTCTCCTCCTGAGGAATAAACTCTGACAGAGCATTTAAAAACGTAGTCTTTCCAGAGCCTGTTCCACCGCTGATAAACAGATTGTAACCGGCTCTTACCAGCTTTTTAAGAAATCCTGCCGCCGTTTCAGTAATGCTGCCCAGACGAATCAGCCGTTCCATAGTAATAGGTTCTGGAAATTTTCGGATGGTCAGAGCTGGCCCGTCTAATGCCACAGGAGGAAGCACCACATGAACGCGGGAGCCGTCCTCCAGTCTGGCGTCAGCAATAGGAGACGCCGCATTTACAGTACGGTTTACCCGGCTTACAATCTGCTGAATCAAATCCTCCAGCTGTTCTCTCGTCTCAAAGCTTCTGTCCCACCTGCATATGGCTCCTCCTCTCTCCACGAAAACAGAATGTTCTCCATTCACCATAATTTCTGTAATCTGCGGATTATCTACCAGCTCCTGCAGAATATCCAGCTTTTTAAAGGAATTATACAGCTCGCCCCGTATTCTTATCCTCTGGGCAAGAGGAAGGTAAAGCGTCTCTCCGGCCTGCTGAATCATAGAATCTATCAATTCAGACAGTTCCCCATCCCCCATCTGCCTCCTTTCTTCCAGCTCCTGTCTAAGTCTGCCCCGCAGTTCTTTCTGCACCTCTTCCAGTGTCCGGCTGCCCTTCTCTTTAAAAAATTCTGGGACTTCGTCCTCCTGTTCCATTTCTGAATCCCTGGGCATATTTCTTCCTGTTTTTTTTCCAGCCACGCTTTGCTCCTCCTAAAAGTCCATTTTCTCTCTTTCCCCGCCTCTCAGCAGCCTTCTCACATAATCTCCCAGCTCGCTCCAAAGCAGCTGTTCAATATAATTTTCCTTTCTTCCAAATTCTCGATGATACGGAAGCTTCAGCTTTTTAATTTTATCTAAAGCTTCTTGATTTCCTGTCCTCTTTGCATATGTCTCAAATTCCATAATTTTTGCCGCTGATATCCCATCCTCCTTTATCGGCATATACACAATCTGGCAGACTGCAAGAAGAGGAAATGCCTGATGCCCATAATTTCCTGCATCCAGAATAATAATTTCATATCCTCCTCCTGATGCCAGATTCCGGATAAGCTCTGCCATCTGTTCCGATGGAATATGGGACAAATCCTCCGGATAGCGCGCAGGCGGAATATAGTCCATATTTCCAATTGAATGAACAATTCCGCTTAATCGCAGAATATTTAAGCTTCCCTGGCTAAAATAATAGAGGACATCCGAAAAATCACTTTTGTACTCCTCCCCTGTCATAGAAGCAAGCCCTGAGTAATCTTCCAGTGTGACATAAAGCACTCTTCTGTCAGCAGCCATCAGCTGTCCCAGCGTCAACGCAAAGGAAGTTTTCAGACATCTTCCCACTGGAGAATAAACGCCAATCACAGATGCCGTCTTTCCGTCCTCTATCCTAGCCGGATCCTCTCCAGCGCTGTAACAGGCCATCACTTCTCTGATAATCCCTGAACTGGACTGATACTTATACACAGACGGGCAGTCTGTATCTGCTTCCTGGGACTGTCCCTCTGTAAGTGTTATCACCTGTCCGATTCCAAGATCACGAATCTCCTCCCGATTTACCTGGCTGCTGATCAAGAGAAGCTCGATGGAATGCTCCCCGGCATACTGCCTGAGCCTCTCTAAAGAGGTAAATGCCATCACTGCAAACGGAATATTTTCTTTCTGATTCATAACATCCGCAAACCGCTTAGCATAAAACAGATCCAGATCATATACTGCCATAATTCGTTTCATCCTGCGCCTTCCCCCATAAGAAATATTGTCAGCCCTGCCCACAAGAACGGTCCCAGACAGAGTAATGCAGATGGATCCATTCCGTCTGTCCTGTAAGGGATTCTCTCACCTGTTCTGAGAAACCGATGAACATAAAAAAGCAGATATCGAATTCTTTTTCCTGCCAGTTCCTTCCTCCACATCTCTTGAACCGACCAGCATCCCGCCAGAACAAAGGCTCCCAGCATTACCTGAAGCCACTCTCGTACATTTAGAAAAAACCCCATACATGCCATCATTTTAATATCTCCTGCGCCTATCATCCGAAATAAATGGAGCGGAAACAAACACAGAAGAATTGCAGTCCCTCTGACCGCTGCCCCTCCTGCCTCCAGCCCAATTCCTGCTGCCAGAAAATATCCGCATCCCGTCAGTGCAGTAATCCCAGTAAGAACATTAGGAATTTTTCCTGTTTTCCAGTCAGAAACTGCCGCTGCTGTCAGACATGCATGAAGCATCCACTTTAAGCCAATATTCCCATTGTATTCCCCTCCTTTTTTCTTTGTACTCATCTCTCCTGATTTTAAACTATTTGAAACTTGGGGACGCCGCCCCGGATATGGCTGGAATGTTCTGAATAATTCTCCAGCGCTCTCGAATATCTAAGAATGTTAAAAGAAATTTAGAAATTTTATGTACCCCCTATTATGTCATGAGCATACAAAAAGTCAAGGGGAAATTCTCTGGTTTTTATTGTGATAATTACTAAAATAGTGTTTCTATTTTTGTGCACATTTATTACATACTCTGCTTTCAAAGTCACTGAAATCAGTTAATAAAAACAGCCCGGCATGCTGCCAAACCATAAAAATAGAAAAGGAAATATTTTACAGTGTTTTCCAACTTCCTGTAAAACATTCCCTTTTTCTATCCTATCCCAGCAGAAATATTAAAATTTTTGCTGTACTTTATTTATCTCCGAATACTGCCTTGTAATCTGCCTGGAATTTTTCAATTCCCTGGTCTGTCAATGGATGGTGAAGCATCTGCTCAAGAACCTTATAAGGCACAGTAGCAATATCAGCTCCCGCCTGAGCACACTGAGTTACATGCATAGTTGTGCGGATGCTGGCTGCGATCACCTCAGTCTCAATTCCGTGGGTTTCAAAAATATCCATGATCGTCTCTATCAGCTCGACTCCCGGCTGGGAAATGTCATCTAAACGTCCCACAAACGGAGATACGTAGGCAGCTCCCGCTCTTGCAGCCAAAAGAGCCTGATTTGCAGAGAAAATCAGAGTTACATTAACCTTAATCCCTTCTTCTGAAAGCACCTTGGTAGCCTTCAGTCCCTCTGCTGTCATAGGAATTTTTACTACCATATTCGGATGGATAGCCGCAATCTCCCGTCCTTCCTTAATCATGCCTTCTGCATCTGTGGTGAGAGCGTTCACCTCGCCGCTGATAGGTCCGTCTACAATCGACGTAATTTCCTGAATCACCTGCTTAAAATCACGTCCCTCCTTGGCAATTAAAGACGGATTTGTGGTAACGCCGCAGATAATTCCCATATCATTAGCTTTTCTGATCTCATCTACATTAGCTGTGTCAATAAAAAACTTCATTTCCTTCTCCTTCTGCAGTTTTCCTGCCATCTCCATGTATTTAATTCTGAATTTATACCACAGTTTTATACAGCGTCTGAACTGTGATGAATTTCTAGCACTATTCTACCATATTTCCGTTTATTTGCAATATTAATGAGATATTTTTCATTGACTGACCCATTTCTCAGTGATAAAATAATCTTAAATTAGTTTATTTTTTTGAACCAAGGAGGCGTGTTCCATGACAGAGGCAGAAGAATTAAAGCAATGTTTCCACCAGTGTATGCCCTTTTTTATTGCTCTTGGAGATGAAATCCGCCTGACCATTGTGGAAGCCCTGACAGAGGCTGCCTCCCGGCGCTGCGGCGGAGATTACTCCAAAGAAAGTTTAAGTCTTCACGGGCTAAATGTGAAAGAAATTACCGAATGCACAAGTTTGTCCCGGCCAGCCGTATCCCATCACCTGAAAATACTGAAGGAGGCCGGGCTGATTTCTGTGAGGAGAAAGGGAACCTGCAATTATTACTATCTTTCCATCTCTGAGGCCACTTTAAGCCTGACAGAACTTGGCCGCAGACTTCAGTCCTTCCTGAATATGAAAGAGAAGCCTTAAAATTCCGCTTTTATTACATATATTTCCTGTCTGCCATCCATACTAAGAACGACAGGAGGTAAATGATACATGAAAATGAAGCAGACTTCTAAGAACCATGGCATCCCAGGTATTTTTTCATTAAAAGAAGAACTGCGCCAGATTATGACAGATATGGACTGCGCCAGAAATCACTTTGAACAGGCGGTGGATCCAGTTCTGATCGACTGCTGTATCTATGAAATCAATGCGGCTCAGCTGCGCTATCAGTTTCTTCTGCGCCGCATTAAAAATCAGGAATGATAATCCTGTTCCAGCCGTCACAGGCAGAACAGTTTTTCCAAACAGCAGAGGAGGTACATCATGACAGCCTGGTACACAGACAGCGCTTTACACAGGCCCTGTATTTGAGTCCTCCTCCCACAGCTATGAGCCTGGCACGGCGGCTCCAGAACCAGACGCGCAAAACACTATACAATTCAGGGGGAATGATTATGAATAAAAAAATCGGCATGGGGTTTTTTGGAGATTTAGATCTCTATCTTTTTGGCGAAGGACGCCACTACCGCCTCTATGAAAAAATGGGAGCTCACCCTTTTACATACCGAAAAAAATCCGGCACTCACTTTGCTGTCTGGGCTCCCCACGCAGAATCCGTCAGCGTAATCGGCGATTTTAACGGCTGGAATTCTGAAAAAACGCCTATGAAGCGGATCAGTGATTCCGGCATTTTTGAGGCCTTTGTACCCGGTCTGAAAGAAGGAGAACTGTATAAATACGCGGTTTCCGCAAAGAACGGCTCTCTTCTGATGAAGGCGGATCCTTTCGCTTTTTTCAGCGAATACCGGCCTGGAACCGCCTCCATTACTGCAGATGTCACTGGCTTTTCCTGGAGCGATTCTGTGTGGATGGAAAAACGGAAAAACCTGGATCCAGTGAAGGCTCCCATGGCCGTCTATGAAGTGCATCTGGGTTCCTGGCGGAAAACAAACCGGCCGGAGCGCGATAACTGCCTGACTTACCGGGAAGCTGCCAGAGAGCTGGCTGATTATGTCAAATCTATGGGATACACTCATGTAGAGCTGATAGGCATTGCAGAGCACCCCTTCGATGGCTCCTGGGGCTATCAGGTGACTGGATACTATGCCCCTACTTCCCGCTATGGAACACCGAAGGACTTTATGTATCTGGTCAATTATCTCCACAAAAAAGGCATCGGCGTCATCCTGGACTGGGTTCCTGCTCATTTTCCAAAGGACGCCCACGGTCTGGCCGATTTTGACGGAGAGCCTCTTTATGAATACGCTGATCCCAGGAAAGGCGAGCACCCTGATTGGGGAACCAAGGTATTCGACTATAGCAAAAATGAAGTGAAAAACTTTCTGATCGCCAACGCCCTCTACTGGATTGAGCAGTACCATATCGACGGCCTGAGGGTGGACGCTGTAGCGTCCATGCTTTATCTTGATTACGGACGCAAAGATGGAGAATGGGTTCCTAATCAGTATGGAGGAAACCAGAACCTGGAGGCAATAGAGTTTTTCAAGCATCTGAACAGCGTTCTCACAGGGCGCAGGGACGGTGTTATGATGATTGCAGAAGAATCCACCGCCTGGCCCAAAGTCACCCATCGGCCTGAAGAGGACGGACTGGGATTTACCTTTAAATGGAATATGGGCTGGATGCACGATTTTCTGGAATACATGAAATTAGATCCCATTTACCGGAAATTTAACCATAATAAAATGACCTTCGGCCTCACCTACGCCTCCAGCGAAAACTTTATTCTCGTCCTCTCCCATGACGAAGTGGTTCATCTGAAATGCTCCATGATCAACAAGATGCCCGGAAGCTACGAAGATAAATTTGCCAATCTGAAGGCTGGCTACACCTTTATGACAGGCCATCCGGGAAAGAAGCTGCTCTTTATGGGACAGGATTTTGGACAGCTCCATGAATGGGATGAAAAAAAGGCCCTCGACTGGTATCTGGCCGATGAGCCTCTTCACAAAGATTTGCAGCATTATGTCCGCAGTCTCCTCACTCTCTACCGAAAATACCCCTGCCTGTTCCGTCTGGACAGCGATTCAGCTGGCTTCCAGTGGATCAACGCCGATGACGGAGACCGCAGCATTTTCAGTTTTATCAGAAGAGATGAGACTAAAAAGAAAAATCTTCTCTTTATCATTAATTTTACCCCAGTCGCCAGGGATGATTACCGGGTAGGTGTTCCCAAGCGGGGGAATTTTACCTTGGTTCTGGACAGCGGACACGGCTTCTATGAAAAAAATGATGACATACATGTGTACCGCTCTAAAAAAAGCGAATGTGATGGACAGCCCTTCTCCTTCGCGTACCCGCTGCCAGCCTTTGGAACAGCAGTATTCCGGTTCTAGCTGTCATCTGATATGGCTTCTCACCAGCCTGAGGCGGATTTTATCTGTCTCAGAGCTGAACAGCCGATCCATGGCTCCACTCCTGTCAGCAGTATTCCGGTTTTTCCCGTCTACTCTCCGTCTTCCTCCAGAAGACTCTGGTACACGTCCCTCTTGCTGATTCCCCGATCCTTAGCTACCTTTTTCATGGCCTCTTTTTTGTCCATTCCCTGGGACAGGTAGCGTTCCATATGTTCAGCTATCGTCATCTCCTCAAAACTCTGCTGACGCTCCCGCTCCACCTGTTCAAAGGATTTCCCCTCAATGACAATCACGCACTCTCCCTTAGGCTCATGAGCCTCATAGAAAGAAAGAGCTCCGGAAAATGTCGTTTTAAAGGCCTCCTCATATCGTTTGGTCAGTTCTCTGCAGATCGTGATATTTCTCTCCCCAAGGGTTTTAAAAAGCTCTTCAAGAGTTCTCTCCAGCCGGTGGGGTGCCTCATATACAATAATCGTTCTGGTCTCTCTTTTAAGCTCCTCCAGAATCATCTGCCTCTCCTTCTTATCCGGAGGCAGAAACGCCTCGAAGCAGAAACGTCTGGTCGGAAGTCCTGAAATTGTAAGAGCCGTAATACAGGCCGCAGGTCCCGGAAGTGAGGTCAGCTCCACTCCCGCCTCGTGGCACTGGCGAACCAGCTCTTCCCCCGGATCGGAGATTCCGGGAGTGCCGGCGTCTGTCACCAGAGCGATATTGACTCCCTTTTTCAGCTGCTCCACCAGATATCTGGCCTTCTCCACCTTGTTGTATTCATGGTAGCTGGTCATAGGCGTCTTAATGTGAAAATGGTTTAACAGCTTAATACTGTGCCTGGTGTCCTCCGCTGCAATCAAATCTACTTTTTTCAGCGTGTCCAGTACCCGCAGAGTAATATCGTCCAGATTTCCAATGGGGGTGGCGCACAGATAGAGCTTTCCCTGGCCGTCTTTTCCTCCGAAGCAGCTGTCCTCCCCCTTATCCTGGTTCCATCCTGCCCTGTATTCCAGAGCCTCACTCTGCTCTGAGGCTTCCTGTTCCATCAAATCCTGTTCTTCCTGTCTGCATTCCTCCACTGTCTCTCCTCCTTTTTAAGCCTGCCTTACAGCCTTTTGAGCTTCTTAAGTGTCAGGCCTAATATCCATAAATATCATAGATTTCATCCATATAGACGCCCGGTTCCCGGTACACAATCAGCGGCTTTTCTACTTTTATCATGGAGCGGCCGCCCTTT
This sequence comes from Clostridium sp., assembly GCA_018377235.1. Lineage (GTDB taxonomy): Bacteria > Bacillota > Clostridia > Lachnospirales > Lachnospiraceae > Otoolea. The sequence continues at coordinate 28,203 of JAGZZT010000026.1, forward strand.
ACTGCCTCAATTAGCACCATATTAGCCTCACGATCTGCAAATGGATGCACCAGTTTCATCCGCTTCGGCTCCAGCTTGTGCCTGGTAAATGCTGTGATAATCTCAATAAGCCTGTGAGGCCTGTGAACCATATAAAAACGGCCTCCGGGCCTGAGCACCCGCGCGCCTTCCCTTACCACGTCCTCCAGAGAGCAGAGTACCTCATGGCGGGCAATCGCCTTGGGAAGATCAGGATTTTTCAGTCCATGGCTGTCATTCATATACGGCGGATTTGAGGTCACTACATCAAAAGAGGCAGCGCCGAATATCCGCCCTGCTTCTTTTATATCTCCTGTAACGATGTCTATTTTTCTCTCCAGGCCATTCAGGCAGACACTGCGGCCCGCCATTTCGGCCATTTCGGCCTGGATCTCCAGCCCTGTGAAGTGGCTTCCTTCTGTCTTAGCCTCCAGCAGAATAGGGATAATTCCTGTCCCTGTTCCCAAATCCAGAGCCTTCTCCCCTGGCTTTACCACCGCATAGCCTGACAAAAGCACTGCATCCATGCCGAAACAGAAGGCCTTTTCATTTTGGATAATCTGATAGCCGTTCCGGTGCAGATCATCGATCCGCTCGCCTTCCTTAAGCACAATTTCCCTGTTTTCTGAGTTCAAGATCTGTTGTCCTTTCTTCTGTCAGGTGTTCTGTCAATTATTATCAAGCTTTGACTTTCCTTCTCGTTTTTCCAGCGCTTCCAGCTGTTTAAGCTCTGCATCCACATTGACTCGCTCTCTGCGGCGCTTAGGGCGGAATTTCAGGCTCTCCACCGGATACTCCCTGATTTCCTTCTCATCCTTGCCCACAGTGACCACCACCTTCACCAGCTGTCTGAGTACACTGACACTGTGAACCTCTCCTTTCAGTCCGTCGTCTGTAGTCACATAATCGCCGATATTCGGCAGCTTACTGTTTAATTCCTCGTAGGTTTCCTCCTCGTTCTTCAGGCAGCACATCAGCCTTCCGCAGACGCCGGAAATCTTCGTGGGATTCAAAGAAAGATTCTGCTCCTTTGCCATTTTTATAGACACTGGAATAAACTCAGACAAATAGGTATGACAGCACAGAGGTCTTCCGCAGATGCCGATTCCTCCCATAATCTTTGTCTCATCCCTGACTCCAATCTGGCGCAGCTCAATTCTCGTCTTAAACACAGCCGCCAGATCCTTCACCAGATCTCTGAAGTCGATTCTCCCATCTGCAGTAAAATAGAACAGCACCTTATTATTGTCAAAGGTATACTCTGCGTCAATCAGCTTCATCTGGAGATTATGCTTCTTAATCTTTTCCAGGCAGATTCCAAAAGCGTCTTTCTCTTTCTCCTTATTCCTTCTCTCCGTCTCCTCATCAGCTGCCGTAGCCATACGGATCACCGGCTTTAACGGCTGAATCACCTTCGACTCATCTACAGCCCTGCTGCCCAGCACCACATGGCCGAATTCAATGCCGCGGGCCGTCTCCACAATTACATGATCTCCTGTGTTAATGTCCATTCCAGCCGGATCGAAAAAATACACCTTTCCAGCCGGGCGAAACCGGACTCCAATTACATTTATCATAAATCAGTTCTCCTTCATGGTTAAAAGCATCAGTTCAAGAGCCAGCTCTGTATTTACATTAGCTGCCAGTCTTGCCTTGGCTTTGTCGATCGCATTTAAGACAGCCTCCAGGCCCTCATAGGAACTGTTCTGGCACAGTTTGCTGACAGCACTGTACTCTTCCTTAAAAATCAGGCAGTTCATGTCTTTTGTCACCTTGTACATCAGAATATCCCTGTACCACAGCTGCATAAAATCGAGACACTCATCCAGAACCAGATTCTCCTCCTGCATCTTTTTAATGTAGTCTAAGAGCATGGCAATATCCATCTCCTTCACATTTTTAAGAAGGGTTAAAACCTCTCTGTAGAGGAGCTTAAACTCCTCTGAAGAGGCCAGATAAATAGCCTTTCCCAGATTCCCCCTGGCAAATGCAGCAAATACATCCGCCTGATTCTCTGAAATTCCCATAGACTCTTCCAAATAACTGCTGATCGTCTGATCCTTCAGCGGCTTCAGCTTCAGATTAATGCACCGGGACAGAATCGTCGGCAGGAACGTCTCTTCATTTGTAGTCATGAGAATAATAATCGCATAGGCCGGAGGTTCCTCCATCGTCTTTAACAGGGCGTTCTGGGCCTGAACCGTCATCTTCTCCGCCTCATCCACCAGATAAATCTTATAAGCGCTGCTGTAGGGCTTAATCTGAATCGTATCGTTAATCTGTTCCCTGATGTCATCTACGCCAATGCTGTTCAGCTTCTCGTGAGTCACCCAGATCACATCCGGATGGTTTCCGCTTAAAATCTGCTTGCAGGAATGGCACTCCATACATGGCTCTTTATCACTTTTCTCGCAGAGAAGAGTCATGGCAAATGCCTTTGCCAGTGTTTTTCGTCCCATTCCCTGTTCTCCTGAAAGGATATAGGCATGGGAAACCTTGTGGTATTCAATTGCTTTCTGGAAATGATCCTTTATCATTTCATGCCCTATAATATCTTTAAAACCTGCCATGATTCCCTCCTACATGTATACCTGACGTCTGCTTCGCAGACGGTTTGCTCGTTATTGCCTCAGGAAAACAAATGTCTGCTTCGCAGCCGCTTGTTTTCCTGCTGATGTGCTACATTATACCACACTATATTTGATGTGGAAAGTGAGAAGCTCTGTCAATTATGCCCGCACTGCGGCCTCTATTGTTTCAGTTATTTTTTTCAGACAGTCTGAAAGCTCTCGGTTTTCATAACGCTGTCCTGGCACTATACCTGCCTGCGCCAGTTTTTCCTCTGAAAAATCGATCTCGTCAGCTAAAAAACGGCGGCAGAGCTCCGCATATCTGGGCGCTTTCTGCTGCTTTTCCCTGTTCACAGCGCGAATCAGCCGTTCCCCATCCTCCACTTCAATATAAATTGGAACTGTTCTCTCATTTCCGAAATAATTCCTGATACTCTCATATGATTCCAGTGTTCCAATCATGATATAGCTGTGCTCAGACAAATCGATCTGCCCGTCGTCTACTGTGGCGTAGCTCCAGGGGCCGTACATGGTCTGATATGTACGCGTTTCAATGACCCTCCCCCTTGACTCCATAGCCTCCAGCAGTTTCCTCTCTATAAAATGATATTCCATTCCCTCAGTTTCCCCTTCCCGCATGGGACGGGTTGTATAAAGCGTCACTGTTCTCATCTCAGGAAAATGCTCCAGCAGTTTTTTATAAACTGTATCCTTCCCCGACGCGCTTTTTCCCATTACAAAAAAAATCTTTCCAGCAGTTCTATTATCTGTCACGTTCCTGTCCGTTCCTTCCTCATCACCATATTTTTCAGGATTCCTTCTCTACAATATCCACTCTTCCATCTGCATCCAGACCTTCCACCGTCAGACCCAGATCTGCGTTTTTCAGAAGAAGTTCTGCTGTTTCTCCGGAAATTACCTCTCCCGGCACAACTGCAGGAACTCCAGGAGGATAAACCGTCAGAAAACCTCTGCTGACCCATCCGCAGGCGTCCTCCAGTACCAGCCGGCGCCCTTTTTTCTTCACTGCCTCTGACATGCTCATATGCCTGGAAACATCCCTGGACCAGGTCAGTATGCCTGGTTTCTCTCTCCATCTTTCCATGTTTTCATCTGCAGTTTCTGTCGTTCCATCCTTCTTCATGCCAGGCTCTTTGTATTCCTGCCCTGAAATCCTTCCGTAAATTTCTCGGTCTACCTGGCTAAGGGCGTCCATCAGTCTTAAAAGGCTCTCCTCTGAATCCATGAGAGACGTCATATATAACACATACCGGTCACAGCACATCTCTGGTTCCAGATGAAAGCGCTCCCTGATTTCCTCCGCCAGCGCTGTCCCATTCATCCCAGCCTGCTCTGCCAGGGATCCGATTCCCACTGCCAGCTTGGAAATATCTCTGTCAAAAGCCCCGTTTTTCCCCAGAATCCGATCATCCAGTATCGTAAGGCAGCGCCATCTTTCTGCTGCCTCCATCCAGTATTCCAGATTTTTTCCCAGCTGATCCAGCCGTTTTCTGCCATCCTCCGCCATATATTCAATGCAGTTTTCAATGGAAGCCATCATCACATAGGATGGGCTGGAACTCTGGTAAATCCTCAGATAAAACTCCAGTTTCTCCCTGTCTGCCAGTCCATTTTTCAGATGCAGAACCGCTGTCTGCGTCAGAGACGGAAGAGTTTTGTGAACGCTTTGAATCACAATATCTGCACCACACTGCAAAGCAGAACGCGGAAAAAGCCTTCCTGTCTGTCTATTTTCCCTCTCCCCGTTATAAAATGGGAAATGTGCTCCATGAGCTTCATCCACAATCAACGGAATTCCCTTTTCATGGACAATTTCTGCAAGCTGCTTCACGTCCGACACAATTCCTTCATAGGTAGGCGAGGTCAGGAACACCGCTCCTATGGTATTTTCCCCGTCCTCCGCCAGAATCCGTCTCAGTTCCTTTGGCTCTATTCCCCCCTGGATTCCAAAGCCTTCTATGATCTCAGGATAAATATACTCTGTCTCAATCCTATTCAGCATAGCTGCATGATACGCTGATTTATGTGAATTTCTGGCCATAAGAAGTTTTTTCCCATCCGGCACTGCGCTGCTTATGGCTGCCAATATTCCGCAGGTGCTTCCATTTACCAGATAATAGGTCTTATCTGACCTGTAAATCTCTGCTGCATGCTCCATGGATTCTTTTAAAATTCCTTCCGGATGGTGAAGATTATCAAATCCATCAATCTCCGTAATATCCACAGAAAATGGATTTGGAAATAAAGTTATCCCCAATTCCTCCCGCCGTTTATGTCCCGGCATGTGGAAACCATAAAAATCTGATTTTCCATACTCCTCCAGCCTGCCAATCAGCTTCATGCTGCCTGATCCTCCTGTTTTTTCTTAACTTAAAACTTCTTACCATTCTATTTCCACAGCCTCTGTGCTGATATCGCGGATCTCCCCTGACTCGCTGTCATAAATACACATGTGATAAAAACAGTAAATTTTACCATCGTCAGCTGCTGCAAACTGCAGTCTGTCATTTCCCTGACTGCGCGGAACTGAATCCTCAATAACTCCTATCTTGCCATCCTCTGTAACAGCGCAAATCTTTCCATGAATTTTTCCATTTTCCACAGAATCAATATATTCTCCGTAGATCCTGTTTTCCCGACTGGAAGCGTACATAGCCGTCACCACACCCTGAAACAGCCTTCCAACCTTCTCCTGAGCCATATTTTCCAAATTCACCCGGTAAATCTGGCTGTACTGCACTCCATCAATCTGCTCCATGCAGGCGCTGTAATACAGCCATGAACCTGCCAGGCACAGACTGTCTGTACGGATCCCATTCTGAGGCATCAACCCTGTAAAACTGTCCTTCTGAGACTTCTGATAGATCTTCCTCTGTCCATCCGGATTGTCCAGATAGTACAAAGCATCTTTATAGAAAATATCAGCCTGCCGGACTGCTGTTATCTTATTTCCTGACATGGCATAAATTCTATCCTCTAATCTGATTTCTCCGTTCTCATCTGGAACTGCAGGCTCTCCGTCCTCATCAGTCAGAAAAATCCCATCATCCTCTATGGAAAACTGATATGCTCCGTTTTCGTAATAATCTGCATCCCCTTCTGACACGCTTTTTATATGATCTCCGTCCATATAAAATACTGTATTGTCAAAGGCAAAATATTCTCCCTCTGTTTCAGCCATCTTCTCTTTCTGAAGGCCGTTCCTGCTCTTTCTGAAGACAGTATTTCCACTTTTATAATAGATCCAGTCTTTGGAAAACTGCAGTCCATCCTTTTTTAATACAGCGCTGTCTGTTACAAGCTCCTCCTCGCCGCTCCCATCTAAGTCAGCTCTGAAAGCTGTCATTTTAATCTGATCTGAATTGGGGATCTGATAGCTGCACACATACCAGAGGCTCTGGCACCTGCAGTCCATCCACACTATATGGCCGTTTCCAGCCACACAATATTCCTTCCCATTCATGCCTTCTTTTATATAAATACTTCCATCCTTGATGAAATACTGATCGTCTCCATTAAAAGCTGAAATATTCTGACCGTCCGCCTGGCTGTTTTCCTCTATCTTCTCTAAAGCCCCATCCTCTGAAAATGTGAGAATCTGTTTTCCATGAAAAAGTCTTTCCTGACGGAATGGCCCGTCAGCTGTCATCAAAAATAGTTTTCCATCCTTACATTCAAAAAAAGCGCCTCTGAGAAGGTCTGCTTTTTTTGTCTCTTTGTCCTCCTTCTGGCTGCCGTCAAGGGATTCCTCCTTCTTCCGTTCAGCCTCCTGTATCTGGACTGCAGTCTGCTCTGCCTTCCGCTCCGACATAAGCCCAATTACATTTTTACACAAAAAGAACAGAATTCCTCCCACTACTGCCACAGTAAGAGCTACTCTTATAAATCCTTTAATATATAGTTCCAGCCCAAATGTCCCCGGCTCTTCTTCACCTTCTGTCATACTGTCCTCGCCATCTGCAGATAAACCCAGACGTGCTTCCATCTGCAGCCACAGTTCTGCAGCCTGACTCTCTCCTATAGTGTCTTTCTGTGAAACGCCTTCTTCCTCTGATTCCGGTGCCGCACAGGCAAGATGAAAAACCAGTTCTCTCACATAGTGTCTGATATCCTCCTCAGACTCAGGAATCATTTCCTTTTGTTCAAACAATTCCAGATAGGCTTTCATTAACAGCTCCTCGGCTCCATCTTTCCCCATCGCCGTGCAGGCTGCCTGGAAAACCTCGTCTACTGTCAGAATATAGAAATCCTCATATTTCTCCCGGATCCCATTTCTCACCTGTCCCGCTGTTTTCTCCAGCACTGTCTGCTTCCTCATATTCCCCCTCCTGCCGCTCTCTGGCTCCCTCTCCGTTCTCTCGCCCATCTGTCTCTGCTGTCTGATAAAACTGCCCCTATATTTTACCATCCATTCTTTTTTATTCAAAGTGCGGTTTCTCTGTCTTTATTTTAAGGGAAAATGTGCCTTTTTTCCACTGTTTTTTCTTTTCCCCCCTCTTAATGCTGCCTTCTCAGCCCCTATCCCCATCCTTTTATAATTTAAAAACAAAATTTAAACATAAAAGCAGCTTTGAATACAGGTCTGCTCCCATATCCAAAACTGCTTTTTACCTTTTTTATCTATGTCTGCTTATTTATCTTTCTGTCTTTCTTTATCTGAGAACTAAGTCTCCATCCTTTGCTACATAATTTCTCGCAACACCCATCCGCTCCATCCAGGCTCTGGTTTTCATTGTTTTATAGGAGCCTGCATCTGCTATGCCGTCTTTCATGTTGTCCCAGAGCCATCCTGGAGTCGGCCAAAAGCAAATTTCCGGATGAAGAACCTGATAGAGATTTTCCTCTGCTCCATCCTGTCCATGATGAGCCATCTGGACAACATCCGACTTCAATTCCTTATAATCCCACATCCGGATCAACCTCGTTCCTGGTTCCCAGCCCATATCTCCTAAAAACATCAGCCTCTTTCCATTAATATCAATTCGGTATGCAATTGAGCTATTATTAAAAGTATTATAATCTGTATAAAAAGGATCATTCATCACTGTAATTTCAGCATTGTCCACCACAATTTTCTGTCCTCTGGTCAATGACATATGCAGCCTTTCTGCTGGAATCTTAGAGAGCGCTGCCATCAGGCTGTCATAATCTGACATTCGTCCCATATGATCGCCCTTTTCATACTGTTCCCTGGTTAGAAAAGAACAGTAAATATTATCAATTTGAACAGGAATCGGATTCCTGTTCAGCAGATTTGTCAAAGCCCCTACATGATCGCTGTGAGGATGCGTAATCAGCCAGGCCGATACTCTTCCTCCCATCGTCTGAATCGTCTGGGCTAAATGATCTGCATCCTGGTCAAGCCCGCCGTCAATAACAATCACTTCTCCATGATTAGTCTGCAGTAAAAATGACATATTCTGACCATCTGTCTGAGGCGCCAGCATTGTAAGAGACGCGCCTCCAAGATACGTTTCAGCAGCCTGAGACTGTCCCGAATTCTCAGCAGCCTCTGACGGTGCTTTCACTGATTCTTCCGCTGGAGAAGCAGCCACTTTTTGAGTCGAAACTGAGCCGAACATCATACACGCTGCAGCCAACGCTGTTAAAATTCTTTTTCCCTTATGTTTTATACTCATTCTGGTTTTCCTTTCTTCTATTTAAGCTTCTTTTGTCTGAATGACAGCGCCATATACAGGAATCAAATAAAAATTATATCTGTATGATGACGCCGTTCCCATACTATTATCATTATAGACATTCATTCGTAATTATATCAGCTGCCCCACCATAAAACAACTTAACAAATTCTTTCAATTTTCGTACAGACTGATTCTAGCATCAGCGTACAAAGAGCAATACGATCCGAAACTGAATAATCTGATACAGATCTAAAAACAGCGGAAATCCTTTAAATCAAAGATTTCCGCTGTTTGTAAAACCTGAGGCATCGGGGATTCGAACCCCGGACAACTTGATTAAAAGTCAAGTGCTCTACCGACTGAGCTAATACCCCTCAAAAGGCAAAAAATAAATGCCCAGAGCCGGAATCGAACCAGCGACACGAGGATTTTCAGTCCTCTGCTCTACCAACTGAGCTATCTGGGCATTTCTTCTTATGAATTTTTCTATCAGACAAATACTGATTGAAAAAAGACATAAAAAAATTGCGGGGGCAGGATTTGAACCTACGACCTTCGGGTTATGAGCCCGACGAGCTTCCAGACTGCTCCACCCCGCGTCAATATTTACATTCCTATTATATACAATAAGTATTAAAATATCAATACCTATTTTAAATGGATGGAGGTGGATTCGAACCACCGAAGCGTGTCGCAACAGATTTACAGTCTGCCCCCTTTGGCCACTCGGGAACCCATCCATATGAAATTGGCTTTCGCCTAAGCCGATGATCGGACTCGAACCGATAACCTGCTGATTACAAATCAGCTGCTCTGCCAATTGAGCCACATCGGCAAATGAAATGGGGCCTATAGGGCTCGAACCTATGACCCTCTGCTTGTAAGGCAGATGCTCTCCCAGCTGAGCTAAGACCCCTCATTTCAATTTTTAGCTTGTCGCTAAAGCGACCCGGATGGGACTCGAACCCACGACCTCCGCCGTGACAGGGCGGCGCTCTAACCAACTGAGCCACCGGGCCATTTTAAGGATATACATACCCTCAAAACCACACATTGAATCCTACTTCCTATCTCTTCCATCCTTCTTCTCTCTACCCAACCTCTTGGTTAAGCCCTCGACCGATTAGTA